>NZ_JBHVTK010000006.1:0-544669 GCF_042884695.1 Nocardia sp. NPDC058114 | reverse complement strand
GTTTCGGCCCAACCCTTTGGGGGGCCCCCGGGGGCGCCCCCCCCGGCCGGGGCCCCCCGAACCCGCAACCGCTCACCCCTTCCGGCCTCTCTCGCCACGGCCGCCCCGCCGCTGACGCCGACCGAGGCGCGGACAATGTTGCCCGATGTCGTGGCACCGCAATGTAGTCGGACTACGCTGACCGCCATTGCCGCCCATCGATGCATTGAGGGGATCAAGCGTGACCAGCAGTGAATTCGCGTACACCGGGTGTGACAACCTGGAGGCGATGACCGAAGCGGTCAATTACAACAAATTTCTGATCGACTGCGTAGATAAACATGTCACGTCGCCGGACCTGCGCATACTGGACTTCGGTGCCGGTCGGGGCACCTACGCCGATATGCTGGCCGAGCGGCAGATCATCCCGGATTGTCTCGAACCCGACGCCGAGCTGCAGAAGCTGCTGCTGTCGAAAGGCTACAAGGTCGTCGATTGCGAGGCCGAGCCGTCCGAGGCCGAAATGTACGGTCTGATCTATTCTTTCAACGTTTTCGAGCACATCAAGAACGACCAGGAAGCGTCCGAACACCTGACCTCGCTGTTGCGGCCCGGGGGGACGCTGGTGATCTATGTGCCCGCGCTCGAGGTGCTGTTCACCTCGATGGACACCAAAGTCGGGCACTATCGGCGTTATCGCCGAACTCAGCTCAACCGCATTCTCCGTAACGCGGGTCTGGAGATCGTGGAGTCGCGCTACTGCGACCCGATCGGCTTCTTCGCCACCCTGGCCTACAAGTTCGCCGGCAGCGACGACGGCACGATCAACACACGAGCGCTGAAGCTCTACGACCGCGTGGTGTTCCCGCTCAGCAAGCTCCTGCAGGCCGTCACCGGCAAGCTGTTCGGCAAGAACGTGCTGGTAGTCGCCACGAAGGCCTGATACCCCGTCGCCGTGACGAAGGTGGTCCCGATGACCCTGGAACAGGTCATCGGGATCCGTTGCCGCGCTGGGCTATCGATGGTTCGCGATGCTCGGTGACGCCGGGCGCTCAGTTCGTCCGGCTGCCCACCGACTGCGCCAGGAAGGGCCACGACGAGCGGAGGTCGTCCTCCCAGTATCCCCAGGAGTGTGTGCCGACAGGGCGTTCGTCCAGCGTGACCGGAATGTTCAACTCGCGCAGCCGGTTGGCGAGGTTGACGGTGCAGAAGTGCACTGCCGCCTCGATGGGGCCGCCGAAGGCGAGCTGGACCGGGAGCGGGATCCTGCCGTCCTGGACACGCGCGTCCGCCGGCGTGTCGTGGGGTGCGCCGGGGATCCCGGTGCCGGTGCTCAGATAGACCTCGGTGCCGCGCAGCCCTTCGGCGTTGACGAGCGGATCATTGGCACGCCACAGGGGACCGTTGCGTGGGCCCCACATGTTCTCGATGCTCTGCCCGCCACCCCAGTTCTCGACCGTGATCCGGACGAATTCCTGGCCGATGGGGTCCGAGGTCTGCGCGCAACCGCTGAAGGACGCCACGCTGTTCCAGAAGCCGGGCTTGGCGATCGCGAGGTTCAGCACCGAGGTGCCGCTCATCGACACACCGACCACGGCGCGATTGCCGTCGGCCCGGAGGAACCCCTCGATCACCGACGGCAACTCCTCGTTGAGGAACGTCTGCCATTTGTTGCGGCCGAGCACCGCGTCGTCGCGCACCCAGTCGGTGTAGTAGGAGCTGGCGCCGCCGACCGGGGTCACGACGTTGACGTCTTTGTCACGCAGGAAACTCACGGCGTCGGTCTGCGCGTCCCAGCCGCTCTGATTCGGGCCGCCCTGGGAACCGTTGAGCAGATACATCGTCGGCCGCGGGTTCTCGGTATCGGCGGCTCGGATCACCTGCACCGGAATCGGCTTGTCCATCGCGGGCGAGAAGACGGTCACCAGCTGGCGTCTGCTGTCGATATCGACTGCCGAGACCACCCCGGCCGTCTCGGGTTGGGCGACAGCGACGCTCGGCGACAGCGCGGCCGAGGCCAGCGCGCCCACCAGCGCGGCGCTTACCGCGGCCGTACGGATCGATCGACGTGTTCTTCTCACCAGCGCGAACCTCTCGTCTACTGCTCGAATCAGTGCGGGTCACCCCACGGCGGACGTGAGGCATGAAGAGAGGTTCGGACTGCACCGGCCCGCGGTTTGGTGGAGCGGCCGAAATTCCGCGGGCACAGATGTGGGCGCGGGTCAGCGGCCGAGGAACTCCTCGATCGCGGGCCAGGTGGTGTCGGCGGCGGAAACCAGTCCGAGGTGTCCGCCGCTGACCTCCACGAACTCCACCTCGGCGGCGTTGGGCAGGACATCGAGGCCGCGGCGCACCGAGGCGGCGGGCACCACCACGTCGCTGGGGCTGCCCGCCAGCAACACCCGGCAGGTGACCTTCGACAGTTCGATCACCAGATCCGAGCGCAGTCGGATCGACCCGCCGGCGAGTTCGTTGCGCAGCACCAGGCTGCGATAGATCTGCCAGTACGAGCGGCCCGGGTAGCCGGGCATGGTGGCCATGAACCGGTCGGTGGCCTCCATCCTGGCCAGCGCTTCGGTGTCGAAGGCGTTGCGGGCCAGGAACATCGGTTTGGCGAGCTCGCGGTCGAAGGCCTGGATCCGGAAGCCGAGCCGCACGAATTCCTGCGGGATGCCGCCCATCACCTTGGTCGCCACGGCCATCTCGCGACCACCGGTGACCTTGGCGACCAAGCGCAGCGGGATCAGGAACGCGGTGCGGGCCTGGTCGATCGGCGCGGCCAGGCAGGTGATGGAGGCGATCGGCAGGTCGGCGTGGGCGGCCGCGGTCAGCAGCGCGAGCACACCACCCAGCGACCAGCCGATGATGTCGACGCCACGGCCGTCGTGTTCCGCACTGACCCGCGCGATCGCCTCGGGCAGGATGTCCTCGGTCCAGTCCTCGAGGCCGAGATCGCGGTCGGCGTAACCGAATTCGCCGTAGTCGATGACGTAGGGCTGCCTGCCCTGGTCGAGCAGGAAGCGCACCAGACTCTGCCCGGGCCGCAGGTCGAAGCAGGCGGTGGTCACCGCGAGCGGCGGCACCAGCAGCACCGGATTGCCCTTCGCCCGCGTGGTGCGGTCGTAGCGCTTCAGGTGCCGGTGTGCGCCGTCGTACACCGTCGTCGACGGTGCGGGGCGGTAGGACTCGAGTCCACCGCCGAACGACACCGACCACACATTGCGCACCGCGCGCGGCAGATCGGCAACGATCCCCATCGGTAAACCCCTTACCTCACCAGTTACTGCCTGCCGGCAGACCCACTATTTCTTATCTTACCAGTGAGTAAGTTGTTGCTTCAGGCTGCGTGACGAGCCTTGTTCACTGTGCGCTCCCTGCCGTGACCGGCCGACGAGGCCGTGATGGGCCACCCGAAGAGGACCCGGAGCACGACCCGCGCGAGGGCGCCGAACCCCCGACGGCCCGCGGGCAGCGCGAGCACGCTGCGCACCGTCCGGGTCTGCGACGGTGTCACCGCGACGCCGGTGAATCGGTCGTCGAGCCAGTTCAGGCTCAGCGGCGTCGACAGCGGCAGCAGCGAGATGTGCTCGCTCGCCCGATCACGCAGGTAGGTCACGTGCGCGCCCTGCTCGCGGTAGCGCTGTACCAGCGCGTCGATATCGTCCACCGCGATGATCTGGTCGTGCACGGCTTGCACCACCAGCAGCGGCACCGAGGGCGCCCGGTCCCCCAGCGTGAGATCGGCGAAGACGGCCAGCATCGCTTCCATGGCGAGCAACTCGGCGATCGGGGTGCCGCTGTGCCGGTCGACGTTGTAGCGGGCCAACCGCAGCACCGCGGCGGCGGTCGTCGACTCGGCGGCCTTGTCGAGTACCGCGCGACCCTCGTCGCTGAAATGGGTGGCGACGAGTTCCTCGAACGCCGGATACACCCGGCGCAGCGCGGCGACGACGAGGGTCGGCAAGCCCGCGTGCAGCCCGCCGTTGAGGCGATGGAAGGTCGAGACCAGATCGCCCACCGGGGAGCCGAGCACGGCGCCTGCGATGTCGAGCTCCGGCGCGTAGGTCGGCGCCATCTCCGCGGCCCATGCCGTGGCCAGCCCGCCGCCCGAGTACCCCCACAGCCCGACCTGTGCCTGCGGGTCGAGACCGCCGGGCTCGAAGGCCAGGGCCGCGCGGATGCCGTCGAGTGCGCGGTAGCCCGGTTCACGCGGCGCTCCCCACGCGCCGAGCATGCCTTCGTGATCCGGAATCGAGATCGCCCAACCCCTGGCCAGCGCATCGGCGAAGCACAGCTGTTCGACGTGCACGAAGGTACCGACGGCGCGAGAGCCGCGCCGCAACGCGTAGGACGGAAACGACCGTGGCGAGATGGCGTCGATCGCGCACTGGAACGACAGCAGTGGGGCACCGGGCGCGACACCGCCCCTCGGCGTCACCACGGTGGTGACGGACGCCTCGGGCATGCCGTGGAGATCGGTCGTGCGATACAGCAGCTGCCAGGCCCGCACCTTCATGCCGATCACACCGAACGCGGCGAGCTCGACCGGCCGCGAACGCAGGATCGTGCCCTCGGCAAGGGTCTCGAACCCGGGCCTCGGCGCGAAGAATGGATCCTTGTCCGGGAGCACGGCGGCCGTGGGCGCGGACCAGCTTTCGGCCCTCATGCGGTCCTGCGCGCGGGCTCGCTGCGGTAGCGCGACACCGGTCCGTCGATACCGAGCAGCTGCCAGACGCGCTTGGCGACAGGATTCATCAGACCGATGTCGGTCGCGAGCGCGCGGACATCGGTGAACACATCCCGCTTGATATGGCGCGAGTGGTCGTTGCGCCAGTACGCGTCTCGCATCACCTCGCCCGGAATCCCGAACTTCTCGGCGAACTCCTTCGGTGGTGTCGCGATCATCGCCAGCATTACCCGCATGATGATCGGGAAGGCCACGGACAGGACGGTTTTCGACACGACGTTCATCGTGGGCACGTTGATCCGAAGATATTCGTGCGCGAACGAGATGTGCCGGGCCTCCTCGGCCACGTGGATCTCCATCACCCGGTGCACCATCGGATGTGGGTCGGTGCCGCTGCGCAGCAACGCCTTCTGCAGGTGATCGATCGGCTCCTCGCCACCGAGCACCAGGGCGAAGAAGAATCCGGGGAAGAACTTCACCGCCGGCCAGATGATCAACGTGAGCTTACGATCGACCGAGCCCATGCCGATCACATCGCGATAGCCGATGCGATTGATCATCTCCTGGAACATCATCGTGTGGTTGCACTCTTCGGCAGCCTCGTGCGTGATGTAGCGGAATTCCGGATCACCGTTGGGCACCGACGGCAGGTACTGCATGAGCCCACGGATGAGCAGCTGTTCGAAGTCGATGCCGACCTTCGCGATGCAGGCTTGGCGCCACAGTCCCATCGCGATCCGCTTCTCGACGGGCTGGGCTTTGTACCAGGGGTGACGGCCGAGCGGGTCCACCTCGGGCAGGATCCAGCGCGGATCGTCGGAATGCACGGCGAACTCGGGCGAGTCCCAGTCGATGTCGACGTAGGGATCGAAGTGTTTGGTCACCGAGCCTTCGGACAGGCTCTGCAGGACCTCGTGGTAGCTGGACAGCGTCATCGGTGTCTCCTCGGTGCGGTTCCACTGCCCAGTTTAGTGGTACCAGCGGTACCACACAAGGGTTGACGCTACTGCGTGTTACATCTAATTTTGCGCCGTCAGTTCGGCGATCGACGTGCGCGGATCGAGCGTGACGCCGACCCCGCGCAGACTGGCGTCGATGATCGCCCAGATGGCGATCTGCAGGTAGGACGACAGTTCCGCGGCATCCATCGTCTGCATCGACCGGCTCAACCACCGGTTCACACTGCCGTCGACGAAGCTCACCAGGCCGAACGACATCGGTTCGGCGACCGCCACCGGTGCGGACTGTGCCCGCAGCGCGCTTTCGAACACCTCGCGCACGGTACCCGCGATGGCGATCTTGGTCCCGGATACGATCGGCGAGTTGTGATCCTTGCTGGCACCGGATCCGGCGCCGAGGAAATAATGCAGGCGCGGATTGGTCGCGATCCAGCCCACGTAGGCGTCGACGGAACGCGCGATCGCCTCGGTGACGGTGCCCTCGGGGTTCAGGGTGGGGGCGAGTACCGCCATCAGGTCGTCGATGATGCGGGTGCGCAGCTGCTCATCGAGGTCTTGGCGGTCTTTGAACAGGCGGTACAGCACCGAGCGTGGGACGCCGGCCAGATCGGCGATCTCCTGGACGCCGACCGAGGCGCCTTGGGCCTGCACGGCCGCGAGGGCGGCGGCGAGGATGAGTTCGCGACGGTCGGCGCGGTGACGGTCCCAGCGGCTGGCTCTGCCGTCGGTGCGTTGTGCGGTCACGTCATCTCCTTCACCGGGTCCGTGCGGTGCAGATGCCGGTTCGGCGCTCTGCTGAATACCACGCTGTGCTGAATACAACGACGAACTGTAGTCCAGCGATTCCACCGATCCGGCCGCGCACGGGCGCCGGCGATCGCCCGGGCGCCGAGCGCTTGCCCGACGCCCGGGGCGCTCACCCCTGTGCCGCGGCGTCGCGTGGCAGGCCGAGCATCCGTTCACCGATGACATTGAGCTGGACCTCGGTGGTGCCACCGTAGATGGTGGTGGCACGGCCCGCGATCAGCTGTTCCATCGCGTGGTCGCTGCGCTCACCGGGCACCGACACCACGCCGGCGACACCGAGTTCGGCGACGATGTACTCCGAAATCGCTTGTCCCAGCGCCATTCCCAACAGCTTTCCGACACTGGACGTGGTGGATACGTCGATGCCGGACAGCTGCTTGAGCACCACCCGTGAACTGATCACGTCCACCGCTCGGCTCTCGGCCATGAGTTCGCCGAGCCGGTAGCGCGCGACCGGCGAGAGATCGCGGCCGATCGCGAAGCGCAGCAGGTCGGTATCGGTGGCGTAGGCCTCCATCTTCTGGCTCAGCGCCACCCGCTCACCGGCCAGTGTCGTCCTGGCCACATGCCAGCCGTCGTCGACCGCCCCGACCACGTTCTCGTCGGGAACGAACACCTCATCGAGGAACACCTCGTTGAACAGTGCCGATCCGGTCATCTCCCGCAGCGGGCGCACCGTGATCCCGGGGCTCGACATGTCGAGCACGAAGTAGGTGATGCCTTCGTGCTTGGGCTTGTCGGGGCTGGTGCGCGCGATCAGCATCGCCCAGTCCGAGAACTGCGCGACCGTGGTCCAGATCTTCTGTCCGCTCACCCGCCAGCCACCGTCGACCTTGATGGCTTTGGTGGTCAGGCTCGCCAGATCCGAACCCGCGCCCGGCTCGCTGAACAGCTGACACCACACCAGCTCGCCGCGCAGTGTCGGCACGACCAGTTCCTGTTTCTGCCGCTCGTCACCGTGCGGAACCAACGCGCCGACCGCCCAGGTGCCCATCAGCAACTGCGGCATCTGGATACCGGAGGTCTTGATCTCCTGCGCGATCACCACCTGTTCGAGCGGCGAGGCCGAGCGGCCGTAGGGCCGCGGCAGGTGCGGGAGATTCCAGCCACCGTCGCCGAGCGCGACGAGCTGGTCGTCCTCGTCATCGATCGCCGCGATCTCGGCCAGCTCGGCTCGGACCGCCGCCCGGATCCGCTCGGCTTCGGCGGGCAGTTCCAGCTCGCTCGACAGCGTCAGCCCCGACAGCGCGTAGCCGGCCACCGCCTCGGCTCGTTCGTCACGCGCGCCGAGCTGCCCGCGCAGCGCGAGAGCGCGCCGGTAGTACAGGTGCGCGTCGTGCTCCCAGGTGAAGCCGATCCCGCCGTGCACCTGGATGCACTCCTGGGCGACCTGCACCGCGGCGTCCGGGATGATCAGCGCCGCGATAGCCGCGGCGTACTCGGCGGTGTCGTCGTCGCGATCGAGACCATAGGCGGCATCCCACAGCACGGCACGCGCCTTCTCCAGCGCGATGCCCATCTGGGCACACTTGTGTTTGACGCCCTGGAACTGACCGATCGGCCGACCGAACTGCACCCGGGTCTTGGCGTACTCCGACGCGGTCGACACACACCACGACATCACGCCGACCGCTTCGGCGCCGAACACCACCGCGGCGAGTGAACGCACGCGCGCCGCACTCACCTCGAGCACCCGGTCGAAGGAGACCTCGACCGAATCCGCCTGCAGCCGTGCCGAACCGCGCAGCACACCGATGCCGTCCTGCGCGCCGACGGTCAGTTCGATGTTCTCGAAGACGACCCACCGCTGTTCGCCGGCCACCGCGACGGGCGCGATGACGACATCGGCCGACACCGCCCCCAGCACACCGTCGGCCGTTCCGCTGACGGTCAACGTGCCGTCGGTGAGCGTGCCGGTCAGGTTCGAGGTCAGGGCCACCGCGCCGGTGCGCGACCCGTCCGCCAGCCCGGCGATCCGAGCCAGGCTCGGATTGCCCTCGGCGCGAATGTCATCCGCGGCGGCAAGCACCGCGGCGGCGAGCACGGTCGGCACGAACGGCCCGGTGTGCAGGCCACGCCCGAGCGGTTCGAGCGCGACGGCCAGCGTCAGCAGACCGGCGCCCTGACCACCGAGATCCTCGGCGATGTGCAGGCTGAGCAGATCCTGGGCGACGAGGCCGTCCCAGAACGGCAGGACTTTGCCCGCGTCGGTCGACTCGACTGCGGCCCGGACGACCTCGGCGGTGATGGTCCGCTCGACGAAACCGGCGACCGCGTCGGCGAGGGCCAGATGGTCCTCGCTGACACCGACCCCGAGCTCATAACTGTTGCGCGCCATGGCTAGTTGGTCTCTTTCAGCTGGGCGGCCACCTCGTCGATGGTCCACGGTCCATCGGTCTCGACGGTGCGCACGTCGTGCCAGCCGGCCAGCTCGACGATCGCTCCGCCCTGCACGGCGAACACCTTGCCGGTGATCGCGCAGTCGGCCTCGGCGAGATGGGCGACCAGCGGGGAGATGTTGGCCGGGGAGAACGCGTCGAACTCACCCTCGGGCACCTCGGCCGCGAACAACGCGCCCATGCCAGGGGTGGCCAGAGTCAGGCGGGTACGCGCGATCGGGGCGATCGCGTTCACGCGTACGCCGTAGCGTTCGAGTTCGTCGGCGGCGACCAGCGTGAGCGCGGCGATGCCGGCCTTGGCCGCACCGTAGTTGCCCTGACCGGCGTTGGGCATGAACGTGCCCGAGGCCGAGGCGGTGTTGATCACCGACGCCGACACCGGGGTACCGGCCTTGGACTGTGCCTTCCAATACGCGGCGGCGTGATGCAGGGTGGCGGCGTGGCCCTTGAGGTGCACCGCGATGACCGAATCCCACTGCGACTCGTCCATGCCCGCGATGAACGCGTCACGCAGGATGCCCGCGTTGTTCACCACGATGTCCAGCGTTCCGTACTCGCTGACCGCCTGGTCGACCAGCGCTTTCGCGCCGTCCCAGGTGGCGATGTTGTCGGTGTTGGCGACCGCGGCACCGCCGGCGGCGACGATCTCGTCGACCACCTGCTGGGCCGGGCCCGCGTCGGTACCGGTGCCGTCGTTGGCGCCGCCGAGGTCATTGACCACGACCTTGGCGCCTTCGCGGGCGAACAGCAGCGCGTGTTCGCGGCCGATGCCACGACCGGCGCCGGTGATGACCGCGACACGACCGTCGAGTTTTCCCATGAGTCTTGTCTCCTAGTTGATTTCGACGCGACCGTCGGTGATCGCGATCTGGCCCGCGGCTTCGGTTTCGAAGGCGTAGGCCCGCACGCCGGGATCAGCGGATTCGGTGGGCCAGAAGGTGGTGGTGATGTCCTGGCCGGGCAGCACCGGCTTGGCGAATCGCACGGCCAGCCTGCGCAGGCGCGCGGTGTCGCCGCCTGCGAGTTCGGTCAGCGCGGCCCACGAGGTGAACGCCATGGTGCACAGACCGTGGTTGATGATGCCGGGAAGCCCGGCCATCCGGGCGATCTCGTCGTCGAGGTGGATCGGCATCGGGTCGCCCGAGGCCGGCGAGTAGCGGAAGGTCTGGTCGTCGTCGATGTGGGCGGTGACCGACGCGGCCGGATCGCCTGCCCGATCCTCGTCGGTGATCCGGTGGGTGGGCGCGAGCTCCCCTTCACCGGGACCGGCGTCGACCTTGCGGAAGAACGCGGTCATCCACTGCTCGTTGACGAGTTCCCCCGCCGCGTCCCGGGTTTCGGCGTAGATGACGACGGTGGAGCCGTTCGGGCGGCCCACGTAGCCGATCGGCTTGGCCCGCACCACCAGTTCGTCACCGGCCCGGATCGGACGGTGGAACAGGAAGTCCTGCTCACCGTGGACCAGCTTCATCAGCAGCTCGACCGGCGCGACCGACAGCGCGGCGGGCGCCATCGAGGTGAACACCGGCACCACCGCGAACACCGGCGGCGCGATCTGACCCGACAGGTGCGCGGGGACCGGATCATTGGTCGCCGCGGCGTATTCCGCGATCCGCTCGGCGGTGACCGAGAACCGCTCTTCGTCGGTCCACTCCCCCAGGGCGGAGCCGTCGAAGACGACTCCGGCCGATTCCGAGGTGGTCATGCGGCCGAACCGACGAGCTCGGTGAACTTGGCCATCGACTCCTTCAGGTCGGCTTCGGCGTGCTTGGCGACAGCCTTGCCGATCGGGCCGACGATCATCGCGCCCTTGAAGCTCGCGTCGAACGCGGCCGAGGAGCCGGTGTCGGTGGCGTCGACCTTCAACGCGAATTCGATGGTGACACCGGCCATGCCGGCGCCGGTGATGCGCAGGAACGAGTTCGGCACCACTTCGGCGACGGTCCACTCGATCTTGTTGGCCATGTTCATCACCGACACGACCTCGGTGAAGCGTGCGCCCGCGGCGAGCTCGGCGGGCAGATCGCCACGCCAGCCCTGGTGGATGGTCAGCCATTCCTCCCAGTTGGCGAGATCGCTGAGCCGGGCCCAGGCCAGCTCGGGGGCGACGGGAAGTGCGGTGGAAACGGACACAGATGCCATGGGGTTCTCCTGGTGTGATTCGGTAGGGGAAAGTCAGCGGTTGGCGGGGCGGTAGGCGGTCACCACGACCGCGCCACCGAGACCGATGTTGTGTTGCAGGGCGATTCGCGCGTCGGCGACCTGGCGGGCGTCAGCGGTGCCCCGCAGCTGCCAGGTGAGTTCGCTGCACTGGGCCAGACCGGTCGCGCCGAGGGGGTGGCCCTTGGAGATCAGACCGCCCGACGGGTTGACGACCCACTGGCCGCCGTAGGTGGTGGCGTTGTCGTCGACGAGCCGGCCGCCCTCCCCCGGCGCGCACAGGCCCAGAGCCTCATAGGTCAGCAGTTCGTTGGTGGAGAAGCAGTCGTGCAGCTCGATGACATCGACATCCTCGGGCCCGAAACCGGCCTCGGCGTAGACCGCTTCGGCGGCAGTGCGCGACATCGAGGAGCCGACCAGGTTGATCGCGGTCGGGCTGGTGAACGTCGAGGCGAGGTCGGTGACCATCGACTGCCCGACGATCTCGACCGCGCGGTCGGCCAGGTTGTTCCGGTCGACGAAGTCCTCGCTCGCCAGGATCACCGCGCCGGAACCGTCGGAGGTCGGCGAACACTGCAGCTTGGTCAGCGGGCCGTAGATCTGCTTCGCCGCGAGGACCTCCTCGAGGCTGTATTCCTTCTGGAACTGCGCGTACGGATTGTTCACCGAGTGCTGGTGGTTCTTCACGCCGATCTTGGCGAACTGCTCGGCCGTGGTGCCGTAGAGCTCCATGTGCTCCTTGCCCGCGGCACCGAACATGTACGGCGCGGGCGGCATCGCGAACTCCTGCAGCTCGGCCAGCGCCAGCAGGTGCTTCATCATCGGCTGCTCACGGTCGTCGTAGGTCGAACCGAGCGAGCCGGGCTGCATCTTCTCGAAACCCAAGGCGAGGGTGCACTCGGCGAGCCCACCGCGCACCGCTTGCGCCGCCAGGTAGAGCGCGGTCGAACCGGTCGAGCAGTTGTTGTTCACGTTGACCACCGGAATACCGGTCAGCCCCAGCTCGTAGACCGCGCGCTGACCCGAGGTCGACTCGCCGTACACATAGCCGACATAGGCCTGCTGCACCCGGTCGTAGTCGATTCCGGCGTCGGCGAGCGCCTTGGTCCCCGCCTCACGGGCCATGTCCGGATAGTCCCACTCCCGCGAACCCGGCTTCTCGAACTTCGTCATGCCGACGCCGACGACGAACACCTTCTGTGTCATGAACGCACTCCCGTGTGCCGTGTGTCCCGAATACCTGAGACACGGTGTCCATGTAATTTAGGTTGGACACCGCGTCCAGGTCAATACCCCGGCGAACACAGCCCGCACACGACAAGGGCCGCACCGAGAACGGTGCGGCCCTGGGGTCATGCTGCCGAGGTCAGGTCTGTTGACCGAACCGGCGTGGTTTCTTCGCGCCCATGATGTCGGTCCACCACGATTGCAGCGGGCTCGGTTCGGGCCAATGAACGGTCGGGTCCTCTTCCTCGGGGTCGGCGGGTGGCACGTCGGACGGGTCGTCGTCGAGATCGCTGGTCATGCAGGTTCTTCCTCGAATCGATCGACGGCGCCGCAGCGGGGAGACGAGAGAAGGATGAGCCAGGACTCGAGGCCGGGTGCGGCGACGACGCGTTGGTCGCCGCTGGTCCACGGCTGACCTGTATGCGTTCAACCGTACACGCCGAGTATCAACCGTCGGTATCAATTCACGGCTCTCCACGACAATGCGAGTCACGTTCTGCAGCAACCCGTTTCGTGCACTCGGCGATTCGCACTGCTAACGTGTCCGCATCGCCGAAACGCCGGGCAGCGAGTCCGGTTTCGACCGAACTCACGTGCGCGGTGCCCAATTGTGGTGCGGCGCACTCGGTGTGAGGGCTGGTCGCGGCGAGAAGTCTCGTCGGAGAGACCGGCGAGGACCCGGCCACCACGGCTCTTCGGTCGGCACAGACGACAAAGGAACCGATGACTCCGACGCTCGCGGTCTTCTTGTTCTCCATCGCAACACTGGTCCTGCTCGGCGCGGTCGCTGTCGCGCTGCAGGCCCTGCGCAACGAACGTCAGATCCGCGCCCGCCTGGCGGCGGCCGAGCGCGATCTCCACGCCAAGAACACAGCGATGGAGCAGATGTCGCTGGCCCACGCGGAGGAACTCCGGGCGTGCGAACACGACGCGGCACTCGCCGACCGCGCGGCCGAACAGCGCACCGTGGCACAGGTCGAGGCGGCACACGAGGCGACGCGCGCCCAGGTCTCCGCCGACGCCCGCGCCGCCACCAGCAACGCCGTGCGCGCGTTCGGCACCACCGTGGTGAGTCTCGGCGCCGACGTGGGCCAGGTCGTGAGCAACGCGCTGCGGGAGAACCGCAACGACGAGGTCTACGCGACGCTCACCCGGATCGACCACACGGTCCAGCAGATGATCCGTCAGGCCCAGGCCTACGTCATCGTCTCGGGCGGGCTGCCGGGCAGGCGCTGGCCGCAGCAGACCGTCGGCGACGTGGTGGGCGGCGCCACCGGCCGGGTGCGCGACTATTTGCGCGTGCGCACGGGCCACTGCGAACTGGTGGTCATGAGCCGGGCGGTGGAGCCGCTGGTGCACACGGTCGCGACCCTGCTCGACAACGCGCTGCGCTACTCGCCGCCGTCGTCGTTCGTCGACATCTCCTACCAGCAGGGCCATCACGGGGTCACCGTGATCATCGATGACGCGGGCGTGCGGATGAGCCACGAGCAGATGGAGGAGGCGCGCCAGGTGCTCTCGGGCGAGCGCGTTGTCGACATCAACGCCCTCGGCCCGTCACCGCGGGTCGGGTTCCCCGGTGTCGCCGCGCTCGCGCGCCGTTACGGCTTCGCCGCCTATGTCGACGGACCCAATATCTACGGCGGCACCAGGGCGATGGTGTTCGTTCCCGCGGCGCTGCTCGTCACCGCCACCGAGGTGCACCGGCCCAAGCATGCCGAGGCGCCGGAACCGGTCGCGCCACCACCACCTGTCTCCGAGATCAGCGCGTCGGCGCCCGAGCTGGACGTGGCCGAGCTCGACCGCACCACCGGCGGGCTGCCCAAACGCACGCGCCGCACCGTGGCCCCGGCCGACGAGCGCGCCGACACCGGCGAGGTGCTCGCGCGCCCCGAGCTCGCGGCGGCCTGGCACAGCGGCTCCAGACACGGCCGCGCCGCGGCCGCACGCTCGACGAAAGGGCACGACAGCTGATGAGTACTCCGATCTCCAACAGCACCAACCGCCTCGCGTGGCTGCTGGACGACCTGGCGCTCGACGGCGTCCGCTTCGCGGTGTTGTTATCCGAGGACGGCCTACGCGTGGCGCACTCGGGCGCCATCTCCATCGACGACGCGGAGCGTTTCGCGGCCGCCGCGTGCGGGCTGCGCTCGCTGGGCAAGGTGCTCGGTGAGTTCTGCGGCGGACTGGCGAACACCGTGCGCCAGAACATGACCGAATACGACGAGGGCATGGTGCTGATCACCGCCGCGGGCGCGGGCACCCTGCTCGGCGTCGCCACCACCGGCGATGTGGACCTCGCGCTCATCGCCCATCGCATGAACGAGCTGGCCGCCAGGGTCGGCCACGAACTCGGCGCGTCGCCGAGGCACCGATCCTCGACTCAGGAGTACTCGCTGTGACACTGGATGTTTCGCCGGACTCGCGCAGCGGCCAGGACCGGGTGCCGCTGTACTCGCCGGAATTCGCCGCCGACCCGCAGAGCACCTACCGCGAGATGCGGCACCGCTTCGGTTCGCTGGTACCGGTCGATCTGGTGCCCGGGGTCCCCGCCACCCTCGTGATCGGCTACCGCACCGCGGTACAGATTCTCAACGATCCCGACCATTTTCCGGCCGACCCGAAGATGTGGCAGCGCGACATCCCCGCCGACTGCCCTGTCCTGCCGATGATGCGCTACCGCCCCAACGCGATCCGCACCGCCGGCGCCGAGCACACGCGCCACCGGCAGGTCACCGTCGCGGGCCTGGCGGGTGTCGACCTGTACCAGCTGCATCGCACCGTCGAGCAGATCGCGATGCCGGTGATCAACTCCTTCTGCGCGGACGGCCGCGCGGATCTGTTGAGCCAGTATGCCTTTCCTGTCATCTTCGCCACCATCAACGCGATGCTCGGTGTGCCCGCCGATATCGGCGGGCACATCGCGACCGGCATGGCGCAGATGTTCGAGGGCGGCGACACCGCGGCCAGCGGTACGCAGATGATGGAGGACGCGCTCTACGACCTGGTGCGGCTCAAGCAGAGCGAACCCGGCGACGACGTGACGACCCGGTTGGTGCAGCATCCGCAGCGGCTCACCGACGAGGAGCTGATGAACCAGGTACTCACGATGTACGGCGCGGGGATCGAGCCGATGCTCAATCTGATTCTCAATACGGTGCGGCTGATGCTCACCGATCAGCGATTCGCGGGCAGCTTGCTCGGCGGTAGCCTGTCCACCCGCGACGCACTCGACGAGGTGCTCTACACCGACCCGCCGATGGCCAACTTCTGCACCACGTATCCGCGACAGCCGATCCTGGTCGACGATGTGTGGCTGCCCGCGCATCAGCCGGTCGTCATCAGCATGGCCGCGTGCAACAACGATCCCGCGATCGGGACCGGCGATTTCCTCGACAACCGCGCGCACCTGGCGTGGAGCACCGGCCCGCACGGCTGCCCGGCGAAGTCCCCCGCCTACCTGATCGCCCAGGAAGCCATCGACCAGCTCCTCGACGCGCTGCCCGAACTCGAGCTCGCGGTGCCGCCGGAGGAATTGGTCTGGCGGCCAGGGCCTTTCCACCGGGCGCTGGCGGGCCTGCCGGTGATGTTCCCGAGCACCGCACCGCTGGTGGTGCCCGGCAACTGAATCCCCTCGCTCGGCCGACCCGCACGGGTCGGCCGAGCGAGTTCGGCGCTACGCGCCGTGGATGTAGGCCGGCAGGTGGCGGTGGCCGTTGGAGATGAAGCTGGGCACAGTGCCCAGTTCGGTCACGGGAGCGGCCAGCTTCAGCTCGGTGAACCGCTCGAACAGCGCCGGCAGCGAGACCAGTGCCTCGAGGCGGGCCAGCGGCGCACCGAGGCAGTGGTGCGCGCCGTAGCCGAATGCCATGTGCGACTGCTTCTCGCGCGTGGGATCGAACTCGCCCGCGGTGTCGCCGTGCAGCTTCGGGTCACGCGCGGCCGCGGCGTAGCTCGCCAGAATCGGGTCACCCTTGGCGAACTGGATACCGTCGATGTCGATGTCCTCCACCGCGAAACGCAACGGCAGATGCGCGACCGGTGATTCGAATCGCAGCGTCTCCTCGACCAGATCGGGCCAGGTGATCGTGCCCTCACGCACGCCCTCGAGCACATCGGGCCGGGTGAGCAGAGCGGTGATGGCCTGATCGAGCAGATTCACGGTGGTCTCGTGACCCGCCGAGATCACCAGCAGCAGCGTGCCGACCAGCTCTTCCTCGGTGAGCTGGCCCTCGTCCTCGTCGCGCTGGACGATCAGCAGACTGGTGATGTCGTCGCCGGGCTGTTCTCGCCGCAACGCCACCAGTTCACCGAGGATCCGGTACATCTCCATGTAGTTGGCCTGCGACTGCTCCGGGGTGAGCGAGGTGTCGAAGATGCCGTCGATGCAGGTGCGCAGGCCGGGGTTCAGCGATTCCGGCACGCCCATCAGCTCCGAGATCACCTGGATCGGCAGCGGGTAGGCGAACTGCTCGCGCAGGTCCACGGTCTGACCGGCCGGGGTGGCTGCCAGCTCGTCGAGCAGTTCGGTGGTGATGCGCTCGACCTGTGCGCGCATGGCCTCGGTGCGCCGCGCGGTGAAGGCCGGCGCCACCAGCTTGCGCAGCCTGCGGTGATCGCTGCCGTAGGCGGTGAACATGTTCGGCGCCGAAACCCACAGGTACAGCGGCCAATCCGGGGGGATCTCACCGGCGACGAAGGCGGGCCAGTGCTGGCTCGCGTCCTTGGAGACCCGGGGATCGACGAGCAGTTTCTCCAGCAGCGCGGCGTCGGTGATCGACCATGCCTGCACCCCGCCCGGCAGCTCGACCCTGGTGGCGGGACCATGCGACCTGATCTCGAGGTTCTCACCCTGAATGTCTTGCCCAGTCGGGTCCATTACGACCCGATTCGTCACCGTTTCCATTGTGAAACCTCTCGATCACCCGGCGCCTCGCAGACCCCGTCTTCCGAGGTCGCAGCGAAACATCTTGCTGGACTAGCCCTTACGGGCCGTTAGCGATGCTACCGGCCGAACGTCTCTGTCGCAGTGAACACTTGGAATGGGGATCACACAGTGAGATCGAACTATCGGCGCTGCCGAAACGGATACCCACGGACCGGGCTTCCGGTGTCACTTGGGCACGAGAACACCCGTCAGATCGGCTTCCCGGATGGGGGTGTCCGGATCGGCCTGCGCGCCACACATCAGATCGATGGCGGCGACGGACACGGTGGCTACAGCATTCCTGCGCAGTGTCGTCATGGAGCGGCTTTACCCGATTCCGGCCGTCGCACGCAGCGGTGAACGTTCACGGATTGACCCGACCGTTTCAGTGCCAATCTTGTACTGTCGCAGCCAGATCAGATGCTATGTCGCTGGTGGTTCTCCCCTGGGTGGGCGCGCCACTGTCAAAGTTGCAGAGGAGCAAGGCTCATGGCCGACGTGCAGACCCCGATGATCAGGACCGATATCCCCCATTCAGCACGGATCTGGAACTACTGGATGGGCGGTAAAGACCACTACGAGATCGACAAGATCGCCGGCGACGCCGGGCTGGCGGTCGACCCCGACATCTCGACCATGGCCGTGCAGTCGCGGCAGTTCCTGATCAGGGCCGTCCGCTTCCTGGCGAAGGAACGCGGCATCAAGCAGTTCCTCGACATCGGCACCGGCCTGCCCACGATGCAGAACACCCATGAGGTCGCCCAGGGCGTCGCCCCGGACGCCAAGGTGGTCTACGTGGACAACGACCCACTGGTGCTCACCCACGCGCGCGCACTGCTCACCAGCACCACCGACGAAGGCGTCACCACCTACATCGACGCCGACTTCCACGACCCCGAACAGATCGTCGCCGACGCGCGCAATGTGCTGAACTTCAACGAGCCGATCGCGGTGATGTTCATGGGTGTTCTCGGTCACGCCAAAACCTACGACGACCTGCTGCGCATCGTGGGCACCGTGGTCGGCGCAGTGCCCTCGGGCAGCTACCTGATCTATTGGGACGGCACCGACGACAGCCAGGCCTACGTCACCCTGTGCGAGAACTACACCGGCACCGGCGGCACACCGTACGTCCCGCGCCCGCAGGCCCAGATCCGCGGCGTCTTCGACGGGCTGGAAGTAGTCGAACCGGGCGTCGTCTCGATCACCCAGTGGCGTCCGGAAACTGCCGAGGTGGGCCAGGTCCTCCCGATCTCGGCGTACGGCGCGGTCGCCCGCAAACCCTGACCCACGCCGCCGACCGCCACCCGCGACACGCCCCATCCGAGCCCTGCTCGCATGGGGCGCGGCCGCGTGGATCGCCCGCGGATTCGGAGGAAGCCTCAGGGACAAGATATGGTGATACAGGGAGTTACAGTTAGTTTTCTCCCACCGTCTCGACGTTCCGGAGAATTACATGGGCCCCCTGTCGGTTGCACTGCGCAACGTGGTCGCGCTCTTCAACGACGGCGTCGAGCCGTACGCGCCGACGCCGTCGGACATCGTCTACGACGAACCGCACCGCAGGCTGCTGCGCTACCGGCGCTCCACCCCCGCCACCGGCGATCCCGTGCTGCTCGTGCCGCCGTTGGCGGTGACGATCTCCTGCTACGACATGCGACCCAGCCAGAGCCTGGTGCGATTCCTGCTCGAGCTGGGACGTGAGGTCTATGTGCTCGACTACGGCGAGATCACCTACGCGGACCGCGATCTCGGCTTCGAGGAATGGGTCGACGACATCGTGCCCACCGCGATCGAGGCGGTCAGCGCGGACAACAGCCACTCCCCCGTCGACCTGATCGGCTGGTCCTTCGGCGGCACCATCAGCGTGCTCACCGCCGCCGGGCACGCCGACCTGCCGATCGGTTCGGTCACCGCGGTGGGAACCCCGTTCGATCAGCGCCGCAACGGTCAGATCTCGCTGGCCCGCAAATTCGGGCAGCTCACCGGCGGCCGCGAGGTCACCGTGCCGGTCCGCGTGGCAGGCGGCGTGCCGAAGTACGGGGTGCGGGCGGGTTTCCGCATCCAGTCGATCGACCGTGAACTCACCAAGCCCTGGTACATCGCCCGCAATATCGCCGACACCGAGGCACTGGCCCGCATGCAATCGGTGGACCGGTTCATGGACACCATGCCGGGCTACCCGGGCCGGTTCTATCGTCAGGCCTACCGGCAATTGATCATCCGCAACGAAATGTTCAAGGGCACAGTGCATCTGGGCCCGCATCGCGCGATCGATCTGACCGGACTCACCGCGCCGACGCAGCTGATCGGCGGCACCAAGGACGCACTGGCCTCGTCGGCGTCGGTCGCGGCAGGCATCGGGGTCCTCACCGGCGCGGCGCAGGTTCGGTTCACCGAGGTCCCGGGAAGCCATCTCGGCATCATCGCGGGCCCCACCGCCCGCGACACCACCTGGGCGACGATCGCAGACTTCCTCGACAGTGTGCGGTTGTCCACCCGCACACCTTCACCCACGCACTGACCCGACGGCCCCGGGGTCGATCGATCGCACCCCCGCGCACCCCCGCGCGCCGCTTACGCCGCGGGCATCACGCGCTGCGCATGGCGCGGTAGACCGCCGAGCCGACGAAGGCACCGAGGTCATCGGGATTCCACTCGTCGCGGTGGGCGAACAGGGTGCGGACCGCGCTTTCGGCGGCCGAGACCCATAGCTCCACCAGCGCGGGCAATTTACGTTCGGCGTCGTCGACTCCCCAGGCCAGCAGGGTGGGCCGGAGCAACGCCGTGCAGCGCTCGACTGCCAGCTGACGACCACGTCCGAAGGAACCGGCGACGGCGGGATCGGGGTTGCCGTAGATCAGGCGCCAGGCATCGGGGCGCTCGGCCGCCTTGTTGAGCAGGGTGCGGAAACCTTCGACGAACACCGTCTCGTCGGCGTTGGTCGCGCGCGGCGGCAACACGTCGAGCACACCCGAGATCAGAAAACTCTCCTCGCGCTGGATCAGCGCGTCGATCAGCTCGACCCGGTCGGGGAAGCAGGCGTAGATCACCGGGCGGGTGACCTTCATGTAGTCGGCGACCGCGCCCATCGTGACCGCGGCGATGCCGTCGTCGGCGGCGATGGCGAGCGCCGCGTCGAGCACCTGCGGTCTGCGCCGCTCGGGGCCGAGGTGCGCGGCCCGCCCTCGCCGCTGCAGTGCCGTCTCGCTACCCATGCGCCCACCATAGCAACCACCTCGGCATTCCTACACTGATGTACGAAAATGCTACAGTGGCGAATGAACCGTCCGACCGTGCTGGACGCCCGCAAGAGGAGCGACGATGCCCCAGGATTTCTTCAACCCGAACACCGCCGACTTCGCGCAGTTCGACCCGCAGACGCGCCGGCTGTTGCGCGCGACGGTCGACTGGTTCGAGAGCCGCGGCAAGACCCAGCTGCTCGACGACGACCGGTCCCGCGTCTGGCCGTCGGACTTCCTCGACTTCGCCAAGAAGGAGCGGCTGTTCGCCACCTTCCTCACCCCGGCGGCCGAGGCCGCCGGTGACCCGGACAAGCGCTGGGACACCGCGCGCAATGCCATGCTGAGCCAGATCTTCGGCTTCTACGGCATGACCTACTGGTACGTCTGGCAGGTCACCATCCTGGGCCTCGGCCCGATCTGGCAGAGCGACAACGCCGTGGCCAAGAAGAAGGCCGCTGCCCAGCTCGACTCCGGGGAGATCTTCGCGTTCGGCCTGTCGGAGAAGGAACACGGCGCCGACGTGTACTCCACCGACATGATCGTCGACCCGCAGCCCGACGGTGGTTACACCGCGACCGGCGGCAAGCACTACATCGGCAACGGCAACCTGGCCTCGATGGTCTCGGTGTTCGGGCGCCGTTCGGACAAGCCGATCATCGACAGCGCCGCGGCACTGCGGGGCAAGCCGACGCAGCAGGATTACGAGGGGTATCTCTTCTTCGTCGCCGATTCCCAGCACGACGCGTACAAGCTGAGGAAGAATGTCGTCAACAGCCAGATCTATGTCGCGGCGTTCGATCTCGAGAACTACCCCGTCGCCGAGGAGGACATCCTCCACCGTGGCGAGGACGCGTTCCACGCGGCGATGAACACGGTCAACGTGGGCAAGTTCAACCTCGGCTTCGGTGCGGTCGGCGCCTGTGAGCACTCCTTCTACGAGGCGATCAACCACGCCGAGAACCGGATCCTGTTCGGGCACAGGGTCACCGAGTTCCCCCAGGTGCGGGCGCTGATCACCGATTCCTACGCGCGCATCGCCGCGATGAAGCTCTACAGCGCACGCGCGGTGGACTACATGCGCTCGGCCTCACCCGATGACCGCCGCTACCTGCTGTTCAACGCCATCGAGAAGATGTCGGTAACCCGGCAGGGCCAGCGCGTGATCGAAGATCTCGCCGACGTGATCGCCGCGCGTGGGTTCGAGAACGACATGTACTTCCCGGTCGCGATGACGGCCATGTTCGGCCTGCCGCGACTGGAGGGCACCGTCCACGTGAACATGGCGTTGTCGCTGAAGTTCATGGCCAACTACATGTTCCACCCCGCCGACGCCGGTCTGGCCGCGATGCAGTCGCTGCCGGGCGCCTCGGTGGCACCCAAGGGAGCCACTCGTGCGGTCGCCGGCGCCCTGACGTGGTCGAGCCGCAAGATCACCCCGCGTCTGGGCGCGGTCGTGAAGCCGTTGCGTGCCGAATTCGCCAGCGCCGCTTACGCTCCGGTGCCCTCCCGGCACGACACCGCCGACGACGAGTTCCTGTTCCGGCAGGGCCCGAGCAGTGGCCTGGGCCGCATTCGCTTCGCGGACTGGCGCCCGGTGTTCGAGAGCTTCCGCGACGTTGCGAATGTGGCGGTGTTCCTCGAGCAGGTTCTCGCGCTGCAGGCGCTGCTCGCGGTCGCCGCCCCGACCTCGTCGCAGCAGAAGGACGTGGACTTCCTGTTCGCGTTCGGTGAGCTGTTCACCGCGGTGCCCTACGCGCAGCTGGTGCTGGAGCAGGCGCGCATCGACGACACCGACCGGGCAGTGATCGACCAGATCTTCGACGGTTTCGTGCGGACCTTCTCCGCGAACGCGCTCAACCTGCACAACAAGCCGACCGCCACCCCCACCCAGCAGCGCCGGGCCCTCGACCTGGTTCGCCGGCCTGCCTTCGACGAATCCCGTTTCGAACGGGTGCTCGGCAGGGCGCGCGCGCTGGCCGGGACCTACGAGATGAAGGCCTGATCCAGCAACGGCGGTTGCCTCCGCGCATCGCGCGGAGGCAACCGCGGTCAGTCGGGCGGCGGCGCGTTCTCGGTGATGGTGGCCAGAGTCGCCGCCACCGACATATCGGGCTTGATGACGACGCCCTTCTCGCGGAGAAAGCCGTCGAACAACTGCACGACCGCATTGGTCGTCCGATCGACGAACAGTGCGGTCGGGTCCGGCAGCGGGACGGGATCGGTGTCGAGCCACAGGTCGGTGACGGCCATGACGAATCCGACGATGCCGCGCAGCAGATGATCGATACCGTCGGTATCGAGCGCGACCGAGGACAGCACACTGCGGCTGCGCTCGGCCAGATCGTGCGACAGGCGCCGACCGATGTCCAACGGGCGAGCGTCCGGGTCGGCGCCCGAGACGCTCTGGGTGAGGACGAGGAACCGGAACACGTCGGGATGTTCGGCGATGACCCCGGCGTAGGCGGTGAGGAACCGATGGATCGTGACCCTGGGCGGCTGCATGATGAGCGAGAGATCCGGCGCGACGGCCGCGTAGATCTGCGCGACGAGCCAGTCCGAGACCGCGCCGTCGAGCTCGGATTTGTCGGCGAACATGCGGTACAGACGCGGTTTGGCGACGCCCATCTCGCGAGCCAGCGCCTCCATGCTCAGCTGGGGTCCGTCGCGGTCGATGCACCGCACCGCGCCCGCGATGACCTGTTCGCGGGTGAGCAACCGTACGGGCGACCGGCGAGCCGGCCTAGACGATGTAGTCACTGTTCTCCCTGATCCGCCCTTCGCGTACGGCCAGGATAGCGGCGCCCGGCGAGGCACAGGCCGCCGTATCGCGGGCGGACGCCGAGGGGGTGTTGACAGCGGCCCTTCCGATCCTCAAGATATTCCCGGTACTACGCGTACCAGAAAATGGTACCGGCGGTACTATTGATTGCGCACGGAGCAACGAAGCCCCGTGCCGGAAGGAGTCTCGTATGACGCGCGAAACCGGAAACCACACTCCCGGGGCAGCGTCATCCAGAACGCATCTGGTGCGCAACGGCGACATTTCACTCGCTGTCTACGAATTCGGCCCACAAGACGGCATTCCGGTGGTTCTCGTCCACGGTTGGCCCGATACCCATCACCTCTGGGACGGCGTCGTTCCGCTGCTGTCGGACAAATACCGCGTGATCTCCTACGACACCCGCGGGTACGGGCAATCCAGCGCGCCGACCCAGGTGTCGGCCTACGAGCTGAACCGGCTCGCGACCGACTTCTTCGCCGTGGTGGAGGCCGTCAGCCCCACCGAACCCGTGCACGTCGTGGCCCATGACTGGGGCTCGGTCCAGGTCTGGGAAGCGGTGTGCGAACCGGGCGCGGACCAGTACGTCGCGTCGTTCACCTCGATCTCGGGCCCCAACCTCGACCACCTGGCCACCTGGATGCGCCGTGGTGTGCTGTCGGGAACCCCGCGTGGGATCTGGGGCGCGCTCAGCCAGTGCCTGTCCTCGGCCTACACCACCTTCTTCATGCTGCCGATCCTGCCGGACCTGTTCTTCCGGCTCGTGGGCACCGAGAAGGTCTGGAAGTTGTTCCTTCGCGCGGTCGAGGGCACCTCCGCGGAGCAGATCTCGCTGGCGCCGACCCTGAAACAGGACATGATCTCGGGGCTGCGCTTCTACCGGGCCAACATCCTGGCCCGCATGTTCGGGCCACGGGAACGACGCACCACCGTGCCGGTGCAGTTGCTGGTCAACACCCGTGACATCGCCGTGCGCCCCGCGGGCTACGACGACACCGCGAAGTGGGCCGATCAGGTCGTGCGCCACGACCTGTCGCGCGGGCACTGGCTGCCCTACTCCGACCCCGCCGCGATCGCCGGCTACGCCGACGCGTTCATCCAGGCTCAGCCCAAGTAACGACGAATGAGAGAAAAGCACATGCTCGACTTCGACATCGTCATTACCGACGGTCTCTGGTTCGACGGCACCGGCGCCCCCGCCGCCCGGCGCAATATCGGCATCCGTGACGGCATCGTCGAGGCCGTCTCCGCGACCGCGCTACCGATCGGCACCGACACCGAGGTGATCGAGGCCGCGGGTAAGTGGGTGCTGCCCGGCTTCGTCGACGTGCACACCCACTACGACGCCGAGATGCTGCTCAAGCCCGAACTGTCGGAGTCGCTGCGCCACGGCGTCACCACGGTCGTCGTCGGCAACTGCTCGCTCTCGACCGTCCTGGCCTCCAACGCCGACTGCGCCGACCTGTTCAGCCGCGTCGAAGCCGTGCCGCGCGACGCTGTTCAGGGCGCCCTCGACAAGCACCGCACCTGGTCGGACCCGGCCGAGTACGCGAAGGCACTCGATTCGCTGCCCCTCGGCCCCAATGTGGCGGCGTTCCTCGGTCACTCCGATCTGCGCACGCACGTGCTCGGGCTCGGGCGAGCGGTCACCCGCGACACCAAGCCCACCGCCGCCGAAATCGAGCAGATGACCAGCCTGCTCGACGCGGCGGTCGACGCCGGCTTCCTCGGTTTGTCGTCGATGACGAACAAGCTCGACAAGATCGATGGCGAGGAATACCGGTCGCGGTCGCTGCCGTCTACTTACACCCGCGGCAAAGAGGTGCGCGCGCTCAACAAGGTGCTGCGTCGGCGCGATCGGGTGCTGCAGAGCGCCCCTACGGTCGGCTTCAACCCCAACATCGCCAAGTTCTTCGTCGGCAGCGCCGGCATCGGCCGGCCCAAGCTGCGCACCTCGCTGCTCTCGGCCGCTGATTCCAAGGCCTACCCGCCGCTGGTGTGGTTCATGCTCTACGCCGCGCCGCTGCTGAATCGCTTCGCGCGCACCGACTTCCGCTGGCAGCACCTGCCCGTGCCGTTCACCGTCTACGCCGACGGCATCGACCTGGTGGTGTTCGAGGAGTTCGGCGCCGGTGCCGCGGCCCTGCATCTGAAAGACCAGGTCGAACGCAACGAGCTGCTCCAGAGCGAGCCCTACCGTCGCTGGTTCCGCAAGCAGTACGACAACAAGTTCACCCCGCGCATCTGGCACCGCAACTTCTTCGATGCCGAGATCATCGCCTGCCCTGACGAATCGGTGGTCGGCAAGTCGATCGGGCAGGTCGGCAAGGACCGCGGGCTGCACCCGGTCGACGCCTACCTCGACATGGTGGTCGAGTACGGTCCCGCGCTGCGCTGGCGCACCACGATCGCCAACGATCGCCCCGAGTACCTGAACAAGCTCGCCGCCAGCCCCGGCGTGCAGATGGGCTTCGGCGACGCGGGCGCGCACCTGCGCAACATGTCATTCTACAACTTCCCGCTGCGGTTGCTCGAAAGGGTGCTGCGGGCGCAGGAAGCCGGCAAGCCGTTCCTGAGCGTGGAACGTGCCGTCCACCGCCTCACCGGCGAGCTCGCCGACTGGTATCAGATCGACGCCGGTCACCTACGCGAAGGCGGTCGAGCCGACCTGGTGGTCATCGATCCGGCCGGGCTCGACGAGCAGGTACATCAGCTCCACGAAGCTCCGCTGCCCGAATTCGGGCTGGACCGGATGGTCAACCGCAACGACCGCGCCGTCGTGGCCACCGTCGTCAACGGCCGCCGGGTTTTCGGCGCGGGCGAAGTAGCGCCCGGCATCGGCGCGGACTGGGGAACCGGGCGGTTCCTGCGCGCCGGCCACGACAACTCCGCTCCCCTCGCACAGGAGACCCGATGAAACTCCCGTTCCGTCGCACGGCCAGGACCGTGCGCGCACCTGATGTGGCGCTGCAGGCACGCAATGTGAAGTTCGACTGGACCTCGGCGCCCCTGCACTGGATGCCGTCCGAGCCCATCGCCTCGCACGTGGTGAACTCGCTGAATCTGCTGCTGCCCGAGGGCGAGCGGATGTTCTGCGCCACCTACCGCGACGCGCTGCCCTACGTGCGCGATGCCAAGGTGCGCGAGGCCATGCTCGGATTCATCGGTCAGGAGTCGATGCACGCCGAAACCCATGCCAAGGTCCTCGACCAGGTGTTCACGGCCCACCACATCGACACCGCGCCCTACACCCGCCAGATGGAGTACGTGTTCCGGAACTCCCTCGGCGCGCGCGAGGGCAGCCCGCAACAGGCGCAGACCCGGCTGGTCGAGCGGTTGGCGTTCATTGCCAGCCTCGAGCATTTCTTCGCCTGGCTCGGCGACTGGATTCTCAACGCCGACCTGGAAAAACACGGCGCCGAACCGCGTGTGCTCGACCTGTTCCGCTGGCACGGCGCGGAGGAGGTCGAACACCGCAGTGTCGCCCACGATGTCGCGATCTACTTCGGCGCGGGCTACCTGCGCCGTGCGGCGATGATGCTGATCGTCATCCCGATCCTGCTCAGTCTGCTCGTGCGCGGCACCAAGTTCCTGGTCAATCAGGATCCCGAACTACCGAAGATGGGCTACCCCACGCTGATCTGGAAGATCCTCGGGGCGATGTGGCGCGGTGCGCTGCCGGGTATTCCGGCGCTGCTGATCAGCGCCGGGTCCACCTTCGATCCGCGCTACGACCCAGCGAACGTCGGCTCCACCGAACAGGCGATCGCCTACCTCGCCAAGTCCCCGGCGGCCAGGGCGGCGGCACAGTGACCGTGTATCCCGCGCCCGAGGCGATCCCGCCGGACCTGTACGGCAAGCACGATCACGATCCGACCACCAAGGTGATCGACACCGTGGCCAACCTGCGAGTTCGCTGGTCGACGTTGATCAATCGCCGACCGATCCTCACCAGGGCCGACGACGCCCGCTTCCCGGTGGTCGTCACCGACCGGGTGCTGGTGGCACAGGACCAGGCCGTCGTCGATCTGGGCCTGCGCGCCCCCGACGGTGCTGCGCTGCCCCGGTGGGCACCGGGCGCGCACATCGACATCGAACTCCCGTCCGGGCGTCTGCGGCAGTACTCGCTGTGCGGCGACCCGGCCGAAACCGGCGAGTACCGCATCGCGGTGCGCCGCATTCCGCAGGGCGGTGGCGGGTCGATCGAGGTCCACGACGAGCTGCCGGTCGGTACCGAGGTCGTGGTCCGCGGACCGCGCAACGCGTTCCCCTTCGCGCCGCCCGGGCGTGGTTCTTCGGCGAAACGCCTGCACTTCGTGGCGGGTGGTATCGGCATCACCCCGATCCTGGCGATGGCGCGCGCCGCCGACCGGCTCGGCATCGACTGGACGCTGGTCTATTGCGGGCGAAGCCGCGACACCCTGCCGTTCCTCGACCAGCTCGCCGAACTCTCCGGACACGTCGTGGTGCGAACCGACGACGACCACGGAACACCTGGTGCCACAGACCTTCTCGACGGTGTCGATCACGACACGGCGATCTACTGCTGTGGGCCCACCCCGATGACGGCCGCCCTCGTCGCCGCGGTGCGCACGATGGCGGGCATCGAGTTCCACTCCGAAAGGTTCTCTCCCGCACCGGTCGTCGACGGCACCGCGTTCGAAGTGGAGTTGGCGAGCACCGGTGAGGTCGTGCCCGTCGCCGCCGACCAGACCATGCTCGACGCACTGCTCGCGGTCCGCCCCGATCAGCCCTACTCGTGTCGCCAGGGCTTCTGCCGCACCTGCGTCGTCCACGTCACCGACGGCTCCCCCGACCACCGCGACGGCGCGCTGACCCCCGAGGAACACGCCGCGGGCGTCACCCTGGCCTGCGTCTCGCGCTGCGCGGGAAAACGCCTGGTCCTCGACCTCTGAGCCCGAGTGGCCCGGCGCGCCGGACTCCGCCCGTGTCCGTGAATCGACACTGAAGAACACCACTGTACGCGTAGTGTGCGACGTGCAATTCTGTTCGCACACAAGGAGTTTCCGTGGCGTCCTCTCTGACGAAACGCCTGGCCGCGCTCTTCGGCGCGTCCTGCGCAGCCCTACTACTCGCGGTGCCGGCGGCCGCGCCCGGTTCCGCCGACAACGCGGTTCTCGAAAGCCCGGCCACCGGATGTTCGACGACGCCGGTCCCCGACAATGTCGCGTTCGACGGCCGGTATTACCGCGTCCACGTACCCGCGGGGGTATCCGCCGGTGCGCCGCTGGTTGTCGCCATCCACGGTGGCTACGACCGACCCGAAGGAATCGAGGCGGTGTCGGGCTGGAACGCCCTGGCCGATCAGCACAAGTTCATCGTCGTCTACCCGCGTGGCATCAAGACCGAGAACAAGCCGGACGGCACGCCCGGTTGGGGCTGGAACGCCGACGCGGCCGACGCGACCCATATCAAGAAGGTCGTGACCGAGGTCAGCACGAAATACTGTGTGGCGCCGAACCGCATCCATCTGACCGGTCATTCCAACGGTGGTCAGATGGCCTCGCGCGCGGCCTGCACCGCGCCCGAGGTCTTCGCGTCCGGCGCGGTGTACGCACCGGCGCCACCACCGACCGGATGCGATCCCGCGCGCGCGGTCTCGTGGGGCGTGTTCGCCTCGGCCAACGACACCACCGTCATCGAACCCATCGCCTACAGCCACGTCATGTACTGGAGCTGGGAAAACCGTCCGTGCCAGAACGAGCAGCCCGACGGCGGCACCGACGTCAAGGACTCGCGGCACTGGGATTGCGAATCCGGCACCGAAGTGCTGTGGCGGGTCTACAACGGCGGCAGCCATTCCTGGCCGACAGGCACGCGGCGCACCGAGATGCTGGACCGGATGTGGCAGTTGTTCCAGGCCAACCCACGCCCGTAGCGACCGCGACGGAGGGGCAGGCCGTGGCGGCTCAGCCGGCCAGCCCCTCCGGATCGACCAGCAAGCGCTTGAGCACCTTGCCGGTCTCACCGCGTGGCAGCGCGTTGAGGAAGGTGACGTCGCGCGGAACAGAGAAGCGGCTGAGGCGGTTTCGAACGTAGGTGCGCACCATGTCAGGGTCGAGCCCGGAGCCTTCGTGCTTGACGAGGAACGCGGCCAGACGCTGCCCGAATTCGCGATCGGGCACGCCGACCACCGCGACATCGGTGACCTGCGGCAGGTGCGCCAGCGCCTCCTCCACCGGGCGCGGGAAGACGTTCTCACCGCCCGAGATGATCATCTCGTCGTCGCGGCCCGCCACGAACAGCCTGCCCTCGGCATCGAGGTAGCCGAGGTCACCGGTGTCCATCATGCCGTCGGATTCCTCGGGCGGGGAATCGCTGACATAACCGTCGAACAGCATGTGATTGCCGACGAAGATCCGCCCCACCACGCCGACCGGCACCGCCTTGTGCTCGGCGTCGAGGATGGCGATCTTGGTGCCCAGCGGCGGGCGTCCGGCCGTCGTCGGTGCGGCGCGCAGGTCGTCGGGCCCGGCCACGCTGGCCCAGGAGACCTCCGTGGACCCGTAGAGGTTGTAGAGGACGTCGCCGTAGTCGTCGAGGAACCGGTCGACGGTGACCGCCGCGAGCGGCGCGCCACAGCTGATCACATGCCGCAGGCTGCTCAGGTCGTACCGCTGTCGCACCTGCTCGGGCAGATCGACGAGGCGTTGCACCATCGTGGGCACCGCGATGAGCGTGTGCACCCCGTGTTCGGCGACGCGGCGCAGGCATTCCTCGGCGTCGAAGCCCTGGGTCAGCACCACTGTGGCTCGCACCGCGGTGCTCAATTGCAGCGCGGAGAGCCCCCAGGTATGGAACAGCGGCGCCGGGATCATCATGGTGCTGCCGGCGTGGATCGGAATCAGCGACAGCAGCGCGACCAACGTGTCGAAACCCTTCGGGTGCGGGCGCCGCGCTCCCTTCGGGGTGCCGCTGGTGCCCGAGGTGAGCACGATCTGACGTCCGGGCACCGTCGGGACGGGGAACTTCGTGTGGCGGACCGCGATGAGGTCTTCGATCGTGATCCGGGTCGGGTCGGCGGGCGCGTCGTCGGTGAAGAAGCGCGGCAGATCGGTGTGCAGGTACTGCACCAGATGCGCCAGATCGGTGTCGACGAACAACGCCGACAGCCGGTGCCGCTGCACGATGTCCTCGATCCGCCGCCCCGACAGTCCCGAGTTCAGCAGCGCGACGTCGACCCCGAGCTTGCCCGCCGCGACCATCGATTCGACCATGCCGCAATGATTTCCGGCCAGTAGTCCCACCGCGTCGCCCGCACGCAGCCCGACCTCGTACATCGCACCCGCCAACGCGGTGGTCCGCTTGTCGGTTTCGGCGAAGGTGGCGGTGCTGGTGTCGTCGACGAGCGCGACCTGGTCCGGGCTGTGCGCGGCGCCTGCGGCGTAGCCGCCCGCCAGATTGAATCCCCACCGGTACAGCGAGCGCAGCTGCCTGGCCGAGGTCAGCGGCGGCGACACCTGACCCGACTGCACCCACCAGCGCACGATTTCGGACTTGCGCCGGATCGGTGCCCGGTTGCCATTGGCCACCACCGAGGTCCGTGCGCCACCCACGACATCGGCCGCGCGCCGCAGCCCGTCCTTGACCCACCCGATGATCACCGAGTTCGTCACCCCCGCGAGCGTCGGGTGCAGCCGCGGCGCCGCGAAGACGGTCACGCTCACCCGGGTGCGCTGCTCGTCGCCGGTGAGCCGGACCAGGGCGAAACTGCCCGATTCGGGGTTGTGCAGTTCGAAACTCTCGTACCAGCGACCGATGGTCAGTGCCAGCCCCGTTCGCCGCACGCCCGCGGCCCGGTCCCCGATTCTGACCTCCCACACGGTGCTCCCGTCCGGCTGGAGCAGCCGATCGCACCCCCCGATCCCGGCCCACAGCCGCGGATAACTCTGCGGTTCGAGCAACACATCCCACAGAGCCCGGCGTGGGATGGAGAACTCCACGGACACATCGACGACATCACTGGGCATTGCTGCGCGCTTTCCTCAGCCCGGCCACATTGCCGGGTAGTGCCTGCTCGCCTCGGCCCCCGTGCCGTGACGGTGCCCGTCGTCAGGCACTGCACCAGAAGTCATCATCAGCCTGCCTGCCCGTGGGCAAACGAAACATCTACGGATTCTGGTCACCGAACGAACCGGATCACCCAGCAGCTGTGAGAGGTGCCAACGTGATGCCGCACGCACTGGTCGAGGTGTTCGCGGGAAGGACGGCACAATGGAGGACGATGAAACAGTGGCAGCGCGACCCCAGCTCCGATGACGGCCCGCTCGGCGACGGAGGCCACGTCGGCATCGATGACCTGCGGATCCTCAGGGAGCAGTTCGTCGACTTCATGCTCGGCTACAAGTTCGCGATCGACGAGGTGACGACCAAGATCAACATCTTGCGGGAGGACTTCAACAACACCCACGAGTACAACCCGATCGAGCATGTGGGGTCGCGGCTCAAGTCGCCCGAGAGTGTTCTCGAGAAGGTCCGTCGCAAGAACTACGCGATGAATCTGGCGGCGATCCGCGAGAACGTGCTCGATATCGCCGGGGTCAGGGTGGTGTGCAGCTTCATCTCCGATATCGGCACGATCCGGGACATGCTGGCCGGTCAGGAAGACATCACGGTCCTCGAGGAGCGCGACTACATCACCCACCGCAAGCCGAACGGCTACCAGAGCATGCACCTGATCGTGTCGATCCCGGTGTTCCGCTCCGACCGCACCGAGCTGATTCCGGTCGAGATCCAGATCCGCACGATCGCGATGGACTTCTGGGCCAGCCTCGAGCACAAGATCTACTACAAGTACCGCGGCGAGGTCCCGCCGAACCTGCGCACCGACCTGGCCCAGGCCGCCGAGGTCGCCACCCAGCTCGACGAGAAGATGGAAGCGCTCCACCGCCAGGTCGACCGCAGCGCACCCCCGAAGACGAAGCCGACCACGGACTCCCTCGACCTCAGCGTGCTGTACAACAGCCTCACCGGTGGCCACCCCGTCTACCTGCGCCCCACCGATCCGCCGACCTGACGCCACCGGCTTCGATATCGACCTCACAACCACTGCGCCGCGCCGCATTTCTGGCGTCCATGCCCTGGCGATTCCGCTACTGTCCGAGCAGATCCTCGAACACGGCGCGAAAGGAACCCGGTGGTGCTCTCCCGTCGACAGCTGATCGCCGCGGCCGCGGCCGGTGGTACAGCGGCCGCGCTGGGTGTGCCCGTGAGCCGCGCCGAGGAGCCGGTGCTCGGCACGAGCGAGTTCCAGTCGCTGGCCGCGCGCGGCTACAACCGGCGCTTCGTGGCTCGCCCCGCGAAGATCTTCGTGCCTTCCAGCGCCGAGGAGGTTCGTCGCGCGGTGGCCGGGGCGGTGGCCGAGGGCTCGCCGATCGCGGCGCGCTCGGGCGGACATTGCTTCGATGATTTCGTCGACAACGACCGGACCCGTTCGATCATCGACCTCGGCCGACTGAACGCGGTGTTCTGGGACGAGCGGCACCGCGCGTTCTCCGTCGACGCCGGCGCCGACATCGGCACCGTCTACAACGCCCTGCACCGCTGGGGCGTCACCGTGCCGGGTGGGATCTGTCTCGGCGTCGGGATGGGCGGTCACGTCTGCGGTGGTGGCTATGGCCCGCTGTCGCGGCGCTTCGGACTCGTGGCCGATCACCTGGCCGGGGTGGAAGTCGTTACCGTCGATACCGACGGCACGGCGAACATCGTGGTCGCGACCGGCGATGGCCCAGACCGCGATCTGTGGTGGGCGCATACCGGTGGCGGCGGCGGCAATTTCGGTGTGGTGACCCGGTATCTGCTCCGGTCGCCCGAATCAGACGGCGCGGACCCGGCACACGCGCTACCGAAGCCGCCGGGCAGCATGCTCAACGCGCGACTGATCCTGCCGATCACGACCGAGGATTCGTTCGTCCGGTTACTCACCAACTATCTCGGGTTCTTCGAACGCCACAGCGCCCCCGGCAATGACTTCGCCGGTCTCTACGCGCCGCTGATGATCCGGACGACCGGCACCGGCGCGGCCGAGATGCTGATCCTGCTCGATGCCGGAACACCGCACGCGCGAACCCGTTTCGACGAATTCGTCGCCACGGTGAGCGACGGCGTGTTCCCGCCGCCCATTCTCACCCCGCTCGCCCAGCTGTCCTACGCCGACACTGTGAACCAGGTGTATTACGCGAAGGGCGTGAACACCACGCGCGTCAAGGTCAAAGCCGCCTATCTGCGCACGGCGTACTCCCCCGATCAACTCCGAATCTTCTACCGCTCCATCACCGATCTCCGTTTCCTCGGTGAGTCCCAGCTCGAATTCCTGCCGTTCGGCGGCGCGATCAATGCCGTCGCCGGCGACGCGACGGCGATGCCCGCCCGGGATTCGTTCATGAAGATGCTGATCCACGCATCGTGGCGGCTGCCGTCGGATGACGACCGGTATGTGCGCTGGGCGCGCCAGATGTATCGCGACGTCCACGCCGAAACCGGTGGTGTTCCGGTGCCGAACAAGGCCTACGGCGGCAGTTACATCAACTACCCGGACCCGGATCTGGCCGATGCCGAATGGAACACCTCCGGCCTGCCGTGGCACGCCTTCTATTACGGCGACAACTATCGGCGACTGCTCCGAGTCAAGGCGGCCGCGGATCCGGGAAACATTTTCCGGCACCGACTGTCGATCGGTCGACCGGACTGGTGACGGTGGTCAGGTGAGTGCGAGCACCCGGCACGGTCCGCCTGTGCCGCCCGCGTGGTTCGGTGCGCCGACGACGATCGTCGCGCCCGTCGCCGGGACCGTGGCGAGATTGGCGAGCATCTCCACCCCGTAGCGCCCCGCGCCGAGAAAGGCTGTGTGCGCACCGTATTCGGGATCGGCACCGCAATCCAGGCTGAGCGTGTCGACTCCGGCGCCGACGATTCCGCAGTGCGCGACGAGGTATCGCGCGGCCTCGGCGGAGAATCCCGGCGCGTGTGGTGTGCCGCGCTCGTCGAGATTGAGGAAGGTCGACGGTCGGTCGAGGCGATGTTCCCAGCCGGAATACATCGCGACGAAGGCCCGTTCGGGGATGTCACCGTGCCGTGATCGCCAACTGTCGATATCGGCGATGGTCACCACCGCGTCGACGTCGACGGCGGCTTTGGCGCTGATATCGAGGACGACGAGCGGCGCGACGAGGTCCTCGACAGCGAGGACATCGGTGGTCGTGGCGCCGGGGATCCGATGCGCGGGCGCGTCGAGATGGGTTCCCGTGTGCTCCCAGTACCTGAGCGCGAACTGCCCGAACCCACCCGCCTCGTGCCAGGCCACCGGGACCATGGCCATCGGCGGATTACCCGGCCACACCGGCAGTTGCGGCGTGAGCGTGTGGGTGAGGTCGACGACGCCGGAGCGCGGCGCGGCTACGGCAGGGGCGGGCGCCACCGCGGCCAATGCGGTGAGGCCCGCGAGACCGAACACCGCCCGCCGACTCGGCTGCGGCGCACTCTCGTGGGCGAGACGAACGATCTCCGGCGAGCACATCGGACTCAAGATAGCCGAGCGAGCCCGGTACGGCCTCTGATCGGCGTCGATGGCAAGGCCGGGACTTCCGGTCGACCAGGTGGACCGCGTTCGCCGGGCTACCGGACGGCGCTGCGGTCGCCGTCGTGTCGTGGACTGTCCGTCGGCACGAGGGCTCGGTGCAGGCCGGTGGGACCGAGACCCCGCGACAGGCCGAGAATCATCGCGGCGCAACCGAGTCCGGAGAGGATGAGACCGGTGGCGAAGAGTGTGGGATATCCGGCCAGGTCGCCGATGAGACCCGCGGCCATCCCGGCGATGCCTTGGACGACGACGATCGCGCAGGCGAGCAAGGTGTAGTCGCTGCCCGCGTGCTCGGATTCGGACGCGTCCATCATCAGCGCGAAAACGGCGACGGTGGCGGCACCGCCGAAGATGTGTTCGGCCAGGCTTGCCGCGACCAGAAGTTCGAAGCCACCGAGGCCGAGGGACGCGACCAGATACAGCGCAATGCTCGCGGTCTGGGTGACACCGCCGATCAGCAGCGCCTGCCGACGGCCGTAGCGGTAGGCCAGCCAGCCGCCCATGGCCGCGCCCGCCAGCGCACCCGCCGAGGACAGGACGCCTTTGATCAGCGCGATCTCGCTGAGGCCGAGTCCGGCGTCGGACAGGAAGGGACCGTTGAGCGCCGCGGCCATCGAGTCACCGAATTTGAAGGCGCCGATCAACGCGATGAAGGCCAGCATGCCGGGGCGGCGCAATCGGGTCCACCAGGCGCCGAGCAACCGCGCGGGTTTCGGTGCCGGCAGCCGGTCCGCGACCCGCTCGCGCATCAGCCATACCGGCACCGTGGTGAGCACGATCAACGCCGCCATGGCCAGGAACAGTGCCCGCCACCCGGCCAGTGCGAACAACCACAGCAGGGCGCCACCGCCGACGATCATCCCGATGCGATAGGCACCGACCTGGATCCCGTTGCCCAGCCCACGCTCTCGCGGCCCGAGTAATCGCACGGCCACACCGTCGGTCGCCACGTCCTGGGTCGCCGACAGCAGATTCACCACCACGATGCCCGCGAACAACCATCGCAGCGAGGACGACAGATCCAGGCAGGCCAGCACCAGCGCGACCGCGGCCGACAGCAGTTGCAACACCAGCAGCCAGGTGCGCCGAGTGCCGTAGCGGTCGACGTAGGGCGCCCAGAGAAACTTCAGCGCCCACGGCAGGAACAGCACCCCCGAGGCACTGATCGCCACCAGCGAATAGCCCGATTCGCGCAACACCACCGGCAGCGCCTGGGTGAAGAAGCCGAACGGCAGCCCCTGCGCGAAGTACAGCGACGACAACAGAACCAGCGTGCCTGCCGTGATCACACCCGGTCGGGTGGTGGTGCTCATGGGCACATCGTCGCAGAGAGTCCACGCGGGCACAGTGCACAGGCTCGGCGTGATCCGATCTCAGCGGGTGGGCGGTGGGCTGCGAATGTGTTCGAAGACCAAGCTCGTCTCGGTCGAGGCGAATTCGCGGGTCGCGCTGAGCTCCTGGGTGACGAACTCGCGCAACGCGTCCGGTGAGGCCGCCGACATCTGGATCAAGAAGTCGACCGTCCCGGCGAGGAAGTACACATTCACCACACCCGGCAGCGCGGCGAGCTTGGCGCTGAGTTCACCGATTCGCGCCCGCGCCGCCGGCTGGACCTGAACCGAGATCATCGCCTGCAGGGGCAGCCCCAGCGCCTCCGGGGCGATGTCGGTGTAGAAGCCGCGGATCGCACCGAGTTCGCGGAGCCTGCGCAGCCGCAGCGAACAGGTCGACGCGGCGATGCCCACCCGGGCCGCCAGGACGTTGTTGGGTACGCGCGCGTCCTCGGCGAGTTCGGCGAGCAGCTGACGGTCGATGTCGTCCAGGCTCGACGGCGACCCCCGGAACGGCTGCACGGGGTGCGGTCGGGGTTGCTGTCGCGACGCCATCACCGCAGGATACTCAGCTCGGACGCCCAATTCCGCTGATTGTGCAGAGTTTATCGCTGATTGCTGTGGTTATCGCTGATGCTCATGTCAGAACCCGAACATCCTCGAGCAGGAGCTTCCATGCGCATCGGTGTCCCCAAGGAAGTCAAGAACAACGAGTTTCGTGTGGCGATCACACCGATCGGCGTGCACGAACTGGTGTCGAACGGTCACCACGTGATCATCGAAGCCGGGGCCGGGGTGGGATCGTCGATTCCCGACTCCGAATACCTCGCGGCCGGAGCACAGATCCTCACCGCGGCCGACGACGTCTGGGCCGGGGCGGACCTGGTGTTGAAGGTCAAAGAGCCAGTCGCCCAGGAGTATCACCGCTTGCGCGCAGGACTCGCCCTGTTCACCTACCTGCATCTGGCCGCGGATCGACCGTTGACCGAACAGCTACTGGCGCACCGGGTTACGGCCATCGCCTACGAGACCGTGCAACTGCCGTCCGGGGCGCTGCCGTTGCTGTATCCGATGTCGGAGGTCGCGGGCTGTCTGGCGCCACAGGTCGGCGCGCACGCGTTGATGAAGCCCTACGGTGGTCGCGGAGTGCTGCTCGGCGGTGTCGGCGGTGTCGACCAGGCCAAGGTGGTCATCATCGGGGCGGGCGTCGCGGGCCAGAACGCGGCCAACATCGCCTTGGGTATGGGCGCGGACGTGACCCTGCTCGACACCGATCTCGACAAGTTGCGGATGTCGTTCTGGCGCTACAACAACCGTGTGCGCGGCCTGGCGTCGTCGAAGCTGGCGATCGCCGAGCAGGTCCGCGCGGCGGACATGGTGATCGGCGCTGTGCTGATCCCCGGCGCCGCCGCCCCGAAGCTGGTGAGCAACGACCTCGTCGCGCAGATGAAGCCGGGTTCGGTGCTGGTCGATATCGCGGTCGATCAGGGCGGCTGCTTCGAAGACACCCACCCCACCACCCACGCGGAGCCGACCTATCCGGTCCACGAAACGACGTTCTATTGCGTGGCGAACATGCCGGGCTCGGTACCGCACACCTCGACCTACGCACTCACCAACGCCACCCTGCCCTACGTGGTGGCCTTGGCCGACAAGGGCTGGGAACGCGCCTGCGCCGAAGATCCCGGTCTCGCGCTGGGCCTGAACACCCATGCGGGCAACCTCACCAACGCCGCGGTCGCCGCGGCCCACGACCTGGGGGTCCACGCAGTAGTGTGAATCGTTCACCTGCGGGGACAGGTGGCCGGACGGACGAAAGAACTGACTACCCATGCGCGACGAGCAACCGATCCTTTCTCCCGGCGAAACCTGCTGGCAGATCGCCGAGGCGGACCGGCTGGCATGCATCGTCGACGCGGCGGACTACTTCCGCCATGCCAAGTCGGCGATGTTGCAAGCCCGCAAACGCATCGTGCTGATCGGCTGGGATTTCGACACCCGGATCAAATTCGAACCACACGGCAAGACCCTCGAAGGACCAGAGCGGCTGGGCAAATTCCTGTCCTGGCTGCCACGGCATCGCCCGGACCTCGAGATCTATCTGCTGAAATGGAACATCGGCGCCTTCACCGCGATGAGCCGCGGGATGACACCGATCTTCGTCGTCAACTGGCTGACCGACCGTCGACTGCACTTCGAAATGGACGCCGCGCACCCGATCGGGTCGGCACATCATCAAAAGATCGTGGTGATCGATGACCGGCTCGCGTTCTGCGGCGGCATCGACATGACTGTCGATCGCTGGGACACCAGCGACCACCGCGACGACAACGGTTTCCGGACCGCGCCGAACGGCAACCGCTACGGTCCCTGGCACGACGCGACCACCGCCGTCGACGGGGACGCGGCGAAAGCCATCGGCGAGCTGGCTCGTGCCAGATGGAAAGCGGCCACCGGCCGGGAACTGGACCCGCTCGGCGAGATCGCCGGGGACACTCCGTGGCCGCAGGGCCTGGAACCGACGATGCGGTCGGTCGATGTCGGTATCGCGCGGACGCTGCCAGAACTCGCCGACCGCGCCGAAGTTCGCGAGATCGAGGCGCTGTATCTGGCGGCGATCGCGGGCGCCACCAGCTCGCTCTACATCGAAAGCCAGTACCTCGCCTCGCGCACGCTCGCAGAGGCGATCGCGACCCGCCTGCGCGAGCGCAACGGCCCGGAGGTCGTGCTGGTACTGCCCCGCAACGCCGACGGCTGGCTCGAGCAACAGGCCATGGATGGAGCCCGCCGCCGCCTGCTGCACCTGCTGTGGAAGGCCGACACCGAGAATCGGCTCGGCGTCTACTATCCCGTCACCGCCGCCGGTGCGCCCATCTATGTCCATGCCAAGGTGTTGGTGATGGACGACCGCCTGCTGCGGGTGGGATCGTCGAATCTCAACAACCGTTCGATGGGATTCGACACCGAATGCGATCTGGCCGTCGAGGTCACCCCTGCCACCGCAGACGGTGAGCAACTGCGCGAGACCATCCTCGGCATCCGGCGCACGCTGCTGTGCGAACATCTCGACGCCGAACCCGCGAAGTTCGACGCCACGCTCGCCGAGACATCCTCGCTGGTGCGCACCGTCGAGGCACTGCGCGGCGACGGCCGGACCCTGCAACGATTCGAGCCGGCGACCGTCGAGAACGAGGACAGTCCCCTGGCCGAGAACGACTTGATGGATCCCGAGCGAACCCCGACGCGACTGTGGGACAGCCTGTTTCCGGCCCGGGGTGTCCGCACCGACTGATCCTGGTTTCCTGATCGCTGCCTGCCCCCTCGACCGCCGTCAGCGATCGAGGGGATTCAGCGCGATGGCGATCGGCATTCCCGCCCACCACAGTGTCGCCGCTGTCGAGCGTGGGCGGACGCGCGCTTCGTGGCGCATCGCGGCGGCGAACTCGCTACTGAATCCGTCGCGTCCGTGGCGGGCGTGGATTTCGGCGATCTGACCGGGATCGAGGTGGTGGGCGCGCAGCCCGACGACGTCCAGGTGGGCGGCGTCGTGCAGCAACCTCGCTTCGGCGCCGTCGTCGCGCGGAGTACGCGGATCCATGTGCCGGGCGATGGCGGTATGGACGCACTGGCCCAGCTCGGGGGTAGCGCCCCGGTCGGTGACGAACGTGCGAGCCCGGTCGGCGCCGAGCAGGGCGAAACACCCCGTCGTCGCATCGTCGGGCGCACCCACTCCGACATCGTGCAGGACGCACGCGAGGTAGAGCGCCTCAGGATCGGGCGCGAGATCGTCCACTTGCGCCAAGGCCGTACCGAATTCCCAGCATCGCAGACTGTGCGCGAGCAGCGCCGGAGTGAGCACTTCCGTCGCCTCGTCGAGCGCGGAGCGACACAGCCGCGAATCCGGCGGTACCGGGGCAGGCCACCCCGAAACGTCGCCGCCGCGGCGCAGCCCGCGAACGAGATGGGGCAGGGCCATGGTCTGCGCGACCGATGCCGCACTCACAGTACGGATCTGCTGCCGTCGGCTGAGCTCGCCGTCACGCTTCATCGTGGCCGCCCACATGGGAAAGAAGATCGGCTCGGGCGATACCGAGCATGACATCCAGGGTCGATCGGTCGACCATCCGTCGCTGGAACAACGAGTAGGCACCGTTCACCGCCGCCCACGAAACCAGCACCAGCGCACGGGCTTCGACATCGCATCCCCCGCGCCGCACTGCGGCGGCGAAGGATTCGACCAACCCGCCCAGCACACCGTCGATCTGCGTCTTGGCTTTCGCCGCCAGTTCGGATTCGCTGATATCGACGTCGGTCAGCGCCAGAATGCGCAGCGCGAGCGGGTTCTCCCGATGGAACGTGACGTAGCGGTCGAAGACGGCGGCCACTTCGTCGCGCGGAATCGGCTCGTCGCCGGTCGGTGCGGACATCGCCTCCGCATGGCGGGTCGCGATGCGCCACGCCAGCGCGGCGTACACATCGGCCTTGCCCGCACGGAAGTTGGCGTAGATCGAACTGACCGCGACGTCGGCCTCACCGGCGAGCATGTCGATGGTGGTGCCGCGGTAGCCCTCTCGCTGGAACAGGATCTGCGCGGCATCGAGAACGGCGGTGTGTGTCCGGCGTTTTCGTCGGTCTGTCGGGGGTTCCAACGTCATACGAAATACCGTAGTCTCATTCCGATATCGTAGTCAACTTCCGATAGGAGTCTCGATGATCACCTCCCCCCGCACCGGCAGCGAAGCAATGTCGCTGTTCCTGCCCCAATCCCCTTTCGTCCAGCACATGGGCATCGAGCTCATCGACATCGACGAAGGCCGGGCCCGCCTGCGCATGCCGTTCCGGGACGAACTCGTCACGGTCGGCGACATGGTTCACGGCGGCGCCCTCGCGAGCTGCATCGACATCGGCATCATGGCCGCGTCCTGGGCAGGCGCGCGCCTGCCCGAGCAGCTGCGCGGCGTCACCGTCTCGATGTCGATCGACTTCATCCAGCCCGCCCGCGCCGAAAGCATCGACATCATCGGCACCCGCCTGCGCGCGGGCCGCCGGCTCAGCACCTGCCGGGTCGACATCGTCGCCACCGACGACGGTCGGTTGATCGCGGCGGGCGGCGGCACTTACAAAGTGGGCTGAATCGCCGTCCAGTCGCGGATCGCGGCGACGAACTCCTCGGGTGCGTCGGATTCGACGTAGGTGCCCGCGCCCTCGACGATCACCGTCTCGTGGTCGGTGAACGTCGCTTCCAGACGCTCGCGCTCCTGCGCACGGAAGGCGATGTCGGCATCGCCCCACACGATCAGCGTCGGCAGATGAGCGACGTCGCCGAGCCCGGCCTCGACCTCGGCGAAGAAGTCCCGGCTCGCGAGAACCCGGCCGGGAAGCACGGCGCTGGCTTGGCGCCGCTCAGGGGTGCCGAGCGCCTGACGGTAGTGCGTCATTTCGGCTGCGGTCGGCTTTCGCCGTCGATGGCCGGTGGGAATGAACCCGTTCACGAGGAGGTTGAGCCGCCGGACCAGGAAGCGGATCGCGGGGCCGCCGATGATGCGACCGAAGGCCTCGAAGTGGAGGACCCCGTTGACCGGCCAGGCCCAGGTGTTGGCGAGGACCAGCCGATCGAAGACGCCCGGCCGCCGCTGCGCGACCGCCAGGCCGATCATGCCGCCCCAATCCTGCCCGACCAAGGTGACTCCCTCGAGGCCGAGCGCGTCGACGAACCCGGCGACCACCGCTGCGTGTTCCTCGGGCAGGAAGCGGTAGCCGGGCCGCGGCGAGGACAGCCCGAATCCCGGGTAGTCGAGTGCGACGCAACGGAAGTCGGCGCGCAGTGCACCGATCACGTCGCGCCACAGGAACGACCAGGTCGGATTGCCGTGCAGGAGCAGCAGAGTGGGGCCTGATCCCTCGTCGACGTAGTGCACGGTGTGCCCGTCGATCTCGACGAATCGACTCTCGAACGGGAACAGTTCGTCGTCGACCCATCCGGGCCGCACGCGCTTGGTGGTGTCGACCATGGTGGCCCCCCTCAGGGCTCGGCATCAGGGTATACTTGAGGATCTCACGTGCACTTGAGAAGATCAAGCGATGGTAGGAAACGATGCGTAGCTACGGTCAGTACTGCGGGCTCGCCCGATCCCTCGAAGTCGTCGGTGACCGGTGGAACCTGCTCATCGTCCGCGAGCTTCTCCTCGCCCCCGCTCGCTACCGGGACCTGATCGAGGGCCTGCCCGGCATCGCGACCAACCTGCTCGCCGACCGGCTTCGCGACCTCGAGGCCTCGGGCGTGGTCGAGCGGCGACTGACCGGCGAGGGCAGCGTGGTCGAGTACGCCCTGACGCCGTGGGGTGCCGAGCTGCGCCGACCGATCGAGAGCCTGATTCGCTGGTCCACCCCGTTGATGGTTCGTGGTCCCGCCGACGGTGACGCCTTCCGCCCCGGATGGCTCGCCCTCGCCGTCCCCGCCTTGCTCGACGCCCGTATCGAGGTTCGTCCGTCGGCGACAGTCGGTCTCGAGATCGGCGACTCACTCTTCCAGCTCCGCGCGTCGCGCTCGGGCTTCGAGGTCGGCGCGCATGACGGCCGCGCACTCGACGCCACTGTCCGCGCTGACCCCGGCTACATCCTCGGCCTCGCCGCCGGCGCGATCACTCTCAGCGATGCCTTCGCGCTCGGATTGGTCGCGATCGATGGCGACGAGTCCGTTGCGCGCGCTGTCTTCGCCTGACGCGGTCACCGGTTTCAGGCGCTCGCCACCCCTGGCAAGCGATCGAACAGCGGGTTTAGTCTCGAAGACATGGAGTTCCGCACCAGAGCGTGTCTCGTGGCGTTCGGCTCGGCCATCGCTCTGCTGTGCGGCTGCGCCCCCAGCGAGCGGGCCGAGCAGGCAACCACCCGGACCGGCGCGTCCGGCCCCGACACCACCGTCACCGAGGAGCTCGACGCCCCGTGGTCGATCGCCTTCCACGGCTCGACCGCACTGGTGAGCGAACGTGACAGCGCCCGTATCCTCGAAATCGGTACCGACGGAACACAATACGAGGTGGGGGTCATCGAGGACGTCGAGCCGTCCGGCGAGGGCGGTCTGCTCGGCATCGCGGTCCGCGAGGGGCACCTGTTCGCCTACTACACCACCGCCGACGACAATCGCATCGAACGATTCGACCTCACCGGGCAGCCCGGCAACCTCGGACTGGGCAGCGGCACACCGATTCTCACCGGCCTACCCGCCGCCACCAATCACAACGGCGGCCGGATCGCCTTCGGACCCGACGGAATGCTGTATGCCACCGTCGGCGACGCGGGTAATCGCCGAACGGCCCAGGATCGCGCGTCCCTCGGCGGAAAGATCCTGCGCATGACACCGGACGGGCGGGCACCCGCCGACAACCCTCTGCCGGAATCACTCGTCTACAGCTACGGCCACCGGAACCCGCAGGGCATCACCTGGGCGCCGGACGGGCGGATGCTCGCCAGTGAATTCGGCCAGAACACCTGGGACGAACTCAATCTCATCCAACCCGGCGGAAATTACGGGTGGCCCGAGGTCGAAGGCATCGCGGGGCGGGCGGGTTTCCTCGACCCTGTGCAGCAGTGGAAACCGTCCGAGGCCAGCCCGAGCGGGATGACGACTGTCGACGGGTCCGTCTACCTCGCGAATCTGCGCGGTGAGCGACTGCGCCGAATCCCGCTCGACGACCTCGCCCACTCGACCGAGCTCCTCGTCGGCGAGTACGGACGCCTTCGCGATGTCGCCGTCGCGCCGGACGGGTCCCTGTGGCTGCTGACGAACAACACCGACGGCCGCGGTGATCCTACCGACAGGGACGACCGCATCGTCCGGCTCGGACTCGGCACCTGAACGCGGCGAAACATCCTGTGCCGCAGGCGTTCACCGCTGGGGATGCAGCACCAGCACGGTGATCTCACTCGGTGCGAACACCCGCATCGGCGGACCCCAGTAGCCGGTGCCGCGGCTGGTGTAGAGCTGGGTGTTCGCGTGCCTGCTCAGGCCGGAGACGACCGGCTGATCGAGTCGGACCAGATAGTGGAACGGCCAGATCTGACCGCCGTGGGTGTGCCCGGAGATCTGCAGTTCCACCCCGGCCGCGGCACTGTCGGTGACCTGTGCGGGCTGGTGGGCCAGCAGGACGACCGGTGCGGCGGGGTCGGTGCCCGCGAGCGCGGCGGGCAGGTCGGGACCGTGTCCGGGCACATCGGCGGTGGGGTCGTCGATACCGGCGACAACCAACCGGTCACCGTCGCGGTCGATGGTCCGGTGCGCGTTGTGCAGCGGCTGCCAGCCGATGCCGGCCATGTAGTCGATCCAGCTCTGGGCGTCGTCGAGGTACTCGTGATTGCCGGTGATGTAGAACCGGCCGAGCGGCGCTTCGACGTCGGCGAGCGGGGCGACCTGATCGCGGCGCTGCTCCACCGAACCGTCGACGAGATCCCCGGCCAGCCCCACGATGTCGGGCCGCTGCGCATTCACCACGTCGACGACTTCTCGCGACCATCCCTCCCGGTCGATCGCGGCGAAGTGAGTATCGGTGAGCACCACGACCCGCAGCCCGTCGAGCCCCTCGGCCAAGCCCGGGATCGCGATGTCGACGGTCCGAACCTGCGGCACCCGCCGCGCCTCGTACACCCCGTACCCCGTGAGCACCGCCGACACCACCACCACACCCAGAGCCACCCCTTGGGTAACGCGCATCCCGGTGACCCCGGCAACGCGCAGCACACCCCGGACAACCGACCCGATCACCGACCAGACGAACACCACCCACAACACCCCGAGCAGCACGTCACCGGCAATCGCCGCCGGGTCGAACTGCGGCGGACCGTGCCCGAAGAACATGGCGACAGGCAGACCGACGAAGCCGGCGACGCAGACCCCGGTCCCGACCCGATACCGCAACCCACTGCGCCCGGTCGGCGCGGCAACCAGCACCCACCACGGCACCGCGAACATCACCGCCGCAATCAACACGATCACTATCAGCACTACAGCGGAGCTCACGAAGTCCCGTTCCACCCAGGGCCACCCCGTCCGGGCAGCACGCCACCCCAGATCATTTCAGTTCAGGTCGTCGCATCAGCCGGCACGGTCATCCGAACTCGTGAGGCGGTCGAGGATGTCCGCTATCTCGGTGGGGTGCAGGCGAATCCCCATGTGGCTGGTGTCGACCGTGTGGACGTCGAAAGGATTGCCGGGTGTGAGGGCGTCGGCTTCGGCGATCATCTTGTCCTGCATTTCGGGTGGGATCGCCCGGTCCCTGGACAGCCGGATGTAGGTGCGTGGGATCGTTCCCCAGGTGCTGGCGTGCACGCGCGAATCGGCGGTCAGTACAGAGGGGGAATCCGCCGGTTCCAGCAGGTTCAGGCAGGCGCGGAATTGCTCGTCCGTGGCGTCGGCCATCAGACCGTCCTTGAGCGCCGTCAGTGTGTCCGGGTCAGCCGTACGCCAGTTGACCGGCACGGTCGCGACGTCGTGGTGGCCGAGGGTTGCCAGATAGGCGGCCACGCTGGGGAGTTCGACGCAGCACCAGGCGGAGATGTAGACGACGCGGGCGAGCGCCTCGGGAATCGCGTTGCCGACAGCGCTGATCGTGGCGCCTCCACCGCTGGTCCCCACGAGCACGACCGGCCCGAACACCCCGGCTCTGCGAACGATGGTTTCGACGTGAGAAACGTTGTCCTGCAGTGTCACCGCAGCCGTCGGCGCCGGCAGTTCCGTGAATGCGGCGAGGTCCTGCGGGGCCTGGTAGGACATCGGGAAGTAGGCGTCGGCGCCGTGGCCCGGTAGGTCGACGGCGATCGCTCTGTGTCCACACAGTCCGAGTTCACGCAGGAGAGGTGTCCAGTATCCGGCGTTGCCGTGCGCGCCGTGCACGAACACGAATGTCGGTCGGCCATCCCACGGGCTCAGCAACTCGGCTCTCCTTCGGTGAACGCGGCAACCACCCACGGTAGAGGAATGTCTGGCGGGTCGAGGGCAGCATTCGGTCGCGATCCACAGCATGATGGGGGGATGGCCGAGATGGTGAATGTATGCGTGCCCTGCTGATCCTGATCGTTGTGCTGGCGATCGGGCTGGTTGTGGGCGATCGGGTCGCAGTTGTGGTGGCGCAGAACGAGATCGGACGCCAGGTTGCCGCCGAGTACAACCTTGCGGAGCGACCGGATGTCGAGATCGCCGGGTTTCCGTTCCTGACCCAGGCCGTCGCCGGTACCTATTCCGACATCGACATCAGGATCGGCGACTGGAGTGGGCACAACATTTCCGTCCACGATCTCGACGTCGCGCTGACCGACGTCTCCGCACCGCTGGGCGACCTGATCAACAACCGCACGTCCGAACTTGTCGCGGCTACGGCGACCGCGACCGCGGTGGTCCCCTACGACGTCGTGCTGGGTTTCGCGCCGGCGGGCGTGGAGTCGATCGCCGACAGTCCGCAAGGGCTGCGCGCCACCGGGTCGTTCTCGGTGGCGGGGATCTCGGTGCCCGCGACGGTTTTCGTCACCGTCGCACCGACCGAGGCGGGCATCGAGGTCACCCCGGTGTCGGTCCAGGCGGCGGCAGGCGGACCGACGATCTCCCTGGCATTGCTGCGCCAATCGCTGACCTTCGTCGTGCCGCTGCAAGCACTGCCGCTCGGTGCCCGCCTGACCGCCATCCAACCGGGCGCCGACGGTCTACACGCGACCGCCGTAGCCCACGACGTGCGTTTCGACGATCTTCCGTAACACTCCTTGCCCGGTAGCACGGTCCGCCAGAATTGCCCTGACCTCGCACTTCCTCCCATCGAAGGGATAGTCAATGATGCAGGCGTCGAGAGCGCGAGTTACCGATACACCGCCCGTCGCGACCGGATTCGGTGGTCACCGTCGACGGCGGTCGATGATCCGCGACGGCGCGTCTGTGGCAGTGCTGACGGCGCTGGGCGTGAGTTGGATCAAGGCACAGGCTTTCGGCACGGTGGCTTTGGCGACGACGGCGCTGATCGTTCCGGGAACCGGGACCAGCGACCCCGCGGTGGCGCACAACTTCGAAAGCAACGCGTACCAGAACTTCATCGATCCCGGCGCTCGCGGCTGCACCGACAACGAGTGCCCCGGCGTCGCCTTCGTTCCCGTCCCGTACGACGCGGCGCTGTGGCCGCTCATCTCGTCGAAAGGCCCGGACGCGTCGTCGGCGAAGTGGGACACTTCGGTCGCCGACGGTGTGGCGAACCTCGACGCGATCGCGACGCGAGTCATGGATTCGAATCCGGGCGGCGCCGTTGTCATCTTCGGATACTCACAGGGCGCGACGGTGGCCAGCGCGGAGAAGGCTGCCTCGGCCGAGCTGTCGCAGACGGACAAGGACCGCCTGTCGTTCGTACTCATCGCGAATCCGAACCGGCCCAACGGGGGGATCATCGAACGGCCGGTGCGTTTCGGTCGGCTCCCGATCGCCGACATCAGCTTCGGCCCACCCACCCCCACCGATACCGGCATCCGGACAACGGATATCGCGATGCAGTACGACGGCATCTCGGACTTTCCGGCGTATCCACTCAATGTGCTCGCCGACGCGAATGCCGTGCTGGGCACTGTCCTGATCCATCCGTCGTATCTGCAACCCAAGGGCAACGGCGCGGGCAGCCAACCCAAGGCGGGCGCGGCCGTCTACGGATACCCGGACCGCTCCGACTACATCGCGCAACAGAACTGCGCCGCGCATCCCGGGAACTGCCAGCACCACGGCGATACGACCTACATTTCGCTGCCCAACCCGCAGGGAACGCTGCCGCTGCTGTATCCGCTGCGTGCACTCGGGAAACACACCGACCACTCGGCGGTGACAGAACCCGCGGCCGCCCTGATGGAGCCCGCACTGCGGGTACTGATCGAAACGGGATACGACCGCGCGGACTACTCGACGCCTACGCCACTGCGGTTCGACCAGCCGGTGAACCCGGAGAAGACCGCTCAGCTGCCGGCCGATCTTCGGCTCGCCATCGAGCAGGGCATCGCCGACGCCGACGCGGTGATGGAGAACCCGGCACACCACGCCGACCGAACGCTGCCGCTGGAATCGGTACTGGCCAATGCCGAGGATCTGCTACCTCCGAACCCTGCGACGCCTCTCGTCCGCGCTCTCTTCACACCGACGGGCTAGCGCCACCGGTCTCAGGTCGACGCCGATCGGGTGTGCGGCGAACTTTCAGAGTTCGAGAAGTTTGACGAGGTTGATCCCCGCGTCGTCGAGCGGCTGAAGAGATTTCTCGCTGCGACCTCGAATGATCGCGCCTTGGATCGTGCTGACGATGACGCTACCGACCGACGCTGCCGCGGCGGAGTCCATGCCCGTCGAGATCAGCAAATCGGCCAGTCGGCGGGTCCAGTCGGCGAAAACAGTGGCCGACGCCGCTTGCACGGCCGGCGAGTCGGCGCCGCTCTGCGCGGCGGCCACGATCGGGCAGCCTGCGGTGAACGACGACGTGTCGAGTACCCGCTTCCAGAGTTCCACCAGTCCGAGAACGACCTGCGCCGGTGACGATGATGCAGCGACCAGCGCGTCGATCGTCGCACTGATCTGCTGCCCGGCATGCAGGGTCGCCTGCTCCATGAGTTCGTTCTTGCCGCCGGGAAAGTGCAGGTATATCGAGCCGCGGGCGGTCTTGCTGTGGGCGAGGAGCTCGGTCAGCCCGGTCGCGGCGACTCCGTGTTCCCGCATCATGATTATCGCGCTGCGGATGAGGCGTTCTCGTGGCCCCGCCACTGTGTTCATCGGCAACCCTTCCGCAATAGACCGATCAGTTCATCCTACGGTATCGTCGTCGACGATAGAACGATTGGTCTATCCACAGAGAGGGCACGATGACTACCGCTACGCACAACCCCGAAACCCCGGATTTCGCCACCATGAGCGGACTCGAACTGCTGCGCGCGGCGACCGCGATGCCCGATCGAGCCGGAATCGGCACGCTGCTCGGCATGACGGTCGAGGAACTCGAGTTCGGGCGGGTGTCGTTCAGCCTCGTCACGCGGCCCGATTTCGCCAACCCACTCGGCACCACCCACGGCGGTATCTGCGCGACCCTGCTGGACTCGGTGATGGGTTGCGCGGTTCATTCCGCACTGGATGCCGGGGTCGGATACGGCACGCTGGAGCTGAAGGTCAACTACATCCGATCTGTCCCGACCGACGGGCGCCGCCTCATCGGCACCGGCACGACGTTGCATGTCGGCCGCACCACGGCCACAGCCGAAGGCAAGGTGTTCGACGAGGCAGGCAAACTCGTCGCCCACGCCACCACCACCTGCATCATTCATCGCTGACCTCAGCCGGGGCGAACCCCGATCACCAGCGTGACCGGGGCCGGATTCAGCGATCGCGGCGGAGCACGTCGGCATCCGGGGGCTCGGGGGCACGAAGGGGCGCGCCGACGTGGTGCAGGTGGGTCAGCGCCTCGCGGTACGAGGCGATCAGGCCGGTCTCGTGGTACGGCACGCCGATTTCGGCGCAGTAGTCGCGGACGATCACCTGGGCATGACGCAGGTTCGGCGTCGGCATGCTCGGGAACAGATGGTGTTCGATCTGATAGTTGAGCCCGCCGAGGGCGAGGTCGGTCACCACACCGCCGCGCACATTGCGGGAGGTCAGCACCTGTCGACGGAGGTAGTCGGGGCGGTCGTCACCGGTCAAGGTCGGCATGCCCTTGTGGTTGGGGGCGAAGATGCAGCCCATGTACAGGCCGAACAGGCCCTGGTGGACGGCGAGGAACACGAGAGCTTTGTCGGCGGGCAGGACCGCGAACAGTGCGGTCAGGTAGAGGGCGAAGTGACCCAACAGCAGCGCGCCCTCCCAGCCGCGATGTTTGACCGAACGATTCTTTAGCGCCCGCACACCGGCCAGGTGCAGGTTGAGGCCCTCCAGCAACAGCAGGGGGAAGAACAGGAACGCCTGCGCCCGTCCGATGAGACGCGGCAGACCGCGGCTGGAACGTGCCTGCTGTTGTGACCAGACCAGGATGTCGGGTGCGACATCGGGGTCGAGTTCCTCGTGGTTCGGATTGGCGTGATGGCGGGTGTGCTTGTCCTGCCACCAGCCGTAGCCGAGGCCGATGCCGGCGTTGCCCGCGATCCTTCCCACGAACTCGGTGGGCTGACGCAGCCGAAACACTTGCCGGTGGGCGACATCGTGCATCACCAGCGCGACCTGCGCGAACGTCACGGCCATGAACGCCGCGACCAGCAGGGTCCACCACGAGTCGCCGACGAGGACGAACGCCGCCCAGCCGCCCACGAACGCGGTCCCGACGAGACTCAGCCGCATCGCGTAGTAGACAGGGCGGCGGCGCAGCAGCCCCGCGTCGGAGATTCTGCGCAACAGGCGGGCGTAATCGCCGTCGGCGCGGCGCCGCGGCGACCGTGGAGGTGACTCGGGAACCAGAGCAGGTGTCGTCATCTCCCGAAGCTATCGACCGAATTCTCGTCGGCCGTAATCCCTTGGTATGACATCGAATCGGACTGCGGGGTGATATTCCCGACGCGCCCACGGGCCGACGCGACCGAACGGTGACCCACGGACGCATCCGCGCCGCCCGAGCGGACGGCGCGGATTCGAGGGTTCAACCGTGACGCTTGCGGGTAAAGAAAGCTCGACACCGTTCGCGAATCCGGCGAACGGGGCGTCCTGGCGGACGTTCACAGGGTGGAGAACAGCTTGCTGAAATTGATCGAGCTCATACGGAAACCGGCACAGGCGACGGTCCCGACCGAGCCCCCGACCGCGGCCGGGTCGCTACGGGCGGGCGACATCGTGCTCACCGCCAAGCGCAGCTACCGGGTGGTCAGCACCAGCTTCGCCGACGACGCCCGCCGCGCGGGCCGGGTGGTCGCCGACACCGTCGACCTGGTCACCGGACGCCTGCGCGTGCTCGACTTCCCGAGCGCCGACACGATGGTCACCGTCAAAACGGCCTAGCCCGTCAGACCGGCCGATGCCGCACATCGGCGGGGTAAGGCTGTCGAGGCGCGGCGTAACCGCCGGTGGCGGGTCCCTCTTTCTCGATCACACGACGCTGCTCGACACTGCGCGCGCGTTCAGCGAACGCGATGTCTCTGGTGCTGAGCACCGATAGCCGGCCCAGCGAGCTCGCGGCGAAGAACAGGATCAGCGCGCCGAGTCCGTAGAAGAACGTCAGCTGCAGCAGCGCGCGCTTCAGATCCGAGGTGGCGACCGGTTCGCCGATGTCCCCGAGACGCAGCAGATCGGCCAGGAACGGCCCGATCACGAACCACGCGCCTGCCGCGACCGACAGCCAGCCACCGAAACTCGCGACCACCCGGTTCCTGCTCATCAGCATGAGCAGTCCACCGACGATCGCGACAACGCCCGGCAGGACCTGCAGCCAGCCGCGGGCCGAGGTCCAGACCCACGGCTCGTCGGGGGTGTACGCGAAATCGAAGTACGGCCCGACGAACGGGATGAGTGCGCCCCAGATGCCGAGGAGCAGCACCGCGAGCCCGCCCAGCGCGCCCCGGCTACGCGGAATACGCAATCGCCCGACGGTCCCGGTCGACACTTTCTCGTCGTGATCCACCATGACGCCTCCGATCATCGAGAACAGAAGTACGAAGCGCTTACCCCGACCGGGACCGAATACGCACCGGCGCCGAAATCACCGCATGGTCTGTGGCAACAACTCCCCGATCAGGGCTTGCACGCGGGACTTGATCTCGTCGCGAATCGGGCGGACCGCATCGACGCCCTTGCCCGCGGGGTCGTCCAGGACCCAATCCCGGTAGCTCACGCCGGGGTACCAAGGGCAGGTGTCGCCGCAGCCCATGGTGATCACGACGTCGGAGGTTTCCACCGCGTCGGAGGTCAGGATCTTCGGGGTCCGGTCGGCGATATCGATGCCGAGTTCGGCCATCGCGGCGACCGCGGACGGATTGATCGTGTCGGCGGGCGCGCTACCCGCCGACCGGACCTCGATCGCGTCACCGGCGAGATGGGCGAGGAATCCGGCGGCCATCTGGGAGCGACCCGCGTTGTGCACGCAGACGAACAACACGCTGGGCTTGGTAGTCATGGGTGGTGCCTTTCAGCCGGCCGAGGCCGGCGAAGTGTGGGTGGTGGGCTCGAACCGTTTGCGCAAGGCCAGGGAGACATAGACCAAGCCGACCAGGACAGGGACCTCGATCAGCGGACCGACAACCCCGGCGAGCGCCTGGCCGGAGGTGACGCCGTAGGTGGCGATCGCGACGGCGATGGCCAGTTCGAAGTTGTTGCCCGCGGCGGTGAAGGCGAGGGTGGTGGTGCGTTCATAGCCGAGGCCGAGAGCCGCGCCCATGGCATAGCCGCCGCCCCACATGATCGCGAAGTAGGCCAGCAGGGGGATCGCGATGCGGACGACGTCGAGTGGATGGGAGGTGATCTGGTCGCCCTGCAGAGCGAACAGGATCACGATGGTGAACAGCAGCCCATAGAGCGCCCAGGGCCCGATCTTGGGCAGGAATGTCGACTCGTACCAGTCGCGGCCCTTGCCTCGTTCGCCGAGACGGCGGGTGAGGAACCCGGCCAGTAGCGGGATTCCCAGGAAGATCAGCACCGATTTCGCGATCTGCCATGGGGAGGCGTCGATGGTGGTTTGTTCCAGGCCGAGCCAGCCGGGTAGGACCGCGAGGTAGAACCAGCCGAGCACGGCGAACATGAAGACCTGGAAGACCGAGTTCAGCGCGACGAGGACGGCGGCGGCTTCGCGATCACCGCAGGCGAGGTCGTTCCAGATGATGACCATGGCGATGCAGCGGGCCAGGCCGACGATGATCAAGCCGGTGCGGTATTCGGGCAGGTCGGGCAGGAACAGCCAGGCCAGGGCGAACATCAGCGCTGGGCCCAGGATCCAGTTCAGCACCAGCGAGCTGATCAGGAGTTTGCGGTCGCCGGTGACGGCGTCGAGGCGGTCGTAGCGGACCTTCGCCAGCACCGGATACATCATGATCAACAGCCCGATCGCGATCGGCAACGAGATGCCGTCGATCTCCACGGCGCTCAGCGTGTCGCCCAGACCGGGAATCATGTGTCCGAGTAGCAGTCCGGCAGCCATCGCGACGCCGATCCAGACCGGTAGGAACCGGTCCAGCGTCGAGAGTTTTCCCACGACGGCCGGGTGGTCGGTGGTGGTGCTCACGCGGTCACCGCTCCGGCCTCGGTCGCGAGCACGTCCGACAGCCGCGCCAGCGCGTGCGGGACGACCCGGTAGTACACCCAGGACGCACGGCGTTCGCTGGTGAGCAATCCGGCCTCGCGCAGCACCTTCAGGTGGTGGGAGATGGTCGGCTGGGTGACGTCGATACCGGTCGACAGGTCGCACACACAGGCCTCACCGCCTGCTCGGGACGCGATCGCCGAGAGCAGCCGCAGCCGGACCGGGTCGGCGAGCGCCTTGAACAGCACGGCCAGTTCGGCGGCGGTCTCGCCGCTCATCGGTGGGCGGGTGCGAGGTGTGGCCTCACACGAGGGTGAGGCCACACTCAGCGGCAAGTCTTGATTCGACATATGTCGATATTGATCGATATCGAATCAAGAAAGCAAGCGAACGTCGAGTGAACTCGCTCGCTCTCGGATCGGGTCAGCCGCAGCAGCTCGCCCCGGAGGCCACGGCCTTCGTTTTGGCCTCGGTTCCGCAGCAGGCACCGTCAGCTTCGGCCTCGGCGGCGGTTCCACAGCAGACGTCGACCGCTTCGGCGTCGGTAAGGCCGAGTTCGGGCGCGGTGCCGAAGGTTTCGCTGTCGGCCAGCACCGTGTAGACCTCCCACCGCTCAGCGCCCGGCCCGGTCACCCACACCTTGTCCTGGGTGGCGAAGCAACAGGTGGTCGCGATCTGCTCCTCGGTGAACAGGCCAGCGGCGGAGAGCCGGGCGATCTCGCCGCGCACCTGCTCGGAGGTGTCGACCTCGACGCCGAGGTGGTTGATCGACCCGCCCTGACCCGCGTTCTCGATCAGTACGAGCTTGAGCGGGGGCTCGGCGATCGCGAAGTTGGCGTAGCCGGGCTTGCGCTTGGCAGGTTCGGTGCCGAACAGGGTCGAGTAGAACCGCACGGCGGTGTCGAGGTCGTCGACGTTGAGGGCCAGCTGGATACGAGACATGATCGAACCTCCACTTGTGTGACATATATCGAAGAACTTGTGGTGCCGAGTCTGCTCACCTTTTCGACATATGTCAATACCGCGGGTAGGGTCGATTTCATGCCCAAGGCACTCCCCGTGATCGACATGTCCACCCCCGTCTGCTGCGCCCCTGTCGCGGCGGGGCCCGTCGATGACGCCGCCGCGCTGGAGGTGGCGTTGCGACTCAAGGCGATCGCCGACCCGGCCAGGGTCAAATTGCTGTCGCTGCTGCTGACCAGCCCGCTCGGCGAGGAGAACGGCGGCGATCTCGCCGCCGCGGTCGGCCTGAGCGAGTCCACGGTCTCGCATCATCTCGGCCAGTTACGCAAGGCCGGCCTGGTGGAGTCCGAGCGGCGCGGGATGAACACGATTCACCGTGCCCGCCGCGACGCACTGTCCGCGCTGTGCACGGTCCTGGATCCGAACTGCTGCACCTAGTTCGCCGCGCAGCGCACCGCCACGGGCACGTCCGGCTGGACGGTTGACGATCACCACGGCCGGTGGATCAGCTCCGGTGTGGGTGGCCGATAACCGGGTATAGCCCGGTATCGCGCACCTCCGCCGACTACGAGCTGACGCTTTCCGTTCGAGCGTGCAGGCAAGAGCAGGTACGCGTCGATGTGACCGAGCGAGAACAACGCGGCCGAGGAGGCGATCCACGACATGGTCCAGGTGACGCGCACGATCCATGCCCCGGTGGAAGAGGTGTTCGCGGTGCTCGCCGATGGATGGTCCTATGCGAGTTGGGTCGTCGGCGCCTCCCACATCCGCGACGTGGACGACACATGGCCGGAGGTGGGAGCTCGCATTCATCACAGTGTCGGACCGTGGCCGTGCACCGTCCAGGACACGACGTCGGTCCGCGCCATCGATTCGCCGCACAGCATCGAACTCGACGCCAGGCTCTGGCCGATCGGCGCCGCGGTAGTCCGGGTGGAGCTACGCGCCATCGACCCCACGTCGTGTGAGGCCGTGATGACCGAACGCGCCGTTCGCGGACCGAGCCGGTTGTTGCCGCACGCGGTCCAGGCGCTGCCGCTCGTGCCACGTAATCGCGAATCGTTGTCGCGGCTCGCCGACCTCGCCGAGGGCGGATACCCGGATGCGAGAGCCGAGGGCCGGGACGAGTGACGGCCATGCCCACGAACGCAACCCCATTGATCCGAAGGAGTGCACGGTGCCTCAGCAACCACTGACCGGAAAGCACGTCGCCATCCTGGCCACCGACGGAGTCGAACAGGTCGAACTCGTCCAGCCACGCGACGCCGTCGAAAACGCGGGCGCCACCACCGCATTGCTCTCCTTGACCAACGGCGCCATCCAGGCCATGAACCACGACGTCGAGAAGGGCGACACCTTCCCGGTGGACCGACGCGTCGCCGAAGCAGCCGTCGACGACTTCGACGCGCTCCTGCTCCCCGGGGGCACCACCAACCCTGACAAGCTCCGCCAGGACCCCGCGGCGGTCGCCTTCGTCAAGGAGTTCGCCGCCACCGGCAAACCGATCGGCGTCATCTGCCACGGACCGTGGATCCTCGTCGAGGCCGACGCCGTCCGCGGCCGTACCCTCACCTCCTACCCCAGCGTGCGCACCGACATCCGTAACGCCGGCGGCACCGTGGTCGACCAGGAAGCCGTCACCGACAACGGCTTGGTGTCGAGCCGAAATCCCGCCGACCTGCCCGCCTTCTGCGCCAAGATCGTCGAGGAATTCGCCGAGGGCAGACACTGAACTCGGCCCGGGTAAGCGGCACTTCCGCTTCGCGGCGGTTGCCTGGCGCTGGTATCGCTGTCGAATTGCGTCGTTTCGTTCGGCGTATCGGGGTATGCGGCCCGCATGACATCGTTGTGGTTCGCAGGTACGCCGACGCCGGCCCGGCTTCCGCTCGCCGGTGACATCGAGGTCGACACGGTGGTGATCGGTGCCGGGATCGTCGGACTGACCACCGCCTTGCTCCTGGCCGAGCAGGGCCGCCAGGTCGCCGTCCTCGAGGCACGCCAGATCGGCGCCGTGACAACCGGCGCGTCCACCGCGAAGATCTCCCTGCTGCAGGGAACCCGCGCGCAGACGATCGCCCGCCGGCACGGCACCGACGCTCTGTCGACGTATCTGGCCGCGAATCAGGCGGGCTTCGACTGGTTGCTCGACTTCTGTATCGACCACCAGATCGCGACTCAGCGCGTTCCCGCGGCCACCTACGCACAGAATGCCGGCGAGTTCGCGGCGGTCCGCGCCGAGTACGAGGCCACCCGAGCGGTAGGACTGCCCACCCAGCTGATCGACGAGTTCGACGTCCCTTTCCCCACGCACGGCGGTGTCCGGCTCAGGGAGCAAGCGCAGGTCGATCCGGTCGCGGTTCTCACCGCGCTCGCGGCCGACATCGAGGCGAGCGGCGGCTGGATCTTCGAATCGACGCGCGCACGGCGACTTCGCCGACGCGAAGGTCGCGTGGTGATCGGCACCGACCAGGGCGAGGTCTCGGCGGCGAACGCGATCGTGGCGACCGGATCACCGGTGTTCGACCGGCTCGGCCTCGCGGCACAACTCACGGCCCAGCGGTCCTACCTGGCCGCGTTCCAGGTTCCCGGACCGATTCCGCAAGAGATGTTCATCAGCGCAGGCCGGCCGATCCGTTCGCTGCGCTGGTGCCCCACCGAGGCCGACGACGTCCTGCTGGTCGGTGGTAGCGGCCACGACGTCGGCCGCGTCGATTCCGAGGCCGATCATGTCCGGGACTTGCTGGACTGGACGAATCAATGGTTCCCCGGCGCGCGGCTCATCGCCCGTTGGTCCGCGCAGGACTACCACCCGATCTCCGAACTGCCCTATGTCGGCGCGGTGCAGCTCGGTGCCGTCGAGGTGCAGTGCGCGACCGGTTTCGCCAAGTGGGGCATGACCAACGGCGTCGCCGCCGCACTGGTGTTGGCCGGCAGGCTGACCGAGCGGCAGCCCGCGTGGTCGCGAGCCTACGACGGCTGGCGTTCCGGTGCGGTGAAGTCCCTGGTCGCGGGCGTGCAGGCCAATACCGCAGTGGCACGGCACCTGTCGACCGGATGGCTGCACCTGCTCGGCACCGACGCGGGAACGACGCCGCCCGAGGGAGAGGGCAGGGTGGAGCGTCGCGGCCTGCACCCGACCGCGCTGTGCACCGTCGCCGGTGCGACCCACACGGTGTCGGCGGTCTGCACACACCTGCGAGGCATTCTCAACTGGAACGACGCGGAGAAGACCTGGGACTGTCCGCTGCACGGGTCCCGTTTCGCACCGGACGGCGCGGTGCTGGAGGGCCCAGCGACCGCACCGCTTCCCCACTGATCGTCCCGCGCGCTGCCGACCGGCTACGCCGAGCCGATCAGGTCCGATCGTCGTCGGTGGTTCCGGTACGCCGACCGAACTCGTCGCTCTCGGGAGTCAGGGTCAGTGCGTCCTGCGGGTCGAGGCCTGCCGACACGGACCACTCGCCACGCAACCGCTGGATCGCGGCTTCCTCGCCACCGCTATCGGCGAGCTCGATGTCGCGACGCCACTGAGCGATGATGTCCAGGGGATCCATGAACTTCTCCTCCTCCGACGATGTGATGACCTGCTCGCGCGGCCTACGGCCGCATCGTCGTGTTACCTCGAAATCCGCGTCCCAAACAGCCGCGCCGATGTCGGGCCGTGGATGACGCGCTCACAGCCGGGCGATCACCAAGGCGGCACAACCGATCAGTGGTGGTACCAGCTGGATCAGGGCCGGACGCGCCTTGTCCGGCGAGGATGCGAGCAGCACCACGCCGGCAGCCACCATCGAACCGGCCCCGGCCAGCACGAGCGCGAGCCCGATTCCCTTGTCCCCGAACGCGGTGAACCCCATGCCGATCGCCGCCACGACGGCCAGGAAGAGGTTGTAGAACCCCTGGTTGAAGGCCATTTCCTTGGTGGCCTCGGCCTCCGTGGCGGATATTCCGAAAGTCGCTCGCGTCCGCGCCGACGTCCACTGCAGTGACTCCATCACGAAGATGTAGCCGTGCAGCAGCACAGCGACTCCGGTGAAGATCAACCCGATCGCGGTCATCGATCCGCCTCGCCCGGGCTTCCGGCTTTGCCTTTGCCTTGGCCCTTACCTTTCCCCTTGCCCTTCCCCTTACCGCCGGCGTCGCCGTCCGGCTTACCGCCTTCGTCGCTGTCGCCGATGGCTTCGGCTGCGCGTTTGCCGATCTGGCCGCTCTCATCGTGGTGCAACTGCGTCGGGGGAAGTGATCGGGGCGCAGCGGCCGCTGTTCCGGCCGCCACGAAAGCGATGGTGACGCCGATCGCCAGGGCGGACGCGATTCTGTGAGTCGACAACGTGTATCCCCTTCTCGTCGTGGAAGTGGTACGTCGGAGATGAACCGATCCAGCCTATAGGCGGCAACACCCATCCGCGGGTCTGCACGCAGCGAAGTCCGTCGCGATTGCGCACAACCATTGGAGGACCTGTGAAGACTGAACTCGACGAGATAGCCATCGCGAGCACCGTGAAGGCCGGGCACCGTGCACTGCGTGTACAGGTCGGCGATCCTCGCCAAGACCATGCGACACAGGGATGGCGGTGCACGTACCGCGTTGTCGGCAGTCCCGTTCGCGAAGCTCGCGGACCGGACAGGTTGGCTGCCATCTATGCCGCGTTGATTGACATTTCGCACGCCGCGACGCTCGTCAGCTCGTCGGGCCGCCCTGACGACTCGGACCACTCGCGAGTACCCGTGCATCCTCCCCTGCCGGTAGTCGGCACCTCCGCATCCGCCGCGAAGGCCCGCGAGTTCGGTCCGCCGCTGGCGGCCAAGGCCGTGCACACCACCGGGGGTCCGGTGGTGATCACGCTCGGACGACCCCGCCAAGACCCCGATCGACCGCACACCTTTCTCTGCCCCTTCCGGATCGACGATCGCACCGAAGCCTTCGGACAGGGGATCGACGAGGTGCGCGCGGTGATCTCGGCGGTCCGCGGTGTGGGCTCCATCCTGGGGATCCCGCTGGACTGGCCCGCGCCGCGCACCGTCGCGCGGGGACAACAACGGCGCTGACCAGGAAGGCAGCGGCGGTGCGTTATCGTCGGCTACCGGCGACGAAGCAAGCTGCCCCGACTATCCATGCTGACCTGACAATCAGGGAGGAATCGTGGACATTACCCAGCTGATCCTTGATGACCACCACGAGCAGCGGCGGCTGTTCGCGATCGTGGAACAGATCGATCGCACCGATACCGGTGCGCTGTCATCGATCTGGGACAGACTCGCGGCTTTCCTCGAGCTACACGCGCAGGCCGAGGAGGAGATCTTCTACCCAGCGTTGCTCGAGACGGGGATCGCGGCCAGGCGCACGAGCGCGGTGGAGGACGAGACGCTCGATGCCATCCACGATCACAACGAGATCAGAGACGCGGTGGCCGACGTCGCGCGTCATCACGTGGGCACCGATGACTGGTATGCCGCCGTCGCGGCGGCCAACCTCGCCAACAGCGACCACATGGCAGAGGAAGAACGCGAAGGCCTCACCGAATTCCGCCGGTTGGCCCCGGTATTGCAACGCCACCGGCTGGCTGTCACGTTCGCCGCCTACGAGGCGCGCCACTACGCCGGTGTCCGGCCGGTCGACAAGGATCCCGACAGTTATGTCCGCGCCGTGGAGGAGCAGGAGCCCCTGGCGAACGGATCGCTCGCCGTGGGCAGTCTGAAGCAGAACTGACTCGAGACGCCGGGGAATCGGCGCCCCTGTTTCGACCTGATGCGCTCGGGTATCGCGCGGTTGTAGATCGAACCACAGACCGCCGCCGGGAACAGGATGGCCGACCTCCTGACCGGCGGGCGGGCGGTTGCCGGGGTCAGCGCGTCCCGTTCGGGCGCTGTCCCACACGACGGCCCCGGCAACCGCCAACCACTCCGGCGCCCGAGGAGTCAGTGTTCGGGTGGGTCGGCCCGTTCGACACCGAGCTGCTGGTCGTCGAAGGCGCCCTGCGCTGATCGGCGATGTGCGAGCCAGGGTCGAACCAGCCAGGTCCCGATGAACAGTGCACCGAACACCACCCCCGCTACCGCCGCCGCGACAGGGCCCGCCACGACATCGAAGAGCAGCACCGCCACTCCGACAAGTGCCACGCCGAGCAGTATCACTCCGGTGAGCGCGAGTTGATTCGACGCCGAGACCAGCCACGCGAGCTGATGCCGGCGAAACAGCAGCCGATGCGCGGCCACGGGGGCGACCAGCAGCGCGGTAGCGCAGATCGAGGCGGTGAGAACGACCAGGTACAGCACCCGCATCGGCGTGCTCAACGATTCGAATCGAGGCTGGAACGGCAGCACCATCAGAAACCCGGTGAGCAGTTGAACGCCGGTCTGCACCACGCGCAATTCCTGCAGCAGTGCTGCCCAGTTCCGGTCGAGCCGCTGGATCTCGGTCTCGCCACGAACGCGCCGATTCCAGGAAGAGTCATCCATCACCAGACCCTCCTGCCTCGGCGCCCCGAATACGGTCCATCGCCGAGCCTGGAACGCAGTTTGCGGTGGTGACTCGAGAACGCGCGGCCGTCCTCCACCGAAGTGATCACCCCAGTATTCACCTCCACGACAGAAAGTACGTCGGATACTCGGTCGAATCCGCACTCCTTGGGCTATTACAACAGGACGGTCACAACGCCTGACAGACGAATACTCGCGTGCTCAAATGGGTACTACCAACCGCTCGTGAGAACGCAGGAACAGCCGGGACACCGCGAATCGACACCGCGAATCCTGCCGGTGCCGAGGAAATCCCGCTCGGGGTGTAGTAGTCCTACCGGATCACCGGCCACAGTCCCCGCAGCGTCGGCGAAAGCACAGTTCCAGAAAGACCGAGGAAGTTGTCATGCGCTATTCCGACCATCTCGCACTCGACTTCGTTGATCCCGTGCCCGAATCGGAACCTGAAGCACCATTCGTCCACTGGCCCGAACCCAGTCCGTTGCAGTCATGGTGGACCGAGATCATGGGCGGGATCAGGAACAGAGCTATGCCGTGATCGTGGCGGCCCCGATAGCCAGATAGGCCGTCATCAGAATGAACAGAAACCAGCCCGCGCCCTGCCATGTCCGCCACGAGTTGCCCGCCCGCCACCGCTGGTAGGTCTGGATGAACGCGCCGATACCGCCGAGCAGCACAACGGCCGAGGGGCCGATCACGATGGCCGATTCGGACAGGGTGTCACACAGGTGCGTCTGCGCGTCCGCGCACGCACCCCGGTTGGCCGCCCACACGTTCACGGCGGCGAAGACAAGAGCCGCGACACCCACCACGCAGACGACGTAGAGCACGGCACGCCGGTATTGCCCGTCGTCGGCCCCCGGCTTTTCGACGTCGTCGGCCATCAGCAGTGCCGCGAGACAGTCGACAACTCCGAGCTCCTCGCCGACCCGGATTCGATGGTCCTCGGCATCACGACACCCTCTCTGAGCGCGGTCTCCTACCGCGCTACCCGCGCTGGAACATCCGAAACAGAGATGGATTCGCGCGTGCATACGACGAACCCCGTTGCGCGAAAACCCGGCGATGTTCGTCGAAATCCCGGCCATACTGGCCGACGTGGAAGCAGTCGAAGTCGTTGTCGCCCATCACGAGCGCGCGACGGTGCGTGCGGGCGAGGTGTTCCTGAAGATCGACACCGACCAGGCACGCACCGACGTCGAGGTCGCAGCAATGGCAGCCGCACCGATTCCGACACCGGAGATCCTGTGGCGCGAGCCGCCCGTCCTCGCACTCGCCGCGCTCGCGGGTCGCGCACTCGGCCGCCTCGGTGAACCGTCGACCGCATCCGCGGCGGCGTGGTCCGCGGCAGGCGCCACTGTCCGGATGTTGCACGACGCGCCGCTGCCACCCCGACCGGGTCGCCGCCTCGACGAACTCACCTCGGAACTCGATGGTGAATGCGAGTGGCTCGTCACCAACAGCGTGCTTCCCCCCGACCTGGTCACCCGTAATCGCCGGATCGCCGAGTCGGCATTGCGGCCGTGGACACCGGTGTTCATCCACGGCGATCTTCAAGTCGCCCACGTGTTCGTCGCCGGTGACGAGGTCACCGGGGTGATCGACTGGTCCGAGGCCGCCCGCGGCGATGCCATGTACGACCTCGCCACCCTGACGCTCGGGCACGAGGAACACCTCGACGAGGTGATCGCCGGGTACGGCACCGACGTCGACCTCGACGTGATCCGGGCGTGGTGGTCGTTGCGCAGCCTGCTGGGAGTCCGCTGGCTGGTCGAGCACGGCTTCGACCCGAACTCGCCCGGCTGCGAGGTCGATGTGCTGAAAACCCAGGCGATGCGAGACCGACGAGGGAGTCAGCGCCGTCCGGCTTAGTTTTCGTCGAGGAATCTCGCGAGCTGTTCGATGACGGCGAGTGGCTGCTCCTGCTGGACCCAGTGCCCGGCATCGGGTACCAAATAGGTACCGGTGAACTGCGCGCACACGTCTTCCGCCATGGTGCGCAGCGCGCCCGGCGATTGCCAAATACCCCAATCGCATCGGCCGGCAATGAATTGGGTGGGCACTTCGATACGTGGGACGGTCGGCGTTTCTGTGAGCGGCAGGGTGAGAGCTCTGTACCAGTTGAGTGGGCCCTGGAATTCCGTGCGACCGAATTCTCGAGCGTAGAAATTCAGTTCTTCGTCGGTCAGCCAGGCACAGTCGGCCCGCTCCTGCGGTGAAGGTAAGTGCGGCGCTACTGTTTCCGGCATGCCGACGCCCGCGTCCATGACGTAGTACCGCGGCAGGAGTGCCAAATCGGCCGCGGTCGGTCCCGGGAGTTCTCCGGCGTCCGCATTGCCCGGCCAGTCAGCGCTCTTCATATGGAAATACGCGCGCAGAAAGTCGGCGATCCCTTGCGGGGCATGGTAAATGTCTGCGGCGCTCGAGGTTCCCGCGAAATAATGCTGGTAGTGCCTGCGCGGTGGTGACAGCGCGCGCAGGGCGTCGTCGAGTTCGGTCGAGGACTTGGGGATTCCCGCACCCGCGAACGGCGCGCTCATCATCGTCAACGAGCTGATGACGTGTTCGCCGCCGAGCGTGGCCCATCCCGCGACAACAGAGCCGAAGTCGTGCCCGACCAGATGCGCCCGGTCATAGCCGAGTGCGCGAACCAGGCTCAGCGCGTCGCGGGCCAGGTTGTCGGTTCGGAAGGACGCCAGGTCGGTGACATCGCTGCCCGTCGTTCGGCCGTAGCCGCGTTGATCAGGGGCGACCACATGAAATCCGGCGTCGGCCAGCGGCGCCAAGACCTTGCGCCACGAGTACGCCAGTTCGGGAAAACCGTGCAGCAGCACCACCAGCGGACGACCGGAACGGCTGTGGCCGGCTTCGAGAACGTGCACACGCAACCCGTTGACGTCGTCGACGAAACGAGACCTCACCCCCTCCGCCAGCCCCGGAAAGTCGACATCCTGACCCATAGCGCCCTCCTCCACCCGCGAATGTGGTTGCGCCGCATTCAAACACGGACGCGGACAATCCGGCCAGCGGTCGTTCTCCCTCGACCGAGTCGATGGTGTAGCTCGCTACACCATCGACTCGGTGGACAGCTCGATCGTATTTCCGGCCCGCGACGACAACCATGGAGTCATGACCGAGACACCAGCCGAGCAGACACTCGTGGTCGACATCGCCGGCGAACCCACCGTGGCGCTCGATGCCACGCAGGAGACACCGCAGCGCCGGACGGGCCCGCTGGGGGCGATCCTGCGCGCACCGTTCGAGGCCAGGACGTGGAAGGAGCTCGCCTATCTGGTCCTGTCGTTCGTTCTGGGCTGTGCGGCTGTGTGCTATCTGTTCTTCGGGTTCGGCGGCGGGCTGTACGCGTCGATCGTGCTCATCGGTATCCCGTTGCTGGCGGGGGTGCTGCTCGGCGGGCGGGTGTGGGGCCGGATCTACCGGTTCCTCGGGCGCGGGCTGCTCGGCGCCCACGTCGAATCACCACCGGATTTCACCAGGTCGAGCGGCTTTTTCGGTTTCCTGAAGAGCGCGTTCACCGATCGGCCGAGCTGGCGGGCGGTGTTGTTCCTGCTCGCGCAGTCGGTGCTCGGTGTCGCGGTGGGCTGGGTCGTCCTCGTGACGATCGCGATGGTCGGGTTCACGGCGATCTCCCCCGTGCCGTGGGCGCTGCTCGATCCGGTGCAGGTGGACGACAACGGCGTGGAACACCACAGTCTCGCGCAGTTCGGAACGTTCTACATCGATACCTGGCCGCGGGCGCTCGCCATGGCCGGGATCGGCATCCTGCTGTGCTTCGCGCTGCCGTGGCTGATCCGGGCAATCTGCTGGGTGCATCGGATGCTGATCGTGCACCTGTTGGCGGCGACACCGCGCGACCGGCAACTGGCGCAATTGCGGGCCAGCAGGCGCGCCGCGGTGGACGACGCGACCGCCACGTTGAGCCGGGTCGAGCGCGACCTGCACGACGGCACGCAGGCGCGGCTGGTCACCATCGCCATGGCGCTGGGCAGGGCCGAAGAACGACTGGCCGCGGGCGGCGACGCCCGTGACCTCATCGCCGAGGCGCGCGCCAACTCCAAGGAGGCGCTCACCGAACTGCGCGAACTGGTGCGCGGCATCCATCCACCCGCGCTCGAACTCGGTCTCGGCCCGGCGCTGGAGACGCTCACTGCCCGCTGCGCGGTGCCGGTCGACCTGCGTGTGCAGATCCTGCGGCGACCGAGCCCGGCCATCGAGGCGATCGCCTACTTCTCCGTCGCCGAGCTACTGACCAATGTGGTCAAACACGCGCACGCGAACCGGGTGGCGGTGTCGGTGCTGCCCGACAGTCTGCGGTCCATCGCGGTCACCGTGCGGGACAACGGAATCGGTGGTGCGCCCCGTCCCGGCACGCAGACCGTCACCGGTAGCGGGTTGGCCGGGCTCGCCGCCCGCGCTCTCGCTGTCGACGGCACGCTCACCGTCGACAGTCCCGCCGGTGGGCCTACCGTGGTGACCATGATCCTGCCGAACGAGGGCCCGCAGTGACCGCGGGTGGTGCGCACGGACCGTTGCGGGTGGTGATCGCCGAGGACAGCGCGATCCTGCGCGACGGGCTGGCCGGGCTGCTCACCGAACGCGGTCACGAGGTGGTGGCGATGGTCGGCGACGCGACGTCGCTGAGCGAGGTCGTCGGCACCCACCGGCCCGATGTCGCGGTGGTGGATGTGCGGATGCCGCCCAGCTTCACCGACGAGGGCCTGCTGGCCGCCATCGAGCTGCGCAGGAAGTATCCGGATACCGGCGTGCTCGTGTTCTCGCAGTGGATCGAAACCCGGTACGCCACAGAGCTTCTCGCCGCCGGCGCCAGCGGCGTCGGCTACCTGCTCAAGGATCGTGTCGCCGACGTCGGTGACTTCGTCGACGCGCTGCACCGGGTCGCCACCGGCGGCACCGCACTCGATCCCGAAGTGGTGAGTCAGCTGATGGGCGCGTCCCGGCAACAGGATTCGCTCGCCCGGCTCACCCCGCGCGAGCGGGAGGTGCTCGAGCTGATGGCGCAGGGGCTCACCAACAACGCCATCGCCACCTCGCTCACCGTCACCGAGCGGGCCGTCGAGAAGCACATCGGCAATATCTTCACCAAACTCGATCTGCCACCGTCGGATACCCGCCATCGCAGGGTGCTGGCGGTGCTGCGGCTCAAAGGATGAGCCGCAGACGACACACCGTCAGACGGTAGGGCCGCTGTTCGGCGCTGTCGCGGCGACACTGCCGGCGATACCCTTGGCGATGGAGCCGGTGATCCGCTCGGTCACCGCGCTCGTCGAGCGCAGCAGCAGTTGCAGCGCGGGCTTGCCCTCCACGGCGAAGGTCCACGTCAGCCGGGTTCCCGTGGCGGTCGGCGTCAGCTCGATGTCCTCGGCGAAGCGGCGTAGGCCGGGGATCGAGGCGAAGTCGACGGTAAAGGTCATGCGCCACTGGTCGTCCCAGCGGTAGAAGCGTTCGGTCAGCGCGGCGATGCGCCCGAGGGTGACGACGCGGCAGGTGCCGACGCCGAACGGGCGCGGCGTGGTCCACCGCATACCGGTGACCAGCCCGGACCACGACACCAGCGCGTCATCGGCGACCAGGGCCGCCCACACCGCCGAGGGCGGCGCGGCAATGTCGATGACGTGGACGTAGCGGTTCGCCGCGCTCGCGAGGAACGCGTCGTCGGATTCGGTCAATGCGAAAGCCTGAGCCATGACTGTCCTTGTTCTTCCTGTTGTCGATCGACTGTCGATAATCCGTCCCAGCACAGGGCGGCCGCGGTGTCGACCGCGTCGCTTTTGGAGATCGGCCGCCCTGCCTCGAGCCAGTGGCCGGCCGTGAGGCGGCTGATACCCACCAGCGCCCAGGCGTGGATCTCGGCCCTGGCCTCGTCCACCCCGCCCGCGCGCAGTTCCACGCTCACCAGGGCGGCGCAGTCGCGCATCGCGGTGCGCACCCGCCACTCGACCGACGGCTCGCTGGGCACCGGCGATTCGAACACCAGCACATACCCGCCGACGTCGTGTTCGACGAAATCGAAGTAGGACATCACCGCCCGGCGCACCCGCTGCCGTGGGTCGGTGTCGCGGGCGACGGCGGCCCGGACGCCGTCGACCATCCGATCCAGATTGTGCTGCAGCACAGCGAGATACAGGTCGAGTTTGCCCGCGAAGTGGTCGTAGAGCACCGGTTTGCTGATCCCGGACCGCGCGCTGATCTCCTCCATCCGGGCGCCGTGATAGCCGTGCGCGACGAACACGTCTTGCGCGGCGACCAACACCGCCTGTCTGCGGCGGGCCCGCGCGGCGGGCCCCCGCAGACCGAGCGGTGACGTGTCGGTTCGCACCTAGCTGTCTGCCTCGGTCACCGGTCGGCCTCCGCGGACCGGTCCCGGATGTCGGTGACGATGGCGGAGAAGTCGCGCCCGGCGTCGGTCTGGTTGAACCGCGCGTAGATCGCGGCGGCGAGTTCGCCGAGCCGGCCGTCGACCCCGTTGGCCTGCAACGCGTTCGCGGCCAGGGTGAGGTCTTTCGACATCAGCGCGGTAGCGAAGCCGGGCTGGTAGTCGTTGTTGGCCGGGCTGGTGGGGACCGGGCCGGGCACCGGGCAGTAGCTGGTCAGTGCCCAGCTCTGGCCGGATGCGGTGGAGACCACGTCGAAGAACGACTGATGGCTCAGGCCGAGCCGCTCACCGAGAACCAGTGCCTCTGACAGGCCGATCATGGAGATCCCGAGCAGCATGTTGTTGCAGATCTTGGCGGCCTGACCGACGCCGGAATCACCGCAGTGCACCACCTTGCCGCCCATTACCTCCAGCACATCGCCGGCGTCGGCGAAGTCGGCGGCCGTGCCGCCGACCATGAAGGTGAGGGTGCCCGCGGTGGCACCGGCCACCCCACCGGAGACCGGTGCGTCCAGCGGCCGATGTCCGGCCGTCACAGCCTGGGCCGCAGCGGCTTTCGCGTCGGCCACGTCGATGGTGGAACAGTCGAGGAACAGGGTGCCCGGCGTGGCGGCGGGCAGCAGCTCGGCGTAGACGTCGAGGACGAGTTTGCCGTTGGGCAGCATGGTGATCACCACGTCACGGTCGACGGCGGCCTCGACGGCGGTGGCCACCACCGTCGCGCCGTCGGCGCGCGCCTGCTCCTGCGCGGCGGGCACCGGGTCGTAGGCGAGCACGTCGTAGCCCGCCCGCACCAGATTCGCCGCCATCGGGCCGCCCATGTGGCCGAGCCCGAGGAAACCGATCGTCTTCGTCATCGCTGTGCCTCCGCTGTCGTCGAACCCAGTTCCGCCGCACCGAGACCGGCGAAGTACGCCGCCACCTGCTCGTCGGTCACCTCGGCGAGGGTCGCGGGCCGCCACTGGGGATTGCGGTCCTTGTCGATCACCTGGGCGCGGATGCCCTCGACCAGGTCGTGCGAGCCCAGTGAGGCGATCGAGACCCGATATTCCTGGTCCAGCACCGCCTCGAGGCTCGGCAGGTCCTGCGCGGCACGCAAGGCCCGCAGCGTGACCTTCAGCGCAACTGGGGATTTCGCGAGGAGAGCAGCGGCTGCCTCGACGGCCTCGGGCGCTTCGTCGGCCTGGAGCCGCGCCGCGATCTCCTCGACGGTGTCCGCGCTGTAGCAAGCGTCGATCCAGCGCTGCTGTGCGAGCAGGTCCGAGGCCGGCGCGGACTCGGCGAACTTCGCGATCGCCGCGTCGACACCGACGGTGCCCAGCGCGTCGAGCAGCTCGGGTAGTGCGTCGGAGGGCACGTAGTAGTCGGCGAATCCGGCCGCGATCGCGTCGCCCGCGGACATCCGCGCGGTGGTCAGCGCCACGTGCGTGCCGAGCTCACCCGGTGCCCGCGAGAGCAGGTAGGTGCCACCGACATCGGGGACGAATCCGATGCCGACCTCGGGCATCCCGATCTTGGACCGTTCGGTGACGATGCGGTGGCTGCCGTGTCCGGCCAGGCCGACCCCGCCGCCCATCACGATGCCGTCCATGAGCACCACATACGGCTTGGGATAGCTGCCGATCAGCGCGTTGAGGTGGTACTCGTCGCGCCAGAACCGCCCGGTGGGCGAATCGGCGCCCGCCGTACCGCCTTTCGCGTCGGCGTGGATGGCCACGATGTCGCCGCCCGCGCAGAGCCCGCGCTCCCCCGCGCCGGTGACCACGACGGCGCGCACCGCGTCGTCGTGAGCCCAGGAGCGCAGTGCGTCGGTGATGGCCAGTGTCATCGCGTGATTGAGCGCGTTGATGGCCTTGGGCCGGTTCAGGGTGATCACGCCGAGACCGTCACGGACGGCGATCAGCACCTCGGGTTCGTCGGTCATGCTGCTCCGATCAGCGAGCGGGCGACAACCACCCGCATGATTTCGTTGGTGCCCTCGAGGATCTGGTGCACCCGCAGGTCGCGCACGATCTTCTCCAGGCCGTATTCGTGCAGGTAGCCGTAGCCACCGTGCAATTGCAGTGCCTTGTTGGCCACGTCGAACCCGGTATCGGTGGCGAATCGCTTCGCCATCGCGCACAGCGATACCTTGTCCGCCGCGTCCGCGTCGAGCGCGGCGGCGGCCCGCCACAGCAGCGTCCGCGCCGCCTCCAGTTCGGTGGCCATGTCGGCCAGCTCGAACTGTAGTGCCTCGTTGCGCACCAAGGGTTTTCCGAAGGCGTGGCGTTCGGTGAGGTAGCGGACCGTCTTGTCGAGCGCGGCCTGCGCGCCGCCGATCGAGCAGGCGGCGATATTGAGCCTGCCACCGTTGAGGCCGTTCATCGCGATCGAGAAGCCGTCGCCCTCCTCACCGAGCCGGTTGGCGACCGGCACCCTGGCACCGTCGAGGATCACCTGCCGGGTCGGCTGCGCGTTCCAGCCCATCTTCCGTTCGTTCGGTCCCACCGTCAGACCCGGTGTGTCGGCCGGGACGATCAGCGCCGAGATGCCGCGCGGGCCGTCCCCGCCGGTTCGCACCATCATCACGTACACGTCGTTGGCGCCGGCGCCGGAGATGAATTGCTTGGCGCCGGACAGGATGTAGTCCTCGCCGTCGCGAACGGCCTTGGTACTCAAGGCCGCCGCGTCGGATCCGACGCCCGGTTCGGTGAGCGCGTAACTGCCGAGCAGCTCCAGCGCGGCCATTCCCGGCACCCACCGGTGGCGCTGCTGCTCGGTGCCGTAGGCATCGATCATCCAGGTCGCCATGTTGTGGATGGAGATGTACGCCGCGACCGAGGGGCACCCGGTCGAGAGCTGTTCGAAGATCCGCACCGCGTCGAGCCTGCGCAGTTCGGAGCCGCCGACATCGGCGCGCACCGAGATGCCGCCGAGGCCGAGCGGGCCCGCCTTGTGCAGCACGTCGACCGGGAAGTGTTTGCGCTCATCCCAATCCAGCGCGTTGGGCGCCAGGAACTCGTCGGCGAACTGGCGCGCGGTCTCGCCGATCGCGCGCTCGTCCGCATCGAGGGTGAACATCGCCGCCTCAGTCCATCGTCGGGATGACGAAAGCGTTGGACTCCTTGAGCCCGGCAGGCCAACGCTGGGTCACCGTCTTGGTCTTGGTGTAGAACCGGATCGAATCCGGGCCGTGCTGGTTGAGATCGCCGAAGCCCGAGCCCTTCCAGCCACCGAAGGTGAAGTAGGCGATCGGCACCGGAATCGGCACATTGACCCCGACCATGCCGACCTGCACCCGAGCGGAGAAATCGCGCGCGGTGTCACCGTCGCGGGTGAAGATCGCGACACCGTTGCCGTATTCGTGCTCGTCGACCAGCTTCAGCGCTTCTTCGTAGTCGCCCGCGCGGACCACGGTGAGCACCGGGCCGAAGATCTCCTCTTTGTAGATCCGCATATCGGCGGTGACATTGTCGAACAGGCTCGCGCCGACGAAGAAGCCGTTCTCGGCACCCTCGACGCTCAGGCCGCGGCCGTCGACCACCAGGTCGGCGCCCTCGTCGACCCCGATCTGGACGTAGTCGTTGACCCGGTTCACCCCGTCGAGCCCGACCAGCGGCCCGAAATCGGCGCCCGCGTCGTCGGAGCGCCCGACATTGAGCTTGTGCACCCGCTCGGTCAGCTTCGCGACCAACCGATCAGCGGTCTCCGCGCCCACCGGCACAGCCACCGACAGCGCCATGCAGCGCTCCCCCGCGGACCCGTACGCCGCGCCGATCAGCTGATCGGCGACATCGTCGAGGTCGGCGTCGGGCATCACGACCGCGTGGTTCTTGGCCCCGCCGAAACACTGCGCGCGCTTGCCGTTGGCGGTCGCGGTCTCGTAGATGTACTGGGCGATCGGAGTCGAGCCGACGAAACCGACCGCCTTGATCCGCTTGTCGCCCAAGATCGTGTCGACGGCTTCCTTGCCGCCGTTGACCACGTTGAACACCCCCGGCGGCAGACCCGCCTCGAGGAACAGCTCGGCCAGGCGCAGCGGCACCGACGGATCGCGTTCCGACGGCTTGAGCACGAAGGCGTTACCGCAGGCCAGCGCCGGACCTGCCTTCCACAGCGGGATCATCGCCGGGAAGTTGAACGGCGTGATACCGGCGACGACACCCAGCGGCTGACGCATCGAGTACACGTCGATACCGGTGCCCGCGCTGTCGCTGTACTCGCCCTTGAGCAGGTGCGGGATACCGATGGCGAACTCGATGACCTCGAGGCCGCGCTGGATGTCGCCCTTGGCGTCGGCGATGGTCTTGCCGTGCTCGGAGGAGAGCAGCGCGGCCAGGCTGTCCATCTCGTCGTTGACCAGGTTCACGAACTTCATCAGCACCCTGGCCCGCTTCTGCGGGTTGAACGCCGCCCACACCGGCTGAGCCGCGGCCGCGTTGTCGATCACCGCGCTCACCTCGGCGGCATTCGCCAGCGGAACCCTGGCCTGCACCTGCCCGAGATTCGGATCGAAGACGTCGCCGAAGGCGCCGGAAGTGCCGGTGACGTGCTTGCCGCCGATGAAGTGCGTGAGTTCGCGAACCATGCCAGTCCTACTCCGTTGATGTCGGTCGCGCGGTGTGCGCAGTTGGAGGGTTTCCAATAGTTGGATGTCCAAGTAATTGGTACCTTCGCAGTCCGGCCCGGTGTTTGTCAATGCAGGGACCGACACTATTGACATACCGCCAACAAAGTAGTGCAGAACTCGACACCAGCTACGCGGGGGCCGACCGGGTCACCGAGGACCCGACCACACCCTTCCCCCCGATGCGGAGCCCGCGCTTACAACCCGGCTACCAGAATCGGAACCACATACGTGCGGGCGAACGCCGCCAATGCTTGCTCCGAGCCGGTGTCGATGGTGCCCACCGGCTGCAGGATCAGCGAGTGCACCACGCGGCAGACCACTTCGACCCGAGCGCTCAGGTCGGGAATGTCGGGGAATCGGCTGTCCTCGAGCACCTTTCGGAGGATCTCGGTGGACGCCGCGACCGAGAGCAGGAAGAACGACGCCCCGTCGACGGTGAGCTGGGGCAGCAGGCGGTCGGCCTCCAGCGTGAGCAGCCGCTCGACCAATGGGTGCGCCCGCCAGCGCGTGATCACGGTGGTGAACACGTCGACGACGATGTCGTCGAAGGTGTCGTGGCGCGCCGGGATCTCACCCAGATCGGCCAGCAGCCTGCGCACCTCCCGTTCGAAGGCCGCGCTCACCACGTCGTCGCGCGAACCGATCCGCCGGTAGACGGTGGCGCGGTCGACGTCGGCGGCCTTGGCGATGTCCTCGATCGTCGTCTTGCGCACGCCCACCCGCTCGAACTGCACGAGGGCGGCATCGAGAATTCGCTCTTCGACGGAGTCGGCGGTGGGCGAATTTCCCGAGGTCGCGGCGGTGGAGAGCACGCTTCGACGGTATCAGGCGCGGCGGGTCCCGATCACAACCGCAGATCAGATCCGTCTGCAACATTGCGATAGTATTTGTTGCACTGTACGGTTCCGATATGGCTGATAACGGTGCAACGGCGCGCTCCTATCAGGAACAAGCGCACGCAATTCACGCGCGGGATGTGCACTTCGACTTCTCGTCGGTGCCCCTGCACTACATCCCGGGCGAAGTCCTCGCGACACATGTCACCAACGTGATGCATCTCGTCCTCCCCGAGGGCGAACGGGCGATGGCCACCTGCCTGGCCGAAGCCCTGCCCTATATCGAGGACGAGCGGCTGCGGGAGGAGGTCACCGGGTTCATCGGCCAGGAATCGATGCACGCCAGCAGCCACGAGGGCGCGCGGCGGCATCTGCAGTCGATCGGACTCGATGTCGAGTCCTATGTCGCCAAGATCGCCTGGCTGGTCGACCGGATCCTGGGCGACCAGGGACTCACCGGCCGCGCCAAGGAGCAATGGCTCAAAGAACGCCTCGGCCTGTTCGCCGGGATGGAACACTTCACCGCCGTCATCGGCGAATGGCTGCTGGAATCGGACGTGCTCGCCGAGCTCGGGATGGACCCGACCATGCTCGACCTGGTGCGCTGGCACGGCGCCGAGGAGGTCGAGCACCGCAGCGTGGTGTTCGACGCCTACATGCACGTCGACGGCGGCTACGCCCGCCGACTGCGCACCGGGCTGCTCGCCAGCGGCACTCTGCTGCCGCTGTTCGTCGTCTCGACCGCGTACCTGTATCGCCAGGATCCGAGCAAGGACAAGGGCCGCTCCTGGGCCAGGCAATTCGTCAGCGCCACCGTGCGCGGGGTGATTCCGAGCTTCACCACGTTCGTCACCGAGATGCCGCGCTACCTGCGACCGAGTTTCCATCCCTCCCAGCTGGGTTCGATGGACAACGCCCTGCGGTATCTGGCGCACTCGCCGGCGGCTCGCGCGTGAACCCTCCCGCGGGTGTCGCGACACCGAGCCTGCGAGCCCTCGGTGCCGCCGTCGACATCTACAAGAAGGTTTTCACCCAGCCCGCGCTGTCGCCACCACATCCGGTGCGGCACAACGGCTTCGATCTCGACGTGCGGGTGGAAGCGGTGCACGCCGAGGCCGCCGACGTGGTGAGTCTGACCCTGGTGGGCGCCGACGGCGGGGACCTGCCGTCGTGGCGGCCGGGATGCCACATCGATGTCTTCCTTGCCTCGGGCCGCCAGCGCCAGTACTCGCTGTGCGGTGACCCGCGCGACCGCCATCGCTACCGGATCGCGGTGCGCCGCATAGACAACGGCGGCGGCGGATCGCGGGAGATGCACACCCTGCGCGCCGGTGACGTGTTGCGCATCCGCGGTCCGCGCAACGCCTTCACCTTCGTCGAGACCGCGCCGTCGTATCTGTTCATCGCCGCGGGCATCGGGATCACCCCGATCCTGCCTATGGCTCGGGCGGCCGGTTCCCGAGGGCGGCTGGTCTATCTGGGCCGTTCGCGCGAGACCATGCCGTTCCTGGCCGAGCTCCCGGCAGGCGCCGAGGTGCGCCCCGACGACGAATTCGGCACACCCGATCTGCCCGCGCTGCTGGCCACCGCCGCCCCCGGTGCGGCGGTCTACGTGTGCGGTCCTCCCCCGGTGCTCGACGCCGCCCAACGCAGCCTGTTCGCGCTGAATCCCACTGCCTCGCTACACACCGAACTGTTCTCGGCGCGGCCGGTGACCGACGGCAAAGCCTTCGACATCACCCTCGCGCGCAGCGGGCGGACCGTGCGCGTCGAGAGCACCGAAACCGCGCTCGACGCGATCCGCCGGGTGCGCCCCGACGTCGTCTACTCCTGCCGACAGGGCTTCTGCGGCAGCTGCAAGACCAAGGTCCTCGCGGGCTCGATCGATCACCGCGACCGACTGCTCCCCCCGGGCGAGCGTGCCGACCACCTCCTCACCTGCGTGTCCCGTTCCGCCGGTGGCGCACTCACGCTGGACCTCTGACCGCGAAAGGCACGCCTCCCGTGACCACCACCCTCAGTTTCGACGTCCACAGCCCCGCGACCGGTGCCCTGGTCGGTTCCTATCCCAGCCACGACGAGAGCGCCGTCGAGGCCGCCGTCGAACGGGCCCACGGTGCCGCGACCTGGTGGCGCACCGCGGGTTTCGACGAACGCGCGCGTCGTCTCGATCGCTGGCGCGCCGAGATCACCCGCGGCCGTGACGAACTCGCTCGCATCATGAGCCAGGAGATGGGCAAACCACACTCCGACGCCGCGCTCGAGATCGTGATGGCGCTCGAACACCTGAAATGGGCCGCGCACAACGCGAAAGACGTGCTCGGTCCGCGATCGGTCGCGCCCAGCCTGTTGACCGTCAACCAGGCCTGCCGGCTCGAGTACCGCCCCTTCGGCGTGGTCGGGGTGATCGGCCCCTGGAACTACCCGGTGTTCACCCCGCTCGGCTCGATCTCGTTCGCCCTCGCCGCGGGCAACGCGGTGGTGTTCAAACCCAGCGAGTACACCCCGGGAGTCGGCGTCTGGCTCACCGAGGCGTTCGCCCGCGCCGTCCCCGAACAGCCGGTGCTGCAGGTGATCACCGGCGGCGGTGAGACCGGCGCGGCGCTGTGCCGCAGCCGGGTCGGCAAGATCGGGTTCACCGGTTCCACCGAGACGGGCAAACGCGTGATGGCCGCCTGTGCGCAGCGGCTCACGCCGGTGCTCATGGAATGCGGCGGCAAGGACGCACTCGTCGTCGACGCCGACGCCGACCTCGGCGCCGCCGCCGACGCCGCGCTGTGGGGTGGCATGGCCAATGCCGGGCAGACCTGCCTCGGGGTGGAGCGGGTGTACGTCCACACCGACGTCTACGACACCTTCCTCACCGAACTGCTCGATCGGGCCCGCGGCCTGCGAGCCGGGTCGGGAACAGCGAAGATCGGTCCGATCACCATGCCCAAACAGCTGGCCGTGATCCACCGCCACATCGAGGACGCCCTCGCGCGCGGCGGGCGGGCGTTGCTGGGCGGCCTCGACGCCATCGAGGGCCAGTTCGTGCAGCCGACCATCCTGGTCGACGTGCCGCACGACGCCGCGGCGGTCACCGAGGAGACCTTCGGCCCGACGCTGGTCGTCACCCGGGTCGCGTCCATGGACGAGGCGATCGAGCGGGTCAACGACTCGGAGTACGGGCTCGGCGCCACCGTCTTCGCCCGCCGCGACGGCGACGCCATCGCCGACCGCATCGACGCGGGCGCCACCTCGATCAACGCGTTCGTCGCGCACGCCACCATCCCGGCGCTGCCGCTGGGCGGGGTCGGCGCCTCCGGCTTCGGCCGGGTGCACGGTCCCGACGGTCTGCGCGAGTTCACCTACGCCAAAGCGACTACGCGGCAGCGGTTCCCCTCGCCGCTGGCGCTCACGACATTCACCCGCAGCGCCCGGATCGACACCGTCGTCGATCGCCTGGTCTCGGTGCTGCACGGAAGGATCGGCTGACCCATGCCCGCAGAACACACGCACATCGTCGTGCTCGGCGCCGGATTCGGCGGGATCGGGCTGACGATCAAACTCCGCGAAGCCGGCTTCGACGACATCGTCGTGCTGGAACGCGCCGACGACCTCGGCGGCACCTGGCAGGCCAACACCTACCCCGGCTGTGCCTGCGATGTCCCCTCCCAGCTCTACAGCTATTCCTTCGCGCCCAACCCGGAGTGGTCGCGCACCTACGGCAAGCAGCCCGAGATCCTCGACTATCTGCGCACTGTCGCCGAGTCCAACGACGTGATCCGGCACGTGCGGCTCGGTACCGAACTCCTGGACGCGCGCTGGGACGACGAGCGGTCGCTGTGGCGGATCGAGACCTCGCAAGGCGAGCTCACCGCGGACTACTTCCTCTCCGCCGCAGGAATTTTCGCGGAGGCGAAGTATCCGTCGCTGCCTGGTCTCGACACCTTCGAGGGCACGGCCTTCCATTCCCTGCACTGGGACCACGACCACGATCTGACCGGCAAGCGCGTCGCGGTGATCGGCACGGGCGCCTCCGCGGTCCAGTTCGTACCGGAGATCCAGCCGAAGGTCGCCGCGCTGACGGTGTTCCAGCGGTCGGCGCCGTGGATCGTGCCGCGGATGGACCGCCCGACGATCGGGCTCGAACGTCGCCTGCTGCGCCAGATCCCGTTGGCGCAGAAGGCTGTTCGAGGGACCTGGTACTCGCTCATCGAGGGTTTCGGGCTGGTCGGGTTCGTCGACAACCGATTCCGGCATCCTTTCGAGCTGCTGGGCCGGATCCAGCTGCGCCGCCAGATCCGCGACCCGAAGCTGCGTGCGAAGGTGACGCCGGACTACATGATCGGCTGCAAGCGTGCCATCTTCTCCGACGCCTATCTCCCCGCCCTCGACAAGGACAACGTCGACGTCGTCACCGACGGTATCGCCGAGGTGCGCGCACGCTCCATCGTGACCCGCGCCGGGGTCGAGATCCCGGTGGACACCATCATCTACGGCACCGGTTTCACCTCGACGCCGAGTGTTTTCGATCGCATCGTCGGCCACGACGGGCGCTCGATCGCCGAGCTGTTCCGGCAGCGTCCGCAGACCTATCTCGGTGCCGCGGTGGCCGGGTTCCCGAATTTCTTCTGCACCCTCGGTCCGTTCGGTGCGGCGGGCAACCAGTCGGCGGTGTTCATGATCGAGTCGCAGATCGCCTACATCGTCGACGCGCTGAGCACGCTGCGTGCCCGCGGCGAAACCCGCATCGAGGTGCGGTCGCAGGTCCAGCGCGACTTCGTCGAGGAGATGGGCAGGCGCAGCGCCGAGACCGTGTGGCTCACCGGCGGCTGCGAGAGCTACTACACCACCGCCGAGGGCGGCAACGCCGGGCTGTACCCGAACTGGAGCTTCGAATACCGCCGCCGCACCAGACGATTCGACATCGAGTCCTATGAGGTGTCGGCATGATGGGCCTGTCCGATCTCGCGCCGACCTCCTGGTTCACGCGTTCCTACGACGTGGCGGGCAAGGTCGTCCTGATCACCGGCGCGGGCCAGGGCATCGGCCGTGAGCTGGCCGCGATCCTGTCCCACCGTGGTGCGCGGGTCGTGGTGGTCGATATCGACGCGGTCGCGGCCCGCCGGGCCGCCGACGAGTTGGGGTTGGACGCCCACGGTATCGGCGCCGATGTCGCCGACCGGGCGCAGATGACAGCGGCGGTCGACGAGGTGGTGCGCCGATTCGGCACCCTCGACGTGGTGGTCGCCAACGCGGGCGTGACGCCCGAGCCCGCCACCGTGCGCACGATGGACCCGGCGGACTTCGACCGGGTGATCGGGATCAACCTCACCGGCGTGTTCAACACCGTGCACCCGGCCCTGGACCACATCGTGTCCGCGCGCGGGCACGTCGTGGTGGTGTCGTCGTGCGCGGCGTTCGCACCGGGGATGGGCGGCTCGCCGTACATGGTGAGCAAGGCCGCGGTCGAACAGCTGGGGCGGGCACTGCGCGTGGAACTCGCCGCGAGCGGGGCCAGTGCCGGCGTCGCGTACTTCGGCGTCGTCGACACCGCGATGACCCACGACATGCTCGACACCGACGACCTGGGCAAAGAGCTCGACGCGATGCTGCCGTGGCCGCTCAATGTTCGGATCACCGCCGAGTACGCGGCCAAGACGATCGCCGACGGCATCGCCCGGCGCGCACCGCGAACCATCGCCCCGAGCGGGTGGGAGCCCTACGCGTTGCTGCGCGGTGCGATCAACGTCGTGCTCGATCACCGGCTCGCCGCCGACTCCACGGTGCACGCGCTGATCCGGGCGATCGAGCAACGCCGGTGAGCGCCGAACGCGGGTCGCTGCGGGCGCGCACCGTCCGGCGGGTGTCGGCGCTCACGGTGGGTCAGCTGGCCGCGTTCGCGCCGGTGAACGCCTACACGCTGCCGCCGTCGCGGTTGCTGATCGAACAGGCACTGCGGGCGGGCGCGCCGCCGTTGCGCGCGACGGCGACCGAGCCGGTGGACGAGGACGGGATCCGCGGCGAGTGGGTGCGTGGGCCGCGCGCCGACCGTACCGACGCGGTCGTGCTCTACATCCACGGCGGCGGGTTCGTCGCCGGTTCGGCCCTCGGGTACCGCGGCGTCGCCTCCCGGCTGTCCACCGCGACCAAGCTCGCGGTGTTCACCCTCGACTACCGCCTCGCGCCCGAGCACCCGTTCCCGGCCGCACCCACCGATGTGGCCGCCGCCTTCGAGTGGCTGTCGCGGCGCTGTCCGGCGGACCGGATCGTCGTCGCCGGTGATTCCGCCGGCGGCTTCCTGGCCGCTCATCTGACCATCGAGAACGCCCGCGCCGGGCAGCCCGAACCGGGTGCGCTGGTGTTGTTCTCCCCGATGGCCGACCTGAGTCTGGCCACCGCCATCGGCCACGGGAACCAGCACCGCGACGGTCTGCTGTCCACCCAGATCGCCAGGCAGGCGATCGCCGCGTTCACCGCCGAACCGTTCGACCTGCGGCCTGTCCACGGAATGCGGCTGCCGCCCACCTTGATCCACGCCAGCGACACCGAGTACTTCGGCGCCGACGCGACCGAACTCGCGCGGCGCTGGCAGGCCACCGGGGCGCAGTGCGAACTGCAGGTGTGGCCGGATCAGATGCACGCCTTCCAGACCCTGCCGATCGTCGTCCCCGAGTCGAGGACCGCCTATCGCGCAGCGGCTCGCTTCGTCGCCACCCATCTCGACACCGCCCCCGCGGTCATGACCCAGAAAGCGCCTGCCTCGTGAGCATTTCCCGATTCGACACCCTGCCCGCAGCGTTCCAGCACACCGCCTCGATCGCCCCCACCGCGATCGCCTTGCGCACCCCCGGCGACACCAAGACCCTCACCTGGGCCGAGTACGCGACCCAGGTTCGCGCCGTCGCCGCCGGACTGGCCGGTCTCGGTGTGCGTCGCGGCGACACCGTGGCACTGATGATGAGCAACCGGGTGGAGTTCTATCCCCTGGAAGTCGGTGCGCAGCATCTGGGCGCAACCTCGTTCTCGGTGTACAACACGCTCTCCCCCGAACAGCTCGCCTACGTGCTCGGCAATGCCGGAGCGCGCGTGGTGATCTGCGAGCCGCAGTACGCGAAGCTGATCGCCTCGTCCGGGGTCGACGTCGACCACATCGTGTGCGTCGACGAGGCGCCCGAGGCAACCCTGTCGGTGAAGGATCTGCTCGCGGCGGGCCGTGACGATTTCGACTTCGACGCCGCCTGGCGCGCGGTCCGTGGCGAGGACGTCGCGACGCTCATCTACACCTCGGGCACCACCGGCGCGCCCAAGGGCGTCGAGACCACCCATGCCGCCCTGCTGTTCCAGGTGTACGGCATCGCCGACATCCTCGGCATCGAATTCGGTGACACCATCACCTCGTTCATGCCGACCGCGCACATCGCCGACCGGCTGACCGCGCTCTATGTCCAGGAGGTGCTCGGCACCCAGGTGACCAGTGTCGGCGATCCCAAGCAGATCGCCGCCGCCCTCGCCGACCTGCACCCGACCATCTGGGGCGCGGTGCCGCGGGTGTGGGAAAAGCTCAAGGCCGCCATCGAATTCAAGGTCGCGGCCGAACCCGACGAGACCCGCCGCCAGGGCATGGCGTGGGCGATGTCGGTCGCCGCGGCCCGCGCCGCCCATCAGCTCGCCGATGAACCGGTACCCGCCGAGCTCGCCGCCGAATGGGCGCGGGCCGACGAACTGGTGCTGAGCAAGCTGCGCGCCGCCCTCGGTCTGGACCGGGTGCGGTGGGCCATGTCCGGCGCGGCCCCGATCCCGCCGCAGACGCTGGCCTTCTTCGCCGGTCTCGGCATCCCGATCGCCGAGATCTGGGGCATGTCGGAACTGTCGTGCATCTGCAGCGTCAGCCACCCCCGTGACGCCAAGCTCGGGGCGGTCGGAAAGCTGTTGCCCGGCATGGAATCACGGCTGTCCGACGACGGTGAACTGCACGTGCGTGGGCCGCTGGTGATGAAGGGCTACCGAGGGATGCCCGAGCAGACCGCCGAGGCGATCGACGCCGACGGCTGGTTGCGCACCGGTGACATCGTCAGCATCGACGACCAGGGCTACCTTCGTGTCGTCGACCGCAAGAAGGAGATGATCATCAACGCGGCGGGCAAGAACATGTCCCCCACCAACATCGAGAACGCGATCAAGGCGGCCACGCCGCTGATCGGCGCGATGGCCGTGCTCGGCGACGGCCGGTCCTACAACACCGCGCTGATCGTGCTCGACGCCGAATCCGTCGAGCCCTACGCACGCGAGCACGCGCTCCCCGACGCTTCCGCCGCCGCGCTGGCGGTCGATCCCACGGTGCGGGCCGCGATCGAAGCCGGTGTGGCACAGGGCAACAGCAAGCTCTCGCGGGTGGAGCAGATCAAGCGCTTCCGCATTCTGCCCACGTTCTGGGAGGCGGGCGGTGACGAGGTCACGCTCACCTTGAAGCTCAAGCGCAAGGTCATCGCCGAGAAGTACACCGCGCAGATCGACGAGCTCTACGCGGAGAACCCGCCCGCCGAGGTCGTCAACGCCGGATAGCGGTACCCGACTCGTCCGACCCCGCCTGGCGCGGTCGGACGAGTCGGGTTGTCTGCAAGGCGAAGTAGAACTCGGCGGCCGCGGTGGGATCGGTACAGCTGCGGCCGGTGAGGGCTTCGATTCGCCGCAGCCGTTGGTGCACGGTGTTGCGGTGGAAGTGCAGTCGTTTCGCCGCATCGGCCACCACCCCGCCCGCGGCGAACCACGCCTCGAGCGTCTCCAACAGCGTGTCCCGCTCCATCGCGGGCAGCTCGAGGACCGAGCCGAGAATTCCGGTGGCGAGCTGACGACTCACCTCCGGCAGATGCGCGATCAGCAACGGGATCGGCTGGTCACCGAAGTTGTTGACCTCGATATCGCCGGGCCGGGCGCACCGGCACGCCAGTTTCGCCTCGTGGAGCGCGTCGTGGGCTCGACGCGGATCGTCGAACGGGCGGCTCACCCCGACCCGGCCGGTGGCCAGGCCCCCGAGGACCGCGTCGGCTTCGGCCCGCGTCGTGCCCGATTTCAGGCTGATCAAGCCGATATGGGTGTCGAATTCGACCGTCCAGATCGAGTGCACGCCGATCGAGCGCAGACGTTCCTCGACGCCGCGCAGCGGGGCCGCGACCGGCTCGACGATTTCGGCGCTGACCACCAGGAACGTCCCGGTCTCCGGCAGGTTCAGCAGGCGCAGGGTTTCCCACAGTGGCGCGCCGTCGTCGACGGCGGCCGACAGCAGTGAGCGCAACGCGAGGCTGCGGGTCTGCGCGTCGCGATGGGCGCGTTCGAACGCCACCTCACCGTAGGCTTCCGCGGCCGCGCTCGAGTAGTCGTCGATGATGCTCCACAGCTCGGAGCCCTTGTGCGCCAACGATTCTGTGAGCTCGCCGCCCATCTCGCCGAGCAGCCGGTCCCAGAGCAACCGGCCCGCCAGCCGGTACGCGTGCAGCAGCGCCGCCAGCGGAACCTGTTGCTCGGCCTTGAGCCGTCCGGCGGCGCGCGCGGCGTCCAGCCGCGGCCGGGAGCGACCCCCGAGTTGACCGAGCAGAGTCACCAGGTTGTCGTAGGTGGCCTGGCGCAGGTCCTGGTGGGTCAACCGGGTCGCCTCGGCATAGGCATGGTCGCCGGACAGGATTTGCGCCACCAGCACGTCGGTCAGCTCGTCCGCCCGCAGCAACAGCCTGTCGACAAGCTCCACCGATACGTCGGACGACACCTCGGGAACTGTCGTCATCCTCTTATTGTAGGCGCTGCGAAAAGCGTCTCTACCAGCTGCGTTGTGCACTTGCACACTGAGGTCACGGTAATCCGGAGCGCTGGACCATAGGCTGCCCGCCCGCCGTCGGCCACGATCGAGACAAGTGATCCACCTCACTACATCGCATCGAGAGGCATTGCAATGTACGACTACGTCATCGTCGGCGCGGGTTCGGCAGGCGCCGTGTTGGCTGCCAGACTCTCCGAGGATCCGGCGGTATCGGTCGCCGTCATCGAAGCAGGGTCGGCCGACAGCGCCGACGAGATCCATATCCCGGCCGCGTTCGGCGCCTTGTTCAAGAGCGAGTGGGACTGGGATCTCGACACCGAACCCGAACCGCAGCTGGGCGGTCGGCGCGCGTACCTGCCCCGGGGCCGGATGCTGGGCGGATCGAGCTCGATGAACGCGATGATCTACATCCGGGGCAACCGTGCCGACTACGACGCCTGGGCCGCGGCCGGTGCCGAGGGTTGGTCCTACGACGATGTCCTGCCGTATTTCCAGCGAGCCGAGGACAACGAACGGGGCAAGGATGCCTATCACGGCGCCGGTGGACCACTGCGCGTCTCGGAGAGTCGTTCGCAGCACGCCATTGCCGGAGCCTTCGTCGAAGCGGCCGAGCAGGCCGGGTACGCGCGCAACGAGGACTTCAACGGCGCAACACAATTGGGCGTGGGCCGCTATCAGGTGACTCAGCGCGACGGCATGCGGTGCAGCACAGCCGTCGCCTATCTGCATCCGGCGATGACGCGGCCGAACCTGACCGTCATCACCGATGCGCTCGCCCAGAAGGTGCTGTTCGAGGGCGATCGGGCGGTCGGCGTCGAGATCAGCCGTGGCGGCGAGGTCGAGACGGTTCGTGCCGAACGCGAAGTCATCCTCTCCGGCGGCACCTACGGATCGGCGCATCTGTTGCTGCTGTCGGGCGTCGGTCCCGCCGATGAGCTCGCGCTGTTCCAGATCGAGGTGGTGCGCGACCTTCCGGTCGGCGAGAACCTGCAAGACCACTACATGACGCTGATCAACTACCGCACCGACACCGAATCGCTGATGACCGCGCTGTCGCCGGAGAACCTCGCGTTGTTGCAGGAGCAGGGCCGTGGTCCGCTCACCTCGAACATCGGAGAGGCGGGCGGATTCTTCGAGACGAGGTCCGGCCTGGAAGGTCCGGACGTGCAGTTCCACCTGGCACCGGTGCTGTTCCACGAGGAGGGACTCGGCGCACCCGTCGCGCACGGATTCGCCGTGGGACCCTGTGTGCTCCATCCGACGAGCGTCGGCAAGGTGATGCTCCGTTCGGCGGCGCCGACCACCGCGCCGAGAATCGTGCACAACTACCTCGCCACCGACGAGGACCGGCGCAGCATTGTGGCGGGCCTGCGCATCGCCCTCGACATCGCGGGCCGGGCCGCTCTCGCCGAGCACATCACCGCGGACTTCGTTGCCCCCGAGTCGGATTCGGAGCAAGACCTGCTCGCCTTCGCCCGCCGATACGGCCAGACGCTCTATCACCCGACATCGACGTGTGCCATCGGGTCGGTCGTCGACAGCCGCCTGCGGGTGCTCGGCCTGCAGGGCTTGCGCGTCGTCGACGCGTCGGTGATGCCCACGGTCGTGCGCGGCAATACGAACGCGCCGACCATCATGATCGCCGAGAAGGCCGCCGACCTCATTCGCGAAGATGCCGTCGCCACCACCGGAGGAACGAAATGACCAGCACAGCAACGACAATCGACGCCGCGATCGAGGCATTGACCGAGGGCGCGGCGCGGTGGGCGGCGACTGCGCTCGCCGACCGTCGCCTGCTGCTGCAGCAGGTGCACGACCTGACCGAGCAACACGCGCAGGACTGGGTAGACATCGCCATCGGCATCAAGGGCCTGCCGAAGGATTCACCCCTGGTCGGCGAGGAATGGATCAGCGGCCCCTATCCGGTGATCACCGGCACCGGCGCGTTGATCGAAAGCCTCGCCGCGCTCGACGCCGGTCGTAGCCCGGTCGACGGCTTCGAGGTCACCGCGGCGCCCGGCAACAGGTCGGCCGTGCACGTGCTCCCGCACGGGATCTTCGATCGGCTGCTGCTCAACGGCTTCACCGCCGAGGTGTGGACCAAGCCCGGCGTCGACGCCGCCACCGTCCGGGCACGAGCAGGTTCGGGCGCACGCGCACCACGCACGGCAGGCGGGGTCGGCGTCGTGCTCGGCGCCGGGAACATCTTCTCCATTCCGCCGCTGGACCTGCTGTACCAATTGATCGCGGACAACCGGGTCGTGGCATTGAAGCTCAACCCCGTCACCGATCCGCTGCTTCCGGTGTTCGAGCGCATTTTCGCCCCGCTGATCGATCGCGGGTTCTTGCGAATCCTCACCGGCGGTGCCGATGTCGGCACCGCGCTGGTCAACCATCCCGACGTGACCTCGGTGCACATGACCGGCAGCAGCAACACCCACGACGCCATCGTGTTCGGCCGGGGAGCCGAAGGCGCGCAACGCAAAGCAGCGAACACACCGCTGCTGACGAAACCGATCACCAGCGAACTCGGCGGCGTCTCACCCACCATCGTGATCCCCGGGCAGTGGTCGGAGGCGGATCTGAAGTTCCAGGCCGAACACCTTGCGACGCAGCGACTGCACAACAACGGGTACAACTGTGTCGCGTCCCAGGTCGCCATCGTGAGCGCGGACTGGCCACAGAAGGAGAAATTCCTCGCCGAGCTGCGTGCGGCGTTCGAGCGGGCACCGGGGCGACCGGCGTACTACCCGGGCAGCGAGAGTCGAGTGGCCAACGCGCGCAAGGAATATCCGCAGGCACAGAGCGTCGGCCCGAACAACGACCGCACGCTGGTGCTCGGAATCTCGCCGTCGAAGGACGAACCAGCGCTGCACGAGGAGTACTTCTCCCCCGTTTTCGGTGTCACCGAACTGCCCGGCACCGGGTCGGCGTTCCTGCGTGCCGCGGTCGAGGTCTCGAACGAGCAGTTCATCGGCACCCTGGGCGTGAACATCATCGCCCACCCGAAGACGCTGCGTCAGCTCGGCGCCGCGCTCGATGAAGCGATCGTCGACCTTCGATACGGCACCGTCGCGATCAACGCCTGGACCGGAGTCGGCTATCTGACCGCCCGCGCGAGCTGGGGTGCGTTCCCCGGCCATACCCTCGACGATGTGCAGAGCGGTATCGGCGTGGTCCACAACGCGCTGCTGATCGAAGATCCCGAACGCACTGTCGTCCGTGGGCCGTTCCGACCCGCGCCCAGGTCGATCACGCGCGGTGAATTCACGTTGGCGCCCAAGCCGCCCTGGTTCGTGACCAACAAGACCGCCGCCACCACGGGCCGTCTGCTGGCCTATTTCTCGGCGGCGCCGGGGTGGTCCAAGCTACCGGCGATCTTCGCCTCCGCCCTGCGCGGCTAGCTGTTCGCCGCAGCGACGAAACCCCGTTCCACCGGATCGACCGGCACCGAGATCCGGTGGAACGCTCTCGCGCGGGGGTCAGCGTTGCCGCACGGCGTCGTAAGCCCGCGGCAACGCCTCGCCGGAATTCATCGCCAGCAACGCTTGGTGCAAGTGCGCGCGCTGATCCTGATCCAGACCGTCGAAGAGGTCGTCGTTCAGCGTGCGGACGAGCTCGTCGGCCTGCTCGACGGCGCGCATTCCCTGCTCGGTGATCTCGACGAGAAACCGGCGGCGGTCGCGGTGATCGCGAATCCTGGCGGCCAGGCCCGCCGACTCCAGATGGTCGATCGCGGCGACCATGGTGGTCGAGTCGATGCGCAGCCGGGTTCCCAGTTCGAGCTGAGAGCTGGCCTGGTCGCCTGCCAGCACCTTCAAGATCATGAAGTGTCTGGTCCGCAGGCCCAGGGTGGCGAGCCGATCCTCGCTCACACGGAACATCACCTGCCCGAGCTTGATCAGCAGGCAGCTGGTGTGGTCGGCGACCATGTCCGGGATCAACGGTTCGGTCACTGGTGGGAAACCTCGATTTCTGAGCTGGACAGCAGAGGCGATCGTAGTCGGCGCCACACCCGCGTCGGTCATCGGCAGCCATCATCACCGATAATCGCTACAGATAATAGTTCGTACTACTGATAGTCTGCCCGGCATGGCGTCAGAATTCATCCAGAAGATCGACCTTGCCGACAAGGTCGTCGTCGTCGCGGGCGGCACCAGCGGCATCAATCTCGGTGTGGCCGAGGACTTCGCGCGGGCCGGTGCTCGCGTGGCGGTGCTCAGCCGCTCCGCGGACAAGGTCGACGCGGCCGTCGAACGGCTGCGCGAGCTCGGGGCCGAAGCCTTCGGTGGGAGCGCCGATGTCCGCGACTACAGCGCGACCGAAGCCGTCCTGCGATCGGTGCACGAGCAGTTCGGCGACTTCGACGTCATGATCTCCGGTGCGGCAGGCAACTTCCCCGCCGCCGCCGTCGGCATGTCCGCCAACGGATTCAAGTCGGTCGTCGACATCGACCTGCTCGGCACCTACAACGTCCTGCGCGCGAGTTACCAATTCCTGCGCAAGCCCGGCGCCTCCGTCATCAACATCTCGGCACCGCAGTCGGAGCTGCCGACGATCACCCAGGCGCACGTGTGTGCGGCCAAGGCCGGCGTCGACATGCTCACCAAGGTCCTGGCGATGGAATGGGGCCCGTTCGGCATCCGCGTCAACGGTGTGATCCCGGGCCCGATCGATGGCACCGAGGGCATGGCCAGGCTGGCCCCGACCGAGCAGGACCGGGCCCTGGTCACCGGCAGCGTCCCGCTGCGCCGCTACGGCACCCCCCGCGACGTCGCCAACGTCTGCCGCTTCCTCGCTTCCCCGCTGGCCGACTACGTCTCCGGTGTTGTGCTTCCCGCTGACGGCGGGTGGGTCCTCGGTGGCGCGTCGCAGGCGATGGGTGTCATCGGGCAGCCGCTCCTCGACGCCGCGCACCAGGGTCAGTAGCACCTGGGCGCGTCATGACCTGACCTCGTCCCAGAGGCGCAGGTAGACCTCGGCACCGCGAAAGACGTCGGCCATGATCTCCGGGCCGCCGAGAACACGGACCGCTTCGAGCCAGTCGGCGTAGGTTCCGTAGGTCGCGGTGCCGTCGGTGTTGATGTCGAAGGTGCGCTCGCCCCATCGTTCCCTGTCGAATGTCACCGCGCCGTCGTGGGAGACGAAGGGATATCGGATGGTGCCGGGTCCGAGCGGGCCGCCCTGGCCGGCGATGCCGTTCATATCCGAACCGAAGCCGAAACCGAACTCCGCGCCGGGCCGGGGCAGCACGCGGGCTTCCCGCCAGGCTTGGACGAAGCTCGCGGGCCCACCGGCATAGGGAGTCGCGAAACCGCCTGCCGCATAGACTCGTTCGGTGGTGGTGGGCGAGTCCCAGCCGTGCGAGGACAGCACACCGGGGTAGTCACGCTTTTCGATGATCGTCATGACTTCCTCGGCGGTGGCTTCGCTGAGGTGATCTATCTCGATGAGAAAACCGTGGTCGATCATCGCGTTGATCAGGTACTCGCCGAGGTCGGTCAGCCCGCGCGCATTGCAGTGAGATCCCGCCGCGTACAGCGGCAGTGGTGCGCCGCCGAGCAGCGGGCCGGTGAGATCGGCGATGAACTGGTTGATATGACCGGCGAGCGGCACCGAGAGCTGGGTGCTGTCCTGTTCGGGTCCGGGACAGGGCTGGACGTTCCAGAACGTGCCGGTCTGCATGAAGTTGCCCGCGTTCACCAGCAGGCCGGTGACAGCGTGATCCATTTTCGTGCCACCGAACGCGTTGTCGAACTTGTGTACCGGGAAGAAGCTGCTCACGCCGATGGCGCGAAGTTCGGTGAGCCAGCGGTCGACGTCGGCTCGGCCGCACTCCGGTTGCCCGAGGAACACGCCACACCCCATCGGGTCGGACAACTCCATGCCGAGGACCACGGCGAGCTTGCCGGACGCGGCGACGTGGCGTGCTCGGGCCGGATCGGTGACGATGCGGAAGAAGCCCTGCCCGGGCCCACCGGCCTGGGCGTCGATGTAGTCCTGCAACGCCCGCAGGCTGTCGGCCTGCCTGCGCACCGAAGCCATGTCGTCACAGGGGTTTCGGCGATCGGTCATCATGGCGCACAGTGATTCGTTGTCCACCAGGTCGACGGTCATCACGCGCAGGCCCGCCTTCCACGAGCGCTCGATGCTGGTCCAGTAGGTGCCTTCGGCGGTGAGAACCGACGGTTTCGGCCAGTCGCGGAAGGTAGGCCAGCCTCGGGTGTCGGAGGCGTGGAACGGTTCGCCGTGGTCGAGGAAGTCGGCGATCACACCGTTGGTGCCGGTGCGGTACTGCGCGCAATCGGGCAACGCGTAGCTCACTCCGTAGGGGTGCCACGGGCGGCCGCAGTGAAAGTTGCCGCCCATGAATTCGTAGGCGGTGACGTGCGCGTGCGCGTCGATGGCGCCCACGACCGCGCCGTCGGCGCCGACGCTGGGGCCCGGAGTTCCCTGGGCGCCGGTCTGTGCCTCGGGGAAGTCCGCGCACCCGGTGTCCTGGACGAACGTGGCGGGCGTGCTGGTCGCGGTTTCGGTGTTGCTGAGAACGAATCCGCTCGCACCGGTGCCGTCCACCTTCCATACCGCCGACGGCGTCGGGTTCTTCGCGGGGCTGATCGCCCCCTGTCCGGCTGCCAGGACGTCGCCGTTGCGACCGTAGAGCAGGTATTCGCCGAGCGCTGTCGCCCGCATCCGGTACGGCCCGGCTCCCGGGACCAACGGCCCTGTCGGCGTGTCGATTCGGTAGCAGCCGTCGACCAGCGAATAGCGGGTCTGTCCTGGATCAGCGGTGGCGTGCCCCGGCACCGCGAGACCTGTGGCGATCAGGGTGACGGCGAGTATCGGTAGGTACGTCGAACCTGCTGGTCCCCGACGGGAGATGGTGGAACGCAAGACTTCTCAATTCTGAACTAGAGGTATTTCACCTTTCTCGGTCAAAATACTATGGAACATAGTTTTTTGTGGCGGGTTCTCAGACCACCAGCGCGCTCACCAGTGCCGCACTCACACCGACCACGGCCACCGCCGCCGCAGGCGCGAGCAGCATCATGGCGACCAGCATCGTGATCGCCGTTCGGCGTGCGACCGCACGAGACTCCGGCGCGGCCGCCAGGCACTCGAGACGCATCGACAGCGAGTCATCGATCAACCGCAGCGGCGTGCCCGGGATCGACGGCATGCGGGAGGCGACGGTATGCAGCGCCCCGGACAGCGCCCGCGAATCGGTCGAGGCCGCGGCCGACCGATCGGCAGCGAATTCGACCAAGGTGGCGACGGCTACCGGAGCCGCGGCGAAGAGCGGAATCCACGAAAAGGCTTGGGCGAGAACCTGACAGACGCCGAGAATGTGGTGATGGAACCCGCGCAGATGCGCGTGTTCGTGCGCGAGTACCGCACGCCACTGCGGTTCGGTCAGGCAGCTCCGCAGCCCGTCGGTGACCACCACGTACCCACCGCGCCCGGCGACGCTGTACGCCAGCGGAATCGGATGATCGAGCCGGACCAGTTTCGCCCCAGCCCCATCGACCCGGCCCACCATCTCGACCAACTCCCAGTGCTTGCGGCGCAGCGCGGCCCCGCGCCCCCGGTAGCCGACGACGATCCGTGCCAGCTGTCCGGTCGGTACGATCGTGGCGACCACGGCGATCGGCATGATCAGCCCCGCCGCCCAGGTGACGACCGCCGGTTCGACCGCGGCCAGACTGCGCACCACGGTGCCCGCCAACACATTTCCCGGCGGATCGCCCGGCCACGCCAATGCGATCACGGCCAGCACCCCACAGCCGATCGTCGCGACGAGCGCACCCAGCCACGCCACCAACCCGGCGACCGGGGCGGCGGTGAAATCGACCCGGGACAGGAACGCTGGAGCGAGCACAGCCAGCGCGATACCGGCCGCCAGCAACGCGGTCAGCAGGATCATGGTCCGCGCTCGTCGTCGGAGAGTCCCCGGCGCAGCGCCTCGACCTCGGGCGCACTGGCCGTGCGGACCAGATGCAACAGCACCGCGGGAGCGTCGGGGCTGGCGTCGAGGATCTCGCGCAGCAGATCGGTCGTCGCCTCGGCCCGGGTCCGGCTGGGCCGGTATCGATAGGAACGCCCGACCTTCTCGCGCCGCACCCACTTCTTCTCCCACAGATGCGTCACCACGGTCAGCACGGTGGTGTACGCGGGAACCCGCTGGTCGTTGTCCAACCGATCCACCAGATCATGCACCGACAGCGCCGCCGAACTCTCCCACAGCACAGCCATCACCTGGCTCTCCAGCGCCCCGAGCCCCTTCATCACTCCCCCTCGTCCGCCGCGACAACACCACCGGACCGGATGCCGCCCGCCCAATTTACTATCCGACATAGTTTTTCGGACGACATGCTGTGAGATGTCCTCGGTCCGCCGAGGCGGCGATCACCGAGCTACGGCGCCGGCACCACAGTCGGCTAGGTTCGTGCCCATGAGCCGCACCACGACCGTCTTCGACAGCATCGACATCGCTGCCGATCCGGTGTCCATCTATCAGCAGGTCAGCGATCCGACACTGATGGGTCGGTGGAGCCCGGAGAACCGTGGTGCGAAGGTAGCCCAGCCGCGCGAGTCCACTTATGTGGGAATGGAATTCGAAGGGTTGAACAAGCGTGGCGGTGCTCGCTGGGTGACCCGCTGCGTGGTGATCGCGGCCGAGCCGGGACAGCGGTTCGCGTTCCGCGTCGAGGCGATCGGCGTCCGGCGGCCATGGATCCGCGCGGGTATCGCGACCTGGGACTACCGGTTCGAGCCGGACGACGGTGGCACCCTGGTCACCGAGACCTGGCACGACGATCGCAAGTCATGGCCGGACGCGGCGGTTCAGGTCTTCGACCGGATCGCCACCGGCGGCGACACCTTCGTGGAATTCCAGCGCAAGAACATCCGCCGCACGCTGCGCAACCTCAAGCAGCACTTCGAGTCGAACGACTGAACGCGGGCGCCGCAGGGGCCTAACCGTCTTCCTACCGGTCGCCGTCAAGGCTCGCCGACGGCACGCCCGTCGTGGTGGGCACGGCGCCCGTCGTCGCCAGAATCGTCGCCGCGACCAGTTTCGGATCGTCGATCATCGGCACATGGCCGACGCCCGGCACGATCTCGAAGCGGGCCCGCGGGAAGCGCTCCTGGGCGATGCGGCCATTGACCGCCGGCGGTAGGATCGCGTCCTTCTCCGACCAGGCCAGGGTGATCGGACACGGCAACTCCGACACCGACGCGATCTGCTCCCTGGTGTCGAGCACGTCTTCGGTGACCGTGCACCCGATGAGGTCGGCGGCCGCTGTCAGTGCTTGCGCCGGGGTCAAACGATCAGCGCGACAAGCGATATCGCGCAGCGCGAGCCGCCGGACCACCGCCGATCGCATGACCACCGGTTGAACCGGTCGGGACAGCTCGACCAGGGCGCCCAAGCGGCGCAGCTTCCTGACCGCGCCGGTCTGCCCATGGCCACCACCATCCCAGAACCCGGCAGGTGAGAGCGCGCAGACGCTCAACGCCCGACCCCGCAACGCGAGCTCGATGGCCATCCACCCACCGAGCGAGTTCCCCGCGAGATGAGCCTTCCCGATACCCCGCTCGTCCAGCATGCGCTCCGCCGCGTCAACGATGTCGCGCACTTTGACCGGACGCTCGCGCACCGCCGGCCCGCCCCGATGCCCGAGCGCTGTCAGCGCGACCACGTCGTGATGATCGGTCAGGCGCGGAACGACGTCCTCCCACGCCGCCGCCGACATGGTGACGCCATGGAACAAGACGACCGAGGACTTACCGGAACTCATGGGCAGATGCTACTCACCGCCGGTCACCCGGTGGGCGGGGTTCGCGGTCGACCCAATTCCTTCAATGCAGCGCCCCAGGGAACCGTGCCGAGTCCTCCGTCGATATGGACGAAGCGCACGCCCCACCGGGACAACTTGTCGACAGCCTCGCGGATTGCTGGAAACGCCATCTGCTCTGGCTTTGCATGTGGCACCGCCACAACCGGACGACCTCCGCCCACAGCCTCGACCAGCATCGCCAAGGGAAGTGTGTCCCCGATCCCGCAAGCCCACTTGGCCAACGAGTTCGACGTGATCGGCGCGACAATCAACGCATCAGCCGGCGGCAGGAGGTCGACGGTGCCTGGCTCCTTGAACTGCGAACGCACAGGATGCCCGGTCTCGGCCGCCAGTGCGGCGGCGTCGATGAAACGGGCACCATTCGGCGAAGCAACCACGCACACGTCCCATCCGTCGGCCTGGGCCAGTTTGACCAACTCGCCGATATCGCTCGCAGGGGTCGCGCCTGTCACGATCGCGTACAACACCCGGGTTCGCTCAGCCATAGCAACCATCGTCGCAGGCATCGGCCAGATCGGCACACCTCCGTCGGAACCACACCTACTCGTTGCGCCAGCCGACCCAAGTCGCCAGTAATCAGGTCGCGCCGCGCTTTGCGCATCATGTGCCCAACAAGCTACGAACATGGGTCATGTTCCGAACCTGTTGTGATGCAGTATTTTCAGCTCGCAGAAGAGCGTGAATCGAAGCTGGATAATTTCGCATCATCGATGCCGCACGACCGACTTCGACAAAGTACTGCGCTGTCCCTCCAGCGGTGGGCAACGTGTGGGGATCGAGACGCTGACCGGTGAACATCGCCAGCACCGCGAAACACATCAACTCACCGCGACGCCGCCCGAGCGGCCAACCGGTACGCCAACGAATTGGCAACCCGCGCTGAACGCGTCGCAACCGAGGACGAACAGCGCGCCGTCTCACCGATCAACCTCGGGCCGCCCTCGGCGCCGCCGCACGACGCGAGACGACCACCACAGCGCTACAGCAGGCGCCCGAGGGCTTGCCCTTCGCTACTGTCGCCCAGGTCGTTTCGTAGCTCGCTGCCGACATGAGTGGTCAGCGACAAGTGTCGAACATCATCGTCACCTTCGTCGGCGGATTGCGCGCCGATCCAGAACGCGAAGCACATCGCCACGCGAACAGAACACCGTTGTCCCGAAGGGCGGGGTCTCATCGACGTTGGGAAGCGGTGTGTAGATCGATGTGCGTTCCGACGGTGGCGTCGAGGGCGCCGATGCACAGCGCGAGGTTGTCCGAGGGACTGATGGTTCGGTCCACGAGGGTGGCCAGGGTCGTTTCGCGGACGAATGCCACCCAACCGGCGAATGCCGCCTGGGCCAGTTCGCGGTGGTGTCCGGTGGCGCCGGTGGCATCGAGGATGCTTGCGCACAGGGCGCGAAAGGTGGCGTCGATCGGCTCGCGCACTATGGGCGATCCAGCGATCGAGCTGCGGTTGGCGATCAGGACCAGGGGCAGGTTGCGCGCGTAGAAGTCGAGGTATCCGCTCAGTGTGGCGATCAAGCCGTCGCGCACCGTGGCCGCGGTGTGCAGGGGTGCGGCGGTGCGCAGGCTGTCGTGGGCGCGCTGCCAGATGGCGGCGAAGAAGTCGGCCTTGGTCGGGAAGTAGTGATACAGCAACGCCCGGGTCACACCGGCGCTCGCGGCGATCTGCTCCATCGACACGTCATCGAACGGCTCTGTACCGAAGAGCCGTTCACCGACGTCGAGTAGTTGCACGCGTCGAGCGTCCGGGGTCATACGACGGGGCGGCATCGAGCCCAGTGTAGGGCTTGTCCGGAGCGGCCCGAGACGGCTACCGTAGCCTTATTCGACAGTTGTCAAATAAGGGGGATGACGATGCGCGTGTTTCAGGTGTGGCTGCGAGTGTTCGGTGTTGCCGTGGTCGGTATCGCGTTGGCGCACTTGCTGTTCGGTCAAGCCACCTACATCGGTGGAGGCGAGGTCAACGCCACAATGGAGTCGGATCTGCGTTTCTACAGCGTGCTCTTCGCCGCCTACGGTGCAGCCTTCATCTGGACGGCGGCCGATGTCGTCGGCCGGGCAAGAGTGATCGATGCTTTGGGGTTGCTGTTCTTCCTCGGCGGGTTGGCCAGGATTCTGGCGTGGACCGTCGCGGGAGCACCGCATGCGTTCTACGTCTTGATGATTCCCGTTGAGCTACTGATCCCAGTAGCGCATGCGTTTGTCGTGCGGCGTTTCGAACGCGTCACGACCGCGATCCCCACCTAGGAATTGGGGCGAGGCCACGCGGGTTTTCGCAGGCGTGAAGCGCGGGCAGCGTCGCGGCGACTAACCAGATCGACTCGCAGAAATCATCACTCCCGGCGACACGGGCCGGCCTCACGGCCGGCCGGTGTCATCGTGTCATCGACCGGCGAGGATGCCGCCGGAGACGTCGAGGTAGGCACCGGTGATCCAGCGGGCGTCGTCGGATGCAAGGAAGCCGACAACGTCGGCGATGTCGGCGACCTCGCCGACCCTGCCGATGGCCGACCATGCGGCCATCTCCGCGACAGCCTGGGGATTCGAGAAGATGAGGCTTCCGTTGTTCGTCACGCCGGCGGCAACGGTATTGATCGTGATCTCCCGGGGGCCGATGTGCCGCGCCAGTTGCACCGTGATCTGCTCCATGGCGGCTTTGCTGATCGCATAGACCGTTTGACCGGGATGAGAAGTTCTGGTGATGCCCGACGAAATATTGATGATTCGCCCGCCGGACGACATCAATTTCAGTGCACGCTGGGCGAGGAAGAACGGCGCTTTGGCGTTGACCGCGATGAAGCGGTCGAAGATCTCCGGCGTCACCTCCTCCGGCGCCATCTCGTCGAACCCGGCGTGCGCGGCATTGTTCACCAGAATGTCCAATCTCGCCGTCCCCGTCCGGGTTTCGAGTTCCATCTCCAGCGCCGCAGACAGTTCCGAAACCGCATCCGGCTCACCGAGTTCGGCACGGACCAGGAAGGCGCTGCCACCGGCGTTCTCGATCAATGCCACGGTCTGCGCCGCCGCGTCCCCGTTCGTCGCGTAGTGCACCGCGACCAGCGCCCCGTCGCGCGCGAGCCTGGTCGCGATGGCACGTCCGATTCCTCGGCTCGATCCGGTGACCAACGCCGTCTTGTTCTGCAGCCCGTTCATACCCACCTCTTCTACTACGTCGTGTAGTTGAAGAGTAACGAGTCGAACACGCAGCGTGAACCACGAAATCCGGTGCCGAACAACACACCGAAATCCCTTGCAGCGCAGCGCAGTAGCTGCGCAATCGGCTGCAACCGACAGCTGTTTCCGATCTCCATCTGCCGATCTGCGGTGCACGGCCCCCGGTCGCGGGCGGAAAGTACCACCCACAGGAAAAACCGAGGTGTCCGTGGCGGCGACAGAGACAGGTTTGGCCACGCCCTGAATGCGGTTGTCCTGCGGGCGTCAGATCATTCGGTCAATGACCGTCTGTGCACACGGAATCGTCAACTGTCGCGTATTCGTGCGGTCGCTCGTCGATCTGTCCTTGGTCAATCATTGATGTATCAATCCTGACTAAGATCATGAGCGTCGGTAATGTCGAGTCGTCGAAGTGTGGAGGCCGACCGATAGGGGTGGAAGTGAAGCCTGGAAGCAAGTTGGTCGGAAAGATCATCTCGCCGCGGACGTTCCGGATCGGGATGAGCTTGTATCCGCCGTTGCTCTTCGCCGGCGTTCGCGTTGAGCACGTGGCAGACGACTGGACTACCGTTCGGGTTCGACACCGGGTCAGCTGGTGGAACGGCAATCACAACGGTGCTGCCTTCGGCGGGACGTTGTCGGCCATGACCGATCCGTTCTTCGGGCTCATGGCATTGCAGCAGCTCGGCGCCGACTACGTCGTATGGAACACCTCAGCAAGCATCGAGTTCTTCAAAGCCGGTCGTGGGACCGTAACTGCGACAATGCAACTCACGTCGGATGAGGTTGATGCGATTCGCCGCGTGACCGCTGATGGCAGCAAGTCTGTGACCCGTCACTCGACTGAGATCGTCGCGAGCGACGGATCAGTCGTCGCTCGCGCCCAGCAACAGCTCTATGCGCGTCGATCGAGGACCGCTGTCGCGAAGACCGCCTGACGCAGAATCCCATCTCTAGAGTTACGGTGCACGACGTGCGCTGAGTCCTGCATCCAAGGAATCAGAAGTGGCACGGCGCGGAAACCAGCGGATCTGGTGTAGCCGTGGTCGGACCGCGTGGTGGGTCGAGCCGGTGTTCGTCACGGACGTCGAGTATCGCGAGATCAGCGACGACGGTCTGCTGCGGCATCCCAGCTTCCGGTGGATCCGGACAGACAAGACCCCCAACGAGATCGGCCTACCGGCTGGCTGCCGATGCTGAACGGGTTGACGAACATCCGTACCTGCGGGATCAGCGCGGACACCGTCGCCCCGGCCGATGTTCGCCAAACGGCCTTGGCCTCAACCGGTCAGCGCATCGTTGGCCGTCAGAATGCCACCAATCAATACGTGTATGAGTTGACGGGTGAGAGCAGACATTGACGGTGCAGTCCACATCGCCCTCATCGCACGCGGATTCGGCTGGACGTGGACCGAGCCGGATGTGACCCGCTTCTGCCAAGCCACGGGATGGAGCATCCTCCACGAAGATCGGGGCCTCGGCCCCAGCTTGCGAACCAACCTCGACGTCCACCTGCCGCACTGCAGCGTCGACTTCAAGCGACGAAAAACGCTGACGGTTCCACAACGACATCTTGAAGAGCGCGCTCGCATCGAACTTTGCGTCCTCAGCTGAGGATTTCGGGTCTGAGCAATACCCAGCACTCGGCGGCACCGAGCCGAGCCTGCGACCGGACCGAGACCTGTAAGTGACAGGTATCCGTGATGAATCTTCTCTGCATCTGTCGCGGTCGACAGCGCTAGCCCGGGAGCCCCGCTTCAGCCAAACCGCTTCGACTGCCCCGACCCAGTTCGATCCGTTCGATGACATCCCATATATAGGAGTTGTCCCGAAGTTCGAGCGAAACCAGCGCAGCCTCGGTGGTCACGACATCGAAGCCGTAGATAGCACTGCCAGCCGTCGCTGCCGTCGTGGCAGCCACCTCTTCCAGACCTTCGAAAACCGGGTACGCGATCGTCACATGGGGATCCGATGTTGATTCCTTCAGCGACGCGTGCGGCAAGACGGAGATCGTTGCGGCTCGTAGCGTGTCGCGAAGCTCCATCACCGGCGCCGCGGGTGAGATCACAAAGCCGAGCGCACCACGAATGTTGGTCAGCCGATCGACGGACAAGCTGAACGGGGCCAGGTCTCGGCAGGCATGCTGCGCGGCTTCCGCAATAGAAGCACGTTGCTCGAAGGTGCACGTGTACGGGCGTGAAATTCGATCCAACGTCAGGTGGAGGCCGTCGGGCGGCGTGGTCTTGAAGTACGCCGGATCGATGGCCTGCTGACATTCTTTGGTCCGCGAATGAAGTTCCGAAGCGTGATCGAAGGTCAAGAACCAGTAGTAGCCGAGCGGGCCGTTTTCGAGCGGACGGCGTCGCAGGCTGTCCGAGTTTCCAGTCACTTCTCGCCGTCCTTACTTGCCAGCGCATCCCGGACGCCCTTCAACTGCGAGGTATCCCCCCACCTGTCGGCCACGTCACGGAAAAATTCCGAAGCTCGGCGCTGAACCTGGGCCATAGGCTTGTCTGGCGAAGTGTCTAGAGCATCGTGCATTATCGCGACTGCAGCATCCAGGTCGGCATCTTCGGCCAAGACATGCGAGCGGGCCACGTCGATCATCACCAGCGACCTACCCCATGGCGAGTTCGTGTTGTTCATGTCCGCCAATGCGAGCTCCGCATACTGTTCGACTTTGTCCGGCATCGCCAACGACAGATACGATGTCGCGGCATTTCCAGCCACCTGCGCCGCACTGTAGCTTCCCAGCGAGATGCTGGATGGCACTCCATCCGGGGCGCTCTCGCACGTGACCAGCTCGTATGCCCGGTCCACCGTGCGTCGCACGCCGTCAGTATCGCCGAGCTTTCCCATTGCTCGCGCGACTCCGTTGATCGCTAGTCTTACGCTTTGCGGCCCATCTTCCGCTCGAGCGAGGCCGTCTCGAGCATAGTCCAACGCTCGTTCGTACCTCCCCGCGTAATACTCACAGAAGCTTTGCAGCCCACGCGCCCATGCTGTGAGGTTAGCGTTCTGCGCATTGTCCCCCAGATGGAAAGACTCCAGACAGTAAGCCCGTGCCATCGAATAATGGCCAGTTCCGACGGCGATATAGCCGAGCAGTCCCGAAGTTTCGCTGGCGATGTCGAACAACTCGCTGCGCTGTTTCGGATGGCTGCATTCACCGATGAGCCCATCGAGCCACTCCCGCTGCTGCTTCAACGCGGGAACGAGTCCGGCAGGATCTACAGTTTCATAGTTCGCGATTGCATGGTGCGTACTGATTCGCAGCTGGTCAATGATCTCGGGATTGACAGATCGGCTCAGCTTGTGGACGCGACCTAGGACCGCGAGCAGATCCGTAGTGATTGCCTGGTCACCGTCCTCCGGCAACCCGTCATCATCGCGGTTGGTGTATGCGATCGCAGTCTGGGTGTGACGCAGCACGGTTGAATGGCGGTCCCGCCAAACGGCTTCCCCGTCCGCCACGATCTGCTCGAAGCGTTCTCTATCCGCTGGAGATGCACGCTGCCGGTACGTCGTATCCAGAATTGCTTGCGCCGTGGATCTGGGTTTCACGGAGCTCAGGCCAGAGCGCCAGTTGTTGATCGTGGTCGTCTCGACACCGAGCAAGGCGGCGAACTCTCGAATCGACTTTCGCATCGCCTCTTGAAGCGCAGCCGCTTCAAAGCCTGTCCAAGCCCGCCCTCGCATCATCGCCGCTTCCTACTTTTCAGCACCTGATCTCGGAAGTACACACGATACGCCTACGGTATGCGATCGCTACGCGGTTACCTCCGATACCGCTGGTGGGCGACGCTTTTCATCTGCACCTGTTCCCGGGAATCCATGGCGAGGCCGCCAGATCGATGCCCTTCACTGCCGGATGCGTCGCCAGGAGGCCGCACATGTCGAGCCACTCGCTCACCGATCTAGTCAAGCTGGTCGGGGTGATGAGAGAAGCCGGTTGGGTCAACCTCACCCTGGCTATCCCGAGTTCCCCTGTTGCCGACAACCCCCATGCGGCGGAAACCGTCGACGTTTTTCTCACCGCGCACGAACTGCCAACCGGCTACCAGCTGATCTCCGCCTTCCGTGGCGCATTCGGACACCTTCCTGGTGACCACCTGATCGCACGCTGGGCTCAAGCCTTCGCCCACCTGCACCGTTGCCGCCACATCAACCCCGCAAACACTGCCCGAATCGATACGCGCAGAGCTGAACTCGCTGAACTGGTCGATGCCTGGGTCGCGAACCACTCCAGGTTGCCCGACCGGGATTACGGCGCCGCGCTAGATGAACTGGCGGCCGCGTATATCGGATTCGAAGCGAAGTTCCACGCGAGAGCGCCCGTCGACTTCGACGAGCTGCACCGAGCATGGACCATCGTCGCCGGCCACGTCATCGACTGGGGCGACCTCCGTACCGGCCAGGCAGCCGTGTCGCGACCACTGCAGCTTTCCTCCCCCATATCCAGCGATTGAAAGGTGTACCACCATGCTCGATCTCGACTACTCGACTGATCCACAGTTCCTCGAAACCTGCGCGCGCGAAGGAATCGCAGTCACCGAGGCCGCGACCGCTATCGCGAGCGGCACTCTGGTGTTCTTGCGTTCCAACGATTCTCGCCATCACAAGGACTTTGTCCCGATCTTCGTCGGTGCGGGTACTCGACGAAAAGTGACGGCGCTGATCGGGTTGGGCCCCAGGGACACCAACCGCGACGCGATCGTCGACAGCATGTCGGTGATCCTGGCTGCCAAACCCGATGCGGTGATCGACCTGACCACCAACCCCGAGGGCATCGCGCTGCGCCGCGAGCTGAAGGAAGTGGTGGGAATCCCGTTGGGCTGCTGCCTCACCTACGACCTGTTCGCCCAGCCCCGCAAGAAGCTCGGTCGTGCCGAATTCTTGGAACGTTTCGAACTCGGCCTGGACTCCGGTGTCGACTTCGCGCTGATCCACGCCGGGATCAACCCGGAGCTGGCGCGAATGAGTGAGCAGTCGACACGGATCATGCCCACCACCTCCCGCGGTGGCGGACTGATCGCGCGCTACATGCGCATGCACAACACCGAATCGCCGCTGCACAAGTACTTCGACGGCATCCTCGAGATCTGCCGACGCCGCGGCGTGGTGCTCGACCTCGGCGACATTTTCCGCCCCGGCGCCACAGCTGATGCCGGTGACGACCTGAAATGGCGCGAGATCGAGTTGCTGGCCACGCTGCGCCGCCTAGCCCTCGACGCCGGCGTTCAAGTCCTGTGCGAAACCGGCGGCCACATCCCGCTGCACCGCATCCACGAAATCATCCCCGCCTACAAGAAGGCCCTCGGTGGCGCGCCATTGTGGCTGGCAGGCCCGATGGTCATCGACAACGCTGTCACCCTCGACTCGATCGTCAACACCATCGGCGTGGCCACCGCCGGGCAGCACGGCGGAGACATGTTCGCCTCCATCACCCAGGTCGAGCACTACCTGATGCCCACCGGACCCGACACCGCCGAAGCCGTACGCAACGTCAAAGTCGCCATCACCGCCCTCGAACTGGGCCGCGACAACACCGACGAAGCAGCCCGCCAGCGCGCCATCTCCGTCGCTCGGCGCGCGAACAACTGGGACGTGCAAGCCACCCACGCGCTCTACCCACGGCTGGCTGGCAACGCATTCATCAACGCCGGATTGAAAACTGGTGCACCGTGCACGATCTGCGGATCGCTGTGCCCACACCTGACAGCCAAGAAGGCCAACGAGGAAATTCCCGTCCCCGCCGGTACCGCTCCGTTGTCGATCACTCCTGTGGAGAGCTGAGCAATGACCACGACAGCTCCTCAGCCCATCGGCACCACAGCATCCTTGGCCGCCACGATCACCAGGCGTCTCCCCGACACAGCAGAGCTGACGACGGTCGCAGCCCGCGTGGCCGACGACCTGCTCGCCCTCGGCGAACACGTGCCCGACACCGACTGGCTCATCCTGGGTGGATCGATGGCCCGCGGCGAACCGAGCTGGATTCGCTATCACCACGACCAGCGCCAACTCATCAGCGACCTCGACCTGCTGTATGTCTTCTCTGGTGAGACACCGACAGCGCTCATTTCCCAATTGCGCACGACCGCTGAAAGGCGCTTCCCCACCGTGGATTTGATGACGCTGCCGCTGCGCGACTACCGCACCGTCACAACGTCACTGGGCTACGACTTCAAGAACCTCGGCGTCCCACTGACCCCGCACGGCCTGCCAGAGCACAATCCCGTGCGACTCGACGACCGCGACGCCTACGAGATCCTGCTGTACTACATCCAGGCCTACTACTGGCATCGACTCAACTACCGGTGGCAGACCGGCCTGGACTCCACCCAATTCCACCTGCTGGTGAACCGACTGTGCATGAAAGTGCTTCGCGCGACGGCAATGCTGGAACGCGGCGCCTACGCCCATCACGACTTCGCCCGCATGGCCCCACACCTCGCCGAACAGATACGCACCGAGCTGGCATGGCGCACCGATCCACGGCAGCCTCCGTTGGACCCGTCCCGATTCTGGGTCTACGTGCACGACGCTTTCCGCAGATTCGACTTCGCCTTCGGCGGCCCACGACCAGACGCGGTGCGACTGAGCAAATACGCCACCACCAGCAGCGGGCAGATCATCGCCCGCCACCAGAAGCGAGTCAGCGAACTGGCCCGGGAAGTCGCCGCCACGTGGGTCTCGAACCCTCGTCTGGACAGGATCGGTACCGTGGAGCGCGCAACCTGGTCACGAGTCACCGGCTGGGCAGGAACGCAGCAACAGCCCGGCCCCGCCTCCTACTTCGCCAAGCACCGACGCGAAATCCACGACCACCTCCTCGCCATGAAAGTGCAGGTCGCTGCATGAAGATCCTCGTCACCGGCGGCGCCGGCTACATCGGCGCCACCGTGACCCGGCTCCTCCTCGACGCCGGGCACCAAGTCGATGTCGTCGACGACCTCTCCCGCAACGACGACCGGCAGATCCCCGCCGAAGCGCGGTTCCACCGACTACGCGTACACGACATCGCCGCCGTCCTCACCCCCGACGCCGGATTCGACGCAGTGCTGCACTTCGCCGGACTCATCGCCGCCGGCGAATCGATGAACCACCCGGAATGGCACTGGGACAACAACACCCGAGCCTCGCTCGCCCTCCTCGACGCCATCCGCGACGCCGGGATACCGCGCCTGGTGTTCTCCTCCACCGCCGCGGTCTACGGCGAGCCCGACACAGTTCCGATCACCGAGAACGCCCCCACGAACCCGGTCAACACCTACGGCGACACCAAACTCGCAGTCGACCGAGCTATCGCTTCGATCACCCGCGCGAGCAAACTCGGTGCCGTCAGCCTGCGCTACTTCAACGTCGCGGGCGCGCATACCTGCGCTGACGGTTCGATGATCGGCGAACGCCACACTCCTGAAACCCATCTCATTCCCTTGGCGCTGGAAGCCGCCGCTGGCCTTCGCGACAAGTTCGATCTCTTCGGCGACGACTACCCGACTCCTGACGGAACCTGCATCCGCGACTACATCCACGTCACCGACCTCGCGCAGGCGCATCTACTGGCGCTTGAATCCATTGGCTCCGGCGAGCACCGAATTTACAACCTGGGCAATGGAATCGGGTTCTCCAACCAACAAGTCCTCGACGCCGTTCGGCGCGTCACAGCCGCTCAGTTCGAAGTCGAGACAGCACCACGCCGACCTGGTGATCCTGCGGTTCTATACGCCTCCGCTGAACCAGCAAAACGTGAGCTCGGATGGTCGCCGACGAACCCCGACATCGTCGACATCGTCGGTGACGCTTGGAAATTCCACCAGACTGTCGCTAGGTAATTGGTCACCGGGGCGCGCCGCGGTCGACATCGGTCGTTGAGCCCGGGCGCCAACACCTACAGTTCCCATGTGGAACCGGTCTCGGTAAACCGGTCAGGAACGGGCGCGTCGAAGATATCGACAACCCAGTAGTGGTCAGGATCCGGGTCGTCAGGCCCGTCGTCATCGACTAACGGCACATAGTATGGCGTGCCAGTACGGCTCGCGTGCGACTCATCCAGCGCCGACAGTCGGCCTCCTCAGATGCACCATCCGCAGAGGCCGAGTGTCCTTGTTACGTCACGATCCGTAGCGGATTTTCGACGAATTCCTTCAGGGTTGCCAGGAATTGGGCCGCGACCGCGCCGTCGATGGCCCGGTGGTCTGCGGACATGGTGACGCGAAGGATCTTGCGGGCGACCACTTCGCCGTTGTCGAGGCGGAGTTCGTCGGCCGCCGCTCCCACGGCGAGAATCGCGGATTCGGGCGAGTTGATCACCGCGGTGAATTGTTCGATGCCGAACATGCCGAGGTTGGAGATGGTGAAGGTGCCGCCCGACATGTCCTCGGCGCGGAGCTTGCGATCGCGGGCGCGGGTCGCCTTGTCGCGGCTCTCGGTCGCGATCTCGGAGACGCTCTTGCGGTCGGCGTCACGGATGACCGGGACGAGGAGTCCGACCGGGGTCGCCACCGCGACGCCGATGTGGATTCCTTGGTGGCGCAACAGCTTGTCGCCCGCGAAACTCACGTTGACCGAGGGATCCTTGCGCAGTGCAGTCGCGACCGCCTTGACGAGCAGGTCGTTCACGCTGACCTTGCTCTCGCCCGCCGCGTCCAGGGTGGCGTTGATCCGCGCGCGGAAGGCGAACAGCTCGGTCACGTCGATCGCGCTGGTCAGATAGAAGTGCGGCGCCTGCTGCTTGCTCTCGGTGAGCCGAGTTGCCGATACGCGCTGAATGTTGGTCAGCGCGACCTCTTCGAACTCCCCTGACGCCGGAACAGACTGCACGGCAACCGCACTCGCCTCAGGTGACGGCGTCGAGATGTCAGCGGGCGCCGCGACGCTGTGGGCCGCCTCCACGTCTCGTTTGGTGACCCGCCCACCAGGGCCGGTACCCACGACGGAGTCAATATCGACCTGCAACTCGCGGGCGATCTTGCGAGCGAGCGGCGAGGACTTGACCACGACCCTCGGCGAGACCGAGACGGGCTCACTGTGCGAACTACGTTGTGGTGCAAAGTCTCTGGCAGGAGAGTTGACAGCGGATGGCACGGCAACGGATGGCGTCACCGCAGCAGCGGCACCGGAATCCGCCGTCGAGGTGGTGCCGTCGCCGACGATCGCGATCGGCTCACCGATCGCGACCCGAACGCCCGGCTCGGCGAGGATCTTCTCGAGCACTCCATCGTCGTAGGCTTCGAGTTCCATCAGCGCTTTGTCGGTTTCGATCTCGGCGACGATCTCGCCGCGGGTGATCTGGTCGCCGACCTGCTTGAGCCAGGCGGAGACGACGCCGTCCTCCATGGTGTCGGAGAGCCGGGGCATGACGATTTCGGGCATGGTCTTGTCCGTCCTGTTCCTGGTTCTCAGCGCCGCCGGCCGACAGCGGCCAGGGTTTCCGTCACGGCGGTATAGAGCGATTCCGCGGACGGCAAGGCGAGCTTCTCCAGCGGCTTGGCATACGGCAGCGGAACCTCGGCCATCGCCACACGGCGGACCGGCGCGTCGAGATAGTCGAAGGCACCGTCGGAGATGGAGGCCGCGATTTCCGCGCCGATGCCGTAGGTGAGCCAGTCGTCCTCGCCGATCACCGCGCACCCGGTCTTGCGGACCGAGGCCACGATGGTGTCGCGATCGAGCGGACGCAAGCTGCGCAGGTCGATCACCTCCACCGAAATCCCCTCGCCGGCAAGACGTTGCGCGACCTCGGTCGCGACGGTGGCCATCCGGGAGTAGCCGATCAGCGTGATGTCGGTACCCTCCCGGGTGACCGCCGCCTTGCCGATCTGGACAGGCGGAAGATCCTCGGGCACTTCGCCTTTGGTGTTGTAGAGCGACAGATTCTCCAGGAACAACACCGGATCGTCGTCGGCGATCGCGGCCTTGAGCAGCGCCCGCGCATCAGCGGGAGTACTGGGCGCCACGACCTTCAGACCGGGCACGAAGGCGTAGTACAACTCGATGTTCTGCGAATGCGTCGCCCCGAGTTGCTGGCCGCCGCCACCGGGAGTCCGGATCACCATGGGCACATTGGTCTGCCCGCCGAACATGCCGTAGATCTTCGCGGCGTGGTTGACGATCTGGTCCAGCGCCAGCAGCGAGAAGTTGATCGTCATGATCTCCACGACCGGGCGCAATCCGAGCATCGCGGCGCCGATCGCCGCACCGACGAAACCTTCCTCGGCGATGGGGGTGTCGCGTACTCGCTTCTCGCCGAACTCCTCGAGCAGACCGGCGGTGATCTTGTAGGAGCCTTCGAAGACGCCGATCTCCTCCCCGATCAGAAAAACGTCGTCATCGCGTCGCATCTCTTCACGCAGGGTCTCGCGCAGCGCTTCGCGATAGGTCATGACAGGCACAGTGGGAGTCCTCAGTGGGTGAAGAGCGGATCGGCGGGCAGACGGCGGGAATCGCCCGGCACCGGGGTGGCGTAGGTGTAGTCGAACAGGCTCGACGGCTCCGGATGCGGGCTCGCGTCGGCGAATTCGACGGCGGCGGCGACACCGTCGGCCACCTCGCGGTCGAGATCGGCCAGCGACGCTTCGGTAAGCACACCGGCGGCGAGCAAACGCCGCTGCCACAACACGATCGGATCGTGTTCACGCACCGTGGCAACGGTTTCGGTGCTGCGGTATTTGGCCGGGTCGACCACCGAGTGACCCTTGAGCCGGTAGCTCACCGCTTCGAGCAGTGCGGGTTTGCCTTCCCGGCGGGCACCTTCGATGAGTTCGCTCGCCAGGTCGCGCACGGCCAGCACATCGGTACCGTCCACCCGCTCCCCGCGCATGCGATAGGCCGCGGCGCGCTTCCACAGATCCGGTTCGGCCGAGGACTTCTCGACCGTGGTCCCCATGCCGGTCTGGTTGTTGATCACCAGGAACACCACCGGCAGCCGCCACAGCGCCGCGATATTGAGCGACTCGTGGAAGGCGCCGATATTGGTGGTGCCCTCCCCCATCTGGCACACCACGACGTCGTCGCCGTCGTTGTAGTCGATGGCCAGCGCCGCGCCGATCGCCAGGGGAACCTGTCCGCCCACGATGGCGTAGCCGCCCAGCAGCCGGGTCGCGGTGTCGTACATGTGCATCGAGCCGCCCCACCCTTTGGAGGTGCCGGTGGAGCGGCCGTAGAGCTCGGCCATCACGCGGCCCGGTTCGATGCCCTTGGCCAGCGCGTATCCGTGTTCGCGATAGTTGGTGAACAGGTAGTCGGTGGGGCGCATCGCCGCGCCCAGGCCGACGACCGTGGCTTCCTCGCCGAGGTTGAGATGGCAGTAGCCGCCGATCTTGGCCTGCTGGTAGCTCTGCGCGGTGCGCTCCTCGAAGCGCCGGATGAACAGCATGTCGCGGTAGAGACCACGCAGGGTCTCGGGATTCTCGGCCGCGACTGCGGAGTCGACATCCGAAGCGGGCGCGGCGGTTTCGGCCGGCTTGCGGGCGGGCTTGCTCCGCGCGGTGGTCGTGGTCATGTCGAGCTCCTCAACGCTTGCGTGGCGCGATGTGTACCGGCAGTCCGAGTCCGGCCATGGCCGCCTCCATGCCGATTTCGCCGAGTGTGGGGTGGGCGTGGATGGTGTCGGCCAACTCGTCGAGCGTGGCTTCCAGCGAGATCGCCAGCGCGCCCTCGGCGATCAGGTCGCTGGCGGACGGGCCGATGATGTGCACGCCGAGCACTTCCTGATGCGCTTGCCCCGCCACGATTTTGATGAACCCCTCGGTCTCGCCGAAGGTCTTGGCCCGGCCCAGTGCCGCGAACGGGAACTTGGCGGTGATCACCTCGTGGCCCGCCGCGCGAGCGGCCTCCTCCGTGAGACCGACGCTCGCGATCTCCGGGTGGGTGAACGTCGCTGCCGGGATGACCGTGTAGTCGATGTGGGTGTCGTGCCCGGCGATCACCTCGGCCGCGGTGATGCCCTGGTGAGAGGCAACATGGGCGAGCAGGGCCCGGCCGGTCACGTCGCCGATGGCGGACACGTGCTCGACATTTGTCCGCAGTCGATCGTCGACCTCGATGAAACCGCGCGCGTCCGTGGCGATTCCGGCCACATCGAGACCGAGTTCGGCGGTGTTGGGGCGTCGCCCGACGCCGACGAGGACGACATCGGCGTCGAGTTCCTGTGCCGCTGGGCCGCCGACCGATACCCGCAGCGCGTCGCCCTCGGTGATCGCCGTGACGGTGGCGCCGGTGAGGACGGTGATGCCACGCTTACGGAACGAGCGGCCGAGTGCGTCGCCGATCTCCTTGTCCTCCAACGGAACCAGGCGGTCCTGCATCTCCACGACCGTGACCTGGCTGCCGAACGTGGCGAACAGACTGGCCCATTCCGCGCCGACCGCGCTGCCGCCGATGACCACCAACCGTCGCGGTACCTCGGTCAGCCCGAACGCGCCGTCGGAGGTGACGACGCCGGGCAATCCCGCGCCCGGGATCGGTAGCCGCGCGGGCACCGAACCGGTCGCGACGATCACGTCGCGCGCGTTCACCCGGCGAATCGCCGTTCCAGCGGGCGCGGCGTAGCGGGGGCCGCCGTCGAAGATCGGTGAGGCGCCGACTTCGTGGACCTCCACGACAGTCGGTTCGACGAATCGGGCATGGCCCTCGATGACCGTGACACCGTTGGCCTTCAGCAAGCCGGCTACACCGTCGGTCAGTTCTTTGACGATGGAGTCCTTGCGCTGGCGCACCGCGCCGAAGTCGTAGCGCACATTGTCGGCGAGAACGCCGAATTCCGCTGCGGTGGTGAGAGTCTGGAAGACCTCCGCCGAGCGGAGCATCGCCTTGGTGGGAATGCAACCCCAGTTCAGGCACACGCCGCCGGGGCGCTCCTTCTCCACCACGCAGACCTTCAGGCCGCGTTGCGCGGCACGGATGGCGGCCACGTATCCGCCCGGTCCACCACCGATCACCAATAGATCGAATTCCAGCACTCGTGGTGCTCCTCAGCTCGAACGATCAACCCATCCACGGTCGTGGCTTGGATCATCCGTCGAGTCTCACGGTCCACAAATGCACAAACAACCAACCGACAGCCCAGAATTCGGAGCTCGAAAATGGGCGCTGCGCCCAATCGGTCGCGGTTGCGGGGTGGTCAGCCGGGTGGGTTGACGCCCATCTCCAGCGCGGCCAAGGCGAGGGAGAGTTCCAGGTAGGACCGCTGTCCTTCCAGTCGCCGACCCAGCAGGGCGGAGATTCGCTGGAGCCGGTTGATCACGGTGTTGCGATGGCAGTGCAGTCGCGGCGCGGCATTCGCCGCCGAGCAGTTCTCTTCGAGCCAGATCGCCAGGGTGCGCAACAGGATCTCGCGCTCTTTGGCCGGCAGTTCCAGCACCGGGCCGAGGGTGCGCGCGACCATGAGCGCGGTCAGGTCGGGAGAGCGCAGCAACAACGCTTCGGGGTAGCGCTGCTCCAACGACACCAGACCCCGTGCTGTCGCGGGCAGGGTCTCCAAGCCGAGCATCGCCAGCGCGTGGCCCGTCTCGATCTGCGCCAATCCCTGCACCACCGGTGACGCCGCTGCCCTGCCCCGGATCCGGCTTCCCACCTGGTCCAGCACAGCGGAACCGTCTCGCTGCTCGAGCGAGACCAGCCCCACCATGGTCTCGACGCGGTCGTGCCAGATCGACCGAATGCCCATCGCCGCCAACGCGGTCTCGGTGCCGAACTCCACGTGCGGACGATCACCGCGCACCGCGACCACCAGATACCCACCGTGGGCGGGCAAGTTCAGCTCGCGCGCCGCCCGCGCGGCGAAAGTCGCGTCACGGGCGCTGCCCGCCAGCAGGTCCTCGATCACGCCGTGGCGTCGCCGCTCGTCGCGACGAACCTGCTCCAGTTCGGTACTGCGATAGGAGGTGACCAGCGACGACGACATGCCGTCGATGGCCGACCAGGTCGCCACACCGATCTTGCGGACCTCACCGGGCGGGAGTTCGCCTGCCTTGTCGAGCAGCGCCTCCCACACGATCTGACCGCCGAGCCGGAACGTCCGCAACATGACCTCCAGGGGCACGCCCTGCGCGGCCCGATTGCGGCCGATGGCGGCGGCGACATCGTCGCGATCCGGGCCCGTCACGTCACCGGCGACCAGATCGAGCACCCTGGTCAGATAGCGGCAGCACGCATGGTGCAGGTCCTCCCGGCTCACCGGCGAGTAGTCGGTCCACTCCGGGATATCGGTGAAGATCGCGGCGATCAACTGCCTGGTCAGCGCGGGAATCTCGGTTCGGCACGCGGCCACCAGCTCCCTCGTACCCACCGAGGGAAGGGTGTGCTTGGATCTCGCGGCCATATCGCTAGACGCTACGCCCGCCCCCGGCTCGCCCGGAACGAGCCGATCACCGCATCCACGAACCGACCGACTCCGCAGTCCCGCCGCCTCTGGCACAGACAGCCGCGTCGTTGCCGCAGTGGCAGCGGCAGGCGGGCCATAGTGGTCGGATGGGTAACCAGTCCACGATCGCTACCGCGTTCCAACCCCTGCTGCGAGCCACGCTGGGCCCCCGCCCCGCGGTGGGGTTCGAGTTCTGGGACGGCAGCACGATCCATCCCGACGGGGAGAGCCCCGGCACGATGCGCGTGCGCTCCGAGGACGCGCTACGTCACCTGGTCTGGGCGCCGGGTGAGCTCGGCTTGGCGCGTGCTTTCGTCTCGGGCGCGGTGGATCTCGACGGCGATATCTTCACGATGCTGCGAGCACTCCAGTCGACCGCGCCGAACGATGCCCGCCTCGGTCTCGGGGCGACATGGCAGGCCATCGGCGCGGCGCGCCAGCTCGGGGCGCTCGGTCGCCGCCTGGAACCGCCGCCGGAGGAAGCCCGCCCGCAGCGTGGACCCCTGCACACCAAGCGGCGCGATGCGGCGGCGATCAGTCATCACTACGACGTCAGCAACGACTTCTACCGGCTGGTGCTCGGACCGAGCATGACCTACTCCTGCGCGCGGTTCGTACCGGACGACGACGGCTCGCTCGAGGCCGCCCAACGAGCCAAGCACGACCTGATCTGCCGCAAATTGGGCCTGGCCGAGCAGTCGGGTATGCGCCTGCTCGACGTGGGCTGCGGCTGGGGGTCCATGGCGATCCACGCGGCGTCGACCTACGGCGCGCAGGTCGTCGGCGTCACCATCAGCAGCGCTCAGGTCGAGCTCGCCCGCAAACGCGTCGCCGAGGCGGGGTTGTCGGACAGTATCGAGATCAGGCTTTCCGACTATCGGGACCTGCGCGGCGAGCAGTTCGACGCCATCTCCTCGATCGGCATGTTCGAGCACGTCGGCTCCGGGCGCGCCGCCGAATACTTCGACACTATGCGCGCACTGCTGCACCCGCGCGGACGGCTGCTCAACCACGCCATTTCCTCGCCGGGCGGATCCGTCATGCGCAATCGTTCCTTCATCGGGCGCTACGTCTTCCCGGACGGCGAACTCGTCGATGTGGGCGAGGTCGTGCTCGCCATGCAACGCGCCGGATTCGAGGTCCGTGACGTCGAAGCCCTGCGCGAGCACTACGAACGTACCCTCCGCCAATGGGTCGCGAATCTGGAAAACGAGTGGGAACAGGCGGTTTCGCTCGTCGGCGATGGGCGAGCCCGAATCTGGCGGCTGTACATGGCTGCGTCCGCGCTGGGCTTCGAGGACGGCGGACTCGGGATTCACCAGGTCCTCGGCGTGGTGCCCGAAGCGACAGGCAACGCCGAGATGCCCGCGACACGACGCGACTGGGGATAGTCCGCGCGGGTCAGCGCACGGCAACAGCTCGCACAACGATCACCATCCCGATATGATGAATCATTTATGCATCGAACAATGCCGATGACGAGCACAGGGAACGGGTGATGAGCATGCGGTGTGTGGTGTTCGGCGCGACCGGCTACATCGGTGGACGTCTGGTGCCAGAGCTGATCCAGGGCGGCCATCAGGTCCGGGTGGTGGCCCGCACCCCGGAGAAGTTGGCCGAGGTTCCCTGGCGGGAACAGGTCGAGATCGTCCGTGGCGATGTCACCGACGATGACGAGGTGCGCGCCGCCGTCGCCGACCAGGAGGTCGTCTACTACCTGGTGCACTCGTTGGCCCGGGACGACTTCTCCGACATCGATCGCGAGGCGGCGCGGCTCGTCGCGGCCGCGTCGAACTCGGCCGGTGTCCGCCGCATCGTCTATCTCGGCGGCATCATCCCCGAGCACGCGACGCTGTCACGCCATCTCGCCTCCCGCGCCGAGGTCGGCGAAATTCTGCGCGAATCCGGCGTTCCCACAGCGGAACTGCGCGCCGCGGTGATCATCGGATCCGGTTCGGCCAGTTTCGAGATGCTGCGATACCTGTCCGAACGCCTGCCCGCGATGATCACCCCGCGATGGGTGCACAACCGGATCCAGCCCATCGCCGTTCGGGACGTCCTCTACTACCTGGTGCACGCCGCGGAGTTGCCCGCCGACGTCAATCGCTCGTTCGATATCGGCGGGCCCGACGTCATGACCTACTTGACCATGATGCGTGAATACGCTGTGGTAGCCGGGCTCACTCGTCGTGTGGTGCTGCCGGTTCCGGTGCTCACGCCGTGGCTGTCGGCGCAATGGGTCAACCTCGTGACCCCTGTGCCACGAGCGCTGGCCGTACCGCTCATCGAGTCGCTCGTGCACGAAGTCGTGTGCGGCGAGCACGATATCGCCACCCACATCCCGGATCCCGCCGAAGGTCTCACCCGCTACGCGCGAGCCGTGGAACTGGCGCTGACCCGTATTCGCCATGCCGACGTACCCACCCGCTGGTCCGATGCCAGCACATTCGGCGCACCCTCGGATCCGCTGCCCACCGACCCCGCGTGGTCGGGCGGCTCACTCTACGAGGACCTTCGTGAGCAGCACACCGACGCCGACCCCGAAACCGTGTGGGCGGTGATCGAAGCCATCGGCGGCGAGAACGGCTGGTACTCCTTCCCTCTCGCCTGGTCGCTGCGCGGCTGGATCGACCGTGTCACCGGCGGTGTCGGGTTACGCCGCGGCCGCAAGAACCCCCGCCACCTGCACTCGGGCGAAGCCTTGGACTGGTGGCGCGTCGAATACATCGACCGGCCCCATCTCCTGCGGCTGCGCGCCGAGATGCAGCTCCCGGGACTGGCGTGGCTCGAACTGGGTGTGGAATCGGACCCGACCGGCGGCTCCCGCTATCGGCAGCGGGCCATCTTCCAGCCGCACGGTCTCGCCGGGCACCTCTACTGGAAAGCGATCACGCCGTTTCACAACGCCGTGTTCGGCGGCATGGTCCGCAACATCACCGGCACCGCCGAACACGACCCCGCCGACGGCGCGGTGCCGTCCAGCTGACGATCAGCCTGCCGCGTTCGTCAGCGCGCGAGCGCGGCTGCCTCGCCGCGCCCACAGCGCACGAGCCAACGCCGAACCGGCAACGCGGGTGCGGCGCGCGTTGCCCACGGTGGCGCGCGCAGTGAACACCGCGAACTCGCTCTCCTCGATGCGGTCGAGAATTTCCGAGTACAGCACCGCCGCGGTGGCTACACAGGGTCGCGACACCGGGTGTAGTTGCGCTATTCCACTGTCGGCGTACCGATACCAGTCGCGCGCGATCGCGTGTTGCTCGGCCAGCGCTGACCGGACCTTCGCGTCGGTGCGTCGGCGAGAACGACACCACTGCAACCTGGTGCGGTCCACATCATGGGCAGCCAGCTCGTCGGCCGGTAGGTACACCCGGCCGCGGTCGAGATCCTCGGCGATGTCGCGCAGGAAGTTGGTGAGCTGAAACGCTTTTCCCAGCGCAGCCGCGTAGGGGGCAGCATCGGCTCGTTCGCCGACGGTGCCGAGCACCGGCAGTACCTGCAAACCGATCACGTCGGCCGAACCGCGCACATAGCGGTCGAGCGCGGCCCGGTCGGGGTAGTCGGTGACAGTCAGATCCATGCGCATCGAGTCGAGGAATTCGTCGAACAGGACGTGGTCGATCTCGTATCTGGCGACGGTATCGGCCAGCGCGGCGAAAATCGGGTCGTCGACCGGGGCACCGGAAAGGCTGTCGTGCAGGTCCCTCGTCACCGCGTCCAGCCGTTGCGCCGGAGTGCCCGCTGCATCGTCGGTCAGCGGTTCGTCGACGATGTCGTCGGCCCACCGGGCGAAGCCGTAGAGAGCGTGGATCGCCGGGCGCTGTGCGGGCGCGAGCAGCCGGGTGGCGAGGAAGAAGGTGCGGCCATGGCGCGCGTTGAGTTCCCGGCAGCGCTGGTACGCCTCGCGCAATCGAGCATCGCGGATACCGGCCGCGTCGAGTTCCGTGCGAATCATCGTCGATCGCCTCCGATCGAGGTCGAGGTCGAAGCCCGCGACGCGGACACCGTGCCGGTGACGCGGTCGGCGGCGAGGCGGCCCGACAACAGTGCCGTCGGTACGCCCACGCCGGGTACGGTGCCGCAGCCGGCCAGCACCGCATTGCTCACACCGCGCGGCAGGTTCGCGGGGCGGAAGGGACCGGTTTGAGCGAAGGTGTGCGCGAGCGAGAACGGGGTTCCGGCCAGCAGGCCCTGCCGCTGCCAGTCGGCGGGCGTGTCCAGATGCACGACCCGGGCGTCGCTGACGAAGCCCGGAACCAACCGGTTCTCGACTATCGCGGCCAGCTCCTCGCCGTAGGCGGTGGCACGGCGATCCCAGTCGAGGTCACCGCTGCGGTAGAGGTTGGGCACCGGGGCGAGAACAGTGAACAGGTCGCGGCCGGGTGGGGCCAGGGTGGGGTCGGTCGCGGTCGGGCGGGTCACCAGCAACGACGGGTCGGTCATCACTTTTCCGGCACCGATCAGTTCGTCGAAGGTCTGCTCCCACGCGGCGCCGAAGACGAGGTTGTGATGGGCGGTCGGCACCGATTCGGGGACACCGACGTGCATGACGACCGCGGACGGCGCTGGGCGCCAACTGCTCGGCCGACGCGGGACGCGGTCGAGCAGCTCGTAGGCGGTGGGAAGTTCGGTCGCCAGAACGACAGCGTCGCAAGGGATTCGGCGGCCACGCTCGGTGAGCACCGCGGTGATCCGGGATCCACGCCGCTCCAGGTCGTTGACTGTCTCGCCGTAACAGAACGTCACACCGGCATCGACAGCGGCGGCGGCCAGGGCGTCGGGTAGTGCGCGCATGCCGCCGCGCGGAAAGGAGACCCCACCCACGGTGTCCATGTAGGAAATCACCGCGTACAGCGCCAGCGCGCGTTGTGGCGAAACGCCCGCGTAGAGCGATTGGAAGGTGAAGACGCGGCGCAGCCGCTCATCGGTCAGGAACGATCCGATGGCCTTGTCGAGGCGCCGGAATCCGCCCAACGCGATCAACCGCGCGAACGCCGGCGTCAGCAGCCCGAGCGGAGAGTCGACATTCGCGGCGATGAACCGTTCGAATTCGACCTGGTACAGCTCGCTCAACCACGAACGCAGCCGGCGATATCCCTCGACCTCTGTCGGTCCGGCGAACGCCAGGACCGATTCCTCCATGGCCGAGGCGTCGCTGTGGACATCCAGCGCGGTGCCGTCGGCGAAGTGCGCGCGATAGGCCGGGGCGACGGGCAACAGCTCCAACCGGGACTCGAGACTGTCACCGACCGCGGCGAGGGTGTCGGCGACGATGTCGGGCATGGTGAGCACCGACGGTCCGGTGTCGAGCAGATAGCCGTCGACGTCGCGCCGTCCGGCCCGGCCACCGGGGACCGTATCGCGCTCCACCACCGTGACGCTGCGTCCGCGTCCTGCCAGGTGCAACGCGGCGGCCAGTCCGGCCAGGCCGGCCCCGACGACGACCACCTCATCGGTTGTTCCCGATATCGTGCGCATTGCTTCCTTTCGGTGGGGCGGCGGGTTCGCCGGTCAGTGCGAGCGGTGCGTGCACAACAGCGCCATTCGCTGCAGCGCGTCGGCCACCGATGGTTCGAGGTCGGCGCTCTGGAGGAGCCGGCGTGCGTGCTCGACGCGCTCGCCGATCATCTGCTCGGCACGCCGGCGTGCGCCGCTGTCGATGATCACGGTCTGGGCGAGCGCTACGGCCTGCTCGTCGATGAACTCGGCCCGCCACAGATCTCGTAGCCGGGCGCGATCCGACGGCTCGGCGAGCTGATCGGCCAGCGCGATCACGGTGGTCGCCTTGCGTTCCCGGACATCGTCTCCGGTGGGTTTTCCGGTAGTCGACGGGTCGCCGAAGATGCCGAGAAGGTCGTCACGGAGCTGGAACGCTTCCCCGATCACGTCGCCGTATTCGCCGAGAACGCGCATCACCGTCTCGTCGCAGCCGGCCATCGCCGCACCCAATTCGAGTGGGCGCCGCACTGTGTAGTTGCCGGACTTGCGCCGCGCGATATCCATCACCTCGCCCACGCTCGGGAGCCGGTTCGCGTCGTTGGTCAGATCAGCGAGCTGACCTACCGCCAGCTCGCTGCGCATCGCGTCGTAGCGCGGCCATGCCCGATCCAGCGCGGCGGCAGGCAGGCCGCTCTCGCGCACCATGCGCTCAGCCCACACCAGGAACAGGTCGGCCATGAGGATCGCCGCGGACTCGCCGAATCGGGCCGGCGAGCCCGACAATCCCTGATCGCGGTGCCATGCGGCGAGCCGGAGGTGAGCTGACCGCTGTCCGCGCCGGACCGTCGACTCGTCCATCACGTCGTCTTGCACCAGCGCGAACGCGTGCAGGAGCTCCGCGCCGGCGGCCGCACGCAGGGCGGCTTCGGATTCCCCTGCGCCGCCGCACAGCCAGCCGAGATAGACGAACACCGACCGTACGCACTTGCCGCCCGACGCGAAATCGATCATCAACCGGCCCGGGAACGAAAATCCCGCCGGGTCGAGTTCTGCCCGGCAACGCGCGCGGACGAACTCGTCGACATGACCGCGGACCGAGATCTGTGTGCGCGCGAGCCAGTCGGCGAACCGCGCGGATCCGTCATCACCGGTTGCGGGTTCACAAGGTCGAAGCGCGATTGCTACTCGTTCGGCATCCACCCATCGATTGTGACACCGATCGAGCAAAAATGCATCGTTTGCGCATCGTTTGATCGTTCCGGCGGCGCTGTGACTGCGGCCGCACCAGAGAACACGCGTCATGGACCGACTCTCAACGCTGGACCGCGCTGCGCATTCTTGGCCGGACCCCGGCTCGGGTTGCTCCGGCTCCGCAGGGAAGTGTCGGTAACCTCGTCGCCGGAGGAGGGACTGATGTTGCGTCCAGGAGAGGTTTTCGCCGGGTATGTGATCGAACGGCTACTCGGTGCCGGTGGGATGGGCGAGGTCTACGCGGCCAGGCATCCGCGGTTGCCGCGTTCCGACGCGGTGAAGGTGCTGGCGGCGGAGTTCGCCCTGGATCCGCAGTACCGGGTCCGGTTCGAGCGGGAGGCCGATCTCGCGGCGGGTTTGTCGCATCCGGCGATCGTGAAGGTCTATGACCGTGGCGAGTGCGACGGCCGATTGTGGATCGCGATGGAACTGGTCGAGGGTGTGGACCTGGCCCAGCGGCTGTCCACGATCGGGCCGTTCGCTACCGACGAGGTGGTCCGGATCGCGGAATCCGTTGCCGGAGCATTGGATCGCGCGAGCGCGCAAGGCCTGGTGCATCGGGATGTGAAACCGGCGAACATCCTGCTGAGCCGGACCGGCGATCTCCTCCTGACCGATTTCGGGATAGCGCGACAAGTCGCGGACACCTCGGATCTGACCGGCACGGGCGTCATGATCGGGACGCTGAACTACGCCTCGCCCGAACAGCTGACCGGAGTGCCACTGGACGGGCGAAGTGATCAATACTCACTGGCTTGCAGCGTCTTTCACCTGCTGACCGGCGTGCCACCATTCGCGGATGCGAACCCCGCGGTGGTGGTCACCCGGCACGCCACAGCCGCGCCGCCGAGCGTGCGGACCGCACGACCGGAGCTGAGTCCCGAGGTGGATCGGGTGCTCGCACGGGCGATGGCGAAACGGCTCGCCGACCGCTTCGAATCATCGTCGGACTTCGCGACCGCACTGGGTTCGGCGCTGGGGTTGTCCGGCAGTGGGTCGCGGGGCGCTGAGACGCCTCCTCCCGGCGGGCCACAGGCCGCCATCGCGACGGTGATCCGCGACAGCGACGCACCCGCTCGACCGAGACATGGCAGGTGGGTGGGGGCGGGCGCAGCCGCGATCGTCGTCGCGGTCGTGACGACGATCGTCGCGTGGTCGAGTGGTTCCGACGAGATGGGGCCGACCGATGCCGCCCGCGCGATGCCCCGCGTCTCGGTGACCGCGCAGAGTCCCGACCTTGCCGTCCAGCCCACCGCCGAGCGGTGGCGGCAGCCGGCGGTGCCGGGCTCCGAGTACCCGGTCGGCGGCTCGGACGACGTGGTGCTCTACGCCCGAACCGGGCGGACGAACTCTCTGGACATCCTCGACGCGGAGAACGGGACGGTGCTCCGTAGTGTCGATGTGGGCCGTGGGAGCATCGGCGCCTGCGTGTTCACGCCCTCGGGCCGCTACGCGGGATGCCGGGTGCGCCACGCCGAGTCGGCGGCGGGAACCGCGGACATCGACTCGGACTCGTACGCGACGACGATCATCGACATCGAGGCCGGGGCGGTCTCCGGCAGGCTCGGCGCCGCGACCGAAATCGTCGCGGCGGGAGAAACATTCGCGATCTTCGAGCCCGAACGCAAGGGCAGTTCCAGCGGTTCGGTGACCGTCGCGAACAGCGCGGGCACCGTGATCTGGCAGGCCGACGGCGTTCGCGCCGGTCTGGTGCGCGGAGCGAGTGTGCTGTCGCTGGAGAAGGATCCGGTCTCGGGTGATCCGTTCTCGACAGCGAGCTTCGAGCTACGAGCTGTCGAGAGCGGCAAGATCGTGTATCAGATGACGCCGAAGAACGCCGATTCCGCGACCGTCTGGGCGCCGGACTGGGCGGCATTTCCCGGCGGCTTCGCTATCGGCCGGGACATGTACGCGCTCGACGGCACGAAACGGTCGAGCGTGGGTGCCGACTGGCGCGTCATCCCGAACGCCGTCTATTCCACTCAGGGCGACGACCCCTCGCCCAACGGCGGCGCCGAGCACTACGCGGAGCCCGCTACCGCGGCAGCTGTGCCGGTGCTGATGAACAAGCAGACCGGTGTCGTCGGCGCGTTCGATCCGGCGACCGGTTCCGCCCTCTGGTCGAGGGAGGTCCCCAAAGAGGCGAGCTACGGTCACCACCTGACCGTGGCGGGCATCGGCAGCAAGATTCTCGTTCGATGGGATACGACGGAAAAATCCCGATTCGCCGATGCGACAAACGCCGTCGCCTATGCGTGGTTCGACGCGTACACCGCCGACGGCGGCGTCCTGCCGAGCGAGCAGATCCCCTGGGCGACAGACGGCACCCGAGTCGTGGCCGTTCCGCGAGGCGGTCAGGGAACGGTGACCGCGATTCCGGCCGGCGAGCACTCGAATCCGCTCGGGTCACTCGACTTCGGCAGTCCTCTTCGCTGTTTCGACGGCCGGGTGTACGTGGGCAATCGGCGGGTGGTGTGAGATCCGGCGGCCCGCGCACCTAAGCCTGCACGCGGGTGCCGCGTCGACCGACACGGGCCTCACCCTCCCCTCCAGGGTGAGGACCGCATCGGGGCCGCTGATCGAGCGGCGCACCAGGCCCCGGATCTCCAACGGCCAGGGACGGAACAGCCGCGAGACTCGAGGTCGGCCAGGATTGTGAGCTGTCAGTTGGAGACGCCGACTGCTGTGCGCAGGTGTTGGCGCTGCTCGATGATGTCGAGCATGAAGTCGGCGGCATCGCCGCAGGTGATGGAGTAGCCCGTCGCTCGCCCGCTCGGGTCGGCCTTGACGGTTCCCTTGTCTGCCACCGCCTTCAGAGCCGGGAGGCGAACGGCTGTCCAGGCCAGCGCACTGGCTGCGAGCTGGGCTTCCATCGCCACTTTGGCATCGAGAATGGGCGGCAGGCGGCGCGCGAACAGCGGCACCAGGACGCGGCGGAAAAGGAAGGCACCGGAACCGGGTAGTCCCATGTTGCTCGCGCACACGAGTCGTTCGACGCCGTGCGCGCGCATCTTCTCGATGATCACGCGTGTGGCGTCGGGGACGAGGTCATTGGGTTTGCCGTCGCCGAGCCCGCCGACCCCCAGGTACTGGATCACGGCGTCGGTGCCGTCCAGCGCGCGCTCGACCGCCGCCGGATCCAGCGCATCGCCGCGCACGACGCGAACGCCGTGGGGCGCTTTGTCGGCGCTTGTCGCGGAGCGCGCGAGGACTGTCACGTCGTGCCCGCGTTCGAGCGCTTTCGCGACAACAGCGCTGCCGCCCATACCGGTCGAACCGAAGACCACCAGTTTCATGTTCCGAGCCCCGCCTCTGTGTGGTCGTTCGAGATCGCGATCGCCCACTCGGACGACCCACCCTCACGACAGTAGTTACTGTTGTTTTAAACGACAGTAACTACTGTCGTAAGGTCGGTCAAGACGGAAGGCGGACACATGGTCAGAACGTGGGCGACAGACGATCCCAAGGCCGGGCTCATGGCGCGCAAGCGTGCCCAGATCGTCGCGGCCGCGCGCACGGCCTTCCTCGACGAGGGATACGCCGCGAGCTCAGTCAACAAGATCGCCGACGAGGCCGGCGTCTCGATCAAGACCCTCTACCGCCACTTCGAGACGAAGGACGAGCTCTTCACCGCCGTCATCGCGGGACTGTGCGCACCCGACAGCGACACCACCCGAGACCCCGCCTGGTACACCGATCCGCCCGAGGTCGGCTTGGTTCGTGCGGGCGAGGAGTACCTTCGCCATGCCCTTTCCGACGAGCAGCTCGCGCTCTACCGGGTGGTCGCTCACGACGCGGATCGTTTTCCCGAACTCGGGCGCATCTACCGGCGGGAAGTCCTCGGACGTAGCGGCCTGATCTTCGCGTCCTATCTGGACCGGTGGTGTGAGCGGCAGGGCTGGCGAATCGCCGACAAGTACGAGGCGGCCGCGGTGTTCGGCGGACTGCTGAAGGCCAGGCTCTTCGACCAGGTGTTACTCGGCGGAGCGCAGCCCGACACCGAAGAGATCACCCACCGAGCGCGCCACGCGGCCGACCAGTTGCTGACCATCCTCGAAGCGGGCGACCTCTGACGCTGCGGACGTGGCCCGCCGACCACAGCTCCGACTTCATCACCCCACGGAGGCTTTCGCCGACGTCCGCGGCCGATCCGTTGTTTCGGTGCGAGTTCCACGACTGCCGCCCTAGGCTTGGCCCGATCTCGTCGACAACACCGCCTCCGACAACGGCAGAGCTGCCGGCCCGGACCCGAGGAACCCCATGCCCCTCTCCCCCATTATGTCTCGCGCGCTCGCCGCGATAGCGATCACCGCGACAGCCTCCACCCTTCCCGCCGCGCAGACCGCTTCCGCCGAACCGGTTTCGTGCGCGCAATGGACTCGGCACACCGTCGCGGCGGGGTACGGAATACTCGAGAACCTGGGGTTCGACGGTCGCGGAAATCTGCTGCTGGCAGAGCAATCCGCCACCGGATCGTCCGGCACCCTGCAACGCCTCGGTGCCGACGGCTCGCGATCTGTCGCGGTGAGCGACGTGGAGGGTCCCGGGTCGATCCTGACCGCCGGCGACACCGCGTATTTCACGACGGGCAACAGCGTCACCGCCGCCCTCACCGACCGCGCCGACGGGACGATTCAGGCCCTGCACCTCGACAGCGGCACCGTGCAGACAGTCGCCACCGGTCTGACGATGCCGAACGGGTTGGCGCAGTTGCCGAACGGCGACTTCGTCGTCAGCAGAGACATCGGCGCGGGCACCTTGACTCGGGTCACCTCTGACAACATCGCGACACCCTACGCGCCGTCACTGAGCTCCACCAACGGCCTCGCGTTCGACCCGTACCGCAATCGGCTCATCGTCTCGACGACGTTCAACCCCACATCGGTCATCGCCGCCGTCGACTACGCCGATCCCGACAGCCCACCACGCCAGGCCGTGATTCCCGGTGTCGAGCCACTGAACTCGGCCGACGATCTGACCGTCGGCCCGGACGGCAAGGCGTACGTGACCCTCAACGTGGCCGGCGCAGTTCAGCAGGTCGATGTGGACACCGGCCGGACCTGCGCGATCGCCGACGGTCTGCCGTTGTCGTCGTCGGCACGGTTCGGGTCCGGACCCGGCTGGGATCCGAACGCCCTGTACGTCACCAGTTTCCTCGGAACGGTCACCGAGCTCACGCCGCCCTGATCATCGGTTGAGACAGACCATCCCGAGCAGCGGGCCGTACCGATTCTCGGCGCTGCCCACCATGACCAGCAGGCCCCCGACCGGGCTGCAGAGCACGTCCAGACTCGACGAGCCGGTGTCCGCCACCGGCTGCTGGGCGTGCGCGGAACCCGCGCCGACGGCGGACGCGAGCAGGAAGAGAGCGAGTGCGGACGACGCCGCGAGCTTGTTCATAGCTCCACCGTGCCGTGTGTCCTCGCGGCGCGCACGCCCCGAATTGCTGGGGCGCGCACCGAGAATCACACCGGACCGCATCATCTGATGCCGTGCGAGTTACCCACTCGGACAACGCCCTTCGCGAATGCTCATGCGCCCCGGATCACTCCGTCACGCCGGCTACGCTCGAATGACTCGCTGTCGTCGACACCTGGTGCCACCACGTGGCGATCCGGTCGACCACCGGCCCTGGTGTCCGCACCCACTTGATGTGGTCGTTGGACGCACCAGCCGGTACGTCCGCGGTGCGGTAGTCCCATCGAGTGACCCTGCCCGGGGTGAACAGCCGGCGGGCGAAAGCCTCGATACCGCGTCGCGGTGCCAGTGCGTCGTCTTCGAGGGCGATCACCAGCGTCGGTGTATTGATTGTGTCCAGTGCAGGGAAGGGAGGCCGCCCGGTCAGGACCATGGCGGCCCACTCGCGCATTTGCGTGCGTGCTCCAGGTGCGCCGAAGGCGGGCTTGGGCAGATAACCGAAGACCGCCGTGATGACCGGCACGAGCGAAGCCATGATCGCCACGGGCAGGCCGAAATTCGGAAAATGCCGGTGGTATGGCAGGCTGCCGCCGACGGTCACCATGCCATCGGCGCCAGGGTGGTTGAGCTCGTGGCCCGCGGCGAGTTGGGCGCCGAGGCTGTGTCCGAGGACGACGACCGGCCGGGCGGGGTCTTCCCTGCGGGCCTCGGCCACCGCGTACGCGATGATGTCGATCTCGTCCCGGTAGGACCAGTTGTTGTGCCGCGATGCCTGCGGCGTGCCCTGTTCGAAGCCCCGCCGTGGCAGCGCCCGCGCGCTCCAGCCGAGGTCGGCGAATGCTGCGACGAGCGGGGCGTAGAAGCGCGAACCGATGGCCATGGCCGGCGCGATCAAGACGATCGGCGATATCGCCTTCGGCCCGATACCACCCGAATGCCGACTACTCGACCTGCTCACTGATGCACTCCTTCGTTCGTCCGATACGCCCATCGGGTCGTTGACGGCGGGCAACCCCGGGGCTAATGTTAGCAGCGAAAACATTGGCTGCGGGTCTACGGACTCTTCTGCCGTTCCGGCCGCCTGGCATCCCCTCTGTCGAGAGTACGACCGCACCCAGGAGGAACATGTTGTGACGAAAGTGCTGATGGTCATCACGGCCGCGGATCGCTGGACATTGAAAGACGGCACAGTGCACCCGTCCGGCTACTGGGCCGAAGAGGTCGCTTTTCCGCACCGCGCTTTTACCGAAGCCGGATGGGACATCACCATCGCGACCCCGGGCGGCAAGAAACCCACGCTCGACCGGCTCAGCCTCGGCATGTCCGGCGGAATGCCGGGCAAGCGCCGCGACATCGAGCACTACCTCGACAGCATTCAGGATGCGCTCGCCACACCGGTCCCGCTCGACACTGTCGACTCCGATTCTTTCGACGTCGTCTTCTACCCGGGCGGTCACGGCCCGATGGAAGACCTGGCCTACGACGAGACCTCCGGCGCGCTGCTCGCCGCCCGGTTGGCCTCTGGCAAGCCCTTGGCCCTGCTCTGCCACGCTCCCGCGGCGATCACGGCGGCGACCGGACCCGACGGAAAGAATCCGTTCGCCGGTCGCCGGATGACCGGGCTGTCCAATCGGGAAGAGCTACTCAACCGGTTCGCCTGGAAGGCACCGTGGCTGCTCGAGGACAAGCTCAAAGAACTGGGCGTCGACTATTCGAAGGCGCTCATCCCCTTACGGCCACACATCGTGGTCGACGGAAACCTCTACACCGGACAGAACCCGCAATCCTCCGAAGAGCTCGCCGACCGACTCATCACCGACGTCGGCGCCGCATGGTCGTTGACCTGACCGCGTGACGGTCACGCCACGCTAGTGTTGACAGTGCTTACATTGATGGTTAGCGTCGGGATCGCCTCGAAAAGCAAACAAAGGGAGCTGCGCCGATGTCAACGACTCAACAGAGCACGGTCCAGGTAGATCTCGGTGGTCGTACAGTCACCGTGCCGGAAGACGGTCTCTACGACAGATATCGCATGAATCCCGATCTGGACGAGATAGCGCGCGATTCCCGGGTCAGCGGTGTCGACTTTTTCCGGGAACTCCCTAAAACCAAGGTCGACTCACTGATCGGCGAAACCTACACGCCGAATTTCTACTACCGGATGTCCAGTGCCAGGCTCACGATGCTGGCCCGTTCGCGCGCGATCCGTTCCCGGCTGCCCGCTGAGCTGGCGCCGCTGGAAGTGTTCCCCGGATTCGGCGTGGTCTCGGTCATGTTCTTCCGTTACGACGTCTGCGATATCGACTTCTATACCGAGGCCGCCGTGGGCATCGCGGTCCGACCGGCCAGACACGGCAAGCTCGGTCTTGCCGACCTGCTCACCGGCCTCGACAGCGACCGCCTGGATTCCTATGTACTGTCGCTGCCGGTGAGCACCGAGATCGCCCAGGTCCGTGGGCACGACGGCTACGGCTTCCCCAAATGGGTCACCGAGATCGACTTCGAGGTCGATGGCACCCGGACCACCGGCCGGGTCCTCGACGACAGCGGCGCAACAGATCTGACCTTGTCGGTGGCCACACCTGCCCAGACCGCATATCCCAGCGGTGAGCGGGTGTCGACGCTCACCTCCTACACCTCGATCAAGGGCGGCTGGCACTCGACACTGAGCCAGACCAACGTCCTGTCGGCCGGCAGCACGACGATGCCCCGTGACGTCACGCTGACGATGGGGCACGGCCGCCTGTCGCGAGATCTTCGATCACTCGCGCCGATCAAGACTCTGCGCCTGGACGTGATGAGCGAAGGCCAGAACGCTTTGCACATGCCGGTTCCGACTTCGGTCCCGACAAGGGCATAGGACGCCACACCGCCTCAATGAACACCCGACCAGAAGGAGATCGTGATGACCGAAATCAAGCCGGTTCTCGAGCCTGAGGCAGCGGAGTTCGCCACAGCCACCGATACCCCGCCGTTCCTTTTCCAGTTGCCACCGGAGCAGGGTCGCAAAGCGGTCGACGAGGTCCAATCGGGTGACATCGACAAGCCCGCCATCGACGAGGAATGGATCACCGTCGAGGGCGGGCCGACCGGCTCGGTGAAAGTCCGCATCGTCAAACCGGCGGGCGCCACCGGCACGCTTCCGGTGATCTTCTACATCCACGGTGCGGGCTGGGTATTCGGCAACGCGCACACCCACGATCGGCTGGTCCGCGAACTCGCGGTCGGCGCCGATGCCGCCGTGGTGTTCCCGGAGTACGACCTGTCGCCGGAAGCGAAATATCCGACGGCGATCGAACAGAACTACGCCGCCGCACAATGGGTGTTCGCACACGGTGCTGACAAGGGTCTCGACGCTACGCGTTTCGCGGCCGTGGGCGATTCGGTGGGCGGCAATATGGCCGCTGTACTCACCTTGATGGCCAAGGACCGTGGCGATGTGCGGATCTCGCAGCAGGTGCTGTTCTATCCGGTCACCAACGCCGATTTCGACACCGCGTCCTACCACCAGTTCGCCGAGCACTACTTTCTCGCCCGCGACGGCATGCGCTGGTTCTGGGACCAGTACACCGACAACGACGCCCAGCGTGCCGAGATCTATGCGTCACCGCTGCGCGCTTCGGTCGATCAGCTCGCGGGTCTGCCACCCGCGCTGGTGATCACCGGGGAAGCCGACGTCCTGCGTGACGAGGGCGAGGCCTACGCGGCCAAGCTCAGGGCGGCCGGGGTGCCGGTCACCCAGGTTCGCTTCGGCGGCATCATCCACGACTTCGTGATGATCAATTCGATGCGCTCGACGCACGCGGCCGACGCCGCCATCAAGCTGGCGCAGGACACCCTGCGCGCGGCACTGCACTGAATCCGAAACCATGGAGCCTTCATGTCTGTCGACCACGCCACCCGAACCGAGGGCCTGCCGCCTTCCCTGTCCCCGGCCCTGATCAACCGGTTGACCGCACGGATCGCGGCCGGTCCGGACGCCACACAGGTGACGACCACGGTCCCCTATACCGGCAACCCGCTGGCCACGCTGCCCGTCTCGACTCCCGAGGACGCCGAGGCAGCGTTCGCGCGTGCCCGCACGGCCCAAACCTCTTGGGCCGCAATGCCGGTGGCCAGACGTAAGGCGATCCTGCTGCGGTTCCACGACCTGCTGCTGCAACGTCAGGCCGAGGTTCTCGACCTCATCCAGGCCGAGAACGGTAAGACTCGTAGCGACGCGTTCCTGGAAGTCACCGACATCGCGATCGCCACCAGGTACTACGCCCGTAGCGCCGCACGGCTGCTCGCTCCCAAGCGTCGCCGGGGCGCCATACCGATCCTGACCCACACCACCGAGCTGCACCATCCGAAGGGTGTCGTCGCGGTGATCTCGCCGTGGAACTATCCGCTGAGTATGGGGGCCGGAGACGCGATTGCGGCGCTGTTGGCCGGCAACGCGGTGGTACAGAAGCCCGACACCCAGACCGCGCTCACCGCGCTGTGGGCCCTGGATCTGATGCACGAGGCGGGTCTGCCGAGCGGGGTGTGGCAGATGGTGGTCGGCCGTGGCAGCTCGATCGGCACGTCGCTGATGGACAACGCCGACTACCTGATGTTCACCGGGTCCACCGCCAGCGGTCGCCGGATCGCCCGCGACGCGGGCGAACGTCTCATCGGCGCTTCTCTCGAACTCGGCGGCAAGAACCCGATGATCGTCCTCGACGACGCCGATATCGATCGTGCCGCCGACGGTGCGGTGTCCGCGTGCTTCTCCTCGACCGGGCAGCTGTGCGTGTCGATCGAACGGATGTATGTGGCCGAGGCGATCCGCGACGAGTTCGTGGCCGCGTTCGTCGAGCGGACGAAGGCGATGAACATCAGTGCCGCCTACGACTACAGCACCGACGTCGGCTGCCTGACCAACCGGTCCCAGCTCGATACCGTCACCGCGCACGTCGAGGACGCGGTCGCCAAGGGCGCCACTGTGCTGGCCGGTGGCCGGGCGCGACCCGATCTCGGGCCGCTGTTCTACGAACCGACCATCCTCGCCGATGTCACCCCGGAAATGACGCTCTACGACCACGAAACGTTCGGGCCGGTGGTGTCGATCTACCCCTTCGCCGATATCGACGAGGCCGTCGTGCGAGCCAACGCCACCGCCTACGGTCTCAATGCCAGCGTCTGGACCCGCGACGGCGCCCGCGGCCGGGCCGTTGCGGCCCGGGTGCGCGCGGGTACGGTCAACGTCAACGATGCCTACGCCGCGGCGTGGGGCAGCGTCGATTCGCCGATGGGCGGCATGGGCGATTCCGGGCTCGGCCGCAGGCACGGCGCCGACGGCATGCTGAAATACACCGAGCCGCAGACGATCGCACACCAGCGCCTCCTCGGCTTCGACGCACCGGCAGGCCTGTCACGGAGCGCATGGGCGACCACTCTGACCACCGTGCTGGCGGGCATGAAGAAGGTGGGTGCCCGCTGAGATCGGGTGAATACCGGGGCGCGGAGCCGATTCACCGTCGCGCAGCGCTTGGTTCCTCACCGCAACACGGCTGTCCGCATCCGCGTTGAGCGCTCGGCGGCGGCGCTCAGCCGTGCGCGGACGGCAGCGTCGGGAGTTCGACGATCGCGAACACCGCACCGCGGATACGACTTTCGAGTTCCGCGTCGGCGGCGGCATCGAACTTGCCCTGCAGATAGAGGAACGCGAGACCGTGCACCAGAGCCCACATCGCGTTGGTCAGCGATTCCTCGTCGGCGGTGGGATAGATCCTCCGCACGATCGCCTGGACGTAGTCGTGGATCGCCGTGGTCGCGGCCACGCGTTCGGGACTGGTCGGATCGCACGGGTCCGAGAACATGACCCGGAACAACGCGGGCCGCGCCAAGGCGAAGCGAACATAGGCCACAGCGATGGTCGCGAGATCCTCGGGCGTGCTCGGCTCCGCGCTCGCGGCGACCAGCTGTTCGGCCAGCTCACGAAAGCCCACCGCGGCGACGGCCGACAGCAGTGCGTCGCGATCGGCGAAATGGCGGTACGGCGCGGCCGTGGACACCCCGGCACGGCGGGCGGCCGCCCGCAGCGACAGGTCTGCCGCGCCATCCTCCTCGAGGAGCTCCACGGCAGCGCGCACGAGCGCGCTGGGTAGATCGCCGTGGTGATACGACGTGTTCGACATTGCCATGGAAACAAATCTAGCAAGTGTTGACACTGCTTACATTTACCTCTACCGTTGGGCTCCGCACGCGAATGTAAGCAGTGTCAATATGCGTGCCGAAAGGAGCGAACAATGGCGAGCGGTGCGGACTCGGGCGAGGTGTTCTCGCCTCTGCGGTTGCGATCCGGCCAGGTCCTGCAGAACAGGATCGCCAAGGCGGCGATGGAGGAGGGAATGGCGGGCAAGTCCCAACTTCCCGACGAGCGCCTCATCGCGCTGTATCGGCGATGGGGCGCAGGGGGCGCCGGGCTCCTGATCACCGGAAACGTGATGGTGCACGCCGAGGCGTTGACCGGGCCGGGCGGCATCGTGCTCGACGCGCAGGCGCCGCTGGCGCCGTTCACGGCATGGGCGCAGGCAGGCAAGGCGGCAGGCGCGGCCATGTGGATGCAGATCAGCCACCCCGGCCGTCAGGTGCAGGCTCGCATGCCCGGCGTGGTCTGGGGTCCGTCGAACATCGCGGTCGAATTGGGGCGTCACTCCAAGCGTTTCGGACAGCCGGTGGCGATGACTGCCCGGCAGATCCACGAGACCATCGGGCGTTTCGTGACCACCGCCCGCCGCGCCGAACAAGCCGGCTTCGACGGCGTGGAAGTTCACGCCGCACACGGGTATCTGCTGTCGCAGTTCCTCTCGCCGCTGGTCAACGATCGCACCGACGAATGGGGCGGCTCACTCGAGAACCGTGCCCGGCTGCTGACCGAGATCGTGCGCGGCATTCGCGCCGAGGTATCGCCGGCGTTCGCCGTGGCGGTGAAACTGAATTCGGCGGATTTCCAGCGCGGCGGTTTCGACGCCGACGACGCGCACGCGGTGATCGGCATGCTCGCCTCGCTCGGTGTCGACCTGGTCGAGGTATCGGGTGGCAGCTACGAGAGCCCCGCGATGTCGGGCCGACCCGCCGACGGACGCACCGCCGCACGCGAAGCGTACTTCCTCGAACTGGCCGCGGAACTGGCCGCGACCAGCGCCCTGCCGCTCATGCTGACCGGCGGCATCTCGCGCCGGGACACCGCCGAACGAGTGCTGGACAACAAGGTCGCGCTGATCGGCATGGCGACAGCACTCGCGGTTACGCCCGATCTGCCTCACCGCTGGCGCGAGGGACGCGAAGCCCCCAGGACCATGAAAGCGGTGACCTGGACGGACAAGGCGCTGGCTTCGGCGACCGAGATGGCGATGGTCCGCTACCAGATGCGGCGCATGGCCACCGGCGCCGATCCCGCGATCGATGTCAGCCCTGCGCTGGCCATGCTGGCCGACCAGCGCGTGCAAACCCGCGCACTGCGCAGCTACTCGAAGTGGTTGGCCGCCAAGTGATGGCATCGACCACCACCCGTGAGCACGCTGACCCCCACGGTGCTCCCATCCCCCACAATCATGTCGCGATCGTCGGCACCGGCTTCGGCGGGATCGCCGCCGCCGTGCGGCTGCGGCAGGCGGGATTCGCCGATGTCGTCCTGCTCGAACGCGCCGGTGAGGTGGGCGGTGTGTGGCGTGACAACGACTACCCCGGCGCGGCAGTCGACGTACAGAGCAACCTGTACTCGTTCTCGTTCGCGCCGAATCCACACTGGCGCAATACTTTTGCCGAGCAGCCCGAGTTGTTCGCCTATCTCCGAGACGTCGTGGACTCGCAGGGTCTGCGCGCGCACTTGGTACTCGACTGCGCGGTCACGAGGCTGGAATGGGATTGCGCAGCGCAGCGGTGGCGGCTCGAGACCGCACACGGGCCACGCACCGCCGACCATGTGGTGTTGGCGACCGGCGCACTCGCCGACCCCCTCGTCCCTGCGATTCCGGGGCTGGATCGTTTCGAGGGCGTGAGCTTCCACTCCGCCCGGTGGAATCACGAGGTCGACCTCACCGGCAAGCGGGTCGCCGTGATCGGCACAGGCCCCTCGGCGGTCCAGTTCGTCCCTGCGATCGCACCTGATGTCGCGCGGATGACCGTCTTCCAGCGCACACCGGCGTGGGTGGTCCCGCGCCACGATCGACCCATCAGCGCGCTGAGCCGACTGCTGTATCGCCGGTTGCCCGCGATCCAGCGGCTCGAGCGCCTGCGCCTGTATCTACGACGCGAGTGGCAGGTGGTGGCCTTCCGCAATCCCGCGCTCATGGCATTGCCCGAACGCGGTGCGCGTCGCCACCTCGAGGCACAGGTCAGCGACCCGCTGCTGCGCGCGAAATTGGTGCCCGACTTCCGGTTCGGCTGCAAACGGGTGCTCATCTCCGACGGGTATTTGCGCGCCCTCGACCGGCACAACGTCGCGCTCGAAACAGCGGGAATCCGGGAGATCACCGCAACCGGACTGGTCGACGACGCCGGGACCGAGCACGAGGTCGACGTCATCATCTTCGGGACCGGATTCCGGACTTCGCGCCTGCCACTGACCGATCGCACCCATGGGCGCGACGGGCGCACGATGGCCCAGGTGTGGGGCACGAGCCCGACCGCGTACCTGGGAACTTCCGTCGCGGGTTTCCCGAACATGTACCTCATGCACGGCCCGAACATCGGTCTCGGCCACACCTCGGTGATCCACATGTTCGAATCCCAGGCCAACTACATCGCCGGCGCCGTCGGCTATGCGGCCGAGCACGAGCTGGCCGCCGTCGAACCGACCGCCAGAGCCCAGCAGGAGTTCGCCGACGATGTCGAACGCCTCGGTGAGGGCACGGTGTGGACCAGTGGTGGCTGCACCAGCTGGTATCTGAACGAGGACGGCCGCAACACCAACATCTGGCCCGGCTCGACCTTCGACTTCCGGCGCCGCACACTACGTTTCGACCCCACCCAGCATCTGATGCGGCGACGCGAGGCGACGGTGCTGTCGTGAGCGCGGGCGCAGTGCTCACTGGCAACCCTGGCCTGCCGACGGTCGTCCTGGTCCACGGTCTCGCCGGCTCCCACCACGCCTGGGACCGGGTCGTGCCGAAGCTCGAGTACGTGACGCGGATTGTCGCCGTCGAGCTGGACTCGAGCGGCTCGATCGGCGACGACGCCGGCGACGTGGCGGCCCTCCTCGACACGCGGACCGTGGTTGTCGGCCACTCCCGTGGCGGACTGGTCGCCACCGCGCTGGCCGAGCGTCGTCCCGACCTGGTCTGCGCGTTGGTGCTGTTGTGCCCGCCGTGGTCACGCGCTGCTCGGCTGACCGCACGTGGGCCGGTCGAGCGCGCCCTGGCGATGCCCGGAGTGGGTGAGCTGATGTGGGCCCTCGCCTCCGGCGAACAGCAGCGCACCGCACAACGCAGCGCCTTCGCTCCCGGTGCCACCGTGCCGGACCAGTTCATCACCGACGCGCGAACACGCGGCAGGCGCAATTTCGTCCGCAGTTCGCGGGCGATCGACAGCTATCTCGGCGCTCGCCCACTCGCCGACCGCCTCCGCAACCTGCCGATCCCGACCGAGCTGGTCTTCGGCCACCTCGATGCCCGCCTCGCCCTGCCCACCGACGAATTCGCCGACCTGGGCCACGTACGCACCACCGTATTGACGGGCACCGGGCACACCCCGCAGTGGGAAGCACCCGACGAAGTCGGGGATTTGATCACCCGCATCACGGGCATACCTCGCTCCGAAGGAGAATCTCGATGACCGGTCGTATCGTGCTGCTCGGCGTCACCGGCTACACCGGCGGGCTCGTCCTCGACGCGCTACTGCGGCGCGGGATCGAACCCGTTGTGGCCGGACGCAATCGGGAGGCGCTCGCCGCGATCGCCGACCGCCACGGCCTCGAGTACGCCGTCGTCGATGTCACCGACTACGCCGAAGTCGCAGACCTCGTGGATCGCGGCGACGTACTCATCAGCACCGTCGGACCGTTCGAACGCTTCGGCTATGCCGTCGCCCGTGCCGCGGCGGAGTCCGGCGCGCACTACATCGACTCCACCGGCGAGGTCGGATTCGTGCTCGATTTGCGCCGCGAACTACATGCACTGGCCCGCGAGACCGGTTCGGTGATGCTGCCCGCGTTCGGCTACGACTATGTGCCCGGCATGCTCGCCGCGACCCTGGCGGCGCGGCAGGCGGGCCCCACTGTGCGCTCGGTCGACATCGGCTATTTCGCCATCGGTTCCCTGTGCCGAGGGCTCAGTCACGGCACCCGCACCACCCTGCGTGACGGTCTCACCCTGCCCGCGCCGCGCCGACGCCGCGGTGAGCTCGTCCAGGAGCGAACAGGTTCGCGGGTTCGCGGGTTCGACGTGCGCGGCCGGCGTCGCAACGCCACACTCGTCTCCGGCACCGAGGTCCTCTTCCTACCGCTCGACCTCCCCACCCTAGATTCCGTGACCGTCTACAACGGCTGGTTCCCCGCGCTCAGCCGCCCGCTCGTGGCGTTGTCGGCGATCACCGCCCTGACAGCGCGGATCCCGCTGGGGCGCAGGCTCATCGATGCGCTGACCCGTCCGATGATCGGCCCGCCCGGCGGCCCCGACGCCGACGAGCGCGCACGCACGCGCTCACATGTCGTCGCGCTCGCCACCGCCGAGGGCTCGCGCCCTGCCGAAGTCCACGTCGAAGGCCCCAGCGCCTACAGCTTGACCGGGGAACTCATGGCCTGGGCCGCCCAACAACTGGCTACAACGACACCTCGCACCAACGGTGTCGTCGGTCCGGTCGAAGCATTCGGTTTCGACACGCTGCTCCAGGGCTGTGCCGAGGTGGGGCTGCGACCGGTCGGATCGGGCCGGCGATGAATTCGCTTCGGTCGTCTCGTCTAACCATGCAGCAGGCGCTTCGCGTCGGCGTGGCGAGGAGGGCTTCCGATGACCGTGATCGAACGTCAGCGGGCAGGGCACGATGTCCTGTGCCGCGTCGTAAACCGCTGTCCTGCTGATCGGCTACCGAGTGGACCGGTAGCTCGACTGTCCCCCGGTAACCCAACCGCCAGTCGGGTTATAGTCGGCCGGTCGACCACGGGTCGGTCGACTTGCGCCGGAAGGGTCCCGGCGCCGATAGGTTCGGGAAGCACGACGGTTGACTGTTTCTGAGGGCATGGATTTCGCCGGGTACCGCCTCGAGCGGCGCCTCGGTATGGGCGGTATGGGCACGGTCTACCTGGCCCAGCATCCGCGGCTACCGCGCAAGGACGCGCTGAAAGTGCTGTCCGACAGGCACTCCGGCGATGCGGTGTTCCGTGAGCGCTTCCTGCGTGAGGCCACGATCGCGGCCCGGCTCAACCACCCCAACCTGGTCGCGGTGCGCGATCGCGGTCAGCACGGCGGCCGGTTGTGGATCGCGATGCAGTATGTCGACGGTGTCGACCTCGCCCAGCTGATCCGCCGTGGACCGGGCGCGCTGCCGCTGGAGCGGACGGTCAGGATCGTCGCCGAGGCCGCCAAGGGACTCGACCTGCTGCATCGCAAAGGTGTGCTGCACCGCGACGTGAAACCGGCCAATATCCTTGTCGCCGAACAGGACGGCCGCCCCGACCGGGTGCTGATCACCGACTTCGGCATCGCCAGACCCGCCGACGCGCCCAAGGATTCGACCGGCGCCGGGCTCAGCGCGACCCTGGCCTATGCCGCACCCGAGCAGATCAACGGCGGGGCGATCGATCACCGATCCGACGTGTACGCGCTGGGCTGCGTGCTCTACGAACTGCTGACGGGGTCGGTGCCGTTCCCCCGCGACACCCCGGCCGCGGTCATGTACGCCCACCTGAACGAAGCCCCGCCGGCCCTCGACAAGCCCGGGCTCCCACCCGGATTCGACCAGGTGATCGCGACCGCGCTCGCGAAGAACCCCGGCGACCGGTATCCGACCTGTGGCGCCTTGGCCGCTGCCGCGTCGGCCGCCGCGCAGGGGACGGTCCGGCTGGCAGCGGTCCGGGCTCCCGTCCGGCGGCGCCCGCTCGTCTACGGCGCGCTGGCCGCCGCTGTCCTGATCGCGTTGACGGCCGCGGTGCTCGGTGTCAGCCGAACCGGTTCCACCGAACACGCGCCGACCGCGATCGCGCTCGGACCGCAAACCGCGGTCGACCCGGTGTCCTGGGGTGCGTACACCTATGTCGCGCAGGCATTTCCGGAGTTGCTGCCTGCCTCACAGTTCGGGACCGGGTATCAGGAGATGTGGGGGTGCAGGCCCGCCGACGCACAGCTGCGGGACCTGCCCGTCGACGTCTTCGTCCCGACCGGCCGGATCATGTGTTTCGGCAATCGTGAACCGGTGCAGACGATCGAACTCGTGTGCAACGCCGACCGCACCCCGATCGCCCCGCCGCCCACCTACGATCGCGCCGAGGGCGACGAACAGTGGACCAGGCCGTCGAGCCACGGAAACCTGCACTGGGGAACCTATCTCGACCTCTACAAGGCCCCGCAGCTGACGGGTTACCTGCGGCTGTACTTCGACGATCCCGACCGCAGCTTCTGCTACATCGTCGTCACCGGCGCGCGGGACGGCACCGAGCTGCGGGCCGCCTGGTGGACGGAGGCACCGCTGTGAGACTCGCACCCCTGGCTCTCGCGCTCGCTGTGATCCTCGCCGCGGTCTCGGGCTGCGCGATGACCGGTGATCCAATGCCCGTGCCGGATCCCGCCACCCTCGATGTCGGCCCCTACAGCCGCTTCCCGCTGCGCGCGCCCGAACGCGGCAGCGAGTATCACGGGCGCGTGGTCGAATCGGTTCGGCTCGGCGAGGCCATCGCCAATCCGGCCAGGGTCGACCCGGCGCTGACCGTGCCCCGCTCACGATCGGGTTCGGACCCCCTGCCGACCGCCGCGAAAGCGGCGGCGCTGCTGGCCAATCCGGTGCGCGCGGTCCTGGAGCGTCACGGCATGCTGGCCGGCTACACCGTCGGCGCCACCGATGCTTCCACCCAATTCTCGATCGGCAGCAGCCGGATTCTGCAGCTCACGCTGCTGCGATTTCCCGATGCGGCAGCCGCGGGACTGGCCGCGCAGGAGATCGACTCCGCCGACGCGGCGGTGAGCCCGGACAATGTGGCTGTCACGATCCCCGGGCACCCGGCGGCTCGCGCGCACTGGCGTCCGACGGTTCCGACGCTGGCGGCGACGATGGCCGTGGACTCGTTCGTCGTCACGGTCATGGCCGGGCACACCTCGCCCGACCTCGCCGCCCTGACAACGCTGGCGGGCAGGGCTTTCGAGGAACAGCGCCCGATGCTGCGCGATGTCGCGCTCACACCGCCCGAGCAGTTCGCCGACCTGCCCCTCGACCGCGACGGCATGCTGGGACGGATGGTGCCCGAAGCACCGGGGCGGTGGCCGTTTCCGGTGGTGATTCTCGGCGACTTCAGCGAGGTCGCCGGGTGGGAAAGCCTGCTGCAGGCGCGCGGCATCGTTCTCGGTCCGCGTGCGGGCCACTTCTACCAACCCAGCCGCGAGGTCGCCGAATTGGTCAGCCTGAACCGGTACGACCGCCTGATGCGCTTCGCCGACGCGGCGACAGCGGCCGCGTTCTTCGCCGACCTGCCGAACAACAACGACCAGCTCGCGGTTCCGCCACCGAAGGGCATGGTCGACATCAACTGCGCGGAGTCGACGAGAGACTCGCCGATCACCAAGTTCAGTTGCCGCCTGAAGTACGGCCGCTACGTCGCGCTGGTTTTCAGCCGGGACTACCAGGATGTCCAGCAACGAGCGGCGGCGCAGTACGCGCTGCTGGTGAACAGCGAGTAGAGGCGATGACCGAAACCCTTCCCCCGGGAACCGTTTTCGCCGGCTACCGGATCGAGCGGGTGCTCGGCACCGGCGGCATGGGCACGGTGTATGTGGCCGCGCATCCGCGGCTGCCCCGCCGTGATGCGATCAAGGTGTTGCCCGAGAACGCCGGTGCGGGCGAGGAGTTCCGGGCGCGCTTCCTGCGCGAGGCCGAACTCACCGCCCGGCTCGATCACCCGAACATCGTCGCGGTGCACGACCGCGGGGAGCACGAGGGCCAGTTGTGGATCGCGATGGAGTTCGTGGCGGGGACCGACGTGGCCGCGTTGTTGCGCCACGAGTCACCGATACCGCCGCCGCGGGCCGTGCACATCGTCACCGAGACCGCGCGCGGGCTGGACGAGGCGCACCGCCACGGCCTCCTGCACCGCGATGTGAAACCGGCCAATATCCTGCTCGAGCCGGTCGAGGACGCACCGGATCGAGTGTTGGTCGCCGATTTCGGCATCGCCAGGGCCGCCGGTGACGGCACCGCGCTCACCGCGGTCGGAACGGTGGTGGCGACGCTGGCCTACGCGGCGCCGGAACTGCTGACCGAACAGCGCGTGGATCATCGCGCCGATGTCTACGCTCTGGGCTGCACGCTGTTCGAACTGCTCACCGGTACGAAGCCGTTCCCCCGCGATTCGGTGGTGGCGGTGATGCAGGCGCATCTGATGGCGGTGCCGCCGCGGGCTACGGCCCTTCGGCCGGAACTGCCGCCCGCGATCGACACGGTGCTGGCCCGCGCGCTGGCGAAGAACCCCGACGAGCGCTATTCGTCGTGCGGCGCACTGGCCGCGGCGGCCGCCGGCGCCTTCGGTGTGGCGGCGGATCACACCGTGGTCGCCGGCGCACCGCCCGCACCGCCCTCGCCCAGCACCGATCGCCCCGTCGTGCCCGCCCCGAAACAGCCTCCGCAGCAACAGACTCCACGGCTGCGGTATGCCGCCATGGCCGGGGCCGTCATCATGCTGGTGCTGGCACTCGCCGTCGCCGTGGCGCTCGTCCGCGACCCCGACGATTCGACCGCGAGCCCCGCCACGCCGACCAGCAGTGCCGGGGTGACCTGGGGGCGGTACGCCTTCATCGCCGATGCGCTGCCCGGGCTGCTGCCTGCTACCCCGACCCGAACCGGACATCAGGGCATTCGATGCGCCGCCATGGGCCTGAACACCGGTGCGGCCGCCGACCTGAATCTGATGCCCGACGAAGTCGCCCGCATCACCTGCACCGGCAACAACGACCCCATCCGCGATGTCGACGTGCGTTGTTCGACGAACAGGCACCCCTTCATCCTCGTGAACGAACCGGGTGCCGTGGTTCTCGGCGACCAGAAGTGGGAACGCGCTACCGGGCGTGGCCGGGTGACCTGGTCGACCATGACCGTGTCCACCGGCGATCTCGGCTTGGTCGGGGTCGGATTCGACGAGCCATCCCGAAACTTCTGCATGGTCGTCGTGATCGGCGCGACAACAGGCCAGGAACTCTACGACCGGTGGTGGCCAGATGCTCCGTTCTGACGACGAGTTCGCCGGATACCGGATCGAACGGCGGCTCGGCGCCGGCGGCATGGGCGAGGTGTATCTCGCGCACCACCCCCGGCTCCCCCGACACGACGCGCTGAAGATCCTGTCCGACCGATACACCGACGACGAGGAATTCCGCGCGCGGTTCTTGCGCGAAGCGGAAGTCGCTGTGCGGCTACAACATCCCAATGTCGTCGCGGTCCGCGATCGTGGCGAGCAGGACGGCCGCCTGTGGATCGCGATGCAGTTCGTCGACGGTGGCGATGTCGCCGAGCTGATCCGGCAGGAGACCGCCGTTCCGGTCGAGCGGGCGCTCCGTATCGTGACCGAGTCGGCGAACGGTCTCGACGAGATCCACCGGGTCGGCCTGCAGCATCGCGACGTGAAGCCCGCGAACCTGCTGCTCACCGCGGAACCGGGCCAACCGGATCGGGTGCTGGTCACCGACTTCGGGATCGCCCGCACCGCCGAGACAGACGGGACTCTCGCCGAGGGTGCGGGATTCACCGCGACACTGGCCTACGCCGCACCCGAGCTGATCAACGGCGACCCGGTGGACCATCGCGCCGATGTGTACTCGCTGGGCTGCACGCTCTACCAGCTGCTCACCGGGACGGTCCCGTACTCGCGCAGCAGTCCCGCGGCGGTGATGTACGCGCACCTGTCCGACGAACCACCTCGACCGTCGCGCGAAAACGGCCGGGTACCGGCCGAATTGGACGCGGTGATCGCCACGGCGCTGGCCAAGGACCCCGCGCAGCGCTATCAGAGCTGCGGTGAACTGGCTGCTGCCGCGCGGGCGGCCTGCGTACCCGAAGCCGCTGCCGAGCCGCGCCGACTGCTGACCGGCGTGGCGATCGCAGCCGTAGTGGCCGTGGCGGTGGCGATTTCGCTTGTCATCGGGTTCGCCGGTGACGATCCCGATTCGGCTGCCCCTGCCCGGGTCGCCACCAACTCCGACGCATGGGGCGCGGCCGCGCTGGCCGCCGAGACCTTGCCGAACCTGCTGCCGGTCGCACCGCTGGCCGTCGGATACCAGGACGTCAACAGCTGCATACACGTCGACCAGGACGGCACTGCGCTCGCGCTCGATCAGCAGGTCGAGATCGGCGGGGTGCTCTGCCTCGGTGACCGGAACCCCGTCGAAACGCTCTCGGTCGTCTGCCGGTCCGATCGCACCCAGATTCCGGCGTGGACAGCGAATCTGGCTGTAGAGGGCGAGGAACTGTGGACCCGCGACGGTGCGAGCGGAAAGGTGCGATGGGGAACCATCACCGGCGACGAGGGCGCGCTCATCGGTCGGCTCGACGTGATGTTCGATGGGCCCGACCGCCAGTTCTGCAAGCTGCGTATCTCCGGCGGCACCTCGGGTTCGGTGCTGTGGCAACGCTGGTGGCCGGATGCGCCACTGGGACAGGGGTAGTCGATGTTCTCGCGGGGTGAGCGAATCCGAACCGTGGCCGTCCTGGCCGCGGCGTTGACGGTGCTGTGCGGGTGCGTGCGTCCCGGCGAAGCGGTCCCGCAGCGAGTCGACCTGGCCACCCTTGATGTGGGTTCGAACAGTGTCGACCCGATGACGCCGCCGGCCTCGAGCACCGAGAAGTACGGCAGGGTGCTGGAATCGGTGCGGATGGGTGAGGCGGTGCTCGATCCGGTCGAGGTCGATCCGACCCTGACCAACGGCATCTCCAACCGGACCGCACCGCTGCCCACACCGTTGAAAGCAGCCGGAATTCTGGCCGAGCCGGTCCGCGAAGTGCTCGAATCCCAGGACATGCTGGCCGGATTCGTGGTCAGCGGCAGCGACGCCAACTTTCGTGGCAAAGCACCGGAGATCGGCTCCGCCCGTCTGCTCACCGTATTGCTGCTGCGCTTCCCCGACGACACGAAGGCGCGGCTGGCGGCCAGGCAGATGAACGCCACCGACGCCGCGGTCACCGCCGACAACGTCGCGGTGCGGATCGCGGAGTACCCGGGGGCGTTCGCGCATTGGCGCCCGACCGTGCCGACCATGGCGGCCACTCTCGCGCACGGGTCGTTCGTCGTCAGTGTGCTGGCCGCGCACACCAGCCCGGACCAGGCCGCGCTGCTGGCCATGGTGCGCAAGACCTTCGACGCCCAGCTCCCCCGGCTGCAGGATTTCCAGCCGACCGCGCCGGACCGATTCGCCGACCTGCCGCTCGATCGGGACGGCATGGTCGCGCGCGTGCTTCCCTTCGGCGCCGGGCACTGGCCCCCGCCGACGGTGATCACCGCCGATACCGACGCCAATGCCGGCTGGTCGGCCTCGATCGAGATCGGCGGCGTCGTGCTCGGTCCACGAGCCACCCGGCTGATGAAGCACTTCGGTTTCCAGGATCCGATCGAAGTCGTCGCCGTGAACGGCAACAATGTGGTCGAACGGTTTCCCGACGCGGTCAGCGCGCGCCGGGTCTTCACCAAGGAGCGGCAGGCAGCCAATCCCGCGACGATGATCGACACACCGGTCGGCGTGCCGGATGTCTACTGCAACAAGCTCGATCAGTACCCGGCGTCACCCGCCCAGGTCTACTGCCATGTGCTCTACGGCAGATACACCGCCTCGATCATCGGCCGCAGCCCGGCGCACGCCGCACAGCAGAGCGCGGCCCAGTACGCGCTGCTGGTGCGCAGTGAATAGCCGCCCGCTGCCGCCGGGCACGGTCTTCGCCGGGTACCGGATCGAGCGGGTACTCGGCGTCGGTGGCATGGGCACCGTCTACGTCGCCGCCCACCCCCGGCTCCCGCGCCGCGACGCGGTGAAGGTGCTGTCGGCGGAATTCGGCGCCGACCCCGAGTTCCGGGCGCGCTTCGGTCGCGAAGCCGAACTCGCCGCGCGGCTGGACCATCCGAACATCATCGGCGTCTACGACCGTGGCATCGAACACGGTCAACTGTGGATCGCGATGCGCTTCATCGACGGCCCCGACGCCGCCACCCTGCTGCGCGACCGCGCGCTCACCCCGCACCGTGTCGCGCATCTGGTCACCGGGGTGGCTCGTGGACTCGATCACGCGCACCGGGCCGGGATGCTGCACCGCGATGTCAAACCGGCCAATATCCTGGTCGAATCCATTCCGGGACAACCGGATCGGGTCGCGGTCACCGATTTCGGCATCGCCAAGGCCGCGGCCGCGACGACGCTGACCCAGGCCGGAACCATTCTGGCAACCGTCGCCTACGCCGCCCCCGAGCAGCTGACCGGCACGACGGTAGATCACCGTGCCGATGTCTACGCGCTCGGCTGCACCCTCTACGAATTGCTGACCGGCGCCAAACCGTTCCCGCGACCGAGCGTCGACGCGGTGATCGCGGCACACCTGTACGACCCGCCACCCCGCCCGAGCGCGGTGGCCGGGGACCTGCCGCGCCGGATCGACGACGTGATCGCCCGCGCGCTGGCCAAGAATCCGCAGCGGCGGTATCCGAGCTGCGGCGCGCTGGCCGCCGATGCCGCCGCCGCCCTGGGCGTCGCCACCGACGCGGTAGCGGTGGTGGGGCATCGACCGGCGCGTCGCCGTCGCCTCGGCATCGTGGTCGGCGCGCTGACGGCGGCGATCGCGGCGGTCGTCACGAGTGTGGTTGTGCTGAATCGTGATTCGCCCGAGGAGAACACAGCTGCGGCGACCTCGACGGCTCCGATCGACCCGAATTCCTGGGCGGCCCACCAGTGGGTCGTCGACGCTTTCCCCGAGCTGCTGCCGAAATCTCAGGCAGACAGCGGCTACCAGGGCCTGCGGTGCAGCGCCGTCGACGGCAACCAACGTCCCATCGACGCGCGTCAGACCCGCGATTCGCTCAACGCACTCGCCTGCAACGGTGACCAGAACCCGGTGTTCCGCTTGTTGCTCACCTGCGGAACCGACGAACCGGTGGAACGCTACGTCTCCTCCGCCACCGCGGTTTTCGTCGGCGAGGAGGGCTGGCAACGGCCCAGCGGCCGCGGACACGCCCGCTGGAACGACGCACAGGGAGTGGCGGGACCGACAGGCGAGATGCTGGTCGAGTTCGAGAACGGCACCCGCTCCCGGTGTGCCCTCGCAGTCTCGGGCGGCACCTCGGGTCAGGACCTCTACGACCGATGGTGGCGCAACGCCCCGCTCTGAACGGGTCGTCGATGTCGGTCGAATTCGGTGTGCGGAAGCAATACAGTGGCCGCATGCGTGGACGTTTTCGAATCCTGGCGTTCTCTAGCGCCGCGGCAGCGCTGTCGCTGCCGGTTCTCTCTGCTGCGGCCGCCGACCCGATACCCCAGCCCGGCGGCTGCGCGGAGATCCGAGTCGTCACCGTCCGTGGCACCCTCGAACCGCAGTCCGGCAGCCGGCTGCTCACTCCGCTGGGCGAGCGGATCGCCCAGGAATCCGGCCGCCGCACCACGGTGGGTGAACTCGAGTATCCGGCCTCGATGAGCCCGGACAGCTCCGTCCAAGGAATCGCGAATCTCACCGCGCTCCTGAACGCGACCGCCGCCGCGTGCCCTGACCAGCAGCTCGTTCTACTCGGCTACTCGCAAGGCGCACGCGTGATCGGCAACGCCCTTTCCGCACGAACCACGTTGACCGAACAGGCGGCCACGCGAGTCCGTGCCATCGCCCTGTTCGGCAGCCCGCTGTTCAACGGCGCCGAACCCTACAACCGCGGCAGCTTCGATCCCGCGCTGTCCGGCACCGGGTCCCTGCGCCTGGGCGCGCTCACGGAATTCGCCGACCGCCTACGCGACTACTGCAATACCGGCGACCGCGTCTGCCAGGGTGGCGACCCGGCCGCCGGGTTCGGAAATGCGCTGAGCTACGGCCACTTCATGTACTTCCTCAATGACACCCGCGACCAAGCTGCGGCGTTCGTCCGCGAACAGCTCGGCGAATAGCCCGGATATCGGTGGAGGCAGATCGTGGCGCGCACGCCCCGATGTACTGGGGCGTGGGTTCTTACGTCCGGGTTCTCGGCGTCGTCGGCGGGGTCCTTGCCTCGCTGCGGTGCTGGTCCCACCAGGAGTCGCTGTCGTGCTGGGCGGGAGGCGAACCTTTGGACGACGACGGCGCACCGGGTATGCCGAGGACTCTCAGCCGCCAGTCGTCCTCACGGATCGCTGCCACGATACGAACGGGAATGACTGCCGTGAGCAACAGATAGTTACCCACGCAGATCATCAGGCAGATCGGGGGAACGGACACCACGATCGCGGTGCCGAGGGTTCCCATCTCGATCGGATCGCGGGAGATGGAGAGCAGGTTTCCGCAGATGCTCGACAGCACGGCGCCGACAAGCAGCAACTCGTAGACCCGCACCAGCGACGTGGCCTTCTCATCGCGGATACCCACCAGCGTGATGAACGTGCAGGCGACCAGCGCCACGGTGAGACCGACCACCACCGGCCACAGCCAGGTCAGGTGCTCGGGAACTCCGGCTACCCGCGCGAGGGTGGAGGTGAAGGTGAAGGATGCGATTGCCGCGGCGACGACCAACGCTGACCCTAAGCCCACTAGCAGCTTCGGTACCGTGACGGGAATAGGGCGGGGGAAAGGGTCCGTGTGGTCCATCAGGCTCCATCCTACGGTCTACGGTCACCAAATGTGCAGGCACTCAACAGAGTACGTGCCCGCGCAGAGTACGAATCGCCGCAGAATTCGCCCTGGGGGCGCTGCCTCTCACCGCGCACGCCGTTACCGACCAGTCAGTGTGTATCCAGTGGTCGGCCGACACGCCGGACGCCGCGCGATAAGCTGACCTCGACGCGCACACGGAAGGCGGCCATGACCGGAGGGACCAGGGCTTCGCGACCGGCCGAGCCGGTGTCCAAGCGCAAGGCGGCGGCGGCCGGTCGCGGGGCACGCAGGCTCGGAGTCGAGGACTGGACGGCCGCCGCACTCGGCCTGCTGCTGCGAAAGGGCGTCGCCGCCATCACCATTTCCACCCTGTGCGACGAACTCGGCGTGACCAAGGGCAGCTTCTACTGGCATTTCGACGGCATCGATCAACTCCTGGAGACCACCGCGCAGTTCTGGTGCGCCGACCACAACGACGCGGCGCGCGGCTTCCACGACCTCGACGAGCTGCCACCGCAGCAGCGGTTGGCCCGCATGGGCGAGTTGCTCACCGGAGAACGAGTCTGGCAGGTCGAACTCGCGGTCCGGGACTGGGCACGAACGAACGCCAAGGTGGCCGAGGCCGTGAAAGCCCTGGATCAGCGGATATTTCACACACTGTCCGACACCCTCGTCGACATGGGGTTCTCGACCGAGCAGGCACAGATGCGGGCGGGACTGATGTGCTTCGCCGGAATCGGCTTCGTGCACGGCAACCAGAACCTGCCCGTACCGACCGAGGAGCAACGCCGCGAGTTCTTCCGATTCATCACCAGCGGGGAGACACCGGGCTGACCGTCCGGGGCGCGCGGTGCCGGTCAGGTCAGCGCGACCAGTTCGTGCAGGGTCGAGCCGGTTCGTCGCTGCGTTCCCGCGGCGGTGCGCACGCTGAGGTCGAAGGTGGACTCGAACCGAAAGTAGCCGGGGTGCCCCACCAATCGGTGCATCAGTGGCTTGATCACCCGCGACCGCACCACCGGAAGATCGTCGAGCAGGTCGTGGGCGTGGATGACGCGCACCACGTCCAACCGGAGGTCGAGCTGATCCGGTACATGCAGTTCGACCCATTCGGGATAGGTGCGTCCTGCGGTCACATCGAAGCGTTCCGGGCCCTCGATGAGCCTGGTCTCGCCGGTGGACAGCACGATCTCGTCGTGGTGGGCCAGCATCAGCGGGCTGATCTCGTGTCCGCCTCTGCGCTGCTGGGTCAGCACCGAGGCGAACAGCAGCGAGTAGTCCTCGACATAGAGCCGCCCCCAATGCCAGCGCTCGATGATCTTCTTCATGTCGCCGACACCCCAGTTGTGGTCGTGATATCCACGCCCGGTGACCTCGTGCCGCACGCCGTCGAGCTCGATCGCGCCGGTCACCCGCGCGCGGGGAGCGGCGACCATCCAGCCGAAGGAATCCTTGGTACCGAAGCGGGTTTCACCTTTGCCCGGCATCCAACCGGGTACCTCGTTGTGGAATCGCAGATCGAACTCGATGCCGCCCTCGGCCATCCGCAGGTGATGGCTCACCTGCCCGTCGGCGTCGGACACGGTGCGTGCGGTGTTGTGACCGATGCGCACGTCGCACCCCTCGGCCGAGAACGAGGTGGCCGAACGCGGGTAGCGCTGCGATACCTGACGCAAGGTGCCGTCGGGCGAATAGACCATCATCTCCACCCAGGGCCTGGCCAGGGGCAGATCCTCGGGCCTGCGTTTGATCAGGAACCCGATCACCACGTGCCCGGTGTCGAGGTGCGCGTCGAAGTACCAGTGTTCGAAGGCCAGTGTGCTCGACGACGGATGTAACGCGTTGTGCCGAGGCTCGACCGGGGTCAGCACGCCGTCGCGACGTCCCGGCCCGTTCCACACTTCGACGATGGGGGCAGTGCTCATGGCTACCTTCGGTGGGTTCATCGGCGCAGTGCGCCGCTGGCGTCGAATGCGGCGGTGCGGCCCTGCATCTGGGCTCGATACCAGTTCTCGCGATGCGCGAGCATCAGTTTCTCGTGCGCCCGCGCGAACGGCGGACAGACCCGGCGCACGATCTCCATCACGGTGATCAGCGGGAATCGCGCGATCGGAACGATGATCCACGGCAACGCGGGTGGCATGGTGTAGCGCCGACGGGTTCCCGGCGCCATGTACATCGCGGAGTACACGGAATTGATCCGGTAGTTGTACATTTCGCGCAACCGGGTCAGGCCACGGTGCCCGTCGCGGGGCGCGAACGCCGCCGGATACGACTCGATCAATTCCGTACCGTGCTGACCCGCGTCATAAGAACGCGAGACCATCGTCATGGCCAGCACCCGCAGCGCGTCGCGCACGGTCTCGGGGTACCAGCGCAACCGCACACCGAGCAGGTGGCCCATGTACTTCTGGAAGTGCAGCAGCGCACGGATTTCCGAGGGCGTCGTCTGGTAGCCCAGCGCCCACAGGCCCAGTCCGGGGGTCACACTGCCTGCCAGCAGGGTCAGCATCTGGTAGGTCTGGCTGATCGGCAAGCCCCACCGCCGCATGTCCCATTCGGGATGGTCGGCGACCTTCGCCCGCACCGAAACGTGCATGACGCGGACCTTCAGCGCGGTGGCCCGGCCCGCCGATCCCGGGGTGAGCAGCGCATCGGGAGCCGAGACGTCCATCCAGAAGCGGGTGGTCTCCAGAAACCGGCGCAGCGCGCTGTCTCCGGCGTAGCCGCCTGCCAGTGACAACGGGGTCGCGACCGCGGCTTCGGTGTACATCTCGAGGGTTTCGGCCCCGGCGAAGCTGAACAGCATGGTGCCCCAGCGCCGCCAGATCGCCGCACCCTGTTCCACCAGTTCTGGGACCACCCAGTCGGGCACTGTTTCGAACTCGGCGAACAACGCGCGCATGGATTCCGGTGCGTCCGCGACGGCGTCGATGCCCTCGGCCAGCGCTGTCTCCAGCATTGCCCGCCCGGCTTTCGATCCGATCTCGCCATGCATCACCTCGGCGACGAATCGCTCGGCCACCGGGTCACCGGCGAACAGGTCTTCGCACATGGCCGCAGCCTGCTCGTCGCTGGGGAACAGCGGTTGCCGGGTCACGGCCGTGAAAGCGCGTTCGATCCGTCGCACTGCCGGCGTGCCACGGGCCTCCCAGTAGCGAAAGGCGGTGGGACATCTCGACGGCGCTCGCACGGTGTCCACGCTGCTCGCGGCCCGGGTCGCGACCCGCTGGAGATGATCCTCGACGAACTCGGCCAATGTCGGCCTCCTGACGTGAAATTCGCTGAACGACCCCGCTGGGCGTCACGTCCACCGACCATACTATGAAGCACACTTATCCATACCTGAAAGTATGGAAGCGTGTGGCACGATCGTCGGTGCCCGCGGCCGATGTCATCGGCCGCCATCCGACACCGGAGGAACACCGATGGGACTCGAGAACGAGGAGTTCGACTGTGCCAATCCACCATTGGCACTCTCCCCCACCGACGCCCGCCGGTACTGGTCCGACCATCGCCACCACGAGTGCGAGCTCGGCGCCGCCGCGTGGGCGGTCCTGAACGGATCCCGGGGTCTGCCCTGGCCGGAAACACTCCAACTGCGCACCCCCCTGGACTGGCTGGATGCCTACCAGCATCGAGGACTACCGACCGAGGTCACCGCCGACGGAACAGGCGTGGAGCTGGTGTGCGACGACACGGTCACCGCGCTGCTCGTTCCCGCCGGACTGGCCGCCGCCACCTACGACCGCAACGCGCTGGCGGTACCGACCCTCGCCACGGCGCCTGCCTGCGTTCCGCTGCACCGCTGGGCGATGCTCACCCGAACCTCTCCCCTGTCCGACGATGCCATCGGGGCACTCACCGATCTCCACATCACCGTCCTCGCACCCGGTGATCGACTGCGGCTACCCACCGGCCCCGACGCCGACCTCGACCCACCCCACTACTGGCACGAATGGCCCCGCAGGTCCACCTCCGGCAAGCCATCCCTAGTCCTGTTGCTCCAAGTCGCCAACATGCTGCTGACCACCGGCACAACCGGATGTCGTCTGGCGTCGATCAACGGCCGCCTCGAAGTCCTGCGCGACCGGTGATCGCGGGCCGGCGTTGCCTGCCGACCGCACCCGGCAGAAGGGCGGTGCCCACTGCTCAGGGGACCGCCGGCGGGCGTTCGGGGACCAGGAGCGTGGCGATCTCCGTGCCGATGCCGACGGCGTTGTTCTGATCGGAGTCGGAGGTGGGGCCGAGGGTGTCGTAGACGACGACGGTGGTCTCGGTTTTCGTGTCGTAGAAGGCGACGCCGTCGTACCCGCCGTAGGACGGGTTCATATACAGCCAGTCGGCGAGGTGGACCACACCGAAGGCGAAGTATTTTTCGGTGGTGAACGGGCCGAGGCCCGCAGTCGACGGGCCCATCATCTGCTGGAACTGGTCGGGGGTGAGTCGTTCGCCGGTGCCGAGGGCGCGGACCCAGCGGCCGACGTCGCCGACGGTGGAGTTCATGTTGCCGCTGTGCAGGAAGGCGGTGGGGTTCCAGAAGGTGGAGTCTTCGAAGAAGTTTCGTTCGTTGGTGTAGCCGTGCAGGATCGGTTCGTCGACCTGCGGGGTGAGTACTACTTTGCTGTCGTGCATGCCCAGTGGGACGGTGATGTGCTCGGCGATCAGCTCGCCGAGGGGCTTGCCCGCTGCCTTCTGCAGGACCTCGCCGAGCACGACCAGATCGCTGTGGGCGTAGGCGAAACTGGTGCCCGGCTCGAACAGCGGCGGGCGGGCATTGGCGCGTTCGAGCAGTTGCGGCGCGGTCCATTCGCGGATCGGGTTCTCGCCGAAGATCTTCAGGAACTCCGGTTCGGTCACATAGTCGGAGATCCCGGAGGTGCTGTCGGCGAGCATCCGCGCAGTGATCTTGTCCGCGCGCGGGAAATCGGGCAGCCAGCGGGCGATGGGTTCGTCGAGTTTCAGCACGCCCTGGCCGTCGAGTCGCCACAGGACCGTGGACAGCATGGGTTCCATCGGCTGGCCGACGCGCAAGCGCATCTCCGCGGTCGCGGGCACACCGAGCGGTGATCCGCCCAGCGCGCCCAAGGCGATCTGCTCACTGCCCCGCCATGCGCCGTAGACCGCGGAGCTGAGATCGAGTTCGGTCATCTTGGCGCGAACGATGTCGGCGATCTTCGCCGCTTCGGCACTCTCGACCGCCGAAGACGCGGAGCCGCCGGACATGTCCTCCGCACCGCAGCCGCCCGTGGCGATGGCGAGCACGACCGCGAGCACCGCACATGCTCTGCGGCATCCGCGATGCCTGGGCGACTTGCTCATGACAGAGATCCCTTCGTCGAGGAACGCTCACGATCACAGCAAGGTCGAATCTACGCGCCCATCGGGCTCGACCGACTCAGGCTCGTCAGGACCTTGTGATGTCTCCTCCGACGCGGCTGCCGCCGGGGTCGCCGAATTCAGCTGAACGAACGCAGGCAGAGCACGAAAGACGCACCGCCGTCGGAGCCGATGTACCCCGCGAGCTTGACGGAGTCCTCGTACTTCTGGCACTCGGTGGTCTTGTCGGTGCCCGCTATTCGGGCGATGACCTTCGCCTGGGCTCTCACGTCCGAACAGCCGACCTTCACCAACTCGGCATCGGAGAAACCGATACTCAGGTCGTCCTGGGTCGCGACGCAGTCGCCGGCCGACAGCGCGCCGGGCCCGGTGGTGTTGCTGGTGTTGCCGATGACCACCGCCGTCACGATGCCGATGACGACCACGATCGTGATCAGCACACCGACCACGTAAGGGCGGCGGCGCAGCAGCAGCTCGCCCGGATCCCGCATCGGTCGCGGGCTGCCCGGTGCCGCCCCGGCGGGACGACCGAACCATCGGTCGGCCGATCCACCGAACAGCAGGGCGATAATGGCGATCACCGCGACCAGCCCGAAAGGCCCGGGTGACATCCGGACGAAGGCGAAACCGGCATCGGTGTCCACGTTCCCGCCGCTGAAGGCCATGGAACCGAAAGCGACGAGCCCTTCGATCACGGCGAAGACGGTCACGGTGATCCGGACCCAGCCCCGGCGCCGCGCGAAGAACAAGGCGGTGACGGCCATCGCCCAGAAGAACAGGTATCCCTGCGTGTTCCCGCCCGCCGCATGGGGATGACCCATTCCTATCAGCGCGACGGTGCCGGCCAGTCCGATCGCCGACATCGCGAAAATGATGACCCGCGCCGCCCGGATCCTCCCCGGCATCTGCGAAGGTGCTGTGTCACCGCGCGATTCGATACTCCCGCCCGTCCTGGACGGAAACTGTTGCGATGCCTGCTGATCCATACCTGTCGCCCCCTGATTCCGCGTTTCGCGTGCCCGATCCTATAGATGAGGCCGCTGTCGAGGTGTGACAGACGGATGGCGTCCGGTGGGCGTGCGATGATGCCGCCCGCTGGATGCTCGCGCAGGCAATCACCGGTCAGTGCTCCAGTGATGGATCCCAGCGGTTGGCCAGCAGCGTGAAGCTCGGGAGGTCTTCCAGCGAGGTCAATGCCTCGTAGATGCGCTCGTATCGCGTCGAGGCGATCCGCCACTCCCCGTCCGGGTCGCGACGATAGGTGTCGCAATAGTATCCGCCGCCGCGGATCTGGATCTTCGCGCCCGGTACCAGGACGGTGTCCTCGAATGCCCACGAACCCTTCGCGATGTCACCATCGGTCTCGATCTCGGGGTGGTTGGCGATGTGGACCGTGACGATCCCGGATCCGAGGTTCTTGCGCATGAAGGCCACGACGTCGGCGCGATTGTCGTAATGCAGTGGCTCGCCCATGGCCTGGGTGCCATAGCGCGCGGAGACGTCCTCGGCGAGGCAGTCCGCGAACTCGTCCCACAGTTTCAGGTCGAGCGTGCGGAAGTAGCGGTGCTTGAGACGCTTGATCTCCTCGATAGCAACCAGGTCCATGACCGGAGTGTAGAACGTGTTCTAGATTCAGCGCAGGGAAAGCGCGCCCCCAGCCCCGGTGATCCATATTCCCGAAGGCAGTCGGGGCGTTCCCTGACCGTTCCGCCTCGGATCAGTGCGCGAGGATGACCTTCGCCGCCACGACGGCGGTGGCCGCGCAGCCGAGCAGAATCGCCCCGAGCAGAGTCGACCGATCCGGCCGCGCACCCTCGAGCCTGCGGATGACGAACGTGATTCCGCCGATCCGCACCAGCATGGCGACCTCGGCGAGCACCTGAGCGGTCCGTGGTTCGAGCCATCCGACCGCCGCCGCCGCGAGGATCGCGCAGGGCAGCACCGCCGAACTGAGGATCGGCAGCGAATCGCGCAGGTCGAGCCATGGCTGGGGCGGGGAGGGCACGCCGCTCTGGCGTACCGATTGCCCGACGCTCTCGGCGAAGACATGGGCGATGAACGTCGACAGAGCGGCCCCGAGAACGACCGCGATACCGACATCTTCGAGGGATGGCGCGACCGGGATCAGCGCGGAGAGGATCAGGACGTTCCCATAGATGTACGCGCTGATCCGGCGAGCCGCGTTCCGACGGTCGAGCGGAATGTTCCGGGCGAACAAAGGCCCGTGTAAGAGCTTGTTTTTGTCGCGTTCCATCGGTCCTCACCCGTTAGTCGCACCCATCCGAGACAGCTCATGCGGAGCGGGGAGGTGCGGACATACGGGGTGGAAATTCGGTGCACCTCGTCGAGCGTCGCCACTGACGACTATATGCCCGGCGTCCTCGTAGAACCGGCACACGAGGTGTCGCGCCCTGCTCTGAACAGCGATTGATCGGCCTGGGCCCTGCGGGGGCTCACCGACTGAGGCGCACGACGCCCTGCCCAGTTGAAGAATCACGGCGTCAATGTCTGCAGCGCTCGCCTCATCATCGGCGCCTTGTTTCGGCCGAGCTGATCTCGCTCATAAGTTGTTTCGCGACGGTAGTCACATGGTCGGCGAAGGCGTTCCGGTCGGTGCCGAGATTACCTTCCGTCCACTCGACGAACAGTGAGATCAAGGCGCCGAAGAGTGCCGAAAAATGCATGCGGACAATAGGATCGCCGGGCGAACCCGCGATGCGATCGCCCAGTGCGGCTGTTGCGAGAGCCGGAACAGTTTCTCGCACATAGCCCCGCAGTCGCACATCCGCCACCGGCTCGACCAGCAAGATGCGGCAGACACGAGGATCGGCCTCCATCAGGCGGGCGGCGGCCTCGAACACCGCATGCAGATCGCCGGATGCCACCGCCGGCGCGACGGCTTGTTCCAAGCGAGACAGCGTCGCCCGGTACACCGCGTGCAGCAGCACGTCTGTGTCGGCGAAGCTCTCGTAGAAGAATCGCTGACTCAGCCCCGCCGCACGGCAGACCGGCCGCATTCCCAGGGCGGAAACACCTTGCGTGCCAACTATTTCGACACCCACATCGATCAGCCGCGCCCGCCGGTCGGCGGCGCGGCTCTCAGCCGTCTGTCCGCCGTAGCTCCTTGACACGGCACCACTTTACAACAACCATCATTAATCAGGAAGCATGTGCTTCCGGATGGAGAGGGTCATGTTCACCGACGAGCAGTTCCAACTGTCACTGCGACAGCCGCGCCTGGCACAACCGATTCCGGCAGTGCTGACGAACCGCGCCGAGCCGGTCGATGTTCTCGATGAAGCCGCGCTGACCGCCATGACGCAGACGTGGTTCGACGAATACGAGAAGAAGATCGCGTTCTATGCCGACCACGGCCTCGATATCGCCTGGACTCTCGACTGGGCGAAGAAGTACTGGTGGAGCTGGCAGACCCGGGATATGAGCCATAACCACGAGCTCTACACCGGCGATCTCAGGTACAAGGATGTGACGACCCTCGGCGCGACAATGGTCGGCCTCGACGAATTCGTGGCCTACAACTTCGCGTTCTTCGATGCCATCCCCGACTGGCGCTATGATCCGATACCCGGACAGTGCTACGTCGACCTGTCACCGACCGGTGAGGTTCGGATGGTCGTGCGCTACTACGGAAGTGGTCACATCGTCGGGCCGCTGAAGCTTCACCCATACGGAGCGGACGCCCCCGCGATCCCGGGCAACGGCGCGTTCATCCAGTGCACCGCGGTGGACCGATATCACTTCAACGCCGAACACCTGATGTACGAAGGCGAAACGCTCTACGACCTGCTCGACGGCGTACAACTGGCCGGAATCGTACCCGGGCCTTCGACCACAGCCTTCACATTGCTGATGCGCGGCGCAGGACTCGCAACCCGGGCCATCACCCGACTACGCCCTCCTGCCACCCGGCCTCGTTCGGCATCCATCCGATAATCGCAGATCAGCGTGGCAGAGAAGGCAAGGTCGCGGCAGCAGGCCAGAAGGCTCACCACGATCGCTCTCTGCTCCTTGTGTCGAAGATCGACATCGTTGACAGCCGTGGGATTCCGGCGTTGACTTGATCGCACACAGCGAGGAAACCGCCATGAGCATGAGCAAGAAAATCGCGAATTCCGTCGAGGCCACCAAGGGCCGGGTGAAGAAGGTGTTCGGTCGAGCCACTGGCAACCGAAGCCTGGAGGCCGAAGGTCGGGCCGAACAATTCAAGGGCAACCTGAAACAGTCCGCTGCCAAGATCAAAGACGCCTTCAAGAGCTAGCGTCGCCGAACGAGAGACCTCGCAGTAGACCCCGCGCGGGCTTCGTCATGAGCGGCATCGTGCACCTGTTCATCGGCTACATCGCCATCCGGCTCGCCCTCGGTGGCGGCGGCGGAACCGCCGACCAATCGGGGGCCATGGCGGAACTGGCCGCCAAGCCGGGGGGCCCTCGCGCTCTGGGTCGGTGTCGTTGCGTTCTCGCTGATGGCGTTGTGGCGGCTCGCCGAAGCAGCGCTCGGCAGCTCCTCCAGACCCGACTCCGACAGCAAGAAATCCGAGGCCGTCAATCGCGTCAAGGCCTTCTCCCTCGCGGTGGTCTACCTCGGTTTCGCCATCTCCGCATCCGGATTCGCCCGGGGCGCGGGCAAATCCAATAGCGAGCAGAGTACGGGGATCACTGCTGCGATGATGCGATCGAGCGTGGGCACGATCGTTCTCGTCGCCGCCGGGTTGATCATCATCGCGATCGGCGGCTACCACGTGTACAAGGGAGCGACGCAGAGCTTCCTCGAAGACTTGCAAGGCTCCACGAGCAAACTGAGGATTTCGCAGCCCCGGTCCACGTCGTATGCTCGCTGACCAGCGGCGAAACGAAAAGGCAAGCCTGGGAACGACTCTGCGATCCAGCCATGGCGCGACGTTCCACAGGGTCGTTGGAGGGGCTGAGCGCGTCATGAAAGGCTGGACAGATGGATTGGCGGGCCGAGAGCCCCGAACTCTGGGCGTTCCTGGGATCCTTACGGTGCGGCGAGGTCCTTTCCGGCACCGTCACAGCGATCGAATTGTTCGGCGTGTTCGTGGCGCTCGACGATGGCCCCGCGCATCCGCTCTACCCGGGCGTCGGGTTCATCACGATCCCGGAATTGTCCTGGAGGCGTTTCGAAGCGGCTTCCGACATTGTCCAGGTCGGGCAGCGCGTTTCGGGTGAATTCCTGCAGTTCGATACCTGGAATGCCGAGGCCAGGCTGTCTCTGCGAGCACTACAGCCCGACCCCTTCCATGCCTTTGCCGAGCGCATCACCGTCGGTAGAGAACTACGCGGGCATGTCACCCAGCTGGTGTCCTTCGGCGTCTTTGTCCAAGTGGCGGACGGGATCGAGGGGCTGATTCGTCGCCGAGACCTCACCCAGCCGACAGACGAAGTCGTCCAGATCGGGGACAGGGTCACGGTCGTTGTCACCCATGTCGACCGAGAAAAACGTCAGCTGTTCCTCTCCCGACAAACCACCGGCCAGCTCTGACCTTCGAACACCTGGAATCAGGAAGGGCTACCGTCGGTCTTCAGCCACAGTCGCCAGTTGTGCACTCAACTCGGCAGTTGAGTGCGTTCGTCGGCTGGTTCCGCGGTTATCTGGATCGCAGCCGCAGCATGTCAGTACGTTGCCTCGGCGACTACCGAGCCACGATACTGTGGCCGGATGCGGTGGATTCGCGACTACTACGAGGACGAAGGCATCTGGCTTCTCCTCGAACTCGATGACGACGGTTGGCCGAACCGGCAAGTCAATCTGCGAGGTTCAGACAGTGAGCCCGACACCGCCGCAGCGCTCGAAGAGATAATCCGTGCCCGAGATCACGGGGGAATCGGCGCAGTTCAGGCATACGAGAGCAAATATGGAGTCCTCTCGGAATCCAGCGCCGATGACTGGCACGTCGAGGCCTCTTCCCTCGAAGAGATTACTGCTGAGCAGTTCCGAGAAGCCTGGGCAAAGGCTCGTTCCACGATCGAACGCCGATGGCTAACTGGTAGCTGAGCGGGGCTCGCGGGGGCATACAGGCTGCAGGAAGTGAGCAGTAGCAGGCGGACGTTCCGCCGACGTCGGATCGGTACGGTCAGTTGATTTTCCTACGCACCGCGCTGGCCGCTTCGGTCAGCGCGGCATGCGGCATGCGGCGTGGGTTTGATATCACGGGCCAGGTCAGTGCTCGGTCCTGGCGATTGCCAATAGGTGTGCGCTTGCGTTGATCAGCAGCGGGTCCTGTTCCAGTAGCCGTGCACAGTGCAGTGCTGCTGTTACGAGGGATCGAAAGCTGTTTTGTCCGGCGTGATCGAGTGTGGGCCAGGCCGGGCCTTCGACGCCGTAGGTCACGACATCAATGAGACCGGCTGCTTCCAGCTCGGTACGGAGCTCGTCTGCCGTATGCCAATGAGTCCGAACGAACCCGACGTGGCCGTCGTAGTCACCTGTGGCGATCACCTCGCCCACCGCAGCTGTCAGTGTGTCGTCGAGGGTGCCGTTTGTGCCAGTCTCCAGGGCCGACAGGTAGCGACTGATCGCGGCCGCGACCAGGATGCCTCCGGGACGAAGCACGCGTACGGCCTCGGACAAAGCTGTTGTCCGGTCGACGGATTCGGTGAGGTGGTACAGCGGTCCGAGCAGCAGAACGGTGTCGAAGCTGTTGTCGGGGACAGGTAGTCGCCGCGCATCGCCCAGCTCGGCGGTCACCCCAGGTAGCGTCGCAGCCGTCTCGACGTGTCCAGGTACTGGATCGACGAGGTGCACGATGTGACCGTCGTTCGCCAACCATTCGGCGTGGACCCCGGTCCCCCCACCGACATCGAGCACTCTCATCGAAGCCGTGAGGACACGGCGGATCAGTTCTTGTGTGCGAAGGAACTCCAGACGGCCGTGAGGGGACCTGGACAGGCGATCGTCCTCCGAGGCGCCGGAGTAGTGCTGTGCGAGATCAGAAGTCATGCCAAATACTCGGCCGGCGCAGTACACGGCGGCAACGGATTATCAGATCAAACACTTTCAGCGCTGTGCCGACCTGCAGATACACAGCTCACAGACGAGTAAACCCGGACAATCTGTTGGTGTACGCACTCGGGTCGGCGCGGAAACATCGCGGCTGCCTCACGTCCGCAACTCCGAACCTATCTTGCGGACAAGGGTTAGTCACCGCACCCTCCTCACGCCCGGCCACCGAGCTGTGTAGCGGTGGCGCACCCGATGGACTGCTCCGCGACCCGACGCGGCGACCGTCGGCGGCCCAAGCCCACAGGACGGCGCACCTGGCACCGCTTCTCGAACTCCATTCACCAGCCTAACGCGCGTCCGCGTACTTCCGATCTCACAGTGCCCCATACGGTTCCGCACTCATCAACCTCAGGGTCTTAGCAGAGATGGAAGAATGCGGTATGCCTTCAACCGCATCAAACCGTCTGCACATTGTGGTGCTATCTGCGCACGAGCTCGACGACCAGATGGACCTTGGGCGCGACACCATCAGTTTCGCAGTCGATCGCGGTTCCGAGAGTCCCGGTCTCGGCCGGGTAGCGGTCGTCGTCACGCATGGCCATCGCGGCAAGGTCGGCATCACACATCTTGGATGGGTGAAGTCTGGCCCACGACGGACGAACCTGGACTCGACATGGGTACTCAGTGCGGTTCACGAGCTGTCAGATCCGATTTCGTTCTCAGAGATCGAAGCTGAGCTCGGTCGTTCGTCGGGCGGCGTCTTGAAGGCCGCAAGAAGCCGACGAGGAGGAGCCCTAACACTCGCGGGCTCGTCCAAGCTCCGCGCTGCGCTCCAATCGCGAGTCGCGGAAAACGAGTGGCCTGGGATAGACGGCACGCCCGAGTGGATGACGCCGAGGATCGACGGGAACATCCGGCAGGACCATACCAACGCAATCGGCACTGCTTTGATGTTCAGCGACATGGACATTGGAGAGATGCGCTATGCGCCACTCCCCGGCGAGAGTCCCCTAAGGCAGCTTCGGCTCAGCCCATCAGAGGCAAGCCTCATCGACAACGACCTACGCAACTTTCCAGGCATGAACGGCGAGCCCCATGCCGAAGACATCGTCCGCTTCACTGACGAGGAGCACACCCTCGATGTTATGAATGTCAACGCCACTGGAATCGAAGCCGCAACCGGCGTCGACCTGATCTACTTTAGCCACGACTATGACTGCTACGTACTTGTGCAGTACAAGCGCATGGATAGTGAAGCTGGCGCGCGTATCGCTGGTGTCGACGCGAGACTCCCGAATCAACTCCGGCGAATGGTCGCCTTCGACGCTCTGAGTCACATGCAGTCGGGCGGGCCAGAACCCACTACCTTCAGACTTGGGGCAGGTGCGACCTACACAAAGTTTGCGTACCCAGTCGTGTCCCCACAGAAGGAAAGTGACCTAACGAACGGAATGTACGTACCTTCCGAGCTACTGAAGCGCTTGCACGACGGCGGTCACTTGATCGGACCGCGGGGCGGGGCAGCGATCACTCACTCCAACCTCAGACGGTGGCTCAGCAACAGCCAGTTCGCAGCGTTGGTAAAGATGGGATGGGTAGGCAGCAGTGGCCTGTCCGCTGCTGATATCAACGACTTTGTCAGCTCAAGCTTGACCGACGGGCGAATCGCGGTGATCGCAGCCCACTCGTCGGCCAGTTAAGGATCGTGCCGCTGACCGTGATGTGCGAGCGAGTGCGTCAGATCGCATCCGTTGGGCGTTGGCTGATCCGCACCCACACTCGTCGAGCTCGCGCCGGTTCGTCCAAGCCGGAAACTGGCGCAGAAAATGCAACGCTGTGGCGATTCCACGACTCACCGCGTTCCGCCAACCGCGCGCTACTGGGCCCGTGCGCCTCGCAACGGCCCGCTTCGGTGGTGGGCAGTGTTAGCGCTGGCAGCGTCGACAATGCGTGACTACCGCCCTATCCACACACTGTGGTGGTTGGCGACGTGGAATCCGTCACGATGACGGCCGCGCAGCACACCAGTACGGGTCCGGCCTTCGACGATTTGGAGGCCATTAGCCCAACACGCTGATCTGCACCGGCAGCAGGAACACCGCGCCCGACACCCCACCGTGCGCAGCTCGACTGAGGCAGGCACCATCATCGGCCATCATGTCGAGGATCGACTCTCTGTCCCACACCATGGCGGATGCGCCGAACTCGCGAAATTCCGAGGCCAGTAGTGCAGAGGATTCCTCGCTGGAGTTGCGAATCTTGCGGTCGGCCAACCTCAGCTCGACTGACACCACATACGCGATCTCGGAATCATCGCTCGAGAAACTCACGTGGGTCAGCTTTCGCATTCGAGCACAAGCGGCAATCGATTTTCCGTGCTGTGTCAACGTCAAACGCAGGATGCTCCCTCTTCGGCAGTACAGGATGTCTGACAGTCTCGTCGAGTACAGAATGTTCCATAGGCGTCAGAAGGCCGAAACTGATCAGTGTACGCCTCGGAGACTCGAGTGCGAGTTCGCTGCGCGGCAAAAGGTTCGACCTGCTGCGGGGTTGGTCAGAGTTGATCGAATTCCTGCTGGGCGATCCGCATGGCGGCCAGTGCCGCGGGTGCGCCGCAATATCCGGCGGTGTGGATGATCGACTCGGTGATCTGCGCGCGCGTGAGCCCGTTGTTGAGCGCGCCTCGCACGTGGCCGGCGAGCTCGTCGTGTGCTCGTAACGCTGTGAGGATTCCCAGGTTGAGCAGGCTGCGGTCGCGGCGATCCAGACCAGGCCGATTCCATACCGCGTCCCAGACATGCTCGGTGACGAAGCGCTGAAGGTCTGCCGATTCGCTGCCGGAGGTCCGGGCCAGCGCCTGGGCAACGTACTCCTCACCCATGACTTCTTCGCGGGTGCGCAGGCCGTTGGTGTAGGCCGAAGGCTGCCGGGGTTCGGGATCAGTCATGTACTACCTGTTCGTCGAGGGGTATCGGAGGCGTCATGGGCGGTCGCTCATTCGGCCGGATCGGACTGCAACGCGCGGATCACCCGGATGACGTGCTGGTCGACGAACCGTTCGTCCATCGGTTCGCGGGTGAGGAAGTGGCGGAAGTGTATCGGCGCGATGAGGGTTTCGACGACGGTCCGGGTATCGGTGCCGGCGGGTAGCTCGCCGCGTTCGACCGCCCGGGCAACCATGGCCCGGTTGGCTTCGTAGCGGGTTTCCCAGAAGGTGTTCCGTGCTCGGGCGATGTCTTCGGAGTCGCTGATGAACGCCAGTGCGCGCGCAAGACCGGTACCCAGAGGGCTATCGAGGTAGGCGATGAGTGCGGTGGCGAAGAAGGAAAGGTCTCCGCGCAACGACCCGGTGTCCGGCAGCGGCAGGGTGCGCTCGCTCGCGCTGAGCATCACATCGAGCACCAGGTTCTCCCGCGTTCCCCATCGCCGGTAGATGGAGCTGTCGCGGACACCGGCGCGGCGGCTGATATCGGGGATGCCGACCTTGTCCACGCCGTGTTCTTCGACAGCGTCGAGCACGGCGCGATGCACGGCTTCGCGGACCTTCGCCGCCCGTCCTCCGGGTCGACGCGGCGGCTCGATGTTCTCGGCTTCCGACATAGCCCCATGCTAAAGCAGAGCTTCTTGCTTTTGGCTATCGCTGTGCCTACGCTCACAAAAGCAGAAACATCTGCGATTAGAGATCGAGAGGCACAACGATGACGTCAGTGCGGGAGATCGGCAAACGAGTGCTCATCAGCGCTCGCGCGATGACTCACACCACCGAGCGTGCGGCCCGGCGGGTCGGCGTGGCGGGATTCCTGCCCCGGTTGTTCGCCGAGAGGTTCACCCACCTCGGCGGGATCGACACCGAGGAATTCCAGCGTCAGCTGCACGGTTGCCGGTCCTTCGACGACACCCGCTGGACCGGGTACTGGCAAGACTTCGCTCGCCAACACTTCGCGCGGGCCGACACGGCGTTGCTGCGCCTGGGCGGGCCGTCGACCGACCAACTGCTCGACCCCGCCGCGCCATTGGACCTGCATGCTCTTGGCGAGTTGCTCTCACCAGCGGTAACGATCCTGGCCGACCGAGGGCCGGTGGCCGATCCCGAGGCAGTCGACCGATTCTGTGCGGCTCATCCCGACGCCGCCGATGCCGCGATCGCGATCGACGGGCTGATCAAGGCGTTGGTGTACGAGTTCATCGCCGCCTGGCCGGGGTTCAGCCCGGCCAGGCTCGTCGCCTACGAGCGCTCGCACCGGCTGTGCGAAGTGCTGCTGGGTTCGCTCGACACCGCGATGGGAGTGCGTATCGAAATGGTGCGAATTCCGGTCGGCGCTCAGACTGTGCGTGGAATGCTGATGCTTCCAGCCGGTGTGGAGTCGGTACCGACGATCCTTGTCACCAACGGGCTGGAAGGCACCATCGCCGAAGCGCTACTGCCGCTGTTGTCGCGGCGTGACGCCGGCATGGGCGTATTCGTGATGGAGATGCCCGGCACCTACTCGTATACCGAGCCGCTGAGCATCGACGCCGAGACCATCTACTCGACCGTCATCGATCACCTGTGCGCTGACCCGCGCCTGGATGCGCAACGGATCGGCATGCTGGGCTTCAGTTTCGGAGCCTACTGGTCGACGCGGATGGCCGCCGTCGACCCGAGGCTGACGGTAGCAGTGTCCAACGGCCCGCTCGCTGACCGCAGTTTCGGGCTGCTCAACTCGATCGGCATGCCCGAGATCATGGTCTCCGCACTGGTCTCGACCCTTGGTGCTCGAGGCCCTGCCGACTTGTCGAGCAAATTGGCGACATTCTCACTCGCCCAGCACTATCGCCGGATCGACATCCCACTGTTGGTGATCAACGGCGCCCGCGACACCCTTGCCTCCACCCAGGACTCGATCGACATCGCCATCGCCGCACCGGACGCGCAATTGGTGCTCTATGCCGAGGACGACCACTGTGCCATGGGCCACGCCGAGCAGTGGACAGCACTGTCGACGAAATTCCTTCGCGATCACCTACGTGTGGGCGTCGAGGTCACCGCATGACCCACCCACACGATCGGGCCACTGCGGCGATCCCTCGGATGCGGCGCATCCTCGATCGCAACACACACCGAATCGATACCCAGATCGAATATGGCACGGGATGGCGCACCGAGTCCGAATCCGATGGTAGCCAGGGGTTCCCGAGGATCGAGCCCGCCTTTACCCTCGATTTCGAGCTAGCGCGCTACGACGCCCTCGGGCTGGACGACGGGGCCCTCGTCCTGCCGGTGTGCCCGGCCTCGTTCCGCGATTTCATGATCTTCGAAAGGCACGCCGTCGACGCCGCGCGCGGTCTGGCCCGCCGATTCTTGCCTGCGGGCTCCCGCGTCGCCACCGCGTACGAGACACTGACCCGGCGCACTTTCCCGCCGTTCCGGCCGCACGCGCTCTGGTACCGGCAGCCGATCTACTACATGTCCAACGCCTTGACCATCGTCCCCTCCGGGTTGCCGGTTGCTGCCCCGAACTACACGCGGGCACTGGATTTCGAACTCGAACTCGGCGTCGTGCTCGGTGTTCCGCTGCGCGACGCCACCGTCGAACAGGCGGCCGCCGCGATCGCCGCAGTGGTGGTGATCAACGACTTCTCCGCCCGCGACGTCCAACTCGCCGAAATGCGTTCGGGGTTCGGACCGCAACGATCCAAACACTTCCTCACCTCGATGTCGGCGACCGCGGCCGCCGGGCCCGCGCTCATCGATCGGCTCGACCGATTGACCGCCACGGTCACGATCAACGGAGAGACAGTGGCGCGCACCGGAACACACAATGCCCGGTACTCGATGGCCCAAGCCATCGCGCACGTGTCCTGCAGCGAACAGCTCTACCCCGGCGAACTGCTGTCGACCGGCACCTTGCCCGGTGGAAGTGGGATGGAACTGGGCCGCTGGCTCGCCCCCGGCGACCATCTGCGCCTGGAAATCGACGGCATCGGCATCATCGAACACGACATCCAGAAGTAGGCCCGAGATGAAAATCGATCAGGTTTCCGACTCCGTCCATGTCGTAGCCGGCACCAACGTCAACTGGGCACTGATCAGCGACGATTCCGGGATCACCGTGATAGACGCCGGATACCCCGCTGACGCCGCCGACGTGCTCGGTTCTGTCCGGCAGATCGGCGGTCGGCTTGCCGATGTTCGGGCCGTGCTGATCACCCATGCCCATCTCGACCACATCGGTGCGATCCCGGCGCTCATCGAGCAGTTCGGCATGCCGGTCTACACCGGCGCCGAGGAAGTGCGCCACGCCAAACGCGAATACCTGCAACAGATCACGCCGATCGGAATGCTCGAACAACTCGCCACCCGCCGCGGCCGCCGTTGGGTCGCACACACCCTGCGCGCGGTCCACGGCCACATCGGCACGGCCATCCCACAAGCTGAGGCGGTCGAGCCCGCCACCCTGGCGGCACTGCCCGGCGGACTCGTCGCGATACCCACCCCCGGGCACACCAGCGGCCACACCGCCTACCTCCTTCCCGCCGAAGGCGTGCTGTTCTCCGGAGACGCACTCGTCACCGGGCATCCGCTGCTACCTCACGTCGGCCCCCAGTTGCTACCGGCGGTGTTCAATCACGACGAAGCACTCACCTACGACACCGCTACGACTCTCGCAACGGTGCACGCCCACACCCTGGTTCCAGGACACGGACTGCCCAGCAGTTTCGACGGACCGTCCATCGCCACAGCTTTGGGGCCGCGACCACCACTCACCGACACTGACAACAAATAGATGGAACCAATGAGGTACCTGCGCAGCACCGTGTACAGATCCTTCCGCCCTCTGGGCCTGGCAGCGGCGTCCATCGCGATCGTCAGTTGTTCCATACCCGGCCAGGTGAACGACCCGCTCGGCCGCTCGACCAAGATCACCGCCGACTTCGAGAACATCGCCGGCATGTACGAGGGCAACGAGATCATGGTCCTCGGTCTCGCGGTCGGCAAGGTCGACAAGATCGTGCCCAAGGGCACCTATGTCGAGGTCCACATGACCATCGACGCCGGCGTCAAGGTCCCGAAAGACGCGATCGCGGCGATCATTTCGCCCTCGATCGTCACCGATCGCCACATCGAGGTGAGCCCGCCGTTCACCGGCGGTGAGACACTGAAGTCCGGCGATCACCTGCCCAAGGCACGCACCAGGACCCCGGTCGAGCTGGACACGATGATCAAGACCATCGACCAGTTCGCCGCCTCGCTCAAGCCCGAACCCGGCCAGGAGGGTCTGGGCCCGCTGTCGGGCCGGGTGCTCTACCCGGTGCTCAACGGCAACGGTCAGAAGATCCGCGAAACCCTCGACGCGCTCTCGGGTGCGCTGAAGGTCGGTGTCGACAACAAGGACGCCATCGCCAACATCATCATCAAGCTCAACGAGCTCACGACGATGCTGGCCGACAACGATCAGTCGGTGCGCGACTTCAGCGACCGGGTGACCGCCATGTCGGGGCTGCTCGCCGACCAGGCGCCCGGTCTGCAGGCCACCCTCGATCAGCTCAACCAGTTCCTGAACAACACCTCGACGACCTTCGCCGGGCATCAGGAAGAACTGGCCGCCTCGCTGACCGGCCTGACCACCGTGACCAACCAGTTGCGCGCCAACTCCGGTGCGATGGTCGAGATCGTCGACGTGGTGCCGCTGCTCATGCAGAACATCGACGGCGCCATGAACAAGCAGGAGGGCTTCGTGCGCATACACGCCCTGATCGGCACCGCCCTCTCCGGCGAGATCGTCAGCGTGTTCTGTGAGCGGATCCAGATGAAGTCCGATGGCTGCCGCTCCGGAAACATGCACGACTTCGGCCCCGACTACGGGCTCACCGCCGCACTGCTCGGACTGACGAAATGACGAAACGCTGGACCACTAGATCGCGGGGGAATCGTCGCAGAGCCGACACGATGACAGACATGCCCGGTGGCGATCGACGGGGTTGAAGTAGCACGGCTGCTGGTCCCGCGAGACTTTCCGCAGACTCGGGCAGCGTGGCTAGGCGGCAGCGTGGCTCTCGGAATGGCTACGGCGACTTCTGATCTGGATATCACCGTATTGATGCATGGTTCATCGGCGTCCTACCGTTCATCGATACATTTCGGTGAGTGGCCGGTGGAGCTGTTCGTACAGACTGAAGACTCACTGGAGCATTTTCGCTCCAAGGAGCACGCCGTCCGGAAGCCGAGCACGACGGGTACACAGTCGGTCGTCCCCCTACATGATCGGCATTGAGTGCGTTCTGACGTGGCGGTTCGGATGTTCCTCCAGGCGCTGGATGACGGCAAGCAGTACGCTTGTCCTGCAAGAGATGTCAGGAGGGGATCCGTGATTCACCACGTACAAGTCGCTTGTCCGCCAGGCGCCGAAGGTCGCATGCGGTCGTTCTACACCGGTGTCCTCGGCTGGGCCGAACTCCCCAAACCTCCGCTGCTCGCTGCCCGAGGCGGCTGCTGGTTCACGGTTCCGGGAGTGGGCGGCCCGGATGGGGAATTGCACGTGGGCGTCGAGGAACCCTTCCATCCTGCGCGCAAAGCTCATCCCGCCTTCATCGTTGACGTGGACGCCCTCGCGTCCGCGGTCACGGCGGCTGGACACGAAGTCCACTGGGCTGATCCCGCCGAGATTCCCGGCCGCCGCCGATTCCACACAACCGACCCGGTGGGCAACCGTCTCGAGTTTCTGGGCGGCTAACCAGTTGCTGCTCAGACATACTCTCCGAGTACCCCTGCAAACCTCGCGCTCATCGCCATGAGCCGACGTTCGGGCACCGCTGGTGGTGGCATACGTGATGGGTCAGCCACCATTGTCGGTCCTCGAATATTGGTTACCTCAGCCGTCGCAGTGCTCGTTCGGCGGCGTTGGCACCGCACATGCCGTGCGCGCCGGGGCCGGGCGGGGTCGCCGCCGAGCACAGGTAGTGGCCTGGGAGGCCGGTGTCGTAGGGCTGCAGGGTTTTTCGGGGGCCGAAGACCAGCTGCGGGATGTTCTTGGCGCCGGTCATGATGTTGCCGCCGACGTAGTTGGGGTTGTAGTCGGCGAATTCTGTGGTGGTGCGGGTGGTCAGGCCGACTACGCGGTCTCGGAAGCCGGGTGCGAAGCGTTCGATCTGGGCGATGATCGCTGCGGTGGCGTCGCCGGTGTAGCCGTTGGGGACGTGGGCGTAGGTCCAGACGGGGTGAACCGATCCTGCCGATCGCTGAGGGTCGGCGAGGTATTGCTGGCCGACCAGGACGAAGGGGCGCTGAGGCATTCGGCCGGCGTGGATGTCACGTTCGCCCGCGGCGATCTCGGCGAAGGAGCCGCCCAGGTGCACTGTGCCCGCGCGGTGGGCGGCCTCGGCGGTCCATGGGATACCGCCGTCGACGGCGAAGTCGACCTTGAAAGCGCCGGGGCCGTAGCGGAATCGGTGGTAGGCGCGCGCGATTCGAGTGGGGAGTCGGTCACCGAGGATCTCCGCGACCGATGTCGGGGCGAGGTCCCAGATGGTGATGTCGGACGGCGGTAGGTCGGCGACCGAGCGCACGCGGACGCCGGTCTCGACCTTTCCGCCGTGGTCGGCCAGTACCGCGACCATGCTGTCGGCGATCCGCTGGGATCCGCCGACCGCGACCGCCCAGCCGTATCGGTGTCCCGCCGTCAGGATGCCGAGCCCGACGCTGGCGCTCAACGGGCGTTCGAGGGGTTGGAAGGCGTGTGCGGCGACGCCGCCGAACAAGGCCCGTCCCGCTTCGGTTCGGAAAGCTCGCGCGAGCAGTGTGGCGGGTGCGGTCGCCGGAATGCCGAAGCGCGCCAGTCGGATCGGATGGCGAGGAACGCGCAGCAGCGGGCGCATGATGTCGGCATCGAACACGTCGTAGCCGGCGACCGGGCGTTCGAACAGCGTGCGCCACAGCCGTTCATCGGCGCCGAGGCCCGTGGCGGTCTCGGTGACCGAGCGGTGCAGCACACCGGCGGTGCCGTCGTCGAGGGGGTGGACGCAGTCGAGTTCCGACCACGCCCACCGCAATCCGTACCGTTCCAGGTCGATGCGCCGCAGGAACGGCGAGCCCACGGCCATCGGGTGGATGGCCGAGCAGTGGTCGTGCAGCAGACCGGGCAGGATCGCCTCGCTCGAGCGGGTGCCGCCGCCGATCGTGTCGGCCGCTTCGAGAACCGTCACCTCCACGCCCGCGCGGGCCAGGGTGATGGCCGCGGCCAGCCCGTTGGGGCCGCTGCCGACCACTGTCGCCGTTGTCATCGACGTGCCTTTCTCTTGGTCGAGATATCGTCCGGTGCTCGGCTATTCGGCCGGAGCCACCACACCCTGCCGCGGTGCGGTGACGTCTTCACGCCGCCAGGTCACGGTGTGCGCGATGGGACCGTCCGGCAGCCACGGCAACGCCTCGACCGCGTCGGCCACCTCCCATGTTCCGCGTTCGATGACGCCCAGCGCCGCGTCGACCACCATGTATTGCTGCGTGCTCTTGTGTACCGGCTGCGACTCCACCCACACCACGATCCATTCTCCCGGAGCGAAGCCGACCCGTGCCTGCACCGCGTCGATCAGGTCCAGGTTGTGCAGGTGGCCGTCGCCGAAGTTGAAGCCGATCAGCGAGTTGCAGGCGAACTCGGCTTCGCGCACGGTCCAGCGATCGATGTCGGGAAGGTGCTTGTACAGCAGGGAGAACAGGCCGCGGCCCTGACTGTGCATGGAACGCCAGGCGATGGTCTGCTGCATGGTGATCTCGGCGACCGCGGGCGGGTAGCCCATGGCCAGCAGCTGGTCGACCTGGTTGTCGGCGGGGCGGTGCGCGATGGTGTTGAGCTTCGCCTCGGCCCCCGGCGCGAAGGCCCACAGCGCCGAGGCCCAGTTGCCGGCGTACTGACGCATGGACGGCAGGAACGACACCAGGTCGGGACGCAGGTTACCCAGCACAGGGAAGAAGGCGAGCCCGGCCGCGATCGCCACCGTCAGCCACGGCGACGACATGTCGAATACCCCGTACCCGTCCGAGTTCGGGAACCCGAGGAACAGGAACACGGTGAGGTAGGCGAACAGGATGTTCCACTCCAGCGGCACGGCCAGCGGGAAGGTGGAGGTGATGAACAGGTGGAAGATGACCATCATCGCGACACCGGCCAACGTGAGCCAGTGGTTCGTCGAGAACAGCAACACGATCGGGGTGAGCACCTCCACGGCGGTACCACCGACATGGGCCATGAACGCCGCCACCCGCGACGGGCGGATATCGCGCGGAAAGTCGCGGTAGTGGGCGCGTTTGATCGACCGGAACGGCATCGACGGGCTGTTGGACACCATCGGGGGCACCACATTGGTGAAGTGCTTGCCGAACTTCGAAACTCCCGCGCCGACCCACACGATCACGATCAGCAGCTTGGCCGCGATGATCATGTCGGTGAACGGCAACACCGCGAAGAACAGCAGCGCGGGCAGATACTGCTCGCCGCGAGCCGCCAGGAAGATCGTCTTGTCCCGCAGCCCGCACAGGATGTAGAGCACGATCGGCGCGATCAACAGCACCGGCCTGACCAGCCCGGAGGTGTTGTCCGGCAACGCTTCCAGCAGTGCGGCGGTGGTCCGGCCCGGTGCGACCAGGGCGATCACCAGCGACGCGAGAAAGCCCAGATACAGGACCACGTCGAGGGCGGTGCGCGAGTCACCGTTGGTGAACGGCACCCGATACCAGGGCCGCAATCGGATACTTCCCCGTCGGGCGAAGTACAGGATGCCGCCGGTCATCGGCTTGAACTTGCCCGCCAGCGGTCCCCAGGAGCCCGCGACGCCGAGGGCTTCGAGCAGCACCGTCCACAGGACCAGCTTCTGGTAGACCACCGGTTGGTTCCACCACTGCGCCACATCCCAGAACGGTCCGGTGCCCGACGTCGCCGTCGCGATCGCGATGCCGCCGACGATGTAGAGCACGAGCACTTTCGCGAGATACACGGTGTGGATCATCTTCGGCGTACCGAATCCGTATTCCGCCCAGTGCAGTGCCAGCGTCCGTATACGTTCGCGCAGCGGCAGATCCAAGAATGTCTCGGTGTCCACCGGCGGGAAGTCTCCCGTCTTGAATCCCATGGCTCGATCCCTTTCTTCCGGCTTCCGGGCGCGAGTGACCGCGACCGAAAGGGGTGTCTTTCGTTCGAAGTGGATTGCGGTGCACAACCGCTCAGGTGCGCGCGGCCGAGAGCCGCAGCTGCTTCTTGTCGATCTTGCCGACCGGATTGCGTGGCATCTCCGCGGTCAACACGATCGCGGCGGGAACCTTGAACGCCGCGAGTTCCACGCGGCAGTGTTCGATCAGCTCTTCGACGGTGACCGTGGCCTGCGGCGCGGGCACCACGTGGGCGACCGGCACCTCGCCCAGCACGGCGTCGGGCACACCGACTACCGCGGCTTCGTGAACAGCGGGATGACGGTAGAGCGCGTTCTCGATTTCCTTGGGGTACAGGTTCTCGCCCGCCCGGATGATCATGTCCTTGATCCGGTCGACCAGAACCAGATAGCCGTCGGCGTCGAAGTAGCCGACGTCGCCGGTGTGCAGCCAGCCGTCCACGACGGTTTTCGCCGTCTCCGTCGGCCTGCCGAGGTAGCCGCGCATCACGTTCGCTCCGCGAATGACGACTTCGCCGGGTTCGCCGGGCGCCGACAACGCGCCGCCGACATCCATGATCGCTACGGTCTGACCGGGCAACGGGATCCCGACAGTCCCCGGCTTCCGTTGGCCCGCTACGGGATTGAGAGTCGACGCACAGGTCCCCTCGGACAGACCGTAGCCCTCGACGATCGGCACACCGAAGCGCTGCTCGAACCGGGCGATGAGCTCGGCGGGCATCGGCGCGGCACCGCAGATCGCCAAGCGCAACGAGGAGTTGTCGGGCCGAGGACCGTCGGGCTGGGCCACCAGCATCGCGTAGATGGCGGGCACCGCCGAGAAATAGGTGGGCCGGACCCGCTCGACCGTGCCGAAAAAGCCTGAGGCGGAGAACTTTCCGGCGATGGTGGTGCGTCCGCCCGCCAGCAGTGGCGACAGCACGCTGACCACGATGCCGTTGACGTGGAACAGCGGCAGGATCAGCAGGCTGTGGTCGGTCTCGTTCAGGCCGAGCGAGTCGATGATCATCGCGCACATGGCGGCGAGGTTCTCGTGACCGAGCAGCACACCCTTGGGCCTGCCCGTGGTGCCGCTGGTGTAGATGATCAGGGCGAGATCGTCAGAGGACGCGGCGGCGACGGGACCGGCGTGCTCGGCCAATTCCGTGATGTCGAGAGTGATTGCGGGCCTGCCGGATTCGCCGAGGACAACGGCGGCGCCGGAGTCTTCGACCTGGTACCGGATGTCGTCGTCGGTGAGCCCCGGATTCACCGGAGTGACGGCCGCACCGAGTCGCCAGGCCGCGAACAGGGCCACCACGAGGTCTACGCGGTTGGGCAGCACCACCGCGACGACGTCGTCGGACCGCACGCCCTCACGATGCAGGACCGACGCAGCGGCATCGACCCGAGCATGGAACTGCGCATTGGACAGTGTGACGGTGTCGTCGGCGATGCAGGGTCCGTGCGGGTCGGCAGCGGCTCTGACCTCGGGCAATTCGGCGATGTGTCGCATGATTCCTCACCGGTGGCGAATGTGATCTGAGTTACATCACTCACGGTAGGACGCGAATCAGGCGCCGACTACGGGCCCGCAGCCCAGCGTTGCGCCGACGTGTTGTGCCACGGGCACAAACAGCGCCACACAGGTGAGCGTCGGGGGTACTGTCTGCGGCCATGGCCCACGACAACGATCCACTGGTGCGTGCGGTGGCGGGCCGGATCAAAGCCGACCTGGACCACCTGTCACCGAGGATGACCACGATGTTCACCGAGGTCATCCCCGAATTCCGGCACGACGACGAAGTGCGCAGGCTGATGGTGGCCAGCACGGAGTCCAACCTGTCCGCGATCTTGGACATACTCACGCTGGCCATCGGCCTCGACGACATCACCGTGCCGCCCGCCGCCGCCGAATACGCCCGCCGCTTCGCCCAGCACGATCTGTCGCTGGAGGCACTGCTGCGCGCCTACCGGCTCGGCGAGAACATGTTCGTCCAGTGGACGATGACGCTGCTGGCCGAACTGAATCCGCCCACCGACGTGGCGATGGCCACCGCGGCCCGCATCGCCTACCTGGTCAACAGCTATATCGACCAGGTGATCGAGGGCCTGATCGATATCTACGAGAGCGAGCGCCGCCGCTGGGACGCGCGCACCGACGCCGCCCGTGCCGCACAGGTGCGCGCCGTCGTCGACGCCGATGATCTGGACGTGGGCTCGGCCGAGCAGATGCTGTCGGCCTCCCTGCGTGGCTGGCACCAGTTCGCGACGCTGTGGACACCACCGGGAACCCGCGATCCCCGCGCGTCGCTGCGCGCGGGCACCGCCCTGCTGGCGGCCGCGACCGGCAAGACGCCGATGACCGTCGAGGTCGACGATCACAACCGGTGGGTGTGGATCTCCTCGGTGGCCCGACCCGTGCTCGACACCGAACAACTCGCCCACGATCTGCGGGCCCATCCGAATCTGTCGATCACCCTGGGCGATCCGGCTACCGGCCTCGAAGGATTCCGCCAGACCTTCCTCGACGCGCAACAAGCCCGCGCCGTCGCCCTGACCAGGCGAGAGCACGGACTCACCGTCCATTCCGACGTGGCGTTGACCGCCCTGTTCGCCGACCGGGTGCCCGAGATGCGGGTGTGGGCCGAGCGTGTGCTCGGCGCACTGCTGGGCACGGACGAGACAGCAGCGCGGTTACGCGAGACCGTCCGCGCGTTCCTCGACGCCCGTGGCAGCTACACCGACGCCGCCGCGCGGCTGCACGTCCACAAGAACACCGTCCACTACCGGGTGCGCAAAGCCGAAGAGCTGCTCGGACATCCGCTCGGCGAGCGCAGGCTCGACATCGAAGTGGCCCTGCTGACCTGCGCGCAACTGGGGATCCCCGAGGCTCCCCGCGAGCCCCGGCGAAGCCGTCGCAGGTCGGCCGAGACCACCGTGGACGACGCGACCTGACGACCGGTTGGTCACCGAGACCTTCGATTTCGGCGACCTCGCCAAGGCCGTCGACTACTGCGCCGGCGAGAACGGCGCCCGCGCAGTCGTCCTCTCCTGACCTGCGGCGCCGGGACGGCTTACAGGTCGAGTTGTCTGATCCAGGCGAGATAGGCCGAGGTCTGTGCCCGGAGATCGTCGACCGGCCAGTCGTCGGGTTGCAGCGCCGCAGGAAGGGCGGGGTCGGTGGTGAGCAGGTCGAGCGCGGCGCATACCACCGCGAATCTTGCTGCCGGGTCAGGGTTTTCGATGTCGTCGAGCAGGGCGCGCCCCCGCGCCGACCAATCGGCCAGCGACCACAGTTCGGCGGTGAGGTCGGCAGCGTTCTCGACCGGCCGGAGTCGGAAATGGAGCGTGGTGGTAGCCAGGTCCGCGGGCAGCTCGCGGACGAGGTTGGCCGGTCGCAGCCAGACTCCCTCGCGAAGTTCTGCCAGGCGAAGCGAGAGCAGCCTGGCGCGCAGGGCCGCACGCTCGGCCGACGGCCGTCCGGCGGCGGTGATGACGACCTGCTCCCAGTCGCCGTCCCAGGGCCGAACGGGCGGGGCGGTGAGTTCGGTCCGGCGGGCGCGCAAGGCGGGGTCGAGCGTGTAGGCGCGCTGTTCGCGGATCAGCTCGCCCGCGGCCACCATCCGCGACACCGCGACACGCACCGTTGTCTCCGGATAGCCGACGGCGGTGGTGGCAGCGCAGATTTCACTCGAGGTGGTCGTCGGCGACTCGGCCGCTATCAGAATCCGGATCACCGCCGAACGGGCCGACACCGGACGGACCCGTGCGTCGAAGCCGGTAGCAGCGGATTTCACGAGACCGAGTCTACATATTTCACTATTGCCGCGACTGTCAGAAAACTGTAACGTCGCACGGTATGACCACGACCACATCCACGACCTCCTCGTTCCCGCTGACCGGGCGCACCATGATCATGTCGGGCGGCAGCCGCGGCATCGGGCTGGCGATCGCCGTCGCCGCCGCCCGCGAAGGCGCCAACATCGTGCTGCTCGCCAAGACCGATACGCCCGACCCCCGACTGCCGGGCACCGTCCACACCGCCGCCGCCGAGATCGAAGCCGCAGGCGGACAGGCACTCGCCGTGGTGGGCGATGTGCGCGACGAAGCCTCGGTAACCGACGCGGTGGCCCGCGCGGTCGAGCGTTTCGGCGGCATCGACTACTGCGTGAACAACGCCTCGGCGATCGCCCTCGCCCCCACCGAGGAACTGCCCATCAAGCGGTTCGACCTGATGCAGCAGATCCAGCTGCGCGGCACCTACCTGCTCTCGAGCGCCTGCCTGCCGCACCTGCGCCGCAGCGACAACGCCCACATCCTCAGCCTGTCGCCGCCGCTGAATCTCGCACCCGAATGGCTCGGCGCCTACCCCGCGTACATGCTCGCCAAGTACGGGATGTCGCTCCTGACGCTGGGCTGGGCAGCCGAATACGCCGAACACGGCATCGCAGGCAACTGCCTGTGGCCCGAGACCCTGATCGCCACCGCCGCGGTGCAGAACCTCCTCGGCGGCGACGACGCGATCGCCAAAGCCCGTACCCCGCAAATCATGGCCGACGCCGCGGTGGCGCTCCTGCGCAAGGACGCACGATCGGTCACCGGAAACACCTTCCTCGACGTCGACGTGCTCCGTGCCGAAGGCGTCACCGATCTCTCGCCCTACGGAGGCGCCGACGGGCTGGAATACGACATCTTCGTCGACCCGCCGCACAAGCGGGCCTGAGCCGCCCGCCCGCAGCGCGAACACCGGGGGTTTCGCCGACACCGGAAACGCGCCTGACGTCGTCGAACACGATGGGTTCCGGGGCTATCCTCGGTAGAGGGCGGCGCACCAGCGCACCGCCACGAGGTCGCACCGAATCGAGCCTGAATGGCCGAAAACTTGCCGACGCAGCGCAGCTCGGCCACCGGGATCGCGGCGGAACTGACCGCCGAGGGCTTCGAGGACGCCCAGGAGATCGGACGCGGCGGTTTCGGTGTGGTCTACCGCTGCGTCCAGCCCGATCTGGACCGCGTGGTCGCGGTGAAGGTACTGACCGCCGAACTCGACCCCGACGGATTGCAGCGCTTCGTGCGCGAACAGCAGGCGATGGGCAGGCTGTCCGGTCATCCCTACATCGTCGCGGTCTTCCAAGCGGGCACCACCCACGGCGGGCACCCCTACCTGGTGATGCCCTATCACGCACGCGGGTCGTTGGAACAACGTATCCACGCCGTCGGCCCGCTGGACTGGGCAGCGACACTGCGGTTGGGCGTGAAGATGGCGGGCGCCCTCGAGACCGCGCACCGGGCCGGGATCCTGCATCGTGACGTGAAACCGTCCAACATCCTGCTCAGCGACTACGACGAACCCGAACTCACCGACTTCGGGATCGCCCGGATCCAGGGCGGGTTCCACACGACGACCGGAATCGTCACCGGCTCCCCCGCTTTCGCCGCGCCGGAGGTCCTGCGCGGCGCGCAAGCCACCGCCGCCGCCGACGTGTACGGTCTGGGCGCCACGCTGTTCTGCGCACTCACCGGACATGTCGCCTACGAGCGGCGCGTCGGAGAGCAGGTGTTGTCACAGTTCCTGCGAGTCTCCGCGCAGCCCGGTCCCGATCTCACCGGCCAGGATGTGCCCGACGAGGTCAGAGCCGCCATCGAGCACGCGATGGCGACCGACCCCGCCGACCGGCCCGACAGCGCCGCCGCCTTCGGCGCGGAACTGGTTGCGGCCCAGCGCAGCACCGGCAGCCCCGTCGATGTCCTCCGGGTCCCGGATACCCAGCGCCCCGTCGCGGTGCCGATCGCACCGGCGGCCCGGGCCCGCGACCGCACCACCGCGCCTCCCACACCCGCCACGAAGTATCGCCCGCCGACTCCGGCGCGGGCGACTCTCGCCAGAAAGCGCCTGCTCGAGCACTTGCGCACCACCGAACGCACCCGGCTCACCGCCATCCACGCGCCCAGCGGATTCGGCAAGACCACGGTGGCCGCCCAATGGCACGACGAGCTGGTCGAGCACGGCGCCGCAGTCGCGTGGCTGACCGTCGACGAGGACGACGACAATGTCTCCTGGTTCCTCACCCACCTCGCCGAGGCGATCCGGCCCGCCGTCCCCGTGCTCGCCGACGATCTCGACCGGCTGCTGGAAGCCAACCCCGACGATCCGACCCGCGCCGTGCTGACCGCACTCGTCGACGGTCTGCACGCCGACGACCGGCGGGTGACGCTGATACTCGACGACTGGCAACGGGTCACCGCCCCCGCCTCGGTGGACGCGGTCCGGTTCCTGCTCGAGCACGGGTGTCACCATCTGCCCCTCGTCGTCACGAGCACCGAGCGGCTCGACCTGCCGTTGAGCAGGTTGCGCATCCACGGTGAGCTCGCCGAAATCGACGCCACGACACTACGTTTCAATCCCGACGAAGTACACGCGTTCCTCGCCGAAGCCGGCGGTGTGCACTTGGCCGCCGACGAGGTGGCCGCGCTGGCAGGCGCCACCGACGGCTGGGTCGCGGCACTACAGCTGACGGTGCTGTCGCTGCGCGCGGGTGAGGACCCGGCGCACTTGCTCGACAGCCTCGCCGCGCACCCCGACATCGGGGCGTTCCTGGCCGAGAACGTACTCGGCGCACTGGATCCGGACACCCTCGAATTCCTCATGACGACCTCGATCTGCGAGCGGATCTGCGGCGGACTGGCCACCGCCCTGACCGGCCGCACCGACGCCGCCGACCTCCTCGCCGATCTCGCCGACCGCGGTTTGTTCCTGCTGCCCACCGGCCCCGACCACCACTGGTACCGCTACCACCAGTTGTTCGCTGGTTATCTGTGCCGCAGGCTCGCCCAGGACCGCCCGGGCGAGATCGCGGGTCTGCGGCTGCGAGCCGCCGACTGGTTCGCGCACCATCACCTGCTCAACGACGCGGTCGACCAAGCGCTGGCCGCGCAGAACCCCGAACGCGCGGCCGATCTCGTCGAACAGGGCGCGGGTTACCTGCTGGAGCTGTCGAAAATGGTGATGCTGCAGGGCATTCTGGCAAAACTACCCGCCAGGGTGTGCCGGGCGAGGCCCCGTATCCAGCTGTTCGGCGTCTGGGTCAACCTGGTGCTGCGCAGACCCGCGGCCACCGCGTCCTCCCTCGCCCGCTTCGAGACCGCGCTGGCCGCGGCCCCACCCGCCGAGCCCGAGCGCACCGATCTGCGCGCGGAAGCGGACGTGGCGATCAGCGTCCGGGAGATGTTCGGTGACCGCGTATCCGAGCTCGACGGTCTGATCGGTGACGCGCTGGCCCGGCCCGACGACTTCTCCCCACGGATCCCCGGAGTGGCGGCCAATATCGCCAGCTTCGCGGCGATCCAGCGTTTCGACTTCGCCGAGGCGCGCCGGTGGCAGCTCTGGGCAGCGCCGTATCACGAGGCGACCGGCCCGTTCCTGTCGGTGTACGGGCGCTGTTTCGCGGGTGTGGCCGCCCGCGAACAGCTCGACATCATCGGCGCCGACGACCTGTTCACGACCGCGCTCGACACCGCACGCACGACCATGGGCGCCGCCGCCCACGCGACTCGCCTCGCGTGCGCTTTGCTGGGCGAATTACGTTATGAGACCGGTGATTTCGATATCGCGGCGGATCTACTGGAGCAGAGCAGGGAACTGTCCGCCGAAGGCGGCGGCGGAGTGGACATCATGCTCGCCACCTACGCGACCGGTGCGCGGGTACGAGCCCTGCGCGGCGACCGGGACGGCGCGCTGGAACTCCTCGACGAGGGCATGTCCCACGCCGAACTCTTGGATCTGCCGCGCCTGGCCGCCCGGGTCCGCAACGAGCGGGTACGTCTCGGCGTCGAACTCGATCCCACCGTGGCGGCGGCACTGACGAGCGCGCGCACGATCCGGCGTGACAACGGAACCGCCACTACCATCGATGAATTCGATGAGGACTCCGCGATCCGCGTGTTGCTGGCGACGGGTCGGCCCCGGTCGGCGATCGAGCGCGCCGAGAACTTGGTCGCCGGGATAGATGTGCAGCGCAGGCCGCTGGCCGCGCTGCGTGCCGGGTTCCTGCTCGGCAGCGCCCTGCGCCGGGCCGACCGCGCGAGCGAAGCCGATCGCATCCTCACACCGCTGATCCGCCGATGCGATCACCTCGGCCTGGTCCGCCTGCCAGCCGACGCGATGGCGACCTAGAGTTTTGCCCTGCGGCCCGGTTCAGGATCGATTTCTCTGCGCGACAAATCGACTCGGTAAACCATGACCGGGTAGTGCGGGTGGAGATCCGGGATGGGTCGGTGCCGGATGTCGCCGGCCCGCCATCGCAGCAGTCCGGTATCGGCGCAGATCAGGCCGCGGGCACGGGTTTCGCGGTGCACGAATGTCAGCGGTGTGGTCGTTTCTCGGCGGCATCGAGTGCGGGGGCGAGTGGTGCGAGTCCGGCGCGGAGCAGCTCCGGTAACGCGCCGGATGGCACGACGAGTCCGCTGCTCACGGGGGCCGGTTGGAGCCATCGTTCGAGGGTGACGCGAACCGCGGCGGTCACGCTGGCCGCGAGCACGCGGGCGGTGTGCGGGTCGATGTCGCCGAGGCGGGCCGCGATCGCGTCGGCGAGAGGATGTTCCATCGCGGTGGAGGTATGGACGAAGGCGTCACGCAGCGCGGGATGGCCGGCGATCAGGAGCAGCGCGTCACGACCGGATTCGTCCTGAGCGGTGTACTGATCCACGATCGCGTCGATGACGGCATCGGCGAGTCGGGCGGCGGGCCGAGCTGCCACTGCCGCCGCGACCCGTGTTTCCCGTTCCGTGGTGATGGCAGCGACGATCGCCTGTTCTCGACTGGAGAAGTAGTTGTTGTAGGTCCTGGGTGAGACGCCGGCGGCCTCGGCGATGTCGTCCACGCGCACGTTGTCCGGCCCGCGCTCGAGCGCAAGCCGAAGTGCCGCCTCGCACAGCGCCTCCCGGGTGGCCCGCTTCTTCTGCTCGCGCAACCCTGCCCGTCGTGTCGTCACCGCTTCAGTATTCCATCGACTTTGCGCACACGCAAAATTGCGTGCACGCACTTTTGTCCTCTAGTCTGGCCTCCTCATCCCCGACCGACAGGAACCAGGTCGATGAGAGGCAGGGGCGGCACGATCTCCCGTGCGCGCGTCGACCTGGACGAAGTCGAGCGCGAGCTGCGCGTCTTTCCATCCCGATGAAGGAGAAATCACCGATGACCGTCGATGTTGTGATCAGCGGAGCCGGCCCGAACGGGCTGATGCTGGCCTGCGAGCTGAGCCTGGCCGGGATCCGGCCGATCGTGCTGGAGCGACTACCCGAACCGAGCGAGGAACCGAAAGCCAACGGGCTGCTCGGCCAGGTCGTGCAACTGGTCGACAGGCGGGGTTTGTACGAGCGGCTCAGCGGCAGCCCGGCGCCGCCGCAACCGAACTCCACCTACTTCATGTTCGCCGCGATGGCCCTGGACCTGAGCCTGCTCGACGACAGCCCGGTCTTCGGGCTGGCGGCGCCGCAGCACCACATCGCACAGGTCCTGGAACAGCGTGCTGTCGAACTCGGCGCGGCGATCCGGCGCGGACACGAGGTCGTCGGCCTGGCACAAGACGACGACATGGTCACCGTAGACGTCGCGGGCCCGGACGGAACCTACCGCCTGCGGGCCCGCTATCTCGTCGGCGCGGACGGGGCGCACAGCGTCACCCGCAAGCTGTCCGGCATCGGATTCCCCGGTGTCACCTACGACCGCGCGACCAGCCGGGCGGCACACGCCACCGTCCCGGCCGACTGGGTGGACCCCACAACCGGCGTCCTGACCGTGCCCGGCTACGGAACCGTCCAACCATTCCTGCCACTGCGCACCGAGCACGGGGGCTTCTCCTACGCGCCGTTCCCCGGTCATTCGCCGCTCATCAGCACCATCGAGTGGGACCAGCCCGAGACCGACGCTCCCATGAGCCTCGACGAGCTTCGGGCCAGCGTCGACCGCGTACTCGCCGCCGACATCCCACTCGGCGCGCCCTCCGGCCAGGAACCGCACGTGCTGCGCCGGCTCAGCGGTGGCAACACCCGAATCGCCGACCGATTCCGAGACCGCCGCGTGTTCCTGATCGGCGACGCCGCCCACATCTACACTGCAGGAGGCGGCCCTGGGCTCAATCTCGGCCTGCAGGACGCGGCCAACCTCGGCTGGAAACTCGCCGCCGACATCCGCGGCAACGCCCCGACCGACCTACTCGACAGCTACGAGGCCGAACGTCGGCAAGCCGCCTCCCGCATGGTCACCTACGCCCAAGCACAATCCGCGCTGATCGCCCCGGGCAGCGACGTCACCGCCCTGCGCGAACTGTTCACCGAACTACTACGCGACCAGGACACCGTGCAGCGTCTCGCCGCCCTCACCGCAGGCGCCGACATCCGCTACGACACGGGCGGACCCGATACCCACCCGCTCATCGGCCGGTTCGCGCCGGACATGGAATTGACCACCCCGAACGGGACCGTCCGGCTGGCCGAGCTGACCAGGACCGCACGGCCACTGCTGCTCGACCTGACCGGGAACACGGGGTTGGCGGAAACGCTGCCCGAGTGGCACGACCAACTCGACATCGTCACCGCACGCCCCCAACCCGGATCACCCACCGCCCTGCTCCTGCGCCCGGACTGCTATGTCGCATGGGCAACCGCATCCCCGTGCCCGGACAGCGCGGACCGACAGGCGCTCCGCACGGCACTGCAGCGCTGTTTCCGCCCCACGAACCCGCCGGCATCTGACCGTTGACGGGTCGATAGTCCCTCATCCGTCACGACGACATGAAATCACCGGTAGGTCAACACCGCTCGACGTTCCGCGCTCAGCGCCGGATCGGGTGGATCTGCTCCTCACCCCCCGGCGACGAGCTTGCCGAGAATGTCGCGCAGCGAAGCGCGCTCATCGTCGGTGAGTCGTCCGAAGAAATCGTCGGCGTCCTTCGTCCGGGCGGCAGTCAAGGTTGCGAGAGTCCGCTTGCCCAGCGCGGTCACCGCCACGAGAATCGCGCGGCGGTCGGTCGGGTCGGGCCGTCGCGTGACCAGATCAGCTTCCTCGAGCGCGTCCACCACTTCCGTGGCCGACCGGGCGCTGATCCGCAACGCGTCCGCGATGGCCGACAGCCGGAGACCGTCGTGCTCGCCGGCCACGCGGAGCGCGCGGGCCTGGTGTGGCGTCAGACCCATCGGCGCGTACGCCGCCGACCAGCGCCGACGGAGCGTCCTGGCGACCTGCATCAGGAGATCGCTCTCGTTGTCGGGCATAAACCCGCCTCTCGCTTTGTTTCCCCTACCAGATAGTGAGGTAACCTCAGCATAAACACAACCCAAGGGGGTTGCAGATGGAAGTGAAAGTCTCCGCCGGCGGCGGCCGCGCCCGCCGACCCGACCCGGCCGATCGCGCACAACTGCGCGAGTCCCCCGTGTCCCTGCGCCGGATCGCCGCGCTCTTCGCGCCGTACCGGCTTCAGCTCACCCTGCTGACCGTCCTGATCGTGGCGGGTTCGACGATCGGCCTCGCCTCGCCGTTCCTGCTGCGACTGGTGATCGATGACGCGCTCCCCCAGCAGAACGTCCCACTCCTGCTCTGGGCCGTGGGCGGCATGCTCGCCGTCACCGTGCTCACCGCCGTGCTCGGCGTAGGCCAGACACTCATCTCCACCACGGTCGGGCAGCAGGTGATGCATGTCCTGCGTGCCGACGTGTTCCGCCACCTACAGCGGCAGTCGCTGGCGTTCTTCACCCGCACCCGTAGCGGTGAGGTCCAGTCGCGCCTGATCAACGATGTCGGCGGCATGCAATCCGTGGTCACCAGCACCGCGACCGCCATCGCGAGCAACGTCACCACCGTGGTCGGCACCGCCGTCGCGATGGCCGTGCTGTCGTGGCGGTTGTCGCTGCTGTCGCTGGTGGTGCTGCCGCCGGCAATCTGGCTGACCCGGCGCGTAGCGCTGCTGCGACGCGACATCACCGCCCAGCGCCAACGTCACCTCGCCGATCTACACGGCCAGGTCGAGGAAGGACTCTCGGTCAGCGGCGTCCAGCTGGGCAAGACCCTCGGCACCGGTCCTCTCGCGTCCGCGCAGTTCGAGCAGACCTCGCATGACCTGGTCGGCCTCGAAGTGCGCTCACAGCTCGCGGGCCGCTGGCGGATGGCCACCATGAGCATCCTCTTCGCGGCCATCCCGGCGCTGCTCTACCTCGCCGCCGGTCTTCCGGCGACCAGCAGCGGCATGACGATCGGCACCCTGGTCGCCTTCACCACGTTGCAGGCAGGGTTGTTCAGGCCGCTGATGGCTCTGCTCAATGTGGGTGTCGAAGTCACCAGCTCGATGGCGTTGTTCAGCCGGATCTTCGGCTACCTGGACCTTCCGGTCGAGATCGATGAACCTACCCAGCCGGTCGACCTCGACCCACGCGATGTCGTGGGCGAAGTCCGGTTCGAGGATGTCAGCTTCCGCTACGACGCCGTGGGCCCCGATGTCCTCGATGGCGTCTCGCTCGTCGTACCTCCCGGGTCGACGCTCGCTCTGGTCGGCGAGACCGGTTCCGGCAAGACCACCCTCGCCTCGCTCGTCGCGCGACTGCACGACGCGACCGGTGGCCGGGTGACCATCGACGGCGTCGACGTCCGTGACCTGGAGCTCGGCACCCTCGCTCGCATCGTCGGCGTGGTGTCGCAGGAGTCGTACCTGCTGCACACGACCATTCGTGAGAACCTTCGCTATGCCAAGCCCGGTGCGACCGATGCGGAGATCGAGCGCGCGGCCCGTGCCGCCCAGATCCACGAGCTGATCGCCTCACTGCCCCAGGGCTACGACACTGTGGTCGGGTCGCGCGGTCATCGGTTCTCCGGCGGTGAGAAGCAGCGGATCGCGCTGGCGCGCACCCTGTTGCGCGACCCTCGTGTGCTGGTACTCGACGAGGCGACGAGCGCCCTCGACAACGAGACCGAGCGTGCGGTGCAGGCAGCCATCGACGTGGTCGCCCAGGGCCGCACGGTCATCACGATCGCGCACCGGCTGAGCACCATCCGCGATGCCGACCAGATCGCGGTCCTCCACCATGGCCGGGTCGCCGAGCGTGGAAACCACCGGTCCCTCGTCGACGACGGAGGACGCTATGCCCGGCTCAACGGCGCCGCCGACGTCGTGGCGGCCTGATCGGTGCTGTGCCGTGGAATCTCGAATCAGCCTCCGCCCGATCGGGACCGAGGCCGCGATCGGGCGGTGACATGAGAAGCACTCGGCTCAGCAGTCTCGGTTCGCGGCCAGCGCCGCGAGCAGGTCCAGGTCGGCCAGAGCTTCGGCGTTCGCCCCGACCTCGCTGATCGTCGACATGGCTTCCTCGTACAGTTGCCTGGCCTGCAGCCGACTCCATTCCCGGCCGCCTGCGGCTTCGACCAACTCGGCGGCACGGACCAATTCGGCGTCGTCGAGCGGCTTCTCACGGAGATAGAGGTCGGCGAGGGCGCCCGCTTCCGGGGTGTTCGAGCGCAGTGCGAACACCACCGGCAACGACTTCTTGCGGCTGCGCAGGTCGGAGAACACCGATTTGCCGGTGACGCTGGGGTCGCCCCAGATGCCGAGCAGGTCGTCGGTGTGCTGGAAGGCACGGCCCAAGCGCCTGCCGAACTCTTGCAGCCGCAACAGCTCACCGGAGTCCGCGTTTCCGAACAGGCCCCCGAGTGCGGCCGAACACCCGAACAGCGCCCCGGTCTTCTGGTCGACCATGGTGAAGCACTCCTCGAGCTCGACATCGGTGCGCCGCTCGAATCCCAGGTCCGCGCACTGACCCTCGACGAGGTGCAGCACCGAGCGGCTCATCAGATTCGTCGCTTCGACGATCGGTGTGTCCGGCTCCGCGGCGAGCAGGGAATACGCCTGGGCCACCAGCGCGTCGCCGGCGAGGATGGCAGGCCCGATCCCGAACGCGGTCCACGCCGTCGGCCGGTGCCGTCGGGTGGTGTCTCGGTCCATCACGTCGTCGTGCAGCAACGAGAAGTTGTGCACCAGTTCGACCGCGACGGCAGCGCGCACGGCATCTCCCACGTCGCCGCCGGTCAACCGCGCGGCCGAGAGAACCAGGGCGGGGCGAATGGCCTTGCCGCCGTCGTGACGTTCCGGTCGCCCGGTCTTGTCCCACCAGCCGAAGTGGTAGCCCACGATCGTGCGGACCGTGGCAGGCATCATCTGCACGGTGGCATGCAGGGTGGCCGCGCAGGTCTCCCGGCATTGATCGAGGACGTCGGCGGCCGTGCGCGAGCTGTGCGCAACAGCGGGTGTGGGCACCGGGATCGGTGTGGTCGCGACATCCGGGGTGCTCATCGATTCACCTGCACTTCGGTCAGCGCGCCGAGTGCGTCCGGAACGAGCACTGCCGCAGCATGATTGGCGCTGATGAGGTAGGAGGCGATGGCGCGGTCGTCGATGCCGGTGAAGCGGACGTTGACGCCCGGCTCGACTTCGTCGGGCAGACCGGTCTGGCGCAGGCCGATCACCCCGTCATCCGATTCACCGATCCGCATCGCCAAGATCGTGCTGGTTCCGCTCGGTGAGATCGGGATCTTGTCCGAGGGCAGCAGCGGCACATTGCGCCACGCGTGCACCCGTCTTCCCTCGATTTCCGTGTGATCGGGATAGACGCCCTGGGCTGTGCATTCGTGGCCGAACTGGGCGATGACGCGGGGGTGGGCGAGGAAGAACGCGGTCTTGCGACGGCGGGCCAGCAAGCGATCGAGGTCCTCGGGTGTCGGGCGGCCGGTGGCCGAACACAACCGCTGACTCGGGTCGACGTTGTGCAGCAGACCGTAGTCGTGGTGGGTCAGCAGGTCGCGTTCCTGGCGTTCCCGCAACGCCGCGATCGACAGGCGCAGCTGCTGGTCGAGCTGGTTCATCGGCTTGTTGTAGAGGTCGGTGACCCGGGTGTGCACGCGCAGCAGCAGTTGCGCGATGCTGAGCTCGAGTTCGCGTGGTTGCTGGTCGTAGTCGACGTAGGTCCCGGGCAGCGTCGGCTCACCCTGCTGGCCCGACAGCAGTCCGATCGCCGCCTGACCGTATTTGTCGGCACCGCTTCGTTCGGCGGCGACCGCGGCTCCGAGGCCGGCGACATGGGCGGCGAGGCGCGGTTCACGGGCACACAGCGCGTCGAACACGGCGCGCGGCAACGCCAGAACCGTGCAGGCGGTGTTCGCGGTCGCCGTGTGCTCCCAAATAGCCTGCCCGCCAAGGAGTGTGGAGGCACCGAGGTGGCTGCCGTCGTCGAGCACGTCCAGCTGTACCTGCTGACCGTAGTCGCCCGGGCCGGAGAGCACGACCCGGCCGTGGGCGAGCACATAGGCCGCGTCGATTTCGTTGCCGAACTCGCAGATCGTCTCCCCCGCCGCGAACTCCTGCTGGGTGAACAGGTGGGCGATCTCGCGCAATGTGTCGTCGTCGTCGAAATCGCGCAGCGCTCGCAATTCGCGCAGTTCGGCGGGGACCACCTGGTACCGGCCGTTGGCCAGCGTGCAGGTGACGTAGCCGTCCCCGACGGTGTAGGTCAGGCGCCGGTTGACCCGGTAGGTTCCGCCGTCGACCTCGACCCAGGGCAGCATGCGCAGCAGCCAGCGGGGCGTGATCCCCTGCATCTGCGGAACAGATTTAGTGGTGGTCGACAGTGTGCGGGCGGCGGCGACACCGAGCGCTGTCGGTGGGTTCTGGGCGGTGCTGGTCACAAGGAGGTCCTTCCCGGCGAGGTGGCATGGGTGGCGACGGATCCGACTCGGGGTCGAACCCGGGCGGCGGCGGTGCCGATGCCCGAGGGTCCCCACGTGTGGACCGGGCGGGCGGCGGTTCGCGGTTGCTGGCCGACCGGGCGGCGCAAGTTCTCGGGGCGGTAGCGGCTGGTGCCGCGATGCCAGTGCAGGATGCCCGCGATCCAATCACGCAGTTCGTCGATGTAGCTGGTCAGCGCCGCGCGAGCGGTGTCGTCGAGCCGGTGGTGTTCGAACAGGACGGGCAATTCGTCGTCGACGAGTCGCTGGAACTGCCGCATTCTGGCCCGCATCAGGTCATCGACGACGGTGGCGGCGACGTCGCGGTCGCAATCGAAGAACGACTCGACCACCAGAATCGCGTTGTGCAGTTCGGATTCGTATTCGATTTCCTTTTGGTAGGAGTAGAAGTCGTTGATCAAACAGCCGTAGTCCTGTGCGGCGTGTTCGATGCCGCGCATGGTGGTGGATTCGAACACCGCATCGGGGATCAGGCCGCCGCGGGCGATCTTCGACAGGGCGATCGTCAGATCCGAGCCGAAGGTGCGGCGGCGCATCTCCAGGTAGTCGACGGGATCGGGGACGCGATGCTGGATGTGGTTGGCCAGCTCCCACAACCAGCTTTCGGTCATGGATTCCACCGCTTGCCGGAAGGTGCGCCGAGCCGTCGGCGACATCGGCCCCGCCGTGCGCGACCACAGGTCCACCAACGACCGTTCCAGCGGGTTGACCGGTGTATCAACAGGTTTCAGGTCCAGCGGCATGAACGTCGACAGTCTGGCGTTGCAGGCTTTCGCGCCGGCCATCGCGGCGGCGCCCTGGGTGGGTGGGAAGACAGTAGGAAAATAGTCGTCCCCCCAGGTCCCCCATGTGAGCCATTCGGCCGACAGCGTGAGCACGTCGACATCGGCGTCGGGGTCCAAACCGGCTGAGCACAGCGCGAAATCGAATCCGGCCGTATCCTCGCGAGTCCACAACTGCCGCCCACCGAGCTCGGGCAGCGGATCGTGGAATCCGACCTGTTGCGCCCAGTCGATACTGGCCGAGCGTGCCACGGGCAGGTGCGGTGACAGACTCAACTCGAACGGCACGTCGAAGTCCGGCAGCGGCAATTGCCCGGTGCGGCGCAACGGAGTCCGGGTGTGGCTGCGCGCGCCGCCCGGCCCGGCGAGACCTTTCCAGAACCCGGGTCTGGCCAGTTCGGTGCCGATTCCCGCGGGACCGAACGACATCGGTCCCGTCGCCGCGGAGCCGTTCATGTACCGATTGGACCGCAGGTGCCATTCGTGGCCACCGGACTGCCAGTCCTGCAGACCGTGCGCGTACGACAGCGCCGCCGCGCACTGCACCGCGTCCAGCCCGTGCTCGTCGAACAGCAGCGGCAGCTCGGTGAGCACGGTGTTCTCGAACTGGTGGATCCGCGAGGTGAGCTGGTCGTTGACGATGTCGGCGGCCTGCTGTGGCGAACAGTCGAAGAACCGCTCTACCACCAGGACTCCGTTGTTCACCTCGCCTTCTTCCTCGGTCTCGCGCTGATACGAGAAGATGTCGTTGCGTAAGTGCACGGCATCGGAGAACGTGTCCTTGAGCACGCGCATCGGCCGGGTGCCGACGATGGCTTCGGGAATTTCGACGCCGCGGGCGTACTCCACCAGATCGGCCGACCACGGTGCACCGCCGACCCTGCGACGCATCTCGATGTAGTCGATGGGATTGGGAATCCGGGCGGTATTGATATTGCCGATCTCCCAGACACAGTCCAGCAGCAGGTTCCGGGTGCTTTCGCGGAACCGTTCGCGCCAGCATTCCGACATCGACGACACCGTCCGGGTCCAGAGGTCGGCGAGACCGCGTTCGTCGGGGTTGGTCGGCTCGGGCATCGCGGCGCCGTCGGGCGGCATGAACGTGGCCAGACGGTCGAGATACCGCCGTGCACCGTCCATGTCACCGGTGCGTTTGAACGCGTCGAGGAAGTGGTCGTCGAAATAGAAGACCCAGGTGTACCAGTCGGTGACGGTGTCGAGCACCGGTGCGCCGGCTTCTGGATGCGTGTAGGCGCACAGACCGGCGTAGTCCATGCCGTCGAAACTCGGCTCGTCCCACACCACATCGCCACCGACGGTGTCGCCGAGCATTCCCATCTCGTAGGCCCACTGTTTGGTATGTGCCCGTGCTTGTTCCACGTGCGCGTTCAGCCGCGCGGGATGAGCGACGTAGAACTCGGGCAGCTCGAAGGGCTGCACGATGTCAGCCCTCGGCGCCGAGCTGCACGTTCTCGAGGATCGCGAGGGCATCGGGCACCAGCACCGCACCCGAGTAATAGGTGCTGACCAGGTAGGAGATGATCGCTTTGTCGTCGATGCCCATGAAGCGCACGTTCAGTCCGGGCTCGTACTCGTCGGGAATTCCGGTCTGGCGCAAGCCGATCACGCCCTGTGACGACTCACCGGTGCGCATCAGCATGATCGAGGTGGTACGGCCGGCCGAGGTACCGATCTTGTTGCACGGCAGGATCGGTACCCCGCGCCACGAGGGCACCCGATGTCCGTTCAGCTCGGTGCTCGTCGGATAGATGCCGCGGCGGCTGCATTCGGCGCCGAAGGCGGCGATGGCCTTCGGATTGGCCAGGAAGAACGCGGGCTCCTTCCAGACCAGGGCGAGCAATTCGTCCATGTCGTCCGGTGTCGGAGCCCCGGTGCGAGTACTGATCCGCTGCTGTGGTGCGGCATTGTGCAGCAATCCGAAGTCTCGGTTGTTGACCATCTCGTCTTCCTGCCGCTCGCGCAGGGCTTCGATGGTCAGCCGCAGCTGCTGTTCGATCTGGTCCATCGGCTTGTTGTAGAGGTCGGCGACGCGGCTGTGGACCCGCAGCACGGTCTGGGCGATGCTCAACTCGTATTCGCGCGGGGACAGGTCGTAGTCGACGAAGGTGCCCTGCAACTGCGGTTCGCCCTCGTGACCGGAGGCGAGCTCGATCGAACTCTCGCCGTAGGGGTTGGCCCGCTCGTCGGTGACGGCGCCGTCGAGCTGGGCCGCCCGCACGTGTTCGCGCAATCCTTCGATCCGTGCGCTGACCTCGGCCAGCGCACGGTCGGTAAGGACCAGGCAGGTACACGCGGTCACCGCTTTGACGGTGAAGTCCCATGGCTGCGCGTCGGCGCCGAGGATTCGTTCACCGATGAACCGGCCGTCGGTCATGATCTCGAGGACGGTCGACTCCCCGTAGGCGCCGGTGCCGAGCTTGTCGGCCTTGCCGTGGGCGAGGACCACCAGCTCTTCGGCCGGTCGGCCTGCTTCGGCGATGATGTCGCCGGGCGCGTACTGGCGTTCGACGAAGGAGTCCGCCACCGTCTGCAGGGCGGCATCGTCGGTGTAGTCACGCAGATAGCGCAGTTCACGCAGGTCGGGTGCGAGGACCCGCGCCTGGCCCGCGGTGTCGTAGCAGGTGATCAGACCGTCGCCGACGGTGTAGGTGAGGCGGCGGTTGACCCGGTACACACCACCGTCGGCCTGCACCCAGGGCAGCAGTTTCAGCAGCCACCGAGAGGTGATGCCTTGCATCTGTGGCACGGATTTGGTGGTGGTTGCGAGGTTGCGCGCGGCGACGGTGCTGAGGCTCAGCTGGGCGGCGGCGATGGTTCCAGAGAATGGTTCAGCCAGTTCAGTCATGAGTTCTTCCTGCTTCGAGAGACATGGGAGAAACGAGATGACACACCACGGGGAGTGAACGAATCAGTTATCCACCGGCTATCGATTGTGGCAGAAGCGACTGTAGCGGATCGTGCGCGATCTACGGAGCAAAATGACTCGAAATCCGTTGTGCGAGAAGTGAATTCGTAGCTCCTTCACGATTCTCGCGCGGGCCCGTAGCCAGGTTCGATCGGCCCTCATGGCATTGCCAGGAGGACGCTGTATGTCTACTTCAGTGACTCATGAGCGCCTCATCGCCGCCCTCCCCGCACCCGCGCTTCCGATGACCAGCAGCAGGGCGGTGAGCGCCCAGCGTCGCTGTTCGACCGCCACCGGCTGGGCAACCACCGCCTCCGGCTCCTTCTCCGGCGGCGAGACAAGGCTCACCGGCGTGGGGACCGGGACGGGTGGACTCGGCGGCGGTTCCACGGGTGACGGAATCGGGGCCGGCGGAGGGCTGACCGACACGCTCGGCGGTGGCGGAGGAGGTTCCGGTGGAGGTGACGGTTCAGGGACAGGCGGCACAGTCGGCTGCGGGGCCGGGACCGAGGGAGGTGGCGATGGTACAGGCAGCGACTTCGGCGGCGCGGGAGCAGGTAAGGGGAACGGCGGAGGTGCCGGAGCAGGCAACGGGAGCGGACGCGGGGCCTGCGGAACCGGCGCTTCCCGTCCATCGAACGGGCGGGCCGGAGCGGGCAATTCCAGACCACCGCGAGGCGGTACCGGCACCTGAACAGTCGGCCGCTCGAACGAAGGAACGGCCGGCTTCTCGAACGGCCTTCTCGGCGTGGTCGTCTCCGGTAGATCGGGCCGGTCGCCCTGACCGGGGAGCCTGGGTTCCACGAACGGCCGCCGGGTGACCTCCGGTTCCTCGTACCGCGGCACCGACCGAGGAAGCTGGCCGGTCGTCGCGAGAGGCGGCGGTACGCGTAGCGTCTCCGCGGGTTCCGGTGGGGCGGTGGTCAACGTCCCGATTCGCGGCATGTTTCGCGGTACGACGACGCTCGGTGGCTCGATCGACGGTGATACCGGACCTGGAACCGCACCGACCGATCCGGGCGCGAACAGGCCCACCCCCGCCAGTGCGGCAGCCCAGATCCCTCTCCGCACAGTCTTTTTCACCTCAGTTGCACCAGCACGGCATCGAAGGCCGTCGGTGCGACAGCCGCCGCTCTGCCATAGGGGTTCTGTAGCTCGAAGATGGTGAAGATCATGAACGTCACCACCGCCGCGAAGCTGGCCACCACCACGATGTGAATGCGCGCGCTGGTGCCCGAGAACAGCAGTGACAAACCCACCGACAGAATCGCGCCGAGTGCCAGCGCCAGCCACATCATCGGCGACAGCGCGCTGCCCGCGGCCTCGATCCTGGCTTGCCTTGCCTCGTAGACCTCCCACAGCCGATCGGCTGCCGCGATCTGACGCGAACGTTGCCATTCGTCGGTGGCGGGACTGGCCGCAATGCTGGTGCGCACCGCCGACAACTGGTTCCACGCCCTGTCATCGACACTCCCACCGGAGCTCATGGCTGGCCATTCGACCTCGATCACCTGGCCGGTATAGGAGTGAACAGCCCTGGTGACGGTGCTGCGGGCCGGCTCGGACAACGCGTCGCCCGCCCACTGCAAGGCGAGCAGCCGGTCTGCCTCGTCCGATGCCGCCTTCGCCGCACCGGCGTTGGTGTCGAGCACGCCGATGAGAAGGAACGACGCGAGCACCACTTGCAGTCCGCCGACGAGCGTGAACACCTGCCCCACCGACTCGTTGGTGGCCTCTCCGTCGCGCCCCTTGCCGCGCCTGCGCAGCAGGTAGGCGGCGGTTCCGGCCAGTCCTGCGGCGACGATCACCCACAGCAGTGCTTCCCACAGCATGTCTCAGTAGTCCTTTGTCGTCGAGGTGAGCGAGGAATGCGCGCGAGCAGGGAGGACACGATGAGGAATCCTGCGACCGTTGAACGCGGAATAGCAAGGGAGCCAACGGTGTCGAGGTTAGGCCGCAGGCAGGAGTGCCGCAATAACCAGGCAAACCATCGACGAGCGCCCCCGATGGCTACCGGATGACCGAAATCGGCAGGCGGGAACCGCCTTCGAGGCAGTCGAGAGCACGGCCCGCGCAACCCGTCCTGGCACGACATCCCGGCGAACCTGGCACGGAATGCGAGTGTCGTCCACGAGGTGACACCGAGATCCGATAGACCGTACTATGTCAGCGAATTACGCTGTTATCCTTGGTTTTTCGAGAGCAACTCCCATTGTCGACAGGTGCAGGCAACCGGTGACGGATCCGCGTCCTACCCGTTTCCGGCGACCGCGCACCCCCAGCGCGGAGGTGGAATATGCACAGCGAGGCGGACGCGCACAGGATCGAGACCGGAGGGCGAACCGAGCGCGGCGAGCAGCACTCCGACCGAACGGAGGCCTATCCGAGGGTCCCAGCGCCAGAGAAGTCCGTTTTGTTCGAATTGGGGCAATCGGCGAGCGAATTGATTCGACCGGCAACTGTGTGCCCCTTGGAGCGACCGGGCCCCGCCGCCGACCAGGGTGTGGCCCTCCGCGGGACGCCCGATTTGCAGCGGGTGGCGTTCGGCTGCCGCCTGCGCGCCCGGGAGGATTTCGCTGCCACGCTGTGGACCTCGAGCACCGGGTCGGTGCTGGTCGCCCGGCTGCGATCCTCGGACATCACCGCCGAGCGCGGCGCCGGCGTCGGCGACGACCACTACAGCCAATACCTGCAACTGGGTTTGGTGCTGGCCGGGCGGGCCACGCTCGAGCAACGGGGCCACCGATCGACCGCGGTGGCCGGTGAGGCTTTCGCGGTGTGCCTCGACAGCCCGTTCCGGTCGACCCTCGCGCGCTGCGAGGCTCCGGCCACCGATGTGCTGTACCTCTACCTACCGGTCGATTCGCTGACCGCGTGGGGACTGGACGCGGCCGCGGCAGGCGGCTGGTCCTGGCCGCTGTCGCGCGCGGCGGTGTCTGCCTTGATGTTCGGCCGTGATATCGCCTGTGGTGCAACAAGTCCCGACCATCTGCGAATTGTGGCTCGCATCGACGAGATCTTGTTCCGGGCGGCGATAGTCGCGCTGCTCGAACGCGATCTCACGGATGCGACGAGGGAGCTGACAACCGAGGATGTGCTGCGTCGCCGCGCGGCCGACTTCATCGACCGGAATTTCGCGGACCCGGCGGTGAATCCCGATGCGGTCGCGGTCCGGCTGCACGTGAGCAGGCGGACCCTGTTCCGGGCGTTCGAACTCCAGGGCCTGTCCGTGGGGCGGCTCATCCGCACCCGCAGGCTGGCTGCCGCGGCGAGCGCGCTCAGCGATGACACCCGTGGCCTGCGCGACATTGCCGACAGCTGCGGTTTCCGCACGGTCGATCAACTCTCCCGAGCATTCCGCGCCAAGTACGGGGTCACCCCGGCCGCCTACCGCGCCGCGCGGCGCAAGGACGCCATGGCCGGATAGTGACTCCGGTAGCTCCACGTCCGACGACGGCTGTGGCACCTGAAGTATTGGAAGACAACCGATCTCGACCGAGGTGATCAAGAGCTCGGCGGCGGCACATCGGCGCCGAGCACCTCCCGGCCGATCTCACCGGCCAGCACCTCGGTCGAGTACGCCATGAGCTGCCCCGCCTCGGCGTCGCGCAGGTGCCGCTGAATGGGCGACTGACGCAGATACCCCGATGCTCCACCCACGCGCACACCCAACTGGGCGACGTCCACTGCCACCTTGTTCGCGAGATACTTCGCCCGCGACAGGGTGGAGAAGAAGGCGGGGCTCGCGCTGTCGGCCTCGCGCAGACCCTGGTCGTAGAGGGCGTGGGCGGCGGCGAGGCGTACCTGTACGTCGGCGACCTCGTGCTGCACCCACTGTTGCTCGGCCAGCGGATTGCCCAGGATCATCCGCGACCGGGCGTGCGCGACCAACGCGGCGAGCGCCGCGTCGGCGATGCCGAGGGAGATGGCGGGCAACCCGGCCGGGATCACCGCGAAATCACCCGGTCCCGGTGCACGACCACGGTATTCGGCGCGCAACACGGTGTTGTCGAAGGCCAGCAGTTGACTGCGGGTCGCGCGCAAACCGAGGGTGTCCCAGATCGGGATGATCGATACGGACTCGTCCGGTATCACCCCGAAGAACGTCGGTGCCCCCGAAACCAGCGCGTTCACCAGCAGGTAGTCCGCGATCTCGCTACCGGAGACGAACCGTTTCGCGCCGGTGAGCGACCAGCCGCCCACCACGGGTTCGGCCACCTGCTGTGGTTGCAGAAACCGGTTCCCGCTGCCCGGCTCGGACAACGCGTTGGCGAACCGTTTACCCGCGAGGAACTCCTCGGCGAAGAACGACCCCGCCGAATCCCCGGTCAACTCGGCCAGTGCGACGCCCGCACCAGCGTGCATCACCCAGATCGTCGCGATGGACGGATCAGCCTTCGCCAGAATCCGGACTACTGTCCCGAACGACTGATAGCTCGATCCGAGCCCGCCCAGCCGCCTAGGCAACACCGCCCGATCAACCCCGGCATCGTGCAGTGCGGTCAGCTCGGCGACCGGAATCTCGGCCCGCTCGTCATAGCCGGCCGCATCGGCGGCAAACCCCACCGCCAGTTCGGCCACCCGATCCAGGATCTCCTGTTCGCCCACCCCTCGCGACGACCCGACCTGCGCGCTGCTCACGAATTACCCTCCGCTCACAAGGAATTCGATCGCCGCGATACCTGCGGAGATCATCCGACCAGAATACGCAGCGCGCCGGGCTGGAAGAAGCCGCCGAAGGCATGTCCACGACCGTCCTCAACACCTCCGGTCGGCGCGAAGTGCCACGACGATGGGATTCTTGTCCAGGGTCAGATCAGAACGTGTCGGTGGACCGGAGTCCCATGGGAAAATGGGCACAACAATCGACGATCCGATAGCTCAGCTGCTCGGGCAAACGGCGATGGTCGCTGTCATGCTGTCTCTCTGATCGGATGGATTCCCTCCGACCTCCCCATGATCAGCGATCGCGCAGTAATCACTGACGCCCTCGGCGTTCGCAAGGCGGTGCGGCTCGCCTCGACCGGTTGACCGGTCGAGGCGAGCCTTCCCCGTGCACCCACGCGCCGCCGCCACGTCGCGGGGGCAGATCCATCCTAGGCGCTGTAGCCTCTCGCACAGCGATGCCGCGCCCATTCCCGATCGCTCCGGGGATCGAATCCCCTGCGCACCTCAATGGCAAGCGACACAAGCCCTTTGCCTACATTCCGCACAACCGGGACCGCGATCTCGACAAAAGTCACGGTCCATCAGTCGGGATCCGCGGCCGGGCGGTAGGCGCGGACGACGAGGTGGGCGGCCTCGGTGCAGATCGTTGCGGCGTCGTCGGCACGCAGTGGGATCGTGCCGTACATCGAGGCGTGCAGACCCTGTTGGACGAGCAGTGAGACGAACTGCCGGGCGGCGGTCGACGAATCGTCGACATCGAGCTCACCGCGTTCACTGCGGTGACGCAGCAGGTCGGCGATCTGCGTGACGAGCTGTTTCGGTTCGCCGTCCGCGCAGGCAGGGCGCAGCGACGGGATGCGGGCGACCTCGCTGATGACCAGGCGGCGCAGCGCGGAGGCGCGCTCGTCGAGCAGGACGCGCAGGACGCGGTGGCCGATCTCGACGAGAGCGGTGGTGGCATCGAGATCGTCGGCCTGATCCGCGCCGGTGATGTCTGTGCCGAAGTTCGCGGCGACACGGCTGCGTTCGTCGTCCACGGCGGCCAGGAACAGGGTCTGTTTGTCGCCGAAGTGGTTGTAGGCGGTTTGTTTCGCCACGCCGGCCCGTTCGGCGATCACGTCGAGGGTCGCCCGCTCGTAGCCGTCTCGCAGGAACGTATCGATCGCGGCATCGAGGATGGCTCGACGTTTACCCGGGTCGCCGCCGGGTGGGCGGCCACCGGATCCACTCGAGCGTATGGCCGATGTCGACATGTCCGTCTGCGCCTTTCATGGTGAGTGACCCGCGTCACCAACAGTACGGGTGGACGAGTCAGTCTATCTACTATTTACTGGACTGGACCGACTAGTCTAATCAACTCACCCTGGAGGGTTTCATGGCGGCGACGGTATCGACCGAGCAGCTGGCACTGGACGCGGAAGCGCAGGACTTGTTGTTCCGCACCGCCCGCACGGCCAACACCTTCACCGACGAGCCGGTGACCGACGAACAGTTCCGCGCCATCTACGAACTCGTGAAATTCGGGCCGACCTCCATGAACCAGCAACCCCTTCGCGGCGTCCTCGTGCGCTCCTACCAGGCGAGGTCGCGCCTGGTCGAGGCCATGACAGATCGCAACAAGGACAAGACCGCGCAGGCGCCACTGGCAGTCGTGCTCGGGGCCGACCTCGATTTCCACGACGAGCTGCCCAAACTGGTTCCCTTCATGGAGAACCCGCAGAACGTCTTCGCCGACCCGGCGGTGCGCGAGAAGTCGGCCACGTTCAACGCGGCGTTGCAGCTGGCGTACCTGATCATCGGAATCCGGGCCGCGGGTCTCGCGGCAGGCCCGATGGTCGGATTCGACGCCGACGCCATCGCCCGGGAGTTCTTCCCCGACGGCAGGCACGCACCGCTGTGCGTCATCAACATCGGCAAGCCAGGCCCGGACGCCTGGATGGGCCGCCTTCCCCGGCTGGAGTACGACGAGGTCTTCGGCACTGCCTGAACATCGCGGTTCGCCGCACGTCTGATCAGTGGTTAGGTGAAAATGACTGCTACATCGATTCTTTCGACGGTGCCTGTACCGCATGCGGTACGCGACGCCGAGTCGGTACCACAAATTCTCCTGCACGCCGCGCGCCATCATCCGACCAGCGGCACGACCTATTTGCAACGCACCGCCGACGCACCCGCGGTTCGGGTCCATCGTTCCCATCCACAACTGCTCGACGACGCCTTGCGGCTGACCGGCGCGCTGCGCGACCAAGGGCTGCGACCACAGTCGAAAGTCGTTCTCCTGCTCGATGATCACGAAGACTTCGTCACCGTGCTGTGGGCTTGTTTCCTCGGCGGGTTCGTCCCGTGTCCTATGGTCGCCCAGCCCGCCGACCCGACGCGCTGGGCGAGCGCACTGCGCCATGTCGACGAACTGCTCGAAGGCCCACTGGTGGTGACATCGCTCGCGATGCGCGACACCATGCCCGCCGTGTCAGGACTGGCGCCGGTGACGGTGGAATCCCTGCGGACGGGCGAACACCCACCGTTCGTGCACCACGCGAGCAGCGACGACCTCGCGCTGCTGGTCCTCACCTCCGGATCCACCGGAAACGCCAAAGCGGTGTCACTCACCCATGGCAACCTGCTCAGCTCCATGGCCGGCAAGTCGGCGGTGCAGCACCTCACCCCGGCCGATACCACCTTCAACTGGATCTCGTTCGACCACGTCGCGGCGCTGCTGGAAACACATCTGCTTCCGCTGTATTCCGGAGCGCAGCAGATCCATGCTCCGAGCGAGATCGTCGCCGACGACCCGATGCAGTTCCTGCGGATCATCTCCCGCCACCGGGTGACCATGACATTTACACCGAATTTCCTACTGGGCCAGTTGAATGCGCTGTTCGAACCAGAAAGCGACAGCGACCTGCTCGATCTGACCTGTCTGCGCCACATCGTGAGCGGTGGCGAAGCCAATGTGGTCGCGACAGGACAGACGTTCTTGCAGACCTTCGCCGCCTGCGGCCTGCACGACGCCGCGTTGTGGCCCGCGTTCGGAATGACCGAGACCTGCGCGGGCAGCATCTACAATCGCGATTTCCCCAGTGCCGACACCGGGCAGGAGTTCGCCGCTGTCGGGCATCCGGTGCCCCGATTGCAGCTGCGGGTCGCCGACGACGAAGACCTGTCACTACCCGACGGTGCGACCGGCGAGGTGCAACTGCTCGGCCCGATGGTCACTCACGGCTACTTCAACAACGCGGACGCCACCCGCGAGGCTTTCACCGCCGACGGCTGGTTCCGCACGGGCGATCTCGGGCGGCTGGCCGACGGCAGGCTCACGCTCGTCGGGCGCAGCAAGGACAGCGTCATCGTCAACGGCGTCAACTATTTCAGCCACGAGATCGAAACGGCGATCGAGGAACTCGACGGCATCTCCCCCGGCTATGTCGCCGCGTTCCCGACGCGGCGCCCCGGCAGCGACACCGAACAGCTCGTGATCGCCATCCACGCCGAGACCGGGGCCGACGAAGCCGGTCTGCATCGCCTGCTGACCGCGGTGCGTTCCACGGTCGTGTTGCTGTGCGGGTTCCGGCCCGGATTCATCCTGCCGCTGGACAAGGCGGACTTTCCCAAGACGAGTCTGGGTAAGACCTTGCGGCCACGCATGCGCCAACGGCTCGAATCGGGTGGCTACGACCAGGTCATCGCCGACACCGCGGCTGTCACAACCCGTCAGCTCGGCGGATATTCGGCACCGGAGGGCAACACCGAGTCGATCCTGACCGGTGTCTACGCGGAGCTGTTCGATCTTCCGGTCACCGAAATCAGCGTCACGGCAAGCTTTTTCGATCTGGGTGGCACCTCGCTCGACATCCTTCGATTGCAGCAGCAGATCGCGCGACGCTTCGAGGTGGCGACCCTGCCGATCATCGCCATCCTGACCGCCCCGTCGGTGCGGGAGCTGGCCGCCATCGTCGACGGCGGCGGCGACGGACCGCGCCGATACGATCCGATCGTGGCGTTGCAGACCAGTGGCGACAAGACGCCGCTGTTCTGTGTCCACCCCGGCGTCGGCGAAGTCCTGGTCTTCGTCAACCTGGCGAAGTACTTCGTCGGCGATCGGCCGTTCTACGCGCTGCGCGCCCGCGGATTCAACAGCGGTGAGGAGCCGTTCCACACCTTCGACGAGATGGTCGATGTCTATCTCGATGCCATCCGCCGACGGCAACCGCACGGACCGTATGCCCTCGCCGGTTACTCCTTCGGTGCCGCGGTGGCTTTCGAGATCGCCAAGCGACTCGAGGCCGAGGGTGAGCGGGTCGATTTCCTCGGCAGCTTCAACCTGCCACCGCATATCAAGTACCGGATGGACGAGCTGGACTTCACCGAGACCGCGGCGAATCTGGCGATGTTCCTCGACCTGATCAGCAAGCGGCAGGCCGCCGAATTGCCCGCCGAGCTGCGCGCACTGCCCAAGAGCCGGCAGCTCGCACGCCTGATCGAGCTCGCCCCACCCGAACGGATCGCCGAACTCGATCTGGACCTGACGAAGTTCACGGCATGGGCCGAGCTCGCCGACGGTCTCACCGGCCTGGGCCGCACGTATTCGCCCAGTGGTGCCGTGCGCTCGATGAGCGTGTTCTGCGCGGTTCCCCTGCGCGGCACCAAACAAGACTGGATCGACAACGAACTCAGCCGGTGGGACGAGTTCACCACTGAACCCAACCGCTACATCGACGTCCCCGGCGAGCACTACACGCTGATGGGGCCACGGCACGTCACCGCGTTCCAGTCCGTTCTGCGCAAGGAACTCGACCGGGCACTCGGCGACGCCGACCGATAGGGAGAAACACGTTGCACGGCAAGAAGATTCTGATCACCGGCGGGACCGGGCAGGTCGCCAGACCTGTCGCCGAGGCGCTCGCCGCAGACAACGAGGTCTGGTGTCTCGGCCGCTTCGGGACACCGGGTGTCGAAGCCGAACTGCGCGAGGCCGGCGTGATCACGCGTCAGTGGGACATGAACGACACCACCACCGCGGGCTACGAACAGCTGCCCACCGATTTCACCCACGTACTGCACTCCGCGGTCCATCGCGGTGACGGCAGCGATTTCGAGGACGCGCTCGGCATCAACGCCACCGCCTGTGCGCGGCTCATGACACATTGCCGCACCGCCGAGTCGTTCCTGTTCGTCTCGACCGGCGCGCTCTACAAACGGCAGACCCTCGACCACGCCTATCGCGAATCCGACCCGATCGACGGCGTCGCCGACTGGCTGCCCACCTACCCGGTCGGCAAGATCGCCGCCGAAGGCACCGTGCGGGCGATGGCCAACGTGCTCGAACTGCCGACCACGATCGCCCGGCTCAACATCGCCTACGGTCCCGGCGGATACGGCGGTGTGCCGATGCTGTATTTCCAGCGGATGCTGGCCGGGGAACCGATTCCGGTTCCGCTGGAGGGGCAGAACTGGTGTTCGCTGCTCTACACCGACGACCTCGTCGCCCATGTTCCCGACCTGTGGAACGCGGCGTCGGTGCCGGCCAGGCTCGTCAACTGGGGTGGTGACGAATCGGTGGGTATCACCGACTGTGTGCGATACCTCGAAGAGCTCAGCGGTATCGAGGCGAAACTCGTCCCCGCCGAGGTCACCCGTGAGACCTACCAGTTCGATCCCGAACTGCGCCGGTCCCTCACCGGCCCGTGCACGGTCGACTGGCGCGACGGCATTCGTCGCACGCTCGCCGCGCACCACCCGGCGCACGTGCGTCAGGTGACGTCGTCATGAGCCGCGCACAGGTGACGACACCGAACATCGAGGCCATCCGCACGTCCTACGACGGTTTCGCCACGCGCGATGTCGGCAAGATCCTGTCCGTCATGCACGACGACGTGGAATGGGTCCACCCGGACGGCATGCACAAGTACGGCCTCGGCGGAACCAAGATCGGCCACGACGGAATCAAGCAGTTCCTCGCCCATGTTCCGTCGGTACTCGGCGGCATGGCGCTCGACCCGGTCGAGTTCATCGAACAGAACGACCGCGTCATCGTCATGGGCACCCGCCGGGTCACCGCCCGCAGCGGGACGATCACCACCCTGCCGTTCCTGCATTCCTGGACCATGCGCCACGGCAAAGCCACCCGGATGGAAGACATCTTCGACACCGTGGCCTTCCACGCCGCCATCGAAAGCTGACACCGACCGCGCCGTGGGCTGCCCACGGCGCGGTCACGGCACGTGTAGCTATCGAGGTCCAGCGACTTCGGGTTGATCCAAGTTGTCGATCGCCTCGACGACGCCGCCAGCGCTGCGGCCGAACACTGCGTCGAAGAATGTGCGTAGCGAGGTGCGCTGCAGGTCGATGGATCGTTGTGGGTCGATCCCACCGACCGCCTTCGCTGTTGTGGTGGCGGGCAGTAGTCCTGCGGCGGTGAGTTGGGGCAGGATCGTTTGCTGGTCGCTGAAGGACATGTGCTCGGTGTCCGCGACGCGCTGGGGAATCTTCACCCCGGAGTTGTTGGGCCAGTTCGGTTCCCAGCCTGCGTTTCCGTACCACGGCGAGGCGCCGCTGGCGAGCATCAGCACTGGCTGGGCTGTCCCGTCGGTAGCGACCGAGCCCAGAATCGGCCCGTCGAAGTTGACGCCGGCGCGAATCCTGGGTTCGTCGTGCAGCGACTGCACTGTGGTCGATCCGCCGAGCGAATGCCCGAACATTCCGACATTGGACAGGTCGAGTCGCTCGGTCAGCCCGACGGGCAACCTCGCTGCCGACTGCCGGTCGGTCGTCGCAGCGGCGAGTTCGTCGAGGACGAAACGAGCGTCGGCCACCCGAGTGGGGACCAGAAGATCTCGCAGGACTTCCTGGGGCGAATCGAGAGGAACGACCGTGTGCTCGACCCGGCCATCAGGGAAGTGGACGGCGAAGGCCTCATGAGTGTGGTTGATCGCGGCAACGACGTAGCCGTGGCTGGCGAGATCCTCGGCTTGCGCGGTGCTCCAGCCGGTGGCGTCACCCATGCCGGGAGAGTTCAGCAGGACCGGGAACGGCCCACCAGCTTCGCGAGCCGGTCGGTTCGGGTAGCTGTGGCTCGGCCCCAGGGACCATCGAGCTTCGGGCACCCCGAGGCCGGCGAGGTAGGCCTCCTGTGCTGAGCGGCCGCCGGGCGCCATCCACGCCGCCGCGACCGCGTCACCGGCGGGCTGCGCCGGGTACCAGATCTGTACGAGGAGTTCGCGCGTGGCACCGGTCCAGGGATCGGCGCGGCGAGAGTCGCTCACGTGGAGTTCGGTGACGCCGACTGTGTTCGGCCCGGTGGGCGCCGGCAGTGACACCACAACAGGTGCGCCCGGCGCCGCCGGTGGTGTGGCGCAGGATGGCACGACGGCAGTGGCGGCCGCTGTGCACAGCGCCACTGCGATGGTCGCGAGACCTCGGGAACCTTTGCCTGTCAATACAACCCCCCACCCCTGGATCCGGTATCGGTGCCCACCTTATTGGACACAGACCCCCATGTGGCTCCTCGAAGGTCCCTCGCCCGCTCGACTGTTCCCCGCATCGACCGGACAGCGGTCAATTGTCCAGTTTCGCTGCAGCAGTGGCCAACTCAAGCTACCCTCCGGTTCGCCTCCATCTGCGGCGTCCGGCAAGTACCGTAATAGTCGGCTGTGTTCGTCGAACCCGGCCGTTGGTATCGAGTGGGTGTAGGAGTGAAGAGTCGGTGAGTCCTACGGTATCTGAGTCGGAGTTCGAAGATCTGTCCCGCCGGGCCGCGATCGACGGCACCGCACCGAGAGTCGGCGCGATCATCGATCGTGGCGGGCAGATACTACTTCTCGAGCGCCACGACACCGGTCCGATCAAGGCACCCTTGAAGCTGCCCGGTGCGACGGTGATGCCGGGAGAATCCCTCGCAGCGGCGGTCGCCCGCGGCGTGCTCGAGGAAACTGGGCTGATGGTCACCGGCATCCGCCACCACGTCGGGGATTTCGACTACCTGTCCCCCGACGCACACCCGGTACGCCGTCTGCATTTCGCCGTCGATGTCGCCGCGACACACCCGATCCACCTCACCGCGCACGCCCGCTACATCTGGGCACCACTCGATGGTGAGCTGCCGGTGACATCGTCGATCCGCGGCATCCTCGATACCTACCGCAACCTCGTCCTCGGATGAAATCCAGGTCTCGGCGTCACTGAACGAGGTCCGGGAATTCGTCGCCCCCGGTCCGGTGGTGCCGACTCATCGACACCGCCGGCAGCCGACCCCAGCCGTTCGGGGTCGGTACCAGTTCGCGGACCTCTCACGGCGGATCAGGGGGTGACGATCGGGAAAGCCGGATCGAACTCGTCGAGGAGCGTGCCGAAGGTGGTGAGGACCGCCGGATCGCCCGTGATCGTGATCTTGCCGCTGTCGGCGAGGGGGACCGCAGTCTCCGGCTTCAACAGTGTCGAGACCAGGAACGGCTTCGGTCCGGACACTGTTACCTGTGGGTTGTCGGACTTGCCTCGGCGTGCGTTGAGCACGCCGCGGCGAACCCACATCGTCCATTGCTCACCGGCATCGGTGAAGTCCAGATCGAGGCGCAGGTCCACCTCGGCGGCACGTTCGCCGATGATGTGCACCGCGACGAAGTCGAACAGGATGTCGATGGGCATGGCCAAGATGGTGTCCTGGCTGGCGATCACATACGGCGGTGGCTGAGTACCCTCACGCAGTTCGAGTGCGGCCGAGAGGAAGATCCCGCGCCACTGCGGACCCTCTGCCTGATAGCCCATCTGCTCGTAGGCGTCGGCTTGCAGGTCTTTGGCTCGCTGGTTGTCGGGCTGGGCGAACACCAATTTGTGCAGGATCTCGGCCGCCCAGCGGTAGTCGGCCGTCGCGATCGCACGCTCGCCCTCGGCGAGAATGTTGTCGGCGCCGGCGAATTCGACGAACCGAGTTGCCGCGTCCACGGGCGTGTGGGGGTGCAGCGAGACCGGATCGCCGTCCCACATTCCGAGTTCCTTGGTGTACACCGCGCGCACATCGTGGTGCAGGGTGCCGTGGTAGCCGCGGTTGGCCCAGTTCCGGCCCAGCTCGTCGGGCAGTTCGATCACCTCGGCGGCCTCGAGCGGGGTGTAGCCCTTGTTGGCCAATCGCAGGGCCTGGTCGTGAATGAACTTGTAGGTGTCGCGCTGAGATTCCAGCAGGGTGGTGACGTTCTCGTTGCCCCAGACCGGCCAGGTGTGAGGGCCGTAGTGGACCTCGACGTCGTCACCCCACCGCTCCAAGGTCTCGTCGAGATAGCGGGCGAAGTTGCGGGCGTCGCGGGTGCGGGCGCCGCGCAGCGTCTGGATGTTGTGCAGGGCATGGTTGGCATTCTCGGCGCAGGTCAACGCCTTCAACTGCGGAATCCAGATGTGCATCTCCTCCGGCGCCTCGGTGTCGGGGGTGTAGAGGAATTCGAACTCGACGCCCGCGATCTCGCGCCGTTGCCCGGATTCGGTGATGAGGTCGGTGGGTGAGATGTAGGAGATCGACGGCCCGTTCGTCGACGCGATACCGATACCGCAGGTGACGAACCCACGTTCACCGGGCGGCAGCAGCGCGCCGAAAGCGTAGAAGCTTCTGCGCGCCATGGCATTACCGGCGACGACGTTCTCACCGATCGCGAACTTGTCGAACTGCAGACCCGGGGCGATGATCGGCACTTTGCCCGACGCCACATCCTCTGCCGAGACCACCCCCTTCACGCCGCCGTAGTGGTCGACATGGGTATGGGTGTAGATCACCGCCGCGACGGGTTTGTCGGTGACATGTTCACGAATGAGGTCCATGCCCTGCCGCGCGGATTCGACACCGGCCATGCAGTCGATGACGATGATGCCGTCCTCGCCCTCGATCACCGTCAGGTTCGCGATGTCGTTGTCTCTGACCTGGTAGACACCCTTGGTCACCTCGAACAGCCCGCCCATGCTGATGAGCTGCGATTGCCGCCACAGGCTGGGGTTCACCGAGTCCGGGACCGGCGGGTCACCACGGAGGTAGTCGAACTCGGCGGGGTCGAAGACCACCTGGTGGGGATCGGCGTCGGAGTAGACGGTGCCCGGAAGTGGAGCGATGAGCCCTCGCTGCGCATCGGCGAAGTCGGCCCGGTTCTCCAGGTCGTAGAGCTGCGTCGCGGCGTGGTTGATATCCGTTGTCGCGGCGCTCGCGGGCTTCGGCTTCTCGCACATGAAGCGCTCCTGTCGGGGTCCGGGAATCGTTCGGGATCGACGATCGTCCGGCACCGCCGAGATCGCATCACACGAATTGGGTGAACCTCACCGATCGGGACGTCACCGGTCGATGGCCAGGTACTGCAGTTCCTGGTACTCCTCCAGCCCGGTGCTGCCACCCTCCCGTCCCAGTCCGGACGATTTCATCCCGCCGAAGGGCGCGGCCGGGTCGGAGATTGCGCCGGTGTTCACACCGACCATGCCGGTCTGCAGGCTCTCGGCGAATTCGAGGGTGTCGCTGAGGTTTTCGCCGAAGACGTACCCGGCCAGGCCAGAGTCGGTGTCGTTGGCCAGTTGCAGGGCCTCGGCCGGGTCTGTGAAGGTGCGGATCGCGGCGACGGGGCCGAATACTTCAGAATTCCAGAGCCGGGTTCGGGTGTCGACGTCTGTCAGGACCGCCGGTTGCACAAAGTAACCGGATCCTGCGGTGTCGGTTCCGACGGTGTGCAGGTGTGCGCCCTGGCTGACCGCTTCGTCGACGAGCGCGGTGATCCGCTGTACCGCCGCGTCGTCGATCACGGGTCCGATGCGGGTGGCTCGGTCGAGGCCGTCGCCCACCGGCAGCGCGGAAACGGCGGCGAGGAACCGGTCGGTGAACTCCGCTGCCCGCGATTCGTGGACCAGGAAGCGGTCGGCGGCGACACAGGTCTGGCCCGCATTGCGCAGTTTGGCGAGCACCGCGCCGTCGACGGCCTTGTCCAGGTCGGCGGACTCCAGGACGACGAAGGCAGCGTTGCCGCCGAGTTCCATCGAAACCCGCAGGACTCCTTGCGCGGCTTGGGTCAGCAGGGTGCGGCCGACGGCGGTGGAGCCGGTGAAGGTGAGCTTGCGCAGCCGCCGGTCAGTGAGAATCCGCGCCGACACCAGCGGCGCGCGCGAGGTGGTGACACAGTTGACGACCCCTGGTGGCACGCCTGCCTTCGCCAGAATCTGCATGAATGCCACTGCGGTGAGCGGGGTTTGGGGCGCGGGCTTGAGAACAACAGTGCAGCCGGCGGCGAGGGCGGGGGCCACCTTGCGGGTGACCATGGCCAGGGGGAAATTCCACGGTGTGATCGCGAAAACCGGGCCCACCGGCTGTGTGCGGACAGCGATGCGGCGGCCACCACTCGGTGCGCGGAAGTACGCTCCGCTGCCACGGGTGGCTTCCTCGGCGAACCAGCGCAGGAATTCGGCGCCGTAGGCGACTTCGCCGCGTGCCTCGGCGAGCGGTTTGCCCATTTCCAGGCTGATCGTGTGGGCGATGCGCTCGGTGTCGGCATGCAGCAGGTGGAACGCGCGCAGCAGGATGTCGCTGCGGTGGCGCGGATCGGTGGCCGCCCAGTCGTCCTGGGCGGCGACCGCGGCGTCCAAGGCGGCCGAGGCAGTCCGGTCGTCACCATCGGCGACGGTGGCGACCTCTTCGCCGGTGGCGGGGTTGCGCACCGGCATCGTCGCCGCGCTGTGCACCCAGTCGCCGCCGATGAACTGGGCGACCGGGAGGTCGGAAAGGGTGGATGTCATCGTGGCTCCATGTCGGGTTCGAAGACGATCACCTGACGCACCGCCGCGCCGTCGGCGAGTTGATCCATCGCCTCGTTGAGGTCGTCGAGTCCGATGCGGGCGGAGATCAGTTTCTCGACCGGCAGCCTGCCCGCCCGCCACATCTGCTCGTAGCGCGGGATATCGCGCGCCGGTACCGCGGAGCCGAGGTAGCTACCGACCACGGTGCGGGCTTCCGCGGTGAACATCAGGGGTGACAGTGTCACAGTGGCCGACGGGGCGGGCAGACCGACGGTGACGGTGGTTCCACCGGGAGCGGTGGCCAGAAAGGCGGTTTCGAACGCGGCGGGGTGACCAGCGCACTCGATCACGTAGCGCGCCCGGATCCCCTGTGCCGCAACCTGTTCGGGTGTGCAGGTTTCGGTCGCACCGAGGTCGCGGGCGGCCGCGAGCTTGGCGGGCAGACGGTCGACCGCCACGATGCGCCGCACCCCGATCGCGGAGGCGGTGAGCAACGCGGCCATGCCGACGCCGCCCAGCCCCACCACCATCAGGTCGTCCTCCGGTCCCGGGTCGGCGACATTGAGCACGGCGCCGCCCCCGGTCAGGACGGCGCACCCCAACAGTGCCGCGACCTCGGGCGGCACGTCGCGGCCGACCGCGACGACCGAGGCCTGGTCGATCACCGCGTGCGTGGCGAACCCGGAGACGCCGAGGTGATGACGCACGGGCCTGCCGGCCCTGGTCAGTCTGCCGGGGTGGTGCAGGAGCTCGCCTGCCGTGTTCGACCGGGTTCCTTCGGTGCAGGGCAGCTCACCGCCGCGGGCACACGCCGCACAGCGCTCGCACCGCGGCAGGAACGACATCACCACCCGGTCACCCACTGTCAGATCGTCGACCTGGTCGCCGAGTGCCACCACGATGCCCGCCGCCTCGTGGCCGAGCAGCATGGGCAGCGGCCGCGCCCGATTGCCGTCGACCACACTGAGATCGGAATGGCACACACCGGCCGCTTCGATCCTGACCAGCACCTCGGTGGGGCCCGGCTCGTCGAGTTCGAGGTCGTAGACCCCGATCGGGCGCGACGACGCGAACGGCCGCGGCCGGTCGGGGTGGTCGAGAACCGCGCCACGGATACGCATCAGATCTTCGCTTTCCGGTGCTCGCCCAGCGGGCCCGACAGGTAGCGCAGGTGATCGTTCGTATCGCCCAGGGTGTGTTCGATGGTGGTGAGCCGGGCGGTGTAGTGCCCGACCGGGTATTCGGCGGTCATGCCGATTCCGCCGTGCAGCTGTATGGCCTCCTGGCCGATGTGTTTGCCGGAGAGGTCGATTCGCCGTTTCGCACGGGAAGCCACCGTCGGATCGATGACGCCGTCTGCCAAGGACATCGCCGCGTACAGGTTCATGCTGCGGGCCAGTTCCAGCGCGACGTACATGTCCGCCGCCCGGTGGGTGAGAGCCTGGAAGGTGCGCAGCGCGACACCGAACTGCTTGCGGGTCTTCAGATACTCGGTGGTGAGTCGCAACGCCTCGGCCATCGCACCGACCGCTTCGGCGCCCAGTGCGGCCTGCGTCGTGATCACGGCTTCGTCGATGATCGCACCGGCGTCGAGGTCGGCGCCGAGCAACTCGGCGGGCGCACCACGGAATTCGATCTCGGCGCCACTACCTCCGTCGTAGGTGCGGTAGGCGGTGCGCACGACCGCCGTCTCCTCGGCATCGACCAGGAACAACGCGGTCTCGCCGGTGGGTACCACGGCCGAGACGATCAACCGGTCGGCCCGATCTCCCGAGGGCACAGGACTTTTGCGACCGGTCAGCGTCCACCGGTCACCGTTGGCGACGGCCAGGGTTTCCGAACGCGTGTCCGGCCAGCGGACGCCGGGCTCGGCGTGGGCGAAGGCGAACAGCTGCTCGCCGTCGACGATTCCGGGCAGCAGGGACGCACGCTGGTCTGCGGTGCCGGCCCGGCCGATCACGAGGGCGGGTAGCAGGGCGCAGTCGAAGATCGGTTCCGGCGCCAGGGTGCGGCCGATTTCCTCCAGCGCGAGCATCGTTTCGATCGGGCCGCCGCCGACGCCGCCGTCCTCGACGGACACGGTCAGCCCGAGCAGACCGACCTCGGCGAAGTCCGCCCACACCTTCGGATCCCAGCCGGGAACATCGGCGATCACCTCCGCGCGGCGTCCGGGAGTGTAATGGCGGGTCAGCACGCTGCGCACCGTGTCGCGCAGCAGGGTCTGCTCAGGGGTGAAGGTGAAATCCATGGCGGTTACTCACAGTCCGAGGATCGTCGAGGCAATGATGGTGCGCTGCACTTCGTTCGATCCTCCGTAGATGGAAGTCTTGCGGTAGTTCAGGTATCCGGCGATGGTGCGACGCGCCCAGTCGTCGGTCTCCCCCACCCGGGCGACGGCAGCGGGGCCCGCGATATCGACGAGCAGTTCGGTGACGGCCTGCTGCAGTTCGGTACCGCGCAGTTTGAGGATCGACGAGACGGGGTTGGGAGCGCCGCCACTCGAACTCGCCGCGACCCGCAGCTGCACCAGCTCGAGTGCCAGCAGTTCGTTGTCGAGATCGGCGATCCGGGCGGCGAAGGTCGCGTCGTCGAGGAGCGTGCCGGTGCCGAGCCTGGTCTGGGCGGCGTATTCCTTCGCCAGCTCCAGGCGGACCTCGGTCTGCCCGACCGCGGCAATGCCGCTGCGTTCGTTGCCGAGCAGGAATTTGGCGTAGGCCCAGCCGTGGTTCTCCTGGCCGACCAGCTGATCGGCCGGGACGCGTACGTTCTCCAGGAACACCTCGTTGACTTCGAAGCCGCCGTCGATCAGCTCGATCGGCCGCACGGTCACGCCGGGGGTGTCCATGGCAAACAGCAGCATCGAGATGCCTGCCTGCTTCTTGGGCGCGGCGGGATCGGTGCGGACCAGGCAGAACATCCAGTCCGCGCTCTGCGCGGCGGTGGTCCAGGTCTTCTGCCCGTTGACCACGTAGTGATCACCGTCGCGCACCGCGACGGTGCGCAGCGAGGCCAGGTCGGAGCCGGCGTCGGGCTCGGAAAAGCCCTGGCACCACCAGATGTCGAGATTCGCCGTCGCGGGCAGGAATCGGGCCTTGAGCTCGGGCGAGCCGAACTCGGCGAGTACCGGGCCGATCATGTTCGTGTTGAAGGTGAGTGGCTCGGGCACCGAGGCGAGCTGCATTTCGTGATGCCAGATGTGGTGCTGCACGGCCGACCAGTCCCGGCCACCCCACTCGACGGGCCAGTGGGGTACGGCCAGCCCGGCGGCGTTGAGGATGCGCTGAGTGGTGACGAAGTCGTCTTTGCTCAGCTCGTGCATGTGTCGGTTCCGCCCGCGGATGTCCGCGGGAATTTCACGGCGGAAGAAGGCTCGCAGCTCGTCGCGGAAGGCGAGCTCGTCCTCGGTGAAGGCCAGTTGCATGGTCCAGTATGTTACATAGAGTTCTGCGTGTATCAAATGGAGGTAGGGACCCGGCACATGAGCACTTCCTTCGCAACGTCTCGATCCGGCAGCGTGCAGCGCGGTCGGCTCATCACCGCCGCGCGGACGACGTTCACCGCGCACGGCTATCACGGCACCACGATGGACACCGTGAGCGCCGTCGCCGACGTCACCAAACCCGTTCTCTACCGCCACTTCTCCACCAAGAGCGAGCTCTATCTCGCGGTGATCCTGGAGTATCTGGACGACGTCGCGGACAGGCTGCGCAACGCCCACGACGCGGCGACCTCAGACGTCGACCAGGTGCGGCACTGCGTGACGGTGCTCTTCGATCTCGTCGAGTCCGGCCCGCATTCCACATCGGAGCTGGTTTTCGGTGCAGGGGCCGTCGGCGACCACACCGTCGAGTCCCGAATCGCCAGGGCACTGGCGGATTTCGTCGACACGCTGGCCACTCACCTGCACCCGCACGAAAATCGGTCGCAGCGCACCCGCCTCCTCGCCGCCGGACTCATCGGCGCGACCCTGGCGGCGGCACACGAATGGCACCGCCTGCGGCAACCGATATCGCGACAGGCGGCGCTGGACACCCTTGCCGCGTGGTACTGCTCGCGCCTGCGCGACAGTGGCGACTAAGCCCGAAGCAGGGCAGCCTGGACGCGACTCAGCCGCTCCACGTCACCCTGGAATCCGGCCACCGCGTCGTTGTACAGGAACGCCTCCCACAGCCGGACCAAGGCATACGCGAGGGTGGCGCGATCGATCGGCGGCTGATAGCCCTGCTCCTCGGCGCGCTCGAGCAGACCTTCCACGATCGAGACCGCCGCCGGGTGCACCACCCCGTCGCTGCGGGTGATCACGCGCAGTGCCGACGTGGATTCCTGATCGAAGTAGGTGCGCAGCGAACCGTCTTCGACCAGCCAGTGAATGGCGCGGTCGAGGATCTCCACGAGCCGTTCCCCGCCGGTGGCGGTGCTGCGCCGTTCGGCGTAGGCGACCATGCGCTCGAGCTGGCGCGCCAAAGCGGCCCCGAGCAGCCCGTCCCGGGAACCGAACCACCGGTAGATACTGGTGCGACCCAGACCGAGTTGGGCGGCAATGGCATTCGCGTCGACTCGATTGCCCGCCAGGAAGACCTGCACGGCAGCATCCAGCACGTCGTCACGGCTCGCCGCGGCCGGGCGGCCGGGAGCTCGGGTTCCTTCGGTGCGTGCCACGCCGACAGCATAGAGCGCGCCGGGGAACGGACTATGCGCCGTCGCTGTCATCGCGCAGAGAACCGATCATGCTCCGCAGGATCCGGAACGCGCCCGACTGCTCGGCCTCGGTCATGCCGGCCAGCATTCTGACCTCGACGGACCGGACGGCCACGGTGGCCTGTTCGAGACTCCGTCGTCCGCGAGGCGTGAGCCGCGTGGGAAGAACCTTCCCGACGGGCGCCGCCGCGGGCCTGGTCACATAGCCGTCTCGTTCCAGGGTCTGGAGCAGCACGTTCATCGTCTGCCGGGTGACGAACGCGCCCCGCGCGAGCTCGGAGTTCGACAAGCCCGGTCGCTGAGCCAGCAGCTCGAGGCAGGAGTAGTGCGTCACGCTCATCCCGAGCGGGCGCAGCACTTCCTCCATGGCGATGCGAAGCGCGCTCGACGCCTCTTTCAGCAGGTAGCCCAGTGACGTCCCCAGATCGACCCCGTCTTGACTCATGTCAGTATTCTGACATAGATTGGTTCGTGTCAGGATACTGACACGACTAGAAGGAGTTCATCATGCCCGCCACCGGCCCCGACTTCCTCTCGCTGCAAACACGCGACCTCGACGCTTCCCAAGCGTTCTACGAGCAGTACCTCGGCCTCGTCCGCTCACCGACCGGTCCTCCGCACGCCGTCGTCTTCGAGACGAAACCGATCGCGTTCGCCCTGCGCGACATCGTTCCCGGCACCGATCTCGCCGCCGTTTCCCAGCCCGGCATCGGTGTCGCGATCTGGCTCCACGCCACAGATGTCCAGGCCGTTCACGATGCTCTCGCCGCCGACGGTCACACCATCGTCTCCGCACCGATCGACGGCCCCTTCGGCCGAACCTTCACCTTCGCCGACCCCGACGGCTATCACGTCACTCTCCACGACCGCACGTGACGGCCGGCCGATCACCGGCTCCCGCGGCCCTTGTCGACCCCAGCAGCTAGGTCATCCTCGTGTGACGAATCGCCCGAGCAGGGGCACCGCCTCACCGGGATGCTTGGCATCGAAGCCCTCGCCGAGGGCTTGCAGCTGCCAGTCTCCGTCGCCGCGAAAGACCTTCGCCATGGCCATCGCGGTGCACCGCATCCCACCGGTCAGCGAGTATCGGGCCAGTTCGGTGTCGGTCGTGTTGTCCACCAAGCGACAGAACGCGTTGACGACCTTCTCGAAAGTATGTCCCTGGTACGAGGTCACGATGAACAGCAACGTGGTGACGTGAGCCGGAACGCGGGTCAGATCGACCAGGATCACCTCGTCGTCGCCCTCCCCCTCACCGGTGAGGTTGTCACCCTGGTGCCGGATCGAGCCGTCTTTGGACACGAGCTGCCCGTAATAGGCGACATCGACCAGATTTCGGTCGGCGAACATCGCCACCCAGGCGTCGAGGTCGATCTCGATCGCGCGGCGCCCGAACAGCCCGCCGCGCCGGATCGGATCCCAGCCCAACCCCATCCGAATGAAGGTCAACGCGACGCCACCGTCTTTGCGCAGCGTGACCCGCTGGCCTTTCGCCAGGCTGACGGGTCGATTCTTCGACAGCCTGACCTCACCGGCGGCGACCGGTGGCGTCGCGCGCGGCGGTGGCGGGTGACCGGCAGTCGCTGGAAGCGGCGGCGGACAGCTCGGGACTGGTGTGGCGGGGCGGGCCGGCGGCGGAGGGTCATCGACCGTGACGCCGTGGTCGGTGACCAAGGCGGCGAATCCACCGGCGTATCCCTGTCCGACCGCGCGAACCTTCCAACTGCCCTGGCGACGGTAGAACTCGACCGCGATCACGATGGACTCGGTCGTCAACCCGTCGATCCGGTACTCGTGCAACCGAATGCCGGATGCGTCTGTCACGAACACCGACGGGGCCGCAATCCGTCCGAACGTGGCACGCGCGTCGTCGAGGGTGATCACCACTCGGATCTGGGCGACATCGGCCGGGACCTGATCCAGCGAAACCGCCAACCCTGACGGTCGCCCCGACGAGGTCGGCTGCAGGCGAACGCCGGGCCCCGTCGGCTGGTTGTAGAAGACGAAGTCCGCGTCCGAGCGAACCTTGCCCGCGTCGGTGACCAGTAGCGCCGACAGGTCCGCGGCCGCATCGATCTGCACCGCGACCACGACATCGTGGACGGTCAGCGGGCTGTTCTGCCCTTTCGACAGACTCGTCGACACCGTTGCGCCTCTCACCCCCGAGGAATGCTTGGTTCCACTGTACGAGAAATCATTTCGTACCAGGGCGTGAAAGCTCAACGCCCACAACACCGCCGAGGGGTCGATCGATCGCGGATAGGCTACGGCCATGCATGAACTGGGGACAGGGTTCGGTTACTTGTGGAGCGGGCAGCGGTGGGTCGCGAGCCACGGTCGCTGGTTCGGCTTCGGGCTGTTGCCCGGCCTGGTCACGTTGATCCTCTACGTCGCGGTGTTCACCGCAGCGGCGTTCGGTGTCGGGGATTTCACCGCGTGGATGTCGCCGTTCGCCGACGACTGGAACTCGCCGTGGCGCGGGCTGTTTCGTGGGTTGCTGGGCGTGGTGTTGTTCGGGTTCGGGGCCCTGGTCGCGGTCGTGGCGTTCACCGCGATCACCTTGGTGATCGGGCAGCCGTTCTACGAGCGACTGTCCGAGCAGGTCGACAGGTCGGAGTCGGCGGACGGCACCGCGCCGGAATCGGGCAACGGGTTCGGGCGGGATCTGTGGATATCGACCCGCGACAGTGTTCGCCTGCTGATCAGAGTGCTGGTCTGGGCTGTGCTGTTGTTCGTTCTCGGGTTCATCCCCGTCCTCGGCCAAACCGTCGTTCCGGTGATCGGGATCGGCGTGACCGCCTTCTTCCTCGCCCAAGAACTCACCGCGGTGGCATGGCAGCGTCGCGGCGTCGAATTGCGCGAACAACTGTCCGTCTTGCGCGGACGACGCATGCTCGCCTGGGGCTTCGGTGTTCCGCTCGCCCTAGTCTTCCTGATCCCGTTCGTGGCCGTGCTGCTGATGCCCGGCGCCGTCGCGGGTGCGACGCTGCTGGTGCGCAGCCTCGGCGAGGAGAACCGACCGGAGGGTAAGCCACTGGTCAGCGAAGCGATGACGACACCGCCCCGATAACCGAGGGCGCTCATGCCGATGTCGTGAGCGCCCCCGATCGCCGCGCCTATCTGGCGCGACCGCAGTTCGAGCAGAACAGCGCGCCTGGACCTACCGGGGAACCGCAACCTTGGCAATCGATGCGGATGTCGAGTGCGCTGCCACAGGATGGACAGAACCGGCCGCCGTCGGTGGTGGCGGCGCAGGTGGGGCAGGCGACGCGCGCGGGAGTACCGAGGTCGTGTTGTCCCGACCACTCCTGACGCTGAGCCGCCTGGTGGATCTGCGCGCCGCGGGCGGCTGCCTGCGCTTGCGCGATCTGGTGCCCCACCTGCGGCGAGCAGTTGGTGCACTGTCCGACATGGTCGTTCCAGCAGATCCGCGCACACGTCCACGAACCACAGCCCGCACACAGACGGAACTCGCGCGCTACCTCGTCGACAGCCTTGGCGAACGCAGCGTCCTTGGTGCTCGACGCGGAGCCGCCCCAACTGTTGGAGTAGCTGTCCGCGGCCGAAGATACTTTGTGGAGGAGAGGGATTCGGTCCCCGAGCAGATCACGCATCGAGCGCAGCACACCGCGACCCCGAGACAGGTAGTTCTGCTGGAACGCTGACCGGTGGACGGTGGTGCAGCGTTCGCAACGGAACTCCCACTGGAAACCGTTGTCGTTGGACTGGTCGGAACAGTTGCTGGTGAAGACCACCGGTACGGCCATGTGTGTTCGGTTCCTCTTCCGGCGCAGGAGTTTCGGCGTTCGCCGATTCCTTATCGCCGGGGGCCGCGAAGAACGCAACACAACCGCACCACGGCCGGATCAGTCCTTGACCACCTGGGTGCCACCCGCGAACTTGTCGTGCCAGCCCTGTTTACTCGGGCTCGAACTCACCGTCACCGCGATGCCGATGGCCGCGACGAACCACAGCAGCCCGCCCAGCCAGGGAATCAGGTTCAGCAGCATGTAGGCGTTGCGTTTGACCGATTCGACGAGATCGGGCTTGACCGCTCCGCCCGCGCCGTTCACGTGCAGACCGAGCAGCTTCTTGCCCGGGGTCGATCCGGTCGCCACTTCGAAGACGACGAAGTACAGGAACCCGAATCCGGCGCCGGGCAGGATCGCGATCCAGCTGGGGAGATCGGTGACTCGCTCGAGGATCCAGAACAGCACGGCGCCGACGATTCCGGCGATGATCCAGTCGATGAACCTGGCCCCTGCCCGACGTCCGATTCCAGCGGGAGTGATGCCGACTGCGTTGGTCATGGTTCCTCCTCGAATACACCAGTCACGGTGGTACACCGAGGATCTCACACACAGCGAATGGGCAGGAGCCGGTCAGTCGGATCGAGGCCACATCGAGTGCGGAGACGACCGCCGCGACTATCGGCACGGCAGACTGACGATCCCGGCGGGTCAGCGGGTGCTGACGCAGACCACGTAGCGGCGCTGGTCGTAGACGACACCGCGGTCGCCGATCGTGCAGACGTTCACATCCGTGGTGTCATGCCGGATCTCGAGGACGCGGACCCGACCGGGGATGTCGGCGGCGCAGTCCACGTGCCTCGCCGCGTCCCCCGCCATGTCGAGGCACTCCCCGACGGTCCAGTCGATGTCCAGGCAGAGGGTTTGGTCCACGCCGCCGGGCAGTGTCCGAGGTTGGGCGCGGTCGACGTCGCCCGGGCAGTGCCCGCCCGCCGACGCCAATTCCGTCACCTTGTAGCGGGAGTTGATGTCGCCGCACGAGACCTGGCGAATATCGTCCGGACTCGCATTCAAATCCACACAATCGCCGGCACGCAGTTCCACCCAGGGAATCCGCGTCGCGGATTTGGTCAAAGTCGACACGACGCTGCCAGAAACATCGGTAATAGTTCCCAGCGGTTGAGTTGCCGAAACCTCGCTCGGCAAAGTTTTTTCAGCCGAGGCATTCTCAGGCCCGTCGGGCTCCTCGGCCGCGAACCCCACCACGACCGAAAGCGCCAGGTAGAACGCACCTGCCAGGGCAAACACCGCCCCTATGGACACGCCGAGCATGGCTAGGTTTCTTCGACGTGCCATCTGTGTTGTCCTACTCATCCGCTGGACATCCCCGACCGACGTCCCACTCGCCTGACAGTTCTTACACGGCACACACGAACGTGTCGAATTGTGAATCTGCGTCTTTTAACAATGCTAAACACTGGTCCACCGCCCAATTCGACACGGTTCACCGACAGCCGGAAAAGGATGCTATTGTCTGCCCGATCTCACTGGCGGACAACACGGTTCGCGCCCCGAGCAGCGGCGCGCCGTTTTGCCGCGCAAACTTTCGTGATGCGTAAAGGAATTCCCTGATGAAACTCGGTTACTTCCCTGCTGCCACGCTCCTGGTCGGCGCCGCCGTCTGGATCACCGCGGGGACCGCCGCCGCGCAGCCGGTCGCACCGCCGCGCCCTGAGGTCACCACAGCCGGGGTCGACCAGTCCGTGCACTACGAGGCCACCCTCACCGAGTTCTCCCGGGTGCTGACCACCACCGTCGCCGGCGGAACGTTCACCACCACCGACGACAACACCGCGGTCACCCTCGTCGCCGACTCCGGCGCCGTCGTCACCCGTATCCCGCTCACCTACCAGATCTCCGGCAAGGAGATGCGGGTGGCGCAAACGATCTCCGACAACGGCCATCACCTCGTCCTCGCCCCGCAGGCGAGCGCCACCGGAATCGGCGAGATGCAGGCCATCAGCCCCATGTCCCAGCTGACCAACGAGATCAACCGCAACGTGGTCGGCGTCGTCGCGGGCGGCATCCTCGGCGGCCTCATCGGCACGGTCCTCGGCTTCGGCTTCCTCAGCATCATCACCGGCCCCGTCGGCCTGGTCCTGGGCGCCATCGCCGGCGGCTACGCCATGGGCGGCCAGCCCTTCCTCGACGCCGTCACCGCCGCCGTCAGCGGCCAGCCCTGATTCACTGACGTTCCCGGCCGCGGTATCCCGCGGCCGGGCGTTCTGACCAGCCGAGTCGTTGTGGTCAGGTACCCGGTCAACGGATAGCCGGGTACTGACCAGAGCGCCAATCGGACAGGCGTAGACGGATCGCGTCGACCATCGGGAGCGCGTCGGTGTCCGCACAGGTGACTTACCTACGCCACCGTGCTGGAGAGCGACCCAAACGGGTGGCGGACCCGGGTACTGGACGCCGTGCGTTGGTCTTTGGCTTATTTCGGGATTGGGTACACACAGCCGTGTCGTTTGTCGCCAACCCGAACGGGCTGCCGTTCACGCACAGAGGCTCACAGATCAAGGGTGAGTCGAGGGAAAGTCGATAGCAACTACGCATTCACCGTTGTAACCGTCGAGGTCGTCGGCCAGCCAGCTTTCATCGGGCCGGATCTTGTGAAACCGGAACGTACCGTTGGTTTCGTTGGTCGCGATGATGCATCGCAGCGGAATCGACGCGTCTAGTTCACCAGCCAGTCGCCCGACCTCCCGCGCCAGTGCGATCCCCTGCCGAAGCAGGGTTCGCTGCGCGTCGACGCTGACGATCGGCCCTTCGGCGTACGTAGCCTCAACGGGCACAAAGCCTTCGAGATGGAAGCTGGTATGAGTACATTCCCAGCCGGTCAGATCGACGGCCTGCCCCGGCGCGTTGTCAGCGTGCGCGGGAACAGGACACCAGCACACCACCTCGCCGCGGCATTCGATCCCACCGTCCACCCTCTTCCGCAGACCGGCCGCCAAGCCCTCCTCTGGGTCCAGGCCGCCGAATCCGTTCCGAACACCGAGCACCCTCGTCGCTCGGTCGTTCATCATCACCGTAAGCACAACCAAAGCTATCGCTCTGACCGACGCCGACGGCACGCCGCCGAACGTAGTGCTGGACGGTAACCCGTCGCACGAAGCCAGCGACGTTCCGAGTCGACTCAACAAGATCGGTAGACCACCGCTGCGCGGAGATGACGCTGTGGCCGAACTCGCGCGCCGACTGGCAGTTCGGCCGGACATCAGCTCTCGAACTGGCCCCGGATGTGCGCGAATTCGCGCGTCGCATCAGCTAGTGAGGCGCCCACCCAGACGATCTTGCCGAAACTGTTGTCGGCCACCCACGAGCACAGGGCCGTCGCGCCCTGAACGGTTTCGGCAGTGGCGCACTGGGCGATACCGCCCAACGGGCCCTCGTCGACCCTCGTCACGTCTCGGGGCGTGGTGCCGAGCGTGTCGGTCAACAGCCGGTCGAGGTTGGTCTCGGGGTTCTTCAAAGACGCGGCCACCACATGGACCATCAGCTCGGGCTGCTCGCTGGAGGCGCCGTAAGCGGCGACCACCGAATCGACGTCCGCACCGTAGGTGCTCTTGACAGTCGCGGCCTCGCGCTGAATTTCGGGACCGGCGAGGCGCGGAAGACCCTGCAGGGCATCGGGTTCGGTCAACCGTACCGAATCGCTCTCGATACCGAACAGCGGTTTCAGGTGCTGGAGGCCACCGCCGGCCAACGTCAACCCGATCACCGCGCCGACCGCGCTCGCGATGACGATCCACCGATTCCGGCGGACCCAGGAGTGTTGATCGGGTGTCGTTCGGTCAGTGGTGTCCATGGACGTCCCTTCATGACGACGGCACCCAGACCATAACTACCCGAGTGGAATTCAGATCATGTTTACCGAACCACTATCCGTTCGGCGACCTACCGCCACCACGATCGCCGCGAATATCGACGCCCGATGGCATGGCCCCCGGCTCAAAGCCAGCGCCGGCGAATGGACCTGGCGGTTTCGTCCGTGGTAGGAGAGTTGTCATGTCCTCGTCATCGTCCGTTCTCCGGAGAACCGGCTCGCCTGTACCCGATGTGAGCTCCGCGGGGCGGTGTCAGGGGCTGTGACCGATGTTGACGCCGATTCGACCGAGCAGACTCGTCTCGGCACGGCAACGCGAACCAACCGTGAGTTGGAGTACCGCTTCGATCTGGACGGGTTGCGGGGTCTCGCGATCGCGTTGGTCGTCGTCTTTCATGTGTGGTTCGGTCGTGTTTCCGGGGGTGTAGACGTCTTCCTGGTGCTTTCGGGGTTCTTCTTCACGGGCTTGCTGCTGCGCCGAGCGGAGTCGCCGGAGCCGTTCTGGGCTTTGTCGGTCGTGCGCCGCACTCTGCGGCGGCTCGTCCCGGCCATGACGGTCGTGCTGGCGGCGGTCGTCGTCGCGACGGTGGTGTTGCTGCCGTATACACAATGGTCGACGGCGGCGGCGCAGGTTCTGTCCTCGCTGTTCTACTACCAGAACTGGCAGCTCGCCCTGACCTGGTCGGACTACCTGGCCGCCGATCCTTCGGTCAGTCCGCTGCAACATCTGTGGTCGATGTCGGTGCAGGGGCAGTTCTATCTGGCCGCACTGCTGACGGTCGCGGCTGTCGCCTGGTTGTGCGCGCGGCTCTCACGACCTGGTCGGATTCGCGCGACCATCGGCGCTGTCGTGGTCGCGGTGTCGGTGGCCTCGTTCGTCTACGCGGCCTACGGCGTCGCCACGAACCAGGGGTGGAACTACTACGACAGCTTCGCCCGTGGATGGGAGTTGCTGGCCGGCGCCGGGCTCGCCGTCGTCGCGCCGACGCTGATGTTGTGGCGACAGGTGCGCGTCGCGCTGTCGGTGTTCGGTGTTCTCGGTGTCGTGCTGTGCGGGTGGCTCATCATCGACGGCGCCAACCGGTTCCCCGGCCCCGCGGCCCTGCTCCCTGTCTGCGCGACGGCTGCGGTGATCCTCTCGGTGACCCAGCTGCGGTTCGCCGACTGGCCGTTGCCGAACCGGCTACTGGCGCATCCGGCCATGCGGTGGCTCGGCGATATCGCCTATCCCCTGTACCTGTGGCACTGGCCGATCCTGATCTTCTTCCTCACCGAACGCGGGAACACCCACGCCGGTCTCGTGGGCGGCACCGGGGTGATCGGGCTGTCTGTTGTGCTGGCCTGGATGACACACCGCTGGATCGAACAGCCACTGCGGCAGCGCACTTCACCAGCCGACAGCAACGATGCCGGGGACGCACGATCGCGGCACCTCGCCGCGTCCGCGGTCGCGGTGTTGCTGGCGGCGACCATCACCGCCACCGCCGGTTGGCAGTTCGCAGTGGTCCAGGTCAAGCCACCGGTCGCGGCCGGGGAGCTCGACCCGGCACTGTACCCGGGTGCGGAGGCGCTGGCCTCCGGCGCTGCGACACCCGACGAGCCGATGCGACCCACCGTCTTCGCCGCACCCACCGAAGTCCCCCCGCCCACGGCGGACGGATGTATCGCGGACTGGGACACCCGCGACGTCGTCACCTGTACCTATGGCGACCCGGATGCTGATCGAACACTGGCACTCGTCGGGAGCTCCCATGCCGAACACTGGCTGCCCGCGCTCCAGGTGCTCGCCACCGAACACTCGTTCCGCATCCAGGTGTACTTGAAGATGGGCTGCCCGCTCACGCTGGCCGACGACGCCAGCTACAAGGGCGAGCCCATCCCGGACTGCCGGGACTGGTCGGCCGAAGTGATCGACCGCCTCGATGCCGACCGCCCCGACTGGGTGTTCACCACCGGTACCCGGCCCCGCGACGAGGGCGGCGACGAGACGCCCGCCGACTATCTCCACGTCTGGGCGGCGCTGTCGGACCGCGGTCTCAACGTGGTCACCATCCGCGACACCCCCTGGCTGCGCCGCGGAACCGTCCGATACAAGGCCACCGATTGCTTGGCAGGCGGCGGGAACCGAACCAGCTGCGGCATGCGCCGCGAGGACGCGCTCGACCCGGTCAACCCAGGACTGGAACCGGCCTCGGCGTTTCCCAGTGTCTTCCCGATCGACCTGACGGACGCAGTCTGCGAACCCACGCTCTGCGCGGTAGCCGAAGGCAACATCCTGATCTATCACGACGAACACCACCTGACCGCGAGCTACTCCCGATCCCTGGCCGGACCACTCGGACGGGAGCTGCAACCGATACTCGGGTGGTGGTGAGGAACGCCGCTGGATCCGACCGCCCCATCTCGTCGCTGACCGACAGCGGGAACGATACGGAGCAGATATCGAGAGGAGATCTACCAATGGCGCACGGAGGCAAGCGTCGCATTGCCGGTCTCGGTGTGCTCGCGGTGGTCATCCTCGCCCTGGGATATCGCGCCACGGATCTGTCGGTACCGGCCGAGACGATCGCTGTGGAAGCATCGGCGATTCCGCCATCCCCGATGCGCATCAACTACGGAAACTCACCGGAGACATTCGGCGACCTCTATCTGCCACCGGCATCGAACACGCGACTGCCCGTGGTGGTGCTGATCCACGGCGGCGGATGGGCGCAGAACCGGACCCTCGCGCAATTCGACGCCCATGCCCGTGCGCTGGCAGGCGACGGCGTCGCCGTGTGGAACATCGAGTATCGCCGAGTGAACGGCGGCGGCGGATGGCCGGTCACACTCACCGATGTCGACGACGCCGTCGACGCGCTGGCGAACATCGTCGCACCACGCCTCGGTAACCTGCTCGACCTACAGCGGGTTCACCTCGCCGGACACTCGGCAGGCGGCCACCTCGCCGCCTGGACCGCCGGACACCGATCGGCCGAACCACCGAGACATCCCGCGATTCGCATCCGCAGTCTCACCCTCATGGCGGCGGTACTCGACTTGGATCTGGCCGTCACCGAGAGCCAGGATTCGTTCGTCCCGAAGCTCCTCGGCGGTACGCCGACGGAGGTACCCGACCGCTACCGCAACGCCTCCCCCATTCACCGCCTCCCGGCGAACGACACGCGCATCACCGCAATACACGGCGAGAACGACCGAGTTGTGGCGCCGCTACAAAGTCACCGCTACGTCGAAGCTGTCACTCACGCCGGCGGCATCGCCGACCTACGAATCCTGCGCGGTACCGGACACGGTGAATTCGCCGACGCCGAGTCTGCTGCATGGAACACAGCGCGCGACACCATCATCGGCTACGTCGGCACCATCAACTGACGCTCCGCTCGCACGATCGCCGGCACACCGTGGTGCTGACCACGTCACTCGAAGTAGACCGCATAGTCGCCGAAAGGGACCTGGCCGGTCGGGCTCGCTGTGATGGCGTCGGCGACCTGCGGGGGTATGGGAGCCCAGTAGGCCGGCATCTCCGCCGCCAGGGCCGGGTTCAAGATGTAGATCAGCGCGAAGTTCACAATCCACAGCGGCGGGGCCATCGACATGCCGACCTCGGAGCTCACGCCCCCCTTGGTGTTGGTCACCAGCTGCGCCGCGCCCGAAATCTGTTGTGCCGCGAAGCCGTAGGCAGCTTGCACCGTGTAGGCCGACCGGTAGAGCGCGACCAGAGTGCGCAACGCGCCGTTGTCGCGCAACCACGTTCCGACGTAACCGCCGGGCGCGAGCAAGGTGTTCACCTGCCTGGTCGGCGCGTCCACGTTGGCCGGGCTCTCCAACAGCCCACCGGGGTTCACGTACAGTCCGTAGCTGGCCAGCACCGAGGGCGTGCGCTGCCCGTTGACCTCGGAATAGAGAGGGCGGCCGACCGTATTGGTGAGGATCTCGACGCAGGCGACGATCACCTCGGCCGCCTCGCGGCTGCCGCCGACGCCGCCGCCGGTGCTGAGGTCACGATATTGCTGCTCGGTCAGCGCGTCGGCTCTGTCGAGACCCACCTGACCGGCGATCGTGTCGGCCAATGCCTGACCGAGCGGCTGGTTGAGCTGCTCCGGACTCGTCATCAGCGGTGGTGCGACGTGTTCGTAGGCGGGCGCACCGGCGAAGGGGATCGCGAATCCGGTGTCGGAGGTGTTTGCCATGGGTTGCCCTGAGACGGTCTGGGTAGCCGTCAAGGAGAGCAGGCACGCACCGATCAGTGCCAGAACCGAGATGACTCCGCGGCGGGCGGACGATCCGCGCCGATGCCCCGGGCTCGCTATCCGCGTGTTACCCATCGTCGACCTCTCAGAGCATTGTCGTAGGAGGTGGAACCCATTTCCAAGTCAGTCAAAGCCGTGTCCGGCGCCCCTGTCAAGCCCCGCGCCGCGCCGCGAAGGACGCGCGCGCGTCCCCCTGATCGGATCGACGGACCAGCTCACTCACTCGCGGAAATATGCCATTGCCGATAAATTGCCGTTGAGACTCCTGGTGCTCGTTCGCTGCACCCCTCCGCGGAAGTTGAACATCGGTACTGTGCGTGTATGAAGCAGGAGCCGTCCGGTTACGAACTCTCGTTGGCGCGCATCGCTCCTGTGCGGCGCTGGGACGATCGGGACAGGGCGCTGCACAGCGATTCCCCGATTGTCGACCGCTCGACTGCGGCGTTTCGAGAGGCCTACTACGCCGAGGACTCCCGGCGTGCGCGGCGAGCCCACGAGGAATTCGATGCGCGGAGTTGGGAATTCGTCATCGATCCGGCAATCGACGAGTGGGCGCGAGCATGGGTCGTCGGCGCACCGGCGGCGTTGCAGCTACGCCAGTCGACGTTTCCGGACTGGGCCGACCTGCTCGGTTTCCGCACCCCCGACTTCGAGATCGAATCGGCACTGGAAGCACTGATCAACCGTGCGGCGGCCAGCGGTCTGGTGCGCTCTCCCCACCCGGGCGTTCTCGCTACGGCCTACTCCAGTCGTCATCCGTACACCGAACTCACCGACGGAGTGGGCTATGGCTTCTATCCGGCGGACACCGAAGAACTGATCGTCCACGGGTCGGCCGCAGTGCGATACGAAGACTTCGACAGCAGGCCTGAACACGGTCCGGGTGCCGTCGTTGCCGCGATCCGATTGGTGATGGATACCTTCCAACAGCCTCGTCCTGGGCATATGCAGCCTGGGAGATTTTGGCAGCCTCCGGGTTGAGCAGGTCGGGGGGCAAAAGATCTGTTCGTAACACCCGATCTCGACGACTGCGGGTCAGCTTGTCCCGGTTCGGCCGGGGGCGGCGGTGAGGCTGTGGACGAGCAGGTCGATGACGGCTCGCTTGCCCGCGTCGTCGCGCTGATGGGTCAGTAGGCCTTCGATGACGAAGGTCCCGATGGCGGTCATGGCGGCGAGGTCGGCCTCGGCGGCGCCTGCCCTGCGGAGGTCGTCGGCGAACAGGGCGTCAGCCAGCTGGTGGAACCCGGCGTGCCAGGTGCCGATGGCGGGAGAGGCCGGGGCGCGGGTGTGCACGGTGTTGACGAGCCCGTGTAGCCGTTCCAGCTGGTCGACCACCCACAGCAGCCGGTCGTTGAGCGGCAGGCCGTCGACCGACGCATAGGTCGCGAGCGCTTCGGCCAGGAGGCGATCCAGAACGGCGATGAGCAGCTCGTCCTTGTCCCGGAAGTACCAGTAGACCGTATTGACGGTGACTCCTGCGCTCTTGGCGATCTGCCCCATGGGCGCCGACTCGTAGCCGTCGTCGATGAACAGGCGCTGCGCGGCAGCGATGATCTCCGCGCGCTTCTCCTCGCGATCCTGCGGGCGTCGATTCCTGGGCACCCCATCACTTTATCTTGAATGGTCCTCAAGAACGCGCTACCTTCTTGAGGACCATTCAAGAAGTCGAGAGAAGTGGAGTTCCCTGTGGGCACCGAAGCCGTGACCGCGGAGCTGCGCCGCCTGAACACCAGCGGCCTGCTTGCCCTGTTCACCACCCTCGAAGCCCCCACGATCAGCGAGATCGACGGTGAATACACCGCCGCCCTGCTGGCGCAGCCGAACCTGTTCGCCGTGGCGACCGGAAAGGTGGCCGTGGCCAACCCGCTCGGTCCATGGCTGTGCAAGGCATTCCAGCCCGTCGACGAGAACAGCGGGCGCGGCTACAACACTTTCAGCGAGTTCGGTCGGGTCCGGCAGCGCTACCCGATGCGCACACTGTTGGCGCCGTCCCGCTACGACGGCGCTGCGGCCTACACGCTCATCTACCGCGCCTACACCTCGATGTGCGGGTCGCTCCATATGGTGGACGAGGTGCGGCGTGCCGCGCCCGGCGTCTATCTGGGCATCGGCACCTGGGGATTCACCGACGCTCAGCGGCGCGTACCCCGCCCCTTCCTGCTGACCGGTCCGGTCGGCTCCTACCGCGGCGACATCGGCAAAGCCCGCCATGACTTCACACCCGGTCCTCGCGAGCTGCCCGGCCCACCCGTCTGAACACCGCCCACCCCCATCCGAAACGAAGGACCCATGACCACATCCCCCCGCACCGCCCTGATCACCGGCGCGTCCGCCGGCATCGGCGCGGCGTTTGCCCACCACCTGGCCGCCAGCGGCTACCAGCTGCTGCTCGTCGCCCGCCGCGCCGACCGGCTACAGGAGCTCGCCACGCAGCTGACCGAACGTCACGAGGTGCGCTGCGAGGTGTTCGCCGCCGATCTCACCGACCCCGCCGCACCCGCCGCGATCCTCGACTACGCCGCCCAGCAGGGCTTGGACGTCGACGTCCTGATCAACAACGCGGGTCTGTCGGGCAAGACCGCGTTCGCCGACACCCCATGGGACGCCCTGGCCGCGGAGATCCAGCTGATGGTGACCGCCCCGACCGAACTCGCTCACCTGGTCATCCCCGGCATGAAGGAGCGCCGCTGGGGCCGGATCATCAACCTGTCCTCGGTCGCGGCGTTCGCCCCGCCCGGCGCCGGCCTGCTCTACACCGGCATCAAGTCCTACGTCCTCAACACTTCGCAAGCTCTCGACATGGAACTCGAGCCCCATGGCATCCATGTCACCGCGCTGTGCCCCGGCTTCACCCGCACCGAATTCCACGACGTCATGGGCACTCGTGACGCAGCCGACCAGTTACCCCGGATCCTCTGGCAGCAGCCCGAAGCTGTCGTCACCGAAGGCTGGGCCGCGGTGATGAAAGGCAAACCCGTGTGCATCCCGGGCATCGTCAACAAGATTTCCGCCGTCGCCATGAAGCCCCTGCCCATCCGACTGGGCTACCTCGCCGGAAAGACCCTCAACCCCTTCAAGAACGGCTGAGCCCTCGCTCGCTCGTCGTGTTCAGCGGCGGCGTGGCCGCCCGGCCGATCTCGGAGCCCACCTGTACGGGCACCTCCACGCTGCCGCAGCCTGCTCAACGGTCTCGCCCGTCCTGCGAACGTAAAAGTAGCCGAGTGCATCGAATTTGCATCATTAGGTGCGTAAGCTGAAGGTTGTCCAACTCAGATTTCAGCTCGACCGGGCAGCCTCGCGGGTTGCCGGGTACGAGCGACACGATCGAGAGCGAGGGTGACCCCGATGTTCAGCTTCACTGCTAGGCGCGCCGCGGCCCTATTGGTAGGTGCGGGTGCGGTTTCACTGTCGGCTCTGGTCGGCGGCCCGACAGCGAATGCCGCGCCGGTCGCGGCCTGTCCGGCCCCCGGCGCTACCACGGCCCAGGCGGGCGAGGAGGGTGCGTCCTGCGCCGCGGAAAGCGAGGCCATGGGGGCGGCCGCGGCATACGGACTCGACGGCAACGCCGACGCCGACGCCGCCCCCACCAGCCTGTCGCTCGCGATCGCGGCGAACGGCGGCGAGGCCGCCTCGGCATCGCAGTATCTGTCCGGACCGGCCGCGATCGCGGTGGGGCCGGGTGCACTGGCGGTTGTCACCGGCGTGCGGCCGGGACTGTCCATCGGCATCGCCGGACCCGGAGCCACGGTGACTGTCACCGGGACCTCGACACCCACCTGTGCGGGCGGGCCCGGATTCGCAGGTGACTTCCAGACCCTGCAGGGATGCGTGTCGATGGGCTGACGCCCCGATCCGGCAAGACCCTAAACGATCTTGCATTCCACCTGGCCGACGGCGAGCTCGCCCGACCCTCGATGCGGAGGCGCTTCCCGCTCGAGCGGGAAGCGCCTTACCTCGGTCGGGTGCGATCAGGGGGCGAGTACGACGGTCTTCCCGGTCAGTCGACCGGCGCCCGCGTCCGCGTGTACCTCGGCCAGCTCTGCGACCGGGCGACGGTCGGCGACGTGGAGGCGGAGCTTGCCGGCGTCCACTTTGGCGACCAGCTCGCTCAGTTGGGCCCCGTCGCTACGGACCCAGAGACTCTCGCTGCGGACCCCGCGGGCGGCGTCGTCGGGAATGGGGCCTGCCGAGCTGACGGCGATCCCGCCGTCGGCGACATAGTTCGTCAACTGTGCGAGTTCCTCGGGGGAAACGCGCACATGGTTCACCACCACCTGGAACGGACCACCCACCGCGTCCGGACCGTCGGCGAGGCTGAGCGGGCCTTCGACCCGGACTGCGCCGTAGCCGCCGAGCCGGTCCGCGTGCTCCGGCGCATCCACCGCGGTTACCCGTGCTCCCGCATCGACAGCGAGCTGCACCACCAGGCTGCCCACCGCACCCCCCGCCCCGTTGACCAGGACCGTCTGACCCGGCTTCAGCTCGGCGAGCTCGAACGCCAACTGCCAGGCGGCGAGGCCGGTCAGCGGCAGCGCCGCGGCGTCCGCCAACTCGATCGACTGCGGTGCCGCGGCCAGGGACTCGGCGGGAACCAGCGCGAATTCGGCTGCGCCGCCCGCGGAGTCGAGGGGCAACATCGCCACGACCCGGTCACCGACCGCCAGGCCCGTCACATCCGCGCCGAGTTCGACGACGGTGCCCGCCAGGTCGATGCCCGGCACATACGGCAGCACGATCGGGAGCATCTGCGCCAGATGCCCGGCGCGGATGTGATCGTCGACCGGGTTGAACGAAGTAGCGACGACCTGGACGAGTACCTGCCCCGGCGCGGGGACAGGACGTTCGATGTCTTCGTAGCGCAGGACTTCGCTGGCGCCGAACTCGTGGAAACGGATTGCCTTCATGGAACTGTCCTCCAGGGTGTGCGATCTCGTCGCCGCGGGATGAGGCGATCGAGCGGGAAGGGAAAGCCGAACCGGCTCAGGTCAGTTGGACCGAGCGGATGGAATTGCCCATGACCAGGCGGTCGATGGCGCTCACCGCACTGGCGGGGTCCGCAGCGGCACCGACAGTGAGCAGCAGCGGAACGAAGTGTTCGGCCGTCGGGTGGGCAACCGCGGCCCCGGGCGCCTTCCTCCGGTGATCAGCCAGCGCATCGACGTCGCCGCGGGCCAGAGCATCGACTGCCCACTCATCGAAAGCTGCTGTCTCGGCGACGAGCTCAGGATGGCGGAAGACGGCGAAGCTGTGTGTCATGAAGCCCGAGCCGAGCACGAGGATGCCTTCTTCGCGTAGGGGCCGCAGGCGTGCGCCGAGTTCGAGGAGCACGCGGGGATCGAGGCCGGGCATCGAGAGCTGTACGACCGGGACATCGGCAGCGGGGTACATGGCCATGAGCGGGATGAAGGCGCCGTGGTCCAAGCCGCGGTCAGCGAATTCGTGCACGGGCGCAGGGCCCAGCAGACCGGCGATTCGGCGGGCGAGGTCGGTGGCGTCCGGGGTCGCGTAGGGAAGGGTCTTGTAGTGGGGGTCGAAGCCGCTGAAATCGTAGTAGAGCGGAGTGCCTGCCACGGCCCCGGTGACCGCGGCTGGTGCTTGTTCCCAGTGGGCCGAAACAACAACGATGCCACGGGGTTTGGGCATCGACTGAGCCCAGGCGAAGAGGTCGCCGAGCCACTGCGGATCGTCGAGGGTGAACGGGGCACCGTGGCTGACGAACAGGCTCGGCAGCGGCCCGTCGGCCGGACTCCACAGGAGTTGTTCGCGCGCCTGTGGCATAACACGGGCGAGCAGCTCCGTGTAGGCGGCAGCAGGCTTGCCCGAAGCTCGGCCGTTCGCGGAGAGGCGGCTGGTTGTCATCAATATCAGCTCCTTAAGTTGCCCTGGAAAGTATTTTCACTTGCCTAGGCAAGTACCAACGTAGCGCACGATTACTTGCCCAGGCAAGTACGTGTTTCCTGGGCAAGTACGATGAGCGCATGAACACCCCGTCACCCTGGCTCGATGAGGACCAACAGGAGCTCTGGCAGGCGCTCCTCACGGTCGTCACCGCCCTCCCCGCAGCTCTCGACCGTCAGCTACAGCGCGACGCGGGCATCTCCAACTTCGAGTACGGGGTGCTGGCCAGGCTGTCGATGGCCGACGACGACACGATGCGCCTGAGCGACCTCGCCCGGGTCTGCGACAGCACCCAGCCCCGGCTGTCGAAAGCCATGGACCGCTTCGAAGCCCGCGACTGGGTCACCCGCCGACCCGACCCCAGCGACGGCCGATACACCTTCGCCACCCTCACCGACGGCGGCCGCCGCAAGCTCGCCGACAGCGCCCCGGAGCACGTGGCGCAGGTGAAGCGGCTCGTGTTCGATCCGCTGACCGCCGCTCAGCGCCGCAACCTCGGGACCGCGCTCACCCGCATCGCCGCCACCGTGCGTGGGGAACTCGAACGAGGCTGAGCCGCCTGGGGCCTCCCTCCCCCGCATCAACCCGCGACATCCCGAAGCAGACCGACGCCGAAGACCCGGGCCGCGGCTGCTCAGACGATCGCGGCCGAGGCCCTCGGTGAAATCGCCGACAGGAGAACCGTTTCCGGGCCATGCCGCGGACCGATCACCTACCAGGGGCGACCTCCTGTTCAGCTGAGCGCACGAAAGATCGAGGCTAGGCTTCGGTCACGACGGCACGATGTGATCGATCAGCAGGAAGAAACATCATGAAATTCGGTATTCTCTTCGCGAACACGGGGACGATGGGTGAGCCGGCAGCTGCGGCCGACCTTGCGAAGACGGCCGAGGGGTTGGGGTTCGAATCCTTGTGGGCCAGTCAGCACGTTGTCATTCCCTCCGGTTATACGTCACCCTGTCCATATACTCAGAACGGCCGAATGCCCGGCGGCGATGATATGTCGATCCCGGATCCGCTGGTATGGCTCGGCTATATCGCGGCGGCTACGGACACCATACGACTGGCCACCGGCACGATGATCGCTCCCCTGCTGAATCCAGTTGTACTGGCCAAGCAACTCGCCACGCTCGACCACCTCAGTGGCGGACGGGTCGAGTTCGGCATCGGACTGGGCTGGCTGAAGGAGGAGTTCGAAGCCGTCGGCGTACCCTTCGAGGATCGTGGTGCGCGCGCGGACGAATACATTTCAGCCATTCGAGCACTGTGGACACAGCCGGTCGCAAGCTATCACGGCAAGTACGTCGATTTCGACAAATGTATCCTGCGCCCACAGCCTGCCCAGAAGTCGATACCCGTTCATATCGGCGGCAATTCTGTCGCCTCGGCCAGGCGGGCGGGGAGTTATGGCGACGGATTCTTTCCGATGACCAGGGAAGCCGACACCCTGAAATCTTTGCTGATCGAGATGAGAAATGCCGCGGTAGCGGAAGACAGGGATCTGGACGATATCGAGGTCACCGTCAGCACAACCCTCATCGGAAAGAACTCCCTTGCAGAACTGGACACTCTGCGCAGCCTCGGCGTAAGTCGGGTATTAGTTCCCGCAGGGCTGTTCTGGGGCGACCCGGCAGCGGCGATGCAGCGGTACCAGACGGATGTCATGGCTCCCTTCAACGGCCGTTGACGCGTCCCCCGCCTATCGAGATCGCTTGGGCCACCGCACATCCACACGTTCGGACCTAGCCGTACGAGCAAGCCGATCACCAGGGTCGACGGCCGCAGAGACATACACCAACGGGCCCACCTACCGCCGGAACGTCGACTCGAACCATGGCGGCGGGCCGACCAGCGCGCTACGATTCAGGAAATCACGTCAAGGGGAGGATTCATCATGGCTCGGCTTCGGTTCGGGTACTTCATCGCACCTTTTCATCGCGCGGGTACGAACCCGACACTTGCGCTACAGCGCGACCTCGATTTCATCGAACATATCGACGCACTCGGCTACGACGAGGCGTGGCTGGGCGAGCATCACTCGGCGGGGAGCGAAATAATCGGTTCGCCGGAGATCTTCATCGCCGCTGCCGCACAACGAGCCAAGAGAATCCGATTCGCCACCGGCGTCATCTCCCTCTCGTACCACAACCCATTGTGGGTCGCCGACCGGCTGATGCTGCTCGACCATCTCACACACGGCCGGTTGATCGGCGGGTTCGGTCCGGGTTCACTTCCGACAGATGCCGGAATGATCGGTTTGAGCCAAACGGATACGCGCGAACTCCTCGAGACGAATCTCGACATCGTCGTCCGTCTGCTGGCCGGCGAAACCGTCAGCGCCAAAACGCCGACACACGAATTGTGCGACGCCCGATTGCAGCTGGCCCCCTATTCCGATGGAGGGATACCGCTGGCCGTCGCCGCAGTCTCCTCCCCCACCGGCGCGCGGCTGGCCGGAAAGCACGGGATCGGCCTGATCTCCATCGGCTCGACGCTGACACTGGAAAGCTTCAACGCCCTCCAGTACCACTGGGATATCGCCGAGAAACAGGCCGCAGCCTTCGGCACCCGGGTCGACCGAAAGAATTGGGCGCTGGCCGGGCCGTTCCATATCGCCGAGACCGACGAGCAGGCCCGCGAGGACGTCAAGTTCGGCATCGAGTCGTGGTTCCGCTATTTCCAGAAGGTGGCTGCCTTCCCCCACCTCACGGTGCCGGGGGAGAAACTCGACGAGATGATCGACATCATCAACAACCTCGGGGTGGGCGTCATCGGCACGCCGGAGCGCGCTCGGGCACAGGTTCAGCGACTGTGGGACCAGTCCGGTGGGTTCGGCTGCATGCTGCAGATGGCTCACGAATGGGCGAATCCCGCGGCCACCAAGCGCTCGGCTGAGCTCTTCGCCGACGAGGTGATGCCGCACTTCCAGGGCCAATCGCAGCCGACACTGGATGCTGCTGCCCGGGCGGCACAGGTGCGAGACGAACTCGCCCAGCAGCACCAGGAGGTCATCGATCAGATGACGAAGAAGTACCACGACGAAGCCGCTTCGTAGCCGGTCCGGTACACGACGGGTCACAGCAATCCTCTTGCAATGCGCGAAAGAAGGCCACAGGTGCCGCCTGAAGAAATAGAATTCGACCCTTTCTCGGAAGACTATTTCAACGGACCGTTCGAGACGTATCGCCGGTTGCGTGAAGACGCCCCGGTCTACTACAACGAGAAGTATGACTTCTATGCTTTGAGCCGCCATGTCGATGTCGCGGCCGGGCACAAGAATTTCGAGACGTATTCTTCGGCTGAGGGCGTAGACCTCGGAACCGTGCAATCGGGGGAACCCCCCATGCACAAGTCGATCATCACCATGGATCCGCCCGAGCATCGCCATATGCGCGGCCTCGTCAACAAGGTGTTCACCCCGCGTGCGATCGAGGAACTGCGCCCCTTGGCCACGGACTTGATCGATCGACATCTCCACGCCGCAGATCCTGCGAAATTCGATGTCGTTCAAGACTTCTCGGCGCTGTTCCCCATCGAGGTCATCACGACGATGCTGGGTGTCCCCGACGAGCGTCGTGGGCAGATTCGGCTGTGGCTCGACGACTTCCTGCACCGCGAGCCCGGCGCGGTGAAGATCTCGCAAGCCGGCCTCCAGGCAGCCCTGCAGATGCTGGTCGTCTACTACCAGGTGGTGAAGGAGCGCAGGGCCCGGCCGCGGAACGACATGATCAGCGATTTGGTGTCGGCTACGGTGCAGCGCGAAAACGGTGAGGTCACCGGCCTGGACAACACCGAAATCGCCCAGTTCGCCCTCGTTCTGGGCGGAGCGGGCGCGGTGACCGTGACGCGACTGGTGGCCAGCATGGTGGTGTTGTTCGCGCAGCACCCCGAACAGTGGGAGAAATTGCAGGCCGATCGCAGCAAGATCCCCGCGGCGGTCGAAGAGGTGCTCCGCTACGAATCACCGACTCAATACAACGTGCGTCGCTCACGCGAGGACGTCACGCTGCACGGCGTCACCATCCCCGCCGGAAAGCCGGTGTTCTTGCTGGTCGGCGCCGCCAATCGCGATCCCGACGCCTGGAAGGAGCCCGACGTCTTCGACATCGATCGCGACCGCACCCAGGCCCTGAATCTCGGATTCGGCTTCGGCATTCACACATGTCTGGGGGCGGCGCTGGCACGGATGGAAAGCGCTATCGCCTTGCAGAGATTGCTCGACTTCATGCCACGGTACGAGGTCGATTGGGATGGCTGCCAGCGGGTGAACATGCAGAATCTCGCGGGCTGGAACAATGTCCCGGTGCGCGTACTTCCGTAGATCCCGATCACCGACGCCGACCGCACGTCGGCGTGTCCACCCGCAAGCGAGTGAGGAGAAGTGCGAATGACGTCGAGCGAAGCCGGCTCCGAAGAACTTGTCGAACGATACCTGGAGATTATCGCCGACCACGACTACGAAACGTTCGGTGAGCTGCTGACGGATGACTGCGAGTTCACTCTCGTCCCGATCGGTCACACATGGAAGGGCCGGGAGGACGTCATCGGGGCGCTCACTGTCTCGGGCGGAACCGATTCGCACGACGGCGAGCCCACGGTGCGGATCACCAGCTGGTTCAGAAACGACGATCATGTCGTGGTCGAGTACGAGCGCAAGGCCGTTGTCCGTGGCGTCCGGCTGAACATCGACGGCTACTGCTGGATAGCACATATTCGCGACGGTCGTATCGATTCGATTCGCGAGTACATCAACCCGAGCAATCCGGGAATCGCCCTGCTCCTGAGCCTCGTCTTGAGGGCTTATCCGCGCCTCACCCGTCGCAAATCGAAGAAATAGCGCACGCTGGACGGGGGCTCCGCCTGGGCGGAGCCCCCGTCCAGGCGCACGTCAGCGCGGTTCAGGGGCGAAGTTCTGCACGGCACGCCCGGTGTCGGTTATCTGTTTCAAGATCGTCGACGGCCGAGCCAGGTCCGCGACCAAGAACTGCGAGGAGTTCTCCTCGTTCACGATGTCGTCGCCACGCCGATAGGGCGCAACGTCCGGACTGCCGGGACTGATGACGCCACACAGGTCGATGACGCTGTCCCGGAGTGCTTTTCCCTCCCGGTTGGTCAAGACCAGTCGCTGGTCCGGGCAGACGAAGGCGATCGCCGCCATCAGCCGAATATATGCCTGGTCGTCGACCTTTGTCCGGTTGCTCGATGCCATCGCGGGCCGGAGACGCGGCAGCGAGATATCGACGATCCCGCCGCGGCGGGCGAGATATGTCGCGTGGGAAACGAGTGCGATCATTTCCGATTCGATATCGTGCAGGCCGATCAAGGCACCCGGGTTCACATACTTGAACCCCGCGTCCAACCACCGGTCGAAGGACTGGATCCGCCGATCGTAGTCCGCTTTCGGGGCGCCGTCCTTACCTCCCATGAAGCGCTCGTAAGTATGGCGGTCGTACGTCTCCTGAAAGACACACATAGTCGCCGGTTCATCGCGGTCGATCCATTCACCGAGCGTTTCGATCTCGGCTGTGGTCATGCTGCCGATATTGAAATAGACGCGCTGAAACCCCATATCGAATGCCGTCCGGATCGCCCAGCCTATCCGAAAAGCGTTGACGAGCCGAGTGTATTCGTCTTCGTACTCGCCGGTCAGGAATCCGACGCCGGCCACACCCTCGTGTTCGAGCAGGATACGCAGCTGGTCCTCGATCTCGCGCTTCCCTGCGAGCTTCCGGATCATCCGCGTGTTGCTCTTCTTCATGCCACACATCTTGCATTCGGAATCACAGTGGTTCGTCGTGTACAGCGGAACGAACGTATGCAGCCGCGGTGACCGCTGGGCGATCCGCCGCTCGGCCGCGGTTCTCAATTCCTCTGTAGAGACGGAGGTGTCGCGAGTCAACGCCAGAGCCACCACAGCAGGGTCGTCGGGAAGATCGGCATCGATCTCGAGCCCCAATATTCCCCGCACGTCGATGTTCTTCGCCTTTTCCGCCGATCGGCTGAGCTCTGGAAGGTTGAATCTCCGGCCGATCTGAATATCGACAGTCATATATCTCCCCAATTCTGAATTCGTGATCGATCTCGAGTCCTACATCAATACGAGCGGCCGACCGTGAACTCCCCCACTCCCGACAACAACCGCCATGCGTCGGTATCGGTGTCCAGGACGGCGAGCGCGGCGAGCGCCAGCTGATGGTGTCGGCCTGCACATCGTTCGGTCCACTGCCTGCCCCCACAGTGCTCGATCAGGTGGATCGCCCGGGCGACTTGCGCCTGCGTGAGGTCGGTGGAGTTGTTCATCAAGGTGCGTAGCTCTGCGGCCTCCACCCCGCTCTGCCTCATCGCGGCGGAGAGCGGCATGGTCAGCTTCCGGCGGCGCACGTCGCCGCCGACATCCTTACCGGTGACAGCGGGATCGCCCCAGGTGCCGAGAATGTCGTCGATCGCCTGGAATGCGATACCCAGATACGTCCCGAAGTCCCGGAGCGCCGCTACCACGTCGGGTGCCCCGCCGCCGAGCAGCGCCCCGATCGAGGTCGAGCAGCCGATCAAGGCTGCGGTCTTCTTCTCCGACATCGCCAGAACGTCATCGACGCCCACATCGCGCCGCACCTGATAGGACAGATCGACCGCCTGGCCCTCGATCATTGTCGATGTCGCCGTCGCCAGCGCGAGGGCAGCTTCCGAGTTGCCGGTTCCGCCGAGGACGTCGAGGGCGCGCATCAGCAGGGCATCACCCGCCACGATGGTGGGTCCGACGCCGAACACAGTCCACGCGGCCGGCATATGCCGGCGTTCCCGGTCCAGGTCGACGATGTCGTCGTGCAGAAGCGAGAAATTGTGGACGAGCTCGACCGCCACCGCGCCGGGAACGGCGATTTCCGGCGTCGCACCCACCGCCTCGGCGGACAAGAGTGCCAGGCAGCCGCGGAGGCATTTGCCTGCGTCACCGTTCGCGGGTCTTCCGTCGGGATCTGTCCAGCCCAGGTGATAGGTGATGATCGGTCTGATCTCGTCGCTCAATTCCGCGACGGCCCGGCGCATACCGTCGTGGAGCAAAGCGCGGCGGTCGGCCAGTGCGGCGTGCAGGTCGGGCGCACGCGAGATCTGCGTGCCGGAGAAGGGAGTGGCGTTCATATGTATCAGTCCGATCAGATCGACAAACCCGACAGGCGCAGGCCGACCGACGGAGTCAGCGCTGTGCGATCGACCTTTCCCGAGGGCGATCTCGGTAATGTGTCCAGGATCCGGAATTGCGCCGGGAGCATGTAGTGCGGCAGCTGCGCCGACAGTTCGGAGCGCAATCCGCTGGCCGACAGCTCGGCGCCGTCCTCCGGAACCAGATAGGCGATCAGGCGCCCACCCGTGGTCGTCGCCTGCAGCGTCACTGCGCACTCCAGAATGTCCGGCCTGGCCGACAACAGCGCCTCGATCTCACCGGGCTCGACGCGGAATCCCCGAATCTTGATCTGCTGGTCGGCGCGACCGATGAACTCCAGCATTCCGTCGGCGCGATATCGAACGAGGTCCCGGGTGCGGCAGACGATCGCGTCCGGCTCCTCTGGCACCGGACTCGGAACGAAGCGTTCGCTGTTCAGCTCGGGCCGGTCGAGGTAGCCGGCCGCGATTCCGATTCCCGCCACGTACAGCTCACCCACCACACCGCGGGGGACGGGCTCGCCTGCCTCGTCCAGCACGTATACGCGAACGTTGGTGATCGGCTTTCCGATCGGCGGCGGACTGTCCCGCTCCGCCCCGGCAACGGTGGCCGAGGTGACGCGCACGCCTGCCGCGGCGTCGAAGGTCGAGGCCACGAGCGTCGTCTCCGTCGAGCCATAGCTCACCACAACCTCGAACGGCAGGTCGGCCCGCGGCCAGCGGCGGACTTGTTCACCGGCGACCACCATGTAGCGCAGCGCGCAAACGTCCGGCCAATCCAGCGACCACACACGTTCGGCGGCCGAACTCACCAGCAATGTGTGCGTTATCGCGTTCTCGATCAGCCAGTCCCGCAACCGTTTCGGATCCCTCGCGGCGTCGGTGGGTGCTGTGTACACGGTCGTGCCGTTGGCCAGGAAGGGGATCCACTCCATGAGCCCGACGGAGAATCCGGGCGAGGAGATCCAGGTGGCGCGATCGGCGCGAGCGATACCACAGGCGCGCGCGGTCCAGGCGATCATGTTGGACATCGCACCGTGCCGTTCCAGGACGGCCTTCGGTTTCCCGGTGGACCCCGAGGTGTAGAACACATGACAGATATCGTCCGGCTCCGGATTCAGCGGCGGAGCGCAATCCGCGGCCGAGCCGATGGTGGCGGCGTCGCCGTCGAGGCAGATGATCCTCAATCCGTGGACACCCGCCAACTGTGGTGTCATGGCGTCCGCGGTGACAACGGCCGTCGCCCCGGAGTCGTCGAGCATGAACGCGGTGCGTGAGTGTGGGTTCGCCGGATCCAGGGGTACCGCGGACGCGCCGCTGCGCAGAATCGCGAGCAGGCTGATGACGTTCGACGCGGAACGCTCGAGCAGGATCGCCACTCGATCGCCCGGCCGAACACCTACGGCCCCAAGGTGATTGGCGAGGCGATTGGCAGCCCGGTCGAGTTCGCCGAACGTCACGGTTCCTGTCGGGTCGACGACTGCCGGGTGCCCTGGGTCGGCGACGGCGAGCTCGGCGATCCTCCCCTGCAGCGTCCGGAACGGATCGGCGGGAGCAGCGGTGGCATTCCACTCGACGAGAAGGGTCTCGCGCTCTCGTGGGGCAAGGATCGGCAATCCGCTCACCGGGCGATCCGAATCCGCGAGCACGGCGGCGGCGAGCGTCGCGAAATGGCCCGCGATCAGCTCCGCGTCGGCGATGGAGCACTGCTCGGCGTGGTAGACGAGTGCACCGCGATCGATGACCACGGTGAGGTCGGCGATGTCCGTGACACCGGAATCGGATACGTCGCATGACGATCCGAACGCCGCGGTGAAGGGTACGCGCTCCGCGTTTCGCGCGTCGGGCTGGACCAGCTCGAGGAGGCTCTCGGCCGGTATGGGACCGAGAAGTTCCGGCACCTGGCCGGATTCGGCGGTAAGTCTGCCGACCAGCTCGCGGAAGGCCGGCGAGCCGGCCAGGTCGATGCGATGTGCCAGCAGACCCTGCGCCGTTGCCTCGGCAACAAGAAAATCCGTCTCGCCGGTATACCTGTGAACGAGGGCCGCAAACAATGCCAGCCATACAGGCCGATAAGACACCCCCATGTCAATTGCGAGATCCCGGATCGAGTCATCGGAAATATCCGGAATGGGCACCGTGGCACATACATTGTTCGGGGCAGGAGTTCGCCTCGAACCGTGCGCGCGATCGCCTGGTAACGCGAAGCTGAACGGGCTGTCCGCAACATATCGCCGCCATCGATCGATGGACATGATCGTGGCCGAATCGTCAGTTATGCCATTCACCGAACCACCTCCCCCTTCGACCCGAATACTAGCGGAACAGAACCGATTTCATCAACGAATCCGCCCAACAAACATCGTCACACCAGGTCGCGACCGGTACCGGCGAACGACTCACCGAAGACGGCAAGAACCGACTGTTGACAACCCCGACCCAGCTGTAGTCCTATGCAATAGCGACTGATCGGGGGGACCGGAGCACCCGGCATCCAGCTATTACACTGCAACAATTCGGGAAGAAACGGCGGAAGCATTGTGCGGGTTAATTACAGACCGTGGAATCGTCTTTCACGACCGACAGCCGATGATGACGGCACGGCGAACAAGGGAAGAACTCGAGACGTCGAAAGATTCGTCGGGCAATTCATATCCCGGCTGATCGGCGAAGAACTGGACGACAACTACGCGAGTCTGGCACTGGTGAATCTGGGGCTGGACTCCGTCGGCGCGATCGATTTGGGTGCGGCCATCGATCAGGAATATGGCGCCGAAATCGAACCGGCAGACATCAAACTCACGATGACGGTCGCACAGTTGGCGAAACTGATCCAACGACGCGCAGGCGGGGAGTAGACGGATGAAGCACGAGCGGTCACAGTCCACACCGATCGAATTGGGCGACGAGTACTACCGGAATCCACATGCCGCCTACGACAGGCTGCGCGACCTGGGGCCGGTACATTTCGTCAGGTTTCCCGACGGCCGCACCGGCTGGCTGGTCACCGGCTACGAGTCCGCGAAGGCAGCCTTCGCCGACACCACCATCAGCAAGGTGATCCAGTCTCCGGGTGCCCGGGCAGCACTCACCGATCACGGCGGCGACCAGCGAGTCAAGAGCGGTCTGTTCAGTGACATGATGGTCTTCTACGATCCGCCGCAACACACTCGGCTACGCAACCTCCTCACTGGGGCGTTCGCCGGACCGGCTGTCCGAAATCTGGCCCCGAGCGTCGAGAAGATCGCCGATTCCCTCCTTGCCGACATGGCCGCCGATTCGCGCGAGATTCACGACCTACTCGATTCCTACGCAATCCCCCTACCGACAATGGTCATATCATCCCTGCTCGGAGTGCCGCGCGGAGATCGCGACAAATTCCGCGCGTGGACGACCATCATCTTCTCCGGCGAGCATTCCACCGGGGACAAATTCGCGATCATGCAGGAGTTCGTCGTCTACATCAAACAGCTGATCGAGACGAAGATCTCCGCTCCGGGGACCGATCTGCTGTCGGAACTCGTCGCGGCCAGAAATGACGATGATCGGCTGACCGATCGGGAACTGGTCAGCATGGTGTTCATGCTCCTTGTCGCGGGGTTCGAGACGACAGCACACCTTATCGGCAACTCCATCGCAATCTTGCTCGCCGATGCCGATGTCCATCGGTCGTTGTGTGCCGACCCGGGTCGCATACCGGACTTTGTCGAAGAGGTTCTGCGCTATGAATCGTCGGCCTGCGAAGCTACATTCCGATATACGACCGTCCCTATCACCCTGGGCGGCATCGAGATCCCCGCTGGGGAACTCGTCATGGTGTCGATGGCTGCCGCCGATCGTGACCCACAGCGATTCCAGGATCCCCAACGCTTCGATATGAACCGCGCGCACAATAATCACATCGCCTTCGGGTACGGGATCCACAAATGTGTCGGTGCGCAATTGGCGCGCATGGAGGCGGTCATCGCGATCACGTTTCTACTGGACCGGTTTCCCGACATTCGACTCGCTGTCGGCGCGACCCTGTCATGGCGACGAAGCCTCCTCGTCCGCGGGCTGACAAACCTGCCACTCGTCCTTTCCCCAGGCTGATACCGCCCGCAACAGCGAGTCCGGCGCGCTCAAGACGTCATAATGACCGCCGGACAGCTCGATCATCCGGCAGGTATCGCTGTACCGCAGCCATCCGTCGAGTTGGTAACGCTCGATCTCGGCATCGCGGTCCCAATGTATTGCCGTGATCCCGCACCCGAGGCGGACCGGCGGGAACCGCCGGTATCCGCGAGTTGCCACGAGGTCATTGCGCAATACCGTCAGCGCGGCATCCACCAGCGCCGGGCGGGCTACCGCGCCGCGGCTGCGAATAACCTCCGACAGTTCGGCGCGGAGCCCGTCTTCGTCCAGATCGAGCAGGCGATCGAACGGGCAATCATGGGGAGCCACCTGACCCGAGACGAACAACATTTTCGGAGACGGCAGACCGAGCTCCTCGATCCTGACCACGGTTTCGAATGCCGGTAGCGCCCCGGAGCAATGGCCGAAAACAGCGAAAGGCACCGTCAGCCAGGGCTTCAGCGCCTCGGTGAGGTCTACCGCGAGTTGCTCGTAGGAACCGAAGTGCTGGTCACCGATCCGATTCTCCCTGCCGGGCAGCTGAATCGGGCAGATCTCGATACCTCCGATGCGCCGCGGCCATTGCGCGAACATCGAGGCACCGACCCCCGAATAGGGAAGGCAGAACAGTCGTGCCTTCGCCGCCGGATCCGGCGGGCGCAGCAACCAGCGCGCCCCGCCGGCGACTTTCGGAGTCGAACGCGTCACGCTTCGTCCCGCCTAGGAGTCCGGACCCGGAGGTGCGTTATGCCGTTGATGAAGGAGGACCGGAGCCGTCGCGGTTCGCCGTCGACTTCGACGGACTCGAACCGGCACAGGAACTGTTCGCACACGATGCGAAACGTCAGCCGGGCGAGCGGCGCGCCGATGCAATAGTGCGGGCCGTATCCGAACGCGATGTGGCGGTTCGGGCGCCGGGCGATATCGAAGGCGTGCGAGTTGGAGAACACCGTCTCGTCGCGGTTGGCGGACCCGATCCAGGCCACGACCGGCTCCCCGGTCGCTACGGTCCCGCCGCTCAGTTGCGTCGGTCGTGTCGCATAGCGCATGAAGTTGCTCGCTGCCGACGTCCAGCGAATCCCCTCCTCGACCAGACCGGGGACGAGTGCCGGGTCATCGTGGGCCGCTTGCCATGCGTCGGGGTTTCGCGCCAACGCGAGGACTGCACCGGAAACGGTATGCGGCGTCGTGGCGTTGGCGCCCAGCAGCAGGCTGTAAGTGTTGTACATGACCTCGACGTCCGACAGCGGCTGGGCGCCTGCCTGTATCGACATGAGATGGCCGAGTAGGTCGTCGTGTCCGACACTCGCGCGCCGACACCGGATGAGCTCGGTGAAGTAGGAGAAGATCTGATGGTGCGCGACGGTCAGCGTCGCGGTTCGGGCACCGATCGCGAAATTCGGGTCCTCGGGTGCCGCGGCCATGGCAGCCAGGCGGATCAGGTCGTCCCAGTCCGATTCCGGTACGCCGAGTAGCCGGCCTGCGACCACCATCGGCAGCCGGAGCGCGCGCTCGGCAAGGTCCCATGGTCGGTCGTGGGGCACGTCGGCGAAAACGCGGTCGACGGCGTACCGGATCTCGGATTCCATCGCGCTCGTCGCCCCCGCGCTCAGCCGCTTGGCGAGCGGTCGACGCACCTCGGTGTGGCGGGGCGGGTCGCAGGAGGTCATGAGCAGGCCGGACGCGATGTCGTCGTGTCCGAGTTGCGTGATGACGGTGCCGCGTTCGGAGGTGAATGCGTCATGGTCGCCGAGCACCCTGCACACGTCGTCATATCGTGTGACGGAGCAGAACGAACGCCCCGGGGCATACTCCTGTCGGTGCAGCCGGGCGTGCTCCCTCATGTACGTCCAAACGGCATGCGGGTCACCGGCGTGAAAGCCGGCATCGAGGAGGTCGACTGCGGCGAGGCCGGCCCCGTCACGAATGACACCGGCGGGCATCACGGTGTGCCGATCGTCTGATGGATCCTCGCGGCCAGCGCCGCCGGCGTCGGTTGCAGGTAGAACTCGACGGGTGAGATCTCGACATGGTGCCTGCGGTCGATGTCGTCGAGGATCTTCATGCCGACGAGCGAGTGTCCGCCCAGACTGAAGAAATCGTCGTCCACGCCTATTCCGGAGATTCCGAGGTGCTCTGCCCAGATGTCGACCACGTCCTGCTCCGTCGAGGTGAGTGGCGGTCGTGTCGCGAGACGGCTGACAACGGCGGCGACAACATCAGCCTCCTCGGCGACGAGGTAGTGATGCCCGCCAGGAAACGTTCGGACCTCGATGTCTTTTGTCGTGGCCGCGGTCCACGCATGAAGATCGGCCACGGGGCAGGTCTGATCCTCTTGTCCGCCCAAGGCGACGAAGGCCGCCTGTAGGGGCGTCAGCGTTGCTGGACGATAGGCATCGAGCAGCCGCAGATCCGAGCGCAGTGGCGGGAGGATGAGGGGCCACAGTTTCAGGTTGCGGTAGACGTCGTCGTCTCCACCGCCGAGCCGCCGCATCGCGGCGACAAGATCTTCGTCGTCGAGGCGATGGTCGTCTTCGCCATGGCGCTGATGCGGTGCGGTTCGTCCCGACACGAAGACGGTGTCGACGATGAATCCGAGATCGCGCTCGAGTCGCAGGGCCACCTCGTAGGCGATCGCGGATCCCATGCTGTGCCCGAACATCGCCATCGGAAGGTCGGTCAGCTCGGTCAGCTCGGATGCCAGCGCGTCGGCCATCGCGTCCATGTCCTCGAGACATCGCTCGGCGATGCGATCCTGTCGGCCCGGATACTGAACGACGATGGTCTCGACGCCGGCGGGCATTCTCCGCGGCCACCCTCTGAAGGCGTGAGAAGTACCGCCCGCGTGCGGAAAACAGATCAGGCGCTCTGTCGGTGCGCCATGGGGCGCGCAGTAGCGCCTGAGCCAGGTCTCCATGCTGTGCTCACCCTTCTTCCCGGGCGCGGACAGCCGCTCGCTGCCGTGCGCACCGACCACCGAAACAAGGATCGCCATGGCTTGTCGACATCATCGAGAATCCCCCCTCATGATCGCCCCCGACACCCGAATGCTAGCGCCCCGGAACGACTTTCATCAACGGTTCACCAGAATGAACATCGTCGCGCCAGGTCGGGACCGGTGCCGGCACCCGACCGAACGGCCGACCGGTGCGAGCTGTTGACAACCCCGACCCCGAGGACAGACCATATCGCTGGACACACCTTGCTCCTCGGTCATAAGGAAAGTGCCGTTGATTACAGAGGCCGTACGCGGTATCTGGGCTCGCGAGCTGAGGTTCACCGAATTCTCCGACGATGACGACTTCTTCGTTCTCGGCGGCGATTCGCTGACCATGGCCAGGATCCAGGAAGCTTTCATCGATCATTTCGACATAGAGGTACCGATGGACGAATTGTTCCGGCGGGCGACCGTCCGATCGATAAGCGCGCACCTGACTTCGCTACACCCGTACGCGCAGGTGAATTATCGCCTCGCCGAGACCCTTCGGGCCACCGACGAACAGTTCGCCTCGTCCGCACCGTCGGCAGAGGTGAGTGCGGCCGCCGGTGATCCGAGCTCGAGCGCCGCGCAGATGATCGAGGTATACCTCCGCGGCTACGCGGACCGCCCCGCCTTGGGGCACCGACGATCCGACTCGTTCGATGTCATCACTTATCGGCAATTTCATTCTTTGATCAACTGTCTACGAGCCCGGTGGTCCGCTCCGGACGGTGGCGAATTGACCGCAGGCGATTTCGTCGCCACGCTCGGATTCACCAGTGCCGACTATGCCGTCGTCGATCTGGCATGCACACTCTCCGGACTTGTCACGGTGCCGTTGCACAATACGTTCGACGCTCATCAGATCGTTCCGATCCTTCGGGAGACAGCACCCAGATTGCTCGCGGTCAGCGTTGAATCCCTGCCCGTGGCGATCGCGGCACTCGCCGAGGATTCGGCGGTAGAGCGTGTCGTCGTCTTCGACTACGTCCCGGACGACGACAAGCATCGGTCATTGCTCGGACGTGCTCGAACACGCCTGTCCGCGGTACGGCCGGAGCTGACGCTGACCTCACTACCGGACGAGATCGCCGCCGGGAAGAAGCACGCGCCACCGCCGGTGTATGTGCCCGAAGACGAAGACACCTTGGCCACGATCATCTACACCTCCGGAAGCACCGGCACGCCGAAGGGTGCGATGTTTCCGACGAGCTGGATCAAACACTACTGGCAACGATCCGTCGGCCGCCCGGACCCGACCGTCCCCGCCCTGCATCTGCAGAATCTGCCACTGAGCTTTCTCGGCGGGCGGCAATGGCTGGCATCGACCCTGTCCAACGGTGGCACAGGGTATTTCACCGCTGGTAGCGACAATTCCACGTTCCTGGAGGATCTCACGCTGGTACGTCCGACAGAATTGGTGATGGTCCCCAAGCTGTGCGGCGAAATCTTCCGGCTGTTCCAGAGCGAGGAGAGCCGGCTCCTGGAACTCGGAATCGACCAGGCGGCTGCGACCGCGGCGGCGATGCAGACGATCCGTGTCGATGTACTCGGGGGCCGCGTTGTCACAGCATGCTGTGGGGGCGCGCCGCTTTCGACGACGATCCGGGACTTCGTACAGTCGTGCCTCGGAATCCAGGTCGTCGACGGTTACGGGTCGACGGAAGCCGGGACCACGGTGACGGAGAACGGCTGGATACTGCAGCCGCCGGTGGTCGACTACAAGCTCGTCGACGTACCGGAGAGCGGCTACACGAATGCGGATCGACCGCATCCCCGCGGCGAACTGTACATAAAGTCCATCTGCGCTTTCAGCGGATACTACAAGCGCCCGGAGGACACTGCCGACGTTTTCGACGCCGATGGCTTCTACAAGACGGGCGATATCATGGCAGAAGTGGCGCCCGGCCGCCTCTCCTACATCGATCGAGCGTCGAATATTCTCAAGCTCGCGGCCGTGGGTTTCGTGTCGGTGTCCAAGCTGGAGGCGATGTACTCCGGCACTCCCGAATTACGCCAGATCTACATCTACGGCAACAGCGCACAGCCGTTCTTGCTCGCGGTGGTCGTGCCGAATCAGGATCTCGTCGACCCCGAGAACGGCAAGGAAAAGCTCTCTGCCGCACTCCGGCAAGTCGCAACGGACAATGCACTCGCCTCCTACGAAATTCCTCGTGATTTCATCGTCGAGCAGCAGGAGTTCACCCGAACGAACGGACTGCTGTCGAGTTCGGGGAAACTGCTGCGCCCGGCTCTGAAGGAACGGTACGAGAGTCGTCTCGAGTCTTTGTACAACGATCTGTGAGGGGTACATGTTCATGGAAATCCAGGAGAATTCCGCGGGTACCCGCGCGTCCGATACTCCCCAGGTGGTCCGGCCACTGGGGCCGTCCGAGCGCTGGCTCTGGATCATCGACCAGATTTCACCGATGAACGCGGTCGTCTGGGTGCATCTGCGCGGCCGGATGGAACACCAGCAGCTCGCCCTGGCCGCCGAGGCTGTGGTCGCGGAACATCCTCTGCTGAGAGTCCACGTCGAGACCGAGCCCGACGGCACGAATCCGCGGTTCGTGCCGACGGCCGATCCGCGCATCCCGATCCGGACCGTTCACGTGGCGGCAGACGACGTGCAGGCGGCCGACGCCGAGGTCGACACGGTGCAGTTGTCCGAGCGCATCGATTGGCGAACCGGCCCGCTGGCCCGAATCGTCGACATCGTCCGGGGTGGTGGCACACCGGACGAGTCGCACGACCTGATTCTGACGGCGGCGCATCTCATCACCGATGGCATGGGCATGACGTCGTTGTTGCGGCGCCTTCTCGAACACGCCGCGCAGTCGACCACAGACGATGCTTCGCCGAGAACGGCCGTACGGTCGCGCAGCCCCCTTCCGGTTCCGGAAGACCTGCTGCCTCGCCGACTACGAAGCATCGCCCGGGCGAAGGCCGTCTCGCGCGTGGATCGGGCGATCACAGCGCTGAGCAAACCGCAGTCGCTCGAACCCGAGGCCACAGTGCCTCCGAAAGAGCGCCGCACGCGGTTCATCCGGCGGATACTGCCGGCCGCGGACCTCAGCGGCCTCCTCGCGCGCTGTCGGCACGAAGGCGTCACCCTGCACGCTGCCCTGACCTCCGCCACGGCACGGGCGGTGGGGGCCGAGATCACCCCTGCCGGAGCCGGCAGGGTATCGGTCATATCGGCGATCAGCTTGCGGCATGAATTGGTGCCACGCGTCGACAACCGGGAACTCGGTTCGTACGCGAGCGGAGTGGTCGCGCATGTCGCCGCCGATCCCGCGGCCGACTTCTGGATCGCGGCGCGCAAGTTCGATCGCGATCTGGCGAGACGGCTGCGGTTCGGGCAGCATCTGTCGGCTTTCGCCGCCTTGGCCTTCATGGCTCCGCCGTCGGTCGAGTCCAGCGGGCCGCTCATCGATCTCATCGACCACAAGACGTCGCGGGGCATCGCCATCTCGAACTTCGGTCGGTTGAACATGCCCGGCAGAATCGGTGAGTGGGATGTCACCGGCGTTCAGGCGGCCGCCGGAATATCGTGTCTCAGCTGCTTGCGTTCGGTTGTGACGATCAGTGGTGGGGATCTGTACTGGAACTTCACCTTCATCGAAGGACTCATGTCGGCGGAGCGAGCCGGCCGGATCGCCGATAGGGCGGTGGCCGCGCTGACCGTCAGCCCGGTCCGGTAGGTGACGTCGCCCGCGCCGGGTGATTCGCGCCGAATTCGTGCTTTTCTCGCATGATGCGATGCAAGACCACAGCAGACAGAATCGAAACAAGCAATACCGGCACCACCGCTCCCAGATCGACCGCGTACGTCGCGAATCCCGCAGTGAGGACGAGTCGTTCGATATTCAGCATCGCGTGCGCTCGTAATGCTTGAATTCTCTGGGAGTGATCGGAACGACTCAGCAGGCGGAACGCGTACCAGCCGAGCATCGCGGAAAGGATGAGCGACGCGACGTACGCGCCGTTGTTCTTCCCCAGAAACCACGGTACGACCATCGCTGCGGCAATCGCCGCAGCGTATAAGGAACGGGCAAGTGCGACAGTGAATGTCGTCCCGCGAACCGCGGCGACGGTATCGTAACCGCCCGCTCGATCTCCCTCGGCATCTCGCAGCGTACCGACCAGGTTGGAACTGATGTCGTGGCAGCAGAATACGAACGCCGATACCAGCAGGGTCCACGTCGCCCAGGAGTGGACGGCCATCGCACCGTAGAACAGTCCGAAAGCTCCCAACGAGCCGCGCACAGCGTTACCTGAGAACCCTCGAGCCTTGAATCTCGCGCTATAGCCGAAGATTCCCACTATTATCGCCGCGGACACGGGAACCGTGCGCCAGTCGATCGCGATGCCGATCCCGATGAGCAAACCGAAACACACCATTGCGGAGACGGCCGCCTCGGTGGGTGTCAGCCGTCCGGAAGGTATCGGCCGGTGCGGCTTCGCGATCGCATCGAGATCGCGATCGAGTAGATCTCCGAGATAGTGTGCGCCGAGCCAGCCGGCGGACAGCCCGACACACGACATCGCGACCTTCCAGCCGTCGCTGTCAGAACCAGTCGAACCGACTCCGGCCAGCGCGAGCATTACCGGATACGCCAGCGTGTAGGGCCGCCACGTTTCCCAGTGCGCGGTCAGGTGAGTACGAAACCGCCGCCGGTTCTCCGCCACAACGATCACAAGAAGGGGCGGGTGTCGATCCGGCGCCACGCCGAGCTCGCCTTCACCACGAACGCCGCAGTCAAGGTGGAGCTCGCGAAGGGAGTCATCGTCGGCGGCTTGCCGACCTCGTCCAAGATCCAGTACAGCGAGCCGGCCGGCCACAGCCGATCCACACCGCGAGAACCGGCGAGGTAGTCGGCCGCCCGGGCGGACCGCTCGAGGTCTTCGCTGTTCAGCAGATCCGGGACGGTGGCCAATGCCAGCAAGGCCAGTGCCGTACTCTGCGGGTCGCTACCCGCGGAACGGCGGCCCCAGCCACCATCCGGATGCTGGGTCGCTCGCAGCAGATTCACCGCGGACAGCACAGCCGGCGAATCCGGCCGCACCGCCGACAGCAGCCGCAGGCCCGCGTAGATGGCGTAGAACCGCCCGCAGTAGAAGGGGCTTGCCCAGCCCCCGTCGTGCCGCTGCACCTGTTCCAAGTGGTCGATTCCGCGCGCTATCGGACCGGCGAACCGATCCGGATCGCTCAGGTGCAGGGCGAACAACAGGCTGGGGAATACATCGGCGTCACCGGAGTCCTCCCACAGGCAATTCGTCCAAGGTTCGGGAAGTCGCCCGTCGGCGGTCCGTTCGAAGTCGGGCACCAACCATGTGCGGACCACGCCGTTCGGCCCGACGCAGTGGTCCAGCGCGAATTCCAGTGCGGGGATGCAATATTTCTCGACATCCGCTCGCAGTCCCGCCTGCGACAGAGCGATGGTGATGCAGGAGAGAGTGTCGGCGTCCGGCGGGAATTCCGGCAGGTCGGGGAAGTAGTTCCAGCCACGCCCGTCACCCCGTCGCCGGTTCAGCAGATAATCCAGTTCACCTTCGATCAGCGGTTTCGCCTGATCGCCGAGAAGCTCGGCACAATCTGTCAATACGTCGACGATAAGTGCGCGCTGGAACAGATCACCTTGCTGTTCTTCGGTATCCGATCCAAGACCGAGTTCGCGCGGTACTCGCAGCGTGTCGGTGAGATCTGTCGGCCCACCGCTGATCTGAGTGGCCAGGTGGACGATACCCGGCCACGCGATATTCTCCCAAACTGTGGCCTCGACACTGAGGTCGGTCTTTTCTCCCATGGCAGTCTCCCATCTGAACCATGCCATTTCGGTAAGCCGCTCGACGATATACAGCGGCAGCTTCCCGCTTGTCGACATTTACCGAGAGGCGCGGAATCGATGGCGCTCGAATACGAATTCCATGACGCTTCCCCCTCGCGGTGCACGTTCGTGCAACTAACAGGCGATCGTGTAGTCGGATCGAGCCCGTGACCCCCGGTCAACCGAATACTAGCGTGCCCGTTCCCCCGAGCGCCAGGGTTTGTCGAATGTTCCAGCAGTTGTCACTCATCGCCGATTGCCTTGCAGCACTTGACAACCTGTGCAATGCTGGAGCGATATGCGACGGGGGTGCACATGACGACAACCAGTGGCGACTTGCCACATCTTCGGCTTGCCTCGCCGACGCCTGCAACTCAGCCGTTCCGGAATCAACAGGTCGACTCGCCGATGCCGTTCGGCAGATATGTTCGCGCGGCACACCCGACACAATTGAGAGATGAGCCGGCGGGACGATTGTGGCCGACTCGAACGATAGACAATGCTCCGCTGTGGAGTTCGGTGGACTTGCGCGACGGTAACCAGGCATTGGCACATCCGATGGACCTGCACCGCAAAGCGAAGATGTTCGATCTTCTCGTCGGTATCGGATTCAAAGACATCGAGGTCGGCTATCCGTCGGCGAGCCAGGCCGATTTCGATTTCGTCCGCAGCATTATCGACGGAGACCGGATTCCCGACGATGTGACGATAAGCGTATTCACTCCGGCCAGGCCGGAGCTGATCGATCGGACGTTCGAAGCTGTTCGTGGCGCGGATCGCGCGGTTGTGCACCTGTGCCATGCGACAGCGTGCCTCTGGCGCGAGGTCGTGTTCGGCATGTCGATGAACGACGTCCGGCGAATGGCCGACGGCGCCGCCGAACACATGATGCGATGTGCCGACACGTTCGACCCGTCACGGTTCCTGTTCGAGTACTCACCGGAGACCTTCAACATCACCGAGCCCGAGTTCACGCTGGAGCTCGCCAACTCCGTGGCGGCCATCTGCGGCGCGCGACCCGATCGGCCGCTGATTCTGAACCTCCCCACGACAGTCGAGACGGATACGCCGAACGTGTTCGCCGACCAGGTCGAATGGATGGACCGGAATCTCGAGGATCGCGCATCGATAATCCTGTCGGTGCATCCGCACAACGACCGCGGGACCGCCGTCGCGTCGGCGGAACTCGCGTTGCTGAGCGGTGCGGACCGTGTCGAGGGCACGTTGTTCGGTAACGGTGAGCGGACCGGCAACGTCTGCCTGGCCACGTTGGCACTCAATCTGTTCAGCCGCGGAATCGACCCGAAACTCGACTTCTCGAACATCGATGACATACGGGCGACTGTCGAGTACTGCAACCAGATGCCGGTCCACCCGCGCCACCCCTACGTCGGCGAACTTGTCTACACGGCCTTCTCCGGCACCCATCAGGATGCGATCGCCAAGGGCATGGCGGCCCTGCAACAGCGCGCCGCCGATACGGACCGGGACGTGCGTTCCCTGGCGTGGGAGGTTCCCTACCTACCGATCGACCCGAAAGATGTGGGGCGTAGCTACGAGTCGATCGTCCGGCTCAACAGCCAGTCCGGCAAGGGCGGCATCGCCCACGTACTCGAGACTCGGCACGGCCTCCACCTGCCCAAGGCGCTTCGTCGCCATTTCGCCGATACCGTTCAGCTGCTGGTGGACGCCAGTGGGACCGAACTCGACCCGGATCGACTCTGGGACGTATTCCGCGCGGAATACGTCGAAGTGGAAGCGCCCCTGCTGTTCGAGCACTGCAGGAGGGAGAACAGCGGCCCCGGGATCTCCGTCACCGTTACGGTCACCGAGGACGGCAGGCTGATCGAATTCCACGGATCCGGTGCGGACCCGAGCTCCGCTCTCGTCGACGGAATGCGTCGAGCGGGGCATGACATCGACGTTGTCGACGTGACTCGTCAAGCACCGGCAGATCGGAGCTGTCCGCACGGCAACCCCGTCTACTGCGAACTGATCGTCGACCAGGTGCGGTCCTTCGGGGTCGGTCTGGACGATTCGACGACGGCGGCGGAAGTGCGCGCCATCATCAACGCGGTGAACAAGGTTCGCGGCGGGGTATCCGCAGAGCCGATTCACTGATCGCATCGCCATCACGATCGAGGACACCCTGTATGACTCTGCCCGGACACACCCTCGCGCTCCCCGACCGCCCACTTGTCCACCTCGAATTCGAACGCCACGCCGCTGCCGCTGCCGATCGAGTCGCTGTGACATGCGGCCCTGTCGTCCGGTCCTACGGTGAGCTCAACGCCCGGGCGAATCAGCTCGCGCATCATCTGCGGTCGAAATCGGTCGGGCCCGGTTCCCTGGTCGGCCTCTGCCTGGATCGGACTCCGTGCCTGATCGAGGCGATTCTCGGGGTACTCAAGGCCGGTGCCGCCTATGTACCACTCGACACCTCGTACCCGCCGGACCGGTTGCGGCTGATGCTGGCGCAGCTGCCCGACATGGCCATGGTCATCGGCTCGGCCGAGACCGAGGCAATGCTCGGCCCCAGTCGCCCCGAGACGATCCTGCTCTCCGACGAGGGGCGCGATCAGGCGATCCGCGATGCACCGGTGAGTAATCCGCAGTCGGCGGTGACGCCGGCGGACCTGTGCTATGTCGTCTTCACCTCGGGCTCGACGGGGACTCCGAAGGCGACCGCGGTGCGCCATAGCGGCTGGTACAACCTGTTGAACTGGCTCGTCCTCGAATACGGTCTGGACCAGCTCTCGTCGAGTCTCGTGGTGAGCTCGTTCGGGTTCGACATCACGCAACGCAGCATCATGACACCGCTGTTCTCGGGCGCTGCCGTGCACCTGCTCGGCAGCCGCAGCTTCGACCTTTCGCTCGCCTACCGCTTGCTCGGTGAGCGTGACGTGCGAACCCTGCACTGCGCCCCGAGCACGCTCTACCTGCTGGTCGACCGGGAGATGAAGCGCGGTGGCACGGCACTGACACAGGTGGGATACGTGTTCATCGGTGGCGAAGCGCTGTCCTCCACACGGGTGTCGACGTGGGCGACGCGGCCTGGGAACACCTGCGTCCTGCTGCACCAGTACGGCGTTGCGGAGTGCACCGACGTCGCCACCTCCCACCCGATGACCGACTACCCGGGCTACGCCGCCGCGGGTGTCACGCCGGCCGGAAAGCCGGTGTACAACACCACGATCCACCTGCTCGGCGAGCACCTGGACGAGGTGGGGCCCGGTGAGGTCGGGGAGATCTGCATCTCCGGGGCAAGTGTCGGCGCCGGCTATATCAACCCGTCGGAAGAGGGGTCGGCTCGGTTCACGAAGATCGAGCGGAACGGGCTGCTGATTCCGGTGTACCGCACCGGCGACCGGGGCTATGTGACGCCAGGCGGCGAGCTCGTCCTGGTCGGCCGCATGGACTCGCAGGTGAAGATCCGCGGTCATCGGATCGATCTGGGAGAGGTCGACCAAGCCGTGCGGCGCAACGGTGCGGTCAACGACGCGGCGGTCGTCGCGGTGGCCGACGACGCCGACGATCTGCAACTGATCGCCTTCGTGATTCCGACGGCCGACGCACTCGACAAGCCTCGACTGCGCAAGGAGTTGCTCGCAGTGCTACCGCACGCGATGGTCCCCGCCGAATTCGTCGAAGTAACGGCATTTCCACTCAATCCGAACGGCAAAGTCGATCGCAAGGCCCTAGCCGCTCACGGTGTATCTCGTAGCAGCTCCTCTCCGGCATAGCGAACGGCGGGCCCGGACGGCGCCTGCTCCAGGATCACGTGCGCGTTGGTACCGCTGAGTCCGAATGACGACACACCGGCACGCCGGGGACGATCGGCGGCCGGCCATTCCCGAGCCTCGGTGAGCAGGCTCACCGCGCCGGCCTCCCAGTCGACGTGGCGGCTCGGCTTGTCCACATGCAGTGTCGCGGGCAGCACGCCGCGCCGGAGGGCCTCCACCATCTTGATGACGCCCGCCAGCCCGGAAGCAGCCTGGGTGTGGCCGATATTCGACTTCACCGAGCCCAGCCACAACGGTCGATCCATGGGGCGATCCTGCCCGTAGCCGGCCAGCAGCGCCTGCGCCTCGATCGGATCGCCGAGCGTGGTACCGGTGCCGTGCGCCTCGACCGCGTCGATCTCGTTCGGCGCCAAGCCGGCATCGGCCAGGGCCGCGCGGATGACCGCCTGCTGCGCCGGGCCGTTCGGTGCGGTGAGGCCGTTGCTGGCACCGTCCTGATTGACCGCCGAGCCGGCCACCACCGCCAACACGGGATGACCCAACCGCTCCGCGTCCGAAAGGCGCTCCAACACAACAACACCCACGCCTTCGGAGAATCCGGTGCCGTCGGCCGCATCCGAGAACGCTTTGCATCGGCCGTCCGGCGCGAGCCCCCTCTTGCGCGAGAATCCGATGAACACCCCCGGCGACGCCATGATCGTGGCGCCGCAGGCCAACGCCATCGAGCATTCACCTGACCGGAGTGCCTGTGCGGCCAGATGGAGTGAGACCAGCGACGACGAGCACGCTGTATCGACCGTCAACGCGGGGCCCTCCAGCCCGAGGAAATAGGCGATCCGACCGGAGCCCAAGCTGAGTGTGGAGCTCTCGCCCAGATACGCCTCGGCTTCGGGCGGCGCGTTGTTCAGCAGGCGGGCCGCATAGTCCGCGTAGGTGATGCCGGCATATACCCCGGTCGCGCTGCCCCGCAGTGATTCCGGGTCGATCCCGGCACGCTCCAGCGCTTCCCACGACACCTCGAGCAGCAACCGCTGCTGCGGATCCATCGCCAGCGCCTCCCGCGGGCTGATCCGGAAGAAGTCGGCGTCGAACCCGGCCACGCTGTCGAGGAAGCCACCGGCGCGAGCGTAGGTCGTACCGGTGTGATCGGGATCCGGATGATAGAGATCGGCCAGGTTCCACCCGCGGTCTTCGGGGAATGCGCTGAGCACATCGCGCCCCTGGGTAACTATCTCCCACAGTTCGTCGGCGGAATCCGCCCCGCCGGGATACCGGCAACTGCTGCCCACGATGACAATCGGATCATCGCGGTCCGGCCGAACCATCCGGCTCGCCGACGGAGGTGTCGAGGGCCGCGGCGCGATCTCGGCCGTCAGGTGACGGGCCAGTGCCGCCGGAGTCGGGTAGTCGAACACCGCGGTCACCAGCAGCCGGACGCCTGTTGCCCGCTGGAGCCGGTTGCGGAATTCCACCGCGCTGAGTGAATCGAACCCGAGCTCTGTGAACGAACGATCGACGTGCACCGACCGCTGCTCGGACCCGAGCACGGCACTGGCGTGTTCGACGATCGACGCCAGCATCTGCTGTTCCCGTTCGGCGGCGGTGGCGCCGGTGGACACGGTATCGGCGGTCGGTCGCTCCACGTGAGCCGCTCGCCGGGTGGGCACCAGGGCGCGGACCAGCGCTGGGACATCGTCGAGCGCCGCGAGGGCGGCGGTGTCGATCCGCGCGGTCACCACGACTGCGCGCGTGGCAGCCATCGCCGTATCGAACAGTCGCAAGCCCTCCTCGGCGGACAGCGCGACCATGCCGCTTCGACTCAGCCGGGCCCTGTCCCGATCGTCGAGGTGACCGGTCATCTCGCTCGCCTGGTCCCACTGCCCCCAGGCCATCGAGATCGCGGGCAGACCCCGGTGCCGCCGATGCTGCGCCAACGCGTCCAGAAAGACGTTCGCAGCCGCGTAGTTCGCCTGACCGTGCGTGCCCACCACACCCGCCATCGAGGAGAACAACACGAATGCGGCCGGATCCGCGTCGAGGGTGAGCTCGTGCAAGTGCCACGCGGCGTCTACCTTCGGCCGCATCACCGTGTCCAGCCCCGCCGGGGTCACCGCATCGAACACGGCATCGTCGAGGACTCCGGCCGCGTGAATCACGGCCGTCAACGGGTGCTGCGCCGGGATTCCCGCCAAGACGGCCGCCAGGGCGTCCCGATCGGCGACGTCACAGGCGACCAGGGTGACACTGGCACCCAGCGCCCCCAATTCCTCGGTGACGGCCTCCGCGGCTGCCGCCGCCTGTCCTCGCCTACTGATGAGCAGCAGATTCCTGGCACCGTATTCGGACACCATGTGCCGGGCCAGCAGCGTGCCGAGCATTCCGGTCCCGCCGGTGATCAGGACCGTTCCGTCCGGGTCGATCGGCCGGGGCACCGTCAGTACGAGCTTTCCGACGTGCCTCGCCTGCGCCATGAACCGATACGCCGCGGGCGCTTCACGCAGATCCCAGGTGCGAATCGGCAACGGCGCCAACGCACCCGAGTCGAACAGCGCGACGATCTCACACAACATCTGCTGCAGCCGATCCGGATCGGCCCGGGTCAGATCGAACGCGCGATAGCGGACTCCGGCGTATGTGGCTGCCACATGTTCGGGATCGCGAAGATCGGCCTTGCCCATTTCGATGAATGTGCCGCCGGGCGCCATCAGCCGCAACGACGCGTCCAGCAGGTCACCCGTGAGTGAATTGAGCACGGCATCCGCTCCGGCGGAACCGAACTGCGCGCGGCACCGGTCCTCGAATTCGAGAGTGCGTGACGAGGCGATGTGCTCGTCGTCGAATCCCATGTCCCGCAACGTGGCCCACTTGCCGGGGCTGGCGGTGGCGAAGACCTCCAGCCCCCGATGCCGCGCCAGCGCGACCGCGGCCATCCCGACACCGCCGGTCGCGGCGTGCACGAGAATGCGCATCCCCGCGCGGAGGTCCGCGAGTTCGGTCAAGGCGTAGTGGGCGGTGAGGAAGGCCGCCGGAATCGCGGCGGCCTGGGCGAAGGTCAGCCCGGCGGGAATCGGCACCACCGTACGGCGATCGGCCACCGCCACCGAACCGGCGCCGGCGAACAATCCCATCACCCGTTCTCCGGGCGCGAGATCGGTCACCTCCTCCCCCACCTCGAGGACCACGCCCGAGCCTTCGGCACCCACCGCGATGCCCGGGTCGGGGTAGGTGCCGAGCGCGATCAGCACATCGCGGAAGTTCATACCGTTGGCACGCACACCCAGGCGCACCTCGCGTGGACCGAGCCGCCGATCCGCTGCCGTCCACGGCCGCAAGGCCAGGTTGTCCGCGTCCAGCGTGCCGGTACCGAGGGTGACCAGTCCCCAGGCGGCGCTCCCGGCGGGCGCGCTGAGGGTGGACTGTCCGTTGTCCCTGATCAGCCGGGGTGCCAGTACCGCACCGTCACGCCATGCCACCTGTGGCTCGTCGACCGCCAGCGCCGCGGACACCGCGGTGTCGACCTGTGTCCAATCCTCGACATCGACCAGCACGATCTGCCCGGGATTCTCCGTCTGGGCCGAGCGCAGCAATCCCCACACCGGCGCGCGGCTCAGATCGACCACGTCCTCGCCGTGGACCGACACCGCCCGGCACGTCACCACCACGAGCGGGGCATCCGGGCCGGTCGACAGCCACCGCCGCACCCGTTCGAGCACCGTGGCGACCGCGGTCCGCGTCGATGCCGCCAGGTCGGCCGGGACACCGTGCGGCGCATCGGGCGGTCGCACCGTCAAGACCGTCCGCGCCACGGTTTCGGTGCGCCCCGGCGACGGAAGCGGCACCCATTCGACCGCGAATTGCGATCCCGGTCCGGAGACGGTCGATGTGAACTGCGACAACGACATGTCCCGCACCGCAAGAGATTCGATCGAGGCCACCGGCGCGCCCGAGGGATCGGCCATCCGCACCCGCACCTGCCGGTCTCCGCTGCGGGTCAGCTGCACCCGCAGCGCGGTCGCGCCGACCGCGTGTATCGACACCCCGGACCAGGAGAAGGGCAGCAGCACGAACCCGTCCGCCGGCTCTAACCCGGCCAACGCGATGACCTGCACCGCCGCGTCCCACAGCGCAGGGTGGAGCGCGTACGGGCCGACGTCCTCCGGCTCCGGCAACACCACCTCCGCGAACACCTCGTCCGCGCCGCGCCGCCACGCCGCGCGCACACCCTGGAACGCCGGACCGTACTCGTATCCCCGCTCGGCGAGGTCAGCGTAGAAACGCCCGATATCGGACTCGACCGCGCGCGCCGGCGGCCACTGGGCCAGTTCGGGCATCGTCGGCGCCGAGGTCTGTGGCGACAACTCCCCGGACGCATGGCACACCCAGGGTCGCTCGCCGTCCTCTGTCCTGCCCTCCTCGCGCGAGTACACCGACACCGAACGCATCCCACCCTGCTGCGGACCGCCGACCACGACTCGCAGGTAGGCGCCTCCCACAGCGGGCACCACCAACGGCGCGTGCAGCACGAGTTCGGCGACTACCGGACAGCCCACCTCGTCACCTGCTCGCACGGCCAGCTCCACGAGGGCCGCACCGGGCATCAGGACCGAGCCACCCACGGTGTGATCACGAAGCCAGCCGGCCGACGCCATGGCCACCCTGCCTGCCACCACCACACCACCGGAATCCGGTTGCGCCACCACCACATCCAGGAGCGGGTGACCGATCGTGGACAGCCCCGACCTGCTCGTGCCGATTCCCTTCGGCTCGGTCCAGTACGACTGCGGATCCCAGGCGTACGTGGGCAGATCGGCGCGGCCGGACGCGGGCATCAGAGGTGTCCAGTCCAGCCCGAAACCGCTGACGTACAGTTGCGCCACCGCACGATCGTGACAACGTGGACCGCTTTCGCCTCGGCGCAGGGAGCCGACCGCGACGACCGCGCGATCACACTCCGCGGCAACGGTTTCGACGGCCGTGGTCAAGCTCGGATGCGGGCTCGCCTCGACGAAGAATCGGTAGCCGTCGCCGATCATCCGCTCGATCGTGTCGGCGAAACGGACCGGCTCGCGCAGATTGCGATACCAGTAGTCCGGCGCCAGCGGCTCGGCGGGCAGTGGCTCCGCGGAGACTGTCGAGTACCAGGTGATCGAGGCCGGAAGGGCAACGATCCCCGCCAGCTCGGCAGCCAGTGGCTCCCGCAGCGGGTCCATGTCCGAGCAGTGCGATGCGTAGTTCACCGCCAGCAGACGGCAGAAGACGTTCTCCTGCTCCAGTTCGGCCAGCAGGGCCGTCACGGCCTCGCGGTCACCGGTCAGCACGGTGGAGGCGCCACTGTTCACCGCGGCCACCGACACCCCGCCACCCAGCCTCGCTTCCAGTGCCGCGGCAGGCAATCCGACCGCCGCCATCGCACCACCGCTGACGGTCGACAAGGCCCGGCTGCGCCGGGTGATCACGGCTGCCGCGGCCGCCAGCCCGATGGCACCGCCGACATAGGCCGCGGCGATCTCACCCTGGCTGTGGCCTACCACCGCGTCCGGCAGCACGCCGGCCGCCTGCCACATCGCGGCCAGCGACACCATCACCGCGAACAGCATCGGCTGCACGACATCATCGTCACGCAGCGGGGGCGCGTCCGCATCACCACACAGCACACCCACCGCCGACCAGCCGGTGTGGGGGCGCAACGCGTCGTCGCAACGTGCGAATTCGGCTCGGAACACCGGGGATTGCGACCACAGATCCCGGCCCATCCGCAGCCACTGGGATCCTTGCCCAGGAAATACGAACGCCACCTTGCCCGAGATCACCGCGTCCTCGGGCCCCACCGTGTTCGGCGCGGGCTCGCCCAGCGAGACTGCCCGAAGTCCCTCGAGCAACTCCGCACGATCGGCGGCCACGACCACTGCCCGGCGCTCGAAGTGCGTGCGGTGCAGGGCGAGTGATCGCGCCACCGACGGCAGAGCGAGGCCCGGATCCGATTCCACCAGGCCGATCAGGCGCTCGAGCTGACCGCGCAGTGCGGCATCACTGCGGGCCGAGAGGGGGAACAAGGTCGCGCTGCCCGCGCCGTCCGGTTCGACAGCCGCGGGTGGCGCCTCCTCGAGGACGACATGCGCGTTGGTGCCGCTGATCCCGAACGAGCTCACCCCGGCCCGCCGCGGCCGGTTACCGCGAAGCCACCGCGCGGGCCGATTCTGCACCGCGACACCGCTCGTCTCCCAGTCGATCCGCTCGGTCGGATGCTCGGCGTGCAGCGAAGCAGGCACTGTCTCGTGCCGCAGCGCGAGCACGGTCTTGATCACGCCGACGATCCCGGCCGCTGCCTGGCTGTGCCCGAGGTTGGACTTCGCCGAACCCACCCCCATCGGACGCCCCGGTTCGCGACCGGTACCGAATACCCTTGCCAACGCCCGCATTTCGATCGGATCGCCGAGGGTGGTGCCGGTGCCGTGCGCCTCCACGTAGTCGATGTCGGCCGCGTGCAGACCCGCCGCGGCCAGCGCCGCGCGCATGACCCGTTCCTGCGCGATACCGTTCGGAGCGGTCAGGCCCTGGCTGCGACCGTCCGAGTTGACGGCCGACCCCCGAAGCACCGCCAGCACCGGATCGCCGTCGCGCACGGCGTCGTCCAGGCGCTTGAGCATCACCACGCCGCAACCTTCGCCCCACACCATGCCGTCGGCGTCGGCGGAGAACGGCCTGCACACCCCAGACGGCGACATCGCACGCAGCCTGCTGAACTCAACGTGGGTCTCGGGGCCCACCAACACCGTGGCCCCACCCGCGAGGGCCTGATCACATTCACCCGCCCGCAGTGCCTGCGCGGCCAGATGCAGCGCCACCAGCGACGACGAACACGCCGTGTCGATGGTCACCGCCGGGCCGTGCAGGCCCAGCTGGTAGGCGATCCGGCCGGCCGCGACACTGGTCGCCGAACCGGTGCCCACATAACCGTCGAGCTGAGCCAGCGCCGCGCCGGCGAGGTAGGTGCTGCTGTAGAGCCCGAGATACACCCCGGTCGACGTACCGCTCAATGCGCGAGGATCACACCCGGACCGTTCGATCGCCTCCCAGCTGGTCTGCAACAGCAGCCGCTGCTGCGGGTCCATCGCCGCGGCTTCCCGCGGCGTGATGCCGAAGAAGGCGGCGTCGAACTCGGCGATCCGCTCGAGAAAACCGCCCCGCAGCGTGTATGCCGTGCCCGCGACGTCGGGGTCCGGATGGTACAGCCCGTCGAGGTTCCATCGACCCGACGGCACCTCGCCGACTACGTCTGTCCCGTCGGCCAGCAGCTTCCAGAATGCTTCCGGATCGTCTGCTCCGCCGGGCAATCGGCATGCCATCCCCACAATCGCCACGGCACTGTCGCCGGTGTCGGGCTGTTCGTCGGCTCGTGGTGTGGCCGCCTCAGCGAGGACGGTGCCGAGGGCGGTGATAGTCGGATATTCGAAGATCACACTCGGATCGACATCCCGGCCGATGCTTTCGGCCAAACTCGCCGTGAGCCGGACCAAACTGCTGGAGCCCAAACCGAATTCGGCCAGCGGACGATCGACGTCGATCCGGTCCTGGTGCAGGCCGGTCTCCTGCGCCACCGCGGCGATCAGCCACGCCTCGATCTGCGCCGCCGAAGCCGTGTCGGCGATGCGTCGAGTCTCCAGGTTCTCCGCTGCCGCAGCGCCTGCCGGAACCTCGACCGTGTCCAGTTCGCCGTCGAGATAGGCTGTGCGGCAAGCCCGGCGCTGGACCTTGCCGCTACTCGTCTTCAAGATCGTTCGCGGGCGGATCAGCACGACATCGTGGATGGCGATGGCGTGTTCGGTAGCAACGGCGCCGCGGACAGCTGCCCGGATGTAGTCCAGCTCGTCCGCCTCGGTCGCCGCCACTTCGACGACCAGTACCAGCCGCTCCCCGACATCGCCCGTGTCCACGGGGAACGCCGCGACGCAGCCCGGACGCACCGAGCCGTGCGCGGATTCGGCCGTCAACTCGATGTCCTGCGGGTAGTGGTTCTTGCCGTCGATGATCAGCAGATCCTTGCTCCGCCCCGCGACGAACAATTCGCCCGCGGAAAGGAATCCGAGATCGCCGGTCCGCAGAAAACGACCCCGACCGTCGACGAGGACGCCGCCGAACACCTCGGCCGTCTTGTCCTCGTCGTTCAGATACCCTGCCGCCACACTGTCGCCGGACACCCAGATCTCGCCGACTTCGCCGTCGCGGCACTCCACGCCTCGCTCGGGATCCACGATCGCGAGCGTGACACCTCGGGGCGGGTAACCCACCCCGACCACCTCACGTGACCGGGCGGGGTCGGCATCGGTGGAATGTTTCACCACTGTCGGTGCGCGATCGACCGGAGCGCCCGTCACGAGCAGCGTGGCCTCGGCCAAGCCGTAGACCGGCTGGAATGTCTCCGGCCGAAACCCCGACGGTGCGAACGCGTCCGCGAATCGGCGCAGTGTGCCTGCGCGCACCGGCTCCGCCCCGTTGAACGCCACCCGCCATCGGCTCAGGTCCAGCTGTTCTGCCAGTTCGGCGGTGACTCGCCGTGCGGCCAGTTCGTAGCCGAAGTTGGGACCGCCGCTGGTGTGCGCCCGAAAGTGCGATACCGCGTGCAGCCACCGCTCCGGCTTCTGCAGAAAGTGCAACGGAGAGAACAGAACTGCATCGACCCCCAGATACACCGTCTGCAACACCGGCCCGATCAGCCCCATGTCGTGATACACCGGCAACCAGCTGACGAACAACGAACCGTTCCACGACGCCACCCGCTCGGGGGTGTGGTCCATGGCCTCGGCGATCGCCTGCTGATTGTGCAGGAGGTTGCGGTGGGTGACGACGACGCCTCGCGGTGCACTCGTAGAGCCCGACGTGTACTGCAGAAAGGCGACCGTTTCCGGGCCCACCCCGGGATCGGACCAGGTCGACGCGATATCGCCGGGAACTTCGTCGGTCGCGATCCATCGCAGCCTCGCCAGTTCCGGCACCTGCTCGACCACCGCGCCGAGCGCATCGATGACCGATCGGGTGGTCAGCACCACCTGGATGTCGGCGTCCGCGATGACCTGACGCAACCGGCGCAACGCCCGATCGACCTCGTGCCGCTGTGGCAACGGCACCGGCACCGCCACCACGGCACCGGCAAGGCAGCCGAAGAAGCCCGAGAGGAACTCGATCCCCGGTGGGTACAGCAACAACGCCCGCCGATGCGCGAAACCCTCGGCCTGCAACCGTGCCCCGATCGCCATGGCCCGGCGTTCCAGGTCGGCGTAGGTCAGTTCATCGATGTCACCGCCGATGTCGCCCGTTTTCAGGAATCGGAAGGCGAGACCAGATCCTTGCTCCGCCTTCCGCAGCATCAACAGATCCAAAAACGAACCGAACATATGCGCACCCATTCAAATCAAGCTGCGAAAAGAGTTCGCAGTACTCACTCGGTCTCCCCGTGACCATCCCCGCCGGCATCCTCATCCAGCAGTCGGAGCAGTTCCTCTATGTCTTCCAAACTTTCCCCGGCATCCTCGTCCCCGGGATCCGATGCTTCGGTCATCTCGGTCGAGTCACCGTCGCTGATCTCACTGAACAGGTGACGGGCCAGCAGATCGATTGTCGGATAGTCGAAGACGACTCCGGCCGACACCGCGACGCCGAGCCATCGACTCAGCTCATCCGACATCCGCACGCCTTGCAGCGACGTCAATCCCAGCTCCGCGAACGGCACGGTGGTATCGATCTCCGCGCGTGGTACCGCCAGCTTCTCCGCGAGTGCACCGATGAACCAGGAACGGATTTCTCGCTCACCGGGAATATTCACCGGCCGCGAACCGGACGAGGCGCCCGACGAGTCATGACTCACTTGGATTCCTCATTTCCGAGGGCGATGCCACGCCAATAGCGTTGCCGCTGAAATGCATACGTGGGCAATGCCACCGTGCCCCGCCGTCCGAAGACGGCTCCCCAGTCGACCCGGATCCCTCGAATCCAGCCGCCCGCGACGCCCCGAAGAAGCGCATGCGGTGCGTCGAATCCGATCTCGATGAGGGTGGCTCCCGGACGTGCCAGCACGTCGCGCGCCGGCTCCGGGGTGTACAAGGAGCCGAACGGCCCGGCCGGTTCGCCCGAGGCCGCGAACGATATCGACGGCTCCGCGAGAGCGAAATCGGCCAGTGCCGTGGGCAATTCGTCCGCGGTCGCCAGCGTGCAGGCATCTTTGAACGACAAAACACCAGCGACATGAGCAGCGGTGATCTCACCCAGCGAACTGCCCATCACACAATCCGGCCGCACACCCCAGGATTCCAGCAACCGGACCAGGGCAACCTCCACCGTGAACGGCGCCGCCGGCTGTTCACCGAACTCAGCAGTGACAGCGTCGAACGCGGCGGCGAAAACCGGAAATTCCTCGTACAGCAGCTGTCCCGCACCGGTATCCCGTCCAGCGAAGTGGAAGGTCGTCGTCGCGTCGACGGCCGTTCGGCCGGTGAGAAGCCCCGTCACGGTGGAACCTTCGGCCAATGCCGTCAGTCCGTCAACGAGTTCTTTCCTGTCCCTGCCGAGGACAACGGCCCGGTAGTCGAACGCCGATCGTGTCGTCGCCAGCGAATAACCGATATCGACCGGATCCAACTCCGGGTGCCGCTGCACATGAGCGAGCAGCTTCGCCGACTGCGCCATCAGGGCCGCGTCACTCTTGGCCGAAATCACCCACGGAATCACCGAGAGCACGGCCGAATCTGTCGCGTCGACAGGAACGCCCGAGGGAACCTGCTCGAGAATCACATGCGCGTTGGTGCCGCTGATTCCGTAGGACGATACTGCGGCCCGGCGCGGCCAATCATTGTCCGGCCACGACTGTGTCTCGGTAACCACGTGCACGCCCCCGGTCGACCAGTCCACATGGGGGCTGGGTTCATCGACATGCAGCGTCGACGGCACTGTCTCGCAGCGCATCGCCTCCACCATCTTGATCACCCCCGCGATCCCGGAAGCGAGCTGTGTGTGGCCCATGTTCGACTTGATCGATCCCAGCAGCAACGGCCGATCCTGCTGCCTGCTCTGTCCGTAGGTCGCCAGCAATGCCTGTGCCTCGATCAGGTCCCCCAGCTCGGTACCGGTCCCGTGTCCTTCCACCACATCCACTTCGGCGGCCGGCACCCCGGCGTTGGCCAGCGCCGCGCGGATCACCTGCTGCTGAGCCAGGCCGTTCGGCGCCATGAACCCGTTCGAGGCACCATCCTGATTGACCGCCGAACCACGCACCACCGCCAGCACCTCGTGCCCGAGCCGCCGTGCCTGCGACAAGCGCTCCAGCACCAGCATTCCCACGCCTTCGGCGAAAATCGTCCCGTCGGCGCCCGCCGCGAACGATTTCACCCGCCCGTCTCCGGCCACTCCGAGACCGCCCTCGAACAGCGCGAAGACTCCCGGCGTCGCGAGGACCGAACCGCCCCCGGCCAGCGCCATCGCGCATTCGCCCGAACGCAGGGCCTGCACGGCCGTATGCACGGCCACCAAACCTGACGAACACGCGGTATCCAGGCTTATCGCAGGCCCTTTCAGGCCCAGGATGTACGAGATCCGCCCCGAGGCCAGCGCCGCGACACTTCCGGTCAGATAAGCCGTCGAGTCGGTATCGGCGTACTCCCCCTGCGCCTCCAGGGATCCATAGCCTTGGTCATTGCCCGCGCCGACATAGACGCCGGTGTCGCTGCCGTGCAACGTCCGTGGATCGATCCTGGCGCATTCGACAGCCTCCCACGCCGCTTCCAGCACCAGGCGCTGTTGTGGATCCATCGCCGACGCCTCGGGTGGCGTGATCCCGAAGAATTCGGCATCGAACTCGCCAGGCGCGGTGAGGAATCCGCCGGAACGACTCCGGATCTTGTCGAAATCTATGGGCCCGAGACCATGTCGGACAAGGTTGTCCCACCCGCGATCCGTCGGCCAATCCGTGATGACATCGCGACCGTTCAGAACGGTCTCCCACAGGTCCTGAGGTGATTCGATGCCACCTGGATAGCGGCAGGACATGCCGATGATCGCGATCGGCTCGCGCGACTTCGCCTCGATGTCCCGCAAGCGCTGGCGAGCCTTCTGCAGGTCCTTGACGGCCTTCTTCAGATAGTCCCGGAGCTCGTCCTCCCTCACTGCGAAAGACCTCTCAACTCAGTTGAACGTCGGATCGGAACGGTCCAGATACTCGAATATGGCGTCGTCTTCATCAAAATCTATGTCCTCTTCCGGATCGACCTCACGACTCACAACGACGCTCTCCGGCAATGTCGCCCTGACCCTCCTGGCCATTTCCTCCATACGATCCGCGAAGATCCGGAGGTCTTGATCTTCGAGATCCCCGAGTAGCGAGGTCTCGGCGAGTGAGTCGATCTGACCGAGTATTCGTCTTGCCGGGTTGTCGTCGGGCGCGAGATGCTCGCCGATGTAGCGAGCCAATGCCGAGGGAGTCGGATAGTCGAAGACGGCGGTCGCCGACAGCTTCACACCGGTCGCGGACTGCACTCGATTGCGGAACTCGACCGCGCCGAGCGAGTCGAATCCCAGGTCGGCGAAGGCGGAGTCGGCGGGGATGTCGTCGGGAGAGCCGTGCCCGAGCACAGTGGCCGCGTGCGAGCGGATCGCGTCGAGGAACAGTCGTTCCTTGTCGGCGCGGCTGAGCCCGGCCGATTCAGCCAGCAGCTTCGAGACGGTACCCGAATCGCTGTCGGAAGCTCGTCTGGTTACCCGGACCAGTCCGCGCAGCAGCGGCGGAATGTCGTCCACGTCGACAATCCGCCGGCGAATCGCCTCCAGTTCCATGGGGGCAGGCACGGTCGACGGCAGACCCGTGGCCATCGCCGCATCGAACAGGGCCATGCCCTTGGCGTCCGAAATCGGCGCGAAACCGCCACGCCGCAATCGCTCGAGATCCGCGTCCCGCAGGTGCCCGGTCATCCCGGTGGGCCGCTCCCAGACGCCCCAGGCCATGGCGGTCGCCGGCAAGCCGAGCCGCTGGCGGTGGTGCGCCAAGCCGTCCAGAAAGGCGTTCGCCGCCGCGTAATTCGCTTGGCCGGGACTGCCGAGCACCCCCGCCACTGAGGAGTACATGACGAACGCGTCCAACGGCAGATCGCGAGTCGCCTCGTGCAGATTCCACGTGGCATCCACCTTGGGCAGCAGCGCCCGCTCGACATGCCCTGGCGTCTGCGACGAGAAGACCGCGTCGTCCACCACACCCGCTACCTGAACGACTGCCGTCAGCGGGTGCGACCGATCGATACCCGCCACCAGTGATCGGACCGCGGCAGGGTTCGCCATGTCGCAGGCGACCACCTCGACCCGCGCGCCCAGTTCCGACAATCGCGACGCCAATTCGCCGACCCCCAGGGCGGCAGGCCCGCGGCGTGAAGTCAGCACCAGATGGCGCACACCGCACTCGGCCACCAAATGTTCGGCCAGCCTGCCTCCGAGACCACCGGTGCCACCGGATATGAGCACGGTCCCCTCGGGGTTGCGGCTCCTCGGTATCGACAGGACGTTCTTTCCGACGTGTCTGGCCTGACTCAGGAACCGGCATGCCTCCGGCGCCTGACGCACATCCCACACCGTGACCGGCACCGGCCGCAACGCACCGGTGTCGAACAGGTCGGCCACCTCGACCAAGATTTCGTGAATCCGGTCGGCGCCCGCCTCTGGCAGCATGAACGCGCGGTATTCGACGCCGGGATACCGCGCGGTGATCTGCTCCGCCTCGCGGATATCGGTGACGCCCATTTCGATGAATCGGCCACCGCGTGACAGCAGTTCCAGCGAGGCGTCGATCTTGTCGCCGGTCAGCGAATTGAGAACCACGTCGACTCCCGAGCCGCCGGTGTTCCGGAGGAATTCGGCGGAGAAATCGGTGCTCCGGGTATCGCCGATCCGATCGTCGGAAAATCCCGCGGCACGCAGGACATCCCATTTCGGAACGCTCGCCGTCACGTAGAGATCCAGTCCCCAATGGCGCGCCAGCTGCACAGCGGCCATACCGACACCGCCGGTCGCCGAATGCACCAACACCGACTCGCCCGGCGACGCCTGCGCCAGATCCCGCAGCGCGTAGACCGCGGTCGCGAACACGACGGGCACTCCGGCCGCTTCTTCGAACGTCAGCACTTCGGGAAGACGAACCATCATCCGCTGATCCGCCACCACCGTCGACCCGATCCCCGCGAAGATGCCCATCACCCGATCGCCGGGCGTCAGATCCACCACATCGTCGGCCACCTCGAGCACCACACCGGCACCCTCGCTACCGACCGGAGTGTCCGCAATCGGGTACATCTCCAACGCGATCAGCACATCACGGAAATTCAGGCCGACCGCACGCAAGCCGACCCGAACCTCACCCGCCCGCAACGACGCAGGCGACGAATCATGGGAAGCGGCGATCATGTTGTCGCCGTGCAACGTCCCTCGCCCTCGCGTCACCAGCTGCCAATCGCCGCCGGCGGTGACAAGCTCCGCGGAGCCGAGGACATCTGCGCCGACTCGTACCAGCCGTGGCACGAGTACCTCCCCGTCCCGCACGGCACTCTGATGTTCGCCGCCATGCGAAATCGCGGCGACGACCCCGGTGCGGTATTCCGCAGGATCCCCGACATCGACCAGGACGATCCGTCCGGGGTTCTCGTTCTGGGCACTGCGGACCAGCCCCCACACGGCGGCGCCCACCAGATCATCGACATCCTCGACGCGATGCGTCGCGACCGCACCCGAGGTGACCACGACGGCCGGCGGCGAATCCACCCCCTGCAAGTTCTGCAACAGCGCCAGGACGTCGGTCACACCGGTGCGCACCTGTCGGGCGCCCTCCGCACCGATCTCGGCGAAGAAGCACCGCGCCACCAGGTATTCCCGGCCGTGGACTACGCACCGCTCCAACGGCAGGCCGGTCTCGTCGGCAACGGTCGTCCACTCACCCTGCGGCACAACGGCTTCCTTGGACGGAGCCGCCAACCAGTTGGTCGTGAACAGTGCGTCACCGACCGAAAAGCGCTGCGCCGCCGCACCGAACGAGGCGGGTGAAACATCTCGAACCGTCAGCGCTCCCACCCGCGCCACCGGTCCCCCCGCCGGATCGGACAACTCGATCTCGACACGATCGGAACCCGCGACCCGCAGTCGAACCCGCAGATCGGTGGCGCCGACAGCCGACAGCGAAACGTCCTCCCAGGAGAACGGCAGGCGGACATCTCCGGCGGCGGTTCCGGCACCGAGCGCACCCGTGACCAGCAGCGCGTGCAGTGCGGAATCCAGCAGTGCCGGATGAATGCCGAACCCTTCCACCTCCGCCCGCGCATGCTCCGGCATGCTCACCTCGGCAAACGTCTCGTCCCCACGACGCCACACCGACCGGAGACCCCGGAAGACCGATCCGTATTCGTACCCCGCCTCGGCCAGATCTTCGTACACCTCACCCAGCGGGACCGCCGACGCACCAGCGGGTGGCCACTGCGCCGAATCGCCCGAACTTTCGAAACCCTTACTCTCCGAACGCAATACGCCCGTCGCGTGGCACACCCATGGCGCACCCGAGCCGTGGCCGGGGACCTGGGGGCGGGAGAACACCGTCACCGACCGCTGCCCGGACCCCGTCGGCTCGTCGACGGCGACCTGCAGCTCGACCGCGCCCGAGTCCGGCACCACCAAGGGCGCCTGCAAGATCAGCTCCTCCACTACCGGAGCCTGCACCACACTGCCTGCGTGCAGCGCCAACTCCACGAACGCCGTCCCCGGCAGCAAGATCGCACCACCCACCCGATGGTCGGCCAGCCACGGATGCGTCTGCAACCCCAACCGCCCCGACAGCAACACCCCGCTACCGGCGGCCAGATCGACCACCGCACCCAACATCGGATGACCCGCCGCGGATAGACCGGCCGCGCCGACATCTGTAGTCGTACTCTCGTTCAGCCAGAACGACTTTCGCTGAAAGGCGTACGTCGGCAGGTCGACCCGCCCGGCACCGGTCCCCGCGAAGACAGCCGACCAATCCACACCGACACCGACCACATACGCCTCCGCCACACCGGTGACGAAGGCCGTGTCGGCGTCACGGTTCAGCCGGAGAATCGACGTGACGACCTGCGGTGGCGTGGCATCGCCCGCAGCCGCGAGACTTTCCCGCGTCATCGCGGAAAGCGCGGTGCCGGGGCCGATTTCGAGGAAACTGCCGGCGTTGCCACCTCGGCCCAGGTATTGGGCGCCCGACATGAATCGGACGGGGTCGCGCAGATGCCGAACCCAGTAGTCCGGTGAACCGAGCTGGGTGGGGTCCGCGGGCTTTCCGGTGAGGTTGGAAACGACTTCGATGCCGGGCGCGTGAAAATCGAGGCCGCGGCAGACCGCGGCGAAGTCGGCCAGGACGGGGTCCATTCGCCGGGAATGGAAGGCGTGGCTGGTCCGTAGTCGCTTCGTCTGTGTTCCGGCGGCTGCCAGCGCCTCTTCGAATTCTCCGACCGCGTCGTCGTCGCCGGAGACGACCACCGAGGTGGGTGCGTTCACCGCCGCTATGCCTAGCCTGTCTCCGTAATCCGCCAGCAAGGGTGCCACGAAATCCTCCGCCGCCGATACCGACATCATCGAACCGCCGGCGGGCAGGGATTGCATGAGCCGACCGCGTGCGGCTACCAGGGTGCAGGCATCCTTCAGCGGCAGGACACCGGCGATATGGGCGGCGGTGATCTCGCCCAGCGAATGCCCCATCGCACAGTCCGGCCGCACATTCCAGGAATCGAGCAGCCGGAAGAGCGCCACCTCCACCGCGAACAGCGCGGCCTGCGTATACACGGTCTGATGCAGCAACTCGGCGGTGCCGGAGCCGGGGTCGGCGAAGATCACCTCGCGCAGCGAAGTCTCGAGTTCTCCGTCGAACTCGGCACAGATGGCGTCGAACGCCTTGGTATAGACCGGATACCGATCCCAGAGCAGGCGCCCCATACCCGACGATTGGCTGCCCTGGCCCGGGAACAGAAAAACGGTCTTGGCCCCGACCGTCGTACGGCCGGTCACGAGTCCGGGCGCGGTGGCGTCCTGGGCCAAGGCCGTGAGTCCGGCGACGAGTTCGTCCTTGTCCCTGCCCAGAACGACAGCCCGGTGATCGAACGTGGATCGCGTCGTCACCAGCGAATAGCCGATATCGACCGGGTCCAGCCCGGGGTGTCGCTCCACGTGAGCCAGCAGTTTCGCGGCCTGCGCGGTCAACGCGGCAGCACTCTTGGCCGAAATCACCCACGGAACGACCGGCACCGCAACACGGTCGGGCCCGCCCCTATTCGCCATCGACACCCGGCCGACCCTCCCCGACCAACTCCAGGAAAATCGACACCCAATCCTGGAGCAGCGACCTTGCCTCCGCTGCGTCGATCCGGGCGGCGTGGTAGATCACCCGGAACGAGATCTCGGCGCCGGGAATCACCATCACCCAGAGCGGGACGTTCGATCGGAGGTGAACGTCGACATCCTCGAACGACACATCGGCGAAGCCGACGTCCAGACCTTCGTATGCGTGGACCGCGACCGACACCGCGGTCTCGAACAGTGGACGCCCCGCGGGCACGCCCGACCACTGCGCCAGGTCAGGCGGTGCGACATGCTCGAAACTCCTGAGCGAGGTGACATGGGACTGGAGTTGTCGCAGCCATTCTCCGGTGGGAACCGACGGATCGAAGTGAACGCGCAGCGGGACCACGTTCGAGAACGCACCGACGATCTGCTCCATGCCGGCCGAGGGACCGAACCTCCCGGATACGGCCGCGCCGATGGTGACGTCCGATTCGCCGCTGTGCCGCTCGACGACGCCCGCCCACGCCCCGTAGGCAGCGGTCGCCAAAGTTACGCGCTGAGCACGCAGGCTTTCGGTGACGTGTGCCGTCTGCGCGGCGGTGAGTCCGACGGCGACAACCGGCTGCGCGTCTCCCTCCCCGCAGGCTGCGGGGGCTTCCGCGGGACGGATCTCCTTCAGCGCGTTGGACCTCATGCCGTTCAGCTCGGCGCGCCAGAACTCCTCGGCGGAATCGCCGTCGAGTTCGTGAACCCACGAAATGTAGTCCCGGAACGGCCGAGCGGCCTTCGGCGCGCTCAGTCTTCCCGCCTTCAGACCTTGGTATCGGGCGGCGGTTTCCGCGACGACCATGGCGAAAGATGTGCCGTCGAGGAGCATCCGATGATGCGTCCACACGATTCGGTGGCGGTCCTCGGATACCTTGACGATCGTGATCCGAACGAGGGGCGCCGAGGCGAGGTCGAAGCCCTGCCCCCGATCCCGGGCAATGAATTCGCTCTCGCGCTTCCCCCCATCGTGGCTGTCCGATGCCGTCACGTCTTCGACGACGAACGGAATTGTCGCGCTGCGGCGAACCACCTGAACAGGCTCGGCATCCCCGTTCCACGCAATCGACGTTCTCAAGGCAGGGTGCCGGTCGACCACCCGCTGTGTCGCATCGCGAAACAGTTCGACGTCGAGTGGGCCGACCAACGTCGCCACCAACTGTTCGAGGAAGACACCGGCGCCCCCGGCTGCGAGCACGTATCGCAGCGTGTCCTTCTGTACCGGAGACAGCGGATAGATATCTTCGATCTCGCTGACGGGCACGGGTGTTCCCGGTCGATGTCCGCTCAGCTGACCGGCGATCCCGGTGAGTTCGCGGTCGGTGAACTTCGCCGGTGTGCCTGTGTCGGCGACCGAATCCGCCGCTTGTGCATCGGGTGTGGCCGCGCTCTCGCTGCCCTCACTCGACAACGACCGCTCGTACACGGCCCGCGCCAGCAATCGGATCGTCTGATTCTCCAACAGATCCTGTGGTTCGATATCCGCCCCGGACTCCAGCGCTCGTCGGACGAATCCGACGGCCATGAGCGAATCGACGCCGAGATCGAAGAAGTTCGTGTCGAGATCGAGGTGGTCTACACCGATCACTTCGTTCGCGATCTCGCTGAGCATGATCTCGATCGCCCGGACGCCGCCCACGTCTTCGGCGTTCTCGCTCGGGGCCGAGACCCGTCCGGACACGTCCCGCTTCGGTTCGGTGGCGTCGGCTCCTCCTGAGTCGCCGGTGACAACGTGGGCGGCGTCGATCCAATAGCGGTCACGTGCGAACGGATACGCCGGCAACGAAGCCCAGCGCGGAGCGGCGCCCGAATACCGCGGGGACCAATCGATACCCACTCCGGCAGTCCACAGCAGGCCGAGTGCGCCGAGGAAGACGTCGTGATCGTTCGCGTTCTCCGACGGTCGGCGCATGAGGCGCACAACGTGATTGTCCTCGGTCCAACTCTGGTGCCGCTTCACGGATGCGCTCAGCGATCCGCCGGGTCCGACCTCCACGAACACGTAGCCGGCCGTGTCCAGGGCATGTTCGACATTGTCCTTGAACCGGACGGTAGCGCGGATACTCTGCGCCCACGTGGCCGGATCGGTCGCTTCCACCGCTGACATCCACGAACCGGATCTGTTCGACAACAACGGGATCTTCGGTTCGGCGAGCGGCAGGTCCCGGAGTGCATCGTGGAACTTCGGCACCACTGGCTCCATCAGGCCCGAATGGAATGCGTGCGAGACATCCAATCGGCGGGTCAGAATTCCCCGGCCCGCCGACCAGCGTTCGAACTCCTCGATGCGCGGAGTCGACCCCGATACCACGCATTGGTGCGGGTCGTTGATCGCGGCGACATCCAGCTCCGGCCCCAGCCCGTCCTCGATCCCGCCGACCGCAGACGCGACAGCGAGCATCGCGCCCATCGGCGCGGCATGCATCAGCTCAGCGCGCGCGACCACAGCCCGGATCGCCGTGCCGAGATCGAAGACACCGGCTACCGTGCCTGCCACATATTCACCGATGCTGTGCCCGACCAACGCCGCGGGCCGGACGCCGTACGACTCCAGGAGCTTCGCCAAGGCGTACTCGACGCTGAAGATCGCCGGCTGCGCGTAGCAGGTCCGGTTCAATTGCGTGGTGTCCGAGCCGAATACCGCCGAGCGAATATCGCGACCCGACAGTCTGTGGAACTCGTCGACACAACGGTTGAAGGTCTCGGCGAAAACCGGCTCCGATTCCACCAGGTCCCGGGCCATCCCCAGGTGCTGAGTTCCTTGGCCGGGGAACAGGAAGGCAACCGCTGCGTCCGGGTCGAGCACGATCTTGGGCTCGTTTCCGCGACCGGCCAAGGCCTGCGTCGCCGAAGCCCGGTCGTTCACCACGGTGGCTACTCGCACCTGATGGGGCTTTCGTCCCTTGTCGAGGGTGTACGCCACATCGAGAAGGTCGAGTTCCGGGCTCGAATTCAGGTGCGCGGCCAGGCGCCCTTGTGATTCCACGAGGGCCTCATGGGTGTGCGCCGACAGCAACAGCACCTGCGGCCCGGAACGGGACGGCGCAGCGGCGACGACGGGGGCCTCCTGCACCACGACGTGCGCGTTCGTTCCGCCCACTCCGAACGAACTCACGCCGGCGTATCGAAGGCCGTCCCAATCCCACGGGCGATACTCTGTCGGTGCCACGAAAGGACTGCGATCGAGCCGCAGTTCGGGATTGGGCTTTTCGAAATGCAGCGTCGGCGGAATCGCTCGGTTCTTCAGGCACAGTACGGTCTTGATCAGACCGACTACACCCGATGCCACCTCGAGGTGTCCGATATTGGACTTGACGGAGCCTATATAGCATGGCGCCGACCGCTGTTTCCTCGATATCTCGAAAGCCCGGCGCAGTGCGTCCAGCTCGATGGGGTCTCCCAGCGGCGTCCCGGTGCCGTGGGCTTCGATATAGCTGATATCGGACGAGTCGACACCGGCGACAGCCTGTGCTTCGGCGATGACGTCCGCCTGGGCCGCGACATTGGGCGCTGTGAACGCCATCTTCCGGGACCCGTCGTTGTTGACGGCGGAACCGGCGATCACCGCGTGGACGGTGTCATTCGCCGCCAGCGCGTCCTCGAGCCTCTTCAGAACCACGATGCCTGCACCGCTACCGAAGACGGTACCGTCGGCCCTGGCATCGAAGGGCCGGCAATGTCCGCTCGCCGATGCCATGGATCCCGGTTCGTAGAAGTATCCGACGTGGTGCGGTATCCGAAGCGATACGGCGCCCGCGAGCGCCATGTCACATTCGTTCGACAGCAGGCTCTGACACGCCATGTGCACAGCCACCAGGGAAGAGGAGCACGCCGTCTGCACGGTCAGGCTGGGGCCTCGGAGATTGAACTGGTGGGACAGCCTGGTTGCCAGATAGTCCTTGTCGTTGTGAATCAATAGGTTGAGCAGCTCTGCGTTCGCTCCCTGAGCGATCGATTCGCGCAGGTCACCGTGCGAAAGCAGGTTGTGCAGCAGGTAACCGCTGGCCGCGCTGCTGCCGAACACTCCTATCGCGCCGTCGTACCGGTACGGATCACAGCAGGCGTCCTCGAGCGCCTTCCAGGCCGTCTGCAAGAACATCCGGTGTTGCGGATCCATGATCCGTGCCGCTCGCGGCGTGAACCCGAAGAATTCGGCGTCGAACTTGTCGATGTCTGCCAGAATCGGGGCACGCCGCACATAATTCGGACGTTTGAACACCGCTTCCGGAACTCCCGACCCGATCAGCGTATCGTCGGAGATATCGATAATGGATTCGCGACCATGACGAAGATTTTCCCAAAATTCTTCCACTGACTCGGCGCCGGGAAATTTCCCGGCGATACCGACGATCGCAATCGAGTTCTCGATACCGGAATCGGCCGCTACTGTCACCTTACTCACGCAATCCTATTCTCCGCCGCGCGACCGTCGTGCCCGTGCGCTTCGGCGAGCGTGCGCACGTGCTATCGGCCGATTATGTGTTTCGTCGTTCTCATTCGAATGCTCGGACAGGCTCAACCCGAGCTGACCGGCGATGTCCTGTACCAGATCATGCAATGATGCGCCCTGCAACAGCAGTCCAACCGACGGTTCCACCCCGAAATCCCTTCGGCACGCATTCTTGATACGTATCGCCATCAGCGAATCCATTCCCACCGAAAACAGTGAAGCACTCGCATCGAGTCCGACCGACGACGTCGCGCCGACTATGGCGTTCAGACGGGAGGCCAATCGTTCCGCTATTGCCTTGCGCGCCTCGTCGGGGCCCATTTTCCGCAGACCGTCCGGGCCGATCCATTCTTCCGATACGTCCGCATGATCGAATTCTTGGATCACCTCCCCGAAATAGGACAGCTGTTTCAGCTCCGGAAGATCCCGCGCACGATCCAGCCGCAGCCGCGCGACTCCGATACGCGCCGGGTTGTGGGCCAGCAGCGTTCCGAACGCCTCGACACCTTCCGCCGGAGTGAGCGGGTCGACTACAGGAAGGACTACCGACGTCGCCAATCCGACACCCGACCATTGGCCCCAATTGATCACCGATGCCGGTGCGCCCTGCGCGCGGCGCCATCGAACGAAAGCGTCGAGCCACGCGTTCGCCCCGGCATAGGCTGCCTGGCCGGGCGATCCGAGCATCGCGGCCATCGATGAGAAGGCGATCCACCAATCCATGTCCCGGCCGACGGTGGCGTGGTGCAGGGCCACCGCACCGGCCACTTTCGGTCGCCACACCTTCGTCAAGCTCTCGTCGTCCAGCGAGAGGAATATTCCGTCGTCGAGCACGCCGGCAGCGTGAATCAGACCCCGCAACGGCCGACCGGTCTGCTCGGCGGCCGCGACGAGTCTGTCCGCGGTCGTGGCGGCCGAAACGTCGCCGAGTTCGACGACCACTTCGGCGCTGCCGCCGAACTCCGCCAGCAGCGCCGCTACTTCGTCGGATGGCGCGGACCGGCCGTTGAGAACCACGCGGCCGGCACCCTGTTCCACCAGCCATCGCGCGATGCTGAGTCCCAGCCCGCCGAGGCCGCCGGTGATGATGTACGAGCCGTCGGTTCGCACCGTATTGCCCGGAACGTCTGAGCCGAGTTGCGCTCTCGCGAGTGTTTCCACATATCTGAGACCACGACGCAGGGCGACCGTATCGTCTCCGGCGCTTGCCCTCAGTTCGGACAACAGTTCCGCGGCAGCGTCGGCACCGGGGTCGAGATCGATGAGCGTCGCGTGCAATTCCGGATGCTCGAACGCGAGCGTCCGGATCACCCCGCGCAGTGCCCCGACCCCGGGGTCGCCGACTTCGTCATCGTGAACAGCAAGGCCGCCCCGAGCCACCAGCCACAGACGTGGCGATTGCTCGGCGGGGTGCTGAACGATCGTCCGAACAATGGACGACAAGTGCCGCAGCCACCCCTGTGCGCGCGCGATTCCCACCGCGGTGGCTGCCTCCCGCGGCCCGGCGGGATCGAGGAAGATCACTATCCCGGCCGGGGAAGTGCCTTCACCCTCCGCGGCCGACTCGTATGCCGCGAGCAATGATCGCTCGTCCGCGAGCGTAGCGGGGAGAACCCGCCCCTGATTCTCGCCGATCGCGGCGGCGACGGCCGACGCGGACGATGACCAGTTGTCGCCGTCGGTCACCAGGATCCAGCTGCTCCCATCGAACGAACTCGCCGGTGCCGTCGGTGGTTTCGCAGTCCATCGGGTATCGAAAACCTTGTGCCCGATCGGAAGATCCAGCCTCCGGGAGGTCACTTTCCTCAAGGAGATACCGGTGAATTCCGCCACCGACCGGCCGGCCTCGTTCACGAGCTGGACCGATGCCTCAACACTGCGGTCCACATCGTCGGACTGCCGTAGCCGTACGCGGCAGCCGACTGCGTGGCCGATCGGTTCGAAGATCCGGAAAGACTCGATCGATCGCGGCAGATAGGTGGCGTCCGCAGACAGCGTCGAAGAGGTGTCACTCAGCGCGGCGCCGATGCTCTGCAGGGCAGCGTCGAGGATGACCGGATGCGCCGTGAATCGAAGGTTCTGCGGAGCGGAGGCCGGGAGTTCGATCATGGTGGAAGCCCTTCCCCCGCCATGCCGTTCGATCCTGGTCAACGCCGCGAAAGCAGGCCCGTGCAGTTGGCCGGATTGCCTCAACAGGGCATAGAGCGCCGACACCGGCACCGTCTTCGTGGAAGTCCCCGGCTCGCCGGCCATATCGACGGGAGCCCGGTCGCGATCGCCGGTCACATCATCGACGCGACTCACCACTGCCCCGGCGTGCCGGAGCCAGTCGCCGTCAACCGACTGCGAGAAGATCTCGATCTCGGCCGTTCGATCAGCAGCCCGCCAGGTCAGGTGCGTGGTCAGGGTCAAGTGCTGGTCGAGCACGAGCATGGTGTCGACGGTGAAATCGTGCAGCTCCAGTTGTTCGGATCCGAGACCGAATACGTCACCGGCAGCACCCAGACACATATCGACGAACACCGCGGCCGGCATCACCGGCATTCCGTGCACCCGGTGATCGTTCAGCCACGGATGCCGTTCGGTACCGGCATCGACACTCCAGACGTGGGTGCCGGTGCGCGGGACACCAACGTTTCGGCCGAGCAGTGGGTGACCGCCGGTATCCACGACGGGCGCTCGATCGGCCGTCCAGAAGTTCTGATGTGCCCACGGCGCGGCCGGGACATCGACGAATCGACCCGTGTCGGGCCCGAGTTCGCCGAATGCCGGCTCGAGCGCGGACAAGACGCGCTCGAGTTGAGAACGAAACTCCTCGGTTTCATCCTGATCGCGCTTCATGGAGTAATTCACCATGAACTCTTCTCCCGCCAGCACCGACTCGAGCGTGTCGGTGACCGGTGAGGCGAGCAGCGGATGCGGAGACATCTCGGTGAAAAGCCGATATCCGTCGGCAGCCGCGGCCGACACGGCTCGGTGGAACTGCACGGGCCGGCGCAGGTTGTCGACCCAGTACTGGGGATCGAACAGCGGCGTCTCCAGCGGGTCGGCCGAGGTCGCAGAGTAGTACCCGCCTTCCGGCTCTTGTCTTTTCGCCACCCCCGCGAGACGCTGGCGCAGATCGCCGAGCAGATTGTCCACCTGGGGGCTGTGGCTCGCCACATCACATTTGATGGACCAGACCGGAATCGACTCCTTCTCGGCCCGTGCCATCAGGTCGGCCAGCTCGGTTTCGTCGCCGGAGACGATCGTCTGGCTCGGTGCCGCGAGCACGGCGATATCCAGGCCGCGGTATCCGCGGATCAGTGCGGCGCAGTCGGCCGAGCTGAGCGACAGCATCGCCATCGCGCCTCGGCCCGCGTTTCGCTGCAGCAGCAGGGAGCGACGACAGATGACGCGCACCCCGGTCTGTACGTCGATAGCGCCAACAACGACCGCCGCGGCGATCTCCCCCATGGAATGACCGATTACGGCGCCGGGTGTGACCCCGTACGAACGCCAGAGCGCCGCGAGCGCGACCTGAACACCGAACAGTGCGGGTTGAATTTGCGAGATTCCGCTGAATTCTTCGCCGCGGCTCAGCATGTCACGAAGATCGAAATCCACTTCGGCGGAGATCAGCGAACTCACCCGCGAGATTTCCGCGGCGAAGACGGGCTCGTCCGCCATCAGCCGCTGACCCATCCCGGCCCACTGCGATCCCTGGCCCGAGAACAACCACACCGGCCGCAGCCCGCTCCGGAACCGTCGATGCACCACGGCGCCATCGGCTTCCGGCCGGGACAGTTGCCGAAGCCTGCGGGTAATCGTGGCCCGGTCCCGGCCTGCCACCACAGCTTGATGCCGATAGCTCGCCCGTGTCCGGTTGACGGTGTGGGCGATATCGTCGATCGAGACCTTCGCCCCGTCGCCTGCCATCCAGTTTGCGAGGGCATCGGCCTCGGCGGCAATCCGTTCCGGCGTCTTCCCCGTCAGGCGCAATGCGGTGACGGGACGTTCCAGCACCGCTGTCAGCGGCACTTCCGGTGCCTGTTCCACGATCACGTGCGCATTGGTGCCGGAAATGCCGAAGGACGACACCCCGGCACGACGCGGGTGATCGGCGACCGGCCACTTCGTGCAATCGGTCGGAACGAAATAGCGCGATCCCGACGCGTCTATCTGCGGATTCCACTCGTTGAAATGATTGTTGGGCGGAATCGCGTCGTTGTAGAGCGCCAGACTCGCCTTGATCAGCCCGGCCACCCCGGCCGCTGCCTCGAGATGACCCAGGTTCGTCTTCACCGCACCCAGCGCGCAACTGATACCCGCGGCGCCGTAGGACCGACGTATCGCATCGAACTCGATGGGATCGCCGAGCGGCGTTCCGGTGCCGTGTGTTTCGATCAGACCCACAGTCCCCGGCGGGACATCGGCCGATGCCAGTGCCTGACGGATCAGATCGGCTTGCGCAGCCCTGCTCGGGGCAGTGAGCCCGTTCGTCGGTCCGTCGTGGTTCACCGCCGATCCGCGGATGACGGAAATGATGCGATTGTTGTCGCGCACCGCATCGGACAGGCGTTTGAGCACGACGACACCGCAACCCTCGCTCCGGACGAATCCGTCGGCTTCGCTGTCGAACGCCCGGCACCTGCCCGTCGGCGACAAGGCAGACCATCGCGACATCGCCAGCCCCGCGTAGGGCGCCAGATTCAGCTGCACGCCACCGGCGAGGGCCAGGTCGCTTTCGCCCGACCGCAGGCTCTGACACGCGAGGTGGATGGCGACCAGCGAAGAAGAGCAGGCCGTATCGACCGTGAAAGACGGCCCGTGCAGACCCAGCAGATACGAGATACGCCCGGCGGCGGTGCTGTGGGTGTTTCCGGTAGCCATATGCGCGACAGGCTCACTGCGCCGCTCGATATTGACGATCGTATAATCCCAGCTCGTCATCCCGACAATCACAGCGGTCCGGCTGTTGCCGAGAGCGTCGGAGCGAATTCCGGAATTCTGAATCGACTCCCAAGCGACTTCGAGAAGTACCCGCTGTTGCGGATCCATGGCCGTAGCCTCGGCGCTGGATATACCGAAAAATTCAGCGTCGAACCCAGCGGGATCATCGATGAATCCGCCCCAGTTCATCGAACTGCTCTCGGGAATTCCCGGATGCCGTTCGTACTGCTCGCGAATATTCCAGCGCCCCGCCGGCACTTCGGTGATCGCATCCCGTTTTTCCATCAGGGAATCCCAGTAACTACCGGAATCGGTGATGCGCCCGGGGAACCTGCAACCAACGCCGATGAGCGCTACAGCGTCCGTTTCCGCCGACGTGGATACGTTCACATCCTCGGCAGCGAGCGCACGGCGTAGCGCAGCCTTGGTTGCCGGAGAAAGCTTTTTTAACAGCGATTCCGCGCCGGGCTGCATCAGTGGGCTACACCGGCATCGATCTTTGGATTAGAATCGTTGAACATAGTCATCCCCTCCGAGCCATGAATTGCACTTCTCCCGCGTGACTTCGACGCTCCTCGCCCCGAGTCCCCTTACTTTGGAAGCTACCAGCTACGTAGGACCGGAGCTTCTCCGCCTAATGTGAGATAAGTCACACTCGCTTGAGGTGATGGTGGCCTCCGTGAAGCCTGGGGAGCAATTCGTCCACTCGGATCGGCAGGGGGCCGCCATACCTGGCGCAGGTTTATTTCAGCATGTCAGCATGCATCTTCAGAGGTCAGACCAGTCCAGCAGCGACGTGGCGGCCCCGGACTGCAGGCCGCCGGTCCGGCCGCCGGCGAGCGCGACCCGGGAGCATGTGGTTACGACCACCAATACCCTTGCACCCCATCGCAATTGGCTTTCCGCGCGGCACCTTCGCAAGCATCCCGCAATCCACGTGATCGCCCTGGACCGACCCGCGCACCCCTCGAACCCAACATATCGGCGGACATACGTTTTGCGCATGAACGGCCGGATCACGAAGACACTCATATCAGTGCGATACGCCGAAGAAAAGGATGGTAAAGAACAATGACGATCGTCACCCAGAAATGGCGTAAAGGCACACCCATCACTTCAGGATGGGATTACACGGTGAAGCATCCGATCGTTGCGATGGTCTACACATACGTCGCATTCGGATCCGATTACCGGCGTTTCTATGCCGACCTGAAAGACGTGCGCGGTCTGGTCGACGGCGCCGAGGTCCTCGATATTCCGTGCGGCGGTGGTGCGGTATTCCCGCAACTGGCAGGCACCACACCGAAGCGATACATCGGCGCCGACGTCTCCCCGGCGATGCTCGCGCTCGCCGCCAAAGAAGCAGAGAAATCCGCAATCGGGAACCTCGAGTTGGTCGAACGCGACGTGGTGACACTTCCCTACGATTCGGAATTCGACCTCTGCCTGAGTTACATGGGCCTGCATTGCATGCCCGATCCGGCGGGTGCGATAGCCGCTGTCGGGCGCGCGCTACGCCCGGGCGGTGTATTGCGCGGAAGTACGGTTCTCACCGGTAAGGGCCGGAAGAACGATCTCTTCGTGTCACTGTGGCAACGGCGCGGGATCTTCGCCGACGTCTACCCGGAGAACGAGCTTCGTCAGTGGCTTCAAGCGGCCGGCCTCGATCAGATCACCATCAATTGTTCGGGCGCGATCGCATATTTCTCGGCAACCAAGCCGGGGCGCGACTGATCATATAGCCGTCCGCCGATAGCTCCCGCCCCGAGAGGACCCCGCATTGTTTCACCGGATCACACAACTGGCTGTCGCCGCACCACGACGAGTCGTCGCCGTCACGATGGCGCTCTTTGTCGGCGCGGCGATATTCGGCATCCCGGCGGTGGGGAGCCTGTCGGCGGGCGGCTTCAATGATCCGGAGTCGGATTCGGCCAGGGCGACCCGGCTACTGACGGACAAGTTCGGCGTCAGCGATCAGCAGTTGCTGATCGTGGTGACCGCCCCCGACGGTGCCCGCAGTGAACAAGGTCGACAGGTCGCCATCGATGTCGTCGACCATATGAAACGGTCGCCGCACGTCATGGACCTGTCGTCGGCGTGGACCTCGCCCGAGCAGGCAGCGGCGGCCATGGTCAGCAAAGACGGCAGGTCCGGGCTGATCGTGGCCAATCTCGCGGGCTCGGAGAACGACGCGGAGCACTACGCGAAGACCCTGTCCGACGAAGTGGCGCGCGACAGGGGCGACGTCACCGTGCGCGCCGGCGGCACGCCACTGGCCTACGCGCAAGTCAACGAGCAGAGCCAGCACGACCTGCTTCTGATGGAGGCCATCGCGATTCCGCTGAGCTTCGTTGCGCTGGTGTGGGTATTCGGCGGACTGTTGGCGGCGGCCTTGCCGGTCGCCGTCGGATTGATCGCCATCGTCGGTTCGTTGTCGGTGCTCAGGCTGATCACCTTCGGCACCGAGGTGTCGACCTTTGCTCTCAACCTGGCGACCGCGCTGGGATTCGCCCTGGCGATCGACTACACCTTGCTGATCATCAGTCGCTACCGCGACGAAGTGGCCGACGGCGCCACCGGCAACGCCGCGCTGTTCCGGACCATGGCCACCGCGGGCCGCACCGTGGCGTTCTCCGCGATCACCGTCGCACTGTCCATGTCGGTGCTGGCGGTGTTCCCGATGTACTTCCTGAGGTCGTTCGCGTACGCGGGCGTGTCCATCGTCGCCTTCGCGGCGATTGCGGCGATCGTAGTGTCACCGGCGGTCATCGTCCTGCTGGGGCACAGACTGGATGCCCTGGATGTGCGGCGCCTGGCTCGCCGCCTGCTGGGCAGGCCCGATCCCGTGCCCACACCGATCGAGCAGTCGTTCTGGTACCGCTCGACCAAGCGCGTCATGCGCCACGCCATACCGATCGGTCTGGCTGTGATCGCACTCCTACTGCTGCTCGGATCTCCCGCCATCGGCATGAAATGGGGATTCTCGGACGACCGCCTGCTCCCGGATTCCATGTCGGCACATCAGGTGGGTGACCAGTTACGCAGCGAGTTCGCCATCGATCCCGCGGCGTCGATCCCCATCGTCATCCCTGACGCGTCCGGCCTGGAACAGGCCGACCTGGAGCGTTACGCCGCAAACCTCTCTCTCGTGCCCGACGTCGCCGCGGTGGCCGCCCCGACCGGCTCGTTCGCGGGAGGCATGAAAGTGGGGCCACCGGCCGATCTGGCCGGCTTGGCCGAGGGCAGCGGGTTTCTCACGGTCTTCAGCACCGCACCGATGAGCACTGACGCCTCCGACACACAGTTGGACAGGATTCACGATGTGGCGGGCCCGGCGGGCCGATCGGTACAGATATCCGGACTCGCGCAAATCAACCGCGACAGCGTGGATGCCATCACCTCACGGTTGCCGCTGGTGCTCGGGTTGATCGCCGGCCTCACCTTCGCACTGCTCTTCCTGCTCACCGGAAGTGTCGTGCTCCCGGTGAAGGCGTTGATCCTCAACGTGTTGTCACTGACGGCGACGTTCGGCGCGCTCGTATGGATCTTCCAAGACGGCAACCTCGGAGCCCTGGGAACCACGCCCACCGGAACCCTGGTCGCCAGCATGCCGGTGATGTTGTTCTGCATCGCATTCGGCCTATCGATGGACTATGAGGTGTTCTTGGTCTCGCGGTTCCGCGAACATTGGGAGACCTCCGACCACAGCACTCAGGCCAACGACGAGGGCGTGGCGCTGGGCGTAGCCCGAACCGGACGGGTGATCACCGCCGCCGCGCTGCTCATGGCGATCTCATTCGGCGCGCTGACAGCCTCGCAAGTGCCATTCATGAGGATGTTCGGCCTCGGGCTCACCCTGGCGGTGCTGATGGATGCGACACTGATACGCACTGTGCTGGTGCCTGCGGCGATGCACGTGATGGGCCGCGCCAATTGGTGGGCTCCGAAACCCCTTGCCGCACTGCATGATCGAATCGGAATCAGCGAATCTCGCTAGACGTACCGGATTCGCTGCCGGTGTCACCACGTGATGCCGTCTCGGTTTCGGCGTAACACGCCGGTCCGGCGGCGAGCCGATCCAGTGCGCCCGGATGTGCTAGTCCTACCGGGGTTTCGGCGAGCTTCGTACCGAGCAGTGGATCTGCTCGTGAAGATGTACTCACAACCCACCCGGTCGAACGCTACCCGAGACGCGAGCACGTCCCCGATGCTGACACGGCTCCCCGACCACTCTTTTTAGAGGGACTTTCTACTCTATTTGCCTATCGGTAACTGTGATGAGGTTGGGCCCGTCGAACGCTCCACCCCGCAGACAGTGAGGTGTTCAGGTGATGATTGCCCCTCGAGTTGCGTGTGCCGCCCACCCGGACATCGGCGACAGCGCAGCCGATATCACCACCAGTCGCGCCGTGCGCTACTTCGCCGATGCGACCACTCCGTCCTATGTCCGCGGGCGGACTCGATAGCTCATCGCGCCAGATCGTTCCAGCCTGGTGCGATCTCGCCATCACCTTCCCATCCGTGCCGTGCCCGCAGACATGGCTTCGACCGAAGGCAGGACATCCGATGCACAAACAGATCTCGGACCCGGCCGGTGCGCGCCGGTTCACTCGCGCCTCGGCAGACATCGGGTTCGCCCGTCGGCGCCGGCGTCCGGCCGTCAGGACCGCTATCGGCTATGTGCGTGCCGACCTGACCGGTCCGAGCCGACCGCAGTGCGAATCACTGATCCGTACCACCGCGACCGATCTCGGCTACGAGCTCCTCGGGACTCTGATACTCACGGCAACACCGTTGGCCCGATTACAGTTCCTCGTCACCGAGCTCGCCGTCGATGTGGTGTTGTGCCCCACGTTCATCCACCTCGATGGCCAGGTGCCCGCCGACCTGCTGACCGTCACCGATGTGATCGTCATCGACCCGCCCATCACCTACTGCCGACGGGACCCCCAGCTCCTGGACTGAGCAATTCCGGGTCGATCCCGGGGCTGCACCGTGCCGGCGCGGAAGTCATCGAGCGGGCGCCTCTGCGCTATCCGGTTCAGCGTCGAGGCGGCCGGACTCACAGAGCCTCACCTCGGTTCGTTGCCGAGCACGATCGAGGCTCTGGTCTGCTACATGGCCCGTTCCGCCGGCTGAACGAGGACTGGACCGATTGGGTCCCGCCCGGGTCACTCAGGACCGCACGCATCCGGTCACGCGGCGTTCGCGGAAGCGATCGAGGCGAAGGTGAGTGGCATCGCCGCCGGTCCACGCAAGGTGACGTGCTCGCGGTAGCTCGGTGGGTCGCTGACCAGGCGGGGGTCGATGACCCGGCGGGCGAAGCAGTTGATGGCGACGGTGGCTTCGAGCCGAGCCAGCGGGGCACCGAGGCAGAAGTGCTGGCCGAGACCGAAGGCGAGATGACGATTCGCACGGGCGGGGTCGAATCGATCGGGGTCGGCGAACACCGCCGGATCGCGGTTGGCCGCGGCGAGGAGCATGACGATGAAGTCACCGGCCGCGATGGTGATATCCGGGAGCTGGATGGCCTCGCGGGCGATGCGGGGAACCAGCTGGACCGGCGGGTCGTAGCGCAGGCTCTCCTCGACCACTGATGTGACGAAAGGCGGTGCTACGCGCAGGATCTGGCGATGGAGGCGATGAGAAAGCAGAGCCAGAACGGTGTTGGAGATGAGATTGACCGTGGTTTCGTGTCCAGCGATCAGCAGGAGCGCGCAGGTGGTGATGAGTTCGTCGTGGCTCAGGGCCTGGCCTGAGTCCTCGGCGACGATCAGGGCGGACACCAGATCGTCACCCGGTCGGGTGCGGCGGTGGCGCACGAGCTGTTCGAAGTAATCGTGCAGCGCGTTGTTATCGCTGACCAGTGCCGCAGGGTCGGGGCGGCCGGTGGTGGCGGTGGCCGACACCGGGTCGAGAGCGCGTGCCAGCCAAGTCGACCACCCTCGAATCAGGGGTTCGTCATCGAGTGGGACACCGAGTAGTTCGCAGATCACTGTGACCGGCAGCGGGCCGGCGAGATCGGCGACGATATCGAGTTGCCCGCGCTCGGCCGCACGGTCCAGAGCTGCGTCGGCGATGGCGGTGATCCGTGGCTCCATCCGGCGCACGACGGCGGGAGTGAAGGTCGCGGCGACCAGACGACGCAGGCGGGCGTGATCCGGGTTGTCGCGGAACAGCATCGGGGCGATGCCGGTGAGTTCGCCGGCGAGGTCTCCCGCGAGGTCGTGAACGGGGGTGGGTCCCAAAGGAATCGAGGCGTAGTGGCGTTCGACACTGCTCGCCTTGTCGCGCAATACCGTTGCGCAGTCCTGATACGACGACAACACCACTACCGGTGCCCCGCCGAGCCGGACAGGTCCGTGCTCGCGGATGCGGTGGTAGAGCGGGTACGGGTCTGCGCGGTGTGCGGGATCGAGCAGCTGAGCGAAAAGTCCGAGGTTGCGCGCGGGTGTGGTGGTCATGATGCCGCCGAGTGGGTCAGCCGTGCCGGATGGCGCGGTGGGTGAAGGTGGGTGCGGTGCCGGGATTGAGCAGTGCGCCGGTCAGCTCGCTGGACGGGAAGAATTGCAGGAAGCGTGAATCCTGCTGGGACACATCGACGATGGTCTTCTCGATGACCAGCGAGTTGTACTGCTCGTACGCGGTTTCGATGGTGTTGGCGTTCAGCACCACCTCGTGTCCCCAGGATTTCGCCGCCTTCGCCAGACCCGGAATTCGAGACTGGTCCGGCGTGAGACATTCCGTGGCGATGGCGTTTTCGCTGATCGCCCAGATGCCGGTGTCGGTATTGAGCACCAGCGACTGGTTACCCATGGCGTGGCCCGGCGTGGTGATCAGCGCGACACCGGGGCCGAGCAGGACACTGCCGTCGAGCGGCAGGATCTTCTCGGGTGGCAGGTCGACGAAGGTGCTCGGCTGATACCAGGGCCGCTGGAACGGGTGCAGGTCGGCCATGGCCTCGAGCTCGTCACGCTGAGCCAGCAGCTTCGCATTCGGGAAAGCCGCTACCACAGGTTGATTCGGGCTGATGTCGGGTTCCGGCGAGGTGGTGCCCAGCCAGCGCCGCACGTCCTGGGTGTGCAGGTGGTCGAAGGCGAGGTAGTCGACCTCGGCCGGGTCGACTCCGGCGCGGCGGCAGGCAGTCAGCACATCGGTGTGCTCATGGACGAACATGCCTCGTACCGGTCCTGGTGCCAATCGCTTCATGTCATCGAAATACGGTGTGTAGGAGTCGAGTTCATGATCGCTCGGCTCGAACAGCAACGTGCGCGGGGTGCCGTCGGTCTCGGTCCAGCGCACGATCAGCAAGCGGTTGCTGATGGTGACGAACGGTGTGGGACTGATCGCGGCGCGGAACAGACCGTAGCGGGTCGGATACGGCAGCGATATCAGATCGTGGGTCCGCACCGAGTCCGGTCGCCCGGTGGCGGCGAACTCGCGACGGAAATCCAGTGCGGCCGTGCGGCATGCGCGCAGTCGTGGACCGAAACCGCCCGGTGCGGTGAGTGCCTTGTCGAAGGTATCGAGGCGGGGGAACGGCGCGGTGACGGCCGGTCGCGGGATGGCGAGCGGTTCGGTAATGAGTCGATCGGCGATGCTCATAGGACTCGAGGCCGCATCCGGCTCGCTGTGAACAGCGGGGTGAGCGGTCGCAGCGGTATCGGTGGCACCCACACACCGAGCAGATCGACGCGGTGCAGCCGCGCTTGGATCACCCGCCCGATCCCCATCTGGTCGAGTGGATCGCGTTCGGAACCGTGTACGACCAGGCTGAAGTCCTCGATCTGGCGCACCTCGATCACCCGCTCGCGGGGCGTGAAGCCCACCACGAAGGCGGGAAACAGCCCGGCGAGGCCGACGACATTGCGGTGCGGGCGGCCCAGAATCGGTGGCGGATCGGCGATAACCGCGCCGAGCCTGCCACCCATGGTGAGCAGCTTGTTGCCGCGGCGCGACGCCTCGGCGCGGATCTCGGTGTCGGTGACTGTCCAGTCGACCTCACCGAGCTTCTTCGGATAGCCGAGCAGTTCGCGCCCCATGATCAAGGCGACATCGTCGTCGAGAATCATCCACGGGCAGTGGATTCCGGTGCCCTGCACCGTCTTGATGTGCACGAACAACCCCGCCTCGTGGTATCCCGGCGACTCGAAGTTGTTGTCCGGGAAGCACGCGGTGAACAGATCCGCGCGCGCCGGTTCGGTCAACCGCACGCCGACCGGGAGCCACCTCTTCATCGCAGCGGGGTCGATGTCGACGGTGGCGCTGAAGTAGTGGGCGTCGCGGTAGAGGCTGCGGCGCGGATCGCCGATCGCCAGTGCGCGGCGCATATCCGCCCGGAACGATCGGCCCTCGGTCCGGTCGGCAGGTTCCCAACCCATGTCACTTGACCCTTCGGTAGATGGTGCGCAGGATCGGCCCGACCAACCCGCGCGGGGTGTACTGGCCGCCGACGGTCTGTACCTTGGCGAAGATGCCGGGGACTACACGGCGGCGACCGCCTGCCATGCCCGCGATCGCATCGTTCGCGGCCTGTTCGGCGCTGACCCACAGCGGGCCCGGCACCATCCGGTCCAGGTTCGGAACCTCAGCCACCTCGGCGTATTCGGTCCGCACCGGCCCCGGCGCGAGCAAGGTGCACTGCACGCCGGTGCCGGCCAATTCACCGTGCAGCGATTCGGCGAAGGTGTTGGCGAAGGCCTTGCTGGCGGCGTAGGTGGCATTGTTCGGACCGGGCTGGTTGCCCGCGGTGGATCCGGTGATCAGGATCGCGCCCGCGCGGCGGGCGAGCATGCCGGGCAGTACAGCGAGCGTGAGGTCATGGACGGCAACGGTATTCAGCTCCACCTGCTGGCGTTCCCTGGCCGGGTTCGCGGTCGCCAGCGTGCCGTAGGTGGCGAAACCGGCGTTGTTGCACAGGACGGCGATCTCGCGGGTGGCGAGTTCCTCGCACAGTTTCGCGCGCTCGTCGCGGTCGGACAGGTCGACGGCACGGACCTCGGCTTCGACGCGGTGACGTTCGGCAAGCCGATCGGCCAACTCGCGCAACCGGTCTTCGCGGCGTGCCACCAGGATCAACGAGTATCCGCGACCGGCCAGGCCGTCGGCGAGGGCTTCGCCGATCCCGGAGGAGGCTCCGGTGACGACGGCCCGCAGGGCGGGAGTGGGAGTGGGCAGGCTCATGAGTTGCTCCTCGGTGATCAGAATTGGGTGAGCGCGCGGGCGGTCACGGTGGTCCCGGCGGCGACCAGAGTCCGGATCGCGCCCGGTCCGCTCACCTGACGCTCGCCGGCCGCGATGCGCCGGAAATTCGCCGCGTGCCAGGCCAATTGGAGGTAGGAGTTGATCGGCGTCGTGCCCTTGATCGGGATGCGCGGCGCCGTGGGCAGCGTCTGCGGCTCCTGCGTACCGGCCAGCAGTTCGGCCGCGATATCGGGGCGCACCGCGAACGGGCGGCCGAGCCCGATCACATCGACCGCGCCCTGTGCCAGCACGTCGTTCATGAATTCGAGGGTGCGGACACCGCCGGTGAGCATGAGTGGCATCGCCGATTCGGCGCGCAGATTCTCGGCGTAGCGCAGGAAGTAGGCCTCGCGCGCACGGGTGCTGTCCTGCACCACGCCGGTCATCGCCGGCGCTTCGTAGTTGCCGCCGGAGACCTCCAGCAGATCGATCCCGAGCTGCTCGAGGGCGAGTGCGATATCGAGCGATTCGCGCTCGTCCAGTCCCCCGGTCTGAAAGTCGGCGGAGTTGAGCTTCACCGAGAGCAGTGCGCGTGGCCCGATGGCTGCGCGCACGTCGGCGATGATGTCGAGTAGCAGCCGACGACGGTTCGCCGGGCTGCCGCCGTATCGGTCGGTTCGCTGGTTGGCGATGGGAGAGAGGAACTGCGAGAGCAGATATCCGTGCGCGGCATGCACCTGCACACCGGCGAAACCGGCCTCGACCGCCAATTCCGCGGAGCGTACGAAGCGACGTCGCAGGTCGGCGATGTCGTCGAGCGGCAACGCGCGCGGCTTGCGCAGGTTGTAGCCGATCGTCCCCGGACGCAATGCCGAAGGGCCCACCGGAAGCCGGTTCAGCGGGCCGATCGCGACTCGGCCGGGATGGTTGATCTGCATGACCATCACGGCACCTTCCCGCGACCCCGCGCGCGCCCAGTTGCCGACGGCTTCGAGGTGGCGATCGTCTTCGAGTGTCACATTGCGGGGTTCGACATAGGCGCGGCGATCGATCATCACGTTGCCGGTGATCAACAGACCCGCGCCGCCGCGACCCCACGCACTGTAGAGACGGGTCAGCGTCTGGCTGGGCGCACCGTTGATCTCGCCGAGCTGTTCACTCATCGCGGCCTTGGCGATGCGGTTGGGCAAAGTCACCCCGCACGGCAGAGTCAAGGGGCTACCGACGGCGATCGTCCGGGGTGCACGATTCTTGGGAGGCATGGAAGGGGCTCCTGTGTAGTGGGTTGGGAGTCAAGCGATCCGACGGGCGACGGCGAGGACTGGGCTCACCACGATGCGGGTCAGCCTGCGTGGCGCAACCGGCACGGGTTCTGGGCTCGCAGGTTCCGTCGCCGTCGTGACGGGACTGCGCAACAGCAGGATCCGCAATGTGGACAGCTGGGTGAGCACGCGCACCAGCCATCGGCCGCGCAGCACCTTCCAGCGCAATTCCGGTCCACCGGCGAGGATTTCACCGGAGGGTTCGGAGACGATCGAGTAGAGATCGCCGAGCGGGGTGCGTACTTGCTGTTGCAGCAACGCGGCCTCGGCGAGTAGCCGGGAGCTGTTCATCAACAACATGCCCGCGCCGGAACGCGGCGCGACCAGTCCGGCGAAGGAGAGGTTGGCCAGGCCAGGCGCGAAAGTGTGCGACACCAGCCGCGGCTGCCCGTTCTCCCAGGTGAGCAGCCCTTCGCGCAGGAACGGAAAGGTTGTCCTGAAACCGGTGGCCCAGACGATGGTGTCGTACTCCCCGCTGGTGCCGTCGACGAAATGCACTGTGTGCCCGTCCAAGCGCGCGATCTCGGGACGGACCGCGATCCGGCCGTGCTTGAGGAAATACGGCAGTTGCTGGTTGACCACCAGATCCTGGTCGAAGATGCGGTGCTTCGGCTTCTCCAGCCCGAACTGGTGAAAGCTACCCATCCCCACTGCGACGATCGACCGGAAGACGGCCTCCTGCAGCAGTTTCGGCACCGGAACCGAGCCGATGTCGAACTTGCTGCTCGGCACGCCGAGCACATACTTCGGGATGAACCAGTAGCTGCGGCGAAGAGAGATCTCCGACGTACCGAAATTCAGTGCGGCTTCCACCGCCAGATCGCATCCGGAGTTACCGGCGCCGACGACCAGGACCCGCGTGCCGTCGAGGTCGGCGGGGCGCTTGTAGTTTTTGGAGTGGATCTGCTTGCCGGTGAATTCGCCGGGATACGTCGGGATGTTGGTGTCCCAGTAGTGCCCGTTGGCGACGACGACGCCGGTGTACTCACGTGCCTCACCGCTCGCGAATTCGACTCGCCATCCCGCCATCCCGGTGTCATCGAGCGGCGCGACGTCGGTGACCTGAGAGTCGAACTCGATGCGCCGATCGAGCCCGAATGCGGCAGCGAAGGAATGCAGATAGTCGCGCATCTGCCCGGCACTGGGGAAATCCGGATAGTCGTCCGGCATCGGATAGTCGGGGTACTCGGTGACCGCTTTGGCGCTGATCAGGTGGGTGGAGTCGTACACCCCGTGCGACCAGTTGCCACCGATCGCGGCGGTCGCCTCGATGTGGTCGTAGTCGAGACCGAGGTCTGTATAGGCCTTGGCCACGGCCAGACCGGTGTATCCCGCTCCGATGATGCAGTACCGGCGCGTCATGGCGACCTCCCATCAAAAGCTACAGTCTTTGTAGCTACATTGAGTGTAGTATTTGCTACCTGGCGGTGCCCTGTCAAGCACGAGTCGGTTTTCGGGCCTCACGCGGGGCGTACACCGGGAAGTCGATGAACACGACGGCAAGGCATGCCGAGGTCGCCGCTCGATAACGGCGATCTTCGGCCGGTAAACAGCAGCGCCTAGAGAAGGCGGCGAAACATCGACGGCCGCGAGGGTGTCGACCCGGCTCGATCAGGCAGAGGTATGAAACGCAGGCAGAGCGGGAATGAGCTGTGCGGCGTAGTCACGAATGCGCTGCGGCGGGAACGCATCGGGTTCCGCCAGAACGAGTCGGCCCGCTTCCCAGAACAGCGCGTACACGAGACGGGCAGTGAGTTCGACATCGACCGAGACAAGCTGTCCTGGCGGCGCCGCCGCGCGCACATACGCGGTCAGCGCCTCGGTGAACGCTCGGCGTCCGCGTTCGAGACGGCGGCGGAAGGCGGGAGTGCTGGAGTCGGCGAGCTGGAATGCCGCCCGCCATCTATCGGGCGCGGCCTGCACCGCGTCGAGGAAATGCTCGAGGCTGTCCGCCATTGCCTGGGTCGGATCGGTCGTCATCATCGGGACTACGGTGGCCATCTGCGCTACCGCCGCGGCCTCCTCCCGGTCGAGGCAGGCCAGCAGCAGCTGGTCGGAGTCGTCGAAATGGCCGTAGACGACCGGGCGACTCACACCGGCCTCCTTCGCGACAGTGTCGATGGACACCTTGTGCACGCCCTGCCCGACAATGACCCGCAAAACCGCGTCCAACAGTTGCTCCCGGCGCTGCTCAGGAGCCATTCGCGGGGCATATGCTGCCCTGCTCTGCCGTTCGGCCACGATCGCGTACCACCCTCTCCGCGCCGAGCGAGTCCAGCGACAGCGCAGAGGAAAATTCTACACACGCTGTAGCTGCACTAGATGCAGCAATAGGAATTCGCTCCCACGGCCCCAGAGCACCGGCTCACCGCGGAGCTCGGAACACGAGCGACCATCGCGACGCCGGGCACCGAGGGCACCTCAGCCGGCGACCACCGAGGTGAGCAGCCCCTCGAGTTCTTCTATGACATCGTCGAGCGCCGTCGTGGATCGATTGACCCGGCACAGGATCACCGCGCCTTCGATGGCGGCGATCGCCATGGTGGCCAGCCGAACGGCGCGCTCGGATTCGACACCGTCGGCTTCGAGCGCGGTGACGAGGGCGGCTTGCCACCGTTGGATGATGCCCGCGACCGCCGGTTGCAGGTGCCGGTCATCGGGCGAGCTGCCGACTGCTACCGAGACGACCGGGCAGCCTGCCTCGAAGTCGGACTGCGCGAGCAGGGTGTTCCAGAACTGCCCGAATCGCCGCAACGCCGCAACCGATCCCTGCTCCACCGCCTTGTCGATGATGGTGCCGATGGCGTCACCGGCCAGCGCGAGCGACTCGGTCATGATCTGGGCGCGTCCACCGCGGAAGTGGTGGTAGACCGATCCGCGCGGTGCCTCACTGCGCGCCAGCACGGCGTCGATGGTCACCCCGGCCGAGCCACGTTCGCGAAGGAGCTCGACAGCGCTGTAGAGCATCTTCTGCCGGGTGTCGGTGCGGGCTCCCATGTCGTCGCGCTCCTTACGGGATTCGGGTCAACTCAGCAATACTATGCTACTTGGCATAACATTATGCTATGTTGCCTAGCATACTTTCGTCGAAGGGGTGTGACATGGCCGAACCGAAGGCGACCGCGTGTGTGCTGTGCGAGTGCAACTGCGGGATCACCGTCGAGGTGGCGGGTCGCCGCTTGGCGAAGATCCGCGGCGACAAGGCGCATCCGGCATCGGAGGGCTACACCTGCGAGAAGGCGATGCGCCTGGACCTGTACCAGAACGGCGCCCACCGCCTCACCACCCCACTGAAACGCCGGCCCGACGGCACCTACCAGGAGATCGACTGGAACACAGCGATCGATGAGATCGCCGCGAAACTCTCCGCCATCACCGATGAACACGGCGGAGACAAGATCTTCTTCTACGGCGGTGGCGGCCAAGGTAACCACCTCGGGGCCGCCAACGCGGCCGGGCTGCGCGGGGCACTGGGCTCGATCTATCACTCCAATGCGCTGGCACAGGAGAAGACCGGGGAGATCTGGGTCGACGGCCGCCTGTACGGCGGTCACACCAAAGGCGATTTCGAACACGCCGAAGTACTGGTGTTCGTCGGCAAGAACCCCTGGCAATCACACAGCTTTCCGCGGGCCAGACCGGTACTCAAGCAGGTAGCCGCCGACCCGACCCGTTCGATGATCGTGATCGATCCGCGCGTCAGCGAAACCGCGGCGATGGCCGAGCACCACTTGCGGGTGTTGCCGGGGCGCGACGCCTGGCTGATGGCCGCACTGGTCGCGGTGATCGTGCAGGAAGACCTGGTCGACGCCGACTTCATCGCCGCGCACACCACCGGCTACGACGAGGTCCAGGCGGCGTTCCAGTCCTGCGACATCACGGATTTCGCGACGATCAGCGGTGTCGGCGAAGGCGAGGTCAGGGCGGCAGCGCGCCGGATCGCGACCGCGTCGAGCGTGTGCGTCTACGAGGACCTCGGCATCCAGCAGGCGCCCAACAGCACCCTGGTGTCCTACCTGAACAAACTCCTGTGGATCGTCACCGGCAACTTCGGCAGACCCGGCACCATGTACCTGCACTCCTCCTTCGCGATGCTGACCGGCGGTTCCGGGTCCGGATCACCGCGCAAGAAGCCGAGCGCACTGGCCCGCGCGCAGAAGCGGTTGACGGCGCGGACCGTCACCGCGGCGGCCACGGCGATCAGCGCGACGTTGCCCACCCTCGCCCGGGTGACTCCGCTGCGCGCGCGGGTGGAGGCCGGGGCCTCGGCCCTGCTCGACGCGATGGTTCCCCTGGCGGGCGGGATGCTCGGCAGCGGCGGTAGTGGCGGCGGTGGCCGGACCTCCCCGGTCACCGGCGCCAAGATCATCGGCGGCCTGATCCCCTGCAATTCGATAGCCGACGAGATCCTCACCGACCACCCGAATCGCTTCCGCGCGATGTGGATCGACTCGTCCAACCCGGCGCATTCCCTCGCCGATTCGCCCCGCTTCCGGGCCGCGATGCGCGCACTGGACTTGTCGGTCGTGATCGATGTGGCGTTCACCGAAACCGCGCGTGAGGCCGACTATGTGCTGCCCGCCGCCAGCCAGTACGAGAAGCCCGAAGCGACGTTCTTCAACTTCGAATTCCCGCGCAATGTCGTTCACCTCCGCAAACCGCTCATGGAGCCGCTCGACGGCACGCTGCCCGAACCCGAGATCTACGCGCGGGTACTTCGACGCATGCGGGTCCTCGACACCGACACCGTCGCCCGGCTCCGACGCGCCGCGCAGACCGGCCGTGACACCTTCGGCGCGACCTTCCTGGCCACCGTCGCCGCTGATCCCGCCCTCGGAAAGATCGCTCCGTACTTGTTGTACGAAACGCTCGGCACCACGATGGCGCCACAGATGAGGGGCGCCGCGGTGCTGTGGGGCATCAGTCAGATATGTGCGATGTCGAACCCGAAAGCCGTTGCCCGAGCGGGCTTCACCGGTACCGGCCTGACGCCGGGCAACCGGCTGTTCGACGCGATCGTCGAATCCCCGACCGGCGTGGTCTTCACCGACGACACCTGGGATGACGTCTGGCACTACGTCAAACGCAAGGACCGCCGCTTCACCATCGACATCGACAATCTGCTCGACCAGGTCCGCCGGCTGCCCACCGCGCGCACGGCGTGGACGACCCCGGAGTTCCCGCTGGTCCTGGCCGCCGGTGAGCGGCGCTCGTTCACCGCCAACACGATCTTCCGCAACCCCGACCGGCGTCGCCGTGACCGCGACGGCCACCTCCGGATCAGCGCCGAGGATGCCACCGCCTTGCGGCTGACCGACGGCGCCCCGGCACGACTGGTCACCGCGAATGGATCCGCCACCGTGATCGTCGAGGTCAGCGACATGATGCGGGCAGGAAACATCGCCCTGCCCAACGGTTTCGGCCTCGACTACCCCACCGGCGACGGAACAACGACCAGTGCCGGGGTCTCCCCCAACGAACTGACCGGCCTCGCACTCAAAGACGCCTTCGCAGGCACCCCATGGCACAAACACGTCCCGGCCCGGCTCGAAGCACTCGAAGAAATCCCGACCGCATGACCTACGTGATCGCTGAACCCTGCGTCGACATCAAAGACAGAGCCTGCATCGAAGAGTGCCCGGTGGACTGCATCTACGAGGGCGACCGGATGCTCTACATCCAGCCCGACGAATGCGTCGACTGCGGTGCCTGCGAACCGGTCTGCCCGGTCGAGGCGATCTTCTTCGAGGACGACGTCCCCGACCAGTGGACGGGCTACACGCAGACGAACGTGGACTTCTTCGACACGATCGGTTCCCCCGGTGGCGCCGCCAAATTCGGGAAATACGACGGAGATACCCCGTTCGTGGCCGGTTTGGCGCCCAACACCGTCGACGGCTGAGCCCGGTGACACTGCCGCTCAGCACACGCGTCGCGTCTCGATGAATGTCGACGGGACCTACTGGTGTGCGAGCCGGTCTGTTAGTTCCCACAGAACGCGGCCTGCTCACGCCGTTCCGCGGTCCGCGCCGGGCGGCTTTCGATAGCGTCGACACATGTGGAGACACAGGCGGTGGACTCGACGGCAGACTCTGTCCATGGGAGCCCTGCTGGTCGGTGGAGTGTTCTCGGGCGCGGGGGCCTCGGCCGTGTCACATGCCGAAGAAGACCCCGCCGTCCGATACCAGGGGTACTCCGCCGACGACCGGGCGAAGCCCTATGCGCGGTTCATGGCCGCACGAACCGCACCCGCACCGGCATCAGTGCTCACCACCTACGACGGTCCGCCGGTGCCGCCGAATACCATTCCGGATTTTTCGGCACTTTCGCACGATCTCGCCGCCCATGGCTACTCTCCGGTCGAGACCGGATACGGACAGACCGCGAGCGGAATGGTGTGGGCGGCAGTACACACCGATATGCCGAATGTCTCTGCGGCGATGTGGGATTGGTGGTTCGGCTGGCATTCGGCGGAATCGGCGAGATACAAGCTGTGGCATCCCGACGCACACCTGTATGCCGGAATCAGCGTGGACAAGACCGGCCACGCGGTGCCGGATCGCGCGAAGTACGTCGGCAATATCTCCTATGTCGATGAGTACGTCGGCCCGAAACTACAACAGCTGGCTATCGCTTTTCTCGATCCACAGGACCACGGATTCGATGTACCCGCTGGACACACAGTGATTTTCGGACGGGTAGGCAGCAGCGTGGCGCCCGTCGATGTGGGGTGGCTCGCGCATCAGGTTCGGCCCGTTCCCGGCGGATGCGAAATGCGCAGCCGCTTCTATCTCAACCACTACGGGCTCCACAGCCCCGACCTGGTCCGAGCCGCACAAGCCATCAGCCGGGGCGCCGCGGTCGATGCAGCGGATCTCGTCCTCGGCACCGATCTCGCCCGCGATCTCCTGCTGCACTGCGGGCAGGAGATGCACCACCTGGCCCAATTCCTGCCCGATCTCTACAGGGAATTCGCGAACCCGTAGGGAGCGGTGCTGGTCAGCCTCACCCGCTGCGCGTCGCCACGGACAGATCGATCAGTGATTCCGGCCTACTACCGTTCACTGAACCGATAGCATTACCGTTGCCCCATTGGTAGCCTCTTCGAGAGGCTCCCCCAGTCCTCACCGCGCTGCACGTGTGAGCGTCGACCAGCTCCCAGCCGAGCTGCGCCGAGGCCACGACCACTCCGGACCTGAGGATTGCGCCGTCTCCTTCGCGATTCCAGATCGAGGTACACCATGACCGTGGACCAGCGCCCACTCGAAGAGTTGGGTTACTACCTGTTGGCGGGCTCGGGCGGGGGCGGTCCGGCACGCCTGATCGAAGATGCGCGCAGGGGTGAGGAACTCGGGCTCGGCACAGCGTTCATCTCCGAACGCTGGAACGTCAAAGAGGCCGCGTCGCTCACCGGCGCGGCCTGCGCGGTGACAGAGCGAACCAGGGTGGCCACTGCCGCGACCAACCACAACACGCGCCACCCCTTGGTCACCGCGTCGTGGGCCACGACCATGCACAGGCTCTCCGGGGGCCGGTTCACTCTCGGTATCGGGCGGGGCGTCGCGGCGATGTACTCCGCGTTCGGCATCCCGGCGGTGACCACCGCTCAGATGGAGGATTGGGCCCACGTCATGCGACGGCTGTGGCGGGGAGAGGCGATCATCGGCCACGACGGCCCGCTGGGCTCCTACCCCGTACTCTTTCTCGACCAGAGCTTCGATGAGGACATTCCACTCGCGCTGGTCGCGTTCGGTCCGAACACCTTGGCGCTCGGCGGACGGGTCTTCGACGATGTCATCCTGCACACCTACTTCTCACCGGAGACTCTGCGACGGTGTGTGCGGACGGTCGAGCTCGCTGCCGAGAAGGCCGATCGCGATCCCGATTCGGTGCGGGTCTGGTCATGCCTGGCAACCGTGGGCGACCATCTGCCAGAAGAGCTTCGCTTGAAGAAGACCGTGGCCCGGCTGGCGACATATCTGCAGGGATACGGGGACCTGATGGTGCGCACGAACGGCTGGGATCCGGGCGCGCTGCGGCGGTTCCGCGAAGACCGGGTCGTCACCTCGATCGCCGGTCCGATCGACGGGGTCGCGACCGCCGACCAGATCGAGCACATCGCGGCGATACTGCCCTCGGAGTGGCTGGCATCGGCGGCCACCGGCACGCCGAGGCAATGCGCCGACCGAATACGCGAGGAATTCGGTAACGGTGCCGACCGCGTGATCCTGCACGGCGCGACTCCCGAAGAACTCGCGCCTGTCGTCGCCGCGTACCGAGACAGCGACAGTGACAGCGACACAGTGAGGGCCTCGAAATGAGTGCGACCGTACCGATTCCGCGCCGCGCCGCCGACATCACCAGCCACTGGCTGCAGGCGGTGCTCGGACCGGAGACAAACGTCGTCGAGGGTGTCGAGATCTGCCCGATCGGCACCGGCCAGACCGGGGCGACGTTCCGAATCACGCCACGCTATGCACACAGCGAGCACGAATTCCCGTCGACCTTCGTCATCAAACTGCCCGCCGACGACGACGGTGTGCGGGCGGGCGTCACGCTCGGCTATCTCAGCGAGATCACCTTCTACAGACAAGCCGCTACGCAGACGAGCGTGCCGACGCCACGCTGCTTCTACAGCGACATCACCGAGGACGGGACCGAATTCGCCCTGCTCCTCGCCGACCTGTCCCCCGCCGTCCCCGGCGACCAGATCGCGGGCTGCGGGACCGATGCGGCGTACCAGGCTGTGTCCGCGCTGGCCGGTCTACACGGGCCGAGTTGGCGCGATCCACGCTGGCTGGACCTCGCCGTAGCGATGCCCAAACCGGGTGACACCGCAGCGGCAGGCGGCCTCGGCGACGTGGCGCGGATGGCCGCCGACATCACGCTCGACAAGCTCGGCGCGCGCATGGATCATCGCGACCGTGAAACCTTCTCCGAGGCCCTGGGTCTGGTGACACCCTGGCTGCAGGCCGGCTCCGATACCGGCCGATTCGCGTTGCTGCACGGAGACTACCGACTCGACAACCTCATGTTCGATACCGCGACGAGCAGCGTCAGCGTGGTCGACTGGCAAACGCTCGGCGTCGGGTTGCCCGCGCGCGATCTCGCCTACTTCACCGCGACCGGTCTGGACCCCGACGCGCGATCGGCGTGCGAGAACAGCCTCGTCGACGTGTACCACCGGAGACTGCTCGAGTACGGCGTCACCGGATATACCCGCGAAACATGCTGGCAGGATTATCGATTCGGAATGGTGCAGGCCCCGCTGATCATCGCCCTCGGCGCCGCCTTCGCGACACCCACAGCGCGCGGCGAAGAGGTTTTCCTCGTCATGCTGGAGCGCAGCTGCCGGGCGATTCGCGACCTGGGGACACTCGCATTGATCAGCGCTGCCGACTGACGCGCGTCGACCGCGAACCGCTGCGAAGCCGGACTTGCGCGAGGCGCTACTGAAAGAGGTACAGTAAGTCAAACGTTAGTGCCGACGATGGTCTTCCTGGAGGTCTTCCCGGCGCGGTCCGTGCCGGATGCCGATCGCCCGGTTCGACGACGGAGCGCCCGGCGAGACCACCGGTTGCGAAAGGACGAAGAATGACAAAGCTGGACTATCTGGCGGTCGATGTCGACAACCACTACTACGAACCACTGGACGCGTTCACCCGCCATCTGCCCAAAGAGTTCAAGCAGCGCGGGGTGCAGATGGTCAACGACGGAAAGCGGACGCTGGCGATAATGGGCGGAAAGGTCAACCAATTCGTCCCCAACCCTACGTTCGACCCGATCATCGAGCCCGGGTGCCTCGATCTGCTGTTTCGCGGCGAGATTCCCGAGGGCGTCTCTCCGGCCTCGTTGATGAAAGTAGACCGCCTGTCCGAGCACCCCGAATACCAGAACCGCGACGCTCGCGTGACGGTCCTGGATCGACAGAACCTCGAAACTGTCTTCATGCTGCCGACCTTCGCCTGCGGGGTAGAGGAAGCGCTCAAGCACGACATTCCCGCGACGATCGCCTCGGTCCACGCTTTCAACCTGTGGCTCGACGAGGACTGGGGGTTCGACCGTCCCGACCACCGCATCATCTCGGCGCCGATCATCTCCCTCGCCGATCCGGCGGCGGCGGTCGAGGAGGTCGAGTTCGCGCTGAGCCGCGGCGCCAAGATGGTGCTCGTGCGCCCGGCACCGGTACCCGGTGTGACACGCCCGCGGTCCCTCGGTGACCCTCTGCACGACCCCGTGTGGGCCCGCCTGGCCGAAGCCGGCGTACCAGTCGGCTTCCACCTGTCCGACAGCGGATATCTCGCCATCAACGCGCTGTGGGGCGGCACGGCGACGTTCGAGGGATTCGGCAAGAAGGATCCGCTCGATCAGATCCTGCTCGACGATCGCGCGATCCACGACACGATCGCCTCGATGATCGTGCACCAGGTGTTCACCCGCCACCCGAAGCTCAGAGTGGTGAGCATCGAGAACGGCTCGTACTTCGTCTACCGGTTGATCAAGCGCTTGAAGAAGGCCGCGAACACTGCTCCTCACCACTTCACCGAGGATCCGGTGGAGCAGCTGAAGAACAATGTCTGGATCGCGCCCTACTACGAAGACGACGTCAAACTGCTCGCCGCGACGATCGGCGTGGACAAGGTCTTGTTCGGCTCCGATTGGCCACACGGCGAGGGGCTCGCCGATCCGACGACCTTCACCGCGGACATTCCACAGTTTCCGGAATTCTCGTATGAGGACACCCGGAAAGTAATGCGCGACAACGCTCTCGATCTGATCGGCTCGAATGTCGCTCAGGAGTCACCCAGCCGATAGCGCGAAATATGCGGCTCCCCGTCACCGACGGGGAGCCGCATTGCGTATTCGGGATGTTGCACGGTTCGGGTAGGACTATCGGCGAGCAGTCACTTCACGGTAAACCTGGTGACGTCGAGAATCAGCACGACGCGATCGTAGACATCATCGGGCAGCCCGGCGTCGACGTCACCGTACAACTCGCTCAGCTCACGATAGAAGACCCCCTCATCGTCTCCCAAGACCGTGACCAGCCATCCCTGTGTCTCCAGCGACCTGGTCGGCGCATCGGGGTCGGTGATGAGGAACGAGTAGTTCGGGTTCGCCTGCAAGCTGGTGAACTTGCGTCGCGGGATCGTATGGCTCATCCGCAGGTGCGCACCGTCCCAGGTGAAGCGCATGGGCGACAGGTCAGGCGAACCCTGCGGGGTCACGGTTCCGAGAACACCGACGATCGGTCGCTGAAGCAGGTCTTCGTATTCCGTAGGCACCCTTGAGGTCATGAGAGTCTCCACCATCGATTCGCAGTGAGATACACGATTCCGCACCGGCGCGCTGGTCGTCGCCGCGGCAGAATCCGAATACCGATATAGTTACTGTATAGATTACAGTATGCCGCGTCGCCCGGCGATGACCTCTGCCCCGAATCTCTTCACGAACTGCGTAGCGGCCGCCGGGCTGGAACCGTCGACGTGCACAACAGCCCAGGTGGCGCCACGCTTTTCGAGGTCGTCCAGATAGCCCGACGCCGCCAGGACCGTATCGGTATCACCGAAGTCCAGGTGCGGACATACGACCTGGATGTCGACCGCGTCGGCATCTCGGCCCGCTGCCGCCAGACCGTGGCGCAGGTCGGCCACCGCGGCACCGAACGCCTCGACGCTCTCGATAGCGGTCGTTCGCATAGCAGCGGCCATGCCGGCATCGGCGATGATCGGCATCCACCCGATGCCGTGCCGGACGACGCGGCGCCGAGCCGCCCTGCCGTTACCGCCGATCCACAGCGGCGGGTGCGGGCGCTGCGCCGGAGACTGCAACCACAGCGGCCCCGGCGCGCCGAAACCCACTCCCGCGACCGGCGTTTCAGGGTCGGCCCAAATGCGCCGCAGCGCATCCAGCGCTTCGTCCAGCAGCTCGCCGCGCCGGTCATGATCGACGCCGACAGCAGCGAACTCGGCCCGCAGGTATCCGGCTCCGACACCGGCGATCAACCGACCACCCGAGACGATGTCCAGACTGCCCAGCGCTTTCGCGGCGAGGTAGGGGTTACGGAAAGGCAGTACATACAGATTTGTGAGCAATCGAATACGCGTGGTGAACCCCGCCATATAGCTCAATGCCGCGATCGGGTCGAGAGTGTTGTGACCCCCGTTGTGCCGCCACTTCGACGACGGCGCCGGGTGTTCACTGAGCGCCACCGCGGCGAAACCGGACTCCTCGGCTTGGCTCACCACGTCACGAATGACCGCGGGGTCCAAGAACGCGTCGGATGCCGTCGGCAGCTCGGCGGGATACTCGAGAACGTACTTCATTACGCGAATTCCTTTGTCCAGATCACCGCGCACGTCGTTCGCGCACGACAGCGTGCCACTGGCCGACGAACCACGTCGAGCGCAACAGTGGCCAACTCGGTCCTTCTTACTGTATAGCTTACAGTACAATGGTGCGCCAGAGTGGCGTGGTGACGAACGATGAGGTGAGCTGTGCACATCCCTGTTCAGGACGAGTCGGAAGGTCCGCTTGCCGGGATCACGGTCGTCACGCTCGAACAAGCGGTGTCGGCACCGATGTGCACGCGCACACTGGCCGATCTGGGTGCCCGGGTGATCAAGATCGAGAACCCCCGCGGCGGCGACTTCGCACGACATTACGACGACGTGGTCCACGGGCTCGCCGCGCACTTCGTCTGGGCCAACCGCGGCAAGGAGTCGATCACTCTCGACCTCAAGAATCCGGACGGGATGACGGTCCTGCACCGACTGCTCGACACGGCGGATGTCTTCGTCGCCAACCTGGCACCGGGGGCGACCGCGGCACTGGGTATCTCACCGGTCCAACTCGCACAGCGACACCCGGACCTGGTGGTGATGGAGATAGACGGATACGGCGCGGGGGGACCGCTGTCACACAAACGCGCCTACGACCTGTTGATCCAGGCAGAGTCCGGAGTCTGCGCCGTCACCGGCTCGCCAGGGGCACCCGCCAAGCCGGGCCCGCCCATCGCGGATGTGAGCTCGGGTCTGTATGCCGCGCTGACGATCCTGGCGATGATCTGCGCCAGACGATCACCCGGTGCGCGCACCGGCGGCACCGCCGAGCCTGCCCCGTTCACCCACGCATCGGTGAGCTTGTTCGATACCGCCGCCGAATTGATGGGCTACCAGCTCACCTACACCCGCCATACCGGTGTCGATCAGCAACCGCTCGGGATGAGTTCCCCCGCCGTCGCACCGTACGGCGCCTACCGAACCTCGGACGGCGAGACCGTGGTTCTCGGCACCACCAACGACCGTGAATGGCAGCGCCTCGCCCGGGATCTGCTCGATCGGCCCGACCTCGCCGACGACCAGCGCTACGCGGGCAACCTCGACCGGGTCCGACTCCGGACCGAACTGGACAACGAGATCGCCCAGTGGTGTGCGCGCCATGACGCAGCCACCGTCCAAGCTCGGGCCGATGCGGCAGGCATCGGGAACTCTCGTTTCAGAACACCGCGCGAGGTCATCGCGCACCCTCATCTCGCGGCGCGCGACCGATGGCATGAGATCAGCACTCCCGCAGGTTCGGTGACCGCCCTGTTGCCGCCTCCGGTCATCGCGGGCTTCGCGCCGCCGATGGGTGCGGTACCCGGTCTCGGCGAGCACACCGAGACAGTCTTGGCAGCAGCAGGATTCACACCTTCGGACATCGCGGAACTCCGTGATCGCGGTGCGATCGGCACTACCACTCCCGCCCCGTCCGCAGTGACGGCGACGAAAGGATGACCCTGTGACAGACGAGCCCGTACTGCTCATCGGCAACGCCGGCGGCGTGCGCACGCTGACGCTCAACCGCCCACGTCGTAAGAACGCGATCAGCACCCCGCTGTGGCACGCGCTGCGGGCGGCACTGCGTGACATCACGAGCGACCCCACGGTGCGGGCCGTTGTGCTCACCGGCGCGGGCGAATCGTTCTCCGCGGGAGCCGATCTCGCCGCCACCGAGGGAATGGACGAGTTTCCGGATCCGGCTCGCGAATTGCGCACCATCAACGAGACCGTGCAGTTGCTGCACGAGCTGCGGGTGCCGACAGTGGCCAAGGTGCGTGGCGTTGCGGTCGGCGCGGGATGGAACCTCGCGCTGGCCTGCGATCTCGTTGTCGCGACCCCGCAGGCACGGTTCTGCCAGATCTTCGCCCGCCGTGCGCTGTCGGTGGATTGCGGTGGCTCGTGGTTGCTTCCCCGGCTCGTCGGTTTGCAGCAGGCCAAGCGCCTGACCCTGCTGACCGAGATGATCACCGGCGAGCATGCCGAGGGGCTCGGACTCGTCACCTGGCTGCGGCCTGCCGAGACGATCGATGAGTTCGTCGACGAGATAGCGGGCAAACTGGCGGCGGGTCCGCCCGTTGCGTTGCGGCAGACCAAGAATCTGCTCAATGCCGGATCCGATCGAACGTTGTCCGAGGCGCTGGATGCCGAGGCGAAGGCCGCGGGCGTCAACCTCACGGGGGCCGACGTGATCGAGGCCTTCGCCGCCTTCGCCGAAAAGCGTGAACCGGTGTACGCCGCCGCCGATCAGCAAGTCGCGCTATGACCGGTCGAAAACTCGGGCAGCCGCGTCGCCGACGCGAACGAGGATCGCTCAATCCCGCGGACATCATCGACGGCGCGTTCGAACTCGCCGAACAGGTCTCGGTCGACGGGCTCAGCATGCCGCTACTCGGCAAACATCTCGATGTCGGCGTCACGAGCATCTACTGGTATTTCCGCAAGAAGGACGACCTGCTCAACGCCATGACCGATCGCGCGCTGCGCCAGTTCATCTACGCGGCGCCCTACCCTGCCGTCGACGCGCACGACTGGCGCGAGTCGCTGTCGCGCCACGCGCGCACCATGCGCCGCGCGTTCTTGAACAATCCGATCCTGTGCGACCTCGTGCTGATCCGTTCGGCGCTGAGTCAGCACGCGGCGAGGTTGGGCGCCGAGCAGGTGGAGCGCACGGTCGCGAGCCTGGTGAAGGCCGGGCTCTCGGTCGACGAGGCGTTCACCGTCTACTCAGCGGTCAACCTGCATGTGCAGGGCTCGGTCGTCCTGCAACGACTCCACGACAAGAACCAGGAGCTGGGCAGCGATGCGACCGCCTACTACGACGTCATCCACGTCGACCCCGAGACGACTCCGTTGCTGGCGGCCGCCATGGCCAAGGGCAGGCGGACCGGAGCTCCGGACGACCGAAATTTCGAATGGGGGCTGGAATGCATCCTGGATCACGCGAAGCGGGCGATGGAGGAGCAGAGCCGGTGAGACAGCCGAAGGATCCAGCCCTCACACCCGCGATCACCGCCGCCCTCGGTGCCGCGGGCGCCGGCCTGGCCGACCGAGTCCGCGCCGATATCCTGCACAGCTCGCGACCGGTGTTCGGCTTCTACCTCGCGCAGACGTTGGACTCGCTCACCACCAGGCTCGCCGACGGCACGAGCCCGCGGCCGGAAACACCAGCCCAGCAGCTGTGTCTGCACCTGATGATCGCCCACGTCCAGCAGCGCTGCGCACTGCCCGGATTGGATCGAGCTCGCGCCGCCCTGCTGCCCGACACGTCCCACGAGATCCTCGCCCGGATACTGGGTGCCTCCGGAAACATCGCCGCGACCTATGATTTCGATGCCCTCGGCCACGCCTTGGCAGTGGGCGGTATGGGTGCGTTCTTCGCGCCGTTCGACTCCGACGAGATGGTGGCCTGAGCGTCCGTGGACGAACCTACCGACTTTCATCCCGACCTGCGCTTTGCCCGATACCTGCCACGCACGGTCGTCGGATCACGGTCGGTGGGTCTCATCCGGAAACTGACGGCTCGTAGCGGCAGCCGACCACCGTCCGAAGGCGTGCTCGAGCGGGTCGACGCGAATGTCACGGTCCGGCTGTTCCGGCCCGACGGCGCGCGACCGAAAGCACCGGCGGTGCTGTTCGTGCACGGCGGCGGGTACCTCATCGGCAATGCGGCGATGGGCGACGGATTCTGTCGGCGGGTCGCCGGCGAACTCGGTGCGGTCGCGGCATCGGTCGAGTACCGGCTGGCGCCGGAACACCCGTTCCCCGTCCCGCTCGAGGACTGCTACGCGGCGCTGCGCTGGCTCGCGGCTCGATCCGATGTGGACGCTCGCCGGATCGCGCTCGTCGGCGAGAGCGCGGGCGGCGGGTTGGCCGCCGCGTTGGCCCACCTCTGCACGTGGAGTGCCGAGGTGAGCCCCGTTCTCCAGGTGCTGTCCTATCCGATGCTCGACGACCGGACCACCGCCCGCACCTACCCCACTCCCGGCCGGTTACGTCTGTGGAACGAACGGAGCAACCGGCTCGGCTGGCGTTCCTACCTCGGCAGTGCCAGCGGCGACACCGTATCGCCCCTGGCGGTTCCGGCCCGCTGCGACGACATGACCGGGCTCGCGCCGGCCTGGATCGGCGTGGGGACCAACGATCTCTTCTACGCCGAAGACCTCGCCTATGCCGAACGCCTCCGGCAGGCCGGCATTCGGTGCACCCTGCGGTTGGTGCCCGGCGCCTACCACGGCTTCGACCTGGTCGAGCGGCGCACGCCGGTCGCGCGTGCCTTTCGGCGAGCCCGGCTGGATGCCCTCGACGACGCGCTCAACGGCGGGGCAGACCCCGCGTAAGCCGGTGAAGCGTGCTCCGTTTCCCTCGGCAGGCGATGCTTGCTACCTTGTTCAGTACGTTCAACGGTAATACATACCGTATTTCAAACAGTATCGAACCGAAGAGGGAATGCGAGATCCCATGAGCGAGACCGTACGATCGGCGGCACAGCCTTTGGCCGGGCTCCGGGTGGTGGAGATCTCCAGTTTCGTCGCCGCTCCGCTGGCGGGAATGACACTGAGCCAACTCGGTGCCGACGTGATTCGGGTCGATCCCCTCGGCGGGGCGGCCGACTACCATCGGTGGCCGCTCACCGACGACGGTGCGAGCATCTACTGGACCGGTCTCAACAAGGGAAAGCGCTCCGTCGCGGCGGACCTGCGCGGCTCCGCCGGGCAACAACTGATCTCGAACCTGATCACCGACGGTGGACCAGGCGGTGGCATCCTGCTCACCAACACCGTGGGCCGGGACTGGCTCGACTACGACACTCTCGCCGCCCGGCGACCCGATCTGATCCGGCTCGAGATCCTCGGGCGTGCCGACGGTTCGACTGCGGTGGACTACACCGTCAACGCCGCCATCGGCTTTCCGATGGTTACCGGCCCGGCCGAGCACGCGGGGCCGATCAATCAGGTTCTGCCCGCCTGGGATCTGCTCTGCGGTCTGTACGCCGCGCTGGCGATCACCGGGGCCGTACGGCACCGCGAGGCGACCGGAGAAGGCAGCAGGATCACGTTGCCGCTGGAGGATGTCGCACTGGCGACGGCGGGAAACCTCGGTTTTCTCACCGAGGCGATGCTGTGCCAGACGCCGCGGCCGCGCCTCGGCAACGCCATCTACGGCCAGTACGGTCAGCATTTCAGTGCGGCCGACGACGCCACGTTCATGATCGTGGCCCTCACCTCCCGCCACTTTCACGCGCTCACCGAGCTCACCGGAACTCGCGCCGCCGTCGACGCGCTGGCCACGGCTCTCGACGCCGACTTCACCGACGAGGGCGCCCGCTACCACCATCGTGATGTCCTCACCGGCCTGTTCACGCCGTGGTTCCGGACCCGCAGCGGCGTCGAGATCACCGCCGCCCTCGAACAGACCTCGATCCTGTGGGAGCGCTACCGGAGCTTTCACGAGGTAGTGACCGACCCACGGGTCACCGCCAATCCCTTGTTCGCGTCGTTGCTGCAACCTGGCATCGGCACCTACCTCGCGCCCAGTGCGCCTGCGTCGGTCGACGGCGCCCACACCGCGCCGCAAGCGGCTCCACGGCTGGGTGAACACACCGAACAGGTCTTACGCGACCGGCTTCACCTGTCGCCGGCCGACCTCGCGCGATTGCGCGAGGCGGCCGTCATCGCGACCGAGAGTTGATCTCGCGGCGAGAACGCGCTCTCGCTAACGCCCGGGTGTCGCGAATACCGCGGTGGTATCTATGGTCTTCACATCGACCACCGAGCCGTCTTCTTCCGCTTTGCCGAGCAGGGCATTGCCACTGCAGATGTTCGGACCGAAGGAGATCGGTTTGGTTCCGCATTGGAACGTCGATGCGGGGGTGAGAGGGAGCGGTTCGGGTTCTGCCATCGAACCGAGACGGGCCGCGACCGTCGCGCGAGTGATCTCGCCCGCCATCCCGTCCAATGCGGACCGGAGCCCCAGGATCGCCATATAGGGCGCTGCGGCAGTATCCGGCATCTTGGCACCTGATCCGTCGACCACCGCTTCGAAGAGCTTCGTCTCTTTCGAGGCAGGGTCGACGACACTATTGGCGACGACAAGCAAATCCTGGTAGCCGCCGGGGATCTGCGACGCGATCTCGGAATCGCCGACGCATTGGTTGACCGTCATCACCGGCTGGGTCGCGTTCAGCGTCCGCATGGCCTTGATCGCCGCCGCGCAGAACGAGACATCGCCGAGCAGGTGAAACATGTCCGGCTTCTTCTCGAGTGCGGCTTGAATCTGCGGCGTCATATCGGCGGTGCCGAGTGGGATCGCGACCACGTCGGCCTGCGCACCGGCATTTCCGAACGCGAGGGGACCGAGCTTGGTGAGCGGCTCCACCGCGACGGGCGAATCGACGGTCAGGACCGCGATCTTCTTGTAGCCGTTCTGTTTCGCATACGCCGCCGGTACTCCGATGAGCCCGTTCAGCGGGTTGCCCATCACATAGGTGTTCGGCAGCACCATCGCCTGCCCGCCGCCGGCGAGTGCGAAATAGGGCATGGCGGAGGGCGAGGTGATCGTGGCGATGGTGTCGGAATTGCCGTAGTCACCGGTGACCACGGCGACAGCGTCGGACTGCACGAACTTGTTCGCGCAATTTCGAGCCAGGCTCACCTGGATCTCGTCCTCGCACGTGATGAGCTCGATCGGACGACCGTTGATCCCACCGAGATGGGTATTGACGTAGGCGACGGTCGCTTTCGCTACTTCGAGTTCCTCGGTGTGGACAGGCGCTCGGGGTCCGGTGGTGACGAACCCGAGCTTGATCGGCGCACCCGTTGCCTTGTTCTCCTGGCCGAGCACTGATCTGTCGACCGGAGCCGGTGAACCGCCGTCGCCGCTCGAACAGCCGGAGGCCGACAACGCCACTGCGAGCGCGACATACGGCAGGGCAGCCCACCGGTTCCGTAGGGAAAAGGACATGCTTGTCTCCTGGTGTTGAATCGAATGGGGCGAACTTGCCGTTCACCCCGTTGGCACGGGCACGCATCAACCTGCGGCGGTGCCGGTCTCGCCTCCGAGATACGCGGCTCGCAGACGCTCCGGGAATGCCTTCAGCTCGGTTGCGCTACCCCGGAGAGTCACTTCCCCGTGGACGAGAACGATGGCTTCGTCGGCGATCTCGAGCGCGAGCCGGACGTGTTGTTCGACGAGGACGACCGCGGCACCGGTGGTATCGGCGATATGTCGCACGGCCGGAAGCAGCGTCTCCACGACGACCGGGGCCAGTCCCATGCTCATCTCATCGATGAGCAGCACTGCCGGATTCTGAACCAGCGCCCGCCCCACCGCCAGCATCTGCTGTTCGCCGCCCGAGAGTGCACCCGCCGCGACCTTCCACCGCGGTCGCAGTGCGGGTAGCAGCGCGAGGATCTCGTCCAGGGACGGTCCATTGCGCACGCGGGCGATTTCCAGATTCTCGGAGACGGTCAAGCTGTTGAACAGCGCGCGATTGTCCGGGACGAGAACCACACCCGCGCGATTCGCCTTGGCGGGCTTGCCATTCGGTAGACGCCGCCCGGCCACCGTCACCTCGCCCGCGAGGGCGGGAAGCAGACCGGCCAGCGTCGACATCAGGGTCGTCTTTCCCGCGCCGTTCGGTCCCAGGACGGCCGTCACCGATCCGGACGCGACCTCGAGGTCGAGCTCACGAACGATCGGAAGTTTGCCGTACCCGGCGGTCACATTGTGCAGTCGCAGAGTCATTCGGTGATCTCCTCCGCGAACATGCTGCCGAGATAGGCCTCGGCGACTGTGCGATCGTTTCGGATCTGCTCGGGCGTACCCGAGGCGAGGATCCGCCCGAAGTCCAGCACCTGAACGTGGTCACAGATCCGCAGCACCAGACTCATATCGTGCTCGACCAACACGATGGTCACCCCGCTGTCTCGAATGGCGAGCAATCGTTCACCGAGCCAGTGACTCTCGGTGGTATCGAGGCCGGCGGCCGGCTCGTCGAGCAGCAGGACTCGCGGCTTGCCCGCCATCGCGCGCGCGATCGACACCAACTGGCGTTGTCCCTGCGACAGCTCACCCGCGGGCGTCTCGCGAGCGTGCGCCAGCCCGAGCAAGTCGAAGATCTCGTCGAACTCCGCCTCGTCGAAGGCTGCCCGCGCCGTGCCTCGGCCCGACAGTCCGACCACGACGTTCTCACGAACACTCAGATCCTCGTAGAGTTCGATCGCTTGGAACGTACGGCCGAGACCCGCGTGAATACGCTCGTGGGTCTTCTTGGTCCCGAGCGACTCGCTGCCGATGGCGATGGTGCCCTCAGCACGCACCGACCCGCTGATCGCGTCGATCAAGGTGGTCTTTCCCGCACCGTTCGGACCGATGAGACCGACTATCGCGCCTTCGGGTACATCGAATGTCACGTTGTCGACAGCGACGACACCTCCGTAGCGGACTGTCACGTTGTGGAGTCCGAGCAGCGGGTCGCCTACTGACACCGCAGTCGGCTTCGGCGCGGCGACTCCGGTGCCGGCCAGCGACCCCGTACGGCCAGACGACTTCGGACCGGTACGGGCGAAGGCCCGCTGGACAGGGGCGACAATTCCCTCCGGATTCGTCAGCACGGTCTGCAGCAGCCCGATACCCACGATCACCTGATACCAGCTGCCCGCCTGGTCACTGATCTGCTCCAGCAGCAGAAAAGCCACACCGCCGGCGCCGATTACGCCACTGAGCACACCTCCGGAAATCGACGTGACACCCGCGAGGTAGACGGTCGCGAACAAAGTCACACCGGCCAGCGCGGTGAACGATTGGAACGACACGTTCGTCTGCTGATAGGCGAGCAGACTGCCACCGAGTCCCGCGATGAACGCGCCGATCGCGAACGCGGACAACTTCGTCCGCACCACATCGACACCCGAGGCGGCGGCCGAACGCTCATTTGCCCGAACCGCCAGCATCCGTGTACCGAGTCGGCTTCGCCGCAGGTACCCGACCCCGAGTCCGACCACCGTCAGCACCATCAGACAGAACAGCCCGAATTCCACTCTGGGATAGTTCTCGCCGCGCCCGATTCCGAGGCTGTACCCGAATACGGTCGGGTCCGGAATGTTGATTCCGCCCGAACCGACGAAATCCAGATTGCGGAACCACAGTGCTTCGATCGCATAGGCCAGCGCCAGGGTGACCACAGCGACAGTGAGCCCGCGAATCCGCAGCGCGGGTAGTCCCACGACCACACCGAGGACGGTCGCCACGAGCGCCGCGAGCAACGGAGCGAACGGGAACGGTATGCCCCAGTTCTCGGCAATCGGTCCCAGTATGTACGCGGCGGCGCCGGCGAGGGCGAGTTGAGCGAGGGACACCTGACCCGCGTATCCGGTGACCACCACCTGGGACAGACCGATGACGGCCAGGATGACAGAGGTGATCAGCGCGATGCGCAGGTCGTTTCCGGCGAATACCAGCGCCAGGCCGACCACCACCACGCCCACCCCGGCGCTGGACCACAACCGGCGAGGGTAGGGCGCGTTGCCCAACTCGGCGACTATGACCGCGCCGCGTGATGGCAACGGCCTGGCCCGCGCGACCAGCACGACGAGCAGCACGAGCAGTGGAACCAGCTCGACCAAACCGCTGGAGGGTAGCCACTCGTATACCCGCGAGAGGTAGGTGGCTTCCGACTGGAGCATGCCGATCGCCAGGCCCGCCAGGACAGCGGCGACGATCGAGGAAAACCGCCCGATGATGGCCGCGGCCAGCGCCGGAACGATGAACAACGAATAGCCCGTCGGGGTGAGCGGCACGATCGGGCAGATGAGAATGCCCGCCGATCCAGCCACCGCGCAGCCGATCATCCAGTTGTAGGCCGCGCAGCGATCGGGCGACAGACCGCTCACGTAGGCGCCTTGCTCACTCTCCGCGGTGGCACGGGTGAGCAAGCCGAATCTCGTGAATCGGTAGAGAGCGGCCAGGACCAGAGCGATCACCACGATGGCGATCCCGAAATACACCCGATCCTGCGGGATCCGAATACCCCCGAGGCTCCAGATGCCGACCGGGAAGATCGCCTTGACCCCGATGGTGTTGGTACCGACCTGTTTGGTCGCTATCGCCACCAAGACGATCATCAACGCGATCGAGGCGACGGCGCGGGCGATCGGCGGAGCCTTGCGCAGGGGACGAAACACGACGATGTAGAGCAGAAGGCCGAACATCGCCGACAGCAGGACTGCGACCAGCGCCGACACCGCGAAGCCCGGATCACCCCCGATACCCACCGATTTGGGCAGGCCGGGGACCAGGATCAAGAATTCGCCGCGCCGCAAGAAGGCGTAGATATAGGCACAGTTGAGCGCGATCGCGCCGGTGGCGAAATTGAGGACGCCGGAGCTGCGGTAGATCAGGACCAACGCGATCGCGAGGGCACCGAACACGCCGCCGCTACCGATCCCGAGGATCAGGAACTGAAGATGCTGACTCATGCTCCGAGCCCCTCGACGAGCTCGAAATCCCCTGCGGTCGTGACAGAAAGCATTGAGCGCCTCACTCGCGATTCGGGCGGCAGCACTCGCAGGCCCGAATTGTTCCAACACAGCTGACGCCCCTGCCTGTCGGCCAGGTCGTCAGGTCAACCATGTGACGCGAGACACGCTACGGTAATACATACTGTAATGGCAATAGGAATCTTCCGCCCACACCGTCTCGACCATCGGATTCCCAGCCGAGCTCGAGGATCAGGCCTGCCTGCGAGTAGCGAGGAGCGCCTGCGCTCTGGCCAGGTGCGGTCGATCCAGTAGCCCACCTCGGTAGCCGATCGCTCCGGTCTCGGGATCGGCGGCGAACAAATCCACGATCTCCTGGGCAGCAGCCAGTTCCTCGACGCTGGGCGCGAACGCCGCGTTGATGATGTCCACCTGATCCGGATGAATGGCCAACATCCCGCGAAAGCCCTCACGACGAGCCTTTTCCGCACGAGCTCGCATACCGTCGAGATCGCGGTAGTCGCCGTGGATGGTGTCGACGGCGGCCACTGCGGCGCTCGCCGCGCCGACCAGACAGAGACTTCGCGCCAACTCGTAGGTGAAGCCGTAGCCGCCATCGGGGCCGCGATGCGTACCGGCCCCCAGCGACGCGGCCAGGTCTTCCACACCCCAGCTGAGGGCGGCCAACCTCGGTGCGTCCCGATAGGTTCCGGTGGTGAAGACGGCTTCGGCGGATTCCGGGGCCAGCGCGATCACCTCGATCCGGCCGGGTTCGGCATCGGAGGCGACCTCCAACGCGGACAGATAGTGGTCCAGTGTCCGCACGTCCTGGCCGCCACGGGATTTGGGCAGCATGACTCCGCCCGGTCGCGCGGGCACGATCGCGGCCAGATCCGCCAGCGTGTGTGGACCGTCGAGTGGATTGACCCGAACCCACAGCCGGCGGCGGTCCGATTCCGCGTGCGCGGCGAGGAAATCCGCGGTTCGATTCCTGGCCGCCGGCTTTTCCGCGGCCGCGACGGCGTCCTCGAGATCGATGAGCACGATATCGGCGGCCCCAGCGGCCGCTTTCGCCATTTTCCGCGCACTGTCGCCAGGAGCGAACAGCCAGGACCTGGCGTCGAATCCGCGGTGTCCGATGCTGCTCATGAACGGTCCCTTCGATGGATTGGGTCGGCCGGTGTGGACACCGCAGCTACGGAGCGAATCCTTTTGCCGTAATCATTACGGTACTACATACAGTAAACAGGCGGCGAGAATATTCGACGCGCCGACGACACCGGTTCGGCTCCTCACCGTGATCGGCTCGACGAGTCGATAGAATGCCTCGCGGTATCATTTACTGTGGCGCGTACCACCAGGGCTGGCGGCGCAGCGTCGACAACAGTTAACGTCGGCAACCCAGGAACTCACAAAGGTGGTTACGGCATGGCGAAACAGCAAGCGACTGCGGATAAGCGGCAGCGACGCGAGCGCGGGTCCCTGAACCCGGAGGATATTCTCGACGGCGCATTCGAACTCGCGGAAGATGTGTCCCTCGACAATCTCAGCATGCCGATGCTCGGCAAGCATCTGGATGTCGGAGTCACCAGCATCTACTGGTATTTCCGCAAGAAGGACGATCTGCTCAACGCCATGACCGATCGCGCATTGGAACAGTATGCGAGCGAGGCCCCGTTCATCCAGGCGAGCGACTGGCAGGACACGATGCGCAACCACGCCAGGACCATGCGAGCGACGTTTCTGGGCAACCCCATTCTCTGCGATCTGATCCTGATCCGATCGGCGCTGAGCCCCTTGGCCGCTCGCCTGGGCGCGCAACTGACCGAGCAGGTGATCGCGAATCTCATGGAGGCCGGCCTGACACTCGACGATGCCGTCGACACGTATTCGGCGATCCAGTTGCACACTCGCGGATCGATTGTCCTGCAGCGGCTCTACGACAAGAACAAGGAATCCGGCGACGAGCGCGGCGCCTACTACGAGCATCTGACCATTTCTCCGGAAACCACTCCCCTACTGGCCGAGGCGGGAGCACGGGGCCATCACAGCGGCGCTCCCGACGACACCAACTTCGAGTACGGCCTCGAATCCATTCTCGAGCGCGCGAGCCGATTGATCGACTCGACACGTCCGTCGACACCGCGCAAGAGGGCCGCCCCCGCCAAGAAGGCGGCGGCTGGACCTGCGAAGAAGACGGTCGCGGCGAAGAAGACCGTCGCAGCGAAGAAGACGGTGGCAGCCAAAAAGACCGTCGCAGCCAAGAAGGTCGCCGCCCCGCGACGAAGCAGGTCCGCCGCCAAAGCCGAATAACCAGCGACATATCGGCATCCGGTTCGATCGCCGTCAGCTCGGCGGACGACGAACGTTCCATGCCCCGGTGAAGGCAGCTTCGCGTTTCTGAGCGAACGCCGCATATGCCTCGGGAACATCGGTTGTCGCGAAGTTCACGGCCTGTGCACGCGATTCACTGGCCAGCGCCTCGTGCATCGTCCGGTCGGCGCCTTCGTTGAGCAGGGCCTTGGTCTGCGCGACGGCGATCGGCGGGGCGGCCGCCAGCCGGTCGGCGATCCGGTCGACGAAGTCATCGATCTCGGGCTCGGGGGTGACCCAGGTGAGCAAACCGAGGTCGAGCGCCGCCGCGGCATCGATCGTCTCGGCCAGTAGCGCCAGCCGCTTGGCCTGCTGCACTCCGACGAGCTTGGGCAACAGCCACGAACCGCCGCAGTCCAGCGAGAGCCCACGGCGGGCGAAGACCTGGGAGAACGTCGCGTCCGGCGTCGCGACGACCAGGTCACACCCCAGTGCCAGATTCCATCCGGCGCCGACCGCGACACCGCGCACTTTGGCGACGGTCGGTACCGGCAGATCGTGCAGGCGCTGGGCGACGTCCGAGATCGCCTGCAGCTTGGCGAACGGCGCGGCATAGGGATCACTGTCGGTGACGTCGGCGCCGGAACAGAACGATCCACCCGCCCCCGTCAGAACCATCGCCCGCACCGCGGGGTCGTGCGCGATCGTGTCCAGAGCTTCGCGCAGGGCGGTCCACAGTCCGATGGTGATCGCGTTCTTGCGATGGGGGCGATGCAGCGTCAGGGTGCACACCCCGTCGCGCCGGAGTTGATGCAGCACAAGCTCTTCGGTCATCTGGTCGACTCCTGTACTAGAGGAAGAGATCGACGATCAGCGGCGCGTTCCCCGGAACCGCCCGATACCTGTCCAGGTCGGTGATCCCGTGCTCGGCCAGGACTTCCTCATCGATCAGGAAGTTGCCCGTCGTGTGTTCGGCGGGTGAGGTGAGCACGAGGTAGGCGGCATCGGCGCAGATCGCCGGTGTGCGTGACGTGGCGATCCGCTCCTCGCCACCGGCACGGTTCCGGATCGCCGCCGTGGCGATCGTGGTGCGCGGCCACAACGAGTTCACGCCGATGCCGTCGGCGCGCAGTTCCTCGGCCAGTCCCAGCGTCGTCAGCGACATACCGTATTTGGCGATGGTGTAGCCGAGATGGGCTCCGGCCCAGCGTGGCTCGAGGTTCAACGGTGGCGACAGAGTCAGGATGTGCGGGTTGCGCCCGGCCAGTGCCGATTTCCGCAGGGCCCCGATAGCAAGCTTGGACAGCAGGAAGCTGCCCCGGCAGTTGATGTCGAGCATCAGGTCGTAGGCCTTCATCGACAGGGCCTCGGTGGTGGCGAGGTCGATCGCCGACGCGTTGTTGATCACGATGTCGATCCCGCCGAAGCGTTCGACCGTTCGATCTATCGCCGCCGCGACCACCGCGTCGTCGCGCACATCACCGACGACCGCGAGAACCGAGCCGCCGGCCTGTTCGATCTCCGCGGCCGCGGTGTGCACGGTGCCCGGCAGCTTGGGGTGTGGCTGATCGGTCTTGGCGATCAGGGTGATGTTCGCCCCGTCGGCGGCCACCCGCTTGGCGATCTCGAGCCCGATGCCGCGGCTGCCGCCCGACATGATCAGGGTCTTGCCCGCGAGTGGCCTGTCACTGTCCGGCATCACCGGCTCCAATCTGTTCGACCCCGACTCGAATTCCGCCGAAGGGCAGGGCGAGCCACGCGGGTTCTCCACCGGCTCACAGTCTCGTCCGCATCGCGCACTGCTGTCGAGACGCTGATGAAACCCTTCCAGTTGTCATTACAGTAATATCACCAGTCGAGGTCGGGCGCCAGCGGATGCGGACCCGATCCGCCGAGCGACTTGGCATTTCCACCCTCCCGAAGGAGCAGCACACATGGCCTATGTCATCACCCAGCGTTGTTGCAACGACGCCACCTGCGTCGCCGAGTGCCCGGTCGATTGCATCCGCCCTCGGCCGGACCACCCCGAATTCGCTACGGCCGAAATGCTCTACATCGACCCCGACACCTGCATCGATTGCGGTGCGTGCGCGGACGCGTGCCCGGTCGAGGCCATCTTCCCCGAGGACAGCCTGACCGCGTCGCTGGCCCGGTTCCGCGATATCAACGCCACCTATTTCCAGCATCATCCGTTGGGCTCGACGTTCGATTCGATCGCGCCGACGCCCCGACTGCCGACGGGTCTCGACACGCTCCGGGTCGCGATCGTCGGTGCGGGCCCCGCCGCGTGCTACGCCGCCGATGAGCTACGGCGGCGCTGCTCGGCCGAGGTCGAGATCTTCGACAAGCTGCCGACACCATGGGGACTCGTGCGCGCCGGGGTCGCTCCCGACCATCCGGGCACCAAGACCGTCACGCAGTTGTTCGACTCCGCGTTCCGTGGCGACAGCGTCGGCTTTCATCTCAATGTGGAAGTGGGCGAACACATCTCACACGCGGAGCTCATGGAGCACCATCACGCGGTGCTCTACGCCGTCGGTGCGTCGAGCGACCGCCGGATGGGCGTGCCCGGCGAGGACCTGCCCGGTTCGCATTCGGCCACGGAATTCGTCGCCTGGTACAACGGCCACCCCGATTACGCCGATCGCGTCTTCGACCTCTCGGGGCCGCGCGCGGTGATCGTCGGCAACGGCAACGTCGCCCTCGACGTGGCCCGCGTGCTCACCGTGTCACCGGACGAGCTGGCCGGCACCGATATCGCCGACCATGCCCTGGCCGCGCTGCGCGAGAGCAACATCCGTGAGGTCGTGCTGCTCGGGCGGCGCGGCCCGTTGCAGGCCGCCTACACGTGTCCGGAGTTCATGGCGCTGCGGCATCTCGACGGTGTGGACGTGATCATCGACGAGGCCGACCTCGTGCTCGACCCGGTCGACCACGCTGCCCTGGACCACCCGGACGCCGGGCCGTCACCGCGGTTGAAGTACGCACTGGCCGAGGAATACTCGCGTGACCCGGCCACCCCCGAGAACAAGCGGATCGTGTTCCGCTATCTGACTTCTCCGATCGAGATCCACGGCGGCGAGCGGGTCGAATCCCTCGAGTTCGCCCGCAACGAACTGATCGACCGGGACGGACAACGGGTGGCACGGGCCACCGATCAGACCGAGCGGGTGGAGACCGGCCTGGTGTTGCGTTCGATCGGCTATCGCGGAGTCGCCGTGGCGGACCTACCCTTCGACGAGGCACTGGGCGTGGTGCCCAACGAGCACGGTCGCGTCATCGGCGCGGACGGCTGCCCGATCGAGGGCGTCTATGTCAGCGGCTGGATCAAGCGCGGGCCGCGCGGTGTCATCGGCTCCAACCGCGTCGACTCGGCGGAGACCGTCGAGCACCTCGTTGCCGACTTCGTCGCGGGCCGACTCACCGCGCCCACCGGCGATCGGGCCGCCCTCACCGCGCTGGTCAACGAGCGGCAGCCCGATGTCGTCGATCGCGCGGGATGGAAAGCCATCGACCAGGCCGAGCGGTCCGCCGGCGCGGCGACCGGCCGACCACGGGTCAAGTTCACCGATCACGCCGATCTGCTCGACGCGGCGCGGACGGCGACGGTGCGGTCCTGAAACGACCCGACCGCCGCTTCGATGTCGAAGCGGCGGTCGGTTTAGTTCCGCGTACCTGACCCGGGCGAGCTGTATGAGCGCCCTAATCCCGTGCTGATGCGGCGAATTGCTCTGGTGCCGAGGCCAACTCGACCAAATCGAGATTGTCGGCCGCGAGCGCGGCTCGCGGCAGATACGGGCCGTTCTTGATCAGGTTCTGAGCTGCTCGGACATCCTTGGGCCTACCGACGCCGAGCACGCCGACCAGGCGATCCTCGACCAGGGTCAGCGCGAGGAACGGTCCGGCATCGACGTCGCCGTAGACGATTGTCTCCGTGCCGTACCCCGGCCAGCCCGCGATCTGGAGGTTGCGACCGAACTGGTTGGTCCAACACCACGGAAGTTCCTCATACGGCACCCGCGCGCCCAAGACGGTGTGCGCGACGGCCGCGCCGTGGGCCTGGGCGTGATTCCAGTGCTCGATCCGGTCGGACCCACCCAGAATCCGGTTCGGCAGCCGCGCGACGTCACCGGCCGCGTACACCCCGGGCGCCGAGGTCGCCCCGAACTCGTCGACGACGACGCCATCATCGACCGTGAGGCCCGCGCGGACCGCCAGTTCGGTATCGGGGGTCATGCCGACCGCGCCGATCACCACGTCGGCGACCCATTCCCGGCCGTCTTCGGCGAACACGCGGGTCCGGCCGTTCTCGTTGTGCGCGGCCGCGAGCCGTGTTCCTGTGTTCACCGAGACCCCTCGATCCCGGTGCAGACGCTCATAGCTCGCCGAGACCTCGGCCGGCACCACCCGTCCGAGCACCCGGTCCGCGGCCTCCAACACCACGACGTCGGCGCCGAAAGTACGCACCGCGGCCGCCGCCTCCAAACCGACCAGTCCACCGCCGACGACGAGAACACTCGGTACGGCGCCGGTAGCACCGACGCGATCGAGAATCTGCCGCAATCGGGCCGCGTCACGCAGGTGCCGCAGTGTCTCGGCCTCGGGCAGCAGATCCAGCCGTCGTGGCCTGCCTCCGGTCGCGAGAATCAGCGCGTCATAGGCCAGCTGGTCGCCGTCGTCGAACTCCACACTGGCCGTGGCGGTATCGACGGCACGCACGGTCACACCCGTGCGCAACTCGATCGACTTGTCCGCCCAGAACGCGGTGGGCTTGAGCCGCGCCTTCTCCTCGCCGACCGAGCTGGACAGCAATTCCTTGGAGACCATCGGGCGCCGATACGGTGCCGCCGGATCGTCGCCGACCAGCACGATCGATCCGGCGAACCCTTCCTTGCGCAGCGTCTCGGCCGCGCTGGCGCCGGCGACACCGGTGCCGACGATCACCGCCCGGCCGTGTCGCGCGATCGTCACCGATCGACCTCGACCATGTCGAACTCGGCCTTCTCGGCGCCGCAGTCGGGGCAGGTCCAGTCCTCGGGGATGTCGTCCCAGCGGGTGCCGGGTTCGATGCCGTCGTCCGGCCAGCCGAGTTCCTCGTCGTACTCCCATCCGCAGATGACACAGCGGTAGAGCTTGTACACCGTCGTCGTGTCGCTCATCGCTCACTTCCCCCAGGGCACGGCTTTGACGAAACCACCCGCATCCACCCGCAATTGGCTGCCGGTGATGTAGCGCGAATCCTCGGAGGCGAGGAAGACCACGAGGTTGGAGACGTCCTGCGGCTCGATGTACGGCACGCGCATCGCCTGCATCGCCGGGAACGCCACCTCGGCATCGGCGCGAGTCGGCGCCTCGAGATCGGGACGGAAGATCTTGTACATACCCTCGTTGTGCAGCATGTCGGTATTGACATTGGTGGGATGCACCGCGTTGACCCGAATGGACTTCTTCGCGAGCTGGACCGCCAGGTCGTTCACGTAGTGCGCGACAACTTGTTTCGCGAGGCTGTAGGCGGAGCCGCCCGGTCCCTGCTTGGTCGAGCTCCCCAGCTGCGCGGCGAGGGAACCGGTGGCGATGATCGACGCCCCGGCACCGAGATGCGGCAGGCTCGCCTGCACCACGTTGAACACACCGACGAGGTCGGTATCGATGGTGTCCGACCAGGATTGCATGGTCTGACCGCTGCCCAGCGGGGCGATCCCCGCGTTGGCGACCACGATATCGAGCCGTCCCAGCGCCTCGACCCCCTGCGCGACCGCCTGCCAGACGGCGCCACGCTCACGCACATCGACGACCACCGGATGGAAACGCGCACCTTCCTTCTCGACCAGCCTGCCCGTCTCCTCGAGGTCCTCGGGCCGCGCGAGCGGGTAGGTGTTGCCTTCGAGGTCGGCACAGATGTCCAAGGCGATGATGCTCGCGCCCTCGGCGGCGAGGTTCACCGCGTGCGAACGTCCCTGCCCTCGCGCCGCGCCCGAGATGACCGCGACCTTGCCGTCCAATTTTCCCACTGGTGACAACCTTTCAGTACTTCGATGGTGAATTGCTCTGCCGGACAGCGACTCAGCGCTGTCGCGGCGTCCGGGAGCCGATGGTCTTGGTCTCCAGGTATTGCTGGAAACCCTCGATGCCGCACTGGCGACCGACGCCGCTGTTCTTGTAGCCGCCGAACGGCGCGTCGGCGCCGTAGAACATGCCGCCGTTGACGCCGACCGCACCGGTCCTGAGTCGACGGGCGATGCCCATACCGCGTTCGTCGGACTGTGACAGCACCGCGCCCGCGAGGCCGAAGGCGCTGTTGTTGGCGATCCGCACCGCCTCGTCGTCGTCGTCGAACGCGAGCATCACCAGAACCGGACCGAAGATCTCCTCCTGGGCGATCGCCGAGTTCGGATCATCGGTCACGAACACCGTCGGAGCGACGAAGTGGCCACCGGCGAGGTGGGCGGGCAGATCGGCGGGCAAGCCACCACCGGTGACCAGTCGCGCGCCGTCGCGAATCGCCCGCTCGCACATATCGAGTACCCGGGTCTGCTGGGCCGCGCTGATGACCGGGCCGACCAGCGTCTGCGGCAGCACCGGATCGCCCACCGGCACCGCCGCGAACATCGCGCCCACCGCCGCGACCATGTCGTCGAACATCGAGCGGTGCACCAGCATCCGGCTCGTCGCCGCGCACGCCTGGCCCGCGTGCACACAGACCCCCACCGCGCTGCGCAGCGCGTGTTCGGGCTTCGCGTCGTCGAGCACGACGAGCGCAGACTTTCCGCCGAGTTCGAGGAAGGTCCGCTTCATCGTGCCCGCGCTCTGGCGCATCAGCGTGCGCCCGACGCCGGTCGAACCGGTGAACGAGATGAGGTCGACGCGGGGGTCGCTCGCCAGGAGTCCGGCCACCTCGTTGGACGGTGTCGTCACGACATTCACGACGCCCGGCGGGAAGTCGGTGTGCTCGGCGATCAACCGACCGAGCCTGGTCGCGTTCCACGGGGTGTTCGGGTCGGGTTTGAGCACGACGGTGTTTCCAGCGGCCAGCGCGGGTCCCAGCTTGTTGAGGATCACCTCGAGCGGGAAGTTCGACGGGCAGATCGCGGCGACCACACCCACCGGTTCCTGTACGACGATGCGCCGGTTGCGATCGCCGAAGACGCCGCCGCCCGCGAGAGTCCGCTCCCACTCGAACTCGTCGATCAGGCCCGCCGGATACCGCAGCGCTTCCGCCAGCGGCCACTCCAGTTGCGCTGTCTGCGTGGTCATCACCGGGCAACCCACCTCGGCGACGAGTTCGGTGCGGAACAGCTCGAGCTCCGACTCCAACGCGCGTTGCAGCTGTTCGAGGCAGCGGCGGCGCAGGTCCCGGTCGGTCGACCATGTGGTGTCGTCGAAGGCCCGGCGAGCGCTGGCGATGGCGCGCAGCATGTCTTGTTCGTCGGCCGCCGCGGTGGTGCCGAGCACTTCCCCGGTGGCCGGACTGCGATTGTCGAACGATGCGCCCGACGCCGCTGCCGTCAGCTCACCGTCGATGAGCATGCGGAATTCGGCCTCGGCGGCTGCCTGACGGCCCCACTCCGGACTCAGCGTCGTCCGCTCTTCGACGATGTCGCTCACATTGCCTCCCGATGGCCATCCTGGATGAGTAACTGTAATGATTACCGTATAGTACTTCACGACACGTATCAATTGCGGGAGAGGAGCACCGATGTCCGGTTTGCTCAGTGGCGTCACAGTGGTCGAATTGGCATCGTGGACCTACGTGCCGAGCGCGGGAGCCGCGCTGGCCGACTGGGGCGCCGATGTCATCAAGATCGAGGACACCAACGGCGGCGATCCGTGCCGCAACCTGACCATCGGCGGCCTCGACGGCACCGGCACCGAGGTGCGGGCCAACTTCATGATGGAGCTCGGCAACCACGGCAAACGCAGCATCGGCGTCGATATCAAGTCCACCCAGGGCAGGCAGATCCTCGGCCGATTGATCGCCGGAGCCGACGTCTTCCTGACCAATTGGCTCCCCGCGCCACTCGAGCGAGCCGGCTTGACCGTGGAGCAGATCCGCGAGTTCAACCCGAACGTCATCATCGTCCGAGGCAGTGGCCACGGCAGCCGTGGCCCGGAGAAGGACCGCGGCGGCTTCGACGCGGCGAGCTATCTGGCGCGCGCCGGCGTCGCGTACGCGCTGACGCCGACGAATTCCGAATTCCCGATGGCCCAGGGACCCGCCTTCGGCGACCTCCAGGGCGGCATCACGCTGGCCGGCGGCGTCACCGCCGCCCTGTTCCACCGCGAACGCACCGGGCACGCTCCGCTGGTCGACAGTTCCCTACTGGCACAGGGCATGTGGGCCGTCGCACCGGATATCGCCGCAGCCGATTACTACGACATCGACCGCATTCCGGCCGGCGAGGCGGGTACCGCGCTCAATCCTGCGGTGAACCGCTATCGCACCCGCGACAACCGCTGGGTCCAGCTCGTACTCCTGCAAGCCGACCGTTTTTGGCGCGGATTCTGCGAACGCATCGGCAGGCCCGATCTCGGTGTCGACGAGCGGTTCGTGCCGCTGGCGAACCTGGTCGTCAACCAGGAGGCCGCCACCGCCGAACTGCGCAAGACCTTCGCCGAGCGCGATCTCGCCGACTGGCAGAAGGCGCTCGCCGACGAGCCCGGCGTCTGGGCGACGATCGCGAGTCCACGCGAAGTTCTCGACGACCCCCAGGTCGCGGCCAACGGCTATCTCATGACAGCCACCGACAGCGCGGGCAACGACTACCGAACCGTCTCCGCTCCCGTGCAATTCGACGAGCAGCCCGCACCGGCGAGCCGGGCCCCCGAGTACGGCGAGCACACCGAGACGATCCTGCTCGAGCTCGGCCTGGAATGGGACGACATCATCGCGGCGAAGGAGAGCGGGGCGATCCTGTGACCGCCGAACCCACCGTGCCGCCGATCGGGGCCGAATCATGAAGCGGCATTTGAGCTGCCCGTGCGGTGAATTCCTGATCGGAACCGATGAAGACGACCTGGTCGCCGCCGCTCAGCGCCATCTCGCCGAGCAGCACCCCGACCACCGATACAGCCGCGAGCAAATCCTGTTCATGGCCTACTGAACCGACCATGAGCTATATTGTAAGCCTTACTGTAATCATTTAAGGAGTGTGATCGTGGATAAGAACGACATGATCCTGATCAGCGTCGATGATCACATCATCGAGCCGCCGGACATGTTCACCAACCACCTGCCCGCGAAGTACGCCGCCGAGGCGCCGCAATTGGTGCGCACCGACAACGGCGCCGATGTCTGGAAGTTCCGCGACACCGTCATCCCCAATGTGGCGCTCAATGCCGTGGCCGGGCGCCCGAAAGAGGAATACGGTCTCGAGCCCGACGGTCTCGACGAGATCCGCCCCGGATGTTTCGATGTCCACGAACGCATCAAGGACATGAACGCGGGTGGGGTACTGGCGTCGATGAACTTCCCGTCGTTCCCCGGTTTCGCGGGACGACTGTTCGCGACCGAGGACTCCGATTTCTCCCTCGCCTTGGTCCGGGCCTACAACGACTGGCACATCGACGAATGGTGCGGCGCCTACCCGGGCCGGTTCATCCCGATGGCACTGCCGGTGATCTGGGACGCCGAGTTGTGCGCCGCCGAAGTCCGCCGAGTCGCGGACAAGGGCGTGCACTCGCTGACCTTCAGCGAGAATCCCGCCGCGCTCGGCTACCCGAGCTTCCACGATCCGTTCTGGAATCCGCTGTGGAAAGCCCTGGTCGACACCGATACCGTGCTCAATGTCCATATCGGCTCCTCGGGACGCCTGTCCATCCCCGCGGTCGACTCGCCGCCGGATGTGATGATCACCTTGCAGCCGATGAACATCGTCCAGGCCGCGGCGGACCTGCTCTGGTCGCGCCCGGTCAAGGACTACCCGGACCTCAAGATCGCACTGTCCGAGGGCGGCACCGGCTGGATTCCGTACTTCCTCGAGCGCGTCGACCGCACCTTCGAGATGCACTCCACCTGGACGATGCAGGACTTCGGCGGCAGGCTGCCCTCGGAAGTGTTCCGCGACCATTTCATGACCTGCTTCATCAGCGATCCGATCGGTGTGCGGCTGCGCCACGAGATCGGCATCGACAACATCATGTGGGAAATGGACTACCCGCACAGCGATTCCATGTGGCCCGACGCTCCCGAGGTACTCGAGCAGGTCCTCGGGCGCGAGCAGGTTCCCGACGAAGAGATCGACAAGATGACCCACCTCAACGCGATGCGCTGGTACTCCTTCGACCCGTTTCAGCACATTCCGCGCGAGCAGGCCACCGTCGGCGCGCTGCGGGCGGCCGCGGCCGATCACGACGTCAGCGTGCAGGCCCGCAAGCACAAGAACTCCACATCCGAGGACAAGCTCGAGGCGTTCGCGGCGCAGATCAAAGCGGCTACCGCCCAGAACGCGGGCTGACCGCACGACGACGCGGCCACCCTCGGTATGCAGACCAGGGTGGCCGCATCCTTCTCCGAAATCGATGAGGTGATGAATTGAGCATTTCGGTAATGCTCGAGATGGTCGCGGCCAGTGAACCGGAGCGGGCCGCGGTCGTCTCCGACGGAACGCGAACGAGCGCGGCGCAATTGAGCGAACTGGCCGACCGGGCGGCCGGACTGATCGGTTCCTCCGGTGCCGAGCATGTCGCGTACGTGGGAACCGGCGGCATCATGCTGCCGCTGTTGCTGTTCGGATCCGCGCGCGCCGCGGTGGCGTTCACACCGCTGAACTACCGCCTCAGCGCTACCGGCCTGCGCGACCTGATCGACCGGCTGCCGAACCCGCTGATCGTTGTCGACTCCGAATACCTCGAGATGGTGGCGGGCTGCGGCAAACAGGTCATCGATTCCGCGTTGTTCCTCGCCGCCCTCCGGACCGCCAACGGGGAGCACACAGTTCAGGACGCCTCGCCCGACGACGTCGCCGTGCTGTTGTTCACCTCCGGCACGACCGCGCGACCCAAGGCCGTCGAACTGACGCACGCCAATCTCACCGGCTACGTGATGGGCACCGTGGAGTTCGCCTCCGCCGAACCCGGCGACGCGGCGCTGATCTGTGTACCGCCTTATCACATCGCGGGCGTCAGCGCGGCGCTGTCGAATCTGTACGCGGGCCGACGCACCGTGTACCTGCGCCAGTTCGACCCGGTTCGCTGGATCGACCTCGTCCGCGAGGAACAGATCACCAACGCCACGGTCGTACCCACCATGCTCGATCGCATCGTCACCGTGCTCCGTGCCGGGCCCGGCGTCGAACTTCCGACGCTGCGCACCCTGGCCTACGGCGGCGCCAAGGCGCCGCTGCCGCTGGTTCGCGCGGTGCTCGAGCTGCTGCCCGAGGTCGGCCTGGTCAACGCCTACGGTCTCACCGAGACCAGTTCGACCATCGCGGTGTCGACCCCCGAGGATCACCGGCTCGCCCACGGGTCCAACGACCCCGCGGTCGCCAGGCGACTCGGCTCGGTCGGGCGGGCGGTGCCCGGTGTCGAATTGCAGATCCGCGACGCCGCCGGGGCGGTGCTCGCGCCCGGCGCGGTCGGCGAGTTGTTCGTCCGGGGACCGCAGGTTTCGGGGGTCTACGCCGAGCTCGGTTCCGTCCTCGATGCCGAGGGCTGGTTCCCCACCAAGGACCTCGCCGAACTCGATGCCGACGGCTATCTGTTCATCGGTGGCCGCTCCGACGACACCATCATCCGCGGCGGGGAGAACATCGCTCCCGCCGAGATCGAGGACGTGCTCGTCGAACATCCCGATGTTCGCGAAGTCGCCGTGATCGGCGTGCCCGACGAACAGTGGGGGCAGATCATCGTCGCCGTCATCGTCGCCTCCCCCGGCGCCACGCCTGATCCGGAACTGCTGCGCGCCCACGTGCGGGCCAATCTGCGTGGGTCGCGCACGCCGGACCGGGTCGTCTTCCGCGACGACCTTCCCACCACGCCGACCGGCAAGATCCTGCGGCGCAACCTCATCCAGGAGATCTCCTCCGCCCCGTCCATCCTCTAGGAGTCATCGTGATCAAGAGCGGCACTCGGCTGACGAGCCAGGTCTGTGAAACACAGGTCATCGTCATCAAATCCACCGACGCCATCGACGACTTGCGTTGTGGCGGTGCCCCGATGGTGCCGCTGGGCAGTGAGACCGGCACCGGGGCGGTCCTCGATCCCGCGTTCGCCGGCGGCACCGCGGTCGGTAAACGCTACGTCCACGACACCGGCGCCGAGCTGCTCGTCACGCGAGCGGGCAAAGGCACCCTCGATGTGAACGAGATCCCGCTCGGTCTCAAGGAGGCCAAGCAACTGCCGTCCAGCGACTGATCGGACGACCTACGCACACGGCGCTCCAGCCTCGAGAAGGCTGGAGCGCCGTTTTGTTGTCGCCGACGAGGTTGCCTGCCTCAGCGCCAAGCGGCTATCAGCTCGGCGGTCGTGGTGACGGTGGCGATCAACGACAAGGTGTTGTCGATGATCGCCTCGCCGTATTCGCTGGGTACGCCCGCGACCGCATCGCGGGGCAACACGACGTCGTAGGCGGCGTTGACCGCGTCCATCACCAGGTTCGGAATCGCCACATTCAGCGAAACACCCACCACCACAATGGTCTTGACACCGAGATTGCGGAGCACGGCGTCGAGGTCGGTGCCGCCCATCGGCCCGAGACCGTGCTGTCGGCCGAGTACCAGATCGGTGGGTTCCGGGCCCAGTTCGGGCAGCAGGGTCGCACCCTCGCTGCCCGGGGTCACCGCGACGCCGCGGCGCCCGAGGGCGAACAACTTCGCGTTGTGATTGGAGCCGAGCCCGTCCGCGCGCCGCCACACCAGACAGTGCACGACCCGTACCCCGGCGACGCGGGCCGCCGGGAGCAGGGTCGTGATGTTGGGCAGCGCGGCCCGCCGGGCCTCACGCGCGAGCGCGGGCAACCCGGCGGCGGGGCCGACCACCGCGCCTTGGCATTCCTGGGTGATCACGGCCGTATGGGCCGGGGCCACCAGATCGGCCAGTGACCGCGCGCTCATCCGCTCACCGCGCGGACGATACTGTCGCGGCGTCGGCCGGTGGCACGTCGTAGAACTGGGCAGCCCACTGGCGCAGCGACAGATACGGTTTGGCGTCCTTGGGCGAGAGCGGGGGCTTCTCCACGTACTTCTGGTAGCGCCAGATGTCGAGGTCCTCCCAGACCGTCACCAGGAATTGCTTCTCCACCCGCGCACGGACTTCCGGCGGCGGCACATCGCCGTCGTCACCCGGGTTCTTCGGCCACCAGATCGAATAGAACAGATCCGAGCACTCGTCGTCGACCGGAGTCGTCGCGAAGATCAGCCGGTGCTTCGACGACCCCTCGAACGCGCTGATCGAACCGCCGAGACCGAACATCTGGGCGTGGATCTTCAACGCCATCTTGTTCGGGTCGTCGCTGCGGGCGTCCGGCCATCCGGTCAGGAAGTTCCACGTGTGGTCGACCGCGCTGTAGTCCAGCATCTGCGGGGTGACCGTCGCGCCGTGTACATACTCGAAATGCAAACTGTCCGGACCGTTCTCGAGCACCACCTGTGGGTGCACGGGCTCACGTTCGGTCTTGCTCGAGAACTCCGGGTACGGGCGGTAGTAGGCGTCCGGATCGGAACCGAGGTCGGGGAACATCGTGAGGATGTCGGGCATCTCCCACTGCGGCGGCTTTCCCTCCGGGTGGTGCCACATGAACACACACCCGTTCTGCTCGTTGACCGGATACACCTGCAGACGCAGACCACGGTTGACGCGGTCCTCGCCGGGGATGTTCTTGTTCCGGCCGTCCGGCCCCCACCGCCAGCCATGGAACGGGCATTCGACACAGTCGCCGACGACCTTGCCGCCGTGGCCGAGATGGGCGCCGAGATGCTTGCAGTGGCCGGTCAGGATGTGTACCTCGCCCGCCTCGTCGCGGTAGCCGACCAGGTCCTCGCCGAAGTACTTCAACGGGCGTGTCTGCCCGATCGGGAACTCGGCCGACCAGCCGACCATGAACCAGCCGGTGACCTTCCAGGTGAACGGGACCTTCACAGCAAACCTCCAGTGCTGGGCAACTTTCCAGGATTTCGGTCTCGGTCGGCCGAGCCCGGCGCGTTCATGTGGTGACGATGGTGGCGCCCGCGGTGCCGGGAGCGCCGTAGAGCAGGGCGAACCCGGCTGTGGGTGTACCGCCGACCTGCCGATCGCCCGCGGTGCCGCGCAGTTGCAGGACGAGCTCGTGCAACTGGCGCATGCCGGAGGCACCGATCGGTTCGCCGTTGGCGATGAGTCCGCCGTCGGTGTTCACCGGCAGAGATCCGGAGATCTCGGTCGCCCCCTCGGCGATCAGCCGTTCCTGCTCGCCGTCGGCACAGAAGCCCGCTTCGGCCATATGGATGATCTCGGCGCCGGCGTCGGTGTCCTGCAACTGGACCACATCGATGTCGCCGGGCGAGACCCCCGCCGACTCGAACGCGCTGCGCGCGGCATAGACCGAGGGCGAGACATCCTCCTGCACCGGGGCGTAGGTCGTATTGACCTCGTAGGCGCCGTAGGTCCGGGTCCGTACCTCGACAGCTCGCACGAAGACCGGCTTGTTCGTATACCGGTGCGCGATGTCGGCCCGGCACATGATCACCGCGGCCGCGCCCTCATCGGGCGCGCAGAACATGTAGTGGGTCAGGGGGTAGTTGAACATCGGCGAGTCGAGAATTTCCTGCTCGCTGATCGGCTTGCGCCGGAAGGCATTCGGGTTCAAGCCGCCGTTGCGGTAGTTCTTGGCGGCCACCTTGGCCAGGGTCTCCTGCGAGATACCGTGGTCGTGGAGGTAGCGATTGGCCTTCATCCCGAAGAACTTCGTGGTCAGGTATTGACCGTTCTCGCCGTACCACTTGGGCATGCCGACCAGGGTGGGGTCGACGGTGAATGCGCCGCGCGGATGCTTGTCCATGCCGATCGCAATGCCGATGTCGTACTTACCGAGCCGGATCGCGTCGGCGCACGCCTCGGTGGCGCTGGCGGAGGTGGCGCAGGCGTTGAAGACATTCGTGAACGGAATACCGGTCAGTCCCATCATGCCCACGATCGCGTCGGGATTGGCGACCTCCCAACTGCCGCCGACCGCGAATTGCACATCGCGCCATTCCAGCCCGGCGTCGGTGAGCGCGGCCCGGATCGCGTCGGTGCCCATCTGCATGGCGGTCTTGCCCTCGAATCGGCCGAAGGGGTGCATCCCCACGCCGATGATCGCTACCTCGTTGGTCATGTCAGAACTCCTGTCCCTCAGGCGGGTTGGAAGGCGAAGGTGAGAACCTCGGCGCCTTCGGGGTCGGTGCCGAGCGGGACGGTCGTGAGCACGACGCCCATCCCGAATTCGAGCTTGTCCGGGTCGTTCTCGGTGAGTCTGGCCTCGACCCGGATCACGTCACCGAGCTGCACCAGCCCGACGCCGAAGGGCACGAAGGTCCGGGCCGTCTCGTCCCCGAGATAGGGCGCGCCCGGCAGGAATCCCTGGGTGGTCCAGGCCACCAGGGTTCCGCTGCGCGGCAGGGTGATCTGTTCGATCGACGGGCGGCTGCACCGCGGGCACAGGTCCTGGATCGGGAACACCGCCGCACCGCAGTCGGTGCACGATCCGCCGACGAGGTGGAACTCCTCGGCGGGCCAGTTGGAGATTTCCGGAGCGATCATTCGTTGCATCTATGGTTCCTCGACTTCTGATCGGTGGCGGGCGGGGGTCGATCGCAGCGCGCATTCCTCCACGAACGACAACAGGCCCAGGTGATAGGCCGCGGCGCCGTAGCCGACGCTCAGGTTGTGCCCACACCCGAATTGCACGTTGTTCACGAAACGTGATGTGGTGGTGAATAATTCGGCGATCCCGGCGCGGGCAGCCGGGTCGGTTCGCCACACCTGCTCGTACTCGGCGTCGGTCACCCGGACCGGGACACGCATCCGGGCGGCGAGCGTGGGGAAGTCCGTCGGCCAGTCGTGCACGACAGCGACCTCGTAGCCCGGCGTGCCCGAGGTCAGCGAACGACCACCGAGGACCTCCGGCGGGTAGCTGTCCTGGGGGAACCACAGCAGTTCACGAATTCCGCCCGCCCTGCCCGTCTTTCGGATCTTTTCGATCACCCGGATGGCCTCGGGACGCTTGTCGACACCGGTGCCCGCCAGTTCGAGGCCGAGCAGTTCGGCGCCCCGATCGTCGGCGGCCATCCGCGCGGCCAGGTCACAGCCCGCCGAATGTCCGGCGAGGAAAACCCCGGCGCCGCGTTCGCTCGTTCCCAGCAGCGCGTCGATCGCGGCATAGGTCGCGTCGACGCGGCGCTGCGGCTCGTCGAACAACTCACCCCAGGGTTCCGAAGCGCCGTATCCCGGTCTGTCGAGCGCGAGAACGGTGAAACCCAGTCGGGCGCCGACCCGTAGCAGCGACAGCGACGGCCGGTCCGGTAGATCGAAATAGCGCGCCGTCGTCGCGCCGCCGTGCACGGCGACCAGCACGGCGCGAGGTTCGGCGACCTCGGCGCACAGTGCCGACATCCGGATTCCCGCGACCTCGACTTCCCTGGTGACGACGGTGTCGACGGCGCTGTGCTCCGGCAGCAGGCCGGTGCCCTCGGCGCTCACGAGTCCGCCCGCAGCAGCATCACACCGCTGGGAGTCAGTCCACCGCTGCTGACGACCGCGACCCGGGCCGCTGGAATCTGTCGCTGCCCAGCCCCGCCACGCAACTGCGTGATCGCCTCGTGGATCAAACCCATGCCGTGGGTGCGCCCGTGCGAGAGCTGCCCACCGTGGGTGTTCAGCGGCAGCACTCCGTCGCGCGCGATGTTCTTGCCGCCCTGGAGGAAGTCCTTGGCCTCGCCGATACCGCAGAAGCCCAGCGCCTCGATCCAGGACAGACAGTTGAAGGTGAATCCGTCGTAGAGCTCGGCGACATCCACGTCGTCGGGACCCAGGGTGGTGCGCGACCACAGATGCGCCGCCTGGCCGAGCACCTGCGGTTCGTGGGTGAGCGTGCTCTGATCCCATTCGAGCCGTTCGATGATCTGGGTGCCGACCGCCTCGACGAAGACCGGTGGTCGGGCCAGATCGGCGACGGTTTCCCTGGCCGAGACGATCACGGCCACCGCACCGTCACACGGCACGTCGCAGTCGTAGAGACCGAACGGTGTGGTGATGGTGCGGGCGGACAGATACTCGTCCATGGTCAGTGGGTCCCGGTAGATCGCGGAGGGGTCGAGGGCCGCGTTGGCTCGCTGATTGAGCGCGATCCAGCCCAGTGTCTCCCGATCGGTGCCGTAGCGGTGGAAATGCCGTTGCGCGGTCTGGGCGAGCAGGTGCGCCGCCGAGATCGCGCCGAACGGAGTGAGCCACGGGTCGGTGATCCCGCCGGACGGCGTGATCGTCCCGGCGCGAACGTGTTCGGCGTAGGTGGATTCCCACACCGTGCGAAAGCACAGCACATGACGAGCCAGACCACTGGCCACCGCGAGCATCGCCGCGATCACCGAGCCGCCGGGGCCGAAGGTCTCCGCGCTGCCGTTGTACCAGGTCGGGCGGATGCCCAGGGCCGATTCCACCGCCGTGACGCCGCCTTCGGAGAAGGGCCCAAAGTTTCCCGACCCCGGATAGGTCGACAGACCGTCGATGTCGTCGAGGTCGAGTCCGGCATCGGCGACCGCCGCCCGGCATGCCGCCAGGGTCAGCGACAGCGGGTCGGCCATGAGCCGCCGCCCGATCTCGGACCGGCCGATCCCGGTAAAGGCGACCTTGTCCTCGAACTTCTCGCGCGAGGCCATCGGCCGCACATGCTCGCGCACGGCGGCCGGGTCGATCGGGTCCACCGGCATCGCCGCGGGCGGCGATGCCGGATCCGCCGGGCGGAACAGCGGTAGCCAGGCCGAACCCGCCTGCTGGAACACCACCGCCATCCGTTGGCCGAGCACGAGATCGGCGGGATCGCAGTCGATCACATTGGTGGTCAACCGGACTCGCGAGTCCTCCTCGAGCGCGACCTGCGCGACGACATAGGGCGCGGGCAGCCCGGGCACCGCGAATCGCTCGTTGACCGTGAAACCGATCAGCGTGGCGAATCCCGAGACCACGCTGATCTCGAGCTGATCGGCACGGCAGTACCGGCACACCGGTTGCGGCGGATGGATCAGCGCCGCGCAGGAGCGGCACTGGGTGATCCGCAAGCGACCGTCAGCGCCGGAGGCCCAGTAGAAAGCGGTCTCCGGCGTGATCGGCGGCGGCGGCCGTTGCGTGGTCTCGGCCATGGGTGCTCCTTCCGAGCGCGATCAGCTCGCCTGCGCCTTGGGTTTGGCCGGCAGCGAGTAGTTGGCCCGTCCGAGCCCGAGAATGTGCTGGGCGATCATGTTGCGGAACACCTCGAGGGTGCCGCCGTAGATGCCGCACAGCGGCGCCCAGCGGTAGATGTATTCCATCCCGCCGTTGTCGGCGGCGCCCTCGGTCTCGATCGGCAGCGCGGCGGCGGGGCCGAGGATGTCCATCAGCTCGGGCGAGATGTCGCGCATGGCCTGCGCGATGGCGACGCGGCCGAACATGTGCGGCGCGGCGAGCGCGGCTTCCATCCGCGCGATACTGCGGCCCAGGCGATAGCCGACCGACCGGTCGTCGAGCAGACGACGCCCGTCGGGGCCGGGACGGGCCGCGATGGCGACCACCTTTTCGACCGAGGTCGCCATCATCGTGCCCTGGTGGATGAGGATCGAGACATCCTGCAGGCCGTCGTCATCGGCGCCGACCACACCGTGTTCCTCGTTGAGGGGGCCCATCAGCACGGCCCACCCGCCGTTCACCTCACCGAGACGGTACTTGTCGTCGACCCGGACATCGCTGTAGTAGACGATGTTGGTCCGATCACCGTCGACGGTGCGGATGCCCTGGATCTCGATGCCAGGGCTGTTCAGCGGCACCAGGAACATGGTGAGGCTCTTGTGTTTCGACGCCTCGGGGTCGGTATTGGTGATCAGGAAGACGTACTGGCAGTTGTGCGCGCCGGTGGTGAACATCTTCGAGCCGTTGATCACCCACTGGTCGCCGTCACGCACCGCCCGCGTCTTGCACATCGCGACGTCGGACCCGCCGTCGGGCTCGGTGTATCCCAGGCACAACCGGATCTCACCGCGCTCGAGGCCGGGCAGTACCTCTTCCTGCAATTCGGCCGAACCATGTTTGCGCACGGACTTGGAGACGATCGCGGTCGTACCCCAGGTGACCCAGGGAATGTGGACCCGCCGCTTCTCCAGGTCCCACATCCGGCGCCGCAGGCGATTGAGCCCGCCGTCCGCTTCGTCGGCGAGCTCCGCCTTCAGCCACCCGGCCGCGCCGAGCGCCTCGTGCACGCCTGCGTCGAAGTTGTCACCGGTCTCGCGATCGCGGCGACGCACCTCGTCGGTGACGTGGGTGGTGAGAAAGGCTCGTGCGCCGTCCAGGAATTCCTGGTCATCGGCAGAGAGTTCGACTCGTGAGAAATCCATGTTCTACTCCGTCCTAGGCCGACGCTGCGGCGAAGAGTTCAGCGACCTGCACTGCGCTGGCGCCGAGGTCACCGGCGGCCAGCGGCCAGCCTCGGGCCCGCACCAGATAGGCCGACGCGGCCGCTTCCGTCGCGACCCCGAGTCCGCCCTGCACCTGGACGGCCATCGTCGCCGCCCGCGGCGCCTCCTCGGCGATGAAGACGAACGCCGCGGCCGACAGACCGGGTTGCGTGTCGGGCTCGTGTTCGAGGAACCACGCGGCGCGCCGGGTCAGGTTGCGCGCGGCATTGACCGTGATCGCGATATTGGCCAGTGGATGGGAGATGCCCTGCAGGGTCGAGATCGGGACACCCATCGTGTAGCGGGTGGTGGCGAATTCCGCGGCGATCCGGAGGGTTTCGTCGATCAGCCCCACCAGGGCCGCGGCGGTGAGCACGCGCCATTCGTCGAGCGCCCGGTGGTACTCGGTGAGCGCCTGCGCGCCACTGGCCAGCACGGTCCGGCGGTCGGCGGCGGCCGGGTCCACCCAGGCCATCGGCAGCCGGCCGATGTTGTCGACCTTCGCGGGGCGGGTATCGAAACTCACCCGCACGATGTCGTCGCCGTCACGGACGATGATGTCGTCGGCGACCGAGCCCGCGGCGATGAGCCGCACGCCGGTCGCGGGGTCGACGCGGGTATCGAGGGCGAGCAACCGTGTGCCCTCGACCACCTCGGTGCTGTCACTCTCGCCCGCGGTCAGCGCGCCGAGTCGGCCCAGCAACCGTGCCGCGCAGATGTGATCGATCCACGGCAGCGGAGCGATCACCCGTCCCAATTCCTCAGCGACCAAAGACAATTCGACCAGGGTCGCGCCGTCACCGCCGACCGCTTCCGGCAACGCCATCGAGGTCGCGCCGGTCGCGCACAGCTGCTCCCACAGATCCTTGTCGAATCCGGTCTCCTCCGCCGCGCGGACGGTCTCGAGGGAACACCGCGAACGGAAGAACTTCGCGTAGACGGCCTGGAGTTCGGTTTGATCCGCCGACAGGCTGTAGTCCTGTCGACGCAGTTCATATCGGTCCAACATCGTATTTCTCCTGATTGCGGCGCGTCAGTCGCCGACGGATCGGTCGCCGAAGAAGAACTCCTGCGCGTTGTTGTAGAGGTAGTTGTCGAGCACGTCCGCGGGCAGATCCAAGGCCTCGGCCTCGGGCACCAGCCTGCGCATAGCGAGCACCGGCCAGTCCGAACCGAAGATGACCTTGTTCTTCCCCCGGGTACGCATGAAGTGGATCAAGCTGTCCGGCAACCGTTTCGGCGACCAGGCCGAGGTCATCAAGCGCAGGTTCTCGTACTTGATGAGCAGCCGGATCGCGGTGTCCCACCACGGATCGGCGCCGTGGATCATGCACAGTTTCAGTTCGGGGAACTGGTAGCACACCCGGTCCAGATAGATCGGATTCTGGACCTCACCCGGGATCGGCGGGCCAGGAATCCCGGTGTTCATGCACAACGGAAGACCGATCTCGGCGCATTTGTAGTAGAGCGGGTAGTACACCGCGTCGGTCGGCGGATACCGGCCGTCGCCCCAGAAACTCGCCCCGGTGGTGGTGTAGGTGACGGGCAGGTCGCGCACCAACGCGGTGAGTTCACGCAGCGAGGCGACCGGGCGCAGGAGATCGACGCCGTTGACCGCCAGCGAGAACCGATCCGGGCGTGCCTCGACGAACGCGAGCGCGGTCTTGGACGGTTTCACCATCGAATACATCAGAACGGCCTTCTCGACGCCTTGTTCGTCCATCTCGTCGAGCAAGGCACCGAGTTCGACCTGGGCGTACATCGACGCCGCGCCCTTGAAATAGTCGTCGCGGACCTTGAGCATCCAGGTGGGTTGCTCGAGCTCGCCGAAGTGGACATTGACCAGACAGTCGTTGACCTTGCGCATCGTCATTCCCCGTTTCCCTCGGCTTCCGCGGCGGCGCGCTGCATGGCCCAGCGATAGTCCGGTTTGCCGTTTCCGAGCCGACGGATCTCGTCGACATAGATCACGGCTTTGGGCACCTTGAAACCGGCCAGCCGAGATCGGCACAATTGCCGCAACGCCGCCGGACCGACCCGATTCGCGGCATAGACACGGTCGCCGGGATCGACGCAGACCAGCGCGACCACCTCGTTGCCCCATCTCGCACTCGGTCTGCCGACCACGAGCGCGTCACCGATCCGGGGGTTCGAGCGCAGCACCTCCTCGACCTCTTCGACGAATACCTTCTCGCCCCCGGTGTTCACCACGAGGGCGTCACGCCCGAGCAACCGCAACGAGCCGTCGGCGTCGACGGTCGCCCGGTCACCGGGGATCGCCATCCGGATGTCGCCGATGACGGGGAAGGTGCGCTCGGTGGCATCGCGGTCGTCGAGGTATCCCAGTGGGACACGCCCGGACCGCGCCGCCCAGCCGACCTCACCCTCGCCCGGCGTCAGGAACCGGGTGCGGTCGTCGCTGACAGCCGTTCCGCCCGGCATCGGCGCGAAGCTGTCGACTTCGTTGCCCTTGGTGCTGCGACCGAAGCCCATGCCGCCGGTTTCCGACGACCCGTAACCCTCGACGACGAACGCGTGCGGAAGTAGCTCGAGCAGGTCGCGCCGGTGCACCGGATTGGTCGCCGCGCCGCCGGTGCCGATCGCCATCAGCGCGGACAGATCGTAGGTCTGCTCGCGCATCGCGCGCACCAACGGTCCGGCGTAGGCGTCGCCGACGATCGTCATGAGCGCGGCCTTTTCCTGTTCGGCCACGCGCAGCGCACGGTGCGCGTCGAACTTGCGCTGGTCGTCGTAGAGCACGATCGTCTGCCCGGCGAGCAGGCCGGCGAACGAGGTCCAGATCCCGGCCGCGTGCGACAGCGGCGAGACCGCGAACCAGACGTGACCGGTCATCAGCGCGAGCTGGCGCAGCGGCTCGCCCGACTCGTGGTCGGCGCCGTTCATCGAGGAGACGTACATATCGCCCTGGCGCCAGAGCACACCCTTCGGCCTGCCCGTCGTGCCGCCGGTGCACAGCATCACCAGGTCGTCGGGCGAGGTCTCGATCACCGGTTCGTCGGCGCCGAGCGCCACCGCGTCCTCGTAGCCGATCGCACCCGCCAGCTCGGGGACGTCACTGCCGTCGTCCACCGAGACCAGCAGTTCGACGCCCTCGGGCGCGGATTGCTCGACGACCGAACCGAAGGACCGGTGGTAGACGATGCCGCGCGGCTTGATGTAGGCGAGCAGATCCCGGATCTCGTGGGCGGTGTAGTGGTGGTTGATGTTGACCGGTACGACCCGTGCCTTCATACCGGCGATCATCACGTCCAGGTACTGATCGTTGCGCATGAGCAGCGCGATCCGATCCTGCCCGCATTCCCATCGATCCAGTTCCGCGCGCGGGGTGTGCACACCGAATCCCCGCTCGACCAGGAAGTTCGCGAACTTCCTGGTGCGCAGCGCGGTGTCGCCGAAGGTGCGGCGACGCTCGCCGCACACTGTCAATGTCCGATCCGGCACTGCCGCCGCGACCTCGTCGAATACAGCGCCGATCGTCCATTCGGTCAACAGAGCGCTCCGCTACCTGCGCGGAAGTTCGATTGTTCTGTGTGCATGGTTCGGTCCTCGATGTCCTAGCGGAACGAAGCGGCGGGTGTCGCGCGCCGCCTGACGGGAAAGCTTGCCGCAAGCCGAATAGATATGACTACTGTATACGTAACAGTAGAGCCTGACGCAAGGTTTCGTCCGAGGATCGCTCCTGAACCGTCGAAGACCGGCCCAGCGGCGAGCGCAATCGATCCGCCACCTGTCGCAAATTCAAACGGTAGTCTTTACTGTATATGTAACGGTATGACTCACCGATACCGATCGACCAGGAAGAATCGGGGACGACAGTGACCACCGACAACGCGCCCGACAACAACGCGGGGACGGTGGGCGTCGAGCACGACGGACCGATTCTGCGCCTCACCATCGACCGGGCGAACCGACGCAACGCACTCTCCCCCAGCATGATCGACACCCTGGTCGCCACGCTCACCGCCGCCGCGACCGACGCCGAGCTGCGCGTCGTACACATCACCGGCGCCGGAGCGGACTTCTGCTCCGGTGTCGACTGGGTGGCGACCAACAGCGCGGGCGAGCGCCCGCCGACCGGAGATCTGGTGCGACGCATCCCCCACACCGCCCACCGGGTCATCGAGCTGCTCCAGACGGTGCATCTACCGGTGGTGTGCACCGTCCGAGGCTGGGCGGCCGGGCTCGGGTGCAATCTCGCGATCGCCGCCGATTTCACCCTCGCCGACACCGACGCTGTCTTCTGGGAGCCGTTCCTGCCGCGCGGATTCAGCCCCGACTCCGGCTCCACCTGGCTGCTCCCCCGCCTGATCGGGCTGGCCAGGGCCAAGCGAATGCTGCTGCTCGGCGAGAAGGTCGGGGCGAGCGAGGCCGCCGACTGGGGCCTGATCCACGCGGTCGCGGCGCCCGATGACCTCGACCGGGCAACCGAGGAGCTGCTCGCCCGGTTGGCCGCCGCGCCGACCATCGCCTTGGGCCTGGCCAAACAGTCCATCCATCGCAATCTGGTCACCGGGTTGACCGAGGCCATGGACAACGAGCTCTACGCCCTCGAACTCGCCTGCCGTACCGCCGATTTCAAAGAGGGCCTGACCGCCTTCCGACAGCGCCGTGATCCCGAGTTCCGCGGCCGTTGACGCCGCAGCCGACTCTTCCCACCGTCCGACACTATTGAAGAGGTACCGATGAAGACCAGAGGCGCGTTGATCTGGGACCGCAATCAGCCATGGTCGATCGAAGACATCGAGATCGGCGAGCCGCGTGCGGGTGAGGTCACGGTCAGGATGGAGACGGCCGGGCTGTGCGATGCCGACCGCCATCTCGTCACCGGCGACATCGCCATGGCCGGCTTCCCGGTCCTCGGCGGTCACGAGGGCGCGGGGGTAGTGGTCGAAGTCGGGGCGGACGTGCACGACCTCACCGTGGGCGACCATGTGGTGATGTCGTTCGTTCCGTCCTGCGGCACCTGCGGGCCGTGCCGTGCGGGACTGTGCAATCTGTGCGATCTGGGCGCAGGCCTGCTCGGTGGCGCGGCCGTCTCCGACGGAACCTTCCGGGCTACCGCGCGGGGGCGCGGAGTGCACCCGATGGCACTGGTCGGCGCGTTCGCGCCGTACGCCGTGGTCCATCGGGCCTCGGTGGTCAAGATCGACCCGTCGATCCCGTTCGAGATCGCCTGCCTCGTCGGTTGCGACATCACCACCGGCTACGGCTCGGCTGTCCACACCGCACGGATCCAGCCGGGTGAGGATGTCGCGATCATCGGGCTCGGCGGCGTCGGCGCGTCCACGCTGCAGGGCGCGGTGCTGTCCGGGGCGTCGCGGATCTTCGTCGTCGACCCGGTCGAGTGGAAGCGCACGCAAGCCGAGAAACTCGGTGCCACCGATGTCTATCCCGATCTCGCGACCGCCGCCGCCGGCATCACCGCCGCGACGGGCGGACGGATGTGCCACAAGGTGATCGCGTCGATGGGGCGACGAGACGGCGACGACCTCGAGGCGTGGATGGACCTCACTGCCCGAGCGGGCACCTGCGTGCTCACCGCCATGGGCTCCGCAGTGGCCGCCCAGGTGCCGCTCACGCTGTCGATGCGGACGTTGTTGCAGAAGAACCTGCAGGGCAGCCTGTTCGGCGGCGGGAATCCGCACGAGGACATCCTCGAGGTGCTGGCCCTCTACAAACTCGGCGACCTCGATCTGGACGGCACGCTCACCAAGGAGTACCGGCTCGACCAGATCAACGAGGGCTACGAGGAAATCCACCGCACCCCCGGTCTGCGCGGCATCATTCGCTTCACCGACGCCGATCGGTAGCACGCACGAAGCAAGGGGGGCCGAACGATGTCGTTCGGCCCCCCAAGCTGTCGGCGGTTCAGGGAATGATGACGGTGCGCTGCACGGGCTGGGCGGGAGTCTGCCGCCCGTAGAGGCCGCGCTGCAGCGAGCGCAGCAGAACGTCGCGGGTTTCCTCGGGCCGGATCAGTTCGTCGAATCCCATGTGTTCGGCTGAATGGTAGGACGCCTTCAGCTCCATCTCGCGCAGTTCGGCGGCCAGATCCGCTTCGGCGTTGGAGGCGTTGCTCAACGCGGCAGCGCCCATCGCGCCCATCGTGGCGCCCGGGTAGGCGAAGGTGCCCGCCTGACCGTCGAATCCGATCAGCGACATCACCATCGAACCGAATCCGTAGGCCTTGCGCAGTGTCACATGCAGTTTCAGCGTGGTCGCCGCGGTCTGCGCGACGAACATCCGCGCGCCGCTGCGCAATACGCCCTCCCGCTCGGACTCGCTGCCGGGCAGCATCCCTGGGTTGTCGGCGAGGAAGATGATCGGCAGGTGGAAGGAATCGGCGACCATGATGAAGTGGGCCGCCTTGTCCGCGGCCTCGGTATCGATCGAACCCGCGAGGACCTGCGGCTGATTGGCCACCACCGCGACCGGGTGCCCACCCAGATGCGCCAGCGCGCAGATGATCGGCGTGCCGCGTTCGGGCTGTACCTCGAACCAGTCGGTGCCGTCGAACACGACATCGAGCACGGCCCGCATGTCGTAGCTCTGCACGTTGTCCCGGGAGACGATGTCGAGCAACTCCGGCGTCGGGCGCGGACCCGTGGTCTCGTCGGCGAGGTACACCGGCGGATAAGACCACGCGCTCGGCGGGAAATAGGACAGGTAGCGGCGGATCTCGTCGAGGACGTCCTCGTCGGTCTCGGCGACGTTGTGGACGACACCGCTGGGCAGCGCGACGTCGGGCCCACCCAGGTCTTCTTTCGAGATGTCCTCGCCGGTCGAGACTTTCACGACCGGCGGTCCCGCGGTGAAGATGCAGCCCTGCCTGCTCATGATGGAGAAGTCGGCGACCGGGGCGACCAGCGCGCCGTGGCCCGCCGATGGCCCGAGCACGGCGGTGACCATCGGCACCTTGCCCGAGCACTGCGCCTGGGCCAGCAGATCGGTGGGGGTGCGACCGTAGTGATCGCCGGTCGGGCGGAACCCCGCTCCTTCCAAGAGCATCACCAGCGGCACCTTGTCGCGCACCGCCAGTTCGGCCAGCCGGTAGCGCTTGGAATTGCTGCCGGGAGCGATCGAGCCGGCCAGGGTGGTGAAGTCCTCGGCACCGACCATGACGGGGACACCGTTGATCAGCCCGGACCCGGTCACAATCGCGTCGGCGGCGGCGATGTCGCCGCCGACGAGTGTGCCGAACTCCTGGAACGTGCCGGGATCGAGCAGCCGTTCGATGCGCGCCCTGGCGTCCAGCTTGCCCTTCCCCCGGTGTTTGGCGACCCGGTCCGGACCGCCCATCTCCAGCACGCGCGCGCGGCGACGGCCGAGATCGTCGAGGGTCTCGTCCCAGGTGTTGGCAGTTGTCATGTCGTGGCCTGTCTTCTGTGATCGGTCGCGCGGACAGCGCGGGAATTCGGGAGGGGCGGGATTCTCAGGTCAGTCGATGGTGAAACGGATCGGCAAATGCTTCAACCCACCCACGAACGTCGTCGCCGTCAACTCCGGCTCCCCCGCCAACTCGATCGACCGCAAACGCGGCAACAATTCCCCGAAGAACTTACTGATCTCCATCCGCGCCAACCCCGCACCCAAACAAAAATGAACACCATAACCGAACGCCACATGCTTGTTCGGCTCACGCTCGATATCGAACCGGAACGGATCATCGAAAACATCCTCATCCCGATTCGCCGACGCGTACGACAACAACAACGAATCCCCCGCCGGAATCGACACCCCGTTCACCACCGAATCCTCAGCAGCCGTGCGCATGAACGCCTTCACCGGTGTCACCCACCGAATGATCTCCTCCACCGCACCCGCCATCAACTCCGGATGTTGCCGCAACCGATCCAACTGCTCAGGATGCTCGATCAACGCACGCATACCACCCGAGATACTGCTACTCGTCGTGTCATGACCCGCCGTCGCGATAATCGCGTAATACGACACCACATCCACATCCGACAACAACTCACCGTCGACCTTCGCGTTCGCGATCGCCGACGCCAGATCATCGGTCGGATGCTCTCGTCGAGAGTTGGTCAACGCGGTGAAGAAGGTGAACATCTCCACCAACGCGTTCATCGCCTCGTCCGGCGGCGTCGACCGCTTCAACTCATCGTCATCGGAGCCCATCAACTCCTGAGTCAACTTCAGCATCAACGGAAAATCGGACTCCGGCACCCCGAGCAACGACATGATCACGTACAGCGGGAAATTCACCGCGATCTCGGACACGAAATCACACTCACCCCCCGTGTCCCGCATTCGATCCACGTAGCGTTTCGCGAGCTCCTCGATCCGCTCACCCATCGCCTTCATCGCCTTCGGACCGAACCAGTCCGCCGCGATCGCCCGCACCACCCGATGCTGCGGATCATCCATATGGATCAGCGTCCGGATCCCGATCGCGGCTTGCATCTCGTCGGACTCCGCCGTCATCAACACCGGGCGCGGCCAGTTCGTGAACTGACTGTTCGCCCGCTCGACCGCCATCACGTCGGCGTGCTTGGTGATCGCCCAAAACGGTTTGTACCCCGCCACTTCCACCCGCGAGACCGGCTTGTCCGCCCGCAGCGCGGCCAACGCGGCGTGCAAACGCGGCTCGTCGGCGTAGGCGGAGGGATCCGCCAGTACGTTCGCGGCCTCATCAACGATCGGCATCACTATCAGCACCTTTTCCCGTTCCGAGCTGGCAACCCAGCAACCACCACCTCGCACGCACCCGCGTCGACGGCGTTGTCTCGCCCACAAGACTGATTTATAGTTACCCTTACTGTCAAGCTTTCTGTAACCGCTACGGAGCGCCCGATCGGTGCGGTACCCTCGCCGCCCGCCGCCCCGCGTTCGAGGCCCTCACCTCGGCAGTCGCATTGCCGACCCGGATGCCGGTCAGATACTGTATGTCTTACAGTAAGTATTACTCCCAATACTCGTACGGTGTGACGAAGCCAGAGGTGAGCTGTGAACAGCCCAGTTGAGGACCGAGCAGAGACGATGGGGGACGTTCCCGATCCCCACGATCCCTACCCCTTCTTCGCCGCGCGGCGGCGCGCGGGCGGCGTATTCCACGGGACGGTGATGGACTACTCCAGAACCCCGAAGGAACTGCGCCCCACCGATACCTACGCCGTGATGTCGTGGTCCGCGGTGAACAAGGTCTTGCGCAACAACACGGTGTTCAGCACCCAGCTCTACGACGCGACGATCGGCGTGTTCATGGGCCCCACCATCCTGGCGATGAACGGGGCACCGCACCGCGCCCACCGCAACTTGGTGTCGGCGGCCTTCAAACCGCAGTCGCTGGCCGTGTGGGAACCCGAGGTGGTCCGCCCGATCTGTGACGAACTCATCGACGAATTCATCGACGAGGGACGCGCGGACCTGGTCCGCGACTTCACCTTCGAGTTCCCCACCCGGGTTATCGCCCGCCTGCTCGGGCTACCGGCCGAGGACCTGCCCTTCTTCCGGGACGCCGCCGTGGCGATCATCAGCTACGCGGGCAACGTGCCGAGGGCGCTGCAAGCTTCCAAGGAACTGAAGGAGTACTTCCTCGGTCATATCGAGCAGCGGCGAGCCACTCCGAGTGATGACATCATCAGCGACCTGGTCACCGCCGATATCGACGGCGAGAAGCTCAGCGACCGCGCGATCTACTCCTTCCTCCGGCTGCTGTTGCCCGCGGGCCTGGAAACGACCTACCGCTCGTCGGGGAACCTGCTGTTCCAATTGCTCAACCACCCCGAGCAATTCGCCGCGATCCAACAGGATCACAGCCTGCTCCCGCAGGCGATCGAAGAGGGCCTGCGGTTCGAGACACCATTGACACTGGTGCAGCGCTACGTCACCGAAGACACCGAATTGGAGGGCGTGGCCATCCCCGCGGGGGCGGTCGTCGATGTCTGCCTCGGCTCGGCGAACCGTGACGAGACCCGGTGGGAGCGTTCCGAGGAATTCGATATCTTCCGGCCGCACATCCCGCACATCAGCTTCACCGCGGGCGCGCACACCTGCCTCGGGTTGCACCTGGCCCGCCTGGAGACGCGCGTCGCCATGGAGGCACTGCTGTCGCGACTGACCAATATCACTCTGCTGCCCGACGGTGACCCCCACATCTTCGGCCAGCCGTTCCGCTCGCCGAGTTCGCTGCCGGTGACCTTCGATGTCCGCTGACGCGCGGCGGGTCGACCGCCCACACCGAGCCAGCCCTTTTCGACTCCGAGGAGCCCTGTGACCACCCGTAACATCTTCGATCTCACCGGCCGTTCGGCGCTGGTCACCGGTGCGGCCGGCGGCATCGGCGCGGCCGTCGCCGCGGCGCTGGCCGCCCAGGGTGCGGCGGTCCTTGTCACCGATATCGACGGCGCCGCCGCGGCGGTCACCGCCGAGAAGATCGTCGCCGACGGTGGCCGAGCCGCCGCCGCGGCGCTCGATGTTCGCGACCGGGCCGCCGCCGATGCGGCCGCGAGTGCCGCCGCGGAGTTGGCCGACGGGACACTGCATATCGTGGTGAACAACGCCGGCGCCACCGAACCCGCGATGTTCGGTGCCACCACCGAGGAATCGGTGCTGCGGATGCTCGACATCCACCTGCTCGGCGCGTTCCGCGTGACGCAGGCAGCGCTGGCGTACCTGCCGACCGACGGCACCGGCCGCGTCATCAATGTGACCTCGTCGGCGGGACTGGTCGGCACGCTCGGCCAGGTCAATTACTCGGCGGCTAAATCCGGCATCGTCGGCATGACGAAATCGCTGGCCCGCGAACTCGCCCGCAAGCAGATCACCGTCAACGCGCTCGCCCCGGCCGCGGCCACCCCGATGACCGCCACGATCCGCACCGATCCGAAGTTCGCCGAGCAGATGCTCAATCGCATTCCGCTGCGGCGCTGGGCCGAGCCTGCCGAGGTGGCGGGCGCGTTCGTCTTCCTCGCCTCCGACGCGGCGTCGTTCGTCACCGGCCAGGTGCTGCCGGTCGACGGCGGCCTGGTGATGTAACGCGACACCGCAACACAATTGAGGCCCGGGCCCCCGCAGGGACCCGGGCCTCAATTGTCAGGTTCTCGCTAGTCCAGTTCCGGCTCGGGCACGTGGAAGTGGGCGTCGCGCAGCCGGAACGCCTCCTTGGTGCCGTGCTCGGCCCTGGTCTTCACAAAATTGAATTCTCCCGGCGAGAACTGCAGGTTGGTGCCGTAGGCGTGGAACAGATAGCTCGCCACCTCCTCGCCCTGATAGGCCTGACTCTGCTCGACCATCCGGAACGCCTCCTTCGCGATCACCACACCGTCGGCCGGCATCTTCGCCGCCTTCTCGGCCCAGTAGCGCGCCCGCGCGGTGACCGCCGCCGAATCGCAGGTCTCGGTGAAGACACCGAGGTGCTCGAGCGTGCCCGCCTCGATGATGTCGCCGGTGAGCAGCATCCGGCGCGCGAGCACCGGGCCGAGCCGATGGAAGAACATGTGCAGACTGCCCAGCGCCGGGCCGAGGAACCGCGCCGCGGGCATGCCGATCTTCGCGTCGCGCGCGATGACCGAGATATCGGTCATCAGGGCCATTTCGAATCCGCCGCCCAGCGCGTAGCCGCTGATCTCGCCGACGGTGACCTTCGGGAAGCCCATGAAATTGTGGTAGAAGCCGAAAGACTTGCGGTCCACCGTGAGTCGGCGGCGCTGACTCGGTCGGCTCTTGGCGGGCCGATCGCCGTTGGACGCGGGGCGCTCCCCGTACCAGCCGTAGGCGTTGTTCATGTCGGCGCCGGTGCTGAACACCCCCTCGGCGCCGCGCAGCAGCACGACGGTGATGTCGTCGTCGTCGGCGACCTCGTCCAGGTAGCGCGCGATCCCGTCCCGCATGGCGGCGTTGTAGGAGTTGCGCTGCGACGGGTTGTTCAGCGTGATGGTGGCGATCCTGCGATCGGGATCGACCTCGTAGAGCACGCGGCCCTCGGCGGTACTGGAACTGGTCATCGACTGTCTCTTCCTTGTTCGAGGGGGATGGGCGCGCGCTGTCCGTAGCGCGCGGTGGTCGGCGTGGTCATCAGACGACCTGCCGCTCGCGCAGGTCGGCCACCTCGTCGGGGCTGTAGCCGAGATCGGCCAGGATCTGCCCGGTGTGCTCGCCGAGCAGCGGCGCGCGCCGGCGAATCCGTCCCGGTGTGCGCGACATCCGGAACGGGGTTCCGACGATCGGCACCGGCTTCGACGCTCCCGGATAGTCGATCCGCTCGAGGTAGCCCAGCTTCTCGACGTGCGGGTCCTCGAGCACGTCGTGGGTGCTGTGCATCGGCGCCGCGGGCAGTTTGAACCGCTCGAGCGCCGCGAGCACCTCGGCCTTGGTGCGACCCCGGCACCAGTCCTGCATGAGGTCGTTGAGGAAGTCGCTGTGCTGCCAGCGCAGGTCGTCACCGGCGAAGCGCGGGTCGTCCATGAGATCCTCCCGGCCGATCAACCGGCACCAGCGCCGGAACATCGGCTGCCCGGCCACCTGGAGCAGCACCCAGCCGTCGGTGACCTCGTAGAGGTCGCACGGTGCGACCGAGGTCCCCCGATTGCCCATGCGCGGTTTGTCGACGCCGAGCAGGTCGCGCTCGATCAGGAACGCGTTGCTCATCATCAGCGCGGTCGGCAGCAGCGCGCCCTCGACGTGCTGGCCCTCGCCGGTGGCGCGATGGTGGAACAGGGCCATCATGACCCCGATGGCCAGTGTCATCGCGGTGCCGAAGTCGGTGTAGGGGACTGTGGTGCGGATCGGCTGCTCGGGCAGGCCCTGGCGGTGGGTGGCGCCCGACATGACCTGGCCCGCACCGTCGAAACCGATCCGGTCACTGTAGGGACCGCCCTCACCGTAGGCCGTGGCGCTGGCCAGGATGATGTCGGCCTTGACCGCGCGCAGGGTGTCGTAGTCGAGTCCGCTGGCCCGCATTCCGGCCAACGGCATGTTGGCGACGACGATGTCGGCGCCTGCCACGAGGCGACGGGTGATCTCGGCGCCGTCCGGCGTGGTCGAGTCCAGGGTCAGCGACCGCTTGTTGCGATTGCACTGCAGGAACGTGCCGCCCTCGCCACCCTCGGTCACCGCCTGCACCCAGCGGTCCTCGCCGCCCTCGCGCTTCTCGACGCGAACGACATCGGCGCCCATGTCGGCCAGGATCGCGGTGCACCACGGGGCGGCGATGAACCGGCCGTAGTCGAGCACCCGCACACCGTCGAGGACGCCCCTGGTCGTACTCCCCCCGGCGGGCCGGTCGGCTCCCGTGCCGCCCGAAGGTGTGGTCCCGTTCTCGGCCATCGCCACTCTTTCCTCGTCGGTACTTCACGTCACCTTGGCAGAACCATAACGGTATTGTCTACTGTATATCTAACAGTATGGGCCACGCCCTGTCCCCTAGGAGGAATGCATGCCGTTCGACACCATCGGCTACGAGGTAGACGGGCACACGGCCACCATCACGCTGAACCGGCCCGAGGCCCTCAACGCGCTGAGCCCGCACATGATCACCGAATTGCGCGCCGCCTACGACGAGGCCGAGAACGACGACAAGGTCTGGCTGCTCATCGTGACCGCGAACGGTCGTGCCTTCTGCACCGGCGCCGACGTCAAGGCCATCCCCGGCGACGGCAAGGTCCTCAACGAGAAGCCGTACCTGTCGACCTACGAGCAGTGGGAGGCTCCGCAGGAGGGGACCCCGCCCTTCCGGACCATGACCAAACCGATTGTTGTCGCGATCAACGGAATCTGTTGCGGCGCGGGCCTGGACTGGGTGACCACCGGCGACATCATCATCGCCTCGGATCGAGCGACCTTCTTCGATCCCCATGTGAGCATCGGGCTCGTCGCAGGCCGAGAGGTGGTCCGTCTGGCGCGGGTGCTCCCGCGCACCGTGGCCCTGCGGATGGCGATGATGGGCAAGCACGAGCGGATGAGCGCCCAGCGTGCCTACGAACTGGGCATGATCACCGAGGTCGTCGAGCACGACCGCCTGCTCGAGCGGGCTCGCGAGATCGCCGACATCCTCAATTCCAATGCGCCGCTGGCGGTGCGCGGCACCCGGCTGGCGATCGTCAAGGGCCTGGACGTGCCGATGCACGAGGCCGAGATGCTGGCCGAGTCGTTCCGCGAACGGGTCACCCGCACCGAGGACGCGCTCGAGGGACCGCGCGCGTTCGTCGAGAAGCGCGCCCCGGAATGGCAGTGCCGATGAGCGCCGACTACAGCACGATCACGCTCGACATCGACGCCGACGACCGGGTCGCCACCCTCACCCTGAACCGCCCCGAACGACTCAACGCCTTCGACCGCACCATGTGCGAGGAGGTGCGCGACGCGTGGCGCCGGATCAGGCTCGACGACTCGGTCAACGCGGTCGTCCTGCGCGCAACGGGCACTCGCGCCTTCAGCGCGGGACTCGACATCAAGTCCGCCTACGGCCAACCCGACGGGATCTGGCACCACGAGGACCCCGGCGAGCTGTTGAGCCCCAAGTGGCAGAAGATGTGGAAACCGGTGGTGTGCGCGGTCAACGGCCTGTGCACGGCGGGAGCGTTCTACTTCGTCAACGAGTCCGACGTGGTGATCTGTTCCGACGATGCCACCTTCTTCGACTCCCATGTGTCGGCGGGGTTGGTCTGCGCGCTGGAGCCGATCGGGCTCATGCGCCGGGTCGGGCTCGGGGAGACCCTGCGTATCGCGTTGATGGGTAACGACGAACGGGTCTGCGCCGAGACCGCGCTGCGCATCGGCCTGGTGACCGAAATCGTGACCCGCGAACAGCTCTGGGAACGCGCGCACGCCATCGCCGCCGGCATCGCGGCCAAGCCGCCGACGGCGACCCAGGGCACGGTGAAGGCGATTTGGGAATCGCTGGACAAGCCCTACCGGGCCGCACTCGATCAGGGCCTGATCTACACCCGCCTGGGCAACCCGATCGCCAAGGCGGAACTCGCCGCGGCCGCGGGGGATGCACAACGCCGCGGCATTTCGACCGAACCGAGGATTCGTTGATGACCGACACCCACGACCATCCACTGAGCGGGCGCATCGCCGGAGTCCTCGACCTGGCGCCGAGTTCACGGGCCATCGAATTCGACGGAACCTGGCACAGCTGGGGCGAACTCGCCGAGACCGCGCGACGCGTCAGCGCGCTGATCACAACGCCGTGCCAGGTCGGCATACTGTTGCGCAACCGCCCCGAACACGTGGCCGCGTTCCTCGGCGTGCTGCTCAGCGGCGGCACCGTCGTGGTGATCAACCCCTCCCGTGGCGACGACCGCACCCGATCCGATATCGCCGCGCTCGAATTGCCACTGGTGATCGGCGGAGAGGCGGACCTGGCCAGCCTCGTCGGGCCGGGGGCCGCGACCGTGACCATCGCCGACCTCGACACCGCACCGATCCCCAGCGAGCCGATCGGCGAGCACGACGCGGGCACCCCGTTGCCGGGGATCGCCGTCCGCATGCTCACCAGCGGGACCACCGGGCCGCCCAAGCGTGTCGAGATCACCTACGACATGCTGGCGCGCAGTGTCATCGGCACCGACTTCGAGCAGGCCGCCACACCGACCGCACCGCGCGGTGGCGTCGCGATCGTGAATGCCCCGCTGGTGCACATCGGCGGTATCTTCCGCATTCTGCAGTGTGTCGTCGCTGCCAGGCCGTTCGTCTTCCTGCCGCGCTTCGACCTCGAACGCTGGGCGGCGGCGGTGCGGGCGCACCGGCCGGGCGCGGTGTCGCTGGTCCCCGCCGCCCTGCGGATGGTGCTGCACTCCGACCTCGGCCCCGCGGATCTGGCGGGCGTGCGGGTGGTCACCTCGGGCACCGCGCCGCTGTCGGCCGCCGATGCCGACGCCTTCCAGGACAAGTTCGGCATTCCGGTCCTGACGTCGTATGCCGCCACCGAATTCGGCGGCGGCGTCGCCGGCTGGACGCTTCCCGACCACCGGCAGTTCTGGACCACCAAGCGCGGCAGCGTCGGCCGGGCCAGTGGCGGCGCCCGCCTGCGGGTGGTCGACGAGGACGGCACCGCGCTCGGGCCGGATGTGCCCGGCCGGCTCGAGGTCGCGCCCGGCCAGCTCGGTCCCACCGCGAGCTGGGTACGGACCACCGATATCGCCCGCATCGACGCCGATGGGTTCCTCTGGATTCTCGGACGTGCCGATCAGGCCATCATCCGAGGTGGATTCAAGATCATGCCCGATGATGTGCGCGCCGCGCTGGAGGAACATCCCGCGGTCCGCGGCGCGGCGGTCGTCGCCAGGACCGACGACCGGCTCGGCGAGACCCCGGTCGCCATGGTCGAGCTGCGCGAGGGTCGCCACGCCGAGCTCGATGAGCTGGTCAGCTATCTGAGCACTCGTTTGGCCCGCTACGAGATCCCCACCGATATCGCTGTCGTCGAGGCGATTCCGCGCACCCCGTCGGGCAAGGCGGACCTGTCCGCGGTCCGCGAACACTTCACCGCATCCCCCATCGGCCCACGACCACATTCCGAAAGTGGTGATCCGACATGATGTCGACCATCCGAGAGATCACTGGACTACTCGACCACATCGGCTTCCGCAAGGCGACCGACCTCGACGGCTCGCTCATCTGGGAGCTGCCCGTCGCGCCGCACGTGGTCAACACCTCCGGTGGGCTGCAGGGCGGCTTGATCGCGACACTGGCCGACATCGCGGCGGGCACCCTCGCCCTGGAGTCCCGGCCGCCGAACGCCGGTATCGTCACCTCGGATCTGAGCGTGCGCTACTTCCGCCCGATCACCGAGGGCACCGCGCGCGCGGTGAGCAAGATCGTGCACGCGGGCAAACGGTCGATCGTGGTCCAGGTCGAGGTATTCGACGGCGAGGACGGCGCGTTGGCGGCGCTGGCGACCGTGAATTTCGCGACGGTGAGCTTCGCGACGGACGGATCGGCGACCACGGGCAGCTAGCACCCGAACGGGCGCTACGCCTTCGACATCGGCCGGGTCCCGGCGCGATCAACCAGTCGCGCCGAGACCTCGTCGATGTCAACGCCCGGCATACAGGGCGGCCACCGCGTCCGTCCTGGCTTTCAGCGCGGCATTGCGCGGAAGATCGTCGACTACGGCGATCGCGACGGGCACGTGGTGGCTCGGCAGCTGGTCTCGCAGGTGTGCGATCAGGTCCGCTTCCGCGGGTTTCGGCACTTCGCGACGCGGCTGCACGGCGGCGAAAGGTACCTGACCCAATCGGCTGTCCGGGACGCCGACAACACACGCATCCCGTACCGCGGGATGGGTGAGCAGGGCGGCACGCACGGTTTCGGGCAGGATCTTGAAACCGCCACGATTGATCGCGCCGTCGGCTCGCCCGTGAATCGTCACGAACCCGTCGGCATCCACGGAGGCCAGATCGGTGGTCCGTACCCAGGTGGCACCGAGCGCGGCCACCTCGGCCTCGAGCAGTCCCGTCGCGCCGACACCCACCTGCGCACCGGTCTCCGCGTCGACGATGCGCACGCGCACTCCGGGCAGCGGCACACCGACGCTGCCGGCCTTGGTCGCACCGAATCGCTCGTGCAACTGCGGCGTCCACGCACACACCGAGCCGGCGAACTCGGTGGCACCATAGGCCCACAGCAGTGGAATGGCGTAGCGGCGTTCGAATTCCGCACGCAGTTCCGGCTCGAGCGGGCCGGATCCACCCGGCAGATATTCCAGGGACGACAGGTCCTGCGGCGGCACCTCGGCTTCCAGCAGCATGCGCAGAATCGTCGGTTGCACGCCGGTCCGAGTGACCCGGTAGGTCTTGACCGCCCGCACCCATTCCTCGACCGTGAACTTCTCCAGCAACACCATGCGTTTGCCGAGGAACGGCGCCGCGAGCAGCTGACAGATACCGATGCTCCCGAACGGCCAGTACACCAATTCCGGCGGATCGTCGGGATCGGCGACGGTCACCCCACCGGTCATGGTGCGGACCGTATGTCCCAACGCCGACAGGGGGATCGGCACCCGCTTGGGTGGGCCGGTAGTTCCGCTGGTCAGGATGTGCAATCCGGGCACGGATGTCACCTGATCGGCGACTCGACCGGTCGACCGGTCACCGTGCACGACAGTCTCGACCGAGGGCTCCTCCAGCGCCACCGCGATCCCGGCACCGCCCACCCGCTCGCAGGCGGCCACGACCGGCGCCGTCCAGTCCCGCCGATCGGCGATCACCGCGACCGGACGCGTCTGTTCGATGTCGCGGGCGATGCCCGAGGCCGACTGATACGAGTTGATCATCGTGACCGGACGACGTTGCGTGATGAACCCGAGGATCGCGGCCGCGTGCGGCACCCGATTGCGGACGACGATCCCGATCGAGTCCTCGGCGCGCACGCCCGCACGGTCCAACTCCGCGGTGATCCGGTGGATGTAGGCTCGCACGGCGTTGCCGGAATACCAGCGCCGCTCGAACTCTATGCACGGCCGCTCGCCGAAGCCCGCGAGCCCCTCGGCGAGTGTTGTCACGAGCTCGGTCGCGGCGGAGCTCTCGTCGTGATCCTGTATCGACATCTGTCGCCCTGTGATTCACTCAGGACCGGGCGGGAGCCGGCGGCCGGTAGAACAGTGCGAGCTGGCCGACCCCGGCCGCGAGGCCGAGGCCGACGGCGAGGCCGAATCCCCACCAGCCGTCCACCCGGTCGGTGCCGAAGATCAACTGGTCGAGGCTGATCCGGCCGGGACCGAGGGTGGCCACACCCACCGCGCCCACCGCCAGCACCAGGTTGTACTCCCAGCCCTCTCCCACGATGAAGAAGCCCTTGGACCTGTGCACCGTCCAGGCGGCGACCAGCATGAGCGCGACGAACCCCGCCGCCGCGATCGGTGTGAGCAACCCGAAGGCCAGCGCGAGGCCGACGCCGATCTCGCTGCTCGCGGCGAGGCGCGCGTGCACGATGCCCGGCCGCATCCCGATGCTGTCGAACCAGCGGGCGGTGCCCGGTATCCGCCCACCCCCGAAGAACTTCTGGTAGCCGTGCGCGGCCATGGTGAGGCCGAGACACACTCGGAGAATCAGCACGCCCGTGTCGTACGCAGTCATCGTTGTACCACCCTGTCCATCGAGGTCCGCGCCGTGAGCACGATGCTCGACTCAGCTCCCGTATCACTTACCGCTGGTATTACAGTAATGTTAGACACTACGTACGTCCGGTCAAGACGGCGCATCGGGCCACTTGCCCACCAGACACATCGAGCACCACGGCCGCGAAGCGCCGTGACGAGGAGGCCCTGCCATGACGAGCGCATCCACCGCCATCAGCGCGGTCACCGCGGAGGACTTCCGCGAAATACTGGCGCAGACCAAGGATTTCGTACGAAACGTGGTCGTCGGGCGAGAGCGCGAGATCGCCGAACAGAACCGGATGCCCGACGAGATCGCGCGTCAGGCCAAGGCCATGGGCCTGTTCGGCTACGCGATCCCCCAGGAATGGGGCGGCCTCGGACTCGATCTCGCCCAGGACGTCGAATTGGCCATGGAACTCGGCTACACCACGCTCGCGCTGCGCTCACTGTTCGGCACCAACAACGGTATCGCCGGTCAGGTCCTGGTCGGGTTCGGCACCGAGGAACAGAAATCTCGATGGCTCGAGCACATCGCCTCCGGCGCTGTCGTCGCGTCGTTCGCGCTCACCGAGTCCGGTGCGGGGTCCGATCCCGCGGCGCTGCGCACCAGCGCGACCAGGTCAGGTGACGGCTGGATCATCAACGGCGAGAAGCGCTTCATCACCAACGCACCGGTCGCCGATCTGTTCGTCGTCTTCGCCCGCACCCGTCCGGCCGACGAGGACGGCGCGGGCATCTCGGTGTTCCTGGTTCCCGCCGACGCCCCCGGCGTGACAGTCGGCCCGAAGGACCGCAAGATGGGCCAAGAGGGCGCGTGGACCGCCGAGGTGTATTTCCACGATGTCCGCGTCGGCGCCGACGCACTCGTCGGTGGTAGCGAGGACATCGGCTACCGCGCGGCGATGACCTCGCTGGCACGGGGTCGTGTCCATATCGCGGCACTAGCGGTGGGCACGGCGCAGCGGGCGCTCGACGAATCCGTCGCCTACGCCGCGACCGCTACCCAGGGCGGCACCCCCATCGGGCGGTTTCAGTTGGTCCAGGCTCACCTGGCCGATATGCAGACCGGAGTGATGGCGGGCCGCGCCCTGGTTCGCGACGCCGCGCGCGCCTGGGTGGCGGGCGAGGATCGGCGGGTCGCCCCGTCGGTGGCCAAACTGTTCTGCACCGAAATGGCCGGGCGGGTAGCCGATTCGGCGGTGCAGGTGCACGGCGGCACGGGATACATGCGCGATGTGGCCGTGGAACGGATCTACCGTGACGTCCGGCTGCTGCGGTTGTACGAGGGCACCAGCGAGATCCAGCGCCTGATCATCGGCGGCGGGCTGATCAAGAATGCCGAGCGAGCCGCCGAGTAACGACCGGCCGGGTCGGCCACCACTGCAGGGCTGTGGCCGACCCGGTCCGCCCGACGTCAGCTCAAGTCGAGCGGACCGTCGGCGATCGCGGCCCCCAGACCGCCGAGGTCGATGCCGAGGTCGGCGGTCGCGGTCAAGCAGGCGGCGACGTCCTTGCGCAGGAACGGCGCGGCGCGCTTCTCGAATTTCGCCAGACCGCCGGTGCGCCGAATCGAATCGGCCGCGTAGCTGTTGCCGCTGGCCGCCGACAGCGCCTCCAGCAACTGCGCTTCCTCGATGCCCAGCTTGCGGCCGACTTCGGCGGCCACAGCCACCAGTTGGGCGTTCGCGGCGAACAGGGCGTTGTTGACCAGTTTCACACCGAGCGCGCTGCCGAGCGCACCGGTGGCCAAGAGGGTGCTCGCGTAGGCGGACAGCACCGTCCGGACGGTCTCGACCGCGTCCGACGGCCCACCGAGCAAGACCGTGAGCCGCCCTGCGGCGATGTCGTCGGCCGATCCACTGACCGGTCCGTCGAGCAGGACCGGACCGTCGGGTCGCGCACCGGCCAGCTCGGTGATCGTCGAGACCGCACCGGTCGTGTGCGAGACCACCACCGCACCTTCCCGCGCCATCGCGAGCACTCCCTCCGGCCCCGACAGCACCTCGCGTAGCTGGTGATCCGAGAACAGGCACGCGATGATCACCTCGCCCGCGACCGCGACCTCCCGCACCGAGTCGACGACCTCGGCTCCCGCCGCCCGCAGCCGTTCCCGCACCACCTCCTTCCGCGCGTACACCACGACCCGATGACCTGCCGCCACCAGTCGAACCACCATCGGCTCGCCCATCTGACCTGCTCCGATGAACCCGACAACCTTCGACATCCGCGCCGCTCCTCCCTCGCGATGACACCCGTTCGCCACCGAGAACGATGCGACGATTCGCGAATAGACAGTGATCCAGTAATGCCAACTGTAACAGCGGGCCCGAACCCGACGCGGTCGTTCTTGCACCGCGAACGGTCGGGCCATAAGGTGTCCTGACGCAATACTGTTGTCTTTACGATAAAACATACGATAATGAGTTCTGGTGCTGTATCCGCGGGCGGGGATCACCACCCCTGTCCCACACGATCCGTAAGCGCCCGACAGCCCGAGGAGAAAACGTGACCGGCCGACACAGCGACAAGGTCGCCTTCATCACCGGCGCAGCGCGCGGACAAGGCCGGGCGCACGCGGTGCGCCTGGCGCGCGAGGGCGCCGACATCATCGCCGTCGATCTCGCAGGCCCGCTGCCGGCCGCGGTTCCCTACGATTCGGCCACGCCAGAGGATTTCGAGGAGACGGTACGACTGGTCGAAGCGACCGGCCGCCGCATCGTCGCCGCCACCGTCGACACCCGCGACCTGGACGGGTTGCGCGCCGCTGTCGACGACGGGGTCGCCACGTTGGGACGGCTCGACATCGTCGTCGCCAACGCCGGCATCTGTATCCCGCAGCGGTGGAACGAGATCACCTCCGAGTCGTTTCGCGATGTCATCGACATCAATGTCACCGGCACCTGGAACACCGCGATCGCCGGAGCCGACCACATCATCGACGGTGGGCGCGGCGGCTCGATCATCCTGATCAGCTCCGCCGCCGGGCTGAAGATGCAGCCGTTCATGGTTCACTACACCGCCAGCAAACACGCGGTGACCGGTATCGCCAGGGGATTGGCCGCCGAACTCGGCAAACATCGGATCCGGGTCAACAGCGTGCATCCGGGCGCCGTGCTGACACCCATGGGCAGCGGGGACATGGTCGCCGCGCTGGGCCGCTCGCTCGAATCCAATCCCCAACTCGGACACATGACGACACCGTTCCTCCCGGACTGGGTGGCCATGCCCGAGGACGTCGCCGCCGCTGTCAGCTGGCTGGCCGACGACGAGTCCCGCTACATCACCGCCGCCCAGATCGCGGTCGACCTGGGCTCGACGCAGTACTGAATGCGCATCGCCGAAAGGATTCCACACCATGTCACTTCTCGAGGGCCGCGTCGCGGTCGTCACCGGCGGGGCGCAGGGCATCGGCCTTGCCATCGCGTCGACCTTCCTGCGCGAGGGTGCGCGAGTGGTCGTCGGCGACCTGAATCCTGACGCGGCACAGGAGGCGCTGGGCTCGGACGCTGTTCGCGCGGTCCGCTGCGACGTGACCAGCGCCGCCGATGTCTCGGCACTACTCGCCACCGCGACCGGCGAATTCGGCTCGGTCGATGTCATGGTCAACAACGCGGGCATCACCCGCGACGCCTCCATGCGCACGATGAGCGAGGACGATTTCGACCAGGTCGTGGCAGTGCACCTGAAGGGCAGCTGGCACGGGACCCGACTCGCCGCCACGATCATGCGGGAGCAAGGACGTGGCAGCATCGTCAACATCTCCTCGCTCTCGGGCAAAGTGGGCATGGCCGGTCAGACCAACTATTCGGCCGCGAAGGCGGGCATCATCGGTCTGACCAAGGCGGCGGCCAAGGAAACGGCCCGATTCGGGGTGCGCGTCAACGCGATCCAACCCGGCCTGATCCGGTCGCCGATGACCACGGCGATGCCCGGCCACGTCTGGGACCAGAAGATGGCGGAGATCCCGATGTCGCGGGCGGGTGAACCGGAGGAGGTCGCCGGCGTCGCGCTCTTCCTCGCCTCCGACCTGTCCTCGTATATGACCGGCACCACCTTGGAAGTGACCGGCGGGCGGTTCATGTGACCGCGTGGCAGGCACACACCGTCGTCACCGACGAATACGTCGATCCGGCACCGGTCGCCGCGCTGAGCGCGGTCCTCGACTCCGGTGCACCCTCGATCGGAGCGGGCGATCCGCTTCCGCCGCTGTGGCATTGGGCGGCGCTGGCCCGCTGGCCAGTGTCGTCTTCGATCGGGACCGACGGACACCCGGCCCGTGGCTCGTTCCTGCCTCCGGTCGAGCTGCCGCGGCGCATGTTCGCCGGCGGCGACGTGGTACTGCACGAGGCGGTGACCATCGGGTCGACGGTGCGGCGCGAATCGCGAGTCGTCGCGGTGACGCCCAAGAACGGGCGGACGGGACCGCTGGTGGTGGTCGATGTCGAAATCCGGCTCTACACCGGAGCGGACACGCTCGCTGTGGTGGAACGCCAGAATCTCATCTATCGCGAGGCCCCGAAACCCGGTGCCCGCATCGCGACACCGCCCGCCCCCGCGGCAGCGGGTAGACCATTGCGACGCGTGGCCGAATGGGACTGGGAATTGCGCACAGATCCCACTGTCTTGATGCGTTTCAGCGCGGCCACGGCCAATTCCCACCGTATCCACTACGACTGGCCCTACGCGACCGGCGTCGAGGGATATCCGGCGCTGGTGGTGCACGGACCACTCATGACCCTGGCCATGGCCGAGACCCTGCGACGGGAACGGCCGCAGTCGACTCCGGCCCGATTGCGTCACCGCAATCTCGCGCCGCTGTTCTGCGCCGAACCCGCCCGCATCCAGCGTCGCGACGCCGATGTCGACCTCGAACTCGCCGTCCGTACCGGTGACGGCATCGACCGAACTGTCGAACACACCGTTCTGACCGCCGAATTCGACCATGACGGAGACCGAACCCATGCGTGAAGCAGTGATCTGTGAACCTGTCCGCACCCCCATCGGACGCTACGGCGGGGTGTTCTCCCCGCTCACCGCGGTCGATCTCGGTGTCATCGCCCTGCGCGGGCTGCTGGAGCGTACCGGGATCGACCCCGCTGTCGTGGACGACGTGATCCTGGGCCACTGCTATCCCAACAGCGAGGCGCCTGCCATCGGCCGAGTCGTGGCCCTCGATGCCGGGCTGCCGGTGACCGTCGGCGGCATGCAGATCGATCGACGCTGCGGATCCGGGTTGCAGTCGGTGATCCAGGCGGTCATGCAGGTCACCAGTGGTGCGAGTGAGGTAGTGGTCGCAGGTGGTGTCGAGAGCATGACCAACGCCCCGTTCTACTCGCTCGATATGCGCTGGGGCGGTGCGCGTGGCGGGGTCCGGGTCCACGATGCGCTGGCTCGCGGACGCGAAACCGCCGGCGGCAGGGACTATCCGGTGCCCGGCGGCATGCTCGAAACCGCCGAGAACCTGCGCCGGACCTACGCCATCCCCCGGGAAGAACAGGATCGGCTGGCGGTCACCTCCCACCAGCGTGCCATCGATGCCGCCCACAGCGGTGCGAGCGCCGAGCAGATCATTCCGGTCACGGTCTCCTCGCGGCGCGGCGATTCGGTGATCGACACCGACGAGCACCCCCGCGCCGACACCACCCTCGAATCACTCGCCGCACTGAAACCCGTTCGGGCCGGGATCGATCCGGAATCGACGGTCACCGCGGGCAACGCCAGCGGGCAGAACGACGCGGCGTCGATGTGTCTGGTGACCACCAGGGAGACTGCCGAACAACTGGGCCTCACCCCGTTGGTCACCTTGAAGTCGTGGGCAGTGGCCGGCGTGCGACCCGATGTCATGGGGATCGGGCCGGTCCCCGCCACCGACGCCGCGCTCCGCCACGCGGGGCTCTCCCTCGCCGACATCGACCTGATCGAACTCAACGAAGCGTTCGCGGCGCAGGCTCTCGCCGTCATGCGGGAATGGAAGTTCGGCGACCGGGATCTCGAACGCACGAACGTGCACGGCTCGGGCATCTCTCTCGGACATCCGGTGGGCGCCACCGGCGGGCGGATGCTGGCCACCCTGGCCAGGGAACTGCACCGACGCGAACAGCGCTACGGGCTCGAGACGATGTGCATCGGCGGCGGCCAGGGCCTGGCCGCCGTCTTCGAGCGGGTGGTGTGATCATGGCCGCGCGCACCTTCACCTCACTCGATGACCTCTCGGCCGCGATCGGCGATACCGTCGGGCCGGGACCGTGGATCCCGATCGACCAGAAACGAGTCGACGCGTTCGCCGAATGCACCGGTGACGATCAATGGATCCATGTCGACCCTGCCCGCGCCGCCGACGGCCCCTACGGCGCCACCATCGCCCACGGCTACCTGACCCTGTCGATGCTGCCGTTCCTCGGCCGCGACCTCTACGCCATCGGATTCGGCACGGCGCGAATAAACTACGGCAGCAACAAGGTTCGCTTCCCATCCGCTGTGCGTGTCGGCACCCGGATACGGGCGTCGGCGACCCCGCTCGACCTGTCGGTCGAGAAGTCGCGGTGCCTGCTCACCGTTCGATGGGTCATCGAGGACGAGGAGCAGGACAAACCGGCGCTGGTGGCCGAAACCCTCACGGTGGTGGTGTTGTGACCCACGCCGAGCCCACCGCAGCCGCCGATTCACGCCACGCAGGCACCGATTCCACCGAACGGATTTCCCGATGAAACTCGGACAAACCCACGGCCTCACCGAGGTGCAGACCGAAATACTGGCCACTGTGCGCACATTCGTGGACAAGGAGATCATTCCCGTCGCCCAGGAACTCGAACACACCGATACCTATCCGCACGACATCGTCGACCGGATGGCGGAGATGGGGCTGTTCGGCCTGATGATCCCCGAGGAGTACGGCGGCCTCGGCGAATCGCTGCTCACCTACGCCCTGTGTGTCGAGGAACTCGCGCGCGGCTGGATGAGCGTCTCCGGCGTCATCAACACCCATTTCATCGTGGCCTATCTGCTCGCCCACCACGGCACCACGGCCCAGCAGCAGCATTTCCTGCCGCGCATGGCCACCGGCGAAGTGCGCGGCGCGTTCTCCATGTCCGAACCCGAACTCGGTTCGGACGTGGCCGCCATCCGTACCAAGGCCGTGCGTGGGGACTCGGGGGAATACACGCTCGACGGTCGCAAGATGTGGCTGACCAACGGTTCCACGGCCACGCTCGTCGCCACCCTCGTCCGCACCGACGAGGGTCACGAACGCCCGCACGACAATCTCACCACTTTCCTGCTCGAGAAACCCGCCGGATTCGGTGAGGTCGTTCCCGGACTGAGCATTCCCGGCAAGATCCACAAAATGGGTTACAAGGGCATCGACACCACCGAGATGCTGCTCGACAACCACGTCGTCGCGGCCGACGCCGTCCTCGGCGGCGAACCCGGTCAGGGTTTCAAGCAGATGATGGACGGCATCGAGGTCGGGCGGGTCAATGTGGCGGCCCGCGCCTGCGGAATCGCGCTGCGCGCGTTCGAACTCGGCGCGCGCTATGCCCAGCAGCGCTCGGCCTTCGGTAAACCCATCGTCGAACATCAGGCGATCGGATTCTCGCTGGCGGACATGGCGACCAAGGTCGAGGCAGCCCATCTGATGATGGTCAACGCGGCGCGCCTGAAGGATTCCGGGCTGCGCAACGATGTCGCGGCGGGCATGGCCAAGTATCTGGCGAGCGAGTTCTGCAACGAGGTCACCCAGGCCAGCTTCCGCATCCACGGCGGCTACGGATACTCCACCGAGTACGAGATCGAACGTCTGATGCGGGAGGCTCCGTTCATGCTGATCGGCGAGGGAACCAGCGAGATCCAAAAGCGGATCATCGGCAAGGGCGTGCTGCGCGACTATCGGCTCTGAGGTCAGCGAGGGCGGACCCTTCGCGGGTCCGGCCGAAACCGATAGTGGCTCAGACGAAGTCGGAGCCGCCGTCGACATTCACGTTGGCGCCGGTCATGTACGAATTGCGGCGCGAGGCCAGGAACGCCGCGACCGGGCCGATCTCCTCGGGCAAGCCGGCTCTCGGCATCTGCGCGGGGTGCCCGAAGTGCGCGCCGATCGCCTCCATGAGCCGGTAGGGATCGTCGTCGTCGATACCGACCGAACGCGCCCAGCCGGTGAGCGCGGGAGTGACGAAGGTCCCCGGCGACACCACGTTGACCAGGATCTCCTCCTCGGCCAGCAACAGCGACAGATTCTTCGAGATGCTGGTCACCATCGCCTTCGCCGCGGTGTAGGCGACCAGGGAGGTGGTCTGGCGCTGGGTCGAATGCGCGGAGAAGTTCACGATCCGTCCCCACTGCGCCTTGCGTAGCAGCGGCAGCGCCGCGTTGACGCAGTGCACGATGGCGAGCGCACCGTGGTCGACCGCCTCGTGCCACTGATCGTCGGACAGTTCCTCGACCGTGCCCTGAACGTTCGGCCCCACGGTGTTGACCAGCGCGTTGAGTTCGCCACCCCACCGTTGCTCCAGTTCGGTGAAGACCGAGGCCACCTGGCCGGTATCGCGCACGTCGGCGACAAGTCCGATCGCGTCGGTACTCCCCCGCTGTGCCAAGTCGACGCTCGCCCGCTCGACATCGTCGGCCGACCGGCCGATCACCGCGACCCTGGCGCCTTCCTCCGCCAGGCAGCGCGCTGTGGCCAGCCCCATCCCGCGACTACCGCCCACCACGACCGTTGCCGCGCCCCGCAATCCCAAATCCATTCCGCAACCACCTCATTCGAGCGAACCGCCGTTTCCCGTGGGACCTCGCCGCGGACTGTCGACAGCCGGCAACACGACACGGTCCCGCAAGGCATTACTGTAATACATTCAGTATGCCTCACGGGAGCAGCGATCAACTCTCTACTCGATGGCGTCGACAAGCCCCCACCGCAACGCGGTACCGGTGTCGATCCGATCGCCGGTCAGCATCATCCAGGCCGCGCGCCAGCGTCCGATCCGCCGCGGGACGCTGACGGTGCCGCCCGCTCCGGGAACCAGCCCCATCGCGATCTCGGGCAGCCGGAAGTACGCGTCCGGCGCCGCGACCAGCCGGTGCGCAAAAGCCGACAGCTCGATGCCCGCCCCGATACACGCGCCGTGGACCTGCGCCGAGACCCGCTCGCCCAACCGGTCGACGACCCGCCACGGCCCCCGCTCGAGCCGCACCTGATAGGCGGCGACCACATCGACGGCGGTGCCGAATTCATCGAGATCGCCGCCGCTGCAGAACACCGGGCCCGCACCGCGCAGGAGCACCCGCTCGATGCTGTCGTCGAGTTCGGCGAGCCGCAGGGCTTCCAGAAGTTGTTCACGCAGTGGGGCACTCAGTGCGTTGCGGCGCTCAGGGTGGTCGAGGGTCACCGACAGCAGGTCGACGTCGCGGTCCAGCCGCACCAGCGGCCGATCGGGGAAGTTCACCGGTTTCGGCCCGCCGCGTTCGGCGAGCCACCGCCGAAACTCCTTGCCCGCCAGCAGCATCGAGTAGACCGCGGCTTCCGCACCGAGGGCCGCGGTCGTATCGGGCACCGCGGTCTGGCGCAGCAGTCGCCCCAGCGCCACGCTCGCTTGCGGATTGCGCCGCACAGCTTCCGTCAGATGCCGCACCGCCGCCTCGGGGTCGGGATGGTCGACGATCATCGGCGAGCTCGCGGCATCCTCGGCCAGCGTCAGGGTGAGCGCGCGCAACAGCGGCTCCAGACGTGGGGAGGCCGGTCCACGCAACACCCCGATCGACAGGCGCAGCGAGCCTGCCAGCGCTTCGGCGACCCGGGCGATCCGCTCGGGCGACTCCCCTGCCCACCCGTCGAGCGCGATGACCAGCACCGGATTTCTCGGCATACCCTGCGGGCTGATGTCGAGTTCCATGGCATCCGAGGCCAGATCAGTCGCTTCACGGCTCACCGCGCAATAGTGACACGGTGTCGGCTCGGTGATGACCGAGACCGGGCGGGCCCCGCGACCTACTATCGAGCCGTGCAGCCAACGACAGCGCCGGTTCCCGGTCCGCCCGCGGCGGACTGGGCGGCGAGCGGCGTGGTCGCCCTCTCCGGTCGCCCGGACGGGCCGCCCCTGGTGCCGCCGGGGCGCGCGGCCACCAGGGCCAGGGAGCTGTCCTCGACGCTGGCCGCGTTCTCGGAGCGAACGATCACTGTCGACGGGGCTCAGCTACTGGGCGAACGCGCGGCGCTCACCGGTCTACGGCGCCGGGGAACGGTGTCGGCGGGCGGCCGTTGCCGACTGCTGCGCACCTCGGACGGGTGGGCGGCGGTGTCGTGCGCCCGACCCGATGATCCGCTGCTGCTCGGCGCGCTGATCGGCGACGATCTCGACGCGGCGGATCCGTGGCCCGCGCTCGCCGACTGGGTACGCACGCATCGCGGCGACGAACTCCTCGAACGCGCCGAACTCCTCGGCGTGGCGGCGGGTCCGGTGCGGCCCGACGAGCCCGCGCACTGCCCGTCACCGATGACGCCGAGGCCGGTCGAGGGGCTGCTCGTCGTCGACTTCAGCGCCCTGTGGGCGGGCCCGCTGTGCGCCCATCTGCTCGGTCTGGCGGGCGCGCGCGTGGTCAAGGTCGAGACCCCGGGACGGCCCGACGGCGCCCGCCGCGGCAGCCCGGAGTTCTACGCGCTCCTGCATCACGGCCACGAGTCGGTGGTTCTCGATCCCACCGAGCGCACCGAAAGGTCGGCGCTGCGGGCTCTGGTCGACGCCGCCGACATCGTCATCGAGGCGTCGCGGCCCCGGGCGCTCGCCGGTTTCGGGATCGACGCCGAGGCGGCTGTCGCGCGCGGGGCGAGCTGGGTGTCGATCACCGCCGCGGGTCGGGCGTCGAACCGGATCGGTTTCGGGGACGACATCGCCGCGGCCGCCGGGCTGGTCGCCTTCGAGCCCGATTCGGGCACAACGGCTTTCGTCGGCGACGCCATCGCCGACCCACTCACCGGCCTGACCGCCGCCGTACTCGCGATGTCGGCGCCGGCCGATGGGCGCGGCGTGCTGTGGGACATCTCGATGACCGATGTCGTCGCGAGCACGCTGACCGCCGATCCGGTCCCGCGCACGGCGCAGCGCGGTGATACCTGGTTCGTCGAGTCCGAGAACGGGCCGATTCCGGTCGCGAAACCACTGTCCCGCAAGATGATCGGCTCCGCCGCGGACTCCGGTGCCGATACGGCGCGCGTACTCGGGTCGCTGAGGATTCCGGTGCCGTGACCGACGACTCCAGCCGGACTCGCCGACCCGCGCGCGGCCGGGTCGTCATCGTGCTCGACGCGGAGATCGACGGCATCCCCGGTCTCGATCTCCGGATCAGGGACGGCCGGATCGACGATATCGGACGGTCGCTGTCCACGGACGGGGCGACGGAGGTGATCGACGCGCGCGGTGGTGCCGTCATTCCCGGTCTCCACGATCATCACCTGCACTTGCACGCCACGGCCGCCGACGCGGCATCGGTGCGCTGCGGCCCACCGGCCGTCCCGAACCGCCGCGCGCTGAGCACTGCCCTGGCCGAGGCATCGGCCGACGAGCACGGCTGGGTTCGCGGCGTCGGCTATGTCGACACCGTCGCGGGCGATCTCGACGCGCTCGCCCTCGACGCCCTGCACGGCAGCCGACCGGTGCGAGTACAGCACCGCAGTGGCGCGATGTGGATCCTCAACACCGCCGCGCTCGTCGCAGCGCAGATCACCGACGCGGCGCATCCCGGCGTCGAATGCACTGCCGATGGTGTCCCGACGGGCCGGATCTGGCGCGCGGACACCTGGTTACGCACCCGGCTGCCACCCGCGAGGCCCCCGCACCTCGGTGCGCTCGGCGCGATCCTCACCGGCTACGGCATCACCGGTGTCACCGACGCGACCCCCGATCTGTCGGCCCGCTCGGCAGCCGCGCTGGTCACCGCTGTGACCGGGGGCGACCTGCCGCAGCGGTTGCACCTGCTCGGGGTCCCCCTGCGCGGCGAGCCCGCGCACAGCGTCACGCCACTGCCCGAACGGGTCAGCGTCGGACCGTACAAGATCGTCATCGCCGACTCCGAACTCCCACAGTTCGACGCGCTGGTGGATCGGATTCGCACCGCCCACCGCGGCGGGCGGGCGGTGGCCGTCCACTGCGTCAGCCGTGCAGCGCTGTTCCTGCTGCTCGCGGCCCTGGATGTGGCAGGAGATTTCCCGGGCGACCGCGTCGAGCACGCGGCGCTGGTTCCCGCCGACAGCATCGCCGATCTGCGCCGCCACCGCCTGCGGGTGATCACCCAACCGGGTTTTCTGTCCCAGCGCGGCGACTACTACCTCGACCACGTCGAACCCGACGACCTTGACGATCTATATCGCTGCCGAAGCCTGCTCACTCAGGGTGTCCCCCTCGCCATGTCCAGCGATTCGCCCTATGGCCCGCTCGACCCATGGGCGGTGATCGCCGCGGCCAGTCGCCGATCCACCGAAACCGGCGCGACCCTCAACGCGGGCGAATGCCTCACGCCCGCACAGGCACTCGCGGGATACCTCACCCCCCTCGACGACCCGGGTGGGCGGCCACGCCGGATTCGGCGGGGGGCGCCCGCGGATCTCGTCGTGCTGCGAGCGCCGCTGGAACAGGTACTACGCGAGCCGTCGGCCGATGCCGTCGATCGCGCACTGTTCGCGTGAGCGCCGTGATCGGCGGCTACGGAGCGGGGAGCGGGACCGCCGGAACCGTGTCGGCGACCTGCGTCGCCGAATCGTGCCAACCACACGGCAACCCGCACGTGCGATACAGCCTGCGCTCGACCAACCCGCTCGAGAAGGCCCGGACCGTTTCCGTTGCCTGCGCCGCGTAACCGCACCGTGGGCATTTCGCGAAATAGTCGAGCAGGTCGTGGCTCATGGTCCGAACCACCTCGCCGGGGATCGGCGCGTCGTGCTCGTCGGCGGCGGGTGACGCCGACGATCGCCGGTCGCCGATCGTGGGCGACCTGCGCCGAAAATCCTTGTAGTTCGTCATCGACCATCACCTCGGCATCCGCGAGAACCTGACACTCATACTGTTGCCACAACCATAGGTGAGAGAATTCGATCCCGAGTGCAGATCAGGGATATACTGTAACTATTACCGTATGACTTACAATCTTCCCGTGGAAGACATTTGGAACGACCTCGCGGCCTGCCTCGAACTTCGCTCGATACCCACACCGCCCACCGATGGCGCTGGATCGAGCCCGACCGGTCCGCCACACACCTTCGAGGGGCCGAACCAGCACCTGCCCCACCGGCGCCTTTTCGGCGGGCAGTTGCTCGGCCAGTTCGTGCGCACGGCGAACGCGGCGAACCCGAGCAAAGCGGTCAAATCCCTCCATGCGTCGTTCCTCCGGGAGGGCACCTCCGACACCCCCGTTCACTACCTCGCCGATCTACTGCACGACGGCCGCTCGTTCGGTGCGCTGACGGTGACCGCGACGCAGGGCCGCCGCCCGATCGCCACGTGCGCCGTCTCGCTCCACGCCGCCGAAGCGGGCCCGTCCTACCAGCCCCTTCACCCCACCGCCTCACTGCCGGGCCCCGAGAACCGTGTCCGATTCGACCTACTCCCCTGGGACACCAGGTCGGTCACCGATCTCGACGCCCCCGGCTGTGGACGGACCGACTACGACCTGTGGATGCGGATGCCCACCCTCGACGACGAAGGCTCGGCCGCGGCGCTGCTGGCCTATTCCACCGACCTGAACGTGATCGGCACCGCGCTGCGCCCGTTCGACGGTATCGACCAACGCGGAAACGGCACCGCGTTCACCTCGGCGACGACCTCGCACACGGTCTGGTTCCACCGGCCGTTCGCCACCGACGACTGGCTACTCCTGCGCCACTACGGCGCGACGATCGCACACGGGCGCTGCTTCGGACGCGGGGACGTCTTCACGGCGGACGGCACGTTGGTCGCCTCGTTCGCCCAGGAGGCCCTACTCAGGTTCCATGTCGACGCCGTACCGGCCAGGTGAACCACAACTTATACTGTATGCATTACAGTAGCTAAGACTGCAGTGATGGAAGGGAACCAGATGACGAACACCCCCGACCCGACCGCGAGCCGGACCGAGGAGCAATTCCGCGATGCGCCGATCTTCGACGCCGACCAGCACATGTACGAGACCCCGGACTCGCTGACGAAGTATCTGCCGGAGCAGTACGCGCGTGCGGTGCAGTTCGCGCAGATCGGTCGGCAGACCCGGATCGTGATCAACAACAAGGTCACCGACTTCATCCCCAACCCGACCTTCGAGCGGGTCGCCGCGCCCGGCGCGCACGAGAAGTTCTTCGCGGGCGAGAACTCCGACGGGCTCACGCTGCGTGAGATGCAGGGACCCGCGATCGAGGCACCCGCGGCCACCCGTAATCCGGTGGACCGGATCACCGAGCTCGACCGCCAAGGAGTCGTCGAGGCCCTCAACTATCCGACGCTGGCCAGTCTGGTCGAGCATTCGGCGGCCGACGATCCACAGCTCACCCTGGCGATCATCCATGCGCTCAACCAGTGGATGGCCGAGCACTGGTCCTACAACTACGCCGACCGGATCTACTCGACCCCGATCATCAATCTGTCCGAGGTGGACGCGGCCCAGCGCGAACTGGAGTACATCCTCGACAACGGCGCGAAGGTCGCCCTGATCAAGCCGGGCCCGGTGAACGGCCTGCACGGCTGGCGTTCACCCGCGTTGCCGGAATTCGATCCGTTCTGGCGCGATGTCGAGGCCGCCGGCCTGCCGATCGTGCTGCACGCCAGCTACCCCCCGCTGGACAGCTACATCGCCTCCTGGGAACCGCCACACACCGCGAACTTCATGGCGCAGAGCCCCTTCCGCTGGATGGCGCTGGGCCACCGCGAGATCTCCGACATGATCACCAGTCTGATCTGCCACGGCACCCTGACCCGCTTCCCGAAGCTGCGCGTCGCCAGCGTCGAGAACGGCAGTTCGTGGATCTACCCGCTGTTCCACGACTTCGAAGACCTGTACAAGAAGATGCCGCAGAACTTCCCCGAGCACCCGCACGAGGTGTTCCGCCGCAATATCTGGGTCAGCCCGTTCTGGGAAGGATGCGTGGCCGACGTCGTCGACACCGTCGGCTGGGACAAAGTCCTCTTCGGCTCGGACTACCCGCATCCGGAGGGTCTGGCCGAGCCGAAGGGCTTCTGGAAATACGCGGAAGGCATGGACGTCCAGCGCACCTACGACTTCATGGGCGACAACGCCCGCCGCTTCCTCGGACTGCCCATTGCCAACCCCGAACCGAGCGCCGCTACCACCACAACCCACTGACCCAACGACTTGCGCTGCCGCCGAATCGGATTCGGCGGCAGCAGCCTTCCGGCACGCCCGACCTCAGACGCGCCTGCCATCGAGGAATGCGGCGAGCAATACCAGGCTGTTGTGCGCCTCGACGCCCGCGACGGCCCGCGCGACGCCGCACCGGGTCACCGCGCTCGACTGCATTCGTTCGCCCGCCTCCGCGGTGCAGACGATGGCGAGCAGCAACTCGGTGATGCCGACCTGGTACAGCGTCCACAGCCGCTCAGGATCTACCGCGATGCCGGCGGCGGCGAGCCGGGCGGCATAGCGCTCGACGAGTCCGCGTTCGATCTCGCGCAGCAACTCGGGTTCCACCGACGCGTTCGCGAAGTAGGCGACATCGCGTATGCCACAACCCGTTGTCGAGATCTGCCAGTCCAGAAAGCCGGGTCCCGCGTCCTCGAAGAACAGGTTGCCCAGGTGCGGGTCACCGTGAATCAAGGTCTGCGGTTGACGCGCCCAGAAGGCGTCGATCTCCCTGCCCCGCTCGTAGAAGATCCGGATCTGCTCCCGGATCGTCGCCGGGACCAGGTCCGCGGCGGGCCCGGTGAGCTCACCGAGCAAACGGCGCCGGATCAGGAGCCCGAGCTGGGTTTCCACTTCCGACCGTGGGCACGACGAGGTGCCCGCCGCCGCGTCCGCGGGGTCGCGCCAGAAGGCGGCATGCAGATCCGCCATGGCGTCGACGACAGCCTCCGCTTCGTCGCGGCCGAGCGGATCGACAACCGTACGAAAACGCGCGGTCGGCGACAGATCCTCCAAGACCAGGACATCGCGACCACGCACCCGGTCGGAGCGGGTCGCATAGCATCGCGGGACCCGGATCGGCGGCGTATCGCCCAGTACGCGATAGGCGGTGACCTCGCGCGACCCGAGGCTGAACAGGTTCATCAGGACGTGCTGTAAGTAGTTGCGCGGCGGCAGTTTCAGGAACAGGAACTCGGGGACATCGGCGTTCGAGGTCACCTCGATGCGCGCCCGCGCCGCGGTCCCGGAGTGGGATTCCACGACACGTATCCGATGGATCCGTTCCGGTGCCACCCCGAAGACCTCGGCGAGCCAGGCCTCGGTGACATCTTCCACGCGTAGCGGCACGCGCGCGGCGCCTCCCGGCACCGCGCGGTCCACCGCGACCCGCACCGCCTGCCCCACCGCCGATCCGACGGCTCGGGCAGTGAGTACCGAATCGCGCACTATCGGCCCCCGCCTTCTCGAGCGATCCGCTCGTTGTGGCGATGGACGAGCTCCCGGAATCCGATGTGGTCCCAACCGGGTTTGGGCTGGACGCCCCATTCGTCACGTGCGGTGGTCTGCCCGGCCGCCTCGGGCTGCCCGCCGAGCGGCGGTGCGTTGAAATCGGCGGGATACTGGCATTCCAAGGCGTCGTCGTCGTAGCGGACCTTGATCATCTCGTCGCAGATCTCCTGCAGCGACAGGGTCGGCCAGCCGTACCAGAGCGCGAGCGCCGGCACGGTGAAAGCCCCTTCGACCACCAGCGCGACCAGGCAGACCATGATTCCCCGTTTGAGCCATCGATGCATGCGCGCGAACGGTGGCGTGGTTCCCAGCGGAAGTTCTTCCGCCGGAGCCGATCCCGATTCGGACGATGGTGTGCTCATCGCGAAACTCTCCTTCAGCAGATAAATCGAGTCGAACCGCGGTCAGTCGGCGAATATCTCGCGATTGACCGTGTGCAGATAGGGAATTGCCAGGAATGGCGTGATGTAGAAGATGTCGTACAGCCACCAGCCGAACACCGGCAGCACGACACCGTCGAAGCGGATATCGGCGTACACGGTCATGTTCACGATGTAGCCGACCCAGATGACCACACCGAACCAGCAGGTGACGATCAGCCACTGATGGCCCCACCGCTTCATCTGCAGGAAGGCGATCGCGGCGGCGATCCGCATCGGGAAGACGACGAGCACACAGGCGAACTCCCAGCCCTTCTCACCGGGCGCGCCCGCGCCGCCGATCCAGAGCTCGTTGTAGTGCCACCAGTAGCCCGCGTCGAAGAAATTGCCCCAGGCGGTGAAGAAGACCCGTGTGACCAAGGTGTGGCTGGCGAAGACATCGAGCACCCAGCCGACGCTGTTGAGGAAGGCATCGAGGATGACGAGATACCCGATCAGCGTGACGATGAGCGGCCGCACGGACAAACCCTCTTGTTGCGCGCGGCGCTGCAACCAGACGCCGCGCAGAAAGATCGGTAGTCCGAAGAGGCCCAGAACATAGGTGCCCATCAGTGCCGTGCCCGCGGTGAGCCAGACGTCGGCGCGGCGCTGGCTCGCCCGGCTTTCCGCTTCGTGCTCGTCATAGCTTCCGGCGGTCCGGATATCGGAACTCTGAGGGTTCCCCGATCCGGTACGGCGCTTGACGAATGTCGGCAGATTCATATTTTTCTCCTACCAGTCACTGGTCATCAGCATCCGCAACTGGATGAGGAACATCAGCAGCAGAAACCCATAGATGGTGAATTGGAAGACGATCAGCGCACGCTTACGTCTACGGTCTTGCTCGTTCATGAGAGCGTTCTCCTCGAGGTGGTCACACGGGTTCTTCGCCGGCGAGCAGACCGGCGGTGGCGATCTGGCGCAGGCCGTCACCAATGGCGGTATCGGTGCTCAGCGGCGCCAGCACACAGGCCTGCACCGCGTCGATCTCGCGCGCGCCCGCGGCGATGAGCCGGGCCGCGGCCACCAGTACGCGCGTCGACGGTGGCTCGAAGTGGAATATCTCGTCCGCGCCACGAATGGTGTTCGCGCAGTGCACCAATCGCGTCGCCACGGCCCGATCGACGCCGGATTCCGTCACCACCACGTCGGTTTCGCGCTCGGGCGCCAGGTAGTCCATGGCGATGGTGACGAAGCGCTGCCGAAACGACGGTTTCAGGACCTTGAGCGAACTGCGGTAGGCCGGGTTGTAGGAACAGACGAGCATGAACGATTCGGGGGCTTGCACTACCTCATCGGCGCGGTCGAGGTAGAGCGCGCGCCGGTGGTCGGCGAGCGAATGCAGCACGGCCAGCGAATCGTGGCGTGCCTCGATCACCTCGTCCAGATAGCAGATGGCCCCGCCCTTCACGGCCCTGGTGAGCGGGCCGTCGTTCCAGACCACATCACCGCCGGTGACGAGCAACCGCCCGACCAGATCCGAGCTGGTGATGTCGTCATGGCAGCTGACGGTGACCACCGGGCGACCCAGCAGCGAGCCCATGTGCTCGACGAATCGGGTCTTACCGCAGCCGGTCGGTCCGGTGAGCATGACCGGAAGGCGTTGCTGGAACGCTCGTTCGAACAGTTCGACCTCGCCGCCACCGGCGAAATAGGAATCAGATGTCATAGGTCGACCAACTCTCGGTGAATATGTGCGAGAACGCGGGGAAGTTCCTCCACCCGCCGAATCCGTTGCGAGCGGGTGGGCCCGAAGACTTCGGGCAGTGGATCGACACGGACCGGTCCGATGCCGATGTAGTAGACGGCGATCCCGGCGGTGACGGCCTCCTCGACGGCGTGCGCCACATCGGCCCACGCGTAGCGGCCCTCGTACCCTTCGTCGGAGATGAGGCCGTCGCCGATGATGATGAGCTGGCGACGCTGCGCGGGTTGGTCGAGCAACCGACTGGTCAGGTGCCGCAGTGGCGCGCCGAGTCGGGTGTAGCCACCGGCCGCCAGCCCGAGCCCACCGACATCGACGAAGGTCCGGTCGTCGAAGTCCTTCAGACACCGGACTTCCACGCGATGACGCGTATTGCCGGTGAACACGAAGATCGCGTGCCGTTCCCTGGCGACCGTCATGGCCCGCGAGAGGGCGTCCGCGCAGTCCAGCTCCAACCGGAAGGTCGCGCCCCCGTTGATACCGAGCGAGGAACTGCCGTCGAGCAGGACCGCGGTCGTGACATCGCGGGCACTGGGCAGCAGTTCACGAAACACCTGTGGTTGCGGTGTCGCACCGACCTGGGTGTCGACGTAGTGGCTGATGTAGCGGTCGATGTCGAGGTCGGACCCGTCCACGAGGCCACCGCGCATGGACCGATGGGTGAGTTCCTCGAACCAGCGCCGCACCTCGGGTGCGGCGGGCGCGATCGGGCTCGACGAGGTGGGTTGGCGGCGTTCCAGGACGGCGACGTGGTCGGGCAGGAAACTCGACGTCCACTGGTTCCACTCCGGATAGGGGATCCCCGCGCGCTGGTCGGCGCGGATCTCGATGTCCTCGTTCTCGGGTCGGCTCGGTGGCGGCAGGTTCGAGGCCCGGCTGCCGCCTTCGCCGCCGACCGGTACCGACCACACGCGGTAGCTGTCGGTACGGGTAGAGGTCCACGGCATCCGGCCGTAGATCCGCCGCGCCGCGATCGACACGCGACTACGCGGCGCAACGGCCAGCGGCAGGCTCCCGAGCAGCGGGTACTGCCCCAGCACACCCGGTGACCGAGCGAGCGCGACGGCACGCTCGATCATGTCCTCGCCCGACAGGTCGGGATCGGTGGACTCCAGGGCGCGCAGCCGACGGCGCAGCTCGGGTACCAGTCCGGGAAACCGCTCACCGGCCCAGGTCGCGGCGACGTCGCCCTCCACGATCGAGAGCGCACCGCGCTCCCGCGGGGACAACTCGTGCAGCGGATACCGCGCGATCCGGTCCTTGGACGGCGAACACTGCAGGGCGATGCCGCAGGTCACTGTCGTGTGGTTCCAGTCGGGCACCGGCTGTGGATACGGCACATGGACGATGCAGAGTCCAGGGCTCAAGCCGAAGCCGCGCCGCTCGCCGGTCACCAGGCGGACGCCTTCGCGGCGGCGACCCGACAGCGCGACCGCCGTCACCGCGCAGCTGCGTTCGACCGACGCGGCGGGCCGGGTGGCGGTCACGGTGGATCTCCGCGGGTACATGCCGGTTCAGGAGCCGTACACATGATCAGAATGTCCCGATATTGCTCAGGATCCAGTACCAGAAGGCGATGATCAGCACCACCGCGCCCCAGGCGAGGAGAAGTCGGACGAGATCGAGAAGCATGATCGGGTTTCCATATCTGTCGGCGGATCGTGTGGTGCGGCAGCGTCATCGGGGCTCCAGGCTGCGCAGCGTCGTCGTCACGTAGTCGGCGAGCACCGCGGTGCGCAGCGCTTTCGAGCCGCTCGTACTGGTGAGCAGGGCGTACAAGCCGATGAGGAAGAACACGGCGCTGTGGTACGACTCGACGGCGAGTTGCGCTTCACCGCGCTCGGCGGCCTGTTCGATCTCCTGGGCGACCAAAGCGATCACGGAATGTTCTCGCCAGGTGTCGTCCAACGGTCTGGTCGGTGAGAAGTGCACGGCAAGTAGGTCTTTGAACAATTTGCTACCCAATCGCCGCTCCAGAGCCGCGACCAGCCGGACGACTTTCGCCAGCACTCCCGCGAGATCGTGCGGTGTCCGCAGGTACCGTCCGAGTTCCCCGGCGATGCGCTTCTCCTCGCGCTGTTCGAGTTCGAGCAGCACGTGCTCTTTGGTCGGGAAGTGGAAGTAGAAGGTTCCGCGTGCCACGCCCGCGTCCTCGACGATCGTGGCGATGTCGGCCTCGGCCGCGCCCGCTCTACCGAATTCCGCAACCGCCGCATCGAGCACTCGCTTCCGTGTGTGGAGACGTTGGGCCTGTCGCCCCTGAGGCTTGTCCTGGATTTCGCTCATGCGGCGAGCTAACTCCCGTCATTGACTCGCGTCAATCAGGCGCGCACAGAGCTCATGGGGTGGTCACCAAATTCCTTCTCCCCCTTATCAATTCAGGAGAGAAGGTCGCTGATCGTCCTGCCGTTGACCATGTCGGTAATACTGACATATGTCATTGAACCACGTCAATGAATTCGCGAACCGCGATCCACGGGACCCCGGTGGATCGAAGGCGCCGATCAGCATTTCCCCACGTCAGACATACCGAAAGCTATACTGTAAATACCTCTTCGTTCGCGTCACGATCACAGCCTCCCTGCCCGCGAACGCTCGATCGACTCAGCCCCCGAGGACGTATTCATGGGTATCGCACTGACCGACGAACACCGCGCGCTGGCCGAGGTCACCCGGAAGTTCGCCACCGACCGCGCGGTGAGACAGGCGGCGCGCGAACTGCTCGACGCCGCGACAGAGGACCCGCCCGCGTTCTGGGCGCAACTGGCCGAGCTGGGATTGCTCGGTCTGCATGTGGACCCGGCGTACGGCGGTTCCGGATACGGGTTGCCCGAATCGGTGGTGGTCGTCGAGGAGTTGGGCCGTGCGATCGCACCGGGATTGTTCGTCTCGACCGTGATCACCTCGGCGGTGGTGGCGGCCGTGGGCAGTACCGAACAGCGCGAGCGTTTCCTGCCCGGACTCGTCGACGGAACAGTCACCGCCGCAGTGGGCTTCGGCGGCGAGGTCACCATCGACAACCGGGGACGCGCGCACGGTCGCGCGGGAATCGTTCTCGGTGCCGATTCGGCGGAACTGCTGCTGATCTGCGCCGGAGACGACGTGGTGATCCTGGAACGCGCTGCCGCGGGCATCTCGGTACAGACACCGTCGAATATGGATCCGACCAGACGGAGTGGACGCGTGGTCCTCCATGACGTCTCGGTCGAGCCGCACCAGGTTCTGGCCGGAGCACGCGCCGCCGCGGTGGCGCGGGCGCGGCTGTTGTTCGCCGCCGAGGCGGCCGGCGGGGCAGGCGATTGTGTCGATGCCGCCGTCGACTACGCCGCGATCCGCACGCAGTTCGGGCGACCCATCGCGACATTCCAGGCAGTGAAGCACCATTGCGCGAACATGCTGGTGGAGGCGGAGTCCGCGGTCGCGACCGTCTGGGACGCCGCACGCGCAGCAGCCGACGATGAGCGTCAGTTCCAGCTGATGGCCGCGGCCGCCGCGGCGATCGCGCTGCCCGCCTATGTCCACAACGCCGAACTGAACATTCAGGTGCACGGTGGAATCGGGTTCACCTGGGCCCACGACGCACACCTGCATCTGCGGCGGGCGGTGACGCTACGCGCCCTCATCGGTGGTGACGCGCCCGCCGCCGATGTCTTCGCCCTGACGTCGGCCGGGGTCGACCGCACCAGTACCGTCGACCTGCCCACGGAAGCCGACCAGGTGCGCGCCGAGATCCGTGGGGATGTCGAGCGCATTGCCGCGATGGACGAATCGATCCGCCTGCCGGAGTTGATCGCTACCGGTTACGTCATGCCGCATTGGCCGAAGCCATGGGGCCGTTCGGCCACCGCGGTCGAGCAGGTGGTGATCGACGAGGAGTTCGCACGGGTCCGACTCAGGCGACCCGACTATTCGATCACCGGATGGGTCGTTCTGACCCTGATCCAGCACGGGACGCCGAGCCAGATCGACAGATTCGTCGACCGGGCGCTGCGCCAGGAGGAGGTGTGGTGCCAGTTGTTCTCCGAGCCGGACGCCGGTTCCGACGCGGCCGCCGTGAAAACCAAGGCGACGCGGGTCGACGGCGGCTGGCGAATCACAGGCCAGAAGGTGTGGACCAGCGGCGCACACTACAGCCGGCGCGGTCTGGCCACCGTCCGCACCGACCCCGGCGTCGCCAAACACGCGGGCATCACCACGATGATCGTCGACATGACGGCTCCCGGCGTACAGGTGCGACCATTGCGCATGCTTCTGGGCAGCTCGGAATTCAACGAGGTGTTCTTCGATGAGGTCTTCGTGCCGGACGCCGACGTGGTCGGTGCCGTGAACGATGGTTGGGCCGTCGCGCGAGCGGCGCTGGGAAACGAGCGGGTCAGCATCGGCGGTGGCTCGGGCACCGGCACCGCAGACTCCGGCACGCTGCTGCGCCTGGTCGAGCGGCACCGATCGCGCTCGGCCGATACCGACGTCCGCGTGGGCCGATACCTGGCGCAAGCCCACGCCCTGCGTCTGCTCAACCTGCGCCGTGCCGTCCGCAGCATCGAAGGAGCAGGCGCGGGCCCCGAGGGCAACATCACCAAACTGAAAGTGGCGCAACACTTCAGCGAGTACGCAGCCATCACAGCGATGCTGCTCGGCCCCGATATCGCACTGGCCGACGGTGACGCCGCCATGGCGGGGCTCATGTTGCTCGGCGCCCGAGCGATGAGCATCGCGGGCGGCACCTCAGAGGTGACCCGGAACCAGATCGCGGAACGCATTCTCGGAATGCCACGCGATCCGCTCCTGCGCTGACAGACATCTTCGTACCGTTGATCCAACACGCTGGCGATAGGGCAACGGTTTCACTTACGGGATAGATTGCGATGTGTATTTCCATACCCGCTCTGATCGCGGACGTACGGAGCTGTAGCCGAGCCGGAACCCGCCCGAACAGCAGATGGCCGCCACTCCGCATTCGAAGTGGCGGCCATCTGCGACTGTCCATCGACAAGGATGGCGGCGAATCTACTTGGGCTGGAAACGCTGCCCGCCGTCGATACGCACGACTTCACCGTTGATATACGGATTCTCGAGCAGATGCTGTGCCAGCAACGCGTATTCGGCAGGTGCGCCGAGCCGCTTCGGGAACGGCACCGCCGCAGCGAATTTCGCGAGCTTCTCCTCGCCGAGGAAGTCCATGATCGGGGTGTGCATCGTTCCCGGCGCGATGCTGTTCACCCGGATGCCCACCGCACTGAGGTCGCGAGCGCCTGTCAGGGTCAGCGAGATCACGCCACCCTTGGCCGCCGCGTAGGCCGACTGGCCGATCTGGCCCTCGTAGCCGGCGATGGAGCTGGTCATGACGATCGCGCCACGCTCGCCGCTTTCCTTCGGTTCCAGCTTGGCGATCTTGGCCGCGGTGAGCCGGAGCACGTTGTAGGTACCCGTGAGGTACAGCCCGATCGTGTCGGTGAAGCCCTTCAACGTGTGCGGCGTGCCGTCCCGGTTGACGACCTTCTCGAGCACTCCGAAACCACCGTGGGCGATCACCGCGTAGCGCAGCGTGCCCAGTTCGTCGGCCGCGGCGAAGGCTTCCTCGATCGTCGAGTCGTCGAGCACGTCGGTGCGCACATAGACGGCCTTGTTGCCCAGTTCCTCGGCCAGCGCCTTGCCCTTGTCGTCGTTGACATCGGCGATGACAACGGCCGCGCCTTCGGCGTGCAACTTGCGCACCGTCGCGTCACCCAGGCCACCGGCACCACCGGTCACCAGAACTACTTCACCTTCGAACGACACTGCGTCTCCTTCACTTCATGGGTTGATGATAGGTGGGCGGCACGTTGGCCTAGGTGCCCGTCCACTGGGGAGTTCGCTTCTCCGCGAACGCCTTCGCGCCTTCCTGCGCGTCCTTCGTCCCGAAGACCGGGGCGATGAGCTCTAGCTGCTTCTGCCACATCTCCGCGGTGCTCCACTCGGCCGCCTTGACGATGACTTCCTTGGTCACCGCGACCGCGATCGGCCCGTTGGCGGTGATCCGGTCGGCCAGAGCCAGCGCCCGATCCAGGGCCTGTCCCGGTTCGGCCACCTCGTTGACCAAACCCCACGCGGCGGCGTCGTCTGCCGTGAAAGTGTCACCGGTCAGGACCAATTCGAGCGCCTTCTGGTACGGAATGCGCTGCGGCAGCCGCAACAGCGCACCGCCGCCCGCGACCAGACCGCGTTTGACTTCGGGAACCCCGAACCGCGCGGTTGTGGACGCGACGACCAGGTCCGTGGCCAGCACCAACTCGGTGCCGCCGGCCAGCGCGTAGCCTTCGACGGCGGCGATGATGGGCTTGACCGGTGGCTTCTCGGTGAATCCGAGGCCGCGACCGGCGACGTAGGGGTACTCCCCCGCCGCGAAAGCCTTCAGATCCATTCCGGCGCTGAAGTTTCCGCCGCTGCCGGTCAGGACCGCGACGGACAGCTCTGGGCTTTCGTCGAGCTCGTCGACGGCGTCGGCGAGTCCCTGACTGACGGCAAGATTGATCGCGTTGCGCGCGTCCGCCCGGTTGATCGTGATCACCAGCGTTCGCCCGCGCCGTTCCACTAGCACTGCGTCCGACACAGATATCTCCATTCTCTCGGGGTATGCACTCAGACTTCGATGACGAGGGCGCCGCCCATGCCGCCACCCGCGCACATCGCGGTGACGCCGATGCCGCCGCCGCGACGGCGGAGCTCGTAGATCAGGGTCGCCACCTGGCGGGCGCCCGAAGCCGAAATCGGATGGCCGAGACTGCATCCGCTGCCGGAGAAGTTCACCCGCTCCTCGTCGATGTTGTGCGCGCGGCACGCGGCGATCGGTACCGAGGCGAACGCTTCGTTGATCTCCCACAGCGCCACGTCGCCGACGGTCAACCCGGCACGGTCGAGCACCTTGCCGATCACGTTCACCGCGGCGATGCCGTTGTCCGCCGGTGTCACACCCACGTTCGCCCAGGCACGCACTGTCGCGAGAACCTCCAGGCCCGCACTCGCGGCGTAGTCGTCAGCGGTCACTGTCACGGCGGCGGCGGCGTCGTTGATGCCGCTGCTGTTGCCCGCCGTGATCGAGAACCCTTCGATTTCGGGATGCAGCACGGGCAGCGCCGCCAACCGCTCGGCGGTCGTCTCCCGGCGCGGATGCTCGTCGACGGCGAAATCGAGGACCGAGCCGTCGGGCTGGGCGACCTTCAACGGCAGGATCTCGTCGGTGAATCGGCCCTCGTCGATCGCGGCGATGGCGCGCTGATGCGACCGCAGTGCCCAGTCGTCCATTTCCTGACGGCTGATCCCGACCTTCTTCGCGGTGTTCCAACCGACGGTGATCGCCATGTCCATGGTGGGCGCGTCGGAAGTTTCCGGGTGCGAGGGGGGAATCCACGGCTCCTTGAATTCGAGCTCGGGCCCCGACCCCGGCACCCGCCACTTCATCAGGGGAGCCGTCGACAGTGATTGCACGCCACCGGCCACGATCACCCGCTCCATCCCGACACCGATGTGGGCGGCCGCGTTCGCGATCGAGGTGAGACTGCCCGCGCAATGCCGATTGACCGCTTGGCCGGGCACATTCAGCATCCCCGCGGCCACGGCCGCGTGGCGGGCGAGGTCGCCGCCGCCGTAATTCAGTTCGGCGAGGATCACGTCGTCGATGTGGGTCGGGTCGATGCCCGAGCGGCGGACGGCCTCGGTGAGGATCTCGATGGCGAGCGTCTCCGACGCCACATTCACGAGCGCGCCCTTGAACGATCGCGCGATCGCGGTTCGGACCGCACTGACGATGACTGGTTTGGGCATAGTTCTCAACCTCTGTGTTCCGGCCGCGCCCCTCGGTGCGGCCTCGTGTGTATTCCGATGAATTTCGAGTCGTGTTCTGTGCGCACGGCGCCGGTATCGGCGGCCGGGTGAGGCACAGGTATTCGGTCAGTCGATGGTGAAACGGATCGGCAAATGCTTCAACCCACCCACAAACGTCGTCGCCGTCAACTCCGGCTCCCCCGCCAACTCGATCGACCGCAAACGCGGCAACAACTCCCCCAAGAACTTGCTGATCTCCATCCGCGCCAACCCCGCACCCAAACAAAAATGCACCCCGTAACCGAACGCCACATGCTTGTTCGGCACACGCTCGATATCGAACCGAAACGGATCATCGAAAACATCCTCGTCACGATTCGCCGACACGTACGACAACAACAACGAATCCCCCGCCGGAATCGACACCCCGTTCACCACCGAATCCTGCGCTGCCGTCCGCATGAACGCCTTCACCGGCGTCACCCACCGGATGATCTCCTCCACCGCACCCGGCATCAACTCCGGATTCCGCCGCAACCGATCCAACTGATCAGGATGCTCGATCAGCGCCCGCACACCGCCCGAGATACTGCTACTCGTCGTATCGTGGCCCGCCGTCGCGATAATCGCGTAATACGAAACAATGTCCACATCTGACAAAGGTTCGCCGTCGATCTTCGCGTTCGCGATCATCGATGCAAGGTCATCGGTCGGGTTCGCCCGCCGCGATTCGGTCAGCGCCTGGAAGAAGGTGAACATCTCGACCAACGCGTTCATCGCCTCATCCGGGGGCGTCGACCGCTTCAATTCGTCGTCGTCACTTCCGACCAATTCCTGAGTCAACTTCAACATCAACGGAAAATCGGACTCGGGTACCCCGAGCAACGACATGATCACATACAGCGGGAAATTCACCGCGATCTCGGACACGAAATCGCACTCACCACCGGTGTCTCGCATCCGATCCACGTATCGCTTCGCGAGCTCCTCGATCCGCTCACCCATCGCCTTCATCGCCTTGGGCGCGAACCACTCCGCCGCGATCGCCCGCACCACGCGGTGCTGCGGGTCGTCCATATGGATCAGCGTCCGAATCCCCACGGCGGCTTGCATCTCGTCGGACTCCGCCGTCATCAACACCGGACGCGGCCAGTTCGTGAACCGACGATTCGCCCGCTCCACCGCCATCACATCCGCGTGCTTGGTGATCGCCCAGAACGGTTTGTATCCCGCCACTTCCACGCGCGCGACCGGCTTGTCCGCCCGCAACGCGGCCAATGCGGCGTGTAAGCGCGACTCGTCGGCGTAGGCGGCAGGCTCGGCCAGAACGTTCGCGGCCTCATCAACGATCGGCATTCCTATCAGCACCTTTTCCGTTCCTCGGCCGGCATCCCGGCACTCGCCCCATCGCACACACAGAGCGTGCCGAGGACGTTGTCTCGCCCACAAGACTGATTTATAGTTACCCTTACTGTCAAGCTTTCTGTAACAGATGCCGTATCGGGCATCAGAATGGTGGAATCCATGGTCGCCCAGCAACGCAGGATCGTCGTCGTCGGAGCAGGGTCCGGCATCGGAGCGGCGACCGCGACGCACTTCCACGAGCGGGGAGACCACGTCCTCGCGGTCGACCTGCACGCGAACGACACTCCGGCCAGTCAGCACGAACAGTGCGACCTGCGCGACGCGGGCGAGATCGCGGCCCTGCTGGGGCGCATCGGGGCGGACTGGGACGCGCTGGCCTACGTCGCGGGTGTACCCGGCACCGCGCCCGCGGCCGATGTCCTCGGGGTGAACTACCTCGGCATGCGGCTGTTCACCACCGGCATGCTGGGGCTGTTGCGCCAGGGCGGCGCGATCGTCACCGTGGCCTCGGTCGCCGCCCTCGGCTGGGAGCAGCGAATCGGCGATCTCGCGGGCCTGCTGGCGGCGACCGACGCCGACGCCGTGGCGCGGTGGCAGGCGACGCAGGACCCCGCGTACCCCGTCTACAGCACGTCGAAGCAAGCGTCGATCATCTTCGCCAAGCGCCTGGCCCCGACCGCCTGGCAGAAGTTCGGCGTCCGGGTCAACTCCGTCAGCCCCGGCCCCACCGAGACGCCGATTCTCACCGACTTCGAAGCGTCGATGGGCAAGGAAGTGCTCGACTCGGTCAAGGCCACCATCGGCAGGCACGCCACCGTGGCCGACATCGTTCCCGTGATCGCGTTCCTCGCGGGACCTGAATCCGGCTGGGTCAACGCCCAGGACATTCACGTCGACGGCGGATTCGTCGCCCCGCTGACCGTCGGTCCGGCCATCGAACTCTGACCCGTTGCGCCCATACGGCACCACGTGCAGTGGTGCCGTATGGGCGGTGGGATCGCAAGATGTCGTGCCGAAACCTCGGACGCCACCACGAGATCGGTGCCGTCCGAGGTCGTTCGATCAGAGTTCGGTGACCTGTTCACGCGCCCAGCGATAGTCCGCTTTCCCGGCCGGGCTACGGCTGATCGCGGAACGGAAGACCACGGCCTTGGGCAGCTTGTAGCGGGCGAGCGACTGCGCCGCGTGGCCTACCAGCTCATCGAAATCAGCGGTCGCCTCGGCCACGAGTTCCACCACCGCGACGACCTCTTGACCCCATCGCTCGTTCGGACGCCCCACCACCAGCACATCAGCGACCGCGGGATGGGAGACGATCGCGGACTCGACCTCCTCGGCGAAGATCTTCTCGCCGCCGGAGTTGATGGTGACGGCATCGCGACCGAGCAGTTCGATCGTCCCGTTCTCGAGGTGGCGCGCACGATCACCGGGCAGCACGAAGCGCACGCCGTCGATGACAGGGAACGTCGCCGCGGTCTTGGCCGCGTCGTCCTTGTAGCCGAGCGGGGTGAACTGACGCTTCGCGAGCCAGCCGAGACCGTCATGGCCGGCTTCCAGGACGGTGCTGAAATCCTCGGCGACGACCCGGGTGTCCAGCCCCGCCGAGAATGTTCCGGTCGAGACGAAGCCCGCCGCCGAGACATGATGCAACTGGGTTCCGGTTTCCGACGATCCGACGCCGTCGAGCACCACCAAACCCGGCACCGCCTCGATCCACTGCTGCTTGAGCTGCGGCGTGAGCACCGCGCCACCATTGGCGAGCGCGGCCAGCGAGGACACATCGGCGGTCTTCGATTCCACCGCGGCGAGCAGCGGTCTGGCCATGGCATCGCCCACCACGATGGCGATCGCGACGCGTTCGCGCTCGATCGTCCGCACGATCTCCGCGCCATCGATCCGATCCACCACCGGCGAGAACACAATGGATTGACCGGTCGTCATGGCGGTGAGCACCGCCCACTGCGCCGCACCGTGGATCAGCGGCGGCAACAGCATGAGTTTGACGCCGGGGTTGGCCGCCGCGCGCGCGCCGATCTCCTCGTAGGAACTCACCTGCGTGCCGGTGTTGATGTCGCGCCCGCCGCAGGCCGCCATGTAGATGTCGTGCTGGCGCCACAGCACGCCCTTCGGCATCCCCGTGGTGCCGCCGGTATAGAGCACGTAGAGATCATCCGGTGAGGGCGTCACCGGCGGGTCCACCGGTTCCGTTGCGGCGATGATCGTTTCGTAGTCGACGGCACCGTCGAGCAGTTCGTTGCCGGAATCGTCGGCGATCTGGATGAGGACACGCAGATGCGGCAGATCGGACCGGATCTCGGCCACCCGCGGTGCGAAGGTCGCGTGGTAGACCAGCGCTGTGGCGCCGGCATCGGCCAGCAGGTGCTGGAGCTCGCTCTTGACATAGCGGTAGTTCACATTGAATGGCGCCACGCGCGCGCGAAACGCCCCGATCAAACTCTCGACATACTCGTTGCCGTTGTAGGCGTAGATGCCGAGCAGGTCCTGACCGACCTCGTGGGGTTCGAGCTCGGCACGCTCGGTGTGACATCCCAGCCCCTGAGCATGCAGGTAAGCCGCGAGCCGCCGGGATCGTTCGGCCACTTGCGCGTAGGTGTGCCGGTGGTCGCCCTGGATGATGATGTCCCGATCCGGGAGCGCCGCGGCGGCAGCGTCGGCGGCGCCGACAAGAGTCAATTGCGTCGAGTCGGACCCGGTCGCGGAAGGGGACAACGTAACTCCTCGATAGTCGGTGGTGCGCTCACGCACGCCCGTAGGTTGTGGTGGAAGTAGTGGAGACGGCGTCTCAGCTGGTCGGCTCACGTCGAGGCAGGCGTCCACGCACTCGACGTCCCGTACGCCAGCGCGCGGCCCGCAACGCCAGATCGATGAATTTCGCCGTCCGCGGATCGAAGGGCGGCGCCGCTCTGCCGGTGATGGCGAACGGGAGATCGGTCCCCGCCACCGTGCGCAGGTGACTGAACGTGTCGAAGCCGGTCTTCCCGTGATAGGCGCCCATCCCGCTGTGCCCGACACCGCCGAAGGGCGCGTTCTCGGAGAACATGTGGATCGCGAATTCGTTGCGCGCGATCCCGCCGCTGCGGGTGCCGTCGACGAACTTGCGGAAATCCTTGCGGTCCGGACCGAACCAGTAGGCGACCAACGGCGAAGGCCGCGCGTTGACGTAGTCGATCACGTCGTCGAGATCGGTGTAGGGCCGAATCGACAGGACCGGACCGAAGATCTCTTCGGTAGCGATGCGCATGTCGTCGTCGACGTCACGGATCAGCGTGGGCGCGATCTTCCGCGCGACCGGATCGGGCAACTCCTCGCCCGCCGGTGCGAGTGATTCCACCCGGGCCCCGCGAGCTCGGGCATCGTCGACGAGGGCGAGCACCCGGTGGTAGTTGGCGGTGTCGACCGAGGCCGTGTAGTCGTCGTTGTCCAGGATCGACGGGAACATGGCGCGCAATTCGGTGCGTAGGCTGTCGGTGAATCGCTCGATCCGGCTCGCCGGAACGAAAACATAGTCGGGACAGACACAGACCTGGCCGCCATTGACCATTCTGGCGCGTGCGATCCGGTTCGCGGCACGGTCGATATCAGCGTCGGGCCCGACCACGATGGGATTCTTGCCGCCGAGTTCGAGCGTTACCGGGACCAGATTCTCGGCGGCGGCGCGCTGCACGAGGCGACCGACTCCGGTCGACCCGGTGAAGAAGAGGTGGTCCAGCGGCAGCCGGGTGAAAGCCGCGCCGATGTCGGGCCCGCCGGTCACCACCGCGAGTTCGTCCTGGTGGAAATAGCGCCCAGCCAGCGAGCGGGTCAGTTCGGCGGTGTGCGCGGTGATCTCCGACATCTTGATCATCACGCGGTTGCCCGCGGCGAACGCCGAAGCCGCGGGCACCACGACCAGTTGCAGCGGGAAGTTCCACGGGCCGACGATGCCGACCACCCCGAGGGGCGAGGGATGGATTTCGGTGCGGATGCCGTACAGCCGGGCGAGGCGGTTCGGCCGGATCGGACGCATCCATCGCTCGGTCTGTGATCGGGTGTGCTCGAAAGCGGTGAGCATCCCCATGATCTCGGCGAACAGCATCCCGGTCCGCGATCGCGTCCCGAAATCGCGGGACATCGCCTCGACGAAGTCGTCGATATTGTCCAGGACCATGGCCAGCAGCCGGTCGATCCGGTCGCGCCGCACGGCCGCCGATGCCGGGCCCTCACGCAGGAATGACTGGCGTTGTCGTTCCAGGATCGCGACCAGCTCATCCGGGTCTGTCGTTTCACCGGTTCGACCGGCTTCACCCAACCCGACAACCTGTGACATCCGCGCCTCCGCACTCACATCGAACCCGCTGCCGCTCACACAGATATATTGACAACAGATATCGTTCCAGTAATACCAACTGTAACAGCGACACTCCCGCCCGCACAGTGTTTGCGCGGGCTGGACGTGACCAGCGCGGAGGTCAGGGCAGCGCCACCCGGCTCGCGAGCCAGCGACCATCGACGAGCTCCATCGTCATCATCACCCGACTGCGGTCCACCCGAGGATCGGGCGAGGCCGTGTTGGTCACCGTCTGGTCGACGAACAGGATCGCCTCGACCTTCGTCGGCGTCGCCGACTTCACCGCCGCATCGAGCACCGTCCCCTTGCCGGTCGCCTTGTTCTCCAGCAGCAGCTGACGCAACTGCCCGCTCGACCGCGTATAGGTGTCCTTGAACTCCCCCGTCGACCCGTCGAGCACCGCGGTGAAATCGCGGTCGAGGTTGCCGGAGTCGACGCTGGTCAAGGTCACCGCGTACGCCCGCGCGGCATCGAGTCCGGCCGCGGCCGCGGCGTCGGTGTCGTTGTCCTGCTCCAGCTTCCAGCCGAGGATAGCCGCGGTGACCACGGCCACCACCGCCACCAGCGCGAGCAGCGGGATGCGGATCTTCTTCCAGATCACGGTCGCGATCATCCGACGGATCGCCCACTTGGACGGCATCACGAATTCGGGTTCGGCGGCCGGGGTCGTCGCGTTCGAGGCAGGGTCCGCGGCCTGGTCGGCGGACTGCGCCTGACTCGTCTCCACGGGGACGTCGGTGGTCGGCTCGTCAGCGGTCGGGTTATCGGTGGAGTCGGTCTTCTGGTTCATCTCGGATTCCTCATCGGGGTGGAGCGGGAACCGTCTGGCCGGACTCGGCCAACGGCAACGGCAGGGGCAACGACCAGGGGCCGATCGGCGTGGGGTCGGCGGTGCGATCGGCCGGCTCGCCCGAGGGCGGACGGCCGGGCAGGCGTTCTCCCGGCGGGCGCGGCGCGTTGTCCGCGCCGCGGACCAGGATCGACGGATTGCCGTCTGGGCAGTAGGTATAGAGATACGGTTCGGAATAGTCACCGACCGACGGCGGCTTGCGCGGCAGGTCGTAGACGCAGGTGTAGCGCGGATACAGGCTGACCAGCCCCCAGAATCCGCCGTCGTGCATCACCGTCGCCAACGCGTCGAGGGCCGATCCGGCACGCTGAGTCGGGAAGAAGAACTCCCGCATGGCCGGTACCCGGGTGTTCGTCACCTGAGCCACCGTCGAGAGGTTGGTCAACAGACCGACCATCGCGGCGGAATTGTCCGCCAGCACGGTGTCCAAGGCGGTGAGCGTCCCCGGCGCCGCGTCGAGGAACTCCGGGAAACCGCCGGTCTTCACCTCGACACCACGCATGAAGTGCGCGGCGTCGGCGGAGAACCGTTGCAGCCCTGTCGATCCACGGCCCAGGGTCGAGAGCACGGTCTTGCTGTCGTGTATCAGCGCGACGGTCTGCGGGAGCACCGAATCCAGCGTCGACACCAGAAAGATCCCGCCGTCGAGGAGGTCGGTGAGCTTGCGCGGTCCCTCCGGCCCGACGCCGAGCTCCGCGACCACGGCGGCGAGCTGGGCCGGATCCACTTGCGCCAAGCTCGAATCGAGCGTGCCGAGCATCTGCCACAGCGGTGTGGGCGTGGAGGTCTTGTCCGCGGAGATCTCCGCGCCGTCGCTCAGATACGGCCCGGTCGAGCGCGTGGGCCGGAAGTCGAGGAACTGCTCGCCGGCCGTGGACAAACTCGTCACGTCGACCGTGCCGTCGTCGGGCACCCGGACATCGGCGTCGATGCCGGCCACCGCGACCACGCCGCCCGGTTCGAACTCGACCGACCGGACTTCACCGATCGGCACACCGCGCAAGGTGACGTCTTGGCCGGGCAACAGTCCACCGGACTGGGTCAGATGCACCCGCACCGCGATCGTCGAGGCCGAGGGATCGAAGCCGAGCGCACCGAACACCAGATAGGTCGCACCGGCGACCGCGACCATGGCCAACGCCACCGCGGAGAGCGCGAGTCGGTAGGGATGTCCCCCGCGCACCCCGCCGACCAGCAGTCGCGCGGGCAGATCCGCTACCGTCGAGCCGAGTGCGGCGAGCCCGCCGACGGCGCTCATCGGCCGGGTCCGAGGACGCGCTCACGCAGTGCGAGCAGGGTGTAGGTGAGCGAACCGACCAGTGCCTGCCAATCGCTCGCGTCGGGTATCCGGTTGCCGGGATCGGCCTGGTGGCCGGGGTCGGCGAGCGCCCCGATCGCGAAGTCCTGCAGGTCGACATTGCCGTGCGCCGAGGTTCCGCTGGAGAGCCTGATGATGGTCGGCAGCATGGCGTTCATCGCGGCCAGGCTCGCGTTCGGATTCAGGATGGCGTCGTTGAGCCCCGCGGAGATCTGGTCGAGATTCGCGATCAGCCCGCCGATCTCACCACCGCGAAGAACCGGGAACTTCGCCAGTTGAGCGCTGACATCGTCGACCTGCCGCACGAGTGCTAGCGCCTGCTGCGCGTTCGCCTCGATGACGGTGGACGCGGGACCCGCGGCACTGATGAACTCGTCGATCACAGTGCGGTGCGTGGCCAATTCGCTGACCAGCCGATTTGTTTCGGTCAGCGCGAGCCGGATGTCGTCGGAACGGGCGGCCAGGGCCGTGACCAGCTGGGTGGACTGATCCAGCAGCCCACCGAGGTTGTCGCCTCGATCGCCGACCGCGCGCCCGAGTCCGTTCACGACGCTGGTCAGATTGCGGATGGCACCGCCGTTGACCAGCAGCGAGGCCGTGGTCAGCAATTCTTCGACGGTCGCCGCGGCCGAGGTCTCCGGCAACGCGATGGCATCTCCGTCGCGCAGCGCGGCGGTCGAGGGTGTGGCATCGATCGGTGCGTCGAGCGCCACGTAGACATCGCCGAGCGGGGTCGCGGTGCGCAGCTGCGCCCGAGTGCCGACCGGCAGTTCGACATCGGCCCGAATACGCAGCGCCACCTTGGCTTTGTAGTCGGCGACAGACATCTCGGCTACCTCGCCGACGTCGGCGCCCGCCAGCCGGACCTTCGCCTTCGCCGGCAGGTTCAGCGCGTTCGCGAACGTCGCGTTGATCGTGTAGCCGGACTCGCCCGACCCGGGTGCCGACAGCGGCAAGTCGTCGAGCCCGACGCCACATCCGGTGGTCACCGTGACCACGGCGAGCGCCAGTGCCGCCGTCGTCAGCACGGAATTCCTGGTTCTCATCGAGGCAACCTACTCATCGCTTCCAACATGTCGGTGATACCGAAATCGGGTCCGAAATCCTGCAGAGTTCCTGTGCTGCAACCCAGTTGGCGCAGCCCGAGGATGTTGCACACCTCTTTGACCATCTGCCCGTCGAAGGCGACCCGGTCGAGGAGCGCGTGGATGCGCGCACCGCCTGCCTCCTGATCGACCGCGTTGTAGCCGTTGGCCAGCAACATCGGCGTCAGGTCGAGGAATTCGGCCAACTGGTCGCGATAGTCGGCGAGCGCCTTGACAACGGTTCCCGTGTCGGCGACCGCGTGGCGCAACGGCTCCCGATTGGCCATCAGCAGATCGTCGGCTTGCCGCATCACCGCGGTGATCTGCGCGCCGGTTGCTCCCGATCCGATCTCGAGCTGGGTCAACATCTCACCCAATTGCCCCGAGGCCGCGCCGAATTCACGGATGGTCTGATCACCGTCGGCGGCCGCCGCGACCAGTACCGACAGCTCCTGCGTGATCTGGGTGACCGAGTCTCGGGTCCCCGCTCCCGCGTCATCACCCAGGCGCAGCGCCCGCGACAACTCGTCCATGGTCGCGCGCATCTGCTGCCCGTTGCCGCTGGTCGCCGACGAGGCGACGGCGAGTATCCGTGCGATCGGACCGTCACCGGGTTGCTCGCCGCCCAGCTCACCGGACAGGCCGTCGGCCATGGCCAGCAACCGATCCACCCCTACCGGCGTTCTGGTGCGCTCCAATCCGAGTGTCGTCCCGTCGCGCAGCGTCTCCCCACCCCGGTACACGGGGCTGAACTCCACGTGCCGGTCGGTCAGGACCGAGGTCGATACCGTCACCGCCATCGCGTCCGCGGGGATCTTCGCTTCGCCGTCCACCCGCATGGTCACCTCGACGTAGGCTCCTCGCGGCACGATCGTGGTGACCTCACCGACCGGCATCCCGAGTATCGCGACCGTGTTGTCGACGTATAGTCCCGCGGCACTGTCGAAATGGGCCACCACCGTGATGTCGTCGGGTCCGCTTCGCATCGGCGCGCTCGCGCAACCGACGAACCCGAGAACTGCGAGCACCGTGACGACCCGCACCAGCTTCATCAGTGTTCTCATCGACAATCTCCGAAATACTGTGGCAACTGGGCCAATTCGGCGTGCCCGCTCAGGGCGCACATCCACGAGTCGACGAGCACACCGCCGGGCGCGTTGAAGTCCACCGAGTTTCCGTTGCCGGAGGCGTTGGTCAGGTTGCGGACCGCGACGGGCAGGATCTGCAAGGTATTGCGCAGCAGGTCGTCGTGGCGGGCGAGGCTGCCGAGCAGCCCGTTGAGTCCGGTGAGTAGTTGGTCGATATCCGCCCGGTCATCGACGACGATGCCGCGGACCTGCTCGACCAGTCGAGTCGTCGCCGACATCAGCAACTCGATCGCTTGCCGCCGGGAAGCTATGTCGGTCAACAGGTCTCGACCCATACCGACGATCACCCCGACATCGGACTGCTGGCTGTTGACCATGGCGGTCAGCTCACGCACCCCGGTCAGCAAGGAACCCAATTCGTTCCGGCGGCTGCCCAGAATGCTCGACAACGTCCTGATATTGGTCAGCACGCCGGGAAGGACGGCCGGCACGCCGTCGAGCTGCGTGGCCAGGGTGTCGAGGGAGCGGCTGATCTGCGCGGCGTCGACCTGTTCGAAGGTGGTGGTGGCGTTCTCCAGCGACTGTTGCAGGTCGTAGGGAACAGCGGTGTGCGACAGCATGATCCGACGATCGCGCAGCTCGCCGGGACCGGCCGGGCGCACCTCGACATAGCGGGCGCCGAGCAGCGTGGTCAGTTTGATCGCGGCGGTGGTCTCCGTGCCGAGCGGTACGTCGCCGGCGATCCGCATCCGCACCACGACGCGGTCACCCACCAGCGTCTGGCCGGTCACCGCACCGACCTGGACGCCGGCGACCGTGACGCTGTCACCGACGCGCAGCCCGGCTGCCTGGGCGAACTCGGCGTCGTAGCTGCGCTCGCCGACACCGAGGGTGTTCCAGCCCAGCGCGCACGCCAGCAACACGACCAGTACGGCCAGCGCCACGAGCCCCAGCGCGCGCGGGCTCTGTTCTTCGATCGGGCGGGCGTACGAGGCGCTCAGCCGCCGAATTCGAGTCGATAGTGTCATGAATTGCCTCACCTACAGATCGGCGATTGCTGAACGGTTCCGGCCGGGGTGGCCATTCTGACGATCGCCGGGATCAATTCCGAGAGCGCTGGGATCGCGGTGAAGCCGAGATTGCAGAGGTAGACGTTGAGGTTCGCGCCTTCCTGGCTGACGCGGGCGATGCCCTTCAACAGCGCGGGCAGGTTGAATCCCAGGTAGGCGAACTGATCCTTGTTCTGCTCGAAATGCCGGGTGAACCCAGGTTCTCGGTTCATCAGTCGCTCGAGCGCGGGCCGATCCTCGGCGACGACGGTCGCCATCCGGTCCGCGACTCCCGAGACCTCGGTCAACGTCGTCATCAGTTCGTCACGGTGACGCGCCAGCCCCTCGACGATGGTCCGGGTTCGGCTCAGCAAGGTGCTGAGTTCGGCCCGTCGGCCCGCCAGGTTCTGCACGACCTGGTTGAGATTGGTGATGACCGCGCCGAGCACCTGGTCCGGACCGGCCAAAGACTGTGCCAGCGTGGACATCTGCTCGATCAGCCGGGTCAGCGAGCCGACGTCGCCCTGCAACGCTTGCACGAGTGCGGCGGTGACATTGTCGACCTGCTGGGGATCGAGACCGCTGAACAGTGGTTCGAATCCGTTGAGCAGCGCCGAGAGGTCGAAGGACGGCTCGGTACGCTCCACCGGGATCTCCCCGTCGCTCGCGAGGACGGAGTCCACGCGGTTGTCGCCACGGGACAAACCGAGGTAGCGCTGTCCGATGACGTTCTGATAGGTGATGGCGGCCACGGTGTCGCCGTAGAGGTGCTGGGCATCTTGAACCCGAAACCGAACCCGGGCTCGGGTACCGGCGAGTTCTACCGCGTCGACACGTCCGACGCGTACCCCGGCCATCCGCACGTCGTCGCCGACCCGCAATCCGGTGGCATCGGTGAAGATCGCCGAATACGGCTTCGTCGAGCCGTCGATGCCGCGATTCAGGGTTACGAAGGTCATCGAGATGAGGGCGAACGCCACGACGAGAAAGATGCTGAGTCCGGCCACCGAACGACGATGCTGGTTCATCGTGGGGCACCTCCTGTTCCGGGGACACCGGTGGTGAGTAGTTGGGCCAGCACCTGTTCCGCGCTGTTGGCACCGCCCGCGAGCACCCGGCCGATGAGGTCTTGCATCTGCGGGGTCAGCACAGGTTTCGGCATGGTGCGGGGGTCGAGCGACGCGGGCAGCGGCTCGGCCGAGGTCGTCAGCGGCGCTGTCGCGCAGCTCGGGCCGGCGAGATCGCCGTAGCGGGGGCAGTCCGCCCGCGTGTACGCGGTGTCCGGGGTCAGCCTGATCTGGAATTTGCCGGTCCCGTTCTTGGTCTCCTCGTTCCAGAATTCGGCGAACCACACGTCCGACAAGTTCTTGATGCTGCCCACGATGGGACCGAAGTTCGAACTGCCCGCGGCGAAGACATCCAGGACCGGAGTGAGCTGATCGGTGGCCGTCACCATCTCCTCGACGTGGCGGTCCAATCCGCCGCCGACGGTCGACAACGTGGCGGTGCCCGCCGTGAGCAGGTTGCGCAGCGCGGCCTCCTGCTCGACGACAGCACGCATGGGGACGACCGCGGAATGCAGGGCATCGAGGAGATCCGGTGCCGCCGAGGCCAAACCCTGCACCGATTCGGTGAGCGCGGCCATCGTCGACGGCTCACCCGGCGGCGCGATCTGGGCGGCGAGCTCCCTGGTGATGTGATCGAGCTGGGCACCGGCGCGCACGAGGTCGGCGCCGCGCCGGTCGGTGGCCTTGGCGACCGCGGCGAGCACTCCCACCGTGTCGCTCGTACTGATCCGCGCCGTCGCCGCCACGATGGTTCGCAGCTTGGTCAGTGCTGTCTGCAATTGCACCGTCGACAAACTCGTGTCCTGCTGGATCTGCGCACCGGCCCGCAGCGGTCGTCCAGGACCGTTGTCGACCAGCTGCACCGAAGACACCGCGAAGATGTTGCTGGGAACAACCCGCGCGGTCACCGAGTCCGGAATGCTCACCAGCAGACGAGGTTCCAGCTCGAGTCGGGCCCGATTGCGGCCGCCGTCGATCGATGGCGTCACTTCGGTGACAGTCCCCACCAGCACACCGCGGAACTTCACGTCCGAGTTGGGCGGCAGGCCGTCACCCACCTGTTCGAGCAGGGCAGTGACCTCGGCCTTCTCTTCGAAGGACCCGGTCGACTTCATGTACACGACGGTGAGCCCACCGACGATCAGCGCGAACGCGACCAATCCCCGCAAGAACAGAGACAATTTCGACGGACCGCGTCCGTCCTTGTCGAACAAGACCGACATCTCACCCTCCCAGCCGCGCGCTGGCCCCGATGCCCCACAGAGCGATGGTCAGCATGAGATTGACGACGATCATCACCGAGATCGCCGCGCGCATGGCACGGCCGGCCGCGATGCCGACGCCCTGAGGTCCGCCCGCGGCGTAGTACCCGTAGTAGCACTGGATCGTGGTGGTGAGCAGCACGAAGACAATCGCTTTGCCGAGCGAGTAGACGATGTCGGGCCCGTTCAAGACGAGCTGGAAGTAGTGACGATAGGTCCCGATCGACAGCCCACCCGACATACCGACCACCATCTCGACAGCCACATAGTTGGCCGCCAAACAGAGCAGATACAGCGGCACGATCGCTACTACGGAGGCCAAGAGCTTGGTGCTGACGAGATAGGGAATGGATCGGATCGCCATCGACTCCATGGCGTCGATCTCCTCGGAGATACCCATCGAGCCCAGCTGTGCGGTGAACCGGCAACCTGCCTGCGCCGCGAAGGCCAGTGAGGCCATGATCGGCGCCAACTCGCGCGTCGAGGCCGTCGAGGCGACCAAGCCGATCGCGGGCTCCATACCGAGCAGATGCAAGGCGTTGTAGCCTTCCAGCCCGATAATAGCGCCACCGGCCGCGCCCAGGATGATGATGACCCCCGCGGTTCCGCCGCCGACGACGATCGATCCATTTCCCCATGCGATGTCGGACAGAGTCCGCATGAACTCGACTCGATAATTGCGGAGCATCACCGGAATCGACCCGGCGGCACGCACGAAGAAGGTGAGCATGTGCCCCAGGCGCATGAATACGACGCCGAATTTCTTCGCATATGTCGTCACCGATCTGGTGCCGAACGGGTAATAGGTGGATGCCATTACAAGCCCTGCCTGGGAAACAACATCATGAACAGCTGCGTGAACAACACATTAACGATCATGAGCAACAGGATCGAGGAAACAACCGTTGAATTCACCGAGTTCGCGACACCGGCGGATCCGCCCTTGGTCGTAAGACCCTTATGACAGGCGACCACCGCGACTATCGCGCCGTAGACCACCGCTTTTACCAGAGTCAACACCAGATCCCCCACCGTAGCGAACGAGGCGAACGTCGCTACGAAACTCCCGGGCGCACCGCCCTGCGCGAAGACATTGAAGGCATAGCCCGCCACGAAACCGACGAAGCACACCACCCCGGTCAGCGAGACGCCGATGACGATCGCCGCCAGAAACCGCGGAACCACCATGCGCCGGATCACCGAGACGCCCATGATCTCCATGGCGTCCAGTTCCTCTCGGATCTTCCGCGATCCCAGGTCAGCGCAGATGGCCGACCCGACGGCCGCGGCCATCAGCAGCGCCGCCACCATCGGGGCGCCCTGCCGGATGACCGCCAAGCCGCTGGCGGCCCCCGCCAGGGAGGTGGCACCGACCTGACCGGCCAGCAGTCCGAACTGAATGGAGAGCGTGACCCCGATCGGCAGGGCGACAAAGATTGTCGGCAAGACGGCCGCCGAAGCCATGAAGGCCCCCTGCGCCAGGGTTTCCCGCACAGCCAATTTCCCCGTGAAGAGGTCGACCAGCAGATATTGCACCGTACGAACACCGAGGACGAATTGGCCACCGACAGTGCCGATGGCAACACCGGGATGCCGGTCGAGATAGCCGCGGAACCACGCGGCGACCTCTCTGCTCGCCGGCATGACAGACCGCTCCGAGCTCACCGCTCGCCTTTCACGGCGCTTGTCTGCTGCCGGATCAAATCCGTTTACCATCGGTTCGCGCGTCTCCATTCGGGTAACACCGCCCAATTGCCATTCCCGAGTGTGCGTGACGTCACACGGTCTAGTCAACAGAATTCTGGAATTATTTTTCGAGCCAATTCGACCATTTAGTTAAATGGCACGACAATTTGCCCGCCCAGAATAGTGGGCGAGCTCTCACTACGCATCGGCGTATATTTCCGATCGACAAATAATATGCAGGGAATTCAGATTTTATGGACTGCCCGACCAGTCGGACACCCCTCCGATCGCGGCGCCGTAGGAATGTCCGTGCCGTAGCCACCAGCGTGCGGACAGGGTCCAGCCGCGACGCGAGTTCCGACGAACCATCCCACTCCTCCCGACCGCCACGCTATGACCACCATCCGCCTACCGGCTCTTACAGTTGCCACTCGACATCACCTGCCGAATCGACTCCGGACTCATGGCGGCGTAGGTCGCCCGCAGCCGCCCGACATGACGTGAGCAAGCATACTGTATTACTTACAGTTAGTCACGCAAGAGTGCTACGGGCTGCTCGGCAGCCGTCACGGCGGGCACACCGTTCAGATCGCGGCGCCCGGCGGTGGCAGCACCAGGGTGGCGATCGTCCCGCCGCCGGCCACCGGTTCGATGGTGGCGGTGCCGCCGTGCGCTTCGGCGATCCAGGCCACCAGCGCCAAGCCGATGCCGCTGCCACGACCGCCACTGACCCCGCGCTCGAACGGATTCGACGACAGCTGGGGTGCGAGCCCGGTGCCGTGGTCACGGACGCAGACCCGGCCCGCGCCGACGAAGACCTCCACCGGCACCCGCGGATTCACCGCGCCGTGGGTGAGCGCGTTCTCCACCAGATTGCGGATCGCCAGGCCGAGCAGACCTGGGTCACCCACCACGACAGTCGGTTCCGCGCGCAGCACGAGACGGTCGGCGCCGAACTCCTCGACCACCGACTCGGTCAGCTGATCGAGCAGCAGCTGCACCCGCTCCAGCGTGGCCGCCCCCGACTGTAGGCGAGCCCTGGCCAGCAGACCTGCCACCACCCGTTCCATCCTCGCGCCGAGAGCCCTCGCATCGGCCAGCACCCGTTCGGATTCGGCCGGTGTGCGTGCGCGCGGCACGGTGACGAGCCGATGCGTGGCGAGCGGAGTGCGCAGTTCGTGCGCCGCGTCGCCGAGGAAACGTTCCCTCTCCTCGACCAGCGCCAGCGCCTGACGCATGCTCCGCCCCGACAGCAGATGCCCGCCGACCGCGGCGGCCGCCACCATCACCGTGCCGCCGACCGCCAATGCCCACAGCAGGAGTGCGCGGCCACGGTCCCACGCGTCGGGGTCGGCGCCGGTGATCAGGACCGCCTCGCGGTCGGAGTCCTCCCAGCCGAAGGTCGCGGCGGCCAAGCGGACCCGGCGCCCTGCGCTGTCGATCGAATCGCGGTAGATCGTGTCGCCCGGCGCCTGGGTAGCGGCGTCCGCGGTGGCCGCGATCCCCGATTCGGCGGGCATGTGCGATCGGAGGTGTCCGTAGTGGACCGTCCAACCGCCGGTGGCGTCGGCCGTCAGCACCAGGATGGCGATCTCGCCGCCGACCAGCTCGTCACCGGGCAGATCCGTGGTGTCGACGGCGTCGTCCTCGTCGAGGTAGAGACGCGGACCCAGTCCCGTCAGCACCCGGTCGAGATCCGCGTCGAGGGCATTGTCACGGGACCGCGCGTCGATGACGGCGGCCACCAGGCCGAGCACGATCAAGCACAGCATGGTGGTCGCGGTGATGAGCACCGTGAGCTCGATCCTGGCCCGGTGCAACCGCGCCACCGCGGGACGTGGGTCGGAGGTGGCGATCAGGACTCGCACGCGACGCCGCCCAGGACGAAGCCCGCACCGCGCACCGTGTCGATCACCGGAGGGGCTCCGAGCTTGCGCCGCAAGCCTGCCATCACCGCGTCGACCACATTGGAATTCGGTTCGGCCATCTCGTCCCAGCACGCCTCGATCAGCTCCGACCGCGACACCACCGCGCCCGCCCGTGTCGCCAGCAGTTCCAGCACCGCGAATTCCTTCGGTGTGAGCGAACGCAGGATGCCCGCGCGTCGCACCCTGCGGCGCGGCAGATCGATCTCGATGTCGCCCGACCGGAGCAGCGCCGGGGTGGGATGATCGCGGCGACGGCACAGCGCCCTGACCCGGGCGGCCAGCTCGGCGAGCGCGAAAGGCTTGCCGAGATAGTCGTCGGCACCGTGCTCGAATCCGGCTATACGGTCGGACAATTCGTCGCGCGCGGTGAGCACCAGGGCAGGCACCGGGCAGCCACGCGCGCGCAGTGCCGCGAGCAACCGCAAGCCGTCACCGTCGGGCATTCCCCGGTCGACGACGAGGACGTCGTAGGTGTTCACCGAGATCTTCAGATCGGCGTCGACGAGCAGATTCACCAGGTCGACCGCGAATCCGGCTACTCGGAGCCCGGACGCGATCTCCTGGCCCAGTCCTTCGTCGTCCTCCGCCACCAGCACACGCACGAGTAGTGAGAGTAGGGCACGCCCGGCACGGGTTCGCGGCGTGGCGACCTCACGAAAATCTCACGCGCACTGAGGTTCTCTGGTCCTGCCCCGGACACCACCGGGTTGCTACGAAAGGAACACCATGAGCTTCAAGTCCGTCATCACCGCCACCGTGATCGCCGCGGCCTCCGTCGCGGGCGCAGGTCTGGCCTCGGCGGCGCCCGCCGTGCTGCACACCGGTTTCGTCGGCAGCTACGCCACCTTCGAAGCCTGCGCCGCCGACGGCGCCTCACCGACCACCGGCGGCGCGCAGTGGGAGTGCGTCGAGGTGGCCGGTGGCTGGGACCTGTACACCTACTGATCCCACCCACGGCAGTGCCGGCGGGGTGCCTCCGCGCCGGCACCGGGGCGATCCAGTATGGCGATGGTTCTCTACTCACTCGCAACTGTGTGCGGGTGGGATGGCTTGCGGAGGGAAGAAATCTATTCGGTTCGCGTCGGATCGAGGGAGAAGGAAGGCTGCTCCGTGCGTACGGCTCCAGGACGTCGGGAGCAGCAGGTACTGGTTTCCTGATTGCAGGATGAGTTTGAGGCCGTCGTAACGGAAGTGGTAGGCGGCGTCGGGAGCTGGGCAGGTGAGTTCCACGACGCCCGGCGCCGCCAGCCCGAGGCGTTTGTCCGAATAGACCGACACGCTCGGCTGTTCGGCGAACGTTTCGACCTGCTCGATCGCTCGGCCGGTGCCGACGGCGGCCGAGTAATCGGCTACCGCCCAGAAGAGCCCGACACCGACGAGAACGAACACAGCGCCCCATTCTCCGGCGGTGAGGACGTCTGCCGATGATTCGGTGGTGGCCTGATCAGTGCGTCTCGATCGGACGGCGGAAACGATCAGAAAGATTCCACCGACCATGCACAGGCCCGGCGCTCCGACAACCATTCTCAGCGGTGTCGAGATCACGATGGTGAGCAGTCCGGCGGCGACGAGCACGAAGCCGGCGACCATCGATGCGATCACCAGTCTGCGGCGATTCTCAGGACTGATCCGCGGCAGCGCGAATTCCCGGAACATTCTGCGGCAGAAGAGATATGCCGTGAACAGACAAGCGCTCGCCGCGAGCGGGATGAACAGGGAATCCTGACTGCGCATCAAGTAGTCCTGGGTGGTCAGGCCAAGTGTTGTGGCGTTCACGCCGAAGTAGTCGAAAAACCAGTAGGCGTGAGACCAGCCGAAGAAGAACAGCAGTGCGGTGATCAACGTAGTGGGCGCAGCGAAGTTGCGGATCATCAGGCTGAGGCGGGACAGCCCGGTGTCTCCCGGTCCAGCCGAGGTCGAGGCTTGCGGTGGCTGCGCGGGTCGGGGAACACCCGTCGACCGGTGTGTGGCGCGTCCAGAACGCGCGGTCCCGGCGGGACGAAATCCAGAGCCCATATCGTCGTCCTATCAGTTGCCGATCATCCACCGGACGGTGCTGGTGGATGATCGGTGCCGCCGTTCGTGGCTCCGCTGTTGCCGGTGCCCGGGGCCGTCTCACCACCCCCGGACTTGCTGTTGCCAGTGCCCGCACCATCGCCGGTACTGCCGGTGCCGCCGGTGCCGCCCTCGGTCGTGCCGCCGCCAGTCTTGCCGCCGCCCTCTGTCGTAGCGCCGCCAGTCGTGCCGCCGCCAGTCGTGCCGCCGCCCTCTGTCGTCTCGCCACCGCCACCGCCACCGCCGGTACCGTCTCCGCCGCCGCTGATGGGGCACGGTTGTTTACCGGAGAGCTGGACCGTCACGGTCGTCCCAGCCTCGACGGTCGCACCGTCGGTCGGCGAGAATCCCGAATACGCACAATCGGATTCCAGTGGCAACGTGATGGTGTAGGCGAGCTCGACACAACCCGCTGCATGGCCTGCCTCCTGGCAGGCCGACGCGAACGCGGCATCGATGCGTCCCTTCAAGTCCGCGGTGAGCGGAGAGCCCTTCTCCTGGAAAGACGGGATTTTGACCGGTGAACCCTTCGCCTGGTTTCCGCCACCCGGCTTATCCGGAGGTGGTGCGCCGCCGGCAGGAGGTGGGGAGTACGGACCTACCGGACCGCCGGGCGCGGGAGCTCCCGCGCCGTCCTGGCCGATCGGTCCACCGGGCGCGGGGCCGCTGCCAGGCGATTGCCCTCCCGGTTCCGATGCCGAACCCGTATTATTCGCGGCTGTCGGTGCGGGCGAGAGCGATTCGGGCGGGGGGCGGACGCATCCGGCCGATACCGTCGCAATCGCGGCCGCGGTGACGATCACCAGCCATCGAGGGGTGATTCCAGCGGCCGAACAAGCGCCGAGACGACCTCGACCGCGCGCCGCGTCACACCGATCGGATTCGCATCGCATCGCCCGCTCCTCTCGTGCAATGAGACGAGAATGAGCCAAGCGGGCGCGACATGCACGAGTACTCGACTACTCGCCTCGCTCACGACGGGAGTCCGATGAACGCCAGGCGGTCAGGTCATCGTGGTCCGGTCGGACACTCCCCGCCAACCACACGGCAATCCGCAGGTCGCGATGACCCTTGTCACGATGTGGCCGTCGGCGAAGATACTGACCGCGTGTGCTTGCGCCGGGTAGCCACAGGCGCCGCAGGTGCCGAAGTAGTTGAGAATCTCCCGACTGACCCCGGCATCGAAATTCGGAACCGGCTCCACATCGTGCCTTTCAGCGGTAGTAGTTCGCCCATCTCCCGAGAACGACCCGGACGAACGGACGAATGAAGAACGCGGTCCAGCTCAGTCGGAGGAAAGCGAAGACAGCTGGTCTCCCCGCGATCGTCCACCGGAGAACCGTCGTCCCCTCGGGCGTTTCGGAAAGGTCGAAGTCCATGGTGTAGGACTTGACCAGCAGCGGGATCGAGGTCTTGATGCCGGCCACACTCAGCCGGGTGTGTGGATCGCGGCGGGTGACCTGTTCCGCGGCGGCGAAGACGATGGCGTCGAGGGTGCGGACGGTTCCCGGACCACGTTCCTGGTCACGGTAGGTGACGCCGTCGATCATCGGGATCCAGGTGAAGGCGCCGTCCTCGAGTGCGGACCACACTTCCCACGGCATGGCGGCGAAGTCCTGCTCGACCGACATCTGGAAGGTCGGGCGCCGGGATTCGATCAGCCGGATCGCGTGGTCGTCGACCGGCGGGGTCTCGGCGCCGAGCAGCCGTGCGGCGCGGCGCTGCAGGACGAGCAGAACGACCAGACCGCCGACCGCGGCCACAACGAGGGCCCCGAGTGCGGTGCCGAGGAGAACGAGCCAAACCATGTGCAGCGCAGTCCTTGTCGCGGGAGTGGAGGAGTCGGGTTCACGGTGTGGTGCGCAGCATGGGCGAGGAGACTTTGCTCGTCAGCCATCGGTCGCCGGACTTCGCCAGCGACAACGTGATCGACAGCTGACCACGGCGGGGCTGCTGCTGGGTGCCGACGCTGGCGATGGACTGGTCGACGACGACGAGCGCCTCGGCGGTGTCGGTACCGCTGGTGGCGATCGCGCAGTCGACGGTGCCCGCCGTCGACTGCACTCGGCCCTGGATCAGGACTTCGCGCAGATCGGCACTGGTGGACTCGAATTCTTGTTTCCACGCGCCGGTCGCCCGGTCGAGCACGGCGGCGAAGTAGGCGTCGAGATCGGTGGCGTTGTAGGTCGACAGCACCGAGCCGTACGCGCAGGCGGCCGCCCGTGCCTCGGTGCGTGATCGCTCGAGTTCGCTCGCGCGGTGGTTCTGCCAGCCGAAGTAGCCGCCGGCGGCCGTTCCGCCGATGCCGAGGGCGACTGCCAGTGCGACCACGATCGAGGTGGCGCGGTTCCGGCTGGTGGGTGGTGGTGCCGCGGTATCGGTTTCCTCGGATTCCGGCGGCGCGGGGGCTGTCGATTCGTCGGTGTCTGTCATGGAGTTCCTTTCGGTAGCAGGGGAATCAACGGCCGGGCAGCGGCACGGATCGCTCGTCGCCGGTGCTGCCCGGCGGCGGTCCGGCGGTGTTGTCGGGCGTATCGGGTCGTGGCGCGTTCGCCGACCCGCGGACCTGCTGCGCGGGATCGCTGGTGATGCAGTAGTTGTAGAGCCGGACGCTGCCGTCGGAGACGGTGGCGGGCGAGACCGGGATGGTGTCGTACTCGCAGAACGGTCGCGGCCAGATATCTACCATCGTGTGGAAGGCGTTGTCGTGCGCCGGAACTCCGAGCAGGGCTGTGCCCGATCGCAGGGCCGGGAACAGCGCCGTCAGCGCCGGTGTGCGCAGCCGGGCGGCCCGGGTGATGGCGCGCAGGTTGGTCACGAGGTTCGTGATCGGGTCGGTGGTCTCGGCGACCACGCCGCCGAGCGTCGCCAGCTGTCCTGGTCCGAGGTCGAGCAGGCGCCGCAGTTCCAGGTCGGCGGCGGCGAACTGCCCGAACAACACTCCCGACCCCTCGACGAGAGTGCGCAGGTCCGGCTGGGCGTGCGAGGTCGTCTCCGCGATGACGGACAGCTTCTCGACGAGATTGCGGGTTTGCGGAAGCAACTCCGTCATCCCCACCATGGCCTGACTGATCCCGCTGATCACGGTGCGCAGCTGGTTCGGCCCGCCGGCCAGCGCCTTGTCGAGTTCGGCGACGATGACGTTGAGCCGCTGCGGATTCAATCCGCCGATGAAATCGGCTGTGTTGGTGAGGAACTCGTCGATGGTGACCGGCGTCGAGGTCCGGTCCAGCTCGACGACCGCGCCGTCGGCCAGGTAGGGGGCGTCGTTGGAATCGGGCCGGATATCGAGGTACTGCTCCCCCGCCGCCGACAACCGGGCCACGACCACCGCGCCGCCCGCGGGAACGTGATAGCCGGCATCGATGTCGGCGACGGCGGTGACGCCGGTCTCGGACAGCTCCAAGGACCGCACCGTGCCCACGCGCACGCCGCGGAACGTGACATCGGAATGCTCGAGCAGCCCGCCGGACCCGGCCAGTTCCACCCGCACGGTGAAGGTGTCCCGCAGTGGATCGACCCGGACGACATCGACGAGCAGATATCCGCCGCTGACCAGCAGCGTCGTGACCAGGCCCGCGGCCGCGATGCCGTTGACGTGCCGGTTCGCCCAGGCCGCGGCCCGGAGCAGCAATTCGGCGGCGACTTCGAGCGCCACCCCGGCGAACCAGATGCCGAAGGTGAGGACGAGCGCCACGGTGTAGCGGACACCGCCACGGGGATATTCGTTCATCGCCCGCCACCCTGCAACCGGCCGAGGACCCGCGCGAGGACCTCGGCGAGACTGCCGACGAAGGCGCCGGGGTCCGATCCGTCGGGCAGCCTGCTCCCGTTCGGGTCGGTCAGGGCGCCGACGCTGAGGTAGGAGATCGTCGCCGCGACGGCGAGGCTCGTGCCCTGGGTGGTGGCCAGCAGCGACGGGTTCAGCGCGTGCAGCTGGTCGAGCGCGCCCGCCAGGTTGTCGCCCATCTGGGTGAAGCCGGTCATCAGAGCCTGCACGCTGTCGAAGAGCCCGACGAAGTCGGCGCTGCTGGTGGAGGTGAACTCGCCCAGCGCGCCGAGGGTGGTCGAGACCTCGGTGGTGAGCTCGGTGATCGCCCGGTTGTTCTCGGTGAGCACCGAGATCAGCGGCGGGAAGGTATCCGCGGCCTGGCCGAGCTCGGCCCTGCGCTGGTTGAGCGTGGCGCTGAGCGCATCGAGCCCGTGCAGAACGGCGTCGATCTGGCCGGTCCTTTCGTTGAGAGCGGTCAGGGTCGCGGTCAGTTCGGTGAGCAGATGCGAGAGCTGGGGCCCGCGTCCCGCGAACATCGAGTTCGACTCGCTGGTGATCCGGGCGACCTGGCTGAGCGCACCGCCGTTGAGCAGCATCGACAGCGACATCATCAGTTCCTCGACCGAGGCGCCCGCCGAGGTGTGGTCCTTGTCGATGACGTCGCCCTCGGCCAGCATCGGTGTGCCGGAACGGAGTTCGGGCAGCACGATGGCGACGTAGATGTCGCCCAGCGGGGTCGGCTGACGGAGTTCGGCCCGCGATCCGCGCGGCAGGCGCACGTCCGCGCGGATCTCGAGCTCGACCGTCGCCACGAAATCGGTGGTGTCGAGGCCGGTGACGACGCCGATGTCGGTGCCGCCGGTCTTCACGTGCGCGCGATCGGGCAGGTTCAGCGCGTTGTCGAACAGCGCCCGCACCGTGTAGGTGGGGCCGTCGAGACCGGGCTTGGGCAAGGGCATGGAGTCGACGGTCACCGTGCAGCCGGCGACCGAGCAGGCCGCCACCGCCAGCACCGCCGCACGCCACAGACGCCGGCTCATCGGGTCAGTCCCAGCAGCGCGGCGAACAGCCCGAAATCGGGGCCGAAGTCCTGCAGCCTGCCGGTTCGGCAGCCGTCGGCCCGTAGCTCGACCCGCTCGCAGAACAGCGAGAGCAGCTCGTTGTCGAGCAGGCTCTTGTCCGTCAGCAGGTGAAGACGAACGGCCCGGGCTTCGGGGCTCACCGCGTTACCCAGGTTGCCGAGGAACAGCGGGGCGATGTCGACGATCTCGGTGAGTCCTCGCGCGTGGTCGCGCATCTGCGCGGTGATCGTGATCAGTCGCAGCAATGCGTCGGTCAGCGGTTGCTTGTTCTCCCCGACGACAGCGCTGGTGTTGGCGACGAAGTCGTTGATCTGGGTGAGCACCGCCTGCAGCCCCGGGGACTGCTCGCGCATCAGGGTGACCAGCTGGGTGAGCCGGGCACTGAAGTCGCGGACCGTCGCGTCGTTGTCGGCGAGGATCTGGGTGACGTCGTTGAGCCGGACGATCGCGTTGGAGATCTGGTCCTTGTTGGCCAGGGTCACCTCGAAGGCGCCGGAGAGCGCGTCCAGGGTCTCCCTGATGCGGTCACCGTTGCCGTCGAGCAGCGGGAACAGCACCCGGCTCGCCATCGGACCGTCGGAGTTGTTGCCCGCCAGTGCCTTTCCGATGTCGTCGAAATTGCGGAGAATCCGGTCCAGCTCGACGGGTGTCCTGGTGCGGGCGAACGGAATGTGGCTGCCGTCGAGCAAGGTGGGACCGCCGGTGTAGGCGGGGGTGAGTTCGATGTGGCGGTTGGTGATCATCTGCGGGGAGACCAGCGCCGCGATCACGTCGGCGGGCAGGTCGACCTCGGGATCGACCACCATGTGCACCTGCACGTACTCGCCCTTGGGGACCAGCTCGGTCACCCGGCCCACCGGCATCCCGAGAACGGAGACTTCGTTGCCGACGTACAGGCCGGCGACATTCTCGAAATCCGCCGTGATCGTCTTCTCCTCGCCGAGCAGCCGGTCCGGCAGCGAGGTCAGGCTGTGTGGCAGCGCCGAGCAGCCCGACAACAGGACTGCGACAGCGGCGAGGACGGCCATCCGGACGAATGTCGTGCGCATCAGCGGCAACCTTCCACGGCCTGAACGGCACACAGCCAGTTGTCGGGGAACATCCATGGCAGATAGATCTCCCCGTAGGGGCCGTTTCCGAGAGTGTTGTTGAACTGCCGGAGCGTGACCGGCATGATCTGGAACAGGTTGTCCAGATTGGCTTTGTTGTTCTGCAGGCCCGTCGACATCGTGTTCAGATCGGCGATCAACGGTGCGAGCTGTCCCCCGTTGTCGATGCCCATCGCCTGCAGGTCCTTCGAGACCGCGGCGATACTGTCCAGGAGCTGGGTGACCAAGGATTGTCGTCGGGCGACCGCGTCACCGATGGCCTGACCACGGGTCAACAGCACGAGCACGGCGTTCTGGTTGTCGGACACCACGCTCGAGACCTTGTCGATATTGCGCAGCAGCTGCTCGACCTCGTCCCGGCGATCGCTGATGACCGCGGCCAGCGACCCCACCGAATCCAGTGCCGCCGCGGTCAATTGCGGCGAGTCGCCCATCTGCCGGGCGAGTGCGTCCAGCGAGGCCCGCAAGGCCACGGGGTCCATCCGTTCGAGGTGCTCGAAGGAGTGGGTGTATTTGCCGTCGTTGACGACCTTGGCCAGGTTGTACGGAACCTCGGTCCGGTCCAGGGGAATTCGGCGGCTTTCGGGCGCCGAGAGCGCGCCGGGATCGAGCTCGACATGCATCCGGCCCAGGATCGTCGACATCTTGATCGCGGCCTTGGCGTCGTCGCCGATCCGGATGCCGTTGTCGATCGAGAGCGCGGCTTCGATCCGGTCGCCCGCCAGCCGCGTCGACTTCACCGTGCCCACTTCGATGCCCGCGATATCGACACTGTCGCCTTGGCGGAGCCCGGCGGTCTGGGCGAACTCGGCGTACACGGTCCGATTGCCCAGGTCGAACTGGGTGAGCGCGCTCGAACCGAACAGCAGGACCACCACCGCCGCGCCCGCACCAAGGCCGAGCCACCAGTGGCGATTGCCCGAATAGCTCGGTATCGCCTGCCACATTCGCTGCACGACGGACACCAGCGGTCGCAGGAGCTCGGGTGGTCGGGGGGAGTTCATTACCGGCATACCTCCGAATGGGAATTGCCACCGATCTGGTTGAACATCCCGGGCGGAAGCAGCACACCCCACAGCGAAACATCCAGACTGCAGACGTAGGAGTTGATGTAGGTGCCGTTGCCGCTGATCCGGGCGAGACCCGCCAGGACGAAAGGCAGTTCGGCGGCGGTGATGTCGAGTCGTGCGCCGTTGGAGATCAGCAGGCGCACACCTTCGTTCGCGGACTGTTGCGCCTGCGCGAGTCCGGGTCTGATCCGGGTGATGAGATCGGCCAGCTGCCTGGTCGACCCCGACGCCTGGTCGACCGCGGTCGCGAGCGTCGTGCCCTGCTCGTAGAGGTCGACCGTCAGCGTGCGGGTCTGGGTGATCAGCGTTTCCAGCTCACCACTGCGATGGGCCAGACCCTCCACCACGCCACCGAGATTGGTGATCACCTGGCCGAGGATCTCGTCGCGGTCGCGGAAAGTACTGGCGAGCTGCGCCGCCTGGGTGACCAGCGCGCTCAGCGACACTCCGTCACCTTGCAGCGCTTGAATCAGCGTGTGCGACAACGAGTTGATGTCGTCGGGCTCCAGGGTGGCGAACAGTGGTTCGAATCCCGCCAGCACCGTGGACACGTCGAAGGACGATTCGGTGCGCTCGTAGGGAATCGCCCCGTCCGGTGGCAGCCGGTCCCCGCCTCGGTCTCCGGCGGCCAGCGCGACATATCGCTGCCCGATCAGGTTCTGATAGCGGATCAGCGCCTTGGTCGTGGTGGTGAGCTGCTGGCGCGACTGCACACGCAGCACCACCGACGCGCGCCGATCCGCGTCGAGTTCGATGGAATCTACGCGGCCGACCCGGATTCCGGCCATCCGGACGTCGTCGCCCATGCGCAGCCCGAGGACATTGCCGAATGTCGCGGTATAGCGGACGGTGTCGCCGCTGACTCCGCGCTGCAAGGTCGAGAAGATCGTGTAGCTCGCGACCAGTGCCAGTCCGACGAACAGCGTCAGGATCAGCACGGCGGTGCGGGTTTTCATCATGTCAGTTCCCCCCTGGCGCTGGGTTGGAGTAGGTGAGCTGCACTACACCGTCGGCCAGGACCGGCGTGAGCAGCACCAGCTGCGCGGCGTTCGGCGGTCGCCCGACGAGCGCCTCGATGGCCTCGACGCCCTGCAGGGACGCCGGCGCGGAGGCCGGGGCCGTCAGGCCGGGAATCGCCGGGAGCGTGGGGAGACCGGGAACGACGGCCGGCGGGCCTGCCGCTTCCAGCCGCCGCGGCAGCAGCTGGGTCGGAATATGTTGTTCCGGCGCGGTATACGGCACCGAGGGGCCGCCGCATCGCGGCCCGGCGAGGTTGCCGTAGCGGGGGCAGTCCGCGGCGGTGTACTGGGTGAAGGGCGTGAAGCTCACGTCGACGGCCCAGCGCATCTGCCGGTCGGGTCCCCAGTTGAAGACCGTCGCCAGCCTGCTCAGCGCGGTATTGAGGTTGGCGACCGCGGCGCCGATGGCGCCGGAGTCGGCGGCCAGCGCGCCGAAGGTCTCGTGCAGCCCGCCGACCAGTTCCGGGCCCGCCTCCGGATTGCGTTCGAACAGGGTGTTGGTGACCCCGACCGCGCCGCGGGCGGCGGTCAGCAGCGCGATCAGGTTCGCCCGCTTCTCGGTGAGGGTGCGCGCCGCGGTCACCGACGCGACGAGAGTGTCGACCAGCTGCGGCGCCGACTCGTTGACCGCCGACGCCGCGGCGCCGAGGTCGCCGAGCAGGTCGCCGATCCCCGGCGTCGCCCTGACCTGTGTGGTCCAGGTGTCGAGTCGTTCGATGGTGGAGCCGGGCATCCGGTAGCTGGGGTCGAGCGCGTCGGCGAGCGTGCCCAGGACGGTGGCCAGCCGGATCGGGTCGATGGCGTCGAGGACGGTCCGCAGGGTGGTCAGGGTCGTCTGCAACTGGGCACCCACCTCGCTGGTGTCCTGCGCGATGGTCGCTCCGTCGCGCAGCCGGTCCGGCGAGGGTCCGTTGTCGATGAGTTCCACCGCCGTGACGCCGAAGATGTTGTTCGGCACCACCCGGGCGGTGACCGTGGCGGGAATGCGCTGGGCCATCGGCGGTTCGATGCGCAACAGCATGTTCTGGCGTTCACCTCTGGCGGCGATGTCGGTGCGGGCGACCTGGCCGACCAGCACGCCGCGGAAGGTGACATCGGCGCGCGCGGGGACGCCGTCGCCGGTGCTGGTCATGGCCGCGGTCACCTCGACGGTGTCGAGGAACTTGCCGTTGTAGCGCAGTCCGAGCAGGTAGACGGTGGTGGCGATGAGCACGCCGATGAGCACGCCGAGCAGGCCGAGGCGCAGCGCGCTCGGGCCACGCCCGCTGGGGTCGATGATCATGATCGAGGCCTATCCCGTGATCCTGATGCCCGGGTCGATCCCCCAGATCGACAGGGAGAACAGGAGATTGATGAACACGACCGTGACGATGGTCATCCGGATCGCCCGGCCGGACGCGACTCCGACGCCTTCGGGTCCGCCCGCCGCGGTGTAGCCGTAGTAGCACTGGATGAAGGTCGCCACGGCGGCGAAGACGATGATCTTGAGGATCGAGTAGGCCACGTCCACCGGGTCGAGGAACTGGTGGAAGTAGTGGTCGTAGGTGCCCAGCGTCGTCCCGCCGAGAAAGGCCACGGTGAACCTCGTCGCGATGTAGGCGATGGCCAGGCCCGCGGTGTAGAGCGGCACGATGGCGACGACGGCCGCCAGCATGCGCGTGGTGATCAGGTAGGGCAGCGGCCGGATGGCGATCGACTCCAGGGCGTCGATCTCCTCGGAGATCCGCATCGAACCCAGCTGCGCGGTGAATCGGCACCCGGCCTGGGCGCCGAAAGCCAGGGTCGCCAGCAGCGGTGCCAACTCCCGCGTCGTGGCGAATCCGGAGATCGCGCCGGTGAGCGGGCTCATGGTGAGCAGGTTCAGCGCGGTGTGCGATTCCATGCCGACGGTGATTCCGCCGAACCCGCACAGGATGACCACGACGCCGATCACCCCGCCGCCGACGATCAAGGAGCCGTTGCCGAAGCTCACATCGGTGATCAGCCGCAGCAGCTCCTTCCGATAGTGCTTGAGCACGAACGGAATCGCGGCGATTGCTTGAAGGAACACCAGTCCTTGATGACCGAGGCGCACCGGAACGGTCGCGGGCGCTGCGGCGGCGGCGCGCAGCCGGCGCACCGGACGCAGCAGGGGTGGCACGTAACCCGAGGCCATCTCAGAGCACCTTCGACGGGAACACAGCGTTGTAGAGCTGCGTGAGGATGATGTTGGCCGCGAACAGGACGATCGCGGAGTTGACGACCGCCGAGTTCACCGCGTTCGCCACGCCCGCCGGTCCGCCGCGGGTGTGCAGCCCGGTGTCGCAGGCGATGATCGCCGCCAGCGCGCCGAAGACCGTGGCCTTGACCATGGCGACGACCAGATCGCCGGCCACCGCGAACGAGGCGAAGGTACCGATGTACGAGCCCGGCGTCCCATCCTGGATATAGACGTTGAACACATAGCCGGTCGCGAAGCCGACGAACACGACCAGCCCGCACAGCAAGGTGCTGACCACGACCGCCGCCGCGAGGCGGGGGGCGACCAGGCGACGGACCGGATCGACGCCCATCACGACCATGGCGTCGATCTCCTCCCGGATGGTGCGCGAACCGAGATCCGCGCAGATCGCCGACCCCACCGCGCCGGCGATCATCAGCGAGGTCACGAGCGGGGCGCCCTGGCGGATGATTCCCAGTCCGTTGACCGCGCCGATGAAGGTGGTCGCCCCGACCTGGCTGACGAGCGAGCCGACCTGGATCGACACCACCACCGCGATGGGAATCGCGACCAGCAGTGTCGGTGTCGCCGACACACTGGCCATGAACGCGCACTGCTTGACGAATTCCGTGGTGGGAAACCGCCGGGTGAACAGGGCGCGGACCAGTTCGGCGAGTGCCCGGCCGGTCATCAGTACCTGGCGCCCGGCCGTCTCGACGGCGCGTTGCGGGTGTTCGCGCCAGTAGGTCAGCCCGAAGGCGACGACCTGATCACGGGCATCACCGCCTCCTGGCGGAGCTGTTGTCCCGGTATCGAATTCACCAGAAATCCTGGTCGACGGCTGCTGCACGATTGTTCACTCTCGCCGGTTGCTGATGGGTCGGACCGATTTGCTGCCGGCGCGGCTCCGAGGCACGAGCTCGGTGCGACGCCTGGATTCCCCGGAAGTTTTCTACGTTGCCGTAGTTATGAATTACTACGCTAAAGTAGATATGTGGACACTAACAGCGCCGCTCACGCGGCACCAGAGCTTTGGGGGATCATTTCCTGATGAGCATCGAAGAGGGCACCGACGGCGTCTGGCGGATCGCCCCGCCGCAACCTGCCCGGCCGCGGCGTCGCAACGGCCCGCGACTACCGCCGGAGGAACGCCGCGAGCAGCTGCTGGACGCGGCCCGCGAAGTCACCGGTCGTGACGGATTGGCCGAGCTCACGATGCAAGCGGTGGCCAAACAAGCCGGCGTCGCCAAACCTGTGCTGTATGCGATCTACCCCACCGCGCCCCAGTTGCTCGACGCGCTGTTGCGGCGCGAACACACCAGGGGAATCGCGCAGGTCCTCGAGGCATTACCAGCGGATTTCGACGATTCCGACCCGGACGTGGAGTACGAGGAAGCGGTCATCGCCTTCCTCACCGCGGTCCAGGACGATCCGGTTCGCTGGCGGTTGATCCTCATGCCCGCCGACGGAGCCCCTGCCTCTTATCGCGGACTGCTCGCCGATGCCAGGGAGAAGGTCATCGCACGCTGCGCCCAACTGCTCGAGACAGGCATCGCGCGGCGCGGTGGCCCCAAGGACGTGGACGTCGAACTGGCCAGTCGCGTCATGCTCGGGTTCATCGAATCGCTCGGCAGGCTGGTCTTGTCGAATCCGGAACTCGCTTCTCCCCAAGCACTTCGGCCCGCGGTGCGGGCACTGACTCGAACCTTGCCCAAGGACGACACGGGAACTCGGATCATCCCGTCCGGCGGATCGGTGGTCTCGGCCTGGCAGGCCGACAACACGGAGACACTTCCCGACTGACCGGCGTCAGCGTAGCTGGATATCGGAGATCACCAACGGCGGCCAGGCGATGATCTCACCGATCGCCGAGAACAGCTTGTCGAAGCCGTGCAGATCGTCGAGGTGCTCATGGTGGGCCCCCAGCCAGAACAGCCCGATCAGGAAGTACGGCACTCCGAAGGCGATGCCGAGGAAGATGAGCTGGCGAAGGCTGATCCGATAGCCCAGCAGTTCTTTGATCATCAGAACGCACCCCTCACGCGATCTCGCCGAGCACGGCCTGGGACTCGATCAGACCCTGGTCGTCCGGCGCTTCCCCGCGGCCGAAGACCCGGGCCCGCTGCTTGTCCCGCAGCGCTTGATGGGCGAGCGCGGGAATGTCGTAGCCGTAGAGCTCTTGCGCTTGCCGAGGGGTCATCGTGGTCGTGCTCGCGGGCGGAATCTTCAGCAGCACTGGACCCGCCACCGCCACCGTCATCGGCGAGATCAAGCGCAGCAGCTGAATTTGCAGGCGCGCGTTGAGACTCACCAGAGTGAAGGCAACGCTCATCGGCGTCGTGACGAGCGCGTCGAGCAGCCTACCCTTCGGCAATCCGGCCATCTCCCGCATCCATCGCGGCATGGTGGCCAGGGTGCCCCGGCGCAGGAAGGCGTACACGATCTTGAACATCGGCCGGACCAGGAGCGGGATCTCCGGCATCATCACCTCCGCCTGCAGCAGGTGGCGCATCGCCTTGCGGGCGATGTCGGACCCGATCAGCTGCGGGCGCATCTGCTCGAAGTACTCGCTGATCCCGGCCCTGGTGCGCGGCACATCCGCCGGGTCACAAGTCTGTAGTTCCGCCGCTCGCGCGCACTCCGCCCAGTACTGCAGTTCGTCGGCCTCGCTGAGCCGGCCGGGACCGTACTTCTCGTAGGCGACGAGGATGGAATGCCATGCGGTCAGGTGGATCCACAGCTGCGACTGCGGATTGTTCGCGTCGTAGGACTGCTTGGTGACGGGGTCGACGCCGATACCCTTGGAGTGGATCTTCACCAGAATGTCGGCCGCGTGCGCGGTCGACCGGCTGTCGGCGAACAGCACCATAGCGAAATATCGCAGCGTGCGGTCGTATCGGGTACGAGGACGGTCGTAGATCGCATGGGTGGCGTCCACCGAGGCCACCAGCGCCGGATCCAGCTCCTCGATCACCACCGCACGCTGGAAGCCGATCGTCAAACTGGTCGGGTAACTCCAGACTTGCCACGCGACCGACTCCGGGCCGAAGAAGCCGTAGTCCTCCGCGGGCGTCAGCGGGGGAAGCGACAGCCACTCACGCAAGGAAGCAATTGTTGCCATTGCAGGGTTTCCAATCCATTTTCTACGACTACGTAGAAGTATTACTACGTGTGAGTAGGAATACTAGACCGCCTGCGAGTCCCGAGTCAACGGTTCACGGGGATTTTCCGCTCATTGACCCAGACAGCTAAGGCATGGGTGCACTGCCCAAACAGGCAGATCCAGCCCTACTCTGCACAAGATGCCCCCCGACTTCATGGACAAATACCTTCCAAAGATCCGATCAGATCCAGACTGCCACCCAACTGACTGAGACAGCTACTCCCATTTTCGGACATGGGGGGAGATCCTGCGCTGACGCGGGCACGCGGAGAGTTGTCACGATCGACCTCGCCGATTCTCACACTCAGCGAGCAGCCCCCGGGGCCTAGAATGATCTGTCACTGTGACAGCAGTCCCCGCCTTCACAAACGGCTCTGCGACCGAATGCCCCGAACTCGATCGAGCTCGGGGCATTCGTCATTTCGGACCTCGCCGCGCCTACGCTTCGCCCTCGGTGGTGACCTCGAAGGTGTTGAGGAAGTTGCAGACGAGTTGGTAGAACCCGACGGTGAGGACGAAATCGGCTAGTTCGGTGACGCTGAACAGTTCCAGCGCTTCGGTCCGAGCCACCGCGCCGAGCGTGTGCCGGTCGAGGATCGTATCCGTCCAGCGGAGCACCGCAGCTTCCTCGGATCGGAGCCCTTCGCCGCCGCCGGTGGCGGCAGCGGCGATCGCGTCCTCGCTGAGCCCGACCGCGCGCGCGAACTTCTCGTGGTGGTGCAGTTCGTAGGGCGCTGCGTAGACGTGGCCGACGCGCAAGATCGCCAGCTCGCGCAGCGGGAAAGGGACAGAGTTGGTTTGCAGCATGGCGTCTGCCATGGTCAGAAAGCTCAGGCCCATGCCGTGGGAGTGAGCGACCATACGATAGATGTTGGCCGTGTGGGTGGACAGCGCTTCTCGGAGCGCGTCGGGCAGGGCCGCGGGGTCGGGGAAGTTGATGGTCGTCATGGTGTTCTCTTCTGTGGTCATGCGAGCTTGTCGACTTCGCCGCGGATGGGCTCGCTGCCGTCCCAGGTCTGCGCGACTTCCCGGATGTAGCGGAAGAATTGGCCTTTGGGGCCGCTGATGTCGGAGATTTCGATGATGTGGCCGAAGGTCTTCTCGGTGTCGAAGTAGGCGAAGCGGCCGAGGTCACCGCCGATCGACCCTTCGTGGCCTACCTCGTAGCCCAGCGCCAGCGCCTTGTCGTAGAGCGCTTGGTAGTTGTCGGTCCAGTAGGCGATGTGCTGCAAGCCTTCGCGCCCGGAGTCGAGGAATTCCCGGTAGAGCGACGGCGCGTCGTTGCGCGGCTGGATCAGCTCGATCTGCACGTCACCCGAATTGGCCAGCGCCACGCTCATTTTCAGCGGCGAATCGCTGCCGCGATAGGTGAAGTAGTCGGTCTCTACGTCGTGGACATAGAACCAGGGGCCTACGCCCTGTGCGATCCATCGGTGCATCTCTGCGTTGATGTCGCGTACGACATAGCCCATTTGGGTGACACTGCCGAAGATCCGGCTCATAGCGATCTCGCTTTCTGTTCGAAGGGTTCGCCGAGGCATGCGCCCGGCGAGCTTGATTCAGCGGCGTCCCAGTGCCCGATCGAGTAGGTACGGATCGTGGGCATTGATCAGGAGCAGGTCGGGGTCGGCGGCGGTCCACAGCTCGGCGAGACGTTCGTGGTTGGCCTTGACCCTGGTCCAGTCGGCGGCGATGACACGTTCCATCGCGGTGAGAGCCCTTGGCGCGGAACGGGACCCATCGAGCTGGCCGTGGTGATAGAAGGAATCGCCGACATGCAGAATCCAGCGATCACCGGCGTCGACCGCCACCGCCGCGTGACCCCGGCTGTGGCCGGGGAGATTGATCAGCACGATCCCGGGTGAGATGCCGGTGAGCTCTTCCGCACCGGCGAACCCGCGCCATGACTCCCCCGCGGCCGGTGTGTACTCGACGAGGACCGGGTGGTGGGAGCGCTGTGCGGGGAGGTAGCGGCCGCGTTCGATCAGCGTGCGCGGATGCCGGGAAGCGAAGGCCTCTGCCGCGGTGAGGTGCACCCGGGCCCAAGGGAAGTCGGCTAAACCGCCGGCATGGTCGGCGTCGAAGTGGGTGAGCACGATGTGGCGCACATCGTGGGGATCGAAGCCGAGCCTCTGGATCTGCGTGATCGCGGCCTCGGCCGGGTCGAAGACGGGTCGGACGTACCAGCGGCCCGCACCGAACCTCGGCCCCGGAGAACGGGAGTCCTGTAACCCCAGGCCCGCATCCACGAGCACGAGCCCTCGCGGTGTTTCCACCAGCAGCACGTGACAGACCAGCCCGCCGGGAGTCGCGGGTGGGTGCATGGTTCCGCAGTTGAGGTGATGGACCTTCATCCGCCCAGTGCTGCCTTCATCTCGTCCATCGCCGCGGGATCGCCGCTGAGCAAGGCCGGATCGATGACCTGGATCGGGTGGGTGCCGTCCCAGTTCGCCGCCGCGACCTTGATCAGGTCGAAGACGAACTTCTTCGATCCGCTCAGATCCGAGATCTCGACGACGGTGCCGGGATGATGTTCGGTCTCCAGGTAGGCGAATCGACCTGTCGGACCGCCGATTTCGCCTTCCTGTCCGACAGTGAACCCGGCGGCCAGCGCTCGGTCGTAGAGTTCCTGATAGTTCTCCGCCCAGTAGGCGATGTGCTGCACGCCTTCGTGGCCGGCGTCGAGAAAGTCCTTGTACATCGACGGTTCCGCGTTCACGGGCTGAATGAGCTCGAGCTGGATGTCGCCGCTGTTGGCGACCGCGACATCCATCACCATGCCCGACGGCTCACCGCGATAGGTGAAGTTCCCCGGCCGCAGGCCGCGCAGATGAAACCAGGGCCCGATTCCGCTGTCGATGAATCCGCGCAGGGACGACTCGAGATCACGGACGACATAACCGATCTGGCGAATGGTGCCGAACATGTTGGCCCGCGGTGACGGTGCCGGAGCGGGCCCGGTATGCGCGTCGGCGAAGGACAAGATGATCTTGCCGACCGCCGAGTTCCGCCGGAGCCGCTCGGCCGCGTGCTCGGCTTGTTCGGGGGCGAAAACGGCGTCCACGCGTGGGCTGATCGTTCCCGCGGCGACCGCGGGAAGGACCTGCGAGGTCAGCGCGGCGACTACCTCGGCCAGCTCGGCACGGGTGCGGATGCTGAAGGTAGTGCCGAGCAGTCGCTGGCGACGGAAAGCAATCGTGTCCAGATCGAGGGTGGTCGTGGCGCCGGCAAGTCGGCCGATACTGACGATGGCGCCGCCGATCGCGGTGGCAGCGGGCAGCTGCGCGAAGAGTTCACCGCCGACATGGTCGAGGGTGATATCGACGCCGTTGCCGTTCGTCGCGGATGCCACCGCTGCCGCGAGATCCTCACCGGTGGTATCGACAGCGAGGTCTGCGCCCGCGGCGGTGAGTGCGTCTCGCTTGTCCGCGCTGGTGGTGGTCGCGATGACGGTGCTCGCGCCGAGTGCTTTGGCGAGTTGAATGCCGACCAGCCCGATCGAGCTGGTCCCACCGACGATCAGCACGCTGTTGCCCGCGACGAAACCCGCCTGGCTGACCAGCGCGTCGTGTTCGGTGATCAGCCCGATCGGCAAGGACGCGGCCTCCTCGAAGCTCAGCCCCTCAGGGATGGGCACGAGTAACCGTGGATCACACAGCGCGTAGTCGGCGAAGCCGCCGATCGTGATCCCCATGACCCGAGTCCCCGCGCACAGATGTGGTGCGAGCGGACTCGACGTCTCCACAATGCCCGCTACTTCCATGCCCGCGGTGAATTCACCCGGCTGCTGGGAGTTGGCAGAGTAGTTACCTTCCAGGGCGTAGAGGTCGGCGCGGTTCAGCCCGGCGGCCATCACCTGAATGCGGACCGCACCGAGTTGGTGCGGAGTATCGATATCGCGCAGCTGCCAGTGGGGTCCGGCGCCGCCGATGAGTGCACGCATGTGCGGGATTCCTTTCACAGCATTGTGGAATGGCTGGTTGGCCCTGAGGTCACCGGTGCGTGATCGCACCGTGGGTGAATGTCGGTGAGGTACCAGGATTGGTCCACGCCGCTGTCAGCTCGCTCGACGGGAAGAACTGCACGAAGCGGGAATCACGTTGGCTTCGATCGGCCAGCGTCTTCTCCAAGATGATCGAGTTGTATTGATCGACAGTGGTTTCGATGGTGTTGGCATTGAGCACGATCTCCTGTCCCCACTCCCGCGCCCAACGCGCGATCCCGGGCATCCGGGAGAACTCCGGGGTGAGGCATTCCGCAGCGATGACGTTCTCACTGCTGACCCAGACCCCGGTGGAGGTCTGGAGCACCAAGCTCTGGTTACCGAAGACGTGGCCGGGGGTTTTCACCACCGCGACGCCGGGACCGAGCACCACCGACCCGTCGATGGGCAGGAACGACTCCGGCGACACATCGCGGTAGGCCCCGGGCTGATACCACGGGCGCTGCATCGGGTGCAGATCCGCCATCGCGGCCAGTTCGTCACGCTGCACGATGACCTTCGCGCGCGGGAAAACGGGTTTCGGTTGCTCGCCGAGGTCGGCCTGGTGCGTGGTGGTGCCGATCCAGCGGCGCAGGTCCTGGGTATGCAGGTGGTCGAACATCAGATAATCGACCTCGGCCGGATCGATTCCGAGGCGGGACAGGTGCTCGACCACAGTGCCGTGTTCGGTCACCATCCGTTTCGACACCATGGCGGGGGTCCGTTCGGCGAGCTTGTCGAAGTACGGCGTGTAGCGGCCGAGTTCGACATCGCTGGGCTCGAAGAGCAGCACCCGTGGCGTCCCGTCGCTCGCACGCCACCTGATGACCAACATCCGGTTGGTGATCGCGAGGAACGGCGCTATCGCGCGGGACGCGCGGAACAAGCCGAACCGTGTCGGATACGGCAGGGTGACCAGGTCACAGGTCGTGACGCTGTCGGGAGTGCCGGTTCCGAGGAACTCTTGCCTGAACGCCACCGCCTGGGCCCGGATCGCGGTGAGCCGGGCACCCGGACCACCAGAGATCGCCGAGAGGTCGGTCAGGCTGTCGACCCGCACACCAACACTCGCCAGATCCAGCACATCGCCTTGATGCCAGGGCATCCGCATCGATTTCACCTCACGTCATTAATTCCACGGTGTGGGATTAATGACAGATTAAACCCACACCGTGGAAATATGCAAGAGTGGGTTTAATGAACGCCATGACCGACGCGACAACAGGCCTGCGGCAACCCCGACGAGGCCGTCCGCCGAAGACTCAGGCCCAGCTTTCACGCACCGCGATCCGCGAGGCCGCGCTCTCGGTCATCGACGCCGAGGGCACAGACGCCGTCAGCATGCGGTCGGTCAGCCGGGTCCTGGGGGTCGACGCCAAAAGCCTCTACCACTACGTCGAGGACAAAGGCGATCTGCTCGACGCTGTCGCCGAGCATGTACTCGAACAACTACGCCCGCCGGAATCGACCGACTCGATCGAGCGCGATATTCGCGCGTGGGCCAACGAATTCCGCCGAATCACCCTCGCCCACCCCCAGGCCGCGACGCTGGTGCTGACCCGCCAACTCTCCTCGACAGTCGGCCTTGCCCCCGTCGAAGGAATCCTTACCGTGCTACGACGCACGGGCCGCAGCCCCGAGGAGGCGGTCCATCTCATGCGCACGCTGCTGGCAACGCTCATCGGAACATTGCTGCGCGAGGCCGCAGCCGGACCGACGTTCGGGTCGGAAGACCCCACCCAAATCGCCGAGCGTCAGTCCACGCTCGAAGGATCGGGGCTGCCGCAGATCGGACTCGCCGCACCGTTTCTCGCCCGATTCGACCGCGATCGCGAGTTCGACTTCACAGTCGACCTGATCGTCCGCCTCGCCACCACCCCGATATCACCGGCAAGCCCATGAGCCGCACCGACACCGCCGATCGGCCGGAAGACGTGACGATGCGCATCCCATTCGACGTCGCCGAGAACACGACGAAGCACCGGAACCTGTTCTACCGTAACAAGATTCGAGTTTTCACCGGTTAGCCTTGTGGCCCGGCAACCGACCGTGGCCGGGAGGACCTGATGACAGCGTCACCAACTCGACTCCGCACCCTGCACCGCCGACTACTCGGCTTGGTCACCACACTCGGCATCGTCGCCGCACTCACCGCACCCGGTGTCGCCTCCGCGGCCACCGCGACAGTGGATCATCGCATCACCCGCAGCGACCGCTGGGAGCAGCTCTACGTCTTCTCCCCCGCCATGGGCCGCGTCGTCGGGCTCGACATCCTGCACCCCACCGGCACCGCCCCACGCCCGACGCTGTACCTGCTCGACGGCACCGGCGCCGACAACAATCAAACGCAGAGCACCTGGACCCTGCGCACCGACGCCACCCGCTTCTTCGCCGACAAGAACGTCAACGTGGTCATGCCGATCGGCGGCGGCGGCACCTTCTACACCGATTGGCTCGACGACGACACCGTCCTCGGACACAACCGCTGGGAAACCTTCCTCACCCGCGAACTACCACCGCTGATCGACCGAGAACTGAGGGGCAACGGCAAGAACGCGGTCGCGGGGCTGTCGATGGGCGGCCACGCGGCAGCCACCCTGGCCTTCCGCAACCCCGGACTCTACCGAGCCGTCGGCGTCTACAGCGGCTGCCTGCTCACCTCGGGCGTCGGACAACCGATGGTGCGCGCCACCGTCCACAACCGAGGTGGCAACCCCGACAACATGTGGGGCGGATCGCTGGACCCGGGATGGGCAGCCCACGACCCGACCGAACACCTCGACGCACTCCGCGATACCACCGTCTACATGTCGGTCGGCAGCGGCACCCCAGGCCCCGCCGACGTCGACTTCGACCCGAGCTTCTCCTACCCCATCGACCTGTTCGGCGCGATCAGCCTCGAAGAAGGCGCACTCAACTGCACCCGCACCGTCGAAAAGACCATGCGCACCGCCGGCCTCACACCGACCGTGCGCTACACCCTGTTCGGCACCCACGCATGGCCGTACTGGCAAGACGCACTCCACAGTTCCTGGCCGACCCTGCGCACCGGATTAGGTCTGTAACCACCTGGGACCACCCGACCGAGCCGACAAGCGCTGCCGGGCTGGACCGGGTGGTGAGCCGGAAGTCGTTGTCACGGACGGGGTGTTGAGCATCCGCTTCGTTGGCAGTCGGTCCGAACTGCGTCTGCCTGATCTGCGTCTGGATGGTCTCGAGAAACGAATCTCGGGGTGAACTTCGCGGCGGTCGGCCTCGGTGTGGAGGTCGGCCGCTGCGTCTTCGTCCGGCAGCTGGATCCAGTGCACGCAGCGGATCAGTATGAACTGTCACGGATTGCGTGAGTGAGTTCATAGAGCGTGTGCCGCATTCGCAAGTAGGTTCTGAACATGGACAACGACGGACCCAGTCGGACAGCGCTCATCACCGCCTACGCCCGCGCCTATCACCAGGTCGTTGACCGACCGCTGATCTTCACCGATCCTCTGGCGGCACGTCTGCTCGGCGTCACCGCCGAGGAACTGGCCGAATTGGGCACGCCCACAACCGATCACCTCGGTGACGGGGCCAGCGATCGGTCCCGTCGGCTGTTCTTCGCCGCACGCGCGCGCTTCGCCGAGGACGTCGTGGCCGCGGCCGTCGCCGCGGGTGTGCGGCAGGTCGTTGTCCTCGGCGCAGGCCTGGACACGTTCGCCTATCGCAATCCGTTTCCGGACTTGCGTGTCTTCGAGGTCGACCACCCCGCCACCCAAGCGTGGAAACGCGAACGTCTGACCGCCGCCGGAATCGACCGCCCTGAGACATTGGCCTTTGTGCCGGTCGATTTCGAAACGCAAACGCTGGCAGCAGGATTGGCATCCACCGGATTCACCCGGACGGAACCGGCCGTCTTCGTGTGGCTCGGCGTCGTCTTCTATCTGACTCCCGACGCCGCCCACACCACTCTCGAATACATCGCCGGTCAGAGCCAGCCGGTCGAGGTGGTCTTCGACTACCTACAGCCCGCGAACACCGACGAAGACAGTGCGCACCAGCAGGCACGTGCTGATCGACTGGCCGACGTCGGCGAACCCGTGTACAGCTACTTCACGCCCGACGATATCGCCGCCCAGCTGCGAGCCCTCGGCTTCACCAGCCTCGAAGACCACTCCGCCCCCGACCTGGTCACTCACTACCTCGACGGATCCGCAAGTTTCGGAAGCGAACCGCCCCACGCCCTGCGCGCCATCCGCATGCTGCGCGCGAGCCGCTCAGGCTCGCCCGCCGGGAACTGGTAGCCGCACCGCTGGTCATTCTCCTGACGGCACCGCGCGATCCACCCGGCGCATGGTGGCGTCGTAGGCGGCTCCGGCCATGTCCGGACGGTCCGGGTCGGGCAACCAGGTGCCGGTGATCGTGGCACCGTCGGAGCTGATGGTGCCGGTGTAGGTCATACCCAGACCGGCATGGACGAGGGTGTCTCCTCGACGGCTCCACCGGTAGCTCAGCGGAGCAGCGGAACCGGAATAGACATGCGCGGCGAAGTCCGAGGTGGTTTCGTCCGCCCAGATCAATTCGAGGCTGTGGATCTGCGTGTCACCGATCAGCATGGTGCCGTCGAGCTGCAGGAGCCCGCCATCGAGGATGCGGGTCGCGGTAAGAACCCCGGCGATGTCGTCGTGGTCCGACGTGTGGGTGCGCCCGGTCAGTTCCCAGGAGCCGAGCAGAACATCGAGATCGTTGATCGTCATGTGGTTCCTCGCTCGAGTAGTTTGTCCGGCCCTCACCAGGCCATCTCCTACCTAGGTCGAACGGGAGCCGTGCAAATCGACACTCTTACCCGCCACAAGAGGATCCGACCGAGTCCCGTCGCGGTGTGCGCGGCAGCGCCTGGATGACGCTGCCGGCCGAGATGGGACGCTGGGGCAGGGCGCAGCGATCGCGGCCTGTAAGCGACCCGCTGAGACCGCCCCGTCCGAAACAGTCAGATTCATTCCCCGCATCCTCACCTGACCGCATCGCAGCCACCGGAGTTGCTAGTGGGGCGATGCGGCCGACCGGCGTGGGCTCGAGGTCGATGGAGATCGGCGAGGCTAGGGCAGCGCCGCGCAGTTCACCGGAGCGGGCACGCCGGCGAGGCGATCGACCATCCAGGGCTGCGAACTCGTCAGCGACGGGAAGAAGCCCAGATCATGGGTGCCCAGGAAGCCCGACGTCGCGGGCACCGTGTCGTCCGCATCCAGCAGTACCGCCGCGCCGCCGCCACACCATCGCGCGACCAGATCGCGCGCGGCGGGGTACGCGGCCTTGTCGTCGTGCCTGGCCGAGTAGACGCGCACCGGCGCCGCGGGAGCGGACCCGCCGAGGCGCTGCTCGTCGAATGCCTTCTTCAACTCGGGGGAACCGTCGATCACGGCTGTGAGCGGCCGTCCGCTGGTCGTCCACCGCGCCGTGTCCTGGGGCTGGACGAAAGTCTCGGAGAGACCGCCCCCGCACGTGCCGGCGGAGTCGTGCAGGATCGCCTTACCGGTGTCGTTGAGCTCGGCGTCGAGTACCGGGCGTGTGTCGGGGTAGTCGGCGGCGATTCCGTTGAGCACCCACGCGATGGCAGGCGCGACGCCGGGGTTGCCGTCGCTGCGCGCGATGAAATCCTGCGGGCCCACCACCGGCCCGCCCACGTGCACCCCGCGCACGTTGAGTTCGGGTGCGTACTCGGCCTGCAGTTCGCCGGCGGCAGCGGAGGCCATTCCGCCCTGGGAGTAGCCGTAGATGATGACCGGTGAATCCGGGCCGAGCCCCGAACCGGGCAGCCGCAGCGTGGCGCGCGCGGAATCCAGCACCGCGTGCGCCTGCGTCCTGCGGTTGAGGAAGTCGTGCACTCCCGGTACCCCGAAGTCGTGATAATCGGTCATCACCACCGGCATCCCGCTCGCCAGGATTTGATAGATCGCGATGATGTCGTATTCGAACACCACGTCGGCAGGCGGCTGGTACCGGATCACCTGCCCCAGCATCGCCGACGGCGAGCAGTCGGCACTCTGCCCCTGTGCGCCGCCCGCGTAGGCCACCAGTGGTCGCGGGCCGGGGCCGGTCCAGGGCTGAGTCGGCTCCAGATAGGTGCCGACCACCGTCTTCGGCGCGCCGTGGGTGTCGTTGCTGGTGTAGACGAGGCGGGTGGATCGTGCCGGTATCGGCCCGGCCGGGCCGGGAATCGTGACCGCCGTCGCCGAACCATCGGCACGGACGATGTCACCCCCCGCCACCTGCAACCGCGGCGGCTGGGCCCCTACCGTCGGTGTGGCCACGACCCCGGCGGCAACGACCACCAGGGTTCCCGTGAGTGCTGCAATCCACGCGCGTTTTCCGCTCTTCATACCGATCCTTCGTGCGAGGTGATCCGTCCAGGGCAGCTATCGAACCGAACAGCACAATCGCCACGGATGGAGCGCAACACCGCTTGTCAGCGGATCGTGAGCAGAAGAGCGTGATGTTCGACCCGACAGATCTAAATCGAAACTGCGGGCATCTCCGTCGAGCACAGAACACGGCACGGACATCACGGTGCCGGGGCCACAGCTTATGCCATGAGGCCGACACCGGTGCACAGACTCCTGCTTCGGCGTGACAACTTCGTGATCAGGCGGCTTCCGCGCGTTCCCGGTCCGGTGTGAACCCCCGTGGAACAACCGTTTCGCACACTGCGCTGCCAGCCACCTCAATTCAAGGTTCTGTCCGCTGTCGGTCGGCGGCCAGCAGTTTCGGGTCTCCTGTCTGCCGCGACAGGTAGACTTTTCTGCTGCGGCGTACCTCAACCGCCTAGCGGTCCGAGTTGATTCGCCCTGCTGAGCTGGGCGGATCGTGGCGGTCAGCGGACCCGGTGAGTAGCCCTGCAATTGCCGACAGCTCCAACTCGCCTCGGCGGAGGGCCGAGACGAGTTCTTGCCGTGCCAGGAGGCCTCACAGCCGGCCAGCGACCGCCCGGCCCGCGGCACGCCCGGAGAAGATGCATCCGCCCAGGAAGGTGCCCTCCAACGCGCGATACCCGTGCACTCCCCCACCTCCGAACCCCGCGACCTCACCAGCGGCGTACAGGCCCTCCACCACCGCTGCGTCCGGCCCCAGCACTCGCGACGAGAGGTCTGTCTCCAAGCCGCCCAGCGTCTTTCGGGTGAGCAGATGCAACCGGACGGCGATCAGCGGGCCTGCCTTGGGATCGAGCAGCTTGTGTGGTGCGGCCACTCGCGTGATTCTGTCGGGCAGGTAGGCACGCGCGGCACGGATCGCCGCGATCTGGAGGTCCTTGTTGAACGCGTTGCCGAACTCGCGATCCCGCGAGGTCACCTCACGCTTCACACTCGCCACATCGAGCACGTTGTCGCCTGCCAGCTCATTCATCCGACGCACCAGGTCGTCCAGGGTGTCCTCGACCACGAAATCGGCACCTCTGCGCTTGAACGCCTCGACCGGACCCGGCGCCCCCTTCTTCACCCGTTCCAGCAACAACCTGATGTTGCGGCCGGTCAGGTCAGGGTTCTGTTCCTGGCCGGACAGCGCGAACTCCTTCTCGATGATCTTCTGGTCCAGGACCAGCCAGGTGTAGTCGAATCCGGTCCGGTTGATGTACTGCATGGTGCCGAGCGTGTCGAAGCCGGGGAACAGCGGTGGAGGGAGCCGCTTTCCGGTCGCGTCCAGCCACAGCGATGACGGTCCCGGACCGATGCGGATGCCATGGTCGGGCCACACCGGGTCGTAGTTGATGATGCCCTCGGTGTAGTGCCACATCCGGTCCCGGTTGATCACGCTCGCGCCCGCGGACTCCGAGATCGCCAGCATTCGTCCATCCACGTGGGCGGGAACGCCGGCCAGCATGTGCTCGGGCACGCGGCCCATCCGCGTGGGCCAGTTCTGCCGGATCAGCTCGCGGTTGTGCCCGATACCGCCGGAGGTGACGATCACGACCTGCGCGCTGAACTCGAACTCGCCCACCGCTTTCCGCGACGACTCGACGCCTCGCGCCGCGTCCGAGGGCTCGAGGACGGTGCCACGCACACCGCTGACCGTGCCGCCGGTGACGACGAGTTCGTCGACCTGGTGTCGAAACCGGTATTCCACCAACCCCTGGTCGACGCCGGCCCGGACGCGAGACTCGATGATCTCGACGATCCGTGGCCCGGTTCCCCAGGTGATGTGGAAACGGGGCACCGAGTTGCCCGGCCCGTACGCGCCGTAGCCACCCCGTTCCGCCCAGGCAACGACCGGAAACGCCTTCCAGCCGCGCTCGGCCAACCAACCGCGCATTTCACCGGCGGCGAATTCGACAAAGGCTTGCGCCCATGCGCGTGGCCATTTGTCCTCGCGCTCGCGGTCGAATCCGGCATTGCCTATCCAGTCCTGGATCGCGAGGTCGTATGAGTCTTTGATGCCGACCCTGCGCTGCTCCGGACTGTTCACCAGGAACAGTCCGCCGAATGACCAGAATGCTTGGCCGCCCACATTGTTGATGTTCTCCTGCTCGACGACGAGCACCCGTTTGCCGGCGTCGACCAACTCAGCCGTGGCGACCAATCCGGCGAGTCCGGCTCCGACGACGATGACGTCAGCAGATTCGGTCATCTATTTACGGTAGCTCTGCCTCCCGAACCAAGGGAAGAGGTCCACCCCACGCACCGCCAGAACCCGGCGATATCGCCGTCGGTAGCCGCGGAACAGCGGTTGTGGACAATGTCGAGGTATAGGCTCGGAGCCGGGATAGACACACAGAGGGTGCATATTCTCGGGAGAGGACATCGGTATGCCGGAAGGCACCATCGACATCGACCGCGCGGTAATGCGGTTCGCCACCTTGCTACAGATCCCGACGGTCACCACCCAGGACGAGAAGGACACCGACTGGGCCCAATTCGTGACATTCCGCGAGACACTCGACACCCTGTACCCACTGATTGCCACAAAATTGCGCAAGCAGATCTTCGCCGACCACACGCTGGTCTACCACTGGGACACCGGGTCCACCGCGGACCCGATCGTGCTCATGGCGCACCAAGACGTCGTCTCCCCCGGCGATCCGGACGGTTGGACGCACCCGCCGTTCGCGGGCACCGTCGCGAACGGCGCGATCTGGGGCCGCGGCGCCATCGACGACAAAGGCCCGCTTGTCTGCATCTGCGAAGCCGTCGAAGACCTTCTCGCCCAGGCGTTCACACCCGATCGCGACGTCTATCTGCTGTTCGGGCACAACGAGGAAGTCGCCGGCGACGGCGTCCCCACCGTGGTGGAGTACTTCCGCCAACAGCAGATCGTGCCCGGCCTGGTCATCGACGAGGGCGGCGGCGTGGCGGGGGACCTGTTCCCGATCAAGGAGAAGATCGCCGCGGTCGGCACTGCCGAAAAAGGCATGCTCGACCTCCAACTGTCCGCGGTAGACCCCGGCGGCCACGCCTCCATGCCCGGTAAGCATCCGGCGACCACCCGCATCGCACGTGCCCTGGTAAAGCTGGACAACTTCACCTTTCCGCCCCAGCTCACGCCGCCGATCAGGGAGATGCTCGCCATCATCGGCGCACACTCCGGTGGCCCACTCGGCGCGGTGCTCGCACGAGCCGACAGGCTGCAGTGGCTGACCACCACCTTCATGACCCGTTCCGGTGCGCTGATGAACGCGATGATCCGCACCACCGCGGTGCCCACGGTGCTCGAAGGCAGCAAGGGCACCAATGTCATGGCCGAATCAGCGCGCGCGGTATTGAATATCCGCATCCTCACCGGGGAAACCGTCGCCGGAACCGTCGAACGCGTCCGCAAGCTGATCAACGACCCCGAAGTCCGGCTCGATATTCTCAATTCCTCCGAACCGACCCCGATCTCTCCCACCGAAGGTCCCGCGTTCGAACGGGTCGAACTGGCTGTAGCCGAAACATTTCCCGGCACGGTGACATCACCGTTTCTCGTTGTCGGCGCCAGCGACGCGCGCCACCTCGCCAAGATCAGCGACTATGTCTACCGCTTCTACCCTTTCGAGCTCGACGCCGAAGCACGGGGCCTCATCCACGCCACCGACGAGCGTCTCACCGTCGACGCGCTCGAACAGGGGATCCGCTTCTACGAGGCTGTCCTGCGCCGGAGCCACTGATTCATACCGATCCGACAGCGGCCACGACATGTCGAACCACCACTCACGGGCGTTGTCGAGCGCGGCGCATCCCTTCGAGCCGATCGAGCAATGCCTCGAGAGATTCTTCGAATTCATCGGCCGAGCGGTTGGCTGCCAGGTGGCTCTGCAGGCGATAGACGTGGGGGTAGTCGGCCAGCTCCGATGATTCGTGCTGTCCGGGCTCGGCGGTGGTGATCGGGCTCAGCTCGACCCCCCTGGTTGCTACCTCGAGGAGGAGGTGGCCGAGCAGGAACGTCGCGAAAGACCGATAGATTTGGACTGCCTGACGATCGTCGAAGCCATAGTGGAGCATGGTTTCGAGGAAGGATTCCATCCAGTTCAAACTGCGCAGCGGCGGGCACAACCAGGGCGCCTGCGGTGGGCTAGAGGCCATCAACGGGAAGACCTCGGGGTGCTCGATCGCGACGCGGCGCACGCCGTGCGCGAGGCGCTGCAGATACCCCTGCCAGCTGCCGCCCTCTTCGTCGGGCTCCATCAGGTTCTGCTCGTAGAGCTGGTCGACGAGGTGATCGACCACACCGGCCAGCAGGTCGTCACGCCCGGAAACGTAGCGGTACAGGGCCATGGCTTCGACGCCCAGCCACGAGCCCAGACGGCGCATCGTGAGATGCCCCAGGCCTTCCTGGTCGATCAGCGCAATCGCTGATTCCAGGATCAGGACCCGGTCCAGGCGCGGGGCGCGTCGAGCGTCCCCGTCCCGTGAACCGTTGTCGCGCAGCTCGGCGCCCGAGTCGATCGTGTCCTCGCTCAGGGCAGAGCTCCTGTCAAAATCTTCCGGCTCTGGTACTCCACCACGCCGCCATAACCCCAGGGTACCGGGATGTTCCGGCCGTTTTCAACGCACCCCGCCCTGCAGATTTCGACACAGTGGTTTACAAGGTAAACGGATATATGTTTATCTTGTAAACGTCAGCCGTGGAGCTGCACACCCCGGGTTGCGCTCGCGTCACACGGGGAAACGTTGGGCCGATCGAAGGGACAGACGTGTCTGAGAACGACAGTGGAGTAGAGGCCGGAGTCAAGGGCGTTGTCGAGGGTGTGAAGGGCAAAGCCAAGGAAGTCGCGGGTGCCGTGGTGGGCGACGACTCCTTGCTGCGCGAAGGCCGTGCACAGCAAGACAAGGCCGAGTCACAGCGCGAGGTCGCGGAGAAGGAAGCCGAAGCCGAGAAGGCACGGCTGGAGGTATCGGCCAACGAAGCACGTCAGCGCGCCGCCGAGCAGGACTGACAGCTCGCGTATTCGGGCCCGGCCGGTGGACCGGCCGGGCCCGTCGGCTCAGCGATATGGGCGGGCCGTGATGACACGGGCCGTTCGGTTCGGAAATAGGGAGTGACGTGATGGAAAAGCCTGCGATGCTGCGGATGGACAGTGCCGCGCGAACGACACCGGGCTACTCCGACCGGCAATGGGCGGTGCGTGAGGCGGTGCTGAAATGGGCGCACAACGAAGATGTCCTCGACAACCCGGTGCCGGTCCTCGGCGCCTTCGTCGTCGGGGCGTCGGTCTGCTGGCCGGGAGAATCGCTGACCGAGGACGAGGTAGTTCGCGCGTCGCTGTGGTTGACGAGGATGGGGCTGTTCAACTCCATCGATCGCGACCCGGCATTCGGTCACCGCGCAACCATCTACCGCCCTCGGATCACCGCCGAAGGAATCCGCGTCGCGCGCGGCCCCGATGGAGTTCGCGGCGTTTCCTGGCCAGGCGTCATCATTCGCCCGCCCGATCGACCGATGCCGCCGCCGCGCGATCTCACTCCTCCCCCGCAGCCCACCGGGTAGACGTCAGCTGCCGCGCGCATCAGTTCGCCACGTGCTGACAGGATTTTGACCTGCGACCACCCGTCGAACCGGATTCAGTTCCGTCAGGGCAGAATGCCCCTGCTCGACAGCTGGTCCACGACATAGGCTGGACTGATGGCACGGCTGCCGGAATTCAGGAGCGAGCTGGTTCTGGGTCCGTTGCTGCGTCACGTCGGCGAAGGCGACGCCACCGTCTGGGTCGAGACCTCCGCACCATGCACCGTCGAGGTCCTCGGCCATTACGAGAACACCTGGACCATCGCCGGACATCACTACGCTCTCGTCCTGATCACGGGACTGGCGGCCGGTTCCGTCACGCGGTACGAGGTCAGCCTCAACGGCAAGCGCGTCTGGCCGCTGCCCGACGCACCGTACCCGTCCGTCATTCGCACGCTCAGAGGCAACGCCGATCTGATTCTCGCTTTCGGCTCGTGCCGATTCGCCACACCGACCGCGACGCAGGACAACGACCACTTCGACGCCGACGCTCTCGACGCCTATGCGCGGCGAGTCATGCAACGCCCGCCCGAAGATCTGCCCGACGCATTGTTGCTGGTCGGCGACCAGGTTTACGCCGATGAGCTGTCCCCGGAGATCCTCCGTCGCATCGACGAGGTACACGACCTCGACCAACCGCCGGGCGCCCAGATCCGCAACTTCGAGGAGTACACGTGGCTCTATTCCGAGTCATGGTCCGACCCGCAGGTGCGCTGGCTGCTGTCCACGGTTCCGTCGTCGATGATCTTCGACGACCACGACGTCATCGACGACTGGAACACCTCGACATCGTGGCGTGACGAGATCGAGGCCACCGATTGGTGGGAGGAACGCATCGTGGGCGCGTTGTCGTCGTACTGGATCTACCAGCACCTGGGCAACCTCTCGCCCGCAGCCCTGGCCGACGACGAGCTCTACCAGCGGATCCGATCCGAGGGCGGCGACTGCGCGGAGTTGCTCCGCGATTTCGCGTCCGCAGCGGACGAAGAAGCCGACGGCGCCAAGGGAGCGCAATGGTCGTATCGCCGCGATCTCGGGACCACCCGGCTGCTCGTCATCGATTCCCGGTGCGGACGCATACTCGGCGGCGGCACGCGGTCGATGGTCTCCGAGCCCGAGTTCTCGTGGATCGAACGACAGACCGAGGGCGACTACGACCACCTGCTGGTGGGGAGCTCGCTCCCGTGGCTGCTGCCGCGTGCCCTCCACGACCTGGAGTCGTGGAATGAGCGCATGGCCTCAGGGGTCCGCGGCCGACGTGTGGCCGGATGGTCCGAAAGATTGCGGCGCTCAGCCGATCTGGAACATTGGGCCGCGTTCCGAGAGTCATTCGACCGGCTCGCCCAACTCGTCGCCCGCGTCGGGCGCGGACAGTGCAGCGGCCCGGCGGGACGGGCGCCCGCCACGATCTGCGTGCTGTCCGGCGACGTTCACCACGCCTATGCCGCGCAAGCGCAGTTTCCCGACGCCGTGCGATCCCGGGTCTACCAGCTGACCTGTTCGCCGATGCACAACTACGTTCCGACCGCCATGAAGGTGATCTTCCGGGTCTCGTGGAGTCGGGCCGCCGAACGGGTGACGCGTTTCCTCCTGGACCGGGTGTCCACCGTTCCCCCGGTGTCGGTCGAGTGGAGTCGGGTCACCGGCCCCTTCTTCGGCAACCAGATAGCGACGCTGCATCTGCGCGGCCGGACCAGCCGCCTCGTGCTGGAGCAGGTGAGCACCGACGGCGGCCGTCCACATTTGACGACGGTCGCGGACGTGGTGCTGTCGGGTTGTGGAAATCGCCGTGCACACGGGATCGGCGGCATCGAAACGGCCGGGTGAGCAGGTCGCGTGAGTCGACATGCCGCTCGCACTTCCGCTACCGGTGGTTTCGCCTGCGCGGTCCAGTGCGCGAAAGCTCCCGATGAATGGGAGACCCCGTCTTTGATTCGGGCAAATAGCTGCTTCTGTGAGACGCGACACTCCGAATTCCGGTTCTTCGACATACCGGAATTGGCGTTCGCCACAATGAAAGGCATTCCCACCCATGCGAATCCGACCTCTTCGATTGTCCATTGCCGTGATGGCGGTCGCGGCCACAACCGCTACCACCGGCGTCGCGTCCGCCGATATCGACTTCGGCAGTTCCGGCAGCAGCTCCGGCAGCAGCGGCGACATGGTCATCACCCTGGTGCGCCATGCCGAGTCCCTCGGTAACACCTCCGGCCTGATCGACACCAAGGTGCCCGGACCCGACCTGACCTCACGCGGCCGGACACAGGCAGACAATCTGGCTATCCAGCTGGGCGACAAGAACTACGACTGCGCCTTCGCGTCCACCATGGTGCGTACCGAGCAGACCGCGGCACCGACCGTCGCCAAGCAGGACCTGAGCCTCGACATTCAGCCCGGTTTCCGGGAGATCGAGGCAGGCCAGTACGAGGGCACCCCGGAGGCCGAGGCGATGTCCGGGTACCTACAGGCGCCGATCAAGTGGCTCTCCGGCGACCTGAGCGCACGGATTCCAGGCTCCATCGACGGCAACGAGTTCGATGGCCGCGTCGATCAGGCACTGCTCGATGTGCAGCGCCGCGGCTGCGCCAACCCGGTGATCTTCTCGCACGGCGGCACCATCATGTTCTGGTCGATGATGAACGCCGCCAACGCCGACAAGAGCAAACTCGGCACCGATCCGATGCGCAACGGCGGCCGCGTCGTCCTCGAGGGCAGCCCGCAGAAGGGCTGGACGATTGTCGAGTGGGTCGGCCACCCGGACCTGGGCTGATTCACCCTTCCGTGCCCCGGATGCCACCGACACAATCGATGGCACCGGGGCACGGTCGTCTCTCAGCACAGGAGCGCCCGTGGCGCAGTCGTCCACCGCGGCGGGGCACTGGCATAGTCAGGGAAGCGCCGGCCGAGCGCACGGTCGACAGCGCTGATGCTCGCGCGACGGTCACCGCCGAAGCGCAACCACCCGCGCCAGCGATACCCGTCCAGGTCCAGGCCGGACCGTGGTGAACCGAAGGGATTTCTGTCCATGACCGTCGTGAAAGTGCAACGCAGCATCGACGCCCCGATCGAAGCGGTGTTCGACGCCTACACCGACCATGCGGCGCTGGCGCTGGTGCCCGGCATCGTGTCGGCCACTGTGGTCCGGCCCGGCGACACCGAACCGAACGGGCTCGGCGCGATCCGCGAGGTGAACGCCGGCATCGCCTGGTTCCGGGAGGAGATCACCGCCTTCGACCGGCCCGTCCTGATGGAGTACAGGATCCGCAAGGCGCGGCCACCGTTGCAGCACAAACTCGGCCGGGTCGAGTTCGAGTCGACCTCGCCAGGCACGACCCTTGTCACTTGGACATCGGAGTTCGATTCACCCGTGCGAGGTATCGGATTCGTGTTCGGTCCCGCCGGCAAACTCATCGCGTCGGCCGGGTTCAGCTGGGTCTTGAAATGTCTCGACAACCGCATCGGGTCCTGACTGTCACCAGCGTCGCGGATCCGGATCCCAGTTCCTCGGCGTGATTCATCGGTGCTCCGGATTGTCGAAGTCGGGCCTGCATCCGGCGTCCCACTCGCTGCGCTGGTTTCCGAAAGCCGGGATTCCGCCGTTGCGCCGCAGCATGGCCGCCACGTGCATGAGGTTGAAGGTCATGAACGACGTATTGCGGTTGGTGAAATCGTTGTCCGGTCCGCCCGAATCCGGATCGAGATAGGACGGACCCGGACCGACCGACCCGATCCATCCGGCATCAGCCTGCGGCGGAATGGTGTACCCGAGGTGCTGCAGGCTGTAGAGGATATTCATCGCGCAGTGCTTGATACCGTCTTCGTTACCGGTGATCAGACACCCCGCTGCCCGCCCGTAGTAAGCGTATTGACCGGCATCGTTGAGCAGCGACGAGCATCCGTAGAGGCGTTCGATCACCCGTTTCATCACCGAACTGTTATCGCCCAGCCAGATCGGGCCGCACAAAACCAGGATGTCGGCGTCGAGCACGCGCGCGAAGATCTGCGGCCATTCATCGGTCGGGGCTCCGTGCTCGGTCATGTCAGGCCACACTCCGGTCGCGATATCGTGGTCGACCGCGCGCAACTCCTCGACTTCGACACCGCGCCGACGCATGATCTGCGCACTCAACCGCACCAGCCCGTCGGTATTGCTGGGCTCGGGCGAACGTTTGAGCGTGCAATTGATGAACAGCGCGCGCAGATCGTCGAAGCGCGGGCCCGGTTCGGTCACCGCCTCGGGCCCGGTCATCGCCTCGGCCCGACTCGAAGGCCGAGCACCCGGCAGAGCAGTGGGCGGTGGTGGTCGCGGGGGTTGTGGTGCGGCACTGGTGCTCCCATCTCTTTGGTGTGACTGTTCGATCACTCGAGTCGCTGGAGCGCGGCGGATTTCGTCGCGAACGAGCGACGGCGGCGTGTCGGTCAGTCGGCGAAGATGCCTTTCAGCATCCCGGTGGCCTGACCGACCTCGATCAGGTAGCCGTCGGGGTCGCGCAGGTAGCACCGTAGTTCGGCCTTGCGGTCCAGCGGCTCGGTCAAGAACTGTCCGCCTTTGGCGGTGACGTCGGCATAGAAAGCGGCGATGTCGGCGACCCGCACGTTGAGAAACGACGAGACCACCTCGCCGGCCGTCGGCGGTGCCAGCGTGATGTCGGGCTTGTCCGGGGTTGGTCCACCGCCGGGATTCATGATGATCCAGCTGTTGGCGACCTTGACGATAGCCGGATTTTCCGCGAGAACGACCTGGCCGCCGAGGATGTCGGCGTAGAAATCGCGCGAGCGGACCACATCGCGCACGGTCAGGAAATGGGTGAGGATCAGACCCTGTTCGGGTGCGGGGAGGTCTGGGCGACTGGTCACGAGGGCTCCTTCGGTTCGAGTTACCGTGCGCGTTCCCACTACCGATCTGTTGACACACTCGCTGCGCCGCGGTGCGACCAGCGACTTTCCCGGCCCCGCCTGGGAACGACACTCTCGCCGCAGGCTTGGTCAGGGCCGCTGGGATACCCGCTCTTCGCCGCCGCCGCGCTGTGGAAGTGGGCGAGCTTCAACGGTTCCCTGGACGACCGGTGCCGGGCTCGTGCGCATCAGCCACAGCGCAGCGGCGAGCGTCAGCACCCAGCCGATCACTTCGATGAGCAGATGATCTGTCGCATCGGGAACGGATTGCAGCAGGTACACCCGGACGCTGTTGATCGCTCCGTGCGTCATGACTGCCGGCCAGACACTCCCCGACCGCCAACGAAGTGCTAGAAGCAGCGGCGCCCACGGCAGCATGCCCGCGAAATAGATGACGATGTCCCGCGGTGGGCGGTCTCCGATGACGGCGAGCACCGGCAGGTGCCAGACGATCCAGACCACACCACTGGCAAGGGCCAGCGGCCAGAATCCCCATGACGCGGCGCGGGTCGCCAGCCAGCCGCGCCACCCGAACTCCTCTCCGACAGCGAAGACCGACTGCAGGAGGAAGACCGGAACGACCCATACTGTCGCCGCCAAGATCTGGTCGAGCGGTTTGAGCGGCCAGATCCCCGATGCCAGTGCGATGCAGGCCTGGATGGCGGCGATCGCGGTGATGAGGCCGATGCCGATGCCTGACCACTTGGGTGTGCCGCGCCACCCGGTGGCGAAAGTTTCGCCGAACGTTCCGGGTCGTCGGGCGAGCCACATGATGATCGCCGCGAGCAGCGGGGTCATTTGCAGGATCGGAACGATCAGGTTGTCGAAGTCCGTGGAGACCAGCCGGAAGACCATCGGAACGGACAGCGTGTAGCACAGCACGACGGCGATCGCGAAGAACCACGCGACTTCGAGGAAATTCGATCCGGTAGCACTACCGCGCGCACGGACTGTCGTCATGACTGCTCCTCCTCGCGCTCGGTGAGCGGGTCGATGGGCTGGACCGGTACCACCGGCGCCTGGCCGGCGAAGGCCGCCAGCGTCCGGTCGATCCATGCGATGACGTCGGCCAGGACGGCCGGCCCCTCGGCTTCCTCCTCCAACCCGTGGTAGACACCCGGACAGGTCCTCAGCGTCGCCGACGACACGAGGTCGACCACCCGGCGGCTGGCGGAGAGCGGATTGATCAGATCGGCGTCGCCATGAACCACGAGTAGTGGTACCGCGACTCGGGTGGCAGCCGATGCCACGCGATCCATCTGTGCCAAGACATCGATCGCGAAGCGTGCCGTCGCTCGCCCATGGACCAAGGGATCGGCGTACCGTTCGGCGACGACGCCGGGGTCGCGATTGACACGCTCGAACCGCAGCCCGTTCGGCAACGTCAGGGTGGCGAAGGCGCCGCCGAGGCGCCTGACCACGGCCACCTTCAGCCGCTGATTCCGCAGCTCCGAGTCGAAAGCGGGTCCGGTCACCACCACCGCGGCCACGTCCGTCCCCGGCCGGTCCGCTGCGTAGAGGAACGCGTAGAGCCCGCCCAGGCTGTGGCCGTACAGCACGACCGGCGCGCCGCCCGTTCGCGCACGCTCGTGTGCGATGAGATGGTCCACGGCCCGCGCCGTCGACTGGTATCGGACGTCGCCGCGGCGTCCTTCGGATCGCCCGAATCCTTCGTAGTCCATGGCAAGCACGGAGAAGCCGGCCGCAGTGAACAACCGAGCCGTGCTGTCGTAGCGGGCGGCGTGCTCGCCGAGACCGTGCATGATGACGACACTGGCCCGAGCGGGCCCGCTCGGGACCCAGTGGAGTGAGGTGAGTCGGGGGCCGCCGCCGTCCGGTGTGAAGGAGTCGAAGATGGGTGATGTGTTCACGAGCAGTTCCTTTCGGGTCTGCTCGAGCCTCGCCGCTCCGCCTCGGTCCAGGATTGGACCAACCTGCTAGGTCGGCAGGATCTCCCAGCGGATCGTGCTGAACGCGGTGGGAGGGCCGCCGAAGGTTCGGCGACACGTCCTCGTGAGATGGGAGCTGTCGGTGAACCCCGCCAGGTGAGCCGCATCGGTGAGCGTCCGGCCCTGCGCGACCGCTGCGGTCGCCCGGAGCAGCCGGAGCCATCTCACGTAGGCCCGGAAGGTGATTCCGAGGTCCTGGGCGAAGAGATGGGACAGCCGGCTCTCCGACAGATGCACGGTCGCGGCGAGGTCGCGAAGCCGGATGGGTCGTGAGTCCAGCTCGGTCTGAAGGTGGCTGCGCGCGGCAGCGACTCCCGGATGAAGCGGGTGCGAGGTGTTTCCGGGAGAGCGCAGGCGCCCCTCCACGTACGCGCTGTGCCCCTTGATCAGGGTCTGTCCTGCGTGATCCCAGGCACGAGCGTGGGACGGATCGTCGACCAGCTCGATCAGTTCGGCGCCCAGAGATGACTCGGGCTCGACGTGCGCCACGACGCCCCAGCCGCCGGCGGCGCTGAACGCGTGCGACTGATCGGCGGGAACGATCGCCGCGTTCGTCCGTCGCTGACGGCCCTGGAGATCCTCGATGACGAACGTCCCCTGGTGAGCGACGGCCACCTGCACGGAGTGGTGAGAATGTCCCGGCAAACTTCCCAGCGGACCCTCGATCTCGAGTACACCGGGACGCATGCGCCCTGTGCCGGACCACCGTGAGATCAATGGCTGTCGCTCGTCGGACACGTGCATCGGCTGAAATATACGTGGCACGGGAGCGCTCCGACACGGCCGCGAAATGGCGGCCCTGAATCGTCACCATGGATGGCCATCTGACGGGTGCGAGGCGACTGGTTCTGGCCGTCAGCGATCGAGTCGATCTGCGGACCATCCCTGCGGGTCCGCCGCCACGCCGGAGCCTTGACCCCGGCGCAAAGCCTGTCCGGAACCGGTCACGCGCCAGGATCGATAAGGATCTTGCCTTCCACCTGCCCGGCGGCGAGCCGATCCAGTGATGCGCCCAGATGCGCGAGTCCTACTGGGGTTTCGGCGAATTCGGTGCCGAGCAGCGGGTCTGCCGCGAGGATGTGCAGTGCGGCGGGGAGGTCGGTGTCGCAGACGTGGGCCAGCGTCGTGTCGAGGGTGATCTCGCGGAAGATCATCGAGTGCATGTCGAGGGCGGGCTTGTCCTTGGGAATGCCGACGGCTTGGACACGGCCGCCGTCGATGACCATCTCGAGTGCCGCCGCCAGCTGGCCGGGCGCCCCGCTTGCCTCGATCACGACGTCGGGTTTGCGGCCGTCGATTGCGTCGGTGACATCGGCGGCGACGGACTCCGACGGAGCGAGGGTGCGATCGGCGCCCAGACGTTGCGCGCGGTCGAGGCGGCTGCCGGGGAAATCGATGACGGTGATGTCGAACTCGCCGAGGTGCCGCAGACCGGCGAGGACGAACGAGCCGATCGCGCCGGCACCGATGATCACGACGTTGTCGCCCTCGCGCGCACCGGACCGACGAGCCGCGTGGATGCCGACAGACAGGGGTTGGGCGAGTCCGGCGTGGTCCAGGGACAACCCGGTGGGCAACGGACGCAGTGTCTTCGTCGGGACGGCGACGAATTCGGCCATCCCGCCGTGGACGTTCAGCCCGAGGGTTCGGTACCGCGTGCACTGGTTGGTTCGGCCTTCGCCACATCGTCGGCATTTGCCGCACCAGACACCGGCGCCACTGGCGACCAGGCTGCCTTCGCTGAGGCCGGAACCCGGGTCGGCTTCGACGATCTCGCCGACGAATTCGTGGCCGGGGATGATCGGGCCGAGGTGCCCGCTGTGGGGGTGGCGGCGTTGCACGGGAAAGGTTTTCGGTCCGGCGGTCCACTCGGAGGCGTCGGTCCCGCAGATTCCCGAGCGCAGGACCCGCAGGAGTGTTTCCCCGGTGCCCGGAGCGGGGATGTCGACTTCTTCGAGTCGGATATCGCGGGGGCCGTAGTAGACGGCGGCTTGCATCGTCGATGGCACAGCAGTGTTTTCCTCGTCGAGATGGTGGACAGGGTTCGGATGACGACAATGGTCTGGGTCGCCATGGGCGACCCAGACCATTGGTGTCACACCTTGACGGGTTCTCCGTCGCGTGGGTCGGTAACTGGTTGGGCGACAACGTCATCGGTGACAGTGCTGCCGCGGGGCAGGAACAACGCCACCACCGCGGCGAGGCCGAAGAAGCCCGCGCACACGATGAGACCACCCTGGAATCCGATGCTCGCCGCCAGTCCGGCCAGAGCGAACGGCGCCAGCGCCGACACACCACGGCCGACGTTGAAGCAGAAGCCGGCACCGGTCGCGCGGGCCCTGGTCGGGAACAGTTCCCCGAGGTAGGAGCCGAACAGGCCGAAGAAGGCGGTGAACGCGCCGAACAGCGGTCCCATCCACAGCAGGGCGGTTTCCTGGGTGGTGAGTGCGTAGATCGGCAGGGTCAGCGTGACACCGAGCAAGGTGATGATGATCGTCCGGTGACGGCCGATGTGATCGGCGAGGTAGCCGAAACCGTTGTAGCCGACGAACATTCCCAGATTCAGCATCGTGATGAACAGCGCGACCGAGGTCGTAGCCAGACCACGCTCAGTGGTGAGGTAGGTGGGCAGCCAGGTCATCGAGCCCCAGTAGCCGAACAGCGCGAGAGCCGCCATGAGGGTGCCCAGCAGTGTCCTGCGGCGCAGGGAGGAACCCAGGACATCGCGCACAGAGACGACATCGTTGGCGTTGTCGGCCTTTTGAGCTGCCCAGGTGGCGGATTCGGAGAAGAAGATCGCGACGATCGCGATCGGCAGCACGACCGCACAGCCCGACACCAGGAACATCAGTCGCCAATCCGGCAGGAACCAGCCCGAGATCGTGGCTGCCATCGCACCACCGGCGGGGAAGGCGCTGATCACGAATGCGGCTGCGCGACCACGGTGCTTTTCGGGCCACGTCTCGACCACGTAGGCCGAGACCACGCTCCAGACAGCACCGAGCCCGATACCGGCGAGGAATCGCAGCAGCAGGAAGACCTCATAGCTCGGAACCACGTAGATCGCCGCGGTGAAGATGCCGAAGATGCTCAGCGCGGCGAGCAGCGCCTTCTTGCGCCCGAAGTTGTCGGCCACATAGCCGCCGAGGACGCTGCTGACACCGATGCCGACCAGGGTGGCGGTCGCCAGCAGGCCGCCCTGGGTGATCGTGATGCCCAGATCCTTACGGATGGACGGTAGCGCCATGGAAAGTAGGACGATTTCCAAAGCGTCGAACAGGTAGGCGAGGAAACACCCGCCGAGCACGATCCAACGTGTACGTCGCATCGTTGTACCTCCAGTGTGAGCTGCTGGGGGTCGTGCCCGGGCAGCAGTGATCTTCGAATTGCAGGGAACGGGTGTTCGCTGCACGGGTGGAACCGGCACCGAGTCATCGCCTGCCGGTGTGTAATCCGGCGAAAGGCATGGCGGTGCCGTTCGATCCGGACCTCGACGGGTCCGGTCGTGTGTGTGACGGGGCGCTAGCTGCCGTCGTGGGTGGCCAGCACCAGGTCGAACGTGATGCTCGTCCAGCCGTCCGGCGGATGCGTCCCGTCAGGAGCGGTGGTGTCGGCGTGGTGGACGGCCTCGACGACGAGGTTCTCCTTCACGCCGAACACCGCGTCGCAGTCGAGGTAGGGGTCGCCCGCGACGAAGATATGGGTGATCAGGGGCCGGAAATCCGGTGCGGTGACCATGTAGTGCAGATGCGCGGGGCGCATCGGGCCGCGGGCGGTGGCGGTCAGCAGGTCGCCGACCGGGCCGTCGTGGGGAATCGGATACGGCGCGGGCAGTACCGACCAGAATCGGTATTCGCCGTTCGCACCCGAGCGCAGCCAGCCGCGACCGGCCGAGCGGTCGTCGGTGTACTGGACGTCGTAGAAGCCGTCGGAGTCGGCTTCCCACACTTCGATGCGCGCCCCCTCGATCGGTTCGCCACCGGTGGTGCGCACCTGGCCCGAGACGTAGCAGGGTAGGCCCTTCGCGCCGCGGGCGATATCGCCCCCGAGCGGAATCTCCGGTGCGGAATCGACGAAGAACGGACCGAACACCGTCGACTCGGTAGCGCCGGGCTCGGCGGGTTCGTTGATGGCGACCGTGAGCATGGACAGGCCGAGCACATCGGAGAGCAGAATGAATTCCTGACGCCGACTGTCGGTGATATGTCCTGCGCGAGTGAGGAATTCGATAGCCGACTCCCACTCGTGTTCGGTGAGCCGAACGTCGCGGGCGAAGGCGTGCAGGTGGCGCACGAGACTGTGCATCACTTCGCGCAGCCGAGGATCGGGGGTGGCGTCGAAGCTGGCCAGCACCTCCTCGGTGACGGCTTGTTCCTTGTCGACGGCGGTAGCCGGGTCGCCGCTCATGCCGTCGGCCCGGTGGGTTCGGATCCCGCCCACGCGCCGTGCAGGATCGCGCGGAGTCCGTCCGGAGTGACGGGTGTGGGGTTGTCGGCGGGAGCGATCGCCAGGATGTCGTCGATCACGTCGTCGATGCCGGACTCGTCCATGCCGAGCTCACGTAGCCCCGCCGGTGCACCGACCTCACCACCCAGTTCACGCAGTCCGGCGACGATGTCGACTCGCCCGAGCGCACGGCCGATCCGGTCGGTGGCCTCGCTCGCGTTGGGAGCGTTGTAAGCCAGTACGTAGGGCAGCACGATGGCGTGGGTGTGGGCGTGGGGCAGGTCGAACGCCCCGCCGAGGACGTGGCAGATCTTGTGGTGCAGCCCGGATCCGGCGACGGCGAACGCGGATCCGGCCAGGTAGGCGCCGAGCAGTAGTTCACCGCGACTGGCCAGGCCGGTCGGGGTGGACGCGATGGTGGTCAGCCCGTTCACCAAGTGACGGATGCCGTCTTCGGCGACCGCGCTGGACACCGGGCTTCGCCGTGGCGCCCAGAAGGCCTCGACACAGTGCGCCACCGCGTTGAGTCCGCTGGCGACCGAAAGTTCCACCGGCAGAGTAAGAGTCAGCTCCGGGTCGTAGACGACGGTCTTGGGCAACACCCGCCGATCGGTCCCGGTGGTCTTGCGCCCACGCTCGGTCAGACCCCACACCGGGGTGACTTCGGAGCCGGCATAAGTCGTCGGCACAGCGAGCACCGGCAGACCGGTGGTCAGGGCGACGATCTTGGCCGTTCCCGTCGTCGAGCCGCCGCCCACCGACAGCACCACGTCAGCGTCGGCCTCGAGTGCGACCTTACGGGCGAGCTCGGCGACGTCGGCGGGCACATGGGGACGAACCTCGGAGAAGGTCGCGACCACCCGATCGGCGAACGGTGCGCACAGCTGTGTCGCGGTGCCGTTCTCGGCATCGGTGGCGATGAGCAGCACGCGGCGCGCGCCTAGCAGGTCGAGCTCGGTGAGTAGTTGGGTGCGCGCGGCACCGGCGCCGAAGACGACCCGGCCCGGCAGGCCGTCGTAGGTGAACTGTGTCATCAGATCGCTCCCGGGATGACCGTGGGTCCGTAGCCCAGCAGCAGCCACCGATCGCCGTCGCGCACCCAGACCGCGAGCGCGCTGTTGGCGAGTTGTTTGCGCACCCCACCGGCGGTGATGTCGGCGCGCATCTCACCGGAGACCAGTACGGTGTCGCCGACGACGACGATCTTGTGCACCGGGTGCTCGATCCGGTGGTAGACGTAGAAGCCGGTGCGCAGCTTCTCCAGGTAGCTGTCGAGGGTGTCGACCACGGCGTTGGAGTGCGTGTAGAGCAACTCGGGGTGCGCGAAGGCGGCGAAGCCTTCGATGTCGCCTGCCACCACCGCGGCGTAGCGAGCGTCTTCGAGCGAGCGGATGGTCGATTCGATCTCAGCCGTGGCGAGAGTATCGGTCATGAGAGGGCTCCGGTCTGTGGTGCGGTGGACAGGGTTTCACGCAACATCACGCCGTTGCGGCGGCGCAGGACGGTGAGGACCTCGGCCATGTCGGCCTGACCCAGCCCGGTGGCCACGGCATCGTCGAGTACGGCGAACGCGGCTTCGGACCCGGGCAGAATCAGCCGGCGACTGTGGGCCAGCGCGAGAGCCAGGCCGAGGTCCTTGCGGATCAGCGATACCGGCGCCGCGACCGGCGTCGACTCCGGCGCGAGGTAGGCCTGCTGCTTGTAGCCGACATACGGGGCGCCCGCCGCGCTGTTGCGCAGGATGTCGTAGAACGTGGCAGGGTCGAGGGCACCGGCTTCGGCGAGCAGAAGTCCTTCTGCGACAGCCTGACTCAGCCCGGCCAGGACCGCGTTGACCGCGAGTTTGGCCGTGGACCCCGAGCCGACCGGTCCGGCGTGGAACTGGGCGGTGGTCATCGCGGCCAGGACCGGTCGTGCCCGCTCGAACTGTTCGGGCGTGGCGCCGACCATCGTGGTGATGGCGGCGGTTTCGGCCATCGACACACTGCCCGACACCGGCGCATCGATCACCGCTAGGTGCGGCAGGTCGGCGAGTTCGCGCACGACCTCAGGGCCGACGGTACCCATCACGATGTGCAGGTGGCCGGGCGCGACAGTGCGCAGACCCTCGATCACCAGGCCCCGCGTGGATTCACCATCGGGCAGCATGCTGATCGTCAACGCGGCGGCGGCCAGCGCGTCGGGGAAGTCGGCGAGACCGACCCCCTCGGGCGCTTGCTCGACATGGGGGTCATAGGCGAGAACGGTGTGCCCTGCCGCGGCCAGGTGGGCGGCCATCGGCCTGCCCATTCGGCCCAGGCCCGCGAATCCGATCAGCACGTCCCCTCCCCCGCTACGCAGACGGTCGCCGCGAATCGGTGAGCGGTGGTGAGAGGCGGAGAAAAGCAGGTCGACCGAAGTCGCGCAATCGGGAAAGACACGAGTCTCCTTCGTCGTCGATGACGGGGAACGGGGCTGAAGCCACCGTGAATGTGTTCAGTATCATTAAACATATAGAGAGTGATGTCAACCACGGAACAACGGTCGCCACATCGAGGAGACTCGCCGCCGATGTTCTAACCACTGATAACATGCACCTCGGGAGGCAAGTTTCCCGCGAAACAGCACGTCGAGACGGGACTGTCCGAATCCACCACGCGCCGCAGGTAGTGTTCATCCATAGTGAACCCGTAGTGTTCACTGATAGTTGATTTCGTTTCGGCGAGTGGACAGAGGTGCGCTGATGCAGGACAGGATCGGGCCGGCATTGAAGCAGGCGCGTCTGGATCGGGGTTCGAGCCTGCGCGGGTTGGCGGCCGCGGCGGGCATCTCCGCCAGCCAGCTCTCCCAGATCGAGAACAACAAGTCCCAGCCGTCGGTGAGCACCCTCTACGCCCTCGTCAACCATCTCGAGGTCTCCCTCGATGATCTCCTGGGCCTTCGGTACGGCCGCGCCGAGCCCACCGCCGAACCGGCCGGACACTCGGGCACGAGCCGATCCACCGGAGTGGTTCAACGCGCCGCGGACAACCCGGTGCTCGAGATGGCCAACGGGGTCCGGTGGGAAAAGCTCGCGCTCGACCCGGACGCGGGCGTCGACGCCCTGCTGGTCACCTACGAGCCGGGTGCCGCGAGCTCGGTGGACCGAATGCCGATGCGCCACTCCGGAACCGAGTACGCCTACCTGTTCACCGGGGAGCTGACGCTGCTGCTCGATTTCGACAGGTACACCATCGGCGCGGGCGACTCGCTGTGCTTCGATTCCACCCGGCCGCACATGTACGTCAACCAGTCGAGCGAACCCGCGCGCGGCGTGTGGTTCGTCGCGGGCCGCCACGAATCCGGCCCCACCCGGGCATGGGTCGCCGCACAGCTCGGTGAGACCGACACCGAATCGCCCCTGCGCGTGACGAATGCGGTCGACGCACTGGATCTACTCGGTGCCAACATCGTGCGACCACCCGCGGTAAAACCCGGCCGCGAGAGCTAGTCGCGACCGGGTCCCGAGTGGATCAGAGGCGTTCGAATACGGCCGCCAGCCCCTGCCCGCCGCCGATGCACATCGTTTCGAGGCCGTAGCGGCCTTCGCGGCGGGCCAGTTCGCGCAGCAGGGTGGCCAGGATTCTGGCGCCGGTAGCGCCGACCGGGTGACCGAGGGAGATTCCCGAGCCGTTGGGGTTGACGCGCGGGTCGTCGGGTTCGATCTTCCAGGTCCGCAGGACGGCCAGTGTCTGTGCGGCGAAGGCCTCGTTGAGTTCGATCACGTCCAGGTCGTCGAGTGTGAGATCTATTCGTGCGAGCGCTTTTTCGGTCGCGGGTACCGGTCCGATACCCATGGTGGACGGCGGTACGCCCGCGACCGCCCACGACGCCAGTCGAGCGATGGGGCGCAGCCCGAGTGCCTGCGCACGCTGCGGTGTCGTCACGATACAGACGGCCGCGCCGTCGTTCTGGCCGCTGGAATTTCCGGCGGTCACCGTGGACTCGGGATCGATACCGAGACGGATCGGGCGCAGCTTGCCCAGCGTATCGAGGTCGGTATCGGCTCGTGGATGCTCATCGGTGCGCACCAGCAGTGGCTCCCGCTTACGTTGCGGCACAGCGACACTCACCAGCTCCGCCTCGAAGCGACCATCACGCTGCGCGGCGACGGCGCGCTGGTGCGACTGCACGGCGAGCGCGTCCTGGTCCGCGCGGCTGATGGCGAACTGCGCGCGCAGGTTCTCCGCAGTTTCGATCATGCCGCCGGCGACCGGAAAGTTCCTGCCGCCAGCGGTGATTCGCGCACGCGCGAGGCGGTCGTGCAACACCGGCCCGTCGCCACGGATGCCCCAGCGGATGTCGGTGGCGTAGAACTCGGTGCGGCTCATGGATTCCACGCCGCCCGCCAGGACGAGATCGCTGCCGCCCGATTGCACCTGCATGCAGGCTTGCAGCACTGCCTGCAGACCCGACCCGCAGCGCCGGTCCACCTGGATGCCGGGTACGCCGATCCCCAGGCCCGCGTCCAGCGCGGCGATGCGGCCGATCGCGGGCGCCTCGCCGTTGGGCGAGGACTGCCCGAGGATGACGTCGTCGACGGTCGCGGCGTCGAGTCCGGTGCGGGCGATCAGTTCGGTGATCACGGCCGCGGCGAGGTCTTGCGGGGCGATGTCTTTGAACACCCCGCCGAATCGTCCGACCGGGGTTCGCAGTGGTTCGCAGATAACAGCTTCGGGCATAGCTCTTCCTCGTAGGTGTCAGGTGGTGGATCGGATCCGGGTGAGGTCGCGCTCGATCGCGGCACCGGTCTCGAGCAGGGCGGGAACCAGGGAGTCGCGCACCTCGCCGAGCGTGTATCGGGCGGCCTGGGTGGAGATGTTCACCGCGGCGACGACCACACCGTGCTGGTCGCGCACGGGCGCCGCCATCGACCGCAGACCGTGCTCGAGTTCCTGGTCGACGACGCAGTAGCCATCTGCGCGGACTTGGGCCAGCTCGGCGCGCAGTTGTCGTTTCGTGGTGACCGTCATGTCGGTGAGGGGCGTCAAGTCGACCTTCGCCAGGTAGTTCTCCAGCGCGTCGGTGTCGAGGTCGGCGAGCAGGACCCGGCCCATCGAGGTGGCGTAGGCGGGGAAACGGGTCCCGATGTTGATCGACACGGTCATGATTCGGCTGACGGGGACACGGGCCACGTAGACGATGTCGGTGCCGTCCAGGATCGACACCGAGGTCGACTCACGAACCTTCTCGGCCAGCGCCTCGAGGTGCGGGCCCGCCAGATCGGGCAGGCTCAGGCTGGACAAGAAGCTGTACCCGAGCTCGAGCACGCGCGGCGTGAGCCAGAACTGGTTTCCGTCCGAGCGCACATAGCCGAGCTCGACCAGGGTGAGCAGGAAACGCCGGGCGGTGGCCCGGGTCAGATCGGTGGCCTGGGCGACCTCGCTGAGGGTGCGCCGTGGATGCTCCGCATCGAAGGCCCGAATGACGGCGAGGCCGCGCGCGAGGGACTGCACGTAATCCGGCGACGGTTCTGTCATGGCTGCCGTAACTCCTTCTCCCACTGGGCCCGATGGCGTCCACCCCGCGGCGAACGTCGGTGCACCGAGCCGGGCCCGAGGCTACGTCGCGACGACCCGGCACGAGGCTCGGCATGCACGAAGAACGCGCGTTCATGATGCGAACACAAGTCCGTATTGCGAACACGCTACGTCCACAACTCCAGCCTACGCAAGTGTTCGCTATACGAACATGAGTGCGCATTGCGAACATCTCGGCTAGCATCGCTGGTGTGATGGACAAAGTCATTGCGACGGCCGCCGAGGCCGTCGCCGATATTCAGGACGGCGCGTCGTTCGCGGTCGGCGGATTCGGCCTGGTCGGCGTGCCGCAGGTACTCATCGACGCCGTACTCGCTCACGGCGCCACCGATCTCGAGGTCGTCAGCAACAACTGCGGCACCGCTGGCGTCGGATTGGGCGTGCTGCTCGAAGCGCGCCGGATCCGCCGCACGACCAGCTCCTACGTCGGGTCGAACGCGGAGTTCGCACGTCAGTTCCTCGCCGGCGAGCTCGAAGTGGAACTGACGCCGCAGGGCACCCTGGCCGAGCGGATGCGGGCGGGCGGTGCGGGCATTCCGGCGTTCTATACCCCTGCGGGTGTCGGTACACAGGTCGCCGACGGCGGCCTGCCGCTGCGCTACGACGGCGACGGCGACGGCGGGATCGCACTGGCCAGTCCCCCGAAGGAGACGCGGGTGTTCGGCGGGGTGCACTATGTGCTCGAACACGCGATCGTCACCGATTTCGCGCTGGTCCACGCCTGGAAGGGCGACCGTCACGGCAACCTCGTCTACCGGCGCAGCGCGCGCAACTTCAATCCGCCTGCCGCCACGGCGGGCCGGATCACCATCGCCCAGGTCGAGCAGTTGGTGGAGCCGGGCGAACTGGATCCGGACGAAGTACACACCCCCGGCATCCATGTGCAGCGTGTGGTGCACGTGGGCGCAGTCGAGGTCGGAATCGAGAACAGGACGGTGCGCGCATGACGTGGACACGCCAGGAGTTGGCGGCCCGGGTGGCCGCCGAGCTCAGTGACGGCCAGTACGTCAACCTCGGTATCGGGATGCCGACGTTGGTGCCGAACTACCTGCCCGAGGATGTCACGGTCGTACTGCATTCGGAGAACGGCGTCCTGGGCGTCGGGCCCTACCCGACCGAGGACGAAGTCGATCCCGAGCTGATCAACGCGGGCAAGGAGACGATCACCGTCCTGCCCGGTGCCTCCTACTTCGACTCGTCGCAGTCCTTCGGGATGATCCGCGGCGGCTGCGTCGACGTCGCCGTGCTGGGCGCGATGCAGGTCAGCGCCCACGGTGACCTGGCGAACTGGATGATTCCGGGCAAGATGGTCAAAGGCATGGGTGGCGCGATGGACCTGGTCCACGGCGCGAAACGGGTGATCGTGATGATGGAACACCGTTCCCGCAGTGGCGAACCCAAGATCGTCGAGCAGTGCACCCTGCCACTGACCGGGTTGGGTTGCGTGCACCGGATCATCACCGAGATGGCCGTGCTCGACATCGGCCCCGACGGGCTGACACTTGTCGAAATGGCGCCGGGAGTCAGCGAATCCGACGTTCGAGCCGCCACCGGAGCAGATCTCACGGTCGCGCTCGCCACCGCCCCTGCCCGATGAGATTCGGTGTGAAGCCCACACGGAAGGGGGGTGCGGGCTTCACACCGACTTGATCCGTTCGCGAGGCGTGACTGTCCTCAGGTCCGTTCGCCATGGAGAGCGAGGGTGTCGTCGATGCAGCGTGCGATGAACACGTCGTCGATCGCCTGTTCTCCGACCAAGAGCCTGAAATACAGTGGTGCGGAAAGGGTTTCGAGAACAGCGCGCGGATTCACCGATGCCGGGAGTTCACCGCGCGCCACCGCGTTCGTGATCACCTGGGAGCTGCGCTCGAAGCGATCGTTCCAGAATTTGCGGCGCGCGGCGTCGACCTCCGGATCGGACGACAGAGCCACGGTGGTGCCCACCAGCCGCGCCATCCCCGGACGCGAGATCAGGTCGGAAACCTGTCCGGCCAGCACCGCCAGATCCGATCGCAAGTTGCCGGTGTCCGGCGCGGGATTCCCGACGGCGGCGAGCTCGGTGACCGCCTCGGCGATCAACGCCGTCCGGGTGCCCCAGCGGCGATAGATCGTCGTCTCGGCGACACCGGCGCGAGCCGCGACGTCACCGATGGTCAAACCCTCGATGCCGTGCTCGGTCACCTGCTCCAGGGTCGCGGTCAGAACAGCGTCGCGCACCCGCGCCGAGCGTCCCCCGGTCCGCTTACGCGGAGCCGGGGGTGTCACCGACTGTTCGTCGGCATCGAGTCCACTCTGATCCATGGTCCAGTTCTACTCGACGGCCGTGCCGTATGCCCAATGCCGATCGATGGGCCCGGTGCGTCCGGCCCCATCCGGATCAGCGCAGGTATGCCTCGATCCAGTTGCCGAATTCGGTCGCGAGATGCCACTGGTGCTCGCTGATGTACAAACCGGGCACCGCCGCGGGAAACGCGACTTTCAGCTGACTGCGGAACCCACCGCCGGGTTCGTCACGGAACTGATGGCAGACCCCACCGATGAGTTCACCGTCGGCGAGCCTGGCCGCGCCGGCGACCGCGAACGGGTAGGCCGGATCCGCGGCGACCACCACCTTCGCCGGGTCGGTGTACTCGACGAGGAACCGGCTGGCGAGCATGGCCCCTCCGGTCACCTCGACGACCTCCTGCCGCCCGTCGGGCATGGTGGCGATGATGTAGTGGTCCGGGCAGGCGTCGGTCCAGAACGCCTGATCGTTGCTCACCCGCGCCCGGTCGAACGTGTCGATGAAGCCCTGCGCGGTGCCACGATCACTGGCGATCTCGACAGTCGACACGGCCCAGCGTCCACCCGAGGCCGCTAGCGTGGCACGGGTGGCGGCCTCGGAGGCGACGAGCTCACCGGCGAGCAGCTCACGCAGTCCGCTGGAGCCGATCAGCACGCGAGCCTGTGCCAGCACCGCTCGGGCGGCGGGGATGTCGTCGACGTCGATCGCGAAGCGGGCGAGCAGTGAGTCGAGTTCACCGGTCAGCAGGCCGACGTAGTCCTTGCGCAGCCGCGCAGCGGCGACCGAGAGCCGCCGCCGTTCCCACTCGACGACCCTGCCCTGCTCGACCAAGCGGCCGTCGATGTATGTCCGCAGTCCGGCTGCCGACGGACCAGGGTCGGCGAAAGTGGTTCCCGCACCGGCATAGGCGACCGCCGCGGTGGCGGCCGTCACCCCGGCGGCACGGACGATGAAGCTTCTTCTGGTCAGCATTGACCAATTCCCTTCGATTTAAAGCCAGTTCAACTTGCGATAACACAGCTTCCGTTACCGCCGTCACGTTGTCAACGGTCTGCGCATAATTAACGCCACACGAACTTGCGTTTCCAGGCGCAGGACGGCAGTCTTAATGCAAGTTTCAATAGCTTTAATGAGAGGTAGTCGACATGGACGATCCCATCGAAATCCGAACATTCCTCGGCGCGGAGAACGTCACACGCCAGCAGGTGCGCGCCTGGGAAGCGCGGCGCGCCGAAGCGGTGCTCAAGAGGTTCGCCGCGCGCCTGGGGCACCGCGGAGTAGCCGAACTCCTGCCCGATTTCACGATCGGCAGGGCGCTGGACGCGCCCCTCGACGTCCAGCGCGAGGCCCTCACCGCCATGAAAACCGAGCTGGGTCACGCGGGGATCTACGCCATGCTCAAGCGCGATCTGGCGATCTCGGACCGGATGGCACGAATCGGGGTCGCCACCAGCCGGGGCCGAGCCAAGTACTCGGTCACCCGCCTCGAAGTCCCCCACTACTCCGCGCAGCGATTCGCCGACTGGTTCAACGACCTGACCATCACCGACGCCGAGGTCGACATGGTGGCCGCCACCCCGGACCACTACCTGTTGCGCGGCCTGCCCGACGGCCGTCAGGAAGTCGTCGAAACAACCGGCGGCTCGCCCACGGCTTCGCGGTTCCTCGTCGACTACACCAGAACCGAAGCGCTGACCATCCCCGTCGATCCCGACTACCCCATCCAGGTGGCGGGCCAGGCCCTGCTCGACGACGGCCTGGTCATCGGCGGCGTCCGCCACCAGTTCCGCGACCGCGACGGCACTCTCGAAGCCCTACTGACGGTGCAGTTCCCGGGCAATCTGCCCGACCGGCTCATACACCAGCACCAGTGGCACCTGGCCGACGAGTTCAGCAACTGGATGATCGCCGCGGCCCCGGTCGCGGCGACCGCCTGACACCGAGGACCGCACAGACCGATGCCCGGCCCACCGATATCGGCGGGCCGGGCATCGAATCAGGTGACCGGGTCGGCCGCCCTCAGCCGGGCTGCACTGCGTGCTGGTCGATGAGATACACGCCAGCCGTAGCGATGTCGAAGTACATCCCGGCCAGACGCAGCCGCCCCGCACGCTCGGCAGCGACAACGGTGGGGTAGGTCCGCAAGTGCTCGAGTTGTTGGGCCACATTGTGTTTGGCCAGCTCATCGACCGTGCTGCCGACCTGCTCGACCGGTCCGGGACCCAACGCGGGAGCGGGAAGGCCCGCGATCATGCGCGCCACACTGGGTTGCGTCTGCTCGATCCAGTGGTTCAGCCCGGGCAGGTGCCCCGGAGCCCCGGTGAGCGCCGCGGTCATCGCGCCGCACGAGGAGTGCCCGCACACGACGATGTCCTCCACGCCGAGGACTTCGACCGCGAATTCGACGGCCGCGGCCACCGAGCTGTCGGCCACCGAGCCGGGACCTGTCACCGTGTCGCTGACCGGGACGAGGTTGCCGATATTGCGCACCACGAACAGGTCGCCCGGCCCACTGGCGGTGATCATGTTCGGCACGATGCGCGAGTCGGCGCAGGTGATGAGCAGCGTCTTGGGTGCCTGCCCGGTGGAGAGCCGGTTCATCAGCGGGCGCACCGAGGCCGCGGTGTGCGTGCGGTAGGTATCGACACCACGTTGCAGTGACGGGTTGACCGTTGTCGGCGCACCCAGGTCCGACCGGAGTTCGGCGAGCTCGGGCGACTGCCAGTCCGGCCAACCCGCCATCCACGGTGCGGGCGATGCCGCGGCGGTCTTGCGGTGCACGGTCGGCGTGCCGTCCCGTCCGGCGCTCAGCCAAGGGTGGCCGATCTCCTGGACTATCACCAGTCCACCGCCTGCCTCGTAGCTCTCCTGCCAGTCGTTGATCGTCTCGAAGACGCAATGGTCGAGATAGTCCGCGACCAGATCCACGTGCACGACAGCTGCCGGCGGAATCGAGTTCAGCACTGCCGACAGCTTCGGCGTGGACAGGAAGCTGAGCGAGCCCTCGATCACGAGGTGCCACCCGTCTTCTCGTTCCTCGGCGTGGATACCCGACCACATGGTGCGGTACAGCATCATCACCGCGGCGACAGCCAGGCCGAGGAACACGCCCATCATCAGATCGAGCAACACCACCCCGCCGATCGTCGCCAGGTAGACGGGCAGGTCGCCGTGCCTGTGCGCGGTGCGGACGTGCCCGATGTCGACGAGCTTGATGCCAACGTAGACCAGCAGACCCGCCAGCGCTGCCATGGGAATGTTCTGGATCAGACCACCCAGCGCCACGGTGAAGACGAGCACCCAGACCCCGTGCAGCACAGCGGACCAGCGGGTGCGCGCGCCGGCCATCACATTGGTCGAGCTACGCACGATTACGCCGGTGACGGGCAGTCCGCCGACCGCGCCGCAGGCGATATTGGAGATGCCCTGCCCGATGAGTTCCCGGTTCAGATCGGCCCGCGGGCCCCGGTGCAGCTTGTCGACAGCGACAGCGGAGAGCAGGTTCTCCACGCTGGCGATGAGCGCCACCGACAGCACCCCGATCAGGAACGCACCGAGCTCGGATCCGGGCAGACGCGGCGCGAACGACAGTGCGGCAAGCGGGTTTCCGGGAATATCGACCCGCCCGACCGGCAGATCGGCCAGGGCCGAGACCAGCGTGACGAGCACGATCGCGACCAGCGGTCCCGGGACCCGGCGCACCGTCGCGGGCAGCTTCGGCCACAGCAGCAGGATGGCGAACGTGAACAACCCGACGACAACTTCCCACAGCGGGGCGGCGACGAGGTCGCCGGGCATCGAGGCCAGGTTCTCGATCGGCGAGCTCTTCGCCTTCGACCCGAGGATCACGTGCACCTGACCGAGGACGATGGTGACGCCGATACCGGCCAGCATGGCGTGCACCACCGCCGGTGAGATCGCCAGCGCGACACGGGCGACACGACTGAGCCCCAGCAGGATCTGCAAGCCACCCGCGATGACAGTGATGGCGCACATCGCCGCCCAGCCGAGATCGGTGATCAACCCCGCCACGACGACGACCATTCCCGCGGCCGGACCACTGACCATCAGCGGTGATCCGCCGAGAAGCCCGCCGAGGACGCCGGCGATCACCGAGGAGATCAGCCCGCTGTAGACCGGGGCACCCGAGGCCAGCGCGATGCCCAGGCACAGCGGCACCGCGACCAGGAAGACGACGATCGACGACGGGAGGTCGAACTTCACCACCTCGCGCCAGCCGGATCTCACAGCATCCGGACTCGAGCGCGTTTCTGTTGCTTGCATGAATAACTTCCTCTCGGTCGACGGCCGACCGCTCGCACCGTCATCCCTATTGCGCTGAATCCCCTCCACCAAGAAGATCGGAGAAAACCGAACAGATGGATAACGGAACAATAACCCCAACCAGCTTCATTCGGTACGTCAGGTATGTAAACAATAGTGTCAGGCTGATTCTTGGGAAATTACTTCATCACAATCCAAAACAAAGGTGCCGACAGTCACAAGGCTCAGATTCGGCACATTGAATAATGTACTTATGCAGATTCTTCACATGAACAATTACCAGCTCACATGGCTTTTTGGAGTGCCGTTCAGGCGAAGACAAACAACTCGAGCCCGTTTCCGGGGCTTCTGAAAACGGGCATCGCGTCCGATATCTACGCACACCGAACGCCTGTTTTAGATTTTGCGTCGAGCAGAATCTCTCGATCGCCGCGAGATTATTTCTCGGGCGCGCGCCGGGCGGCGATGACGGTAGTAACCAAGGCCAGAACCGCCACTACAACAATGGCTCCGTCCAGGGTCGTACCCGCAGTGCGCAATCCCCAATGATTCGCGGCGAGCCCTTGTCCGATTACCGGAATCGACGTAGCGAGATAAGCGACGACAAAATAGGCCGAGACCACTTCCGCGCGTCGAGTCTCCGAGACCGCGTCGAGCAGGGCGACGACGCCCTTACTGAACGACAAGCCCTGACCGATGCCGCAGAACGCCGCACCCATCACCATGAGCGCGAACGCCTGGGCGGCCAGCGCGGCGATGAGAACCAGCCCACCCACCGCGAGCAGCGCGCAGCCGATAACGATCGCGACCGGCGTCGACATCCCACGACCGATGATCTGCGCCGAGGCCGAACACAGGAACAGGGTGGCGATCACGAGCGCGGTGATCGCGTGGTTGTCGATGCCGATGACATGGACCAGGAACGACGGGGCGATGGCGCTGAACGATCCCATGACCGCGAAGCCCGCCCCGGCCGCCAGCGCCGCACGGGCGAAGGTGGCGCGCGCTTCGGCGGGCACCACCGGCTTCTGCATTCTCGGTCGGGCCCGGCTGGTCACCTCGACCGGTTCGGCGATGAACCACACGCCCACCGCCGCCGCTGTCAGCAGGATCAAGTCGATGACGAAGGGGCTGCGCAGCGGCGTCGAACCGTACTCCGCGATCAGACCACCGGCCAGGACTCCGAGCCCGAGCCCACCGATGTTCGCCGCAGTGGCCACCGCGGCGGCGCGGTGACGCCACGAAACCGGAGCCGTGTCGATGACGGCAGCGGTGGCAGCGCCCGCGTAGATGCCCGCCGAAATACCCGATAGCAGTCGCGCACCCATCAGCTGCCAGACCGGTCCCGCGGTCAGGAACACCACCGCACCGACAGCAGAGAAAGCGATGCCCGCGAGAAGTAGTGGGCGGCGGCCGAATTGATCGGACCAGCGGCCGAACAAGATCAGCGCCGCGACGACCCCCAGTGCGTAGGCCGCGAAGATGGTGGTGGTGGTGAGCACGTCGAACCCCATGTGCTCGGCATAGAGCGCGTACAGCGGGGTGGGCAGCGTGGTGCCCATCATGACGACCATGAAGGCGAAGACCGTGATGACGAAAGCGAGTGGGCCCGCCCGTCGCGTCGTCGCGATGTCCGCCGCGGATGCAACCATGACCAGCCCTGCCTCTCTGTGCGATCGATCGTTAACGCCATAACCAATTGCGTTAAGACTGTCCTCTGTTCCGAGCAAGCACAAGGGCTCGCATCTCGCGCACCGCTGGCGAGGACAGGGCGAGCCAGAGGCAGTATTGTGAATACGCGAGTATCCATAATATGCGTGAGCAGGGGCGCAGCACCGCACGGCACACATGGCACAGGGACCGACAGCATGGCGACCGAATGGAGAAGTGGTGGCGAGAATCACGCCGGCAGCCCGAAGCTACGCGGGCCTGACGGCCGACGAGCGGCGGACCGAGCGGCGGCACCGCCTTCGGCACACAGCCGTCGAAGCCTTCGCCACCGGACCCGGCTATCGCGACGTCCGACTGGCCGAACTCTGCCGAACCGCGGGGTTGTCGACCCGGCAGTTCTACCAGGAGTACAACACCCTCGAAGACCTGCTGAGTGAACTGTTCCTACACGTGAACGACACCGTTGAACAGCGCGTCCTCGACGCGTCCCGACAGACAGTGGGTCGACCGCTGCGCGAGCGGGCGGCGGCGATACTCGTTGCCTACCTCTCGTACTTCGCCGCCGATCGCCGCTGGGCCCGGGTCGCGTTCGTCGAAATAGTGGGAGTCAGCGAGCGGATGGATCTGCAACGCCTGCAGGTCCGTTCGCGCTGGCTGGACCAGCTGTGCGACACGTTCGACAGTTTCGCCTCCGACGGTGAGATCGCCCCGGACGACTTCCGGCTCAGCGCCACCACGTTCGCGGGCGCGGTCAACGGATTGATGCACGACTGGGCGATCGGCTGGATCGATGCCACCCCGGAGCAGCTCGCCGACAGCCTGCAGCGCATCCTCTTCGGAATTCTGGGCGCGCCGGGCCCGAAGCAATCGCAGGTGGACCCGCCCAGTGCCGAGCAGACATCGGTTCGCCGCAGACCACGCAACCGCAGGGAGATCATTCTGCGCACGGCCGCGACCGCGTTCGCCGAGCGCGGCTTCCACCGCACCTCGATGACCGACATCGCCTCGGCCACCGGCGTCACCCACGCCGCGGTCTATCGACACTTCCGCACGAAGCAGGAGCTCCTCGGTTCCTGCCTGCGTGAAAGTCTCGACCTGATCATCTCCCGGGTCGATACCGCTCGCGAGAATCCGGGCGATGCCGGTGCGGCACTGCACGAGCTGGTCCGGGTCACGCTGGAGATCCGCGGTGTCGCCCGGCTGTGGCAACTCGAGTTCCGGAGCCTGAGGCCGGTCGACCGCAGCGGCATCCTGTCGCGCGCGGTTCGCCTGACCCAGCGCATCAGAGAGACCGTCGGTCAGCGTCGGCCAGGCCTGGCCCCGAGCGATCTGGAAGCGCTGAGCTGGATCGTTCTGTCCGTGGTGACCAGCCCGTCCAACCATCGCATCCAGCTGCCGACGGATCGATTCGTCGCGACACTCGACGCGGTCCTCGGTGCCGCGGTCGACGTCGATCTTCCCGCCGGCGACGCGCGGACACGGATCATCGAGTCCGGCGACACCGGACCGGACACGCGATCCGAGCCCGACTCCCGGCCGGAGCGAATGATCATCGCCGCGGCACAGCTGTTCGAGGAACGTGGTTTCGGCGCGGTGAGCATCGAGGACATCGGTGCCGCGGTCGGGGTCAGCGGGGCCGCGCTCTATCACCATTTCGCCGGCAAGACCCAACTGCTCAACGAGATCATCGACCGCAACAACGAATGGGTCGAGATCTACGCCCAGCGTGCGCTCGCCGAGGGTACGACGCCTCGGGCATCGCTGCGGCTCCTGCTGCGGTACTACGTGGAATTCGCCATGGATCGCACCGATCTCGTCGGTACGGCGGTCAGCGAGATCGGGCACCTCCCCGACGACGCCGCGGCCAGGTACCGCCGCATCCACCGTGAAGGCAATATCGGCTGGGCACGACTGCTGCAGTCGATTCGCCCTGAACTGGCGATGCCGACCGCCCGGGTGTTGATCCACACGATCACGACCGTGGTCACCGACTCGGTGCGCAATCCCCGGCTCACGCGGCGTGCCGACCTCGCTGACCTGCTGTGCGCTATCGGTGAGCGAATCGCCATGGCCGATGTGCCCTCCTCGCCGATACCGCAGCCGGTCTGATAGTGACTTACCGGCACTGAAAGTGTGAACTCCCAGACCAGTTGGTGATACAGAATGTCCAGCAACCTTATCGCGGAGTTACATAGGTTGCGTGGATCGGATTGCTGCGCGATCATGGCTCCGGCAGCGCGCCGCGCGCCGCGTTTCAGCACCCGCTCGAACGAGGCGGGTCCCGTCGAGAGGGATGACCCGGTGGGCCACTACAAGAGCAACGTTCGTGACCTGGAATTCAATCTGTTCGAGGTGTACGGGCTCGCGACCGTCCTCGACGCGGGCGCCTTCGGCGACCTGGACAGCGACACCGTCCAGATGATGCTGTCCGAGGCCGCCAGACTGGCGGAGGGACCACTCGCCGATCCGTTTGCCGAAACCGACCGCAATCCACCGGTTTTCACGCCTGCCACCAACTCGGTTCGACTACCGGAACCGTTCAAGAAGGCAGTGCGCGCCTGGCACGAGGCAGGCTGGTGGCGGGTGGCCAAGAGCGAGGCGATCGGGGGCGTGCCCGCACCTTCCATGCTCGCGTGGGCGATCAGCGAGCTGATCCTGGGCGCCCAGCCCGCGGCCTACATGTATCTCGCGGGGCCGACGATGGCGCAGATCCTCACTGGGATCGGGACGCAACAGCAGCAGCGCTGGGCGAGGCACATCGTCGAACGCAACTGGGGCGCGACGATGGTGCTGACCGAACCGGATGCGGGCTCCGACGTCGGCGCGGGCCGCACCACGGCAAGCGAGCAGGAAGACGGATCGTGGCACATCCGGGGCGTGAAGCGATTCATCACTTCCGCCGACTCCGACGACCTGTTCGAAAACATCGTCCATCTGGTCCTGGCGCGCCCGGAAGGAGCCGGGCCGGGAACCAAGGAGCTGAGCCTGTTCATCGTCCCGAAGTTCCACTTCGACGACGACAGCGGCGAGCCCGGCGAGCGCAACGGCGTTTTCGTCACCAACGTCGAACACAAGATGGGCTTGAAGGCCTCGGCCACCTGCGAGCTGACCTTCGGCGGGCACGAGGTACCCGCGGTGGGCTACCTCGTCGGCGACATCCACGACGGCATCGCTCAGATGTTCAAGGTGATCGAGGAAGCCCGAATGATGGTCGGCACCAAGGCTATCGCCACCCTCTCCACCGGCTATCTCAACGCACTCGACTACGCGAAAACCCGGGTCCAAGGCTCGGATCTCGCCCGATCCTTGGACAGGAACGCCCCGAAAGTCACCATCATCAATCACGCCGATATCCGCCGGTCGCTGATGATGCAGAAGGCCTACACCGAAGGCCTGCGCTCCATCTACCTCTACACAGCGGGCCATCAGGACCAGGTCCTCGCCCGCCAGATCTCCGGCGCCGACGAGAACCTCGCCGAACGCGTCAACGATCTGCTCCTGCCGGTCGTCAAAGGCGTCGGCTCCGAACGTGCCTACCAGTACCTGACCGAGTCCCTGCAAACCTTCGGCGGATCCGGGTTCCTGCAGGACTACCCGATCGAGCAGTACATCCGCGACGCCAAGATCGACTCGCTCTACGAGGGCACCACCGCGATCCAGGCGCAGGACTTCTTCTTCCGCAAGATCGCGCGCGATCGCGGGGTGGCGCTGGCGCACCTGCTCGACCAGGTCCGATCCACCGCCGGGTCCGATGCCGATGGCGGGCGCCTCAAGACCGAGAAGATTCTGCTCGCCCACGCGCTCGAGGACATTCAAGAAGTCGCGGGCGACCTGACCAAACACCTGTTCGCCGGGCGCGCGGAGCCGACCGAGCTCTACCGGATCGGTCTGAATGCCGTCCGTTTTCTGCTGGCCGTCGGCGATCTGCTCGTGGCATGGCGGCTGATCGTCGCCGCCGATATCGCGCTCGCGGCGCTGGGCACCGAGGACGGCCTCGACGAGGCCGAATTCTACCAGGGCAAGGTCGCCGTCGCCTCGTTCTTCGCCACCACGGTCCTGCCCCACCTGACCGCCGAACGCGCGGTCGTCTCCAGCACCGACCTCGCCGTGATGCGTCTCGACGAATCGGGGTTCTGAATACCAACGCTGTCGGCCGAGTGCACCCGTTCTTCTCGGCCGACAGGCGACGATGAGTGCGAACACGCAGCGGCACAACAAGGTCATGACGCGCAGGATCGCGCGCAGAAACCAGCTTCTCGACATCGCACGAGAGGCGTTCGTGGCCAAGGGATACCACGGTGTCACCATGGCCCTGCTCGCTCGCCGGGCCGACGTGACCAAACCTGTGCTCTACGACTACTTCTCCAGCAAACTCGACCTCTACCTGACAGTCGTCCAGTGCATGCTCGACGACTTGGTCGCCACGGTGGACCGAGCACTCGGCTCTGCCGAGACCGATCGGAAGGTCGTCGACAGCACGGTCGCGGTCTTCTTCGACCTGATCGATCACGAGGGCATTTCTAGCCTCACGCTCGTTTTCGGTGGCGGCGTGCCCAGTGAGCCGTCGGTCGAACTGCGAGTCCGCGCAGCACTGTCGAGCTGTGCGGGCGCCATCGCAGAACGACTGTGCCCGCACGACAGCGAGCAGGCACGGGCGCGAATGCTGGCCTTCGGCTTGGTCGGCGCCAGTCTGACCGCTGCCTCGGATTGGCATCGGGCCGGAATGCTCGTACCCAAGCACCACGCGGTGGAAGCGATCAGCACCTTGTGCTGGCACGGACTACACGGCCTCGACATCCGTTCATCATGAAACTAGTTGGTGCACAACATCTTTCGTATGTTTCATATCACCACATTGCCGAGCGGGACACCCTTGCGCCGGGTCCGCCCGGCTTCCAATGTTGATCACAGGGGGGCCAGTGGTGGAGGTGCAATAGTGGATGAGGAGAAACGTCGGCGGCCCGGCGGACGATCCGCGCGAGTACGGGAATCCGTCATCGACGCGACACTGAAAGTTCTGGCCGACAAGGGGTTGACCGCTTTCGCGGTCGCGGAGGTCGTCGCCCTGTCCCAGGTCCATGAGACAACCATCTACCGACGCTGGGGCTCACGCGAGGACCTCATCGTCGATGCCTTGTCGAGCGCGGCAGGCTTGTCTGTCCAGATCCCCGACACCGGCTCGATTCGCTCCGACCTCGACGAGCTGCTGAACATCGTCAGCGAATGTCTCGGCACACCGACGGGACGGTTACTGAACCAAGCCTTGTCCTTCGGCGGCGACGACCCGCGATGGACAAGGCTGCGAGACGCCCTGTGGGATGCCACGCTGCGACCGATCTACCCGATCACCGAACGCGCGGTCCGCAGGGGCGAGCTGCCGGTCGGCATCGAACCACGAATGTTGCTCGAAACCTTGCTCGCCCCTTTACAGTTGCGGGCCTTGGTACTGAGTGATCCCCTCGATCCGCAGCTGCGAATTCGCTTCATCGACATGATCCTCCACGGCGCCGCGAGTGCGGTCGCCGCGGAGGACGATCCGGACGGATGACCGCAACGATGATCGAAGCGGCAGTCGCGGTGGATCAGTTCGTGAGCGCGATGTATTTGGAGTCGAGGTATTCGTCGATGCCTTCGATGCCGCCTTCGTGTCCGAGGCCGGAGGCTTTGACGCCGCCGAACGGAGCCGCGACATCGGACAGGACTCCCCGATTGACCGCGACCATGCCGGTCTCCAACGCATCGGTGACGCGTAGGGCGCGGCCGAGGTCACGGGTGTAAAGGTAGGCGGCCAAGCCGTACTCGCTGGCATTGGCTCGGTCGATCGCTTCGGCTTCGTCGCCGAAACCGGTGACGACCGCGACCGGACCGAAGATCTCCTGGTCGAGAATGTGCGCGCGGACGGGGATCTGGTCAAGGACCGTGGGCGGGTAGAAGAAACCTGGACCAGGCAGCGGTTTGCCGCCGGTTCGTATCCGGGCACCGGCCGCGACCGCTTCGTCGACGAGCCCTGCGACCCTGTCGAGCTGGGCGGCACTGACCAGCGGCCCGACTGCGACGCCCGCCCGATGCCCGGCACCGACGGTCAACGCGGCCATGCGGTCGGTCAGCCGGGCGGTGAATTCCTCGAGCACAGCGTCGGCGACCAGGAAACGGTTGGCGGCCGTGCAGGCTTGTCCGCCGTTGCGCATCTTGGCGGCCATCGCACCGTCGACCGCGGCGTCGAGGTCGGCATCGTCGAAGACCAGGAAGGGAGCATTGCCGCCCAGTTCCATCGAGGTGCGCAACACCCCGGAAGCCGCACGGGCGAGCAGAATTCGCCCGACCCGCGTGGAACCGGTGAAGGTCAGCTTCCGCAGGCGGCGGTCGGCGAACAGCGGCGTCGATATCGATGCGGCATCGGAGGTCGGCAGCACCGAGAGGACACCGGCGGGCAGGCCTGCTTCGGCGAAGATCCGTGCCAGCGCCAGCATGGTCAACGGTGTCTCGGCCGCAGGCTTCACGATCACAGTGCAGCCCGCGGCCAGTGCCGGACCGATCTTGCGGGTTCCCATGGCCAATGGGAAGTTCCACGGGGTAATCGCCAGCACCGGCCCTACCGGGGCTTTGGTGACCAGGATCCGGCCGTTGCCTGCCGGTGCGTGCGTGTATCGGCCCTGAACGCGCACCGCTTCCTCACTGAACCAGCGCAAGAACTCCGCGCCGTAGGCGACCTCCGCGCGACTGTCCGGCAGGGCACGTCCCATCTCGGCGGTCATGAGCAACGCGAGATCTTCGGCGCGCTCGGTGACAAACTCCCATGCCCTGCGCAGGATCTGGGAGCGTTCGCGGGGTGCGGTGGCGGCCCAGGGGCGCTGGACTCGATCGGCCGACTCGATGGCCAGCATCGCGTCGATGGCGCGGGCGTCGGCGACGGTGGTCAGGGTGTCGCCGGTGGCCGGGTCGAGGACCGGGTACCGGTAGCCGTCGGTGGCATCGACCGCTGCTCCGTCGAGCCACAGGCCCTGCGGGGTGTCGGCGATCACTGCTGTTGCGTCGATCATCGTTGTGCTCCTTCGGGTTCACCGGTCGGGGCGAACCCTCGGTCGACCTCCTCATGGGCGATGGCAGCCAGGAAAACGCAGGCTTGATCCAGCACGGCCCGACCGGTTGCGACCACCCCCGCCGACGTGAACAGGCCGTGCGCGTGCCGGGGCAGATGGATGTGGGTGATCGGCGCTCCGCACGCGGCCAAGGTCGCGGCGTAGTCGATGCCTTCATCGCAGAGCGGATCGTTGCCGACCGTGGACAAGAAGGTGGGGATCGGGTGTGGGTGCAGGCCGGGGTTGAGGTCCGGTGCGTCCCGTGGTGTCGCGATGCCGCCGAGATAGAGGTCGGTGAACCAGTGCATGGTCGCCGCGGTGAGCGGAAACCCGTGCTGGACGCGGTGATAGGAGGCGGTGTCCATGGCGAGGCTGAGTACCGGGTACAGCAACATCTGGGCGCGAACACGGGGACACTCCGCGGCGATCGCCGCGGCGAGCTGACCACCGGCACTGTCACCGCCGACGATCACCCGTTCGACATCGAGACCGTGCTCGATTCCGTGTTCCATCAGCCACCGGGTCGCGGTGCGCATGTCCTCGACGGCGGCGGGATACGGGTGTTCGGGGGCCAAACGGTAGTCGACCGAAACCACCGCCACGTCGGCATGGGCGGCGAGATAACGGCACAGGGTGTCGTGGGTGTCCGGGCTGCCCATCACCCAGCCGCCACCGTGGGCGAACAGCAGGACCGGGCGCGCGGAGCCGACCGGGTAGTTGCTGTACAACCTGATCGGAAGGTCTTGCTCCGCACCGATGTTCATGTCCTCGACGCGAGCCAGCTCGACCCGGAGCAGCCCGTTGCTCGCGCAGCCCGCGGTATAGGATGCGCGCGCGGCATCGACACCGAGGGTGTCGAACGATGCGCTGCCGTTGTCGCGGAAAGCGCGAATGAGAGCTCGTTGGTCGGCGGCCACGTCGTCGAGGCCGCGATCGGGTGATTCAGTGCTCACGAACGCACCGCTTCGGGTCGCGTCCGCGCCGTCACCAATCGCCGGTAGTCCTCGACGGTGCCGCACCAGTTGTTGATGACCTTGCCGTCGCTGTTCTTGTACCACGACGAGCATTCCGAGGTGAACGCCGAATCCTCGAGCTGCACCTGCAGCCACGCGTTGTACCCGCGGATCGCGTACTCCTCGACATCGATGTTCAGTTCGCTGTAGGCACACAGCCGTTCGACGGATTCGGCGATGAATTCGTGCTGCACTTCGAGCATCGCCACGACCGAGTTGTGATTGAGGTTGGTGTTGGGCCCGTAGACGAGGAACATGTTCGGGAAGCCGTCGACGAGCATGCCCAGATACGCCTCAGGGGTACTGCCCCATCGCTCGTGCAGCGATCGGCCGCCGCGGCCGATGATCGCGGTGTCGCCTTGGAAAGACTGGCTGGCGAATCCGGTGCCGAAGACGACCACATCCAGTGGGTAGAACTCGCCGTTGCCGACGAGCACGCCGTCGGGGGTGAAGCGCAAGATGTTCGCGGTCTCCACGGTGACATTCGGCTGGGTCAGGGCCGGGTAGTAGTCGTCGCTGCGCAGGATGCGCTTGCATCCGAAGTCGTAGCCGGGAGTCAGTACGGCACGCAGATCGGGGTCGGCGACCTGACTTTCCAGATGGCGGCGGGCATCGTCGGCACCGTCGCGTTGGTCGTCTGTTCCGCGCCTGGTTCGATCGAAGCCCGCCTTACGTTCGTTGTGAATGCGCTCGCGCAGCGCGTGAAAGGTTTCCGGGTCGTTCTGGTGCGTATCGCGTTCGGCGCTGGTGAACACCTGCTGGTTGCGGGGCAGGATGTAGTTCGCCGAACGCTGGAAGACCACGAGCTGCCGTGCCGACGCGGCGATCTCGGGAACGTACTGGACCGCGCTCGCCGCCGCCCCGATGCTCGCGACTCGCTTGCCCGTCAGGTCGGCGGTGTGGTCCCAGCGCGCGGAGTGGAACATGGTGCCGCGGAACGAATCCTGGCCCGTGAAGGTGGGGATGTGCGGTCTGCCGAGCTGCCCCCACGCGGGAATCAGTGCGCGCGTGTGGAACTCGTTGCCGTTCTGGTCGGTCACCACCCAGTGCGACCTCGACTCGTCCCACTGCGCCCGCACGACTCTGGTGCCGAGACGGATGTGGTCGGTGAGTGCGAAGTGCTGCGCGAGATGGTGCAGATAGCTCAGCAACTCGTCCCGGCCCGCGTACATCCGCGACACCGTGAGGTGCGGGAGGTAGCTGTAGCAGTAGATCACCGACTGGGTGTCGCACGCGGCGCCGGGATAGGTGTTGTCGCGCCAGACACCGCCGATCTCGTCGCCTGCTTCCAGCAGACAGAAGTTCCGGATGCCGCGGCGTGTCAGTTGGGCGGCGGCGCCGAGGCCACCGAAACCGGCGCCGATGATGAGCGCGTCGTAGAGGTGTTCGGTCATATGTCGTCTCCGAAGGTGATGATCTGGCGGATCTCGTTGCCGCCTGCCAGGCGGTCCATGGCGGTGTTGATGTCGTCGAGGGCGATGCGCGAGGAGATCAGCCGTTCGACGGGCAGGCGACCTTCTCGCCACAGCCGCTCGTAGCGAGGGATGTCGCGGGCGGGATCGGCGGAACCGAGGTAGCTGCCGACCAGGGATTGCGCACGGCTGGTGAGACGCAACGGCGAGAGGGTGATCTGCGCCTGCGGATCGGGCAGTCCGACCGTGACCGTGGTCCCGCCGACCGCGGTGCACGCGATCGCTGTCTCGAGTGCGCGTGGATGGCCTGCCGCCTCGACGACGATGTCGGCCTCGACTCCGTTGTCGATGGCCTGGGCAGGCGTGAACACGTCGTCCGCGCCGAGCGCTCGGGCGGAGTCGAGTTTGTCGTCGAGGGTGTCGATGCCGATGACACGGCAATCCCGTTGCGCGAGCGCGACCAGCAGCGCGGCCATTCCCACTCCACCCAGACCGACGACGGCGATCGTGTTCCCCGGTACCGGCGCACGCACATTGAGCACGGCACCGCCACCTGTCAGCACCGCGCATCCCAGCACGGCCGCGACCTCGGCGGGAACGTCGTCGCCCACCGGCACCACCGAGCGCCGGTCGACGACGACGTGGGTGGCGAACGCCGACACCCCGAGGTGATGGTGCACAGTCGAGCCGTCGCGGGTCAGGCGGCGACCACCGTCGAGCATGATGCCTTCCGCGTTCGCCGCGGAGCCCACTGGGCACGGCACGCGCCCCGCCGTGTCACAGGCCGCACAGTCGCGGCACCGCGGCAGAAACGTCATCACGACCCGGGTTCCCGGCTCGATGTCCTCGACTCGGGCGCCGACCCGGAGTACCGATCCCGCGGCTTCGTGACCGAGCAGCATCGGCAGCGGCCGTGGCCTGCTTCCGGTGAGTACCGACAGATCCGAGTGACAGACCCCGGCGGCCTCCACCCGGACCAGGACTTCGTTGTCCCGCGGGTCGGCCAGGTCGAGCTCGCACACTCGCAGCGGTCTGGACTGGCTGAACGGAGTGTCGGCTCCCGCTTGTTCGAGGACCGCACCACGGATTTTCACAGCTTCACTCCGTCGTCTTCGGCCGAGAACGTGCCGTGGGGCAGAGCAGTCGCCGGGCTGTAGCGCTCGGGCAGCGCGATGACGGCGACGGCCGCGAGCAGGAACAGCCCACCGCAGAGCGCGAAGCCGATGGCGAAACCGGTGGTGCCCGCCAGGTAGCCGAGCAGCAGCGGGGCCAGCGCCGAGATACCGCGGCCGACGTTGAAGCAGAAGCCCGCACCGGTCGCGCGGAGCTCGGTGGGATACAGCTCGCCGAGATAGCTGCCGAGAATGCCGGTGAACACGGCGAAGAAGGCGTAGGCGGGCCCGAGCACCAGCAGTGTCGTCTCGTTGGCGACCACCACGTAGAGAGGAAGCACCAGGCCGGTCCCGAGCAGCGAGGCGATGAGCGCGCGCTTTCGGCCGACCTTGTCGGCGATGAACCCGAACACGTTGTACCCCAAGAACATTCCCAGGTTCAGCACACTGATGAACACCGCGACTGTGGTGGCGGGGACCTGACGGTCTTCAGCCAGGAAGGTGGGCAGCCAGGCGCTGGCTCCCCAGAAGCCCAGCAATGCCAGCGAACACACGGTGGTGCCCAGGACCGTGGAGCGAATCAGCGTGCGGCCGAAGATCTCCCGGGTGTTCGCTGTCGGCGCTTCGCCCGCCGCGCGGCGAGCGCTGACGTTGTCGAGCCATTCGCGCGATTCGGGGAAGAACCGCCAGATCAGCACAATCGGCACGATCACGCCGACCCCGGAGACGAAGAACATCGCCCGCCAGTTCGCGGCATAGGCGCCCGCGATCAGCGCCGCGAGCATGCCACCCACCGGGAACGCGCTCATCACGAACGCGACGGCGCGGCCCCGTTCCCGCTCGGGCCACGACTCGACCACATAGGTCGACACGATCGCCCACACACCGCCCAACCCGAAACCGGCGACCAACCGCGACGCCATGATCCAGCCGAAGCTCGGCATCACCGCCACCGATGCCGTGCACAGACCGAACAGCACCAGGCTGCCCAACAGGGCCGCCTTCCGGCCGTGCTTATCGGCGATCCGGCCGACCGTGACCGAACTGGCGCCGATGCCGAGCAAGGTCGACGTGGCCAAGAGGCCACCCTGCACGACACTGATACCGAGGTCTGCGCGCATCGACGGCAGAGCCAGCGACAGAATGACGATTTCCAGCGCGTCGAACAGATAAGCGGTGAACGATCCGATCAAGATGATCCACCGAACGGGAATATTCATCTAACGACCCCATTGTCAATAAATGTGTGAGGGACTGGGTTTCAGTTCGACGAACTGAATGCGGAGCCGAACCAATCGGCGGCCTTCGCGGCGGCGACATTGGTGTCGCGCTGGTCGGAGTACAAACTCATGTGACTGACCGAGGGCAAGATCTCGAGACGTTTCGCCGGGCTGGCGATGTCGTTGAATGCCGCGATCTCGCGGTCCCACATCGTGATGTTGTCGCCCTCGGCGACGATCATCATCACCTTCTTGTCGAGAATGCGCGGCAGGAAGGGAAACACCGAGTAGTTCAGCAGCAACTCGGTGGACTCGAGCGTGCTCCAGTGCTCATGACGCTCGGCTTCCCCGGACTCCCTCAGCTTGTTGAACACCTCACCGATTCGCGGGAAGGGCCAGGTGGACAGCTCTTTCCATGGCTCCAGCGAACTCATGCGCAGGGTCGCCCCTTCCCCGCCGCCGGCGCGAATCCTGCGGTCGGCCAGGATCGCCGCCTCCAGTTCCGCGAACGCGACTTCACCGTGCGCACGGCGCATGTTGTCATAGCCTTCGACCACCGGAACCACGCTCACCGCGGCCTTCACGCGGCTGTCGGTGGCGGCCAGCACCAGGGCGTGCCCGCCGCTGTAGGAGATGCCGAACACTCCCAACTGTTGCGCATCGACATCGTCGCGAGTTTCGACATAGCTCAGTGCGTTCTTGTAATCGGCGATCTGTTCCCATGGATCGATGTGCTGGCGCCGGGCGCCGCTGCTCTCACCGAATCCCCGATAGTCGAATCCGAGGAATTGCACCTGCTGCTCGGCCACGATTCGCGCGACATGTGGAAGGACGATTTCCTTGACGTAGCACCAGCCACCGCCGGCAACCACCGTGGGCAAGGGGCCCTCCACACCGTCGGGCCGGAACAGGGTGCCGACCAAGGTCTCGCCATCACTCTGAAATAGGACGCGCTCTTCCATGAGCTGTTCCTCCGCTGCATCGAGAAAGAATTGAATTCGGCGAGTGCCGTGAAAGAAGGCTATGTGCGCCGCGTCACCTCGCAGTGTCTCGATTTCGAGATCGCACCGACCGATTCCTTCGACAGCGCGACTTCGTGTCGCAGATCTGAGACACTCCTCGCCGGTGTTCGGGGTTACCATCAGGGCAAGTGTGTTGCCGGTCACACAAGGTGGTGATGCGAATTACCCGTGCTGAGCAGCGACGATGAGGAGAGCTATGAATGATCAATCGCTGATTGCCGCGGCGCGGGAAGCATTTCTGCACGAGGGAGTGGAATCTGCCGATGTCCGCCCGGCCACGCTGCGTGCGTGGAAGCGCGCCAAGCTCGGCGGCGTCCGCCCCGACACCGAACCGGCCGTGGTCTTCGCTTCCGCGATGAACCCCGACAGCGCACTGCTGCGCGCGGTCCGACCCGTGGTTCACGACATCATGGCCCAGCTGGGCACCGCCGAATTCGCGATGATGGTGACCGACCGTGATGCCTACATCGCCGACCGGTGGGTCTCCAGCACCTCGATGGGCACCCTGCTCGATGGCATGGGGGTACTGAAGGGTGCGCGGTTCGACGAGGCCAGCGTCGGATCGACCGGGCTCGGAACCGTGCTGGAGGAACGCGCGATCTCCATCGTCGACGGCGCCGAACACTTCAACCGATGCTTCGACCCCGTTGTCGCTGTCGGAGTGCCGGTGATCCGGCCCGGCAGCGGAAGCATCGAAGGCGTTCTCGACCTCGTCTGTCCCACCGGCGCCCCCCACGAGGTCCTCGCCGCACTCGTCGAGCGCGCCGCCCGCGATGCCGGGGATCGCCTGCTCAGCGGATACGCCGCCGACGACCGCGCCCTGCTCGACGCCTTCCTGCACGCCGATCGCCGAGGATCACGTCGACCCGTGATCGCCCTCAACGATCGCATCATCATGGCGAACACCCTCGCGTCGGCGCTGGTCGGTTCCCGCTACTCCCACGACCAGCTGTGGGAGTCGGTCCAGCGAACCATCGCCCTCGGTGGGCAACCACTGCGCTTGACCGCGAGTGACGGCTCCCCCATCGATGTCGGGCTGCGACTGGTTCACCACTCCGGCGATGTCGCGGGAGCCCTGCTGCAGCTGTCGACCATGCCGGCGAAACCCACTCGGTCCTCGCCCACCTCGGACTCTGTCTCCGCCCTCGTCGACGCGATACTCGACGAACTCCCCGGCCGCAGCTGGCTGTGGCAATCAGCCGTCCATTCGGCAGCGCGAGCAGGCACCACCGAGGGCCGCCTGCTCCTCTACGGTTCGCCGGGTGTAGGAAAGACCGCCCTTGCCGGCGCGGTGACCGGCAACCGTGTCGCGACAGCGGGAATGGTGAGCGAGGGCAGGCTGCTCGGCGATCTCACTCATCGCGGCTCCGATGAATTGGCAACGCTGGGAGCCGAACTGGACGCCGACGATCACGGCTTCGCCGTGGCAACCCTCACCGCCGAGCGTGCCGAGGACATCGACCCTCGCCTGCTGACGATGTTCGAATATGTCGTGGAGGTTCCCGACCTGTCCCGCCGCCCCGAAGACGTCACCGATCTCGCCGAAACCCTCGTCCGTCGCTTCAGCGCGGGCACCGTCGGACTCGCCGTGCCAACCATTCGTGAACTCTGCCAACGTGATTGGCGCGGCAATGTCGCCCAGCTCAGCCGCACCCTGCGCGCCGCACTCGATCACACCACCGGTCCACGCCTACAACCCGCCGACCTGCCCACCACCACGACGCACACCTCCCCCCACAAACGCCTGAGCCATCTGGAACAAGCGGAACGCGAAGCGATCGCCGGCGCGCTTCGGCGAGCCAACGGAAACAGACTCAAAACCGCTGAGGCGCTGGGCATCTCACGCGCAACCCTGTACCGAAAGCTGGCTGCGCTGGGATTGGGCTGAGGTCGCGAAGAACTCATCACCCGCACCGCATCCGATCACGAACGGCGCCTCCGGAATTCCGGGGGCGCCGCTCGGGCACTTCACACCGCGTCAGCGGATCAGGCTTCGCGCACCGCCGTGACGATGGCGACGACCGCCGCGGACAACGCCCCGATCACCACCGCGCCGAGGACAACGACGGCGGCGGCGACCGTGAACTGATCCCAGCCCACCATGAGCGCGGCCACGCCGAGGACCACGAGGATCGCGTCTACGCCAACAGCGGCCAGGACAGCGTCGTCGCGGTCCAGTAGCCGGGGAGTCAGCGCAACGGTGGCCAGGCCGAGCACGACGGACACGAGGCCGACCACGACGAAGACGGGGACGGCCATTCCGGTGCCGACATCGGTCCCCAGGATCAGCGCGGCGAACGCGACGAGGCCGTACAGGACGCGGATCGCGCCCACACCGCGCAGCGTCCACGAGGACGCATCGACGGGGGCGCCCCCGGTGGAGGTCTTGGTCGCGTACGCCATGCGCACAGTTGCCACCTGGCTGGTCATATCCCGCTCCTTCGACATTTTCACACCTTCGTGCAATTGCACGTACCTGTGAAACTACGTCCATTGCACACCGATGTGCAAGAACTCGTGAAGGGACTCACACCCACCCGGGTTCGTGCCGGAGAGCACACCTTGGATCCGTTCGGGGACAGGATGTTTCGACGAGCGATCGCCCGACGAGCACACCCGCGATCAGTGCTGCGCAGCCTCAGCGGCGGACCGGGCGATCTCCGCGGCACCGGAACGGTCGACGCCGACCGCGATCAGGCAAGCCACGGCAGCGTCGCGCGCGGCTTCGGCACCGACCCATTCACCATCGCTGTGCGCGTTCAGCAGCTCGAGCACCAGCGCCGTGAGTACCCTGGCCAACGCCGCGGGCGGAAGATGACCAGCGAAGGTTCCGTCAGCTTGACCAGCCGCTATCAACGTGATCAGCCGGGCGCGGACGGGCGCGAGCCGGTCGGCCATCCGGGCCCTCGACCCGGCTTCGTCCAAGCGCAGCAGCAACTGGAACTCGTCGCCGACCGCCCACAGTGCGACCGTCATATCCGCGGTCGCCCGGGCGGGCGGTTGCGCGGTGTCGATACCGTCGAGTGCGCGACCGACCTGTTCGAAGGCCTCGTCGAGCATGCCGTCGATCAGCGCTTCCCTGGTGGGAAAATGACCATAGAGGGTGCGACGGACCATCCCCGCGGCAACGGCGATGTCTTCCATACTCGCCAGGGGATTTCGCAGCAACTCGTCCCCGGCCACAGCGACGATGCGTCGCCGGTTGGCCAGTGCGCGCGGCCCGAGGCCGACGGTGGTCGAGTGCGTCGTCGCAGTCACGTCCGTCCTTTCACCCACCACCATCCCACACCTGCGCAAAGGTGTGCAAAAGGTCGTTTGCGCTCACCGGTCTGATGACGACGGCTCGCCGTCGACGGTGGACACTCGGTGAAGCCCAGCAGAACCCAGCGAGTCGCGGTCACCGCTGATCTATGAGATGCATGCGTGCCGTGGCGATCTCGAAGTACATGCCGGCCAGGCGCAGTCGACCGGCGCGTTCGGCCGCGACGACGGCGGGATAGGTACGCAGGTGCTCGATCTGCTGGACCACGTTGTACTTGGACAGCTCGTCAACGACGCTGCCCGAATCCTCGGCGGGAGTCGGGTCGAGCACAGGAGCCGGTCGACCGCCGCTCATCCGAACCACGCTGGGTCGCGCCTGCTCGATCCAGTCGCTCGACTCCGCGATGTCCTCGCCCACTCCGCGCAGTGCCGAGGACATCGCACCACACACGGAATGCCCACACACCACGATGTCGTCGACTCCGAGCTCCTCGACCGCGAAGTCGACCGCGGCCGCCACCGTGGTGTCGATGAGCAGACCGGAGCGCGCCCGCGCACCGCGCGCAGGGACGATATTGCCGCTACTGCGCACCACGATCATCTCCCCCGGCCCAGTTGCCCCGATCATCTTCGGCACGATCCGCGAGTCCGCACACGTGATGAGCAAGGTCCTGGGTGACCGTTCGGCCGAGGTCACGACACCGCACCGGTCCACGGCAGACAAGCCGACACTCAACCACGGGCGGCCGATCTCGTGGACAACCGCGAATCCGCCGGCTTTTTCGAAATTTTCCTGCCAGTCGTTGATGGTCGCGACGAGCGAGTCGCTGAGATCGGGCACGGCCACATCCACATGAACCGCGACCCGCGGCGGAATCGAGGCCAGCACCGACGACAGCTTCGACCTCGACGGAAGGCGCCCGTGAATCATCAGGTGCCACCCATCGTCACGTTCCTCGACACGGATACCCGAACGCAGGGCGCAATACAGCATCACTGTCACCCCGACCGCACAAGCGAGGAACACAACCATCCTGGTCTCCTTTCCGGCGGCGAAGCGGTCTACCTCTCGTCTCCCGTTCCGCAAGGGCCACAGTCCCGGGTTCCACGCTCACAATCCCTGCAACTGCCTGCGACTAATCGTCACTAATGCAAGAATAACTAGCATTAGCGAGTTAAAGCAAGTAAATGTTGCGTTAATGGGTGCTAAGTTGCGGTTCATCCGAACGCCGAGATCCTCGAGCACCGCCGCCGACCCGGCAGAATGCCGGGGCCCAGATCGTGGATGCCCGAAAGCCCGACATCGCGGGCGACGGCGGTCACCGCCGGATGATCGGCGCACCAGAGGAAGTAGCCGACACGATCGAACAGTGGTTCCGCGCGGGCGCCGCCGATGGTTTCAACCTGATGCCCGACGCCTTTGCCTCCGGCTTGGAGATCTTCGTCGACGAGGTCGTCCTGATCCCGCGCCGGCGCGGTCTGTTCCGGCACGAATACGCCGAATCGACTCTGCTCGCACGGTTCGGCTCGACACCGGAACGAGCGCGAACAACGGCGTGAAGACTGGCCTCGACGAAACACTGCCAGAACGCGAGGACCTGGGGCCTGCGAGGTCAGGCCCGTCGAATCAGGACGGTGTGGCCGGTGTCGCGGCGGCGACGATTTCCTGCAGGGCGGCGATATGGCCGGCGAAGGCGTCCCGTCCACGCTCGGTCAGGTGCGCGCGGACTTTGCGGCGGCTGCCGTCCAGGCGGCGTTCGGTGGTGACATAACCGGCCGACTCGAGGGTCGCGAGCTGCTTGGACAGGGCCGAATCCGACAGCCCCAGGCGATCTTTGAGGAAGGCGAACTCCGCCCAGTCGGCGGCTGCGAGCGTCGCGACCAGCGAGAGCCTGGTGCTGGGATGGATGAGTCCGTCGAAGCGGGCCTGCGTCACGCGCGGAACCAACGCCGCAGGACGCGAAGGATTTCCGGACCACCGAAGCCGATGATCGCGGCAACCAGCACTCCGGCCCAGATTCCGGGGTTACGGTCACCGTCCGCGTTCAGAGCCATCGCCACGCCGATGGTGAGGCCGACGAGCGCGAACAGCATGCCCACAACCACGATCGGGGTGCGGCGTCCGGCCACGGCCGCGCTCACATGCACCTGGTCGGTCCGCCGACGCCCGCCGAGCAACCACGAGGCGACGAACGAGTGCCCCGCACCGAAGATCAGCGTCGCGGCGATGATCAGCCATGATGGCCCGAGGTCACCGATCACACCGAGCACGACCCACCCGGCGGCCATTGCCCACCAGTACCCGCGTGGCAGCCCGACCTCCTCGGCCACTCGACGGCGCGCGTGCTCGACCGCCGCCAGCGCGGCTCGTGCCTGGTCCGGAGCGATGTTCTCCATGGTGGTCTCACTTTCCTGGTTGGAAAGTCAAGGATCAACTTTCCCATCAGGAAAGTCAAGAGGCCGACGCTTCCTCCGATATCGACACTCGGCGCACAGCGGTAGTCGACATCGGTTGCCGCCGAGTCGAAGCACGGGCCACACCGGGTACGCCGAACTGGACTCACCGGTCTGGTATGAGGCACCTATCGGTAAAGTAGAGGCGTGGTGGATCTGCCGGCGGCACGTGGACGTATCGACAAACGGCGTGCGATTCTGGAGGCGGCGTTCTCGGTGTTCTCCTGCCAGGGGTACGACCAGTCGAGCGTGCAGGACATCGCGGACGAGGCCGGGGTCTCGAAGCAGACGGTGTACAACCACTTCGAGGACAAGCAGCGCGTGTTCGACGAGGCAATGGCGGCGACGGCCGAATCCGTCCTGGCCGACAACCTCGCCGCGATAGAGCGCTTACGCACGCCGGTGGCCGATCTGCGGGCGAGCCTGCACGAAGTGACGCGCGAGATCCTCGAGGTGAACTGCGAGCATCGTTCGCGCGCCCTGCGATGGCTGACCTACGCCCAGGTCGCCCGCTTTCCGCATCTGATCGAGGTCGTGCAGAACCGAACCTCCGATCGGCTCGGCCCCGCCCTGGCCGACCGGCTGGCACGGCTGGTGCTGTCGGGTCAGCTGCGTCCGTGCGACCCCGATCAAGCGGCCGAACAGCTGCTGGCCATGCTCAGCGCTCCCGCCGAGGCACGCTCCCGCATGGGAACGCGCGACGTGCCCGCGGCCGACATTCGCTTCGTCGCCGAGGGCGCCGTCGATACCTTCCTTCGCGCCTACGCTCCCCCGGCCGATCCGGGCAGCGTGAGCGCGTGAGCTGACCGCACGGCGACGGGTTCGGGCAGGCTCGGCGGTGGTGATCCGGCGGCCACCAATCCCGCGACCGGTGTGACGAGCCGTCGTGCGATGAGCCATCTTCCGTCGACGAACGCGAAATCGTCCTCGACATGGCCGATCGTGGTCCAGTCGGCCGGGCGTAGATCGCCCCGGTCGGCATACTGCTGATACCAGTGCCACACCGTCGCACGGGCTTTGAGCCGCGGGGTATCACCGCGCCATTCCACGACGGTCTGGCCGAGGACGTGCGCCACTCGCTGCGAGCGCGGCGCGACCCTGTCGACCATGTACCGGGTGAACTCGTCGCGGCCGCTGAAGCTGTGTGGCGCCGGGAGCCGGTATTCGATCTGCGCGTCGGGCGCCAGGCATTCGGGTGCGATGAGTTCGTAGCTGCGGCTGTCGACGAGTTCGAAGAACCGGAAGAAGGTGCGGTTGATCTCCCCCTCCGCTTCCAGCCGCTCGAGGCGCTGCGCGATCGAGGTCATCGCGCATCCGATGGCGTCGGGGTGAGCGTCAGCGAACCGGTGATCGTCTGCGGATTGGTCAGCAACGCCAGGATGGGGCACTGTGCCTCCACGATCCGGAACAGTTCGTCGATCCGGTCGGCGGGCTCGGGGGAGGTGACGAACACCTGGTAGCCGATGTTGTGCGGCTCGACCGGCGCGTTCTCGAAACCCGGTGTGCCTCGGCGTGGTTCGATCTCGGCCGTCACCTCGACCCGCAGTTCGTCGAGCACGATCTCGTGGCGCGCGGCGGTGATCTCGAAGATATGGGTCAGGCAGCTCGACAGCACTCCCAGCTGGATCTCGGGCGATCCCGGACCCAGGTCGTACCCGGCGAACTCGGGTGGTGAGTCGCTGATGATCTGGTGATCGCGAATCCTGATGCGGCGCACGCCACTGCGCCCCTCCGCGACGGTGTGGGCACGGATCACGATCGGCTCGACCGGCGGTGTCTGCTCGGCTTTCGCCTCCAGCGCCAGCAGCGCCGCACGCTTGTGGATGAGGAACTCGCGCAGGCCGGGCAGAGGTTCGGTGAGCGCCGGAAACCCGGGCGAATCCCCGTTCCCGGTCGCGACTACCGGATTCTGCTGGCTGTTCGTCGTCGTCACTGATGCTTCTCCTCGGTCTCGGTGGTGGAAACGGCCGCGGGGGCGCGGTCGCCGGCGGGTAGGTGTGGTGTCGCGCGACGGCTCCATTCGCCGTCGAGCGCGTGGGCGATCCGGTTGACCGACAGCACGGTCGCGACGACGACCAGACCCGGCAGGGTCGACAGCCACCACGCGTTGGCCAGGTAGTTGCGGCCGCCGGCGATCAAGGTGCCCCACTCCGGCGCCGGGGGCGCGGCGCCGAAACCGAGAAAGCTCAGCGACGCGACCGCGAGTACCGCGGTGCCCAGTTCGAGCGTCGCGAGCACGAGTACCGGGCCGCGCGCGTTCGGCAGCACGTGCCGCACCATCACCACATACCAGCGTGTTCCGGACGCGCGCGCGGCATCGACATAGTCGGCCTCGCTGACCCGCAGCACCTCGGCCCGCATCACCCTCGCGAAACCGGCCACCCCCGCGACGCCGACGGCGACGGCGATCTCGACGGTCCCGCGCCCGAGCGCGGTCACCAGGGCCAGCGACAGGAACAGCGCCGGAATCGACAGCACCACGTCGACGAGCCGCATCGAGACGCTCTCCACCCACCCGCGCACGAATCCGGCGAGCAACCCGATCGCCGCGCCGACGACCAGGGCCACCCCCACCGCGATGAGCGTCGCCTGCAACGACAGCGCGGTGCCGTGGATCACGCGCGTGTAGTGGTCGCGGCCCAGTTCGTCGGTGCCGAACCAGTGTTGGGTGCTCGGTGGCGCGAACCGCTGCGCGGGCGTCGCGCGCAGCGGATCGCGAGAGGCGAACAGTTCCGGGACGAAGGCTGCGAGCACAACGGACCCCACCACCAGGATCGACAGAATCAGACCCGGCCGGCGGAGCAGGAACCGCGCGGTCCCGGCGAGGTCGAATCGGCTCGGAGCGGAGGGTTTTTCGGTGGGCGGCTCGGTAGTCGAAGGGGCAGGGACCACTGCGATGATCGTCGAGGCTGTCACGCCGCACTCCTCTCTCTGCTCGGGACGATCCGCGGATCGAGCAGCGGATAGATCAGGTCGACGAGCAGGTTCACCGAGACGAAGACCACTGCGCTGAAGACGACGACACCCTGCACCACCGGAACGTCCTGCAAGGTGACCGCGTCGACGACGATCCGGCCCAATCCGTTGCGGGAGAACACGATCTCGATCAGCACGGCGTTGGCCAGCAGGCCGCCGACGAGCAATCCCACGACGGTGAGCGCGGGCAACGACGCGTTCTGCAGCGCGTGCCGCAGCCGGATCCTGGTCGGACCCACGCCCTTGGCCCGGGCGGTCTGCACATAGGGCTCGTCGAGTGTCTTCGACAGGCTCTTTGCCAGCACCTGTGCCAGCAGAGCCGCGGTCGGCACGGCCAGGGTGATCGTCGGCAGCACCAGGCCACGCCATCCGTCGTTGCCGAACGCCGGGAATACCGGCACCCGGAACGACAGCACCTGGATCAGCATCAACCCGATCCAGAACGTCGGGATCGAGATGGCCAGCGAGGGCAGCGACAGCAGCAACTGCTGGAGCCAGCGGCTCACCCGGTAGGTGGCCAGGGTGGCCACCGTCGTGCCGAGGACGATCGCCAGCACCAGGGCCGGGACGGTCAGCTGCACAGTCTGCGGTAGCGCCTCGGCGATGAGCGCGCCCACCGGCTCACCGCTGGCGAAGGACGCGCCGAAGTCGCCGCGCAGCGCATCCGCGAGATGATGCGCGTACTGGGTGAACAGCGGCTCGTCGAAGCCGTACTCGGCGCGCCGACGGTCCAGTTCCGCGGGATCGACCGTCGTCGCCGCGCCCGACGCGCCCGCCACGGCATCCACGGAGTCTCCCGGCAGAGCGAACAGGAGCAGGAACGACACGGTGTAGGCCGCCCACAGCACCACAACCGCCTGTGCGACTCGACGGAATACGAACTGCCACATGACTGTTCAGCTCTTCCACGTGTCGTGCAGGTGGACGTCACCCGCACCGGCGAACCGCAGATCGTGGACGGCGGTGCGGACGCCGAGCACCGACTGCTGGTCGACGATCGGCACCACATAAGCGTTGGCGACGATCAGTTCCTGGATTCGCGCGACGATCCGGTTGCGCGCCACCGGATCCAGCGTGGCAGCCTGCTGGTCGAGCAACCCTTCCAGCTCGGTCGCCGGGACGCGGTAGGCGTTGCGCAGTTTGGTGGAGTAGAGCGTGCGCAGGGCATCCGGATCGGCGCGGCTGTAGTTGCCGCCCCAGAACAGATCGAAATCACCGGAGCGGATCAACTCCGGGAACTGCGCGACCTGCAACTGATGCAGGACCAGTTCGACACCGATGTCCTTGAGCTGCTGCTGGATCAGTTCCAGCGCGGGCTGGAAGGTGGCCGCGGTGGTGAACCAGACGGTCTTCAGGCTCAGCCGCGCACCGTCCTTCTCCCGGATGCCCCCGCCCCCGGGGACCCAGCCCGCCTCGTCCAACAGCCGCTTCGCCCGGGCGATGTCGACCGCCAGTACCGCACCGAGGTCGACGTAGCCGGGGGTGTTCTTCGCCAGCACACTCGTCGCCGGGTTGGTACCACGGGAGAACACCGTTTCGACGATCTGCTTGCGGTCGACGGCGATCTGGATCGCTTGGCGCACACGGGCATCGCCGAACAGCGGCTTGCTGTTGTTGAAACCCAGGTTGTAGCCGACGCCGGGAATCGTGTACGCCTGCGCCGTGACATCGGCCCCGGCCAGCGCCGACTCCTCGGCCTGGGCAACGCGCCCGATCGCGTCGACCTGACCGGAGATCAGGCTGCCGGTGCGCACACCGGCCTCGGGAATCACCGGGAACACCAAGGTGTCGAGGTACGCCTCGCCCGGTTTCGTCCACCGCGCCGAGCCCCAGTCGTAGCCCTGCCGCTTGGTCAGGGTGACCGACCGGTTCCTGAGGTATTCGGTGAGGACGAACGGACCCGACCCGATCACGCCGCCGCTGCATCGCTCGGCCGCGGGCCGGCTCGCGGTCGAGGGCGCGACCACACCGAGCGACGATGTCGTGGTTGCCTGCAGGAACTGCGCATTGGGCTGCGCGAAGCTCACCGCGGCGGTCCGATCGTCGACGACCGTGGTGCCCACGTAGCCTTCGAGATAGGACGTCGCCTGGATCGCGAGAGCACCGAGACCGGGTATCGCGTCGAAGCTGGCCTTCACCGCCGCGGCGTCGACGGGGGTGCCGTCGCTGAATGTCGCGTTCGGTCGCAGCCGGAAGGTGAAGGTGCGCGCGTCGTCGCTGACCTGCCAGGACTCCGCCAGCCACGGAACCAGTTCCCCGGTCGAGAAATCCTGGTCCAGGAGCGAATCCACTGTCTGCCGCAGCGAATACATCGTGTCGCTGCTGCCCGCTTGGTGCGGGTCGACGCATCCGGAATCAGTCCCGATCGCGAAGTTCAGCGTGCCGCCGGTGCGCGGCGGCTGCGTGTTCTCACCCGATCCGGCACTACACGCGGTGAGCAGCATCGACGCGATCAACGGCACAGACAGGGACCGCCACAGCGTCCGGGATCGAAGTCGCGAAGTGGGGACGAGTTTGTTCACCGGCAGGTCTTCCTCATCGAGCCGCGGCGCCGGGCCTGCCCAGCGCGACCATACATATCGACCAGCGTGCACAATCTGATGGATCTGCTGGTCTACTCGAGTAGCCTGACAGGAGCAGTAACGGTGGTCAAAGGTTGCGATCCGCGTGCGTCGATCACTACCGCGGCACGCGTTCTGGCCGCGGGGCATCACGGGTGAGGATCCATACGAGCTCAACGGTTCCCGAGGCGGACAGGCCGAACCAGGGTCGGCCCGAAGATGTCATCAGGTATCCGGCAAGGGCACCAATGACCGCCTGTCCGCGGCCGAAACAACAAGGGCCGGTCCGCAAGTCATGCGAAACAGCCGATCACCGGCCTACAGCCGCGGGCAGTACGTCCCCTTCGACAGATCGAAGTACCGTCGCGGCGGTCACACGGTCAGGAGTCCGGACCCGGCGAGGATGTGGGGCAGCCGAGATCGGTTGTCCCACCACGCCAGTGCCTCACCTGAACGGGGCCATCCACGGGACCGCGTTGTGCGCAAAGCTCTGTTTGATCGGTACCAGGTGGGCATGATCATCCAAAGCCATAATCGTGATCCCCACCAGGCCCGCTTCATCGCCCTTGGACGCGACCGAGGAGCCGCACTTCGGACAGAACCCGCGCCAGATCTGCGGGAAGGTCTCGAACCAGGTCGGTTCGCCGCCTCGACCAGTCCACGCGAATCCTTCCTCCGGGAAGGACACCCACGACATCACCGGAGCCCCTGAAAGCCGCTGACAGTGCTCACACGAGCAAAGATGAGGAAAGTCCGGATCGCCGGTCGCGGAGAACCGGATATTCCCGCAGAGGCAGCCGCCGTTCACATCGCTCCTTCTCACTGAAACCATGGCATGTCGTTGCATGCTGCGCGTCGTTGATCAAGGACACCCGGCACTCGACACAGCCTTCGCCGACGCAACGCTAGTGGGGCTCGGCGGTTGCCGGCTGATGGTCGGCGAGAAACTGGCCGAATGTTCTGGGGCCGCGACCGGTGAGGTCTGAGACCGCGGACGTGATGTGCGCCGCGGTGCCCTCGGCGATTCCGGCCTGGAGTTCGGCGACGTCTTCGGCGAATTGCGTGGGAAGACCCTGGGCAGTGAGTCGTGCGGCCAATTGCGCTGGTGGCAGATCGACGTAGGAAATAGTCCGACCGTAGGCAGCGGATAGCCTGGCGGCGATGTCGGTATGGCTGAGCGCTTCTGATCCGGTCAGTACGAAACGTTGTGCCGAATCGCGATATTCGGTCAGCAGGGCCGCCGCGCACGCGGCGATATCGCGGCAATCGATGTAGGGCACCCGCCCATCTCCGTACGCGCCGATGATGTCACCCTCGGCAGTGAAAGTGCCTGCACCGGTGCGGAAATTCTGCATGAATCCACTCGGTTGAAGTATCGACCAGTAGAGCCCGGAAGCTTCGAGGTGCTGCTCGATCGACCAGTGCGCACCGCTGGCGAGTTTCCCGGATCGGCTCGCACCCTGGACCGAAACCTTGACCACCGTGCGGACCCCCGCACGTGCGGCGGCATCGATCGCGGCGACCTGTTGTGCGACCATCGGCTGACGCCCCGATGCCGGCTCGGCGCCCGCGGAGAGCAGAAACAGTCGATCAATGCCCGACATCGCGGCCTGCAGCGAGTCCGGTCGGTCGAAATCGGCGACCACGTACTCGCCACCGAGTTCTCGGCCACGGACGGGGTTTCGGACCAGCGCCTTGAACGGTGCCTGCCGCTGTCGGAGCAGGCGGACCAGGTGTCGTCCGATGGAGCCCGTCGCGCCGGTTACAAGGATCATCACTGTCTCCCGTTAAAATGAGGGTGCCTCGATCTATAAGTCGAGGGTACCTCGAGTTAGGAGCAAGGCCGTGGCGAAGACCCCGCCGACCGCTGGTCGCCGACCCCGGGCCGACGCGCGTCGCAATTACGATCGGCTGCTCGCCGAGGCCGACACAGTCTTCGCCGAGTTCGGCGCCGAAGCCCCGTTGGACAAAATCGCTCGTCGGGCCGGAGTATCGATCGGCACGCTCTACGCGCACTTCCCCCACCGCGGGGCACTGATCGGCGCACTGCTGGACCAGCGCAACACCGCCCTGTTCGACCACGGCGAGGCGCTGACGCAAGCCGGCAACAGCGCGGAAGCGCTCGTCACGTGGATCCGGGCAGTCCTGGACCACGCCTCGACCTACCAGGGACTGGCCCAGATTCTCAGTGCGGGAGCCGATGACGCGGCATCGGCGTTGCACGCGGCATGCCTGCGGATGACCGAGATCGGCGATCGTCTGGTCGCGAATGCCCGCCTGGCGGGAGCCCTGCGCGCCGACGTGACCGGGGATGATGTGTTCGCGCTGATCAACGCCCTCGCTTGGTCTCGCGAGCATACGTCGCGGCGACAGGCCGACCGTTTGCTGGATCTCGCCCTCGACGGCGCACTCCTGCCCACTGTCGCGAACCCTCGCTGACTGCCACCGACAACGAGCCGAGCTACTGCTCGCCCTAGCCGACGACCTGCTCACCGGCGCGACGGATTGTGACAGCCATTGGCGATCTCGAACAGCGGCCGGGCGTCCTTCTCCAGGTCGAGCACGCTGTCCGGCAATGTAATTGCCGAACGGGAGAACGGTGACGACAGCTCTCGTCGGTCACATACGACGCTCGTTGTCATCACCCGTTTCGAATCGAGAACCGGAGAAGGGGCTGGCAGCGTCGGAATAGACTGGCGGCGTGTATGTCCCGTGCTCGGTGTTCCGGCGGAGCCCACTGGAGCGAGCCGATCAACACCTGTCGTGGAACCGAGACGATCAGGCATTCTTCGCTGCCGGCGCGTGCCACATCCTCACCTACGCATTTCTGGAGATCCATACCAGCAAGTTCCGGCCGGTCGGACTGTGGCCGAGCGGCGCTGACAACCCGAGCCACGTGTATGTATCGGACGGCACATGGGCTTTCGATCATTGCGGATGGACACCAGAGCAGGAACTGCTTCGCGCCTCTCGCGCCGCCGAACCCGACACCGGGTACCAGCCGAATCCGATATCTATGAGCCTCGACGAACTATGCGCAAGGCACTGGCATCGCACCCGGGCCGAGTTCGCTCACGACCCATGGCCTCGTGCACATGCCTACATTGCACGAGTCGGCCATCCAGTACCTCGAGCGGTGCAAGCGGGTCGAACACCACCGCCTTCCCGCTCCGCACTGAACTCATTGCTCACAGCAAACCCGTCGGCTCCGCCATAGCCGGGCCCGACGGCAACTGGGTGATCGACCCGTCGCCGGAGGAGAACGCCTCGGGCCAACGCCCGATGGGTCGATACATGCTGAGCCTCGGGGCCGGTAGCCTAAGAAGTAAGCGTCTCCACTTCGAATCGCGCCGCTCGCAAGGCGATACACAGGGCCGGCGGGCGCTGCGTCGTCCTTGGGTACGCCCCTCTAGCCCCGCACCGCCGCAGACAGCTCCGCACAGAGCGCATCCAGTCCGGAGGCAGGGATTTGAGGCGCGTCCGGAGAATCGACGTTGTGCCACGGTACATCTCGTGCAGTACCGACAGGTCGGGTGAAAATGTGCTGGTGAAGGTGAACACCGGCCGCGCTCAGTCCCGCGACGAACGTGAAGACATGGGTGGGTTCGAGAACCTGGCGCAGGGCGCCGATCGACGAGCGGACAGCGCGAGCGAACGCGACCGTCTCAGCGTCATCCAGCAGATCGAGGCTCGCAACGTGACGACGAGGCTCGACGAACAGATAGCCCGGCCGGACCCACTCGCCATGGGCAGGCCGGTGGGTCACCACCACGAAGTCGTCGATGTGGATCACCGGGCTCACCAGTGGTCCGGTCCCGTTGTGTTTGTCGCAGATCACGCACCCCCACATGCCGGCGACAATACCGCCGCTCCGGTCGCTGATACGCATGCACGCGTTGGACTCTCGACTCAGCGCAGGCGCTCATCGTGCAGTCGTCCTGACCGTCAAGACACATCGGCCACGAGTCGACTCCGAGTTCTTCGGCAAACTCCCGAAAGACCTCAGCCGTCCGGGCAACTCGAAACGAGCCGGATTCCGCCTCGGCTAGCCGACCACGACATGCATGCCCGGGCCTCGACAGGGCGGAGCCCGGCATCGCCGCCTACCTTCGGCCTATCGCGACCGGCCCGAGCTCGCCAGTGCCGCCCGGCGCACCATGTCACGCTCGACACCGACGACCGTCACGCCAGGCCGCAGCGCGCACAGCCTCGGCCTGCGCCTCGCCCGGCGCGGGGTCACCGCCGCGGAGCCCGGATGAGCCTCTGACAGGCCGGGGTGGGTTTGGGTGGTCATCGGCGTTCCTGTCTCGCCGTTAGTCCAGTGCGATGCCGAGTTCGGCGGCGAGGGTTCTGATCATGTGCTGGACGCCGATTTCGTTGCGGCCGATGATCATGTGATCGTGCTGGCCTCGGCGAACTCCTTCGCCGCATTGGGGCAGCATGGCGAAGTCCTCGTCGCGGACCGCAGCATGGACTTGGGCGTAGATGTCGTCGTAGACGGCGCGTTGCTCGTCGGTGGTGGCGGGGATCTTGGCCATCCAGCTGTGGCGGACGGTACAGCGGGTCGGGGCGCCGGCAGGCAGCATGTCGAGGATCTCGACACCGACAGGGCTGTTGGCCAGCACAAGGTTCGGGTAGATCCAATAGATGACGCCCATGTTCATCAGTGGGTCCCAGGATCCGCTCGGATCGGCCTCGAGCGCGGTGATCCAGTTGAACGGGAATCCCATACGGTGATGGCGGCCGAAGGCGTCGTGGGTGGAGGTGTTGGCCACAGTGTTCTGGCCGATCACGCTCTGGCCGTGCACGAAGGGAAAGTGGTAGCTCTCGGCGAAAGCCTCGAGTGCGCCCTTCCAACTGACTTCGGAAGTGAATTCCCGCTCGTCGTGGTAGCCGTAGGAAGCGTAGTTCAGCTGCGCCAGTTCAGGTCCCATCGCGCCGAGGTGGGCGTCGATGTCGATCGAGCCCTCGGCAGAGAGCACTGCCCAGACGAACCCGTGGCGTTCTTGACTGGGTAGCTCGACCAATCCGTAGCCGGCGCGGTCCATGCCGGTGAAGCCCTCTTTGCCGGGCACCCCGGCCAGTTCGCCGGTGTTGCGGTAGGTCCAGGCGTGATAGGGGCAGGTGAAGCGGGTGGCGTTGCCCGAGCCGCATGCCGGTTGCGCGCCGCGGTGGCGGCAGTAGTTCAGGAACACATGCGCGGTGCCATCACGGTCGCGGGTGACCAACAGTGAATCTTCGAGCACGGTGCGCACCACGTAGTCGTTCGGTGCGGGGATGCGCGCCGAGGGCACGATCATCAGCGGTGTGCGGCGCAAGATCTGGGTCTGCTCGACCTCGGCGATCTTCGGGTCGCTGTAGTAGTGCAGCGGCACTCGCAGCGGAGCGGGCGCCATATCGGTGGTGTGGTCGAGCACCAACCCCAAGGCGCGGCGGGTCAGGTCCTCGGTCAGCCCGGCGGCGCCGGGTTCGATCTGAGTGGTCATGAGTTGACCATACATATCTAGCCGACTGTATGGTCTATTTCGACGGAACGGGACGCTCGTCGACCTCGGCGCAGACGATAGGGTCGGCAGAACACGATCACCGGCCCGGAAGGAATCGATGCGCACGCACGGCTGGTCGGGGACCACTCCGGCCGATGACACCGAAGCCATCGCGCGCATCATCGGCGCCGCCCGTGTGGCCATCGAACGCAGCGGCGGGGATTTCACCATGGCCGAGATCGCCCGCGACCTCGGCGTCACCCGTCAAACCGTGTACCGGTATTTCGCCAATGCCGACGCTTTGCTGACCGCCACGGCCCTGACGGAAACGGGTCGATTTCTCGATGTTCTCGCCGAGCATCTGGACCATCTCACCGATCCCGCCGAGGCCGTGGTCGAAGGGATCGCATACACCCTCGAACGGCTCTCCACCGACCGGTATCTCGGCCTGTTGTTGACCCCTGGCCGCGCGGGCGCATTCTCCCCCGGTGTCACCTCCGATACCGCGTTGACCTTCGGCCGCTCCATTCTCGAACGCTTCGCTGTCGATTGGGGCCGCGCGGGGATCGATGACGCTCGTCTCGATGAACTCGTCGAGCACATGCTGCGGATCGTGCAGTCCTTCGTCATCGACCCCGGTCGGCCGCCGCGGCAAGGTTCGCAACTGCGCGCCTACCTCACAACCTGGGTCGCCCCCGCACTCCGCGCCCACCAACGCTGAGCCCACAACGAACGGCAAGTTTCCTACGCCCGCTGTATCGGCCGCGCCAGGACGTCAGCCGGTCGTCTCGCCACAAGCGCACGACCCGTCGCACCGCCACCCGTGCATAGCGGACGTCGCTCAGGGAGTGGCGACCTCAGTGCCTATTGTTTCCAGGTTGCGGTGGTGTCCCACCACTCGTGCCGGCCGCCGATTAGACCCACTTATCAGTGGTTGGAAATCGGCTACTGGACACAGCGATCGACCACCTCGAAAAATGTGCCGAACGGGCGCGTATCACGTCCGAGTGCCGCAGGAACTGACCCGCGCGCACCGGCCACCTTTCACGGGTGGCGAGGTCGGGCAGCTGACACGCGCAGCTTCTACCGTCGCGAGCAATGCGCTCGGCCATCTGGCGCACTCACGCGCGGTTGTCGCCGAATCGTCAGCCGAGATATGGCGCGCTTCGTCCCGCGAGGTAATGGGTCAGCCTGAGCCGCTGCGTGTGGTGCATGTCGAGGCTGTCCAGTTCGGAGGGGGCGACGAACCGCAGCTCTGTGGACTCATCGGAGATCGCAAGGTCACCGCCGATGATACGAGCCAGGAAGCACACGTTGAACTGACGCCGGACCTCACCGTCGCTGTAGACGATCACGTGGCGCGGATCGGTGTAAGTTCCGACGAGACCGGTGATTTCGATGTCGAGTCCGGTTTCTTCCTTGACCTCTCGGACCGCGCAGCCAGGCAGACTGTCGGTCATCTCCATGCCGCCACCGGGCAACGCCCACAGACCACTGTCGGTGCGGCGTTGCAGCAGGACGCGGCCGACGTCGTCGCACACCACTGCGGACGCCGCGACCACAAGGCTGTTCGGCTCCGGTGCGGCTGGGTCGTCATAGTATTCGGTACGCGCCATCGGCTCAGCCTGTCACCGGTCGGCCGGTTCGCCAGACCGCGTTGAAACTTTCGGTGTAGGTGTCGAACAGGCCACCGTCGACGGTACGGCGCAGATGCCAGACGGGTGCGTCGACCGCCTCTCCGGCGATCCCCGATTGAGCGGCACTACGAGACACTGGACAGTCGTTCAGATTCAAAACGTGGAGTTTCTGTGGATTTGGCCAAACCACGTCAAATCTCGGGACACAAGAAAACCCCCTCCGACCCAGGTCAGAGGGGGTTTCCACTGTCGGGCTGACAGGATTTGAACCTGCGACCACCTGACCCCCAGTCAGGTGCGCTACCAAGCTGCGCCACAGCCCGTTCTTGCCCTCGTCTCCGAGTGCTCGAAGAGATTACCTCTGTGAACGCCGAAACGTTGTGACGCAAACCCAGGTTCCACGCCTGATCACTATTCGTAAGCGTTCGACGGAGCGGGCCGAGTGGGCACCAAAGTAATACGCGCATCGGTAGCAATACCGACCTGCCCGAGCGTCAAAGGGTTCATGCAGTTCCGCTGCGGGTAGTTGAAGATCGGGTCCAAAGTCGGATCTGTATGACCGACGACTGACTTGTAGTACGGCCCGAACGGCTGCCCACCGGACACGCTCACGCCGAAACAGTCGACCTCCAGAATATAGGTCCCATCGCCTCCGCAATGGGCACTCGCTCCGCCCCACGATCGGTCCAGTGTGCAGCCCTGCGGCTCCGCCATCGCAGGCCCTGATGAGATCATGGCCGTGGCACTCGCTATCAGCACCGACGTACCGAACACGCGCCACTTCATGTTTGACATTCAGGTCTCTCCAACGATGGACGGGGCAAGTGAGTAAGTCGGGTCATCATACGATCGCGGCAACGGCCCCAAGGCAAACCGACACGGCACCCGCCACGACCAAGCTGACGGAAGCATCGACTGCCGAACCCACAAACCACCAACACGGCCAGCCGTCTCCACTCCCGGGTCGGCAAGCGTCAGATAGTTGGCTGATCAGGCACGAAATCGACGGCGCCCATTCCGAATCGACGCGCGTGCCGTTCGCGGCAACTCGAACCACGCGATCTCGCCCAAGAGCTGATGCTCATGCTGGCCGCTTGCCGGCCCACCACCTCCAAGATCCGCGTGCGCTGACGGCACACCGCACCTGTTTGTCCATCGACAGATGAACGCCCATGGCCTGCGGGCAGTTTGCGGCAACAGCCACGCAGGAAACACGGTGCACGGGCGGAGGCGTGACCGCCGCGAGAATGTGCCGAACGGGCGCACGTCACGTCCGAGGGCCACACGAACCGACCCGCGCGCACAAGCCATGAACGCTCTGGCAAGGTCGGGCTCCTGATACGCGCAGACTTCTATGGGATCCCTACGAACTCGGCGCGGTTGTGGGCTCCGGCGCAAGACGCCGACACTCCTCCGGATCGATAAAAAGGTGCCCCTACCAGCCGATTAGTACCTTCACCAAGAGGTGAGGTAATCTTTTCGAGCACCCGGAGACGGGGGCAAGAACGGGCTGTGGCGCAGCTTGGTAGCGCACCTGACTGGGGGTCAGGTGGTCGCAGGTTCAAATCCTGTCAGCCCGACAGTGAAAACCCCCTCTGACCTGGGTCGGAGGGGGTTTTCTTGTGTCCCGACACTTGACGTGGTTTGGCCGAATCCCACAGAAACCCCAGTGACATGACAGACTGACGGCAGGCGGCGTCGAACGCTTCGGCGCTCGACCGGTATCGGCTGCGGTGAAGATCGACCCGCATCGCCTTGGTCAGCGCGCGTTCCGCGACGAAACACATCAGATTTCCCCTCCCCTGGTTCGCCTCCGTAACTGGCTGCGTTGAGCCCGCCGAGCCGCGCCCTGCCGACTGCCAGGAATCCCCCCGAGTCTTCGATCAGCAAGAGAATGGAGTGAAAGTCCATGGTTACCAACATAATTACCACCGGCGCCGAGCGAACGATCATCGAGAACACACTCGATCGCAACCGTGAAGCGCTCATCGCGACCGCACGCGGGTTGTCCGACGCCGACGCTCGGCGACGGCTTGTCGCGTCGCTGACGACACCGATTTCCTTGATCAAACATGCCGCCGCCGCGGAGCGGATCTGGTTCCAGCGGTTCTGGGCGGGGCTCGACGAAGCCGAATGCGACGGGTACTCGAAACGCGACGAGGGCACGTTCGCCGTGGCCGACGACGAGTCGCTGGCCGATGTCATCGCGGAGTTCGAGCGTGCGAGCAGCCGATCACGGGCGATCGCCGCCCGGTTCGACCTGGACGACACCAAGCACAATCCCCGCGAGGGGACCGTCAGCATGCGGTGGACTCTGCTCGCCATGATCGAGGAATTCGCCCGCCACGCAGGTCACGGCGACATCTTGCGCGAGCAGATAGATCAGACCGCGACACTCTGAGAACAGCAAATATCGCTCGCCAGGCTAACTATTGGTTACTTTGCTGAGTGTGCGGACAACTCCAGACGACTCCAGGTTGCTCGATTCACCCGCCGATTCGGTCGCCTCCGCGACGACGGTCGGGCAGTCCTATCGAACCGGCGACTGCTATGTCGTCGGGCGCGAGAAGATCCGGGAGTTCGCCCGTGCGGTTCAGGATGATCATCCCGCTCACCGCTGCGAGCAAGCGGCTGAAGACCACGGTTACGGTGGCCTGGTCGCGCCGTTGACCTTCGTCTCGATCCCCGCGTTTCTGGCCCAGATCGAGATGTTCGATCGTGTGGCCGAAGGTTATGACCTGAGCCAGATCATGCAGACCGACCACGGCCTCATCGTCAACAGGCCGATCCTCGCGGGCGATTCGTTGCGCTTCGAGGTCGGACTCGAATCGCGCCGTAAGGCGTTCGGGGGCGACATCTTCGGCTTCAAGTGTGCGGTCACCGACCAGTACGGCAAGGAAGTCGTCACCACCCGCACGTCCTTCGTCGGCCGGCGGGAGGTGAATTTCGCCGCCGCGCGAATCTGCGACCGACTGCTGATGCAGAACTTCCGTCATGGCTCGTCGATTCCGCGACAACACCACACAGCCGAGCGTGCCGAGCCACCGCGCCCGGCACCGACCGCGGACCCGGGCCGGAATATGGTGCCGTTCAGCACCGTCGCTGTCGGCGACGAGCTCCCGCCCAGGATCGTGGCTGTGACGCTGGGCGACCTGGTCAACTACGCGGGCGTGGCCGGCGACCCGAACCCCATCCACTGGAGCAAGGAGGCAGCGGCGTCGGTGAACCTGGAATCGCCTGTCGCACAGGGCATGTTGATGATCGGAATCGGCGCAGGATACGTGACCTCGTGGGCGGGCGGTCCCGGCGTGGTGACCGAATACGCGGTGCGATTGACCAGCCCGGTCTACGTCTGCGACAGCGGAGCGATCGTCGAATACACCGGCAGAGTGAAGGCCGTCGACGCAGACCGCAAGACCGCGACGATCGCGGTCACCGCCACACAGGACGGAAGGAAGATCTTCGGACGAGCGGTTGCGGTGATCCAGTGCGCGGACCGCTAGGTCAATCGTCGAGGCAAATGGCGAGCAATCGGTCACTGACGCGGAGACGCTCGGCCATCGCGACGAGGATGTCCATGGCCTCACTCGACAAGCCGACAGCACGCAGCAGCAGGGCGCGCGGTTCCTCGAGTTCGAGGGCTCGGATGAGTGTGTGATCGTCGACGCCGCGATGCGGGGTGAGGAAGAAGTAATCGGGCGTGACCTGGAAGTACTCGGCCAGCGCCGAAACAGTTTTCGCCGAAGGATTCTCGCGATTCCCGGACCGTAGCTGGGACAGATACGGTGCGGAAATGCTGTGACCGGCCGCCTGGAGCATGCGCGCCACTTGACGGTTTGTGCACTGACGCACGTCCGGACCCGAGGGGTTGTCGAAGAGTTCGTTGAGGCGGGCAGCGAAGTGCGTCACAGCAGTTCCTCGGCATCAAGTTGGTCAGAAGACCATCATGAGACGCGGACTGTGTTCCCGGCAATAGTCCTAGCAAACTTGCGGCGCTCGTCACAAAATCTCTACCGCCGGACTGTTCGGCGTAACGACCGCCGATTCGTGTCGGTCGACGCGAATGCCCAGTTCAGCGACCATATTGATCGCCATCAGCCCGCGCCGATGACCTGTTCTATGCAATACTGCATAGCATGCGTCTGACCAGCCCGGAATCCGATGAGAACACCGCCGAGACCGCGCAGTGGCGCAAGACGGCCTGCATTCTCTGTGAATGCAACTGCGGTCTCGAGATCCAGACAGATGGCCGCAACCTGGTGAAGATTCGTGGCGACAAACAACATCCGGGGTCGGCGGGCTACACGTGTGAGAAGCCGCTGCGCCTCGACAAGTACCAGGCGGGCGCACACCGCATCGACACTCCGCTGCGGCGCACCGCCGACGGTACGTACGAGCCGATCGACTGGGATACCGCGCTCGACGAGATCGCCACCAAGCTCGCCAGGGTTCGTGACGCGCACGGTGGCGAGTCGATCTTCTTCTACGGCGGGGGCGGGCAGGGCAATCACCTCGGTGGCGCCTACGGCCGGGCGCTGTATCACGCAGTCGGTGGCCGGTATATGTCGAATGCGTTGGCGCAGGAGAAGACCGGCGAATCCTGGGTCGATTCCCAGCTCTACGGCAATCACACCACCGGCGATTTCGAGCACACCGAGGTCGCGATCTTCGTCGGCAAGAACCCCTGGCAGTCCCACGGCATCGCGCAGGCGCGGCCGGTACTGCGCGAGATCGCGCGGGATCCGAACCGGACGATGATCGTCATCGACCCGCGCGTCAGCGAGACCGCGGCGCTGGCCGACTATCACCTGCAGGTCAAGCCGGGCACCGACGCCTGGTGCGTGTCGGCGATCGCGGCGACGCTGGTGCAGGAGAACCTGTACAACGAGCGGTGGTTGGCCGAACACACGACCGGTGCCGAACCGGTGTTGCGAGCGTTGCGGGCGGTCGACATCAGCGCGAACGCGCACCGCTGCGGTCTCGACGAGACGCTGATCCGCACCGTCGCGCGCCGGATCGCCGCCGCGAAAAGCGTCGCCACCTATGAGGACCTCGGCGTGCAGCAGTCCCCCAACAGCACCCTGGTCGCCTACCTGAACAAGATGCTGTGGATCCTGACCGGCAACTTCGCCAAACCCGGCGGGGTGCATATTCATTCATGGATGTTCCCGCTCGCCGGCCGCTGGCACGCCATCCCGAGGGCGGCCGGGGCGGGTAGTGCACAGCGCGTGCGGCGCGGCGTCGCGACCGTGGCGATGCGCTACGGTGCCACGCCCGCGCGCCGGTTGATCGCCGCGACCGCTGGGCGCGGCGCGATCTCGCGGAATGTGGCCGGGCTGACGGCGAGCACCACGCTCGACGTGTTCTTCGACGCTGTGGCGGTGCCGATCGCCCGCACGATCGCGGACAAGCTGAGCATGGCCGACAGCCCCACGCGCACACCGGTTTCCGGGGCCCGGATTCTCAACGGCCTGATCCCGTGCAACTCCATCGCCGACGAGATCCTCACCGACCACCCCGACCGGTTGCGGGCTATGTGGATCGATTCGTCGAATCCCGCGCACTCGCTGGCGGATTCGGCGCGATTCGTGGCGGCGATGCGGTCGCTGGAGCTGTCGGTGGTCGTCGATGTGGCGATGACCGAGACCGCTCGCCAGGCCGACTATGTGCTGCCCGCGGCCAGCCAGTTCGAGAAGTACGAGGCGTCGCTGTTCACGCTGCACTTCCCGCACAACAGCTTTCAGGTGCGCGCGCCGTTGATGGCGCCGTTGCCGGGCACCCGTCCCGAACCCGAGATCTACGGTGCGGTGATCGACCGTCTCGGCGTGGTCGAGCCCCGGCTGCTGGCGGAGCTGGCCGCGGCGGCGCGGGTGAGCCGGGAGGCGTTCGCGCTCGCACTCTTCTCCACGCTGAAGGCGCGCCCCGAACTGGCCGGGCTGACACCGTATCTGCTGTACCGGACCTTGGGCGCGAGCCTTCCGGAGGGGGAAGCCGCGCTGGCGCTGGCATGGGGATTCGCGCTGCTGTGCGTGATCTCCCAGCCCGACGCCGTGGCCAGGGCGGGGTTCACCGGATCCGGGTTCGGGCAGGCCGAGGAGTTGTTCGAGGCTGTGCGCGCGCACCAGGAAGGGGTGATGTTCTCCGATGACCGCTACGAGGACGCGTGGCGCTACATTCAGCACGCCGACGGCAAGATCCACGCCGCCATCCCGGAACTGCTCGACGAACTGCGCGCGGTCTGCGCGGTCGACCCCGACTACACCAGCGAGGAGTACCCGTTCACCCTGTCCGCCGGTGAGCGGCGCGCGTTCACGGCGAACGTGATCATCCGCAACCCGGATTGGCGCCGCCGCGACCGTGAGGGCGCTCTGCGGATCGCGGTGGCCGATGCCGAGCGGCTGGCGCTGAGCACCGGAGATAGGGTGCGTGTGGTCACCGAATCCGGTTCGGCGACCACGTCGATCGAGCTTAGCGAGATGATGCAGGCAGGACACATTTCACTCCCCAACGGCATGGGTGTCGCCTATCCGGGCGCGGACGCAGTCGTCGGTGTCGCGCTCAATACGCTGACCTCGACGTCGCGACGCGACAAGTTCTTCGGCAGCCCCTGGCACAAGAACGTTCCCGCCCGTATCGAGGTGCTCACGGCGCCGGTGAAGGAGGCCTGACGGTGGGAGCTCGTACCAACACTCGGCAGAAGATGCTGGGCAGCGCGATCGAACTGCTGCGCGAACGCGGCGCGGCGGGCGTGACCGTCGACGCGGTACTCGCCCGCAGTAGCGCTCCGCGGGGCTCGGTGTATCACCACTTCCCCGGCGGGCGCGCCCAGATCATGACCGAATCGCTCACTCTCGCAGGCGATACGATCAGCGCCCTCATCGAGGCGGCCGCCGAGCGGGGCGCCGCGGGGGTGCTGGCCGGGATCGCCGAGTTCTGGACGGCGATCCTGCTGACGTCCGATTTCGAGGCGGGCTGTCCGGTGGTGTCGGTGGCGGTAGGCGGGGCGCCCGAGGACCGCCACCTGCAACCCGAGGTCGCCGCCATCCTGCAGCGTTGGCACGACACCCTGGCCGTCGCGATCGCCGCGGAAGGCGTCGCACCGGCACGCGCCGAACGCTTGGCCACGATGGCGATCGCGAGCGTCGAAGGCGCGGTGATCCTGTGCCGTGTCCACCGCTCGACTACCGCGCTCGACGAGGTCGTCGAAGAATTGCGCGTCCTGCTCGCCACCGCCGTCGGCACCTAGGTCAGTACGTCGGCCAGGGCCCACCCCGGATCGGTTTGGTGGCGGTGACGCGCTGCTCGTTGTCCCGGAAGCGGGGTTCGTAGTGGGTGAAGAACACCTTGGCGACCAGGTCTCGCCGGCTGTGGACGCCGGTCTTGTCGAAAATGCTCTTCAGATGCTGCTGCACGGTGTGGGCGGAGACGGTCATGTCGTGGGCGATCTGCGAGGTCGAGGCACCCTGGAGCACCAGCCGGGTGACGTCGCGTTCACGCTCGGTGAGCCCATAGGCCGACATCAGCAGCGGGTAGATGCGGCTGGGGTGGGCCGGTTCGATGATCACCGCGACCCTGGTCTGTGCTGACGAGGTCAGGCGGGCGCCGTGCAACACCACCCAGGTTCCCGACCTGGTCAGCGCTCGGGACACGAGTACCTCGTCGGGTCGGTCGTCCGCCGCGTTGCGGAACGCGCGGGCGGCGAGTGTGATCACCGCACTGGGCAGTTTCTCCCGGTCCCAGTCGCCGTCGGGGAGGTCCGACAGCCAGCGCCGCACCCCGGCACTGGCCGATTCGACCTCCCACGCCGAGTTGAGCACCAGCAGACCTGGCGAGTCCGCGTATTCGGGTTCGCCTGCCTGCCCGATCAGCAGCGCCCGGCGCACGCCGTCGGCCAGGGTCGGCGCCACGGTGGCCACGAAGTCCTTCTCGGTGGCGTCGAACATCGGGGCGCCGGGCTCGCGATAGAGCGCGAGCGCTCCCCACACCTCGCCGGATCGGGTGCGCAGTCGCGCGATCAATTCCTGATCCCCACCCATCGTCATATTGCGTTGCCACCGTTCACTTTTCGACGGGTCGCCGCCGACGGTTTCGTGCAAGGTCGACAGTCCGGTCGCCGACCTGACCACATCGACGATGCCGTGGCGTTCCTCGCCGTATTCCGCGGCCAGCCACTGCGGCGGAAACTCGGCGAGGCCGAGATGGAAATGACTGGTCATCAGCAGCGACGCGGGATCGAGGGTGTACCAGCACGGCGTCCAGTAGTGCGGGACGGCGGTGGCCAGCACCTCCGTCGTCTCCTGCCACAGCGACACCAGATCGTGCGGCTCTCGGCACAACCGCCCGATCTTGTCGGCGGCGCGTTGCCTCGCATCCGTGCTCACAGATCAACGGTAGGCCGCGGCCGGACCAGGGGAAATACCAGATTTGTGGAATGTCGCGGCGACCGGGATATTCCTAGCCTCGGTGTATGACGAATACCGGAACCACACCTGTGCGCCTCAGTCCGCCACCACCGCAATTGATGCGCCTGATCAATCCTGTCGTGCGGCGTATCTTGGCGACGCGATTGCTCGGCAGTCGCATTCGCCGACAGGGAATGGTCGAATTCACCGGCCGCCGTACCGGCCGCACGCTGCGGATCCCGGTCTGCCTGCACCATGTCGACGACGAGACGCTGATCTTCACCGAGCGACCATGGCGCCACAATCTGGTCGGCGGCGCGCCCGTCACCATCACCCATCGCGGGCAGATCCGCCACGGTCACGCCGTGCTCCTCGATGCCGCGCCTGCCCGAGTCGGCGCCGCGATGCGAGCGGCGATGGACGACGGCGCCAGCCCCTTCGAACTCGGGCTGAAGGTCACGCGCGGCTACGACCCGACCGCCGACGACCTCGCCGTCATCGCGCGCTCGATCATTCGGGTCGATGTCGAGGAGTGAGGAAGCATCATGCGTATCAATCGAATCCAGCACGACATCACTGTTTTCGCCGATGAACTGGAGGTTCCCGGCATCGGCCATATCCCGGTCAACGCGTACGTTCTGCACGCGGCGGAGCCTGTCGTCGTCGACACCGGTCTCAGCCTTCCCGACCGCGGGTTCATGGCGGCCCTGAGTTCGATCGTGGATCCGGCCGACGTGGAATGGATATGGCTCACCCATCCCGATCGCGACCACACCGGATCGCTGTTCGACCTGCTCGATGCCGCCCCGAACGCCCGGCTGATCACGACATTCGCCGGCCTGGGCATCATGTCGTGTGCTCGACCGGTCCCGATGGATCGTGTGTACCTGCTGAACCCGGGGCAGTCCCTCGATGTCGGCGACCGACGCCTCACCGCGTTTCGCCCACCGTTGTTCGACAATCCGAGCACTGTCGGGTTCTACGATGAACGCAGCGAATCATGCTTCACCTCTGACTGTTTCGGCGCTCCGCTGCCCAGCGCCGAACTCGCGACCGCCGACGATGTGGGTTACACGCCGCCGGCCGCGATTCGCGCGGCACAGCATCTCTGGGCGGCGGTGGACAGCCCGTGGGTGCACGTCGTGGACGAGGGCAAATACCTCGCCACCGTGTCGGCGATGCGCGCCTTCGACCCGCGACGGATCCTCAGTACACATCTTCCGCCCGCGGGTGGACGCACGTCGCAGCACTGGGACATGCTTGCCGAGGCGCCGCAGGCCGCGCCGTTCGTCGGTCCCGATCAGGCCGCGCTGGAACAGATGCTGGTGAGCTTCGAACCCTGATTGTCAGGCGGTGCGCAGGATCCTCAGTGCGGCTCGTTCGATGCGGTCGGCGATTTCGGAGTACGACTCGTAGCCCATGCCCGCCCGCACCAGCGCGCCCGCGTAGATGATCTCGAGCCATTCGATGACCTCGTTGTCAGCGTCGGGGCCGAGTGCGCGCGCGAGCCTGCTGCGGATCTCGATGCCGATGCGGGTGCGCAGGTGTTCGACATCCGGGTCCGAGCCCAGCAGCGCGCCGGTGACCGCACCGGACAACTCTTGTTCCTCGGCCACCAGCAGTGCGATGTTGCGCAACTCGGCCAGCACCCGCACCGTCGGGTCGGGGTCCTCGATCGCGGGCGAGTGCGAGGCCAGCAGGCGCCGCCAGAAGATCTCGGCGACCAGGTGCTCCTTGGAGGAGAAGTAGGTGTACGCGGTCGCGGTGGCGACGCCCGCCTCCGCGGCGACCAGCCGGATCGTCATGCCGGAGAAGCCATCGCGTGTCAGCACCACCAGCGCGGCCCTGGTCAGCCGTTCGACGGTGTCGGCCTGCTTCCCGGTCAATCGACGCCGGGTCGCTTCGAGGCTGATGGAATCGCTTTCAGACATGCGTCCGGATGTTACTCGCCAGTCCCGCAGCGTCGGTGAACCAGACCATGGCGGCGCGGGGGCCGGGGTTGATTCGTAACCCTGTCCAGAATATAATCTGGACACATGTCTGATGCATCGAACACGCCGTCCACCGCAGGCAAAGTAGTCGTTGTCACCGGCGGTGCGCGCGGCATCGGACGTGCGGTAGCGAGCGAACTGGCCGGGGCCGGGGCGGTTCTCGCCCTCGGCGATATCGATGCGAGCACGGTCGCGAGTACCGGGGCCGAGATAGGCGCGACCATGGCGCGGCACCTCGACGTCACCGAACCCGCGTCGTTCGCGAGCTTCCTCGCCGAGGTCGAAAAGACCTGCGGCCCCGTCGATGTGCTGATCAACAACGCGGGCATCATGCCGGTCGGCCGGTTCACCGAGGAGTCCGACGAGATCACCCGCCGGATTCTCGGCATCAATGTCTACGGCGTCCTGCTCGGCACCAAGCTCGCGCTGCCCCCGATGCTCACCCGCGGCCGCGGCCACATCGTGAACATGGCCTCGATGGCGGGTGAGAACCCGACGCCGGGAATGGCCACCTACTGCGCGAGCAAGCAGGCGGTGCTCAGCTTCACCGAGACCATGCGCCTGGAACACCGCGGCACCGGCGTGCGGTTCTCCGCGGTGCTGCCGACGTTCACCCGCACCGAGATGATCGCCGGAACTCGCGCTCCGCGTGCGTTGCTCGCCGAACCCACCGACGTCGCCGCCGCGGTCGCCGCCCTGATCGCCCGGCCACGCCGACGTGTCTCGGTCACCCGCACGGCAGGTGTTCTCGCCGCCGTCAACAAGCTGACCCCGCGCCCGTTCGGTGAGTTCATGGCTCGGCGGCTGGGCGTGCACCGCACCTTCATCGATGTCGACCGCGATGCCCGTCGTGCCTACGACGACCGGCTCGCGGCCGACTGAGGGCTCAGGTGCGCGACAGGATTACGACCGGAATCTCGCGGTCGGTCCAGGACTGGTAGGCATCGAAATCGGCGTAGAGGCCGGTCAGCAACGGCCACAGGCGCTGACGCTCGCCGGCGTCGGCCACGCGGGCCAGCACCGGGTAGTGCTCGCTGCGGATCCGGACATGGGCGTTCGGATCCGCGAGCAGGTTCCGATACCACTGCGGATGATTCGCGAGGCCGCCCTGGGAGCCGACGATGACCAGGTCATCGCCGTCGACGAGATAGAGCAGCGGCGCGGCGAAGATCTTGCCGGACTTGCGACCTCGATGTTCGAGCAGCAGCGTCGGCACCGGGCTGCGGAACCCGGCACCGATGCGCCAGGTACCGCCGACGCGGCCGTTGGTGCGGCGATAGACCCACGCCTGTGCGCGCGACCCGTATCGGATGATCCGGGTCGTCATCGGCGAGTTCAGCCCTTTCGGCTGATTCTTCGGCATAACCATCGTCCGCACGCTACAGCGATCGCGGATCGGCGATAACGGGGTCGATCATTTCTTGCGACGCTCCTGCGCGATCACCTTGCCGACGGTGCCGTCGAGCTTCGTCCCCGCGGGCCAGCCGACATAGTGGCACAGGAACAGCGCGATCTCCCGCAACTGTTCCTCGGACAGCTCCCCGTTGCGGAGAGCGGCGCCGATCTGGATCTCGGCGACATCGACATTGCCCTGCGCGGTGAGTGCCCCGAGCAGCAGCAGCCGACGCTCGCGCACGGTCAGGGCCGGCCGCGACCAGATGTCGGCGAACAGGTGGTCGGCGGTGACGGCGAAGTGCTCGCCGGGGCCGTCCTCGAATTCCCAGCCGTAGACCTCGGCCATCTTGGCCAGGCCGCGCTTGCGGACGTCGGCGGGGGTTTCTCCGTGGGCGGTCATGAGATCTCCTTGTCGAGCGCGGGTTCGGCGACGCCGAGTCCCTCGGCGAGGCGGGCGAGGGCCAGTTGCGCCAGTGGCAGGTCGACCGCGAGCCGGTCGCCGAGGTCGAGCGCGAGCGAGAGGTCCTTCTCGCCGAGATCGCGCACATGGCCCAGGATGGGGAACCAGAAGTCGTCGGGGTCGATCGGCGCGGTGGTGTCGCGCAGCATGATCGCGCCCGGCCCACCGGTCACCGCGTCGGAGTGGCGGACCACCTTGCCGAGTGCGGTGAGACTGAGCCCGGCGGCCTCGGCCAGGCGCTGCGCCTCGGTGGCCGCGGTGAACGAGATGAAGTGAAGGAGATTGCGCGCCAGCTTCATTCGTGTTCCCGCGCCGACCGGACCGGCGTGCACGACGAGGTCGGCGAAGCACCCGAACGGCGGCCGGATCCGGTCCACCGCGGCGGCGCTACCGCCGACCATCACGGCCAGGCTCCCCCGGGTCGCGCCGGGTGCGCCACCGCTGACGGGCGCGTCGACGAATTCGACCTCGTGCTCGGCGCACCGGGCGGCCAGCTCCTGCGCCGTCCGGTCGCTGATGGTGGAGTGCACGGCGACCACCGTGCCCGGTGCCGCGGTACGCAGAATTCCCGAGGGGCCGGTGAGCACCTCGGTCACCTGCGCATCGTCGATGACCGTCACGCAGATGATCCGCGCGTGCGTCGCGACCTGCGCAGGCTCGGCGACCGCACGCGCACCCGCGTCGACGAACGGCTCGATGACCTCCGGCCTGACATCGCAGACCGTGAGCCCGCCCGGCCAGTCCAGCAGCCGCCGCGCGATCGGCGCGCCCATATTGCCCAGTCCGATGAATCCGACCGGGGCGCTGACGGATTCGGTCGTCATCGGATGATCTGCCCGCCGTCGACGTTGAGGATCTGGCCGGTCACCCAGCTCGCCTCGTCCGACAGCAGATACAGGCAGGCGCCGACCAGGTCCTGCGGGGTGCCCATCCGCTTGATCGGGATGCGCTTGACCATGTCCTTGACCATGTTTCCCGGCGTCACGGTCTGGGTGGCCTCGGTATCGATCGGACCGGGCGCGATGGCGTTCACCCTGATCCGCGAACCACCCAGCTCGGTGGCGAGTTGCTGGGTGAGGCCGTTGATACCGACCTTGGCCAACCCGTAGAACCCCGAGTACAGCCATGCGGCGGTGGATGATTGGTTGACGATCGAGCCGCCACCCGCCGCGATCATCGGCTGCCAGACCGCGCGCGTCACATTGAGCGCGCCGTCGAAGTTCACGCCCATGAACTTCTTGTAGTAGTCCCACGGCACGGTGAGCAGCAGATCGAGCTTCATCTCGCCGTAGATGGCCGCGTTGTTGACCAGGTGGTTGATCGCGCCGAACTCGGCGACGGTGAACTCCGCCAGTGCGACAGCGGATTCGGGATCGGCGACATCAACGCGGCGGAAGGCCGCGACCCCGCCGTCGGCGACGATCTGCTTGGCCACCTCCTCGCCGCGCTCGGCATTGAGGTCGGCGACAACGACATTGGCGCCTTCGGCGGCCAGTGCGCTCGCGTAGACCGCGCCGATGCCCTGCGCGGCGCCGGTGACGATCGCGGTGCGACCGGTGAAACGTGCCATGGTGTTCAGCTCCTGAGTGTGAATGGGTCGGTGAGGTCAGGCGGGGGTGGCGATCAGCTTGGTTTCGAGGTATTCCTCGAAACCGGCGACGCCCATCTCCCGGCCGATGCCGGACTGCTTGTAACCGCCGAACGGCGCGTCCGCGTGGTACCAGAGGCCGCCGTTGACGCTCAGGGTCCCGGTGCGCACCCCCGAGACGACCCGGTCGAGCCGGTCGGGGTCGGTGCCCCACACCGAACCCGACAGGCCGTAGGGCGATTCGTTGGCCAGCCGGATCGCGTCGTCGTCGCCGTCGTGTGGAATCACGACGAGCACGGGCCCGAAGATCTCCTCCTGCGCGACGGTCGCGGTGTTGTCGAGTCCGCTGATCAGCGTCGGTTCGATGAAGTACCCGCGTTCCTTGTCCGCGGGCCTGCCGCCGCCGACCTCGATCCGTCCGCCTTCGGTGCGGGCGATCTCGAGATAGCGCTCCACCCGGGCTCGCTGACGCTCGGAAATCACGGGGCCGCAGACGGTTCCCGGGTTGGTCGGGTCACCGGCAGCCAGGCCGCGGAGCGCGCCGGCCGCGGCGGTGACCGCGGCGTCGTAGGACTCGCGCGGTACCAGCAGCCGCGTGGTGAGGGCGCACCCCTGGCCCGCGTGGACGGCGACGGTGAACGCGGTGTAGCTCGCGGCGGCAGCGATGTCGGCGTCGTCGAGCACGATCGCAGCGGATTTGCCGCCCAGTTCGAGGAAGGTGCGCTTGAGCGTCGCCGAGGCGCCCACCATCACCGAGCGACCGGTCTGGGTCGAGCCGGTGAAGGTGATCATGTCGACCCGCGGATCGAGGACCAGCTGTGCGCCGAGGCCGTGATCGGAGGAGGTGACGATATTGATCACCCCGGCCGGGATGTCGGTGTGCTCGGCGATGAGCGGGCCCAGCACCGCCGCGCACCAGGGTGTATCCGGGGCGGGCTTGAGCACCACGGTGTTGCCCGCGGCCAGCGCGGGCCCGATCTTGGCCAGGTTGATCTGGTGCGGGAAGTTCCACGGCGTGATGGCGCCGACGACACCGACGGCCTCGCGCCGGATCACCCGGCGGCTGGCGATACCCATCAGGTCCCTGGTGCCGAGATCGGTTTCCCACGTGTAGTTCTCGGCCAGGTCGGCGGCGTAGGACAGGTCCGCGATCGGCCCTTCCAGTTGCGGCCCGCTGGTGAGCATGACCGGAGTGCCGACCTCGGCGATCGTGATCGCCCGCAGTTCCTCGAGGTGCTCGCCCAGTACGTCGCGCAGCTGGCGCAGGCAGTGCGCGCGAAACTTCGGGTCGCGTGACCACTGCGTCTCGTCGAAGGCGGTGCGCGCCGCGGCGATGGCTGCCTCCATGTCGGCGCCGGAGGCGTCGGCGGCGTAGCCGAGCACCTCCTCGGTGGCGGGATTGATGGTCGCGAAGACACCGGAGCCACCCGGGATCAACTTGCCGCCGATCAACAGTGGTGTGCCTTCGGCGGGGACGAGGCCGTTCATAGCGAGGCTCCGATACGTGTCTGGACAGGTGTACGGAATATAGTTCGGTTTATCGATCAGACGCAAGGCCATAACTCGTTCATTGGTCCGTACACCAGGCTGTAGTACCATCCAGACACATGTCCGAAATCGCGCCTACCGGCATCGAAGCAACTCGACGACGCTTGACCGAAAAGCAGGCCGATACGGTGGACCGCCTGACCGTCGCCGCCGTCGACGTGCTGTCGCGCGAGGGCTATTCGGGGACGACGATCCGGCTCGTCGCCGCGTCGGCGGGCGTCGGCACCGCCACCGCCTACACGTATTTCTCCTCCAAGGAACATTTGATCTCCGAGGTGTTCTGGCGGCGATTGGTCGCCATGCCGCCGCTGGCGACCGGCGAGGCCGACCAGACCGCGCGCGTGGTCGCCGTTCTTCGCCAGGTCTCGATGCTGGTGGCCGATGAACCCGCCCTGGCCGGGGCGGTCAGCAGCGCCATGCTCGGCGATGATCCCGACGTGCGGCACCTCCGCGTGCGCATCGGGCGCGAGATCCGCCACCGACTCGGCGACGCCCTGGGCACCAAGGATCCAGAGAGCCTGGCCGCGCTCGAATTGCTGTACTCCGGGGCGCTTCTCCAGGGCGGGATGGGCCTGCTGTCCTACGCGCAAGTGGCCGATCTGCTCGAGATCTGCGCGCGACGATTGCTGGCCACGCCCGCCACCGACAGCTGACACACCGTCCGCCGGATTCGGTGCGAACCTTGTCGCGCATCCGGAAACCGTAGTACTGTCCAGACACATGTCCATTTAGTGTCTGGACAGTATTCCGGGAAGGACTTTCCAATGACGCTGGTCAAACCGCAGCGCGTGTCCGGAGGCGAGGACGAACACGGGCACCTGGCCGAGTTCCGTACCGATCCGATCGCCCTGATGCGACGCGTTCGCGCCGAGTGCGGCGATGTCGGATCCTTCGAGCTCGCCGGACGTGATGTCGTCCTGTTGTCCGGCGCCGAGGCCAACGAATTCTTCTTCCGGGCCGGCGACGACGATCTCGACCAGGGCGCGGCCTACCCCTTCATGAAGCCGATCTTCGGTGAGGGCGTGGTGTTCGACGCACCCCCCGAGCGCCGCAAGGAGATGCTGCACAACCAGGCGCTGCGCGCGGATCACATGCGCGGACACGCGGGCACCATCGCCCGTGAAGTGGATCAGATGGTCGCGCAATGGGACGACGAGGGCGAGATCGATCTGCTCGAGTTCTTCGCCGAGCTGACCATCTACACCTCTTCGGCGTGTCTGATCGGGGTGAAGTTCCGCAATCAGCTCGACGGACGTTTCGCGCATCTCTATCACGAGCTCGAGCAGGGCACCGACGCCCTGGCCTACGTGGACCCGTACGCGCCGATCGAGAGTTTCGTCCGGCGTGACGCGGCGCGTGCGGCGCTGGTCGAGCTGGTGCAGGCGATCATGGATCAACGCGAGGCGAATCCGCCCACCAGCAAAGACGATCGCGACATGCTCGATGTCCTCATCTCGGTGAAGGACGAGAACGGGGCGCTGCGGTTCTCGGCCAGCGAGATCACCGGCATCTTCATCTCGATGATGTTCGCCGGCCACCACACCACCTCGGGCACCGCGGCCTGGACGATCATCGAACTGCTGCGCCACCCCGAGACACTGGCCGGGGTGGTCACCGAACTCGACGAGCTCTACGCCGACGGCGCCGACGTGAGTCACCATGCGCTGCGCCAGATTCCGAATCTGGAAGCCGCGCTCAAGGAGACACTGCGACTGCATCCGCCGCTGATCATCCTCATGCGCCTGGCGCGCGGTGAGTTCGAGGTGTGCGGGCACCGCATCGAGCCCGGCGACATGGTGGCCGCCACCCCCGCGGTCTCCAACCGGATTCCGGAGGACTTCCCCGACCCGGACGCCTTCGATCCCGCACGCTATCTCGACCCACGCCAGGACGACATCCTCAACCGCTGGACCTGGATTCCGTTCGGCGCGGGCAGGCACCGCTGTGTCGGCGCGCCGTTCGCGCTCATGCAGCTCAAGGCGATCTTCTCGATTCTGCTGCGGGACTGGGAGTTCGAGCTCGCACAGCCGTCGGACACCTACCGCAACGACCATTCGAAGATGGTGGTGCAGTTGCAGCAGCCCTGCCGCGTCCGCTACCGCCGCAGGCAGCGCTGAGCGCGAGCGGAGGTCACTGTGTCCGCGACATCCATCCCCGCCGGATTCGATTTCACCGATCCGGCCCTGTGGGAATCCCGCAACCCCGTCCAGGAATTCGCCGAGCTCCGCCGGACCGCACCGGTGTGGTGGAACGCCCAGACCGACGCACAGTCGGGCGGCTTCCGCGACGGCGGCTACTGGGTGATCACCAAACACGAGGACATCAAGGAGGTTTCGCGCAATCCGGAGCTGTTCTCCTCCGAGCGAAAGGGCTCGGTGATCCGGTTGCCCGGCGAGGTGACACCCGAGCAGATCGAACTCACCGGTGCCCTGCTGCTGAACATGGATCCGCCCAAACACACCAAGATCCGGCGCATCATCGCCAAAGGGTTCACGCCGCGCGCGGTCGAGGGGTTGCGCGCGGCGTTGACCGAACGAGCGGGCGCGATCGTGGCCGCGGCGCGCGCGGCCGGCGGTGGTGATTTCGTCGAACAGGTGGCGTGTGAGCTTCCGCTGCAAGCCATCGCCGAACTCGTCGGCGTCCCCCAGCAGGACCGCCGCAAGCTGTTCGACTGGTCGAATCAGATGCTCAACTACGACGACCCGGAGTACGGCGACGCCACGACCACCGACGCCTCGTCCACCGCGGCGATGGAGATCCTCGGCTACGCCTGGAACATGGCCGAGCAGCGCCGCACCGATCCCGCCGACGACATCGTCAGCAGGCTCGTGCACGCCGATCTCGACGGGGAGGCGCTGGGCTCCGACGAGTTCGGGTTCTTCGTGATCCTGCTCGCGGTCGCGGGCAACGAGACCACCCGCAACGCCATCACCCACGGGATGAAGGCGTTCATCGACAATCCGGATCAGTGGGAGCTCTACAAGCGGCAGCGGCCACGGACCGCGCCCGACGAGATCGTGCGCTGGGCGACGCCGGTGACGGTGTTCCAGCGCACCGCGACCGCCGACACCGAGCTCGGCGGGCAACTCATCCGTGCCGGTCAGCGCGTCGGATTGTTCTACAGCTCAGCCAATTTCGACGAGGATGCCTTCGAGAGCCCGTTCCGTTTCGACATCTCACGCGATCCCAATCCGCATCTGGGCTTCGGCGGTACCGGCGCGCACTTCTGTGTCGGTGCGAACCTGGCCCGGCTCGAGATCGAGCTGATCTTCAACGCCATCGCCGACGTGATGCCCGATCTGTCCCAGGTTTCGGAGCCACAGCGGCTGCGATCGGGTTGGATCAACGGCATCAAACACTGGCAGGTCAGCTACGAGTCGGGAACGGTGCACTGATGCGGATCGCGCTGCTGTCATATCGGAGCAAGGCCCATTGCGGCGGGCAGGGTGTCTACGTCCGGTACCTGAGTCAGGGGCTCGCCGATCTCGGTCACCAGGTCGAGGTGTTCTCCGGCCAGCCCTATCCCGAGGATCTCGACCCGCGGGTGCGGCTCACCGAGGTGCCGAGCCTGGACCTGTACCGCGACGAAGACCCTTTTCGCACACCGCATCCCCGCGAGATCCGGGACCGTGTCGACCTGCTCGAGCTCGCCACCATGTGGACGGCCGGGTTCCCCGAACCGCGCACGTTCAGTTTGCGGGTGGCCAAGCTGCTGGCCGCGCGCGCCACGGAATTCGATGTGGTGCACGACAATCAGTGCCTGGGCTACGGTCTGCTCGCCATCGCCGAGCGGTTGCCGCTGGTGGCGACCGTTCACCATCCGATCACTCGCGACCGCGCGGTCGATCTGGCCGCGACCCCGTGGCGGCGCAAGCTGTTCGTGCGGCGATGGTACGGCTTCCTCGGCATGCAACAGCAAGTGGCACAGCAGATTCCGGACCTCATCACGGTGTCCTCGTCTTCGGCCGCCGATATCGCGCAGGACTTCGGCGTGCGGCCCGGACAGTTGCATACCGTCCCCCTCGGCGTGGACACCGACCTGTTCCGGCCGCGCGAGACACCGCGGGTGCGCGGGCGCATCGTCGCGGTCGCCAGCGCCGACAAGCCGCTCAAGGGCATCGCACACCTGCTGAGAGCCGTGGCCCGGCTGCGCCATACCTGCGATGTCGAGCTCCGGCTGGTCGCGAAGCTGGAACCGAACGGCCCCACCGAGAAGCTGATCGCCGAACTCGGTATCGCCGATATCGTCACCCCGGTCAGCGGAATGAGCGACGAGCAGCTCGCCGAGTTGCTCGCCTCTGCCGAGATCGCCTGCATTCCGTCGATGTACGAGGGGTTTTCGCTGCCCGCCGTCGAGGCGATGGCCAGCGCGACACCGCTGGTCGCCAGCCGGGCAGGCGCGCTGCCCGAGGTCGTCGGCGAGTGCGCCGAGCTGGTCGAGCCGGGCGATGTGGACGCGCTGACCCGGGTGCTCGGCGAACTGCTCGACGATCCCGACCGCCGTGAGCGCCTCGGCGCGGCGGGTCGTGTCCGCGTTCTCGAACTGTTCAGCTGGTCGGCCGTTGCCGCGCAGACACTCGCGATCTATGACCAGGCGATCACCCGCCACTGCCCTACCCCGCCGGGCACCGCCCGATGACGACACCGCCCGACCCCGCGCAGCACCTGGAGGCCTCATGTTGACCGTCGATTTCGACCGCTTGGGCATCGGCCCCGGATCACGGGTGATCGACATCGGCTGCGGCGCGGGCAGACATTCCTTCGAGGCCTACCGCCGCGGAGCCGACGTCGTCGCGTTCGACCAGAACGCCGCCGACCTGGCCGATGTCGACATCATGTTCGAGGCCATGGCCGCGGCGGGCGAGGCGCCGGAGTACGCCAAGGCCGAGACCGTGCGCGGCGACGCGCTCGACCTGCCCTACGGCAACGACGAATTCGACGTGGTCATCGCCTCGGAGATCCTCGAGCACGTCCCGCAGGACACACAGGCGATCGCCGAACTGGCGCGGGTGGTCAAACCCGGTGGCGCGCTGGCGGTCACGGTGCCGCGCTGGCTGCCCGAACGCATCTGCTGGGCGCTCTCGGACGAGTACCACGCCAACGAGGGCGGTCACGTCCGCATCTATCGCGCCGACGAGCTACGCGACAAGATCACCGCGCGCGGTCTGCGCTACCACCACCAGGACTTCGCGCACGCGCTGCACGCACCCTTCTGGTGGCTGAAATGCGCTGTCGGCGTGCGCAATGACAAGCACCCGCTGGTGAGCGCCTATCACCGCATGCTGGTGTGGGACATGATGTCGGCGCCCGCGCTCACGCGCACCGCCGAACGTGTGCTGAATCCGCTGGTCGGCAAGTCGGTCGCGCTCTACTTCACGAAACCGGCGGTGCGCGGCGATGCCCGTTGAGCTACCGGCCGTTCCCGGGGTCGTCTCCGCGCGTGAGATCCGGCAGACCGCCGAATCCATCGCCGCCGCACAGGAACCCGACGGTGCGATCCCCTGGTTCAGCGGCGGCCACACCGATCCGTGGGATCACATCGAGTCCGCGATGGCGCTCACCGTGGGCGGGTTGTGGGACGTGGCCCGTGAGGCCTACATCTGGTCGGCGAAATCGCAGCGCTCCGATGGGTCGTGGCCCACGCAGGTACGCGCGGGCGTGATCGAGAACCACGACGCCGACACCAACTTCTGCGCCTACCTGGCGACCGGTGTTCTGCACGCCCTCACGATCACCGGCGATACCGGGTTCGCCGCGGAGATGTGGCCGACGGTCCGCGCAGGCATCGACTTCGTCCTCGGGCTGCAACAGGGCGAGCACGGCGAGATCCATTGGTCGGCCGGCGAATCCGGATCGTCGGGGGAAGCTCTGCTGACCGGCTGCTCCAGCATCTTCCACAGCCTCGGCTGTGCGGTGACCCTCGCTGAGCGGGTGGGCGACCCGCGACCGGATTGGGCGGCGGCTCGCAGCCGGCTCGGCAACGCGCTGCGCCATCATCCGGAAGCGTTCCTGGACAAGAGCCGTTACTCCATGGACTGGTACTACCCGATCCTCGGCGGCGCGGTGCGCGGCGCGGCGGCCGCGGATCGGATAGCGCGGCACTGGAACGAATTCGTGGTCGCCGATCTCGGCATTCGCTGCGTGTCCGACGCACCGTGGGTCACCGGCGCCGAGACCTGCGAACTGGTGCTCGCCCTCGATGCCATCGGCGACACCGCCGCCGCGAGCACGCTGTTCACCGCGATGCAGCATCTGCGCGAATCAGACGGGTCCTATTGGACCGGACTCGTTTTCACCGACGGTAAGCGCTGGCCCGAGGAGCGCACCACGTGGACCGCGGCGGCGGTCGTGCTCGCCGCCGACGCCCTCAGCCGCACCACCGCGGGCAACGGCATCTTCCGCGACGCACTCCCCCGGTGATCCGGCTCAGTTACACGCGGCGGTTCGCTGCAGGATGCGCAGCGAACCGGTGACCGAGAGTTCGCGGAACTTGCCGCTGTCGATCGCGCGTCGATAGATGTTGTACGGCGCGCGACCACCGTCGGCGGGATCGGGGAAGACGTCGTGAATGGCGAGCAGCCCGCCACCGGCCACCCAGTGCACCCAGTTGTCGTAGTCACGCTGGGCGGCCTCCTCGGTGTGGCCGCCGTCGATGAACAGCATGCGCAGCGGGGCCCGCCAGATGCGGGCGGCGGCACTCGACGAGCCGATGATCGCGGTCACGGTGTCGGTGAGACCCGCGCGAATCATGGTGCGCCGGAACGTGGTCACGGTGTCGAAGACGCCGGTCTCCGGGTCGATCATGCTGGTGTCGTGGTACTCCCAGCCCGGCTGGTGCTCCTCGGAGCCGCGGTGGTGGTCGACGGTGCACACGGTGGCACCGGTTTCGCGGGCCGCGGCACCGAGATAGACGGTCGACTTGCCGCAGTAGGTGCCGATCTCCATGATGATTCCGTCACCCGCGTACGCGCGGGCGGCCGTGTAGAGCGCCTGTCCCTCTTCCGGCGGCATGAATCCGACGGTCTGTTCGGCGAGGGCGAACAGGTCGCTGGTACCGGCGGAGATCTCGTCTACAGCTCCCATGCGGGTGACGCTAACACATGACCTGGAATACAATCCGGACTACTGTCCGGAAAGATGCTCGGATAGCCGGAACCCAAGGAGAACATCGATGAAGACTCGTCTCAACTGCCCCTGTGGCGTCAGCATTCGCGGCACCGACGAGGCCGATCTGATCAAGCAGACCCAAGAGCACCTGGCCGCGAACCACCCCGGCCACGACTACACCCCGGACGAGATCCTCTTCATCGCCTACTGATCATTTCGTCGGCAGGGCGTTCTGCAGGCCACCCACCTCGGTGATCTGCCAGTCGGAATTCCGGTCGACGGTGAGCGAATAGGTGACGGTGGTCCGCGTTCCCTCTGGCGTCTGGGCGCTGGTGGAGACCACGTCGAGGTAGGCATTGACCTTGTAGATGCCACCGGCTTCCGAGATCACCTTCGCCGAGAGCGGGTTCGCCTTCGACGTCCACTGCAGCGGGAGCAGGATCTGCTCCAACTGCGGTGCGGTGGCGTCGAATTTGGCGGCCAGAGACCCGGTGGTGCCGGTCTTGAGCCGGGCGAACCAGGCAGGCACGTCGCGGTAGTCGATCGTGGACGCGCCGACGCCGTAGCCGGTCGCGATCTGCTCCACGCGCTCGGCGTCGGCCGCGCGCGCGTCGCGCTCGGCGATCGTCGCCCGCGCCGAGAAGTACAGCGCCGCGAACGTGACGACCGCGGCGACGAGCACCGCGATCGTGCCGCTGACCAGGACGGTCGAGAGCCGGACGGAGACGGTGCGCGGTGTCTGTTCGTCGGCGGCGGTGGCTTCTACGTCGGTCGCTGTACTCATGGTCAGTCCTTTGTCCGGCTATTTGACGCCGAGGCGGAAATGCACGGTGCCGTCGGCGTCCACGTTCTGCAGTGCTTGGTCGATCAGGGTGCTGATGTCGATGGCCGGCGTCCGATGGACCGCGTCGGTGACCACCGGCCCGAGAAGCTGTCCCAGCGGGGCGATACTCGGGCCGATCTCAGTGATCAGGGCGGTGAGGTTGTCGAGGAAGGGGACAAGGCCGTCGCCGGTGAAGTAGTCCTCGACCGGGCGGCTTTCCACCAGCTCCGCACCGGACTCGACGATCGCGTTCAGCGTGACACCGAACTCGCCGAACAGCGGGCCCGCCGTGGCGAGCGACGGCCCGAGCCACGCCATGTCACCACCGAGGGCTTGGATATCGGCGAACAGCTGCCGGATCGCCTCGGTGCGGCTGAGCAACGTCGCCGCGAGCAGCGTCGATGACCGCTGCAGCGTCCCCATCGCGGCGTCGGTACCGGCGAGCGCGCGATCGAAGGTGTCGACCAGGTTCGCGATCGTCTCGGGTCGGAGCTGATCGAGCAGCTCGACCAGCCGGGCCGAGAGCGCGGTGATGGTCGTCGGCAGGTGGACGCGGTCCGCCGCGACGACCTGGCCGTCCTCGAGATACGGGCCTGCCCCTGACTCCGGTGCGAAGGCGATGTAGGGCTCGCCCAGCGCCGACAGCTGCTCGATGCGGACATCGCTGGACACCGGGATGCGGTAGCGACTGTCGATCCGCAACCGGACGAGCACACCCCCGTCCTGTTTGCGCACCGACTCGGTGCGCCCGACCTGGACACCGGAGAGCAGGACCGGCGAGTTCGGCGCCAGCCCGCCCGAGTGCGCCAGCCGCAGATCCGCGGTGCGGTAGCTGATGCGCGGATCGAGCCGGAGCACACCGAGCGACATGTACCCGACCCCGAAGACCAGCACCGCCATGATCGCCGAGAGTGACACTGTCGCACGAAGGTTCATCGCACCAGACCGATCATTCGCAGGGAGTCGACGATCCGGGCGGTGTGGTCGCCGGGCGTGATCGACAGGTCGACCTCGGGTCCGTGCTGCGCGAACGGGACCAGGTCGGTGTTGATCAGGTCGATGAGCGCCTTCATGTTCGAGGGCGCGTCGGTGTCGAGGGGGCGGCTGCCGAGCAGCATGGGCACCACGGCGCGGGTGGTGTCGTCCAGGGAGGACAGCAGCGGGCCGAGCCACTGGACGCTCGGCGCGACCGGGCCGAGGGCGGTCAGCACGAAGATGACGCTGATCTGGGTGTTCACCGCATCGGTGGTGTGCTGGACGCCGTAGGGGGTGAGTAGCTCGTCGAGAATCGGCAGGTTGTGCCGCATCCCGTCGTCGACGGTGGCTTCCAGGCCGTCGAGCAGGGCGTCGACCGAGTTCAGGTGGTCGCCGAGGTCGGTGATGTCGGCTCCGAGAGTGTCTGCGATTCGCGCTGTTTCGCGCGGGTCGTCGGGGAATACCCCGTTCGTCGTGCGCACGATGTCCTGGAAGTCGGTCACCGCACCGCTGCCGATGAAGGTGGACAATCCGGCCAGGATGTCCTCGATCGGCGGCGACTGGGTGGTGTCTTCGAGCGGGATGGTCGCGCCCGCTGTCAACTCGCCCGCGGTCGGGTCGGCGGGCTCGCTCAGGGCGATGTGGACGTCGCCCAGCGGCGTCTCCTGGCGCAGTTCGGCGGTGGTGCCCACCGGGAGCCGGACCGACCGCTGGATCTCGACATCGACGACGGCATACCCGGGCACGGCGGCCCGCTCCGCCGTGCCGGGGACGGGGTCGACCAGGGTGACGCCGGTGAGCCCGCCGACGCGGACACCCGCCGCGATCACCTTGGCGCCCTGCGGGAGATTGAGAACGTCGGCGAACTCGATCCGCAGCGGATAGGTGGGTCCGCCGACATCGGCTCCCGGCACGGGCAGATCGGCGGGCTGGAATCCGCAACCGGTGGCGGCGAACAGCACCGCGAGGACGAACAGGGCGACACGTTTCATCGGGCGCTCACCGCTCCCAGTAGGACGGGCATCACGGGAATCGTCATCGCACCGCTGTCCGAAGGCAGGCACGGCTGCCCGGTGACGACCTGCACGGCCGCGCAGATCCGGTCCGAGTCCTGCTGGGCGAGTGCGAGTTTCGGCGGCGCGTAGCCGATGGTCAGCGCGCCGGTGGCCGGGTCGACAGCACCGGCGAAGCCACCGGCGACGGCAGGCGCCATCGCGATCACGTCGGCCAGCGAGCCGACCCCCGCCGCGATCATCCGCGACAGGTCGGGCACCGCGTCCAGTGCGCGCAGTCCGGGCGAGCCGAACATCATGATCACATCGTTGAGCTGGGGCAGCAGATCGGCGAGAGTGGCGACGATCGCGATGACCGGCGGAAAGGCGATGGTGACGATGTCGTTGAAAGTCTGCGGCAACCCGGTCACCGTCGTCTCCACCTGCGACCAGCCGCCGCGTGCGCGGTGGGCGAGCTCGGTGAGCGCGTCGAGCAACTGCCCGAGGTGACCGATCGCCGCATCGGGTGCGGCCAGTGCCCGGCTCAGCGCCACGATGATGTCGTTGATCTGCTCGCCCGTCCCCGCCGTGGCGCGTTCCAGGGCCGTGATCCCGGCGCCGAGAGCGGTCCGCTGCGCCGGATCGCCCGCGCCGTTGAGCTGGTCGGCCAGGCCGGCGAGGGCGTCGAAGGTCTGCGTGAGACTCTTGGGCGTCAGGGTTTTGGTGATGCACGCGCTCGAATTCCAGCCCGGCCCGACAGGTTCGTTGCCGATGAGGGCCAGTCGGCGGTCGGCGATCAGGGTGTCGCTGACCGTCACCGCCCCGACCTCGAGCGGCAGCTTCCGATCGGCGCGGACGGTGAATTCGACGCGCGCCGAGGCTCCGTCGACGCTGATACCGGTGACCCGCCCGACCTGCACCCCCAGCACCGTGACGGCGCTGCCTTCGTACAGTCCGATGCTGTCGGGCATTGCGGCGCAGTAGACCCGCATCGGCGGGTTCGGTGTACTCAGTCGCAGACCCAGGGCACCGGCGAGGACGAGAGTCAGAACCACCGCGACCGACATCAGCCCACGCGATCCGAGTAGCTGTTTCGATATCAACAGCCGCCCCCCGGCAGTGGCACGCAGACGGCGGGCAGCTGGATCGTCGCCCCGGACTGATCGACACTCACCCCGCCGCCCGGTGGGAGCAGCGGGAGCAACCGCTCCTCCAGTGCGCGTACGGAATCGAACAGGGCGCCCAGGCGCGTGCCGAGCTCTTCGAGCGCGGGGACCGCCGCGGCGAGCGGGGCCACCCGCTGCTGGATCGAGGCATCCCACGCGCGTCCGAGCGGCGTGACCTGTTTCAGCACGACCGCCAGATCGATCAGGGAATCCGCGACCACCACCTTGTTGGTCTGGATGATCTGCTCGAGCGTGCCGAGGGTGATGATCAGGTTCGCCAGCACATCGGCGTTGGCCCGCAGTGCGCTGAGGTACTCGTCGGCGATGGACAGGGTGCGCGAGATGTCCGCGTTCTGCTCGTCCAGGATCGCGACCACGTCACCGGCGGCGCGCACGGCCGAGCGCACCGCGTCCGGGCTCTTGTCGATCGCGGTGGACAGCGCGGCGAGATCGCGCCGGAAGACCTCGCCGTCGATGCGGCGCACCGGCGCCACCGCGTCCTGGAATGCCCGGGTCAGGTTGTAGGGCACGATCACTCGCTGCGCGGGCAGCACCGCATCACCCAGCGGTTGCGTGCCCGCGGGCAGTACCGCCACGTAGTAGCCGCCGACAAAGGTCAGCATCCGGATATCGAGGGTGGTCTGATCGCCGATGAACGCATCGGCGGCGACGGTGAACCTCATCCGGACCCGGTCGGGCAGCAGGTCCAGCGAGGTCACTTTCCCGACGGGGATCCCGGCGAGCCGCACATCGTCGCCGACGCGGACCGAACCCGCCTCGGTCAGGTCGGCGGAATAGGTTCTCTGCGAGGTGGTTCCGGTGACATAGACGAAACCGATCGCGACCAGGAGCAGTACCGCGGCGCACATTCCCGCTATCCCCCAGCGCAATTCACCGGCGCGGGGATCGTTGACGGCGCGTCGGCGCGTTATCGGTGACACAGCACGATCCCCTGTCCGGCGATGAGCACTTGCAGCGGTGGCGGTGCGGTGGCGTCACCGTGCGAGCAGGTGAGGCCGGGCCCGGTCTGCGGAATCGCCCGCGTCATCGACTGGATGAGGCCGGGCAGGCTCTCGAACGCGGCCACCGCCTCGTACGGATCGGGGAAGGCTCGGGTGAGCGCCGCGTCGAGATCGCTGTTCGGCTCGCCGGTGACCCCGAAGACGGTCAGCATGCTGCGCAGCGGTTTCAGCACACCGGGAATGCCGATCGAGAAGTCCACCAGCCCGGGCAGTTTCGCGGTGATGGCCATGAACAGGTTGGTCAGATTGGTCAGCAGCGTGATGGCGTTGCCCGACTTTCCGTCGAGATGATCGGCGACCTCGGCGAGGTTGCGCGCCAGGGTCGACAGGACCACCTGACGGTCGGAGGCGAAGCGGCTGAGCTTGTCGATGGCGCCCAGTGCCTGCCCGAGACCTGTGCCCTCGCCCTGGATCACGGCGAGGATGCTGGTCGCGAACTGGTTGAGATCCTCGGGAGAGAGTTCGGCCAGCACCGGCTGCAAACCCTTGAACAGACGGGTGATGTCGAAGTCCGGCACCGTCTCCGCGGTACTGAAAACCGACGCCGGATCACGTCGGCCTGTCGGCTGGTCGGGTTGCTCGACGCCCAGATACCGGAAACCCGTGAGGTTCTGGTAGCGGATGGCGATCCGGGAGTTGAGGAACAGCGTCCGATCCCGCGCGACGGTGAAGCGCACGCGGGCGAGCGCGCCGTCGAGCTCGACGGCCTGAACCTTGCCGACCTGCACCCCGTAGAGGCGCACGTCGTCACCGCTGCGCAGGCCGTTCGCATCGGTGAACAGCGCTGTGTAGGTGTCGGTTTCGCCGTCGACGGGTCGCTCGATCACGCGCAGGACGCCGACCAGCACCACGGCCATCAGCGCGACCGCGGTGGCTACCCGGATCAGCAGGGCACGCGTCGTCATCAGCGCCCGCCCCCGAGCATCGCGGCCAGCGGCGCCGCCAGACCCGGCACACCGTCGAGCGCGACCTCGGCCCGGAGCACCGGGCCCTCGGGTGTGTCCTGGAAGGCGGTGTCGAGTCGGGTGAGCAGCTCGCTCAGCTGCTGCGCCGAGCGCTGCGGGGTGCTGACCGAGGCGGCGAGTCGGTCGAGGACAAGGCTGAGCATCGGCAGGATCTCCCCGAAGTACTGCTGAGAGGTGCTGAACAGTCGCGTGACCGTCGGCAGCAATTGGTACTGGACACCCTCGAACATCCGGCCGAACCGCTGGAGCTGATCGGGGACCGCCAGGTATTTGTTCGTGTATTCCGCGTTCAGCAACGTCAGGCCACCGGTCAGCATCGGCGGCAGACCGGTCAGCGCCGAACCGAACTGTTCGAACAGCACCGAGGGCGGTAGCTGTCTGGTCTCCGCGTACGAGCGGGCGGTCGTGCCGATCGCTTCCAGCAGCGGGGTGAACGCCGTGAGATCGCGGGAGACGGTGCTGAGCAATGCGACGAGTTTCGGTGTCAGTACCTCGTCGGTGAGTTGTCCCGTTGCTTTCAGCAAGGCGGAGAGTGTGGCGTCGTGTACCCGAGCAGCGTCGCGACCGGTCAGGTCGACGGTCGAACCGTCGACCAGCTCAGCACCGCCCACCGTCGAGTGCAGCTCGATGGCGCTGATGCCGAACAGGTTTCCCGGCGCGTAGTCGACGGCCAGCGCGTCGGTCAGGCCGAACAGTTGAGACCCGCTCAGCGTCAGCTCGATTCGCTGCTTGCTCCGGCCGGCGAAGTCGATCGTGTCGACCGAGCCGACCCGCACGCCGTCGAGCCGGACATCGGTGCCCTCCCCCACACCCTCGCCGACCGCGCCGACCAGCAGCGCGACCCGGATCTGGTCGGCGGGCACGCTGTCGGGCACCATGCGCCAGACCAGCACGGCGAGTAGCGCGAGCGCGATGGCGAGCGCGCCGAGGATCCGGGCGCGCAGCGGCCCGACTTCGGTGCCCGGCAGGGCGTAAGCAGGCATGGCATCACCCGGTGAACGTGACGGGGGATTGAAATCCCCACAGTGCGATGGTGGCGACCATGTCGAGCGCGATGATGGCCACCAGGCTCGCCCGAATGGCGCGCCCGGAGCCGATACCGACGCCCTCGGGGCCGCCCGTGGCGAAATAGCCCTGATAGCAATGGATCAGCACGACGGCGATGGCGAACACCATCACCTTGACGGTCGCGGCGAAAACGTCCCACCCGACCACGAACTGATCGAAGTAGTGGTTGTAGGTTCCGGTCGGTGTGCCGTGGATGGTCGTCACGATGAAGGCGCAAGAGGCGTAGCTCAGAATCAGCGCGACCACGAATGCCGGTGCCACGGCGAAGATCCCGGCGATGACCCGCGTCGTGACGACGAAGGGCACCGACCGGATCCCGAGTGATTCCAGCGCGTCGATCTCCTCGGAGATGCGCATCGAACCGATCTCGGCGGTCATCCGGCACCCGGCCTGGGCCGCGAAGCCGATCCCGGCCGCGATCGGCGCGAGCTCGCGGGTCACGCCGAAGGCCGAGATCAGGCCGCTGAGCTGACCCAGCGACAACAGGTTCAGCGCGCTGAACGCCTCGATGCCGATGGACGCTCCCATGGCGGCGCCGAGCAACAGCATCAGGGGCACCACGCCGCCGCCGATGATCACCGAACCGCGACCCCACGTCATGTCCGTCACCATCGTGACCGTCTGGCGCCGGTAGTGCACGAGCGTGTAGGGCACCGACGAGAGCACCTGCCAACCGAAGCCGATCACGAAGCCGATCGATTCGATCGGACCGAGTGGACGGATGCGGCGGCGCCGCAGTCTGCCCACCCAGCGCAGCCCGGCGGGATAGTACGGAGCGGCGCTCATCAGGCCATCCTCACCGGGAAGAACATGGTGACCACCTGGGTGATCACGGTGTTCAGCACAACGGCCGCGGCGATCGACATCACCACGGCCGCGTTGACCCCGTCGGCGACGCCGCGCGGCCCGCCCTTGGCCTCCAACCCGCGCTGACAGGCGATCACGACGACCAGGAACCCGAAGATCAACGCCTTGACCAGCGAGACCCACACGTCGATCGAGGTGGTGAAGGAACCGAAGGACTGCCAGTAGCTGCCCGGGGTGACGTTCAACGCCGATACCGCGACCACGAACCCGGAGCTGATGCCGACGAAGATGATCAAGATATTGAGCAGCGGCGCGACCAGCATCATGGCCGCGATGCGGGGCACCACCAGCCGCTGCACCGGGTCGATGCCCATCACCCGGAGCGCGTCGACTTCTTCTCGGATGGTTCTCGCCCCGAGATCGGCGGCGATCGCGGCGGCACCCGCACCGCCGAGCAGCATCGCGGTGGCCATCGGCGCGCCCTGTTTGATGACGCCGAGACCACCCGCGGCACCGATCATCGAATCGGCGCCGAGTTCGGACACGATATTGCCCACCTGGGCGGAAACGATGACACCGAACGGAATGGCCATCAAAATGCTCGGCACCGCGGTGACTCTGATCAGAAACCAGGCCTGCGCGAGAGTTTCGTGTATCTGGAATCGGCCGCGAACGGCGTCGTTCGCCCCGAGATAGACGGCTCCGGCGCCCATCCGCAATGCCCGGCCGAGCGTTGCCACGCTCGAAAGGACGGTCTCGGAGAAGTTGCGCCGAATTATCCGGGCCGCACTCGCCTGTTCCGCCTCCGGTACAGCCGGGTCGGCCGTGTCCGCCGCACCGCCCCGAGCCGGTGCGACTTCGCCGTCTACCCCTGCCATGGCGGTGACCGTACCATATGATTTGGACCACATTCCAGACACTGGTCCAGATTTCTGACCAGCCCTGAAATCCGCCGACAACGGCCGGTCGAGGCCCTCCTTCGGCCCGGAAACCGTTGTGTTGAACTTGTGTCGATGGTACCGTCCAGACACATGTCCAGCTACCTGTCTCCTTCGGTGCGATCGACCCCAGCACCCGGCGGCGACGACCTATCGAAACCGGGGTATTCACGATGACGAGCGCCGCTGTGGAACCCCTGACTTTCGACCCGTACGACTACGGATTCCACGATGATCCGTATCCGACTTACCACCGCCTGCGCACCGAGGCGCCGCTTTATCACAATCCCGATCTCGATTTCTGGGCCCTTTCCCGGCATTCCGATGTGATCGCGGCTTTTCGGGACAGCAACCGGCTCTCCAGCGCCAATGGCGTCTCCCTCGATCCGGCGGCCTGGGGTCCGCACGCGCATCGGGTGATGTCGTTCCTGGCGATGGACGATCCACGGCATATGCGGATGCGCAGACTCGTCTTCAAGGGATTCACGCCGAAACGCGTTGCCGAGATGGAAGTCCGCATCCGCGAGATCACCCTCGAGCATCTCGAGCCCGCCCTCGCGCGCGGCAGCTTCGACTGGATCGACGACGTCGCGGGCAAGTTGCCGATGGACGTCATCTCCGAACTGATGGGCGTGCCCGAACCCGACCGTGCCGAGATCCGCCGGTTGGCCGATCTCGTGGTGCACCGCGAAGAGGGCGTTCTCGATGTGCCCGTCGACGCGATCGACGCCTCGATTCGGCTGTTCGGCTACTACGCCGACATGGTCGCCCAGCGCCGCGCCGCGCCCGCCGACGACCTCACCTCGGCGCTGCTGGACGCCGAAATCGACGACGACACCCTCACCGACGAGGAGATCATCGGCTTCATGTTCCTGATGGTCGTCGCCGGAAACGAAACCACCACCAAGCTTTTGGGCAACGCACTCTATTGGGCGGCGGCCAATCCCGCGGAGTACGCCAAGGTGGTCGCCGACCCGGAACTGGTGAGCGACTGGGTGGAGGAGACGTTGCGCTACGACACCTCCAGCCAGATCGTGGCCCGCACCGCGGCCGTCGACCTCGACTACCACGGCGGCACCATCCCGGCAGGCGCCAAGGTGCTGCTGCTGATCGGCTCGGCCAATCGCGACGCGACCGCCTTCGACGACGGCGACAGCTACGTGATCGACCGCAACGACAGCAGCGCGCTCGCCAGTTTCGGCGCGGGCGTGCACTTCTGCCTCGGCGCGCACCTGGCCCGGCTCGAGGCCACCATCGTGCTCGGCGAATTCGCCTCGCGCGTCACCGGATACGAGGTCGACGCCGACGGCATCGAACGGGTGCACTCCACCAACGTCCGTGGCTTCGCCAAACTCCCCATCACAGTAGAGGTCAGCTAGTGCCCCGATTCGAACCCCATCCCGACCGCAGGCCCGCGCTGATCGCCGGCGCGTCCTCCGGTATCGGCGCCGCGACGGCCGTCGCGCTCGCCGAACTCGGCCATCCGGTGACCTTGGGCGCGCGCCGGGTCGAACTGTGCGAGGAGATCGCGGCCAAGATCCGGGCCGGCGGCGGCGAGGCGTACGCCCACCGTCTCGACGTCACCGATGCCGACTCCGTCGACGAGTTCGTGACGGCCGCCGAGCGCACGCTCGGCCCGACCGAGATTCTCGTCTCCGGCGCGGGCGACATCGAATTCTCCCTGGTCGGGGAGATGGACCCGGAACGCTTCCTGTTCCAGGTGCAGGTCCATCTCGTCGGCGCGCAACGTCTCGTCCACCGGGTACTGCCCGGGATGACCGCGCGGCGCCGTGGCGATCTCGTCGTGATCAGCTCCGATTGCGCCGACAACCCGCGGCCGCGGTCCGGCGCCTACAGCGCCGCCAAGAACGGGCTGGAGGCGATGGTCGGTCAGTTGCGCATGGAACTGGAGGGCACCGGAATTCGCGCCTCGCTGGTACGTCCCGGCCCGACCCTCACCGGGATGGGCATGGATTCCACTCCCGAGATCGTCGGGCCGGTACTGCAGGACTGGAAGGACTGGGGCCTGGCCCGCCACCCCTACATGCTGCGCCCGCACCACCTCGCCGACGCGGTCGCGACGGTGGTCTCGGTCCCGCGAGGTGCCCACATGGTGCTGGTCGAGGTACAGCCCGAGGCACCGCTGCGGCCGACGCCGGACGGAGGCGCGTCATGAGAATCGTGGTCGACCTCGACCTGTGCCAGGGACACGGCGTCTGCCAGGACGAGGCGCCCGCGGTCTTCACCGTGCCCAAGCGCGGCCCGGTCCAGATCACCGACGCCACCCCCGACGCCGCGGAGCACAAGGCCGTCGAGGCCGCGATCCGCTACTGCCCCACCCGAGCTCTGTCGATCGCCGACGACGGCGAATCCGACTCCCCTGCGAAAGGCACAGACTGATGGCAAATTTCGAGCGGGCCGAACTCGACGAGATGGTTCGGCGCTGGGTCGTGGAGAACCAGCGATGTGAGGAGAAGGGCGACTGGAAGCCCCTGGCCGAGATGTACACGGCCGACGCCACCTACGGCTGGAACTACGGCCCCAAGCAGGAGTTCATGGCCGTCGGCCGCGACGAGATCCGCGACTACGCCCTGGGCCAGGAGATGCTCGGCCTCGAGGGCTGGACCTACCCGTATCAGGAGTTCGTCGTCGACGAGCGCAGCGGCACCGTCATCGGCTTCTGGAAGCAGATCAACGAGGGCAAGCGCGCCGACGGCCGCCACTACTCCCCCGAGGGCATCGGCGGCAGCTGGTTCCGCTACGGCGGCGACTTCCAATGGTCCTGGCAGCGTGACTTCTTCGACTTCGGCAATGTCTCGGCGATGTTCCTCGACATGATCACCGACAACGCGCTGTCGCCGGGCATGCACCAGCGCATCGAGCGCTCCGTCTCGCGGGACCCGCTGCCCGGCTGGTACCCCATCGGCGAATCGCCCGCTTCCCTGTGGTGACGTCGATGAGCAGGTACGCGGAGCTGTCCCGGGACCAGCTGGCCGCACTGGTCCCCGAACTGCTGCTGTGCGGTCACCTCATCGACCGGTCCGGGATGGCGCACACCATCGCCGCCTTCGGCCGCGAGGGAATGACGGCGGTCGCGATCGAGGAGTGGCAGCTGGCCAGTCCGATCTACACCCGCCGGATGCAGCGCGCGCTGCGCTTCACCGGCGACAGTGTCGAAACCATCTTCAAGGGGCTGCAACTCGACATCGGCGCGCCACCGCAGTTCATGGACTTCCGGTTCCGCGTCGACGACCACGATCACGGCGAGTTCTGGCTCGATCACTGCGGGGCACTGGCCGATGTGGAGCCGATGGGCGAGGAGTTCGTGGTGGCGATGTGCCACGACATCGAGGACCCCACCTTCGATGCCACGGCGCTGGCCACCAATCCGCACGCCCAGGTGCGGCCGGTGCACCGCCCACCGCGCAAGCCCGCCGACCGGACCCCGGTGTGCGCGTGGACGGTCGTCATCGATGCCGCGCACGTCCCACCCGAGGTTCCCCGCAACGCCGCGCTGCTCACGAACTCCGTTGCCGCGCAGCTCGAGCTGGCCGACATCGACGTGGGCGAGGAGGGCAGGGCCGACTACACGGGGCCGCTGCTGAGTGATCTGCGGTTCGCCGATTTCTCCCATGCCGCGTTGCGCCGGATGGCCGACGAGATCTGCCTGCAACAGCACCTGCTGACCCTCGGGTTCATGGTCGCCATCGGGGAACGCGCCGATGCGGCGACCGCCCTCGGGATCGGGCGCAAGCAGTTCGCCGGAATCGCCGGACTGACCTCCGAGCGCATCCGCAACTGCCTGAACCTCGGCCGCGATCCGGACGCGCTGGCCCGGGTCTTGCGCGTACATCCGGCGCTGAACCCACTGGGCTACACGGGAATCGACATCTCCGTCGTGGAATCCGGGGTGCGTCTGCGGTTTCCGCATGCCAGCGGGGCACGGACCGACGGTGCGTGGCCCTCGATGCTGACGCCCGAGGACCTTCGCCCGCTCGATGCCCTTGTTCGCGGGGTCGACCCACGGTTCGTCGCCCGGGTGGCAGCCACCGACCAGCACGGCTGGACTGTCGAGATCGACCTGGCCGAACAACCGTTCCGCGAAGCGTCCGAGGTCGCGGTGACCCGCTTCAGCACCGGTGCGGGCTTCGCCTTCACCGACCGGGGCAAACCCCTGCCGCTCACCGTCGTGTGAGAGATCGTCGAGAGATGGATTGACATGGCCAACAACTTCGCCGACCTGTTCGAACACTCCGTCGACGCCATGCCCGATCGGATCGCGCTGATTCAGCGCGATCGTCGAGTGACGTTCCGGGAACTGGATATTCGTGCCAATCGGCTCGCGCACCGGCTCGCCGAGTCGGGCGTCGGCCACGGCACCCACGTCGGATTCCAGATGCACAACAGCATCGAGACCATGGAGACGTTGCTCGCGTGCTTCAAGTTGGCCGCCGTCCCGATCAATATCAACTATCGGTACGGCCCGACCGAGCTGGCCTATGTCTACAACAACGCCGACCTCGAAGTGCTGCTGTACCACGCCTGTTACACCGAGACAGTCCGCGCCGGCCTCGCGCTCGCGCCGGGGGTGCGCCTGTCGATCTGTGTCGACGACGACCGCGACATCGGCACCCCCGAGACCGGCGCGGTCCTGTACGAGCAGCTCGTCGAGGCGGGAAAACCGTTCCGCCCCTCGGTCACTCGCACCGCGGACGACCTGTTCATGATGTACACCGGCGGCACCACCGGCATGCCCAAGGGCGTCATGTGGCGTCAGGAGGACATGTGGCGTGTGCTCGGCGGCGGCGTCGACTTCTACAGCGGTGAACCGGTGCGCGACGAATATCAGCAGTCCGCGACGGGCGCCCAGGGGGTGCCCGCCATCTGGTTCGTGCTCCCGCCGCTGATCCACGCCGCGGCGATGATGCCGACGTTCAACGCACTCTGGTCGGGCAATACCGTGCTGTTCGAGCCGCGCTTCGACCCGGCGCGGGTGTGGGAATCCGTTGCCACGCACAAGCCGCACGTCATGGTCATCACCGGCGACGCGATGGCTCGCCCGCTCATCGACACCTACAGCGCGGAACCGGTGGACACCTCCTCGCTGCTCGTCATCGCCTCCGGGGCCGCGCTGCTGTCCCAACCCGTGAAGAACGCACTGCTGGAGCAGTTTCCGACGTCGATGGTGTCGGACTCGATCGGGTCGTCCGAAACCGGCTTCGGCGGTATCGGTTTCGCGCAGAAGGACGACGATCCGGCGCGCGGACCACGAGTGCAGACCGGGCGCGGCGCGGTGGTCGTCGACGAGGACGGGCGGCCCGTCGCGGCCGGCGAGGAGGGTTGGCTGGCCAAGACCGGCGCGGTCCCGCTCGGCTACTACAACGACCCCGAACGCACCGCCCGGCTGTTCAAGACGGTGGACGGTGCCCGCATCGTGGTCACCGACGACCGCGCCCGCGCCGAGTCCGACGGCTCGATCACCCTGATCGGGCGCGGCAACATGGTGATCAACACCGGCGGGGAGAAGGTGTTCCCGGAGGAGGTCGAGGCCGTCGTGAAGTCACACGACGCGATCTACGACGCGGTCGTCATCGGCGTCGCGCACGAACGGTGGGGCCAGCAGGTGGCGGCGATCATCTCGATCGCCCCCGACCACACCCTGGACTTCGATGCCGTGCGCACCCACCTGCGCCCCCATCTCGCGGGGTACAAGATCCCCAAACGCATCTGGGTGGCGGAGACGATCTCCCGCTCCCCCAGTGGCAAACCCGACTACCGCTGGGCCAAGGACTTCGTCACCGACCGAGCCCCCGACCATCAGTCCGAGTGAGGCATCGCGGGCTCGTCAGATGATCTTGGCGTCGATCAGCAGCTTCCAGATCTCGCCTTGGTCGACGACCTCGACACCGAGCTTCTCGGCCTTCGCCAGCTTGCTGTCACCGACTCCCGCGCCGGTGATGAGCATGTCGGTGTTCGCCGAGACCGAGGAGGCCGCCGTCGCGCCCGCCTGCTCGCACAGGCGCTGGAACGTCGGGCGAGCCACCTTCTCGCCGGAGCGTGGGTCGCTGATCGCACCGGTGATCACCACTGTTCTGCCTTCGAGGGGTGCGCCTGCCGCGATGACCGGCGGCAGGTCCTCTTCGCGCACATCCAGGCAGACACCGAGCTCGCGCAAGCGGTCCAGTTCCGGACGCAACCGGGTCAGGTGGGCGACCAGGGAGGCGGCGACCTTCGGGCCGATGTCCTCTACCGCGACAAGGCGTTCCTCGCCCGCGTCGGCGACCTCTTCGAGAGAGCCGAAGCCCGACCGGGCCAGGCGCGCGGCGGTACCGTCGGAGGCCATCGGGATGGCGAGGCCGATCAGGGCGCGGCGCAGGCCGACCTGGCGGCTGGCGTCGATCGAATCGATCATGCGCGCGGCGGAGACCTCGCCGATGCGATCGAATTCGAGCAGGCGTTCCTTGGTGAGCGTGTAGAAGTCCGACGGGCTCTCGAGAATGCCCGCCTCGGCGAGGCGTTCGATCCACACTCCCCCGATGGCGTCGATGTCGGCCGCCGCGCGCGAGGCCCAGTGGATCAGCCTGCGCACTGTTTGGGCGGGACAGGCGACGTTGGTACAGAACAGTTCTCGGCTGTTGCCCTGCTCGATGACCGGCTGAGCGCACGAAGGGCACTCGGTGGGCGAAATGATCTCGAGCTCCTCGCCCGTGCGCTTGGCGGCGTCGAGCACGCCGGCCACGAACGGGATGACATCACCGGCGCGACGCACCAGCACCGTGTCACCGACCTTGATGTCACGGGCGCGGATCACCTCTTGGTTCGCCAGCGTCGCCTTCGTGACCGTCGTACCGCCGACGAACACCGGCTCGAGCCACGCGACAGGGACGATCTTGCCTGTCTTGCCGACATCCCAGATCACCTCGCGCAGCAGCGTGGTCTTCTCCTCGGCGGCGAACTTGAACGCCAGCGCCCCGCGCGGGGAGTTCGACCGGGTTCCGGCCGCCGCGTAGGCGTCACGGTCGGCCAGCCGCAGGACGGCACCGTCGATGTCGTAGTCCAGGTCGTTGCGACCCTGCTCGATCTCGGTGATCGCCGCCTGCGCCCGCGCGGCGTCGGCGCACAGCCGCATCTGCGCCCCCGCGACGCCGATCGCCCGCAGTCCTTCCCCGAGGTCGTGCGCGGCGTCGTCGGCGGCGGTATCCAGGTCGAAGCCGAAGAACTGCAGGCGCCGTTCCGACACGGTCGCCGGATCTTTCGCGCGCAGGGTGCCCGCCGCGGCATTGCGCGGATTGATCAGTGGCTTGTCCGGGTGTGCGGTGTTGTAGGCCAGGAAGGTCGAACGCAACATCACCGCCTCCCCACGCACCTCGACGCGGCCCGGCAGGTCGATCCGCTCGGGGACCCCGTCGACGAGGGCACGGACCAGCGGGGTGACGTCGTCACCGGTGGTGCCGTCACCGCGGGTGACAGCACGCGCCAGCCGCCCGTTCTCGAAGACCAGAGCCAGCGACAAGCCGTCGAGCTTGGGCATCACGACCACCGGCTGACCGGGGAATCGATCGAAGAACGCCTCGACCTGCTCCGGCTTGGTCGCCTTCTCCAGCGACAGCATCGGCCGCGAGTGCCGGACCGGGGCGTGCAGCACCGCGGGCGCACCGACCTGCTCGAGCGGATTCGGGTCCGGGGCGAGGTCGGGGTGCGCCTCGATCAGTGCGCGCAACTCGTCTTCGATCGCGTCGAATTCCGCGTCGGCGACCAGCGGCGCCCCCTGGTAGTAGGCGTCGCGCAGCGCGACCATCCGGTCGGCGAGTTCTCGGATACGTTCCCCTGTTTCCACGGACAAGACGCTACCGATACCCACCGACATCTACGGACCGACATTCTCGAGCTGTCAGGATCGGGGGAAACTCACCCCGTTCGGCCGAATCCCGTGAGCGGCAGATGTCGCCGTTCGAACTGGTCACAACGCTACTTCGCATGGTTGCCGGTGAACGCCACCGAGACGCCGAGCCCGATCATCGACAAGCCCCCGACGGTCCCGAGCGTCTCCTCGCGTCGTGGCGACCGGCGGAACCAATCGCGCAGCCGTGCGGCCAGCACCGCCCAGAGGCTGTCCGACACCAAGGCGATCGCGACCGCGATCAGGCCGAGCAGCAAGATCTGAAGCTGGACTTGCCCGGCGTCGCGATCCACGAACTGCGGTACGCCGGCGGCGGCCAGGATGAACGACTTCGGGTTCGACGCGCCGACGACGAAGCCCTGCCGCACCGAGGTCCGCCACGGCAATGCGGAGCGTTCCGGGTTCAGGTCTCCCGCTCCGAACGCCGCGCGGTGTCGGATCGCGGTGGCCCCGAGGTAGACCAGGTAGGCCGCCCCGGCGATTTTCACGATCCAGAACACCGTGGCCGACTCGGCGACGACCGCACCGAGCCCGACCGAGACCAGCGCCAGCACTGTGAGCAGACCCAAGGTGTTGCCGGCCACGCTGGCCAATGCGACGGACCGGCCGTGGGCGAGAGCCCTGCCGATGGCGAAAACTACGCTGGGACCGGGAATCACGATGATGATCAAGGCTGCCGCGCCGAAGGTGACCAGCTGTTCGAGACTGAGCATGCGACCACGCTAGACCCCACCTGCGGGAAGTACTGATCTAGCGGCGTTCCTACTTGGCATCGCCGTAGCACTGCACCACGGCGGTGGTGAACGGGAAGCGGACCGGCGTCTGCCCGAAGGCGATCCGGCCCGCGGTGTCTGCGGCGGTGGCGATCGCTTCGGCCACCACAGCAGCTTCCTCGGTCGGGCAGTGCACGATCACTTCATCGTGCTGGAAGAAGACCAGTTCCGCACGGAGGTCGCGGATCGCGTGCCGGATTCCGGCCAGGACGAGTAGGGCCCAGTCGGCGGCGCTGCCCTGCACCACGAAGTTGCGGGTGAAGCGGCCACGGGCGCGGGCGGCGGAGTCGGCGCCGAACTCGGTGCGGGTGTCCTGGGGCGAGTCCGTGTCGTCGAGCGCGACCGACAGCGGCGTGCAGGTACGCCCCAACCAGGTGCGCACGAGGCGGCCTTCCTCGCCGGCGCGCGCGGCGTCGTCGACGTAGGCCACGGCGGCGGGATAGCGCCGGCGCAGGCCCGCGAGGTGGGTCAGGGCGTCACCGGAGGTCTGGCCGTAGATGGCGCCGAGCAGGGCGATCTTGGCCTGATCGCGGTCGCCGCCGAATCCGCGAGCGGCCAGGTCCGCATAGAGGTCCTCGCCACGACCGGCCACTTCCATCAGCCCCGGGTCGCGCGAGATCGCCGCGAGGATCCGTGGCTCCATCTGGTCGGCGTCGGCGACCACCAGCGACCACCCGGGGTCGGCCCGGATCGCTTGCCGGACAATCTTCGGAATCTGTAGTGCGCCACCACCATTGGTGGTCCAGCGCCCGGACACTGTGCCGCCGGGTAGGTATTCGGGGCGGAAGCGGCCGCCGTGCACCCACTGTTCGAGCCAGGACCAGCCATGCGCTGTGTAGAGGCGATACAGCGATTTGTAGGCCAGCAGCGGCGCTACCGCCGGGTGGTCGATCCGCTGGAGCTCCCATTTCCTGGTGGAGGACAGCAGGATTCCGGCGCGACCGAAAGCCCTGATGATGTCGGCGGGCAGGTCGGGCCGGACTCGGACTCCTGTCCCGAACGCCCGCGACACCTCCTCGGCCAGTTCCGCCATCCGCCGCGGTTCCGATCCCCCCGGAAAGCGCTCTCCCAGCATCGAATCCAGGAGTTCGCGGTGGACGTCGGCGCGCCACGGAATGCCGAGCTGCCCCATCTCGACAGCGACGAGCATGCCCGCCGATTCGGCGGCGAGCAGCAGTCGCATGCGCTCGGGGTGCTCGGCCCGAGCGGTGCGCGCGACCTGTCCCGCGTACACCGCCAGCAGGGCGGTGAACTCGTCGATCCCCGGCGGCAGTGGCACCGGACCCGATTCGAACAGCGACGGCTGCGTCTCGGCGGCCCGCACCGGCGCATCCGGCGGAACGGCCAGGTTGTGCAACCGCGCCCAGCCCGCCGCCAGTGAGCGCGCCTGCCCCGATTGTCCTTCCTCGTGGCCGATCAGCAGCGACTCCGCCGCCTGGACGTCGTAGCACCGTTCGACCCACACGCCCGCTGCCAGCAACGCACGGTAGATGTCGGCCGTGGACCGCCAGACCCACCGCTGCACGTCCGGGCGGGTGCGCACCGCCTCGACGAGCGAGGGCTCGTCGAGCACCGGTCCCGCCGGGTGACCGTCCTGATCGAGCGGACACAACCGAGCGCCGCCCTCGCCCGTCTCCGCTATCGCCCATCTCACGTGCCAGAGTCTGACACCGAGGTCCGACAACCAGCGGCACCCGCACGCCGACGACCAGCGAAAACCCTACGAAACGCCGATCGCGGCCTGTTCTCGACGCTCGCGCGAGGGCATCGCCAAGGTGAGCACCGCCAGCACCAGCGCCACGGCGGCGATGGCGCCCATCATCATGATGCTGCCGCCGAGGCTGTGTGAACCGAAGAACACTGTGGTCAGCACCGCGAGTCCGACCGCGTTGCCGACCTGTTCGATGGTGGGTAGCACACCGGAGGACTCGGCCATCCGATTCGCGTCCAACCCGGACAGCATCATCGGCTGCAACTGCACGCCGAACAGGCCGACACCGAATCCGGCCGCGAACACCGGACCCGCGCAGAGCAGCGCGTTCGCTACACCGTCGACCAGATACAGGTACACCCCGCCCGCGCCGATACATCCGCCGAACAGGGCGATCCCGGCGGCCAGCGCCCAGATATCCCAGCGCGGCACCAGAATCAGCGAACCGAGGGCGCCGGCGCCCGCACCGAGGGCGAACAGGGTCATCACCATGCCGGTGAGCAGCGGCGAGTAGCCGAGCACATCCTGCATGGTGATCGAGGCGGCGAACACGAACGCGGTGAACAGCCCGAAGAACGCGCCGACCAGCACCGAGCCGATCCGGAAGCCGTGGTTGCCGAACAGGTCCAGCCGCACGAGCGGGTCGGCGCCGCGCGCGGTGCGGGTGCGCTGCTGGGCGAGGAACACCGCCGTCAGCACGAGCCCGGCACCGGTGACGGCGAGCAGGTCGAGCCGCCACCCGTGCTCCTGGATCTGAGCCAGGCCCCCGATCAGCGCGAACAAGCCGAGCCCGGACAGCGCGGCACCGACCAGATCGAGTGGGTGACGACCGGCCGGGCTGCTCCGGTCCAGGAATTTCCAGGCCAATCCGAACGCGAACAGCCCGATCGGCAGGTTGATCAGGAAGACCGACCGCCACCCCCACCCACCGATATCGATGGTGAGCAGCACACCGCCCACGATGGGTCCGAGCATCCCGGCGAATCCGGCCACTCCCCCGTACAGCGCGAAAACCAGGGGATGGCGCTCGCGCGGAAAACCGGCGGTGAGAATGGCGATCGTCTGGGCGGCCATCCCCGCCCCCGCCGCACCCTGGACCACCCGCGCGAGCACGAGTTCGGCAGGGCCACCGGCCGATCCACACCACACCGAAGCCGCGGTGAAGGCGACCACCGACACCAGGAACATCGTGCGCCGACCGACCATCGCACCGATCCGCGCGGCGGTGAGCAGGGTGCAGGCGAACGCCAGCGCGTACCCGGAGATCACCAGCAGCTGTGCCGACCTGGACGCACCGAGGTCGGCGGTCAGACTCGGCAGCGCGGTGTTCACGATCGTCACGTCGATCATCTGCATGAACACCGCGATCAGGCAGGCGCCGAACGCCAGCCACGCGCCGAGCTCGGGCACCTGCGCCTTCGCGACCCCGGTGGTGTCGCTCACGACACCAGTTCCATCGTGGCGCGCGGGGCCGACATCGACATCTGGGTCGGAAAGCTCAACTGCACCATCCGGTGCGGCGCCGCCACCTCGAACAGGGCGATGAACGGCGGCACGACCGAGCCGACCATCTTGTCCAGCATCCCGTTCACCTGGTCGAAGCCGGGCCGCAACCGCACCTGCCAACACGGGAACACCCCGGCCGGTCCCGCGAACACGACCTGCTTCTCCACCCGGACGAGCAGTGGCCAGTGCACCGACGCCGCGAGCCAGACGTCGACCGTTTCGACCAGCCCGTCGGCGAAGTCCAGTCCACGCAACATCGTCAGCCCACCGGCGATCGGCATCACATTCGGCGGGAACGGTCCGGGCAGGCCACCGAACTGCAGGTGCACGGTGTCGACGAAATTCACTTCCTCGCGCGAAACCACCGTCGACCCCGACCGGGTCTGCGCGCGATAGCTTTCCGCGTGCAGTCGGCCGTCGATACGCCCTATGCGCTGCTCGACGGTCATCACCAGTTCACGGTCGCGGCCGCTCTTTTCTTCCGGGCTCGCCTCGAGTGTCGTGTGGTAGCCGCCCCGATCGTGCACGACGACGTGCGCTATCTCGAAGCCGCCGGGCTCGCCGACGATGCCGACGCGGTATCTCGACTTCTCGCCATCGGGAATGGCGGGGTCGCGAAAGATGGTCGGGACGAACTCTTCTCGGATCATGGGTGCTCCGCGGCGCTGTCGATGATGGCTCCGAATACGGACTTCATGGTGGCCAGGTAGCGGCGCACCGACTCCTGCGCGATCGCGGTGTCGGGGAAGATGACGCTCAACGAGGTCCGGCCCGGTAGCCGGTTGATCCAGATGAGTGCTTCCTCGGAGGCAGCCCGGTTGGCGAAGACCCCGGCGTTCATGCTGTCGAACAGCTCGTTGCCCAGGAAGTCCCTGGCGTCGATGAACGAGATCATCGGGGTGACCCACCCCGGCTCGGCCTTGATCTCGGAATCGGGGGGCAGCAGGTCGAGAACACGGTGAAAAGAGGTGGGCGCCAGCAGGAGTCCGCTGTCGTAGGCCCGCTGCGCGAGCGCGAGCGCGCGGGCGACCGTGGTGCGTTCGCCGAGCGGGAACGCGACCGGAACGAGCGTCACGTACCAGCCCACCGAATTGTTCTCGGCCGCCGAGGTCCTGGTGCTCACCGGGGTCATGCCGAAGTAGTAGTCCGATCCGACCAGCTCGCGTTCGGCCAGTGCGGCCGCGGCGAACACACCGCCGACGAATTCGGCGCCGTTGGCACGGCAGACCTCGTCGAATCGATCGGCCTCGTCGTCGTCGAACAGCACGACGCTGCGGTGGGCGCTGCGATGGTATCCGTCGGTCTTCTTGCCGAGGTCGAGCGGGAAGGCCGGAAGCTTGTTGTCGTTGCCGCCCAACAGCGCCAGCCATTTCTTCACACCGGGAGAGGAAAGGCTCTGCTGGTCGCTGAAGAACCGCTCGTTGCGGCAGTAGTCGAGATAGCTCGCCGCGGGCGCGAGCGGTTCGGCCTCGTCCCACAGCTGCGCGGCGTAGAGCTGGGCGAAGTCGGCCGCGGACAGGTACTGCCCGAGTCCGTCGGTGTGCAGGTGGTCGACGGCCAGGTACACGGTGGTGGAATCGCCGTGCTCGATGGCACCGAAGGTGAAGCAATCCCACTGGAACGGGCCCGGTGTCGTCTTCTCCACGTGCCGGCAGATCGACTCGGGATCGTCGATGTGGCCGTAGTCGACCGGCACGAACTCGACATCGGCCTCGGGCACCAGATGACGCCGCACTGTGCCACCGGCTTCGACAGCGAACCACGTGCGAAAGGTGTCGTGGCGCAGCAGGAATGCGTGGATCGCCCGGGTGATCGCGTCGCGATCGAGGTCACCGGTGGGGATCTCGGCGGTGACCAGGCACAGGCCGGAGAACCGGAAGTCCGCGCCCGCGTGCCGGTCGGCCAGGCGCAGATACTGCTCCTGCTGGAGCGAGGGCGGCGCCGGATGGACCGGCGCCCTGGCCGCGCGCGCGACCGAGTCCGCCGAGGCGAACCAGGTCACGAGCCGGCCGGGCGCCGGGCGCCATTCGTCGATCAAGCCGAAGTCGACCATCAGTGCGATCCCGCCATCGAGACCTCCGCCGGTCGCTCGACGGTCCACTGGTCGGGCACGTCGACGATCCGCGGGGCGGATTCACCGGGCGTCACCTCCGGAAGTGGCGGTGTGACAGCGGGTTCGGAGGCCAGAATCAGCTCCGCGACCTTCGGGCCCGCCTGTTCCAAACTGAACGAGCGGCCCATCTGCATCGACATCAGGTCGATGCCGAGCGTCTTGGTGACCCGCGCGCCCAGTTCGACCGCCATCAACGAGTCGAGCCCCAGCTCCGGCACGGGCACCGTCATGTCGATCGATTCGACCGGAACCCCCATGACCACCGCGAGTTCGTCGGCCATCTTGCGGGCGATGGCGGGTCCGCGCTTGGCTTCCTCCATCGCGGCGAGTTCGGCGCGGAGCTTGGCCAATTCGGAGGTGTCCTTGGCCGAGGACTGCGCCAGGGCGGCGGTGCGGCCGGTGCGTACCAGCTGCGGGAAGGTTCCGGTCAGTTTCGCCCAGTCGGTGGGAATGATCGCCGCGTTCGTCACGCCGAGGCGCAGGGTCTGTTCGAGGTAGGCGGTGGCGTCGGCCATGTCGATCGGACCGAAACCCACCAGGTCCAGATACTTTTCGGCGGTTTCATCCGATGCCATGCCGCCCGAGGCGCCGGACAGGTGTCCCCAGCCGATGCACAGTGCGCGTTCCCCCGCGGCGGCCCAGCGCCGGGCCAGTGTTTCGACGGCGACGTTGGCAGCGCAGTAGTTGTATTGACCGTAGATCCCGTACATCGAGCCGCCCGAGGAACACAGCACGAACATGTCGAGGGTGATGCCCGCATCGGCTACCGCCTGGTGGATCACCTGCGCGCCATGGACTTTGGGGCGATAGACCCGGTCGAGCTCGTCGCGCGCCATGCTGGCGAGACGGTTGTCGGCCACCGCGCCCGCGGCGTGGAACACCGCGCGCAACGGGTGCTGTTCGGTGTGCGCGCGGGCGACGATCGCGGCGACGGCGGCGGCATCGGTGACGTCGGCGTGTTCTTCGATCACCTCGATGCCTACCGCGCGCCACACCTCGAGCTGGCGGCGCGCCGTCTCGGTGGCGGCGCCGCTGCGCCCGACCAGTACCAGCCTGCGCGCACCGCGCAGCGCCAGCCAGCGGCCGATCGCCATGCCGAACCCACCGAATCCACCGGTGATGAGATAGCTTCCGGCGCCGTCGATGTCGAGCGGCGGCAGCGAAGGCCGCACGGGCGGGCGCGGATCGTCCATCCGCAGGGCGACCCGGCCGACGCGCGAGGACCGCAGTGTCTCCTCGAACGCCTGACTCACCTCGTGTGTCTCGAACATCTGGTACGGCAGCGGGGTGTAGACGCCTTCGGTGACCTTCTCGAACACCCGCTCCAGCAGTCGCGACAGCCGTTGCGGGCGCACCGCGACCAGGCGGTCCAGATCCATCGAGTAGTAGGCGAGGTTCTTGTCGAAGTTGGCCAGTTCCAGCAGCCCGCCGGTGTAGATGTCGGCCTTGCCGACCTCGACGATGCGACCGAATTCGGCTGCGGCGTTGAAGTTCTGGCGCAGGATCTCACCGGGTGCGCTGCTGACGATCACATCGGCACCGGCGCCGCCGGTCAGCGCGAGGACATCGTCGACGAAATTGAGCGAACGCGAGTTCACCGCGAAATCCGCACCCATGGCCAGGACGTGTTCGCGCCGCTCGGGCGAGCTCGCGGTGCCGATGATGCGGGCGCCGATGGACTTGGCCACCTGGATGGCCGCGGTGCCGACGCCGCCCGCCGCACCGTGGATCAGCACGGTCTCGCCCGGTTCGAGGCGGGCCAGGTCGTGCAGGGCGTATTCGGCCGTGCCGAAGGCGATGGTGCTGGTGCAGTAGCCGGGATCGGTGTCGGCGGGCACGATCACCGCCAGCGCCCGATCGACGACGGCGAATCGGCGCATCATGCCCTTGGACGCCACCGCGACCTTGTCGCCGACCGCGACATCGCTGACCTCGGCACCGACCCGAACCACGGTGCCGATGCCCTCCATACCGGGCACGGTGCCGAAATACGTCGGCGCGAGTTCGCGTTCGCCGAGCAGGCCGATGACCTTGAGCGGATCCTTGTAGTTCAATCCGATCACCGCCATCGCGACCTCGATCTGGCCCGCGGCCGGCTCCGGACGTGGGCATTCACGCCACGCCACCTGCGAGAGCACCCGCGTGCGTGGCATGTCCAGCTCGAAGTTCGCCGCCGGATCGGCCAGCGGATGCGACGTCTCGAGCTCGTCGATGCGCTCGGGCAGCGGCTTGGTCACCATCGGCGCCCAGCGCCTGCCGTCGCGCAGCAGCACCTCGTCGCTGTTGTCGAGGGTGAAGGCACCGGGCACACCCAGTTCGGCGACGAGTTCGGCGACGGTGGTGCCGGGCTGGGTGTCGACCAACCGCCAGCGCAGCGGGGTCTGTTCGTTGAGCAGCACCCGGCGGCCACCGGCGAGCGCGGCCTGGCGCGGGTCCGGTGCGACATCGCTGCCGGGAACCGTGAAGGCGGATTCGGTGACCAGCGTGGCGTGGACGTTGCCGTCGCCGAAGCTGATCTGTGGCGGGGCGCCTTCCACGGTCGGGGTGACGTACTCCGACACCGCGACCGCGACGCGCTTGAGCGTCCACAGGTCGGCGACGTCGTCGGTGCCCGCACCGACCACCACACAGACGTGGGTGCGCTGCGTTTCGTCGGCTTTCGCCGCCTCCAGATTCGCGACGAGCTCCGACTCCAGTTCGTCGCTGTTCGGGTCGACGAGCTGCACCCGCGACCCCGGGATCGCGGCGGCCAGTTCGGCGGTGCGCAGGCTGTCACCGAGCGCGACGATCACGGTGGACACCGACCCGGCTTCGGTCAGCGCCGCGGGGTCGATCGGGTCGCGCTCTTCGAGCACCTCGGTGTAGTAGAAGTCGGCCATCCGGTGCAGCGGGCTGTCACCGGGCTTGAGCGCACCGATCTGCAGGCCGGTCAACCGCGCCACCAGGTTTCGGTCCCGGTCGAGCAGGTCGACATCGGCGCGCAGGCGGGCACCGGGGTCGCGGCGGGCGATGACGGTGATCTCCGCGGGGAGTTCGGCGAGCAGCCGCACCGCGTTCACCCCGACGGGCACCATCACGCCCTCGTTGATCCGTTCGTCGGTGAAAAGCATGGCCGCGCACTGCATCGCGGCGTCGACGACGGCCGGATGCGCCAGATGTCGCGAGCCTTCGGCGATGCTCCCGTCGACGGTGGCCAGCACCACGTCGCGTCCCACCCGCACGGAGCTCACCCGCTGGAACGTCGGACCGTATTGCAGCCCGGCCGAGGCCAGGCCCGCGTAGAACATCGCCGGGTCGACGTCGACACCGACCTCGATGGTGGGCAACGCGACTTCGGTCTGTTCGTGGCTGCCGGTCAGGGTGCGCCCGGTCGAGTGCACCGTCCACGCCGTTCCGGTCGCGCTGCGCGATCTGATCATGAAGCGACCGCTTGCCTCCTCGACGCTCATCGCGACCAACGGCACATCGGGGGCACCCATGATCAGCGGCGCGACGAACCGAACGCCCTCCAGCGCAACCTGTTTGCTGCCGATCCGCGCGGCGGTGGCGCTCAGCGCGGCGTCCAGGTAGGCCGCGCCGGGCATGATCTTGACGCCGTTGACGACGTGGTCGGCCAGCCACGGCAGCAGTTCGGTGCCCACCTGCAACAGCCACTCGGGGCGGCCCTCCACATCGGGGTCGCCGAGCATCGCGTGCCCGCCGGGTGTGCCGAGGCGGGCCTGCTCGAACAGTGGCAGCGCCGAGTGCAGGCGGGTGCGCTGCCAGGGATAGCGCGGCAACGGTACGTGCGCGGTGACGCCACGCTCGGCGGGAAACAGCAGTTCACGGTCGAGTACCCCGGCGGCATGCAGACCGATGAGGGTGCGCCGGATGCTGTGCGAATCGGACTGCTCGCGGTCGAGGGTGGGCACCGTGGTGCCGTTCACGTCCGCGTCGACCAGGGCCTCGCGGATATTGCCCGACAGCACCGGATGGGGACCGACCTCGAGGAAGATCCGATTGCCCGCGGCGATCAAGCTCGCGATCGCGGCGAAGAACCGCACCGGCTGCCGGACATTCGACCACCAGTACTCGGCGTTCCAGTCGCCGTCGGTGACGAGTTCCCCCGTCACCGAGGAGTACAGCGCCACCGTGGGCGCCTGTGGCGCCAGATCGGCCAGCGCCGTGCGCAGTTCGTCGTGGATCGGATCCATCAGGCGACTGTGATACGGCACGTCGACCCGCAGCCGACGCGCGAATATGCCGTCCTCCGTGAGCTTCTCGGCGATCTCGTCGAGTCGGTCGACGTCGCCGGACAGCGTCAGGGAGGTGGGGCTGTTGATCGCGGCGATGTCGACGCGCGGATCGTCGGCGACAAGCGCGTCGGCCTGTTCCTTGGTCAAGCCGACAGCGAGCATCCCGCCGGTTCCGGCGGTCGTGGCCTGCAGTCGCGCTCGGTGATAGGCCACCCGCACCGCTTCGCGCAGTGTCAGCATGCCGCTGACGTACGCCGCCGACACCTCGCCCACACTGTGTCCGACGATGGCCGCGGGGACGATGCCGTATCCGGCCAGCTCGCGTACCAGGCCCACTTGGACGAGGAAGTTCGCGGGCTGCGCGACCTCGGTGCTGGTCACCCGGGACTCGTCCTCCGGCTTGCTCAGTTCCTCGATGATCGACCAGCCCGCGATCGCGCGAAATTCCGCGTCGATCTGCTCGGCGGTCTCGGCGAACACTCCACCGGCGGCGAGCAACCCGCGGGCCATCTTCCAGTGCTGCGGTCCCATGCCCGAGAAGACGAATACCGGCTCGGCGGCGCTGGAGGACACCGTGCGGCCGGCGTCGCGCCCGGTACCCGAGGCGTACTCGTGCAGTTCACGGACCAGGTCGTCGGTGGAACCGTCGAGGAGTACACCGGTGCGGAACGGGTGGTGCGCCATCCGGGTCCACGCCGCTTCGGCCAGCCGGTCCGGGTCGGCCCCCGCGGAGATCAGGTCGGCGAACCGGCCCGCCAACGCACGCGCGGCACCCGTACTGCGGGCCGAGATGGGCAGAATGCCGAGGTGACGGGCCGGTTCGGTCGGCGATTCGGGCGCGCGGAACTCCTGCAGGATCGCGTGGGCATTGGTGCCGCCGTACCCGAACCCGTTGACCGCCACCGACATCGGCGCGGCGTCGGCGGGCAGCGGTTGCGCCTCGGTCTGGACGTGCAAGCCCAGCTCGTCGAACGCGATGTCGGGGTTCGGCTCGTTCAGCCAGCCCTGCGGCGGCAACGTGCGATGTCGCAGTGCCAGTGCGGCTTTGATCACGCTGGCCACGCCCGCGGCGGCCTCGGTGTGACCGATCGTGGCTTTCACCGAGCCGACGCCGATGGTGCCGGTGCGCCCGGACGCGGCACCGAAAACCCGTCCGAGAGCGCGCAATTCGACCGGATCGCCGACCAGTGTGCCGGTGCCGTGTGCCTCCAGGTACGTGATCTCGTCGGGCGCCAGGCCCGAGCGTTCGCACACGGTGCGGGCCAGCGCCTCCTGCGAGTCGGCGTTCGGCACCGTGATCGCGGTCGTTCGCCCGTCCTGATTCGACCCGGTGGCCTTGATCACCGCGTACACGCGATCACCGTCGCGGACAGCGTCTTCGAGCTTCTTCAGCGCCACCATGCCCGCGCCCTCGCCGCGACCGTAACCGTCGGCGGACGCGTCGAAGGACTTGCAGCGGCCGTCGGTGGCCAGGAAGCCGCCTTTGCACATGAGCACGAAGGTTTCCGGCTGCAGCATCACATTGACCCCGCCCGCCAGCGCGACCTCGCAGTCGTCGTTCTCCAGCGCCTGGCAGGCCAGGTGCAGCGCCACCAGCGACGACGAGCACGCGGTGTCGACGGTGATCGCCGGACCGACCAGGTTCAGCGCGTAGGCGATGCGGTTGGACAGCATCGTGTAGGAGGCGCTGGCCGGGGTGTGCATGTCGGTGTGGAACAGGGCAGGGCCCACCACCCCGATCACCGACTGGTCGACGACGAAGCCGCCCACATAGACCCCCACCTGCGCGCCGGCCGAGCGCCCCGCGATCCCGGCATCGTCGAGGGCCTCCCAGGTCACCTCGAGCATCAACCGTTGCTGCGGGTCGAGCACCGTGGCCTCGCGCGGTGAGATCCCGAAGAAGTCGGGATCGAACTCCCACGGATCGTTGGTCATGAAGGCGCCGTGTTTGGTGTAGCTGCGCCCCGGGGTTCGCGGTTCGGGGTCGTAGTAGCGGCGCCAATCCCAGCGATCGGCGGGCATCTCCACGACGCCGTCGCGCTTGTCGACGATAAAGTCCCAGAACGATTCCGGGGAATCGATTCCGCCCGCGAACCGACATCCGATTCCGACAATGGCAATATCCGACACGAAATTTCCTCCGGCTCGACCGGCCTGTGGCATGTGACCGTTGGTGTCAACGTAGAAGCCCACCCCCGCGGCGATCGTGGCGATTACCGACCTCTGGAATTTCGGACGGGTAATCGCGCGGTCTCCTGTGATCGGGCCCAGCGCGCGAAGTCATGGCTCACAACAGCATTCCGAGAATCGTTGTGACCGGCCGCAACATTGCGCGGTAGCGACCGAAAAGGCAGGCGACTCCTGACAAGTTCGACCACATCGCGAGCAGTTGGGAGGCGAATGTGTTCGCCGAGTTGACACAATGGGCAGACACCGTCGTGCGGCGGCGATATCTGGTGATCTTGATAATGGTGACCGGATTACTGGCACTGGGCACCTACGGGCTCGGACTCGGCGCGGATCTCAGTTCGAAGGGCTTCGACGATCCGTCCTCGGAATCGGTGCGCGCGGCACACGTGCGCGACAACGCGTTCGGCCGTGATCACAGCAGCGACGTGCTCCTGCTGGTGCGGGCGCCCGAAGGCACCACCATCGACGATCCGGCTTTCGCCGCGACGGTCGTGGCGGGCCTGAACACTCTGCCGCAGCGGTTCCCGAACGAGATCGACCGCGTCAACGGCGCGTATTGGCCGACTGATACCGGCGTGGCGATTCCCGAGGTCTTCGGATCCCCCGACCGTGACTACGCGTTCGCCTCGGTCGCGGTCAGCGGCCTCGACCCCACCGAACAGGGCCGCAATTACCGCAAGATCGCCGAGGAGTTCGTGATCCCCGGAGTCGAGGTCGAACTCGCCGGCGGACAACCGGTCGCACTCGCGTTGAACGACACCATGGTTCAGGATCAGCGCCGGGTGGAGTTGTTCGCCGTCCCCGCGGTCGCGATCCTGCTGTTCTTCCTGTTCGGCGGCGTCGTCGCCGCGGCGCTGCCGCTGATCGTCGGCGGACTCACCATGCTCGGCGCGTGGGGACTGCTGCGCTGCCTCACCGCGGTCACCGAGGTGAACTCCTTCGTCTCCCCGGTCGTTTCGATGATCGGGCTCGGCCTGGCGATCGACTACGGACTGTTCGTGCTCAGCCGGTTCCGCGAGGAACTCGCCGACGGACACGCTGTCGACGATGCGGTCCGTCGCTCGGTGACCACGGCGGGACGCACTGTGTTGTTCTCCGCCTTGATCGTGGTGGTCGCGGCAGCCGGGATTCTGGTGTTCCCGCAGGGCTTCCTGCGGTCGTTCGCCTACGGCGCGATCATCACCATCTCCCTGGCCGCACTGACCTCGATCACCCTTCTCCCCGCGATGCTGGCCGTGCTGGGCAGGCGCGTCGACTGGCTCGGCGTCGACTGGTTCCGTAAACCGGTCGCGAGAGATCGTGTTCCCGGCAACGGCTGGGGCCGATTCGCCGCGGGAGTCATGAAACGTCCACTGGTGGTGGCCGTTCCGATCTGCCTCGGTCTGCTGCTGCTCATCGTCCCGATCCAGAATCTGGCCTTCGGTTCCATCAACGAGCGGTTTCTCCCGCCGTCGCATCCGACGCGCCTGGCCCAGCAGCACTTCGACGAACTGTTCCCATTGCGCCAGATCGACCCGATCGACCTGGTCATCGTCACCTTCGACCCCACCACCGCCGATACCGTGCGCGCCGACGCCAACCACGCCCCCGGCCTGGCCGCGCCGTTCGCCGAACCGATGCAGTCGCCATTCCAGCCCCAGGTCCTCACCACCCAGACCGTGCTCGCCGGATCCGGCGATGCCGAGGCGACCATCGACTACCTGCGCTCGATGCCGTTACCGCCCGGCACGACGCTGATGGTCGGTGGGCAGCCCGCCGTGGAGAAGGACAGCATCGACGCGCTGGTCGAGCGGATGCCGCTGATGGTCCTGTCCGTCTTCCTGGCCAGCACGCTACTGCTGGCGCTGACGTTCGGTTCGCTGGTGCTGCCGCTCAAAGCAGCCGTGCTGAATCTGCTCGGGCTCGGCGCCACACTGGGCGTGCTCACCTGGGTCTTCATCGACGGGCACGGCGCGGGGGTGTTCGGCTTCACCCCGCAACCGATCATGTCGCTGGTCCTGGTCGTGATCGTGTCGGTGGTCTACGGGCTCTCGACCGACTACGAGGTATTCCTGCTGTCACGCATCGTCGAAGCCAGGGCCGCGGGCGCTTCCACCACCGAAGCCGTGCAGGCGGGTATCGCCCGGACGGGCCGCATCATCACCGCGGCCGCGGTGATCCTGCTGGTGGTCACCGGCGCGTTCGCACTGTCGGATCTGCTGATGATGCAGTACATCGCCTTCGGCATGGTGACCGCACTGTTCATCGACGCCACCATTCTGCGGATGCTGCTGGTGCCCGCGTCCATGCGGCTGCTCGGCGACGCCTGCTGGTGGGCGCCGGCGTGGCTCGAACGCCTGCGGCCCGCGCCGCAACACCAGACCCTCGCCCACCCGACACCTTCCGGAGCTGCTCCGACGCCAGTCCGCGGCGACCGGGACTGAACCCGCGGAGTACCACCATGAACGTCCGGAGCGGCACCGTCGAGGTGCCCGCCGCCCCCCTCCGCACGCTGCCCGCCTTCGCGTGGCGCGAGGTATCGATCGTCGCCGCCGTGGCCGCCATCCTGTTCCTCGCCAGGATCGACCGCTATCGGATCGGCGGTGACGAACTGTATTTCCTCGCGGCCGGACGGCATCCGTCGGTGAGCTATGCCGATCAGGGCCCGCTGGTTCCGCTGCTGGCGGCACTGTCGGACCACCTCGCACCGGGATCCACGGTGGCACTGCGGGTACCCGCGCTGCTGTTCACAGTGCTGGCCATCGTGCTCAGCGCGGTGATGGCCAGGGAGTTCGGCGGCGGCCGACTCCCCCAGACCGTCGCCGCGCTCGCCTACGCGACCACCCCGATGGCGGTGATGCAATCGGCGATGCTGAGCACCTTCGCCCTCGACATCACCTTGACGGCGGTGCTCGCGTGGCTGCTGATCCGCTGGGTGCGCACTCGCGAGGACTACCTGTTGGTCGCGGCGGGGTTCGTCGCCGCCGTCGACTTCCAGGTCAAGTGGCTGATTCCGATCATCTGGGCGGTGCTCGCGCTCGGCGTGGCCGTGTTCGGGCCGCGGGAGATGCTGCGCAGGCCCGCGTGGTGGCTCGGCTCGGCTCTGCTCGCGGGGTCGGCGGTCCCGATTCTGTGGTGGCAGCACAGCAATGGCTGGCCACAGCTGGCGATGGGCGCGATTGTGCGCGATGAGCAGCTCGCCACCGCCGGGGTTCTCGCGGCGCCGTGGACGATGATTCAGGTCACCGGAGCAGCCGGTCTGCTGTTGCTCGCCGGCATGTGGGCCGGGCTGCGCGCGCAGCGGTTCCGTCCGTATTACTTCCTGATCCCGATGATCGCGATCGGGCTGGGCGCGGTCGTGCTGGCGGGCCTGCGCCCCTACTTCGTGGCCGGTGCTTTCCCCGGGCTGTTCGCCGCGGGCGCGGTGTATCTGGCGGACCGGGGTATCACGCGACGCGGCGCGATCATCGGCGGTGGCTTCGGCACGCTGGCTACCGCGATCTGCGTCGCGCTCGTCGTCGCGCTGCCCCTACCGGAGTCGGCGTTGCGGCAGTCGACGACCGACTATTCCCAGATCCACTCGCGCAGTGTGCTTTTCGGTCCGAGCGGTTGGGACGACCTGGTCACCGCGGTTGCCGAGACCTATCACCGGATACCGCCGCGGCAGCGCGAGGGTGTGGTGATCGTGACCCAGAACTATTGGCAGGCAGCGGCACTCGAGGAATTCGGGCCTGCCGCCGGTCTTCCCGCGGTGTTCAGTCCGAACCGCGGCTATGGCTACTTCGGCGCCCCACCCGACACCGCGACCACGGTGCTCTACCTCGGGGTCGACGGTCCCGACACCGCGCTGCGTACCCGTTTCACGCAGACGACGCTGCTGACCCGCGTCGACGAGCCCCTCGGCTTTCCCGGCGTGAACCGCGGCGTCGCGCTGTGGCTGTGCGGCGGCCCGAGCGAACCGTGGTCGGCGCTGTGGCCCGACGCCAAGGAACTGCGCCTGGTCGACGGAACGAGTCGGCATGGGCGATAACGACGCAGCAGTGAACGGAGACAAGACAGTGCGCAATTCGATGGTGCGACGGCTCGCGCTCACGGTGGCGGTCGCCGCCGCGGGCCTGCCCGTCGTCGCGACGGCGCAGGCGGCCCCGGACCTGGTGGCCGCCCGTGCCATGGCGGCGGCGCTGCCCGCACCGAACGGCTCCTACGCCGTCGCGGCCGCGGCGAACGGGCCGGGCAAGGTGATCGATGTGACCGTGCACTCCGCGGCGATGAATCGACCGGTCACCGTCGCGGTCATTCCCGCCGCCGACCCCGAGGCGCCCGCCGGCTCGCTGTATCTGATCAACGGCGTCGACGGTGGCACCGACACCCCCGACTGGCGCGAGGGCAGCAACTGGTTCACCAAGACCGACGCCCTCGACTTCTTCGCCGCGAAACAGGCGAACATCGTGATGCCGATCGGCGGTGCGGGCACCTTCTACACCGACTGGCAGGCCGACGATCCCGGTACCGGACGTAACCGCTGGCTGACCTTCCTCACCACCGAACTGCCGCCGATCATCGATTCGGCCTTCCACGGCACCGGCCGCGACGCCGTCGCCGGACTGTCGATGGCCAGCTCGGCGGTCTTCCGGATGGCACAGCAAGCACCGCAGCGGTTTCAGATGGTCGGCTCGTTCAGCGGCTGCATCCAGACCAGCAACCCGGCCGGACAGGCGATGGTGGCCTCGATCGTCACCGCACGCCGCGGTAACCCGCTCAACATGTGGGGACCACCCACCGATCCGGCCTGGACGGCCAATGACGCCGCCCTCAATGCCGAGAAACTACGCGGAGTTCAGGTGTATGTGAGCACCGGCAACGGCCTGCCCGGCCCGCTGGACACCTTGAACGGCCCTGGTATTCAGCGCAATCCGGTGAAACTGCTCGATCAGCTGCTCATCGGCGGCGTGCTCGACGGGATCACCGTGGTGTGCACCGCGTTGCTGCGCGATCGCCTGGCCGCCCTGGATATCCCGGCGACCTTCGATTTCCGCCCGGCGGGCACGCATTCATGGGGCTACTGGGAGCAGGACATGCACACCTATTGGGAACGCGCCGCCGCGCTGCTCGTCCCCTGAACACACGAAAATCGGGTGCATCGCGGCCAAGCCGTGCCGCGATGCACCCGAATCGTCCGCTCGTCTACAGGGAGCCACCACCCCCGATCAGCCACGGATTGAACGTGCAGGTCAGATTCGGGTTCTGCACCGGATCGAGCGCGCGCAGCGCGATCGACAAAGCACGCGGCGAGTACATCATCGTCAGGTGATCGGAGATGTCCTGCTCGCACCCTTCCTGCAGCACAACGTTGTTGACCGTCGAGCCGGGGCCCTGGTCGAGGAACGTCAGCTCGTACGGGTTCGTCACCTCGTCGTAGCGCGTGCCGACCACGGTGTAATCGACACCGGGAACGGTGTCACCGTTGGCGTTGAGCGTCTTGACGAAATCCGAACCGACGGTCTGCTGGATACCGGCGTGGCCGACGAAGATCTCGATCGGACCCAGCACATCGATACCCAGGTTGTTGACCATGCGACCCAGGGCGCCGATGCCGTCGAGGCTGGTGCCGTGGTGGGTGGCGCCGAAGGTGATCAGCTTGTTGACCTTGGCCGCGCCGCCCTCGTACTTGGTGTACCAGTTCGCCATCGACCCACCTTGGGAGTGCGCGATGATGTCGACCTCGTCGGAACCGGTGGCCGCGAGGACCCGGTCCACGAACGCCGCGGTCTGCTTGGCCGAATCCTGGATGTAGCCGGTGCCCATGACACCGGGCAGGAACGAACCGAGGCCGCCGCCCTCGACGATGTTGGAACGGCCGTAGTTGAACGTGAACGTGCAGTAGCCGGCGTCCTTGATGGGCTGGCCCATGTAGGCGTAACCGTTGTAGGCATTCATCCAGGTGCCGTGCAACAACACCACCGGGCGCGGATGCTGCGCGGTCGGCTTGCAGTTCCAATCGTTGGTGCCGGGAGCACCCGCGTCGGGATTGAGCAGTCCGTAGCCGAACGCGGGCAGGAACGCCGTCGACGCGGGGCCGATAGCGCCCGGGTCGGAGGAGTAGCCGCCCGAGGAGCCCGAGCTGGAGCCGGAACCACCGAGGCAGTCGCCGGAGCCGTTACCCGAGCCCGCACCGCTACCGGAGGTACAGGCCGACCCCGTGCCGCCGAGCCCGCCGTCGGTACCCCAGGCCACATCGCGGCCCTGGTGGATGATTTCGGCCAGCTGCTGTTCGGTGGGTTCGGACGCCGGGTCAGCCGCCGCCCCCGCCCCGGAGAGGGCGACAGCAACAACGCTGACGCCCATCAGTATTGCCGCACGCACCGAGCGTGTGCGGCCACGAGTAATGGTCATGCAAGGTCTGCCTTTCCGAATGCGAAAAAGGAATCGGCTCGTAAGCCGTCCCGAACGTATGCCGGAACAACCGGCACGGAAATCGCTTCCGGTCAGGTGTGTGCACCTCACCATTCACTGTCGCGGAACCCCATGGCCGCGCACAGGAAATATTATTCCGCGCAATGCGGACCACCTTTCGGAATATTTCCACGAGAATCAGTGCAGCAGATGGCCGCCGAAAGGAATACCGATGCCACCGAAACCCGTCGACCGGCGGATCCGGCCGAAGCAGGAGCGGGCGAAGGCGACCCGGGAACACATTCTCGACACCGCCGCCGAACTGTTCGGGCAGCGGGGAATCGACAACACCTCCACCAATGTCATCGCGGCGCAGGCGCACGTCAGTATCGGAACGCTGTACCGCTACTTTCCGGAGCGGTCGTTTCTCGTCGACGAACTCCTCGATCGGCTCATCGCCGATGTCGAGCAGGAGTTCACCCAGCGGGTATTCAGCCTGCCCGTGGCGACGTCGCCCAGGAGCAGCGACGACTTTGTCGCCATCGCCTCCGAGATACTCGATGTCTTCGCCGAGGTGCTGATCGCGAAGTCGGATCTGGTTCGCGCGCTCGTCGGCAGTGTGCAGTTCTACAGCAGCGGGTTACCCGAATTCGAGCCGCGATTGCGAATGCTGGTCAAGCTCATCGTGATCCAGTTCGTCGGGCCCGGCGACGACCGTGACAACGACATGATGTCCTGGGTTCTGGTCAACACCGGATTCGCCGCGGTCGTGCGCGCTTCGGCCGACGACGTGGCCGACGGCGACCGCGCCGCCGCCATCGCCATGACCGCGCGGATGATCGGCACCTGGCTGTACGGCGAGATGCGGGGCCGCGACTAGCACTGGGCTCACACCGGCACCTCGTCGCGGGACTGAAGGTCGGCGAGAACCAGGCGCAGTAGCTGTTCGGCCCGGATACGCTGCCAGCCCAGCATCGCGTGCGGACTGAACCTGGCTTCCTCGAACAGCGCGACCAGCTCGTGTGCGCCGTCGTCGTGCAGCACGCCGCTGTCGAAAGCCCGCTCCAGCACTTCCCTCGGCGTATCCGAGATCAACGGCGCCGCGGCACGATCCGCGGCCAACCCGGCCTCCATGGCCACATAGCAGGCGATCACCGCGGTCCGCGGATCCTGACCTGGCGCGTTCATCGCCGCCAGTCCCATCTCGGCGGCCCTGGTCAGCGAGTCGACCGTCGTCGAGACCTGCTCCTCGGTCAGTTCCACGCTGTCGACCAGCGGCGCCCGGCCTGCGACGGTGACGCCGACGAGACCGGCCACCGCGATGCCGATCAGCGCGATCGCCAGGCCCGCGGCTCCCACCAACGCCATCCCGCTCAGACGCGACGAGTCGACCGCCGAATCGACCACCTGCACATCGACAGCGGCGGGCACACCGGGCTGTCCCGCTTGCGCCGGTGTCACCGAGGCGACCGGTGTCGGCTGACGCCGCGCGCCGGGCAAGACGAACAGCATGGTGATACCGACCGCGAACGTCAGCGCGACGGTACTGAGCGCGATCGGGGCCAGCACCGCGAACCGCGTGAACGACAGACGAACCCGGAGACCGTGTTCGACCGCGGGCATCGCCAACGGCAGCCGATGCTGACTGACGATGACGCCCGCGAGCAAGATCACCACCGATACCAGCAGCAAGACCGGCATCAACGCGACAGCGACCGGCGAAGTCCCACCGGTTTCACTGGGAACAACGGTCCCAGGTAAACGCCCGTGCAGCGCGATAATCGCCGCGACAATCAGAACGACCGCCGCTACCAGACGACCTATTGGCGCCAATATTTTTCCCACAGACCTACCGCCGAACCCCTGGATGCCACCCGAAATGCCCACATAATGACATTTCCCCCGGCCCTCGGGAACCGACCGCACAAGATTTGGTCGAATTCCCTCAGGGCCCCCGGATTCCTTGTCTCCGACAACATTTCCTACCGCGAGGCAAGAAATATTCCCGCGCGATCATCTCTGCTCGGGGCGTCCCCACACCGTCGGGTCCGGCGGTGGCCAGCCATCCGCCCCCGGCAGCGGAAGGTCTGGCATGGCACTCGATCGATCGGGGCTCGACGAATCGGCTATCCGATGCCATCCACCTCGAAGCGGACGTGGCGCCGGCGGTGTCGCGGAGCTCGGCGGCGCCACGACAGGGGGAGCCGCGACCGGCGGCGGTGCCGGGCGCGGGTGCCGGCTCGGCTCGGTGCGGCGTGACCGCGTCACCCGCACGATCACGAGGACGACGATGATCACGAGCACCGGGACCAGCAGGAGCGCGAGCCACGACAGGTAGCGCACGAGTTGCAAAATTCTCGCGGATTCCGGCGGCGGCTCGAGCGTCGGAGCCTGTGCGAGCACGGGACCCACAGCGTCGTGTACGGCGAGAAGGACAGTGCTCACCGGACCCCCTCCCGGAAAACCAAGCGCCGCAATCGGATACCCGACCAGTGTGCACCCCGTCCGGCGCCTCCGCATCGTTTCCGTGACCGGTTTCCCCGATGGCCGCCGCGGCCCGGGGTGTGTCAGTCGGCGAGAAACCGGGCGGCGTTCGCGTGCGCCCATCGATCGAACGTGGTGGCGGGGTGGCCGGTGATGTCTTCGACACTGGTGGTGGGCAGGGATTCCGGCGGCGGGGCGAAATCGAGCAGGACGTTGTCGACATACCAGGCCGAGTTGTCGCCCATGGTGGGGTGCAGCGCGGTGATGGTCTCCTCGCGGGTGGAGGTGCGGAAGGTGATCTCGCGGTCGAGGGCATCGGAGAGGTGCGCGACCAGGTTCGCGCGGGTGAGGACCTGCGGGCCCGCGAGGGAGTGCGCGCGGCCGAGGTGACCGTCCTCCAGCAGGGCGGTCGCGGCTACGGCGGCGATGTCGTTCATGGCGATGGGAGCACTGGCGGTGCCGGGGTGCGGCTCGTGAACAGCACCGGTGTCACGGATCTGCTGAGACCACGTCAGGGTGTTCTCCATGAAGTCGGCGGGCCACAGATGAGTCCAGGCCAAGCCGCTGCCCTCGACGGCGTTACACACACTGCCCCACCAGCTTTCGGGCTCGCCCGACAGATCCACGACGTGCCGCACCCCGGCTGCCCGCGCCAGCTCGAGGACCTCGGTGACATTGTCCGGCGAAGGTGCGAGATACATCCGGTCGACACCCTCGAACGCCGCGGGCAAGCCGGCCGGTCGCCCCAGATGCCCCCGCGCCACCTGAACGCCGGCGGGCAGCGCCGCCTTGGTGGGGTTGATGGTCAGCGCGCGAATGTCGGTCACACCGCGCGCGATCAGCTGATCCACGACCATGCGCCCGATATTGGCCGTCGCCCCGGTAACCAGGATTGTCATCGGTTTCCCTCCGTCTCGGTTCGTTGGACCACTCGATCCTGCCAACGAAATCCGAGCGGCGCACATGGCAATTTCGGGTGGGATCGCAGGCAGGTTCCCAAGTCCGCAGCGCTGCACCGAATCTGGTTGCCCGGGGCTTTCGCCGCTGCCGAATCGGTGCTAATTTGGCACCAGACATCAAGTTACTGGCCAGTAACATACTTGTGTTGCAGGTCAGCGGGGACAGGGGGCAACACTGTGAGCACTGTGACGATCACACTCGGCGTCATCGGCGTCATCATCACCGCGATCTGCTGGGGGTCACTGGCTCTCGGCCTGTCCCGGATGATTCGCGTTCTCCGCAGCGGTCAGCCCGACCGGTCACGGATCGGCCCCGTGCTGCCACGGACGAAGACCGTCGTCGTCGAGGTTCTCGCGCACACGAGAATGAACAAGTTCCGGACTGTCGGTTGGGCCCACTGGCTCGTGATGGTCGGGTTCCTGCTCGGCATGGTGTTCTACTTCGAGTCCTACGGACAGACCTTCGACCCGGAGTTCGGCTGGCCGATCATCGGCGACACGTTCGGCTACCACCTGCTGGAGGAAATCCTCGGTCTCGCCACAGTGATCGGAATCCTGGTGCTGATCACCATCCGGCAGCGCAACCACCCCCGCCGGCCCGAGCGCCTCTCCCGGTTCAGCGGGTCGAATCTCGTTGCCGCGTACGCCATCGAGACGATCGTGCTCATCCACGGCCTCGGTGACGTCCTGCTCAAGGCGGGCAAGATCGCCACTTACGGTGGTGGACACGCGTCGAGTGACCTGTTCACCATGCAGATCGCGCGGCTGATTCCTGCCGACCCACTGATGATCTCGCTCTTCGCGTTCATCAAGATGCTGGCCGGGGCGGCGTTCCTCTATCTGATCGGCCGCCACCTCACCTGGGGTGTTGCCTGGCACCGGATTTCGGCCTTCTTCAACATCTATTTCAAGCGCGAAGGCGACGGTGGCGTCGCGCTCGGCGCGGCCAAGCCCATGATGTCCGGCGGCGGCGTCCTCGACCTGGAGACCGCCGACCCCGACGTCGACACGCTCGGCGTCGGCAAGGTCGAAGACTTCACCTGGAAGGGCTTGCTCGACTTCACCACCTGCACCGAGTGCGGTCGCTGCCAGTCACAGTGCCCCGCTTGGAACACCGGAAAGCCGTTGTCCCCCAAGCTGCTCATCACTTCGCTGCGTGATCACACCTATGCCAAGGCGCCCTATCTGCTCGATGGTGCCGACAAGATTTCCGAGGCCGCGCGTGCGGAGGCGGATCGTCCGCTGGTCGGTGGCGAGGACGTCCACGGCATCATCGATCCCGAGGTGTTGTGGTCGTGCACGACCTGTGGTGCGTGTGTCGA
>NZ_JBHVTK010000005.1:396088-555051 GCF_042884695.1 Nocardia sp. NPDC058114 | reverse complement strand
GGACAAAGTGCCGAAGGCACGAGTCCCGCCCCGTTTTTCGGGTGGCCCCTCAGGGGCCGCGCTCGAGCGCGCCAGCGCTCCAATAACTCAGCTCCTAGAAATCAGCGAAACCGTCGCCGACCTTGCCGTCGGCCTCGAGCGCGCGGTTCAGCGCGGACTCGACCTGAGCGGCGAGCTTGTCGAGCTTGTCGAGCGTGTCGGTCAGCTCGGTGGTGACGTTCTTGTGTGCGGTGTCGAAGGTCGAGATCGCCTGGTCACCCTGCAGGTTGTTGCGGAAATCCGAAGCGGCGCCCTCGAGTTCGTCGATTTCGCCCTTCATCTTCCCACCGTAGGTCTGCAGGTCGCTGAACAGCTCGTTCATCGCCGCGGGATCATAAAGAATGGTCATAGCTCAGTTCCTGTTCGTGTCTGAATCGCGGTCAGAGGTTGGTGTAGCCGCCGCCACCGCCGGTGGAACCGCCACCGGACAGGCCTTGGCCGTCCATGTTCACCAGGGTGGACTTGCCGGAGCTGACCGCTTCGGTGAGCCGGTCGAACTTCTTGTTCAGTGCATCGGACTCGTCGTGCCAGGCCTGGGCGACCTTCACGAACTCGTCGGAGGCGTCACCCTTCCAGCCGCGGAGCACGGCCTGGGCGGCGTCATCGATCTGCCCGACCGACGTGCGGAGGTTGCCGATGCTGCTTTCGAGCTTGGAGACGACGCCGTCTACGCCGCCTGCTTCTACACCTACTGGTCCCTGAGGGGGCATGTGCCGAACCTTTCCTACTTGATGGTTGAAACGAGAGATGGCTTAATCTGGCCGCCACCCCCCACCGGGAAGCCCCTCGAGGAGCGCACCGATCGCCTGCGTGAGGCGGTGATCGGTGCCCGGCGTGATGGTCGACCACACCTGCCCGTCGGGCGCCGTCATCGGCGCTACGACGATCCGGCCGCGCGCGGTGTCGTACACCGCGACCGCGCCAGGGGCTCGGGTGGTCAGCCCGTCGTGGTGGACTACGGCGACGATCTCGGTGTAGCCATGGCAGGTGCCGAAGGCCGCGCCGAGCACGGTCGCCTGGTGCGCGTCGATACCGAGCGCATACATCGCGTCCACGTACTGGGAAGTTGTGTCGGCCGCGTCGAGGCGCGCCGCCAGGTCGTCGGCAGCGACGCTCACCGGCGCTACTTCGGCGGGCGCGCAGGTCGGCAGCGCGGCCAGTAGCAGGCGGGCGAGTTCGCGGTCGGATCCGTCGATGGCATCGGTGGCGATCTCGAAGGTCTCGCCGGTGCGTACCGCGCTGGCGTGGCCGGAACCACGGCGGGCCAGGCAGATTCGCCGCCTGCCGTCGTCACCGTAGCCACGGGCGACGAGTTCGGCGTCGGGTTGGGCCAGGGTGTGCAGCGCGCCCGCCAACTCGGGTTCGACATCGCCGTAGCTGTCGAAGATACCGGTGGCCGTGAGTTCGGTGACCGCGGCGTCGCGGGCCGCGCGCCAGGCGTCGAAGGTGTCCTGCTGCGGGCCGACGGCGAGCACCAGCGGCAGGGTCTGCACACCGAGCCGGTCGGCGACGGCGAGCAGCGCGTCGTTGGTGAGCGTGGTCATGGCCGTCCCTCCGCGGTGGCGGTGCCGCCGGTCTGCGCGGCGGCGCGCTCGGCGACGCCGAGCACCGCGGGCGCGGCCTGGATCTCGCCTTCGGCGACCAGCTGGTCGGACTCCTCGTAGGCCAGGCCCGCGCGCGGGAAGCGGGCAGCCGAGTCCTGGCCGCCGCCTTGCGCCATCGCGCCGGGGACGAGCGGCGCCGACTGCCCGGCCGGGGTGGTGGTGACCGGCGCCGCCTGTGCCGTGGTTCCGACCGTGGTCGCTGGCTGAACGAAAGTCGGTGCGCGGTACGCGGTTTGGACCGGAGTCGGCATCGACGGCAGCGCGCCGAGGCCGATCGCGCCGATCCCGGGCATCGCCCCGGCGCTCGGCGTCGGCGACGCGCTCTGACCCGACTTCTCGCCGGTGAGCGCGGCTTCCGGGGCGATCGGCGGTGGCGGTGCGTGCAACCACGGCGTCGCCAGCGGTTCGGTGGCCGCCTCGTAGCTGCGCATCACCCGGGAGGCAACGGCTTTGGCCATGTCGGCATCGGCGTCGGTCTGCGCCGCGATGGCCTTGATCGGCGCACCGAGGGCGGCGCCGACCTGTTCCAGTGCCTGCTGCATCGCCGTGATCGCGGCGATGTCGGCGGTATTGGGCATGGCGATGGCCGCCACCTCGTAGGCGAGGACCTGGGCTTGCATCCTGGCCGCGTTGGCGGTAGCGGCCGCCGCGGTCTCGAGCAACCACTCGCGCAGCGTCGAGATCCGTTCCCACACGAGCTCGCTGCTCCCGGACTTCCAGGAACCACGCAAGGTCTGCAGCACCTGCTCGTAGTCGAGCACGGCCGCGCCGAAGGCCGCGGCGAGCCGCGTCCAGGCGGCGGCCGCGTCGGCCATCGGCATCGGTCCGGCACCGGCGGTGAGGTCGGTGGCGAGCTTGTCTGGCTCGCGCGCCTCCCACACCACTCCGGTGAAGCCGGGCTGCGGTGGTTCGATCATTATCCGTTGAAGCCGCTGGTGTTGTCGGTTTCCATCTGGTCGAACTCGCTCACCTGCGCGCGCAAGGTGGCGGCGAGCTTGTTCATCTCGTGCGCACCCGCCTCGGCGCCGGTCAGGTAGTCGTCGGCGACGCCGTTGGCCGTGTTCGCGGCGCGCACCGACACCTCCTCGGTACCGGCCGGTGCCACGTGCAGCGCCGGTGCCACGGCGGTCAGTTCGGTGGTGAGCCGGTCGGCGATGCCGTCCAGCGCTGCCGCGGCTTTGCTCGCCGCGGCCGAATCGAATTCGAAGGTGTTACTCATCTGCCACTCCTGTCATGGTCGTGCCGCGTCACAGTGAGAGTTCTTTGTCCGGCGGAGCATCGGTGACCACCGGTTCGGCGGCGCCGACGACCGGGGTCGCCACCCCCGCGATCTGGCCGACGACTTCGTCGCCGTGGTTTCCGGTGACCAGCTGCGAGTGCACGGCCTCATTGCCGCCGCCCTCCACCGCGCGCGCCATCGGCATGCCCGCGCCGGCACCGCCCATCGGCATCATTCCCGGCGACGAGCCGCCTGCCGATGCCGTGGTCGTGTTCGCGCCGCCGGAGGTGGTGCCGCCCGCGCCGCCGACCGCACCGGTGGCACCCACAGTGGACAGACCACTGGCGCGACCGCCCTGCCACGGACTCAGTGGTGACGACGACGACCCGACGCCGCCGATCGCACCGACCCCACCGATCGCACCGCCTCCGCCGCCACCGCCACTCGCGGCGGCCAGCTCCTCGGCGGATTCCTCACCGGTCGCGGAGATCTCGGTACCGGTGGTCGTCGAGCCGGTGGTACTGGTCGACAGCGAACTCACCTGTTCGGCAAGCGAACCGAGCGAGGAGACCGCGGTGCTCGCGGTACTGATCAACGGCGTGATCAGGCTCATCAGCTGGCTCAGCGACTCGCTGCCCGCGTCGACGCCGGACGGTGCGTTGGTCACCTCGACCTTCTCACCCGCCTGCACCATCTCGCCGCTGCGCGCCACCATCTCGGCCTTGGTCTCGGCCGTGATCGCCAGACCCTCCGCCATCGCCTCCATGGTCGCCGCGATCAGCACCGCCTGACCACCCGGTGTGAGCACGTAGAGCGGAGCGAGCGCCAGGGTGGCCGAGTACCGGGCGATCACCGCGGCCAGCTTCGCGCCGCCGACCGCGACATTGCCCGCCGCCTGGGCGAGCACCGCCTTCTCCTGGGTGCTCTGGGTGGCGAGCTTGGCGCCGTCGGACTGCGCCGCGGTCGCCTTGGTGGTCGCCTCCGTCGCCGCGGCGCTCTGCCACAGCTGCATCACCGTCTGTAGCGCGGTCGAGCCGAGCGACATCACGGTCTCGAGCACCGAGGAGATATTCGTCAGTGCCTCAGCGGGATTGCTCGACGTACCGGTGCCCGAGGTCGCGCCGGTACTGCCGAGCGCACCGGTGCCGAACGCGGAGGCCAGCTCGGTGAGTGGCTGCATCAGCGCCGTCAGATCGATCGTCGGCAGCGCGGGCATTTCCGGCAGCTGGATGAACTCGGGCAGCTGCGGCAGCTGCGGCAACCCCATCGAGCCGAGCACCTGGCTCACCGGCTGATCGAGCATCGGCGCAAACGAACTACCGCGCAGCACCTCGAGCACAGTCGGATCGACCGACGCTGCCACGCCGGCCGAATCTCCCCCTGGATACGTCATCGCTACTGATCGACCGCCGAGATACCCAGCTTGGACGCGCCGTCGGCGCCCTCATAGGTAGCGGCGGCCTGGGTGGCGGTCAACGCGGTACCCGCGTGCACCGCGGCCAGCTGGGCCACCGAGGTGAGGTGGTTGGCCTGCGCGTACGCGAACGACATCAGGAATTCCTGGCCGATCAGACCGAACACGGGCACCGCGGCGGCCATCGTGGCGACCTGGTCGACCGCGCCTGCCTGGGCGACCCCCGCCGCCATCGTGGCCGAGGCACCCGCGTACGCACGAACTGCGTCCGGAACTACCGCAACATGGTTCATGGCTATCGTCCAATCTCGAAACAGCCCATGGTGTTTCGTTACTTTATCTACCCGTCCGGCCCTGACACCACACAAATCTGCGGTGAAGATCAGTTGAATCTCACGTACCGGCCCGGTTGTACGCCGTTACCAGCTCGGCTCGCTCACCGAAGGCGCGGTGCGCGGCGGCCTGCGCGGTCTGTACCAGCACCCGCTCGAAATCCGCCGGTGACAACTTGGCGATCGCCGCGCTGAACTCGAGCCCTACCAGCGCGCCCGCACCGTCGACCGTCACCGTCACCGCGCCGTCGGGCGAAACTTCCTGCGCCCGGATGCCATTGGTGGCATCGGCCAGATCCTGCAACCGATAGAGCTGACCCTGCACCTTCGCGATCAGCTCGTCCATGGTCTCGACCATCGCCTTGTCCTCCCCTCTTCGCTCGCTAGACCGACCGCAGCCAGCTGTCCGGCTCGGTGTCGTATTCCTGCTCCTCGACGATCTCCGCCGCCGCGACCTCGGTCTCGGTGGGCAGTCCCGTCGCCGCCAGCAGCGCCGGGTCGAACCCAGCCTCCGCCAGCTGATTACGCCGTGCCAGACCCGCCCGCTTGGCCGACTTCTGGCACAACCGCAGAATCTCGGCGGCCAGCTCGGCGGGGTCGCGGCGGACCTGTTCGCGATCCACCGTGATCCCCACCGGCAACCCCTGCTCGGTGGTACGCACCACGATCGCGCCCGTCACCGACGACGCGCTGAACTCGGTCGGAAACTCGTCCACGACTCCCCCTTCCGTCTGGCCCGGCATCATTACGCCCGATCGTCCCTGATGGCTCTGACAACTTCGGCGATCTGAGTGTTGATCAGCGACACCACCCGCCTGCGATCGGCACCGACCGCCACCCGCGGCGTGCCGGGCACCAGCACGTAGCGACCGTCGTCGGTCAGGTCGCGCCAGCCCAGCCGCAAGCGCACGATGCCGCGCGGACCGAATCGCGACCAGCCCTGCTCGATGTCGATGAAACCGTCGCGGTCGAGCGGCGCCTGCTGAAAGGTCAGCGTCCGCACCGCGGCATCGTCGTCGTAGTGCTGAACCAGCGAGCGGCCGTAGGAGTGATCGAGCTGGTCGTCGGCCGGTTCGTCGAGGCGGATCTCCTGGCCGCGCCCCGCTTCCGCCGGGGGCAGGTGGCCTGCGACGACGTCACCGAGAGACAGCGCATCATGGCGGGTGATCACGAATCCCTCAGCGTGGTACAGGGTGCGGCCGGGGCGCTGGCGCACCAGATAGCCCACGTCGCCCTTGCGCGCCGCGAGCATGCGCACCGAGAACGCGGGATCGGTGAGTCGCTCGCCGCCGCCGTAGCCGCGCACGATCAGCCGGATATCGGGATGGGTGAGCACGTCGATGATGTCGTCGAGCTCGTGCCCCCAGCGCTGCTTGATCGTCATCCAGTTGTGTTTCAGCGTGAACTCCGCCGCATCGGAGGTGCTCGGCTCACTGCTGTGGATGAACGGGTCCGGCATGTACTCCTCGTCGATGCCTGCCCACAGCGCATCGAACTCGTCGCCGGTGAATTCCCAGGTGGGCGTCACTGTTCCACCACCGGCCTCGCGACGATCGGCGCGTCACCGAGCGCTTCGTCCAAGTGGGTCGTCGAGTCGAGGTAGTCGGCCCGCTTGTGTTCCTTCTGCTGGCCCTGACCACCGCCGGCCCCACCCATCGGCGACATCGGCATACCACCCATCGGCGAACCGGCCGCCGACGACGCGACGCCCGTGCGGAAGCCCTCCATCCCTGTGGTGGCCGAAGCCCGCGGGAACAGCTTGGACGCGCTGTCCAGGCTGGGCGACAGCGGCGCGGCGCCCGCACCGGCGCCACCACCGCCGGAACCCGAGCCACCGCCGCCACCGCCGCCCTTGCTCGCCGCGCTGAGCGCCTTCTTGGCCTGGTCCTGCAGGGAACCGAGCGCCGCGGAGCTCGGAATACCCGCCAGGGCACTCTGTTCCGCGGCCGAGGTCGCCTGTTCCACGGCCGACTGCGCGGCGGAACTGGCCTGTTCGAGACCGGATTGCAGGGCCGAGGTCAGCTGATCGGTCGAGGACGACCCCGTCGATCCCGTCGAACCGGTCGACCCCGGCGAGCCGTTGCCCGTGGTATCCCCGCTGCCATTACCCAGCTGGCTACCGGACTTCTGTTCCTGCAGCTCCGCCATGGCCTTCTTGAACGCGGCGGAGGTGTCGCCCGAACCCGATCCGCTCCCCGAACCGGAGCCGCTCCCGCTGCCGTTTCCGGAGCCGTTCCCATTTCCGTTCCCGTTGCCGTTTCCGTTCCCGTTGCCGGTTCCGTCCCCGGAGGACGGCGCGGTCGGATCGGGCAGCGTGGGAATGTGGCTCGTGGTGCTGTTGAGTCCGGGAACGTAGGTGTTCCACATGACCTGGCGGCCGTTCTTCGCGCAGGCTTCCTTGTCGGCCTGTGCCTGCGAGCCGTTGGGATCGGAGTAGCACCGGGGCAACATGAGCGCGGTCGCCAGCCCCTTGGAGGTGGCGTTGATCCAGCCGACGGTGTAATCGAGTGCGGCGGCCACCTGTTTGGTCTGATCGACCAGCAGTCCGTTGGCCTCGTGATAGGCCGACATCGCCGACATGGCGCGCGTGGCGCCGCCCGGGCTGGTCCAGCTCTTCTTGCTCGCTTCGACTTTGGCGTTCAGGTCGTCGAAACCCGTTTTGAGCCAGCCTGCCAATCTGCCCCAATACAACGCGGTGTGAGCCAGATTCCCGGGAACCGTCGACAGGGAATTCATGATCGCCTGAAGTTCGTTGTAGTTGTAGCCGCCGGGGCCCTCCGCCTTCATTCCGGCCGGATCGAAGGTTTTGCCGTCGGACAGGATCTTCGGCAGGTTGACCGCGGTCGCCACCGCCGGAAACTGGACGACCGTGGGCGGCAGCGGCGTCTTGGCCATGCCTGCGCTTCTACCCTGCTCGATCTTGGTGCGCAGCGCGTCCAGATCCACCTTGCTGCCGTCCTCGGCGCCCTTGTAATGCCGGGCCGCGTCGAGAAAGGTGTTGGCGACATTGTCGAGTACCGTCTCGTGCTTGCCGAGCACGGTCTGCAGCTGACCGGCCTTCCCTTCGAACTGCTTCGACAGCTGTTTGCCCGACTCCAGCGAGGAGAACTCGGGCAGGTTCGAGACCATGTCCACCTGGGATTTCACCGAGTTGACCCAGTAGCGCGCGTTGTTGGCCGCTTCGACCAGGTTCGGCAGCGCCGACGGCTCGAGCATCAGCGATCCGTCCGAGGCTGCCGAACGCAGCCCCGCCCACTGATCCTGCGCCGATGGTCCCGTCATGAAGTCGACCCTCCCTGTCCGTACCGGTGTCGCCTCGCGCCCCGCCTGGCACCGCTACCACGACACCGCCGATTCGCACGGCTTGCTAACGATTCTACGGTCTGTCACATGAATTACGCATGTACAGCAGCGATCTCACTGGTGGCGATGGTTCGACCATCTCCGACCATCGCGATCACCAGCCCGCGTCGGTAGCGGGCCGCGACGGATCACGGGATCCGTCTTCTTCGTCGGTCGAGAGTCGTTCCCGCTCCGGCGAGTTGGGCGGCTCCAGCGAGGCTTCCACCGGCTGCGGAATCGCGAAACCGTCCATGTCGTCGACCAATTCGGTGATCTTCGGCAGGCGGGCGCGTTCGCTCTGGATCGGCGCCATCAGCGCCTGCGTCTTGCGGGCCACCTCGACCGAGGCCTGCTGCGCGGCCTCGGTGACGGCCTTGGCGATCTCGGTGTAGGTGAGGTCGTCGATGTCGGGGGTGAACTTCGTCTCGATGACCTTGTAGTCGGCGTTGACCGTCACCGTCACCCGTTTGCGCACGGTGGCGCTGGCGATGATCTTGGCGCGGTCCTGCTGGACCTGCGCGATCGCACGCATCTGGGTCTGGACAGTCTCGAGGATGTCCGCCATCTGTGCCTTGGCGTGCTCGTTGGCCATTCCCGGTTCCCTCCGACTCGCGGGCCGTCGCGCCCAGCCCGTCGGTTAGCGAGCACACCACAACTGCCACACCCACGCAACAGCACGACGCCGTACGTCAGGTCGCCAGGCCGACGGTGTGGGTGCCCGCCGAACCGGCGAGATTCAGCTGGAACCAGGCGGAATCGACGTTGTAGACATCGTCGGGAAAGACGCGGGTGAACGCCTCCCTGGCCACGGCCCCACGCTCGGCGGCCTCGACCAGGCCGGGGACCGCTTCCTTCTGCGCCTGACCCGCTTTCGCGCCGAGCAAGCCGGTCAGCACGTCGACAACGGTCCTGGTGTCCCACATCCCGGGGACGGCGGACGTCAGCGCGTCGGCGCCGGCCGACGCGCCCCGATACCAGCGGCCGCCCTCCCACCAATAGCAGAAACTCAGCAGACCGTTCTCGGCGCGGCGGTTGATCACCGGCTCGGCGACCCAATCGGGCGCCCCGAGGAAGAACTGCGGCATCGGGAGGTCTTTGTTGTAGACGGCGTCGAGTTCCGGTGCGTCCCACACCCCGCCGGAGAGCACCGCACGATCGCCCGGGAGCAGACACAGGGTGGAGCCGCTGTGTTTCGAGCCCTCGAAGACGTGGAAGGCCGGCGTCACCCGCGGTCCCCACTTGGAGCCGATCGCCACGAACGCGGCGGCGATCAGCGCCCACCGGCGGGCCAGGAGATCGAGCGGCGGGAATTCCACGTCCGGCGCCGACCCGATGGCGGTGCGGCCCGCCGCGGTATCGGCGCGCGCCTGCTCGGCCGCGGCCAGCGGCGTGCGGATCTGCCGGTTGCCGTGACCGATGTAGGCGGCCAGCCAGATCGGCAGCCGGTCGCGCGGATAGATCTCGATGTCGGTGCGGTACACCGTCGGCGGGAAGAGCTGGTCGTCCGGGAACGGGTCGTCGCCGTAGTCGTATTCGACGTTCATCCGGCCCGCGTTGCTCAGGGTGAGCAGGTAGCGCCACCACGGCCCGTCGCCCATCGACGCGGAGAGGTGCCGGTGCTCACGCAGCAGATCCAGCAGTTCCGGGCTCGGGAACACCCGGGCGAAACGCTCCTGCTCATCGTGGAACACGACCATCGACACCTCGGCCGCCGCCGTCAGCGCGAAGGAAGCCTCGACCTTGGTCCAGCCCGGCGGACCCAGCGCCGCCAGCGTTTTCGCGATGCGATGACTCAGGGCGGCGGCCCGATCCGTGATCCCGTCGTCGTCGGCCACCACCGTGGTGAGGGTGAATCCGACATCGGGATCCCCGGCCAGCTCGTCAGCCACTGCGCACTCCTGTTGCCTAGTCCTGGTTCTCGCCGTACCGCGCCGTCACGGTGCCTGCCTCGTCCCACACAGTCCGGGTGAGCAACGCGCCGCCGGGGGCGAAAACGGTTTCTTCCTTGCGATTCCCGGTGGGGAACCAGGTGCACCATCGGCCCACCTCGTGCCGATCGGCGTACTCGCCGGTGTAGCGCGGGGTGCCGTCGAGGTACCAGCCGCGCGTCGGACCGTCGGGGTAGCCGTCGGTGTAGCCGGCCAGGTCGGTGATGGGGCTGCTCGGTGCCGGGCGGCGGAACTGCCTGCCGGTGAACGGCTCGGCACCGTAGTACATGCGGCCTTCCTCGTCGTCCCAGCGGAACGCGGGATCGTCCGCGGGCACCGCGTCGGCCGCGATGCCCTTGCGGGTGCGCTCGTCCTCGAATTCGATCACCTCACCCGCCTGGTTCCAGACCGAGTGGGTGAGCAGCGTGCCCTCGATGTCGTAGACGTCCTCCAGGCGGCGGGCGCCGTCGGGATACCACTCCTGCCAGGTGCCCACGGGCCGGTTGCGGTAGAACTCGCCGTTGTAGCGCATGGTGCCGTCGGGGTACCAGCCCGTCCAGTCACCGTCGCGGTCGCCATCGTCGTAGCTCCAGTACTCGCGCCAGGTGCCGTCGGGGCGGGTCTGGGTCACCGCACCGCTGTAGGGCTCACCCCGATACGACAACCTGCCGGTCGCCGCGTCGATCACCACATCCGGATCGCTCAGTTCGATCGGATCGTCACTCACCTTCGAAACCTCTCCGATCGCATCAGACTCGGTCGCTGAAGATTGTCATCCGGCCCGCCGGATCGGCAACCACGTTACGGATCAGCAGGCCGAGGTCCAGCTCCGGCGGCAGCGAACGGTAGATCAGCTCACCCATCGGCCTGCCGTCGACCGCGACCGTGAACCGCGTCATCCGCTGCCGTGAACGCTCCCAGCCCACGTGCGCGGCCCAGGTGAGCTCGATCGGCTGAGCACCGACCTGCACCATCAGCCGATCGGCGAGCCGATAGAAGATCACCGTCACCCCACCGAGATCGGCGTACAGGCCGTCGGCGCCGAGCTGTCCCGGCGCCGCGGGCCGCAACGAACCGGACCGCGGATCGAACTCGGCCAGCACGCCACCGCCGTACGGACGGACGAGCAGCACGATGTGCTCGGTCGGCGGCTGATACTCCGGCCGATAAGGCCTGCGGGTATCGCCCTGCCCGCCGGCAGGCGGCATCGCGGGCGGCGGATACATCGGCGCACCACCCTGCGGATTGCCGGTACCCGGCTGCTGCCAACCGGATTGGTCGAGGGCCGGGTTTCCGCTCACCGGAGGGTAGAGCTGGCCATTGCCCGGCGGGTGACCATTACCCGGCACGTACGGCTGACCGTTACCGGGTGGGTACGGGTGACCACTTCCAGGCGCGTACGGCTGACCGTTGCCGGGGTACGGCTGACCGCTACCGGGGAACGGCTGACCGTTACCCGGCTGGTACTGCTGCCCACTTCCAGGCGGGAACGGCTGACCATTACCCGGCTGGTACGGCTGACCATTACCCGGCTGGTACGGCTGGCCACTACCCGGCGGGAACGGCTGACCACTACCCGGCGGATAGGGCTGACCATTGCCTGGCGGGAACGGCTGACCGCCTCCCGGCTGATCCGGCATGCCCGAGCCAGGGGGTTGCGTTCCCCACGGCGGAAGAGACGGCAGACTTGGATTTCCGCCCGGCGGTGTCGGCTGGACCGGCCACGACGGCACCGTCGGTTCGTTCGGAGCCGGCTCAGTCGGCGTCGGCTCAGTCGGCCACGGCGGCACAGGTGGCAGCGGCGGCTCAGTCGGTACCGGCGGCAGCGGCGGTACCGGCGGCAGCGTCGGCGCAGGCGGAAGCGTCGGCGCAGGCGGAAGCGTCGGTACCGGCGGCGCGGGCGGCAACGGTGGCACGGGTGGAACCGGCGGCAGCGGTTCGCCCGGCGGCAGCGGTTCGCCCGGCGGCAGCGGTTCGCCCGGCGGCAGAGGAGGTTTCGGTGGCACGAACGGATTCGGCTGATCCGGCGGGCACGGCGGATTTGGCTGGCTCGGCGGGCGCGGCGATTCCGGCTGGCTCGGCGGTTCCGGCGGCAGCGGTGTCTCCGGCGTCAGAGGAGGTTTCGGTGGCACGAACGGATTCGGCTGATCCGGCGGGCACGGCGGATTTGGCTGGCTCGGCGGGCGCGGCGGTTCCGGCTGGCTCGGCGGTTCCGGCGGCAGCGGTGTCTCCGGCGTCAGCACCAGCGGCGGCACCGGCCATTGGACGGCGTCGAACACCGGCACGTCGAGCTCGACCTCGTACTCGTGCGGTGGATGCGGAATGTGCGAACGCATCGCCGACCCCGGCAATTGCCTGCGCACCCCCGGCTGCCCCTCGCCATCGGGCGACCGCGGCGGACCCTGGCTGTCCCTGTCGGAACCACCGTCCCGATCCAGGTCGAAGCTCTTGTCGGGATCCCCCGAATCAGCGTTGTCCCCACCCTTGTCCGAGTCTCCGGCCGTGGTCGGCTCACCGTCATCGACACCCGAATCCGGATCGTCCACCGACGGCCGACGCGCACCCTGGCCCGCCTCCGAACCTTCTTGTTCGGCCCGGCCGGTGTCGCCCCGGTCAACGCCCGATGTCGGCTTGCTCGGATCAGCTTCGCCCACCACTACATTCGCACCAGTACCCACTGGATCGGGCTCACGCGGGATGACCTGCCCAGCCGCACTGCCGTCGCCGGTCCGACCCGTGCCGACGTCTCCGCTCGGATCGACTTCGCCCGCAACGACATCCGGGTCTGCGCCCACCGGTCCGGCCCTACGCGGAGTCGGCGAATTCGCCGGGTCACCAAAGTCGCCGCGCTCTCTCGGGCCCACTCGTTCGTTCGGATCCGGCGATCCCGGCCTCCGTGTCGGCAGCCCGGAGTCAGCGTTCTCGGCAGCCGGGTCGGAGCCCGGATCCTGCCGCGAACCAGCACCCGGCTGAACCTCGTTCTCACCGTCAACATCCGGACCGGCGGACACACTCGGTGGAACCTTGTTGTTGCCGTTGCCATCCGGCCCCACACCCAATGCCGACGGAACCTGGTTGTTGCCGTCAGCATCCCGCCCCGCAGACAGCCCTGGCGGAACCTCGTTGTTGCCATCGGAATCCGAACCAGCAGGCAACGCCGGCGGAACCTGGTTGTTGCCGTTGACATCCGGACCCGCAGACAATGCCGGCGGCGCGGGTGTACCGGGGCGCGCAGGCGTGGCGGGATCAGGTGTGGGCAGTGCGGGGGAATCCGGAGTGGGGGCACCCTGGGTCGGCCCACCGTTTACCGCGGGCGGGGACGTGGGCGCGTCGATCTCGGGGTCGGTGACGAACGGTTCGTTGAGGAGCTCGCGCAGGCGGGCGATGTCGGCGGCACGCTGCCGGATCTCGTCGCGGATCTCCTCGTGCACCCGCGCCAGCTGTTCGAGGGTCAGGCGTTCGTGCTTGTCGATGCGGCCGTCGCGGAACCACTCGTAAACCTGTGCCACCCGCTTGTCGTCGGCGTCGGTGAGGTCGACGCCGAGCAGACGCGCGTGGTCGCGGCTCGGTCCGGGGACGGCGTCCTCGGGGGCGGCGGGTAGCGGCGACCGGTTGCCGAGGTCGTCGGCGCCCACTTCGCGCAGGAAGTCGAGGGCGTCGCGTGGGTGCACCGGAGGGTCGTCGCCGATGGCGCGCGGGTCGGTGTCCGGGTCGTAGACCAGGTTGTCGGCGTACGGATCGACCTTCGCGAGCGCCCGCACGTAGTCGGCGAGCGGCCCGACGAGATCGTCGATGTCACCGCGCGCGGCCCGGTTGGACAGCGCCTCGGCCAGCGCCGCCGCGTCGAGCGGCAGCGCACCGCGCGGCAGGCCCAGATGGGGGGCGAGCGCGTCACGGGCGGCGTCGACGGCCGCCGGGTCGAGTGCGCGCAGCAGCTTCGCGTAATCGGTGAGATTCGCCGACCGCTGACGGTGCAGCTCCACCCGCGTCGCCGGATCGGCGAGCCCACGGGCGATCACGTCAGGGCCGAGCGCCTCCGGCGTGACACCGAAGCGCAGCGCCAACGCACTGCGCGCATTGTGCAGCGCGTTGAAGTTGTCGATCGCGTCGGCGCTGCGCGCGTAGTCGACCAGGCCCTCCACCTGCCTGGCCCGCACCTGATTGGCGCGTTCCTGCTCGGCGAGCAGCGTGTCGAGCTGCTCCCCCGCCAGGTTCGACGGATCGTCGATGCCGAGCCGCTGCGCCACCTCGGCGATGTCGGCCCGGAGCTCGGCCAGCGAACGCGGTTCCGGCACAGGCTGATTCGTGTCATCCGCCACGGCGGGAAGACCGGCATCCGGCTCGGCGCCCGTGGGCGGCCGCTCGATCATCCGCCACGGCTGCGTCCCGTCGCGCACCATCGTCGCGTCGACCGTGCGCCCGTCCACCTCGGTGCGCAGGTGCCGCACCTCGGGCGCGTCGACCTCGAGGATGTGCACGCGGCCGCCGTCATCGATCCCGACCACCCGGATCTCGATGTCGACCTCGCCACGGTTGAGCCGGTCGATGAAGTCGGCATCGGCATCGGCGAGCGCACGGGCCAGCGCGGCCTCGTGTCCGGCCCCGGTGTCGACGATCGCGATCTTGCCGTTCTCGGGGTCGACGACGAGCCGATCGCCGCTGTCGCTGTCGTTGAAATCGGCTACTCGCTGGGTGAGTTCACCGAGTACTCCGACGTTGTCGTCCAGCTGCCCGCGCAGCCTCGCGATCTCGCCGTCGAGATTGTTGACCAGCGCCTCCAGGTCCGCCCCGGCCAGGTGTGCCCAGGTGGACCGTTCGTCACGCAGTCCGGCGCGGCGCAGCGCGTCGTCGAAGATCTTGCGTGCGTCCTCGGCGTGCACGGTCGGATCGCCACCGTCGTCGCTGAGATCGCCCCAGATGTTGACCCATTCGCCGCCGTTGTTCACCCCGCGCCAGTTGAGCATTCGCAAGCTGAACTCGTCGCCCTTGGCCGCGACGACTTCCTTGAGGTAGGCGCCGAGCGGGTCGTTGCTGTGGAAGTTGGCGGGCCGGAACGGGATGTCCGCGTGCTCGGCGTTGAAGAATCGCGCGGCCGCTTCCAGCGCCTGGATCACACCGTCGCGGCGCAGCAACCGGTATTCGGCCTCGGCGACAGCCTTGCGCAGCCCTTCTTCACTGAAATCGGTGAGCTGGACCCCGAGTTCGCGGGCCAGCGCTTCGAGCACGGTCGCATCGGCGATTCGCCCGTTGACCGCGTCGACCACATCCCGCAGCCACGGCGGCAGCGGTTCGGCAACGGCGGGAACTTCCTCGCCCTTGCTCGAAATCTGCACCGGCTCATCAGAATCCGCGAGTTCCTTCAGCTCCCGCGCAGCCAGCTCCCCGGGCGACAAGCTCTCCGGTTCGAGCAGATGCTCCAGCCCCGCGTCGCGCAGGTCCTGCTCGATCTGACGGCGCAGCTGCGGGTCGGCATCGGAGATCCACGGCTTGTACTCGCTGCCGTCGAGATTGCGCAGCGGCAGGAATTCGCCCGCCTGATCGGCGATCCGCGAGGACAGGTGCTTGAGGATCGGCACCAGCTCGCGGTTCTGCCACATGAGCACACCCTCTTTGAGGATGCGCGCCGGATTGAACTTGATCTGCAGCTGGTCGTATTCGCCACCTGGCTGGCCTGGCGTCGAGTCCTTCACCGTGGTCAACGGCAGCCCGGCACTGTGGCCGAGCATCGACTGACCGGCACCGTCCATGCTCGATCCGGACGGGTACTTCGGATTGTCGCCGTAGTAGCCGCGATTGACGAGCCGGTCCCACAGCTTGCGCAGCCAGTTCTTCTTCGGCGGCACCTCGACCGCCTTGTCCGCGGTCGAGGTGAACGGCTTCGGTTCGATGCGCGCGAGTGGTTCGAGATGCCAGGCGTCGGGCCCGTCGGCCACCAGCCGCACCAGCATCTTGTCGCCGTCGACGTCGAGCGACAGCACGCGGTCGTCGAGCTCGGTGCGCACCATCTGATACAGGTGCGCCATATCACCGGCGTCGCGCGTCACCCCTGCGCGCAACCGGTTGAGGTCGTCGGCGGCGCGGACGAGACCGGGGTCGGCAGGCAGTCCCAGCCGGGCCGCCCAGCGCCGAGCGATGGCCTCGCGCAGCGCCCGCTGCTGCGGATCGGTGGCGGCCTCGGCATGCCGGACCGCGGCGGCGAACGCCTCGACCGCACCCGCCCGCAGCAACTGGCGGTACCGGGCGGCGTCGAGGGAACCCGCATCGGTGAGATCCACACCGAACCTGGCGGCCAGGCGATCCATCGCCTGCTGCGCGGGCTCGATCCTCGGCCCGCCGGGCCGGCGCGCACCGTCTTCCGGCGGCAGTATCGCGGACGGGTGCAGCGGCGTGGCCTGCGGGTTCGGCTCCGGATCGGCGCCGACGGAGGGTCGGGCGTCGTCGAGCCCGGCCAGCCGCAGTTCCTCGGCCATCTCGGCACGCACCTGCGGATCGCCCTCGACCCGCCAGTGGTCGAGCCCGTCCTGCAACTCGTCGACGTCGAGCGGCTCGTAGTCGTCCGGATACCGCATGGGTGTGCCGAGTTCGGCGTCGGGATCCAGTGCGCTGTCGAGGAATCCGCGGGCCCGCGCCATATCGGCGATCTCGGCGAGCGCTCCGAGCGGATCACGCTGACCGGTGAGCGCGTCACCGAGGCCGAGCGCTTCGGCGAGTACGCGGACCTGCTCGGCTTGCTCCGGGGTGAGCGGTGGCGTGTCGGCGGTGGCCGAGGGCGGCAGATCGCTGAGTTCCTGCAGGAACTGGTGGACATCGTTGAGGAAGTCTCTGCGCTGGTACGCGCGCTGGGGTGCATCGCCGGCGTCGGCACCGTCGGTGACCGGCTGATCCAGCACGGCGTCGCCGGGTACGGCCAGTTCGGCGGGCGTCTTGGGCAGACCGAAGTCCAGTGGCGACGAATTCTGCGCCGGCTCTTCGGGTTCCGGGCTCGGCGCGGTCGGCGGACGCGACGGCGGCTTGGACGGCGGGCCGCCGGGCGCCGTCTGCGCCGCGGGCGGATCCCCCGAATCGTCGTCATCGCCACGCGAACCGTCGTTGTCGCGGGAGCCGTCGTTGTCGCGGGAACCGCCCTCAGAACGCGAACCGTTGCCGCTCTCGCTTGTCGACCCGTCCCCACTGTCCGGCGTCGTGGCACCACCCTGCCGTTCGACCGCGGCGGCGAACCGGGCGGCCATTTCCGCACGGGCAGCGTCGAATTCCTGCTGTGCCCGCAGATACGACTCGAGGGCCTGCGCGTCGGCCAACGCCTCGGCGTCGAGCTCGTCGGGCCGTGTCTGCGCGGCCTCGGCGAGTTCGGCACGCAGCGCGTCGAACTGCTGCTGCGCGGCGAGGTAGGACTCGAGCGCGGCCAGGTCGGCCGCGCGCACGGCGAAATCCGCGTCGGCGTCATCGCCGCGCTGCGCGGCGGTCTCCGCGTCCCTGGCCGCCAGTTCCTCGAACCTGGCGGCGATGTCCGCCTGCGCGGCGTCGAAATCCCGTTGGGCGCGCAGGTACGACTCCAACGCGGCCAGATCCGCGTCGACACCGTCGAGATCACGCAGCGTGTCCTCCAGGGCGGCATCGGCGCCGTCGGCGCGTCGCTCGTCCGCCTGGTCGTGCAGCTTGTTCTGGCGTTCGACGGCGTCGTCGATCATCGCCAGCGGATCGACCGGCTCACCCGGTCCGACCAGATCGTCCAGCGAGGGAATCGGTTCGGCCAGTTCGCCGGCGACCTCGTCCAGCTTGCGCATGGTCTGGTCGAGCTTCGCGTCGGCCCGATCGTCGAGGTCGCGGCCGCGTTCGGGCGGCACCTCGGAATCGGGTCGGCCCGAATCCGGTTGCGGGCCAACCGGTCGCGGACCCCCGCCCGGCTTGCCACCCTCCGGCGCCGCGGGCAGCCCGCGCCGCCCCTCGGGCAACGCGTCGGGCTGCGAGCCGGGGTGCTCTCTGGTCGGCGTTCCCTCGGCGGCCGGCAGGTCGGCCACCGGCCGGTAGAACTCGTCGGTGAGCGCCTTCAGCTGCTCGAGCTGCTCGGTTCTGAGGCGGATCTCCTCGCGGATGGCCGCGATCTCGGCGGCCAGCTTCTCTGGGCTCAGACCCTCGTGCTTCTCGATCTTGCCGTCGCGGTAGGCCTCGTAGATCTCGACGAACTTCGCACCGTCGGCGGTGGACACATCCACTCCGACCAAGCGTGCCCAGTCCCGATTCGGCTGTGGCCGTGGATCATTCGGGCCGACCGGCTCGTCCGCGCCATAGGAGCGGGCGATGTTGCCTGCGACCTGGGCGGCGAAATCGGCGGGATTCGCACCGGGCTCGGCGGCGCCGACCACATCACGCAGGCCGTGGATCGCGTCGCGGTCGTAGATGTGCGGGTCGCCGGTGGTGCGCGGATCAGCCGCTCTGGTGCCCGCGGGATGATCGGTGTAGGGGTCGATGCGCATCAGCGCGTCGGCGTAGGCGGCCAGCGCCTCCCGCGCATGGTCGCCCGCGCCGAGCCGGTGCATCCGCGTGACGAGTTTGCGCAGCTTGGCCGGATCGATGCCGCTCTCGGCCGGGCCGACCTTCGACCGGCCGGTGCGCGGGTCGGTCTTGCTGACCTTCGGGCGCAGCGCCTCCGGATTCCCCGGGCTCAGTGCCTTGATCAGCGCTTCCTGCGCCGCCTTGACCGCGGCCGCGTCGACGTTGCGCAGCTGCTGGGAGTAACCGGCGGTCTTGCTCGGTTCGCGCTGCTGCCCGTCGAGCAGGTCCTCGAACTGCTGCTGGCGTTTACCGCGCCGCTGTTTCGGATCAGTGAGGACCTCGGCGATCCGTCTCGGCGTGAGCTCGCTCTCCGCGATACCGAGCCGCGATGTCAGCTGATCGCGCGCGTCACCGATCAGGTAGAAGGTCTCGATGTCGGCCATCGTGCGGGCGTAATCGAACAGCGCCTCGGCCTGCCCCGCGCGTACCGCGTTGTCCAGGTGCAGCGCACGGATGGTGGCGTCGATATTGTCCGGGTGCAGCGCGGCCGGACCCAGACCGAGTTGCCGTGCCAGATCGACGATTTCGCGCACCATGTCCGCACGGTCGCGCGAGGCGGGCGGGGGTTCCGGTGTCGCCTGGACCGGGCGCCACTCGCCGTCCTCGCCGCGCATCATCGTCACCTGCAGTTCGGCGCCGTCCACGGTGCGCCGAATGTGCTGCACCTCCGGTGTGGCCACCGGATCGAGGAACTGTCTGCCCGCGCCGTCGGCGTGCACGGCCCGGAAGTCGGGCCGCAGTACCCCGTTGTCGATGTCGATCGCCAGCTCCGGGTTGTCCCGCAGCGCGCGGGCCAGCGCCTCCTCACGGTCGAGCGCACCGTCGACAACCAGCAACCGGTCCGGCCCGCCGTCGGCATCGGGCACCCGCGCGACCTGATCACCGTAGGACTTGCCCACCGGTTCGGCGCCGTCACCCTGCAGGATCGGCTGCGCGGCGGCGATGAAATCGGCGAGGTTCTGTGCCCGCTGCCGTGCCGCGTCACGCAGCTCGTTGAGCGTCGGTTCCATGCGATCGCCGGACAGATCGCTGAGGTCACGGCCGAACATCGCCGCCCAGCCGGACAATTCGTCACGCAGCTGGTCGCGGCGCAGCGCGTGTTCGAAGAACTCGCGGGCCCGCGCCTCGTCCCGGCCCGGCTCCCGATCATCGGAGAAGCTGGCCCATTCGGGCAGCCGGTCCGCGCCGTTGCCGACCCGGTCGTAGTCGCGCAGCGAGGTGACGCCCTCGAAGGCGACGATCAGGTCGCGCAGGAACCGGCCGAGCGGATCCTTGTCGAGGAAGCTGACCTCCCGCGAGAACGGCACCGGGCGTGGGGCGCTGGTGTCGCCCCAGTGACTCCGCGATGGGTCGGCGCCGCCCGGTTCGTCGTCGTCGTAATAGTCGGCGTCGTCGCGTGGTTCGTCCGACTCGAGCTCGCGCAGACGGTCCGGTCCGTGCAGTGTCCGGTCGTCAGGGGCAGGTGCCGGATCGGCGGGATGATCCGCGCGCCGGTACGGGCGGGTCTGTTCCTCGTCGGCTCGGCGTGCCGCGTCGGCCAGGCCCTCGATCGCGCCGATCTCGCGCAGCAGCCGGTGACTCTGGAGATCGATCGCCCGGCGCACATCCCGAGCTCCCTCACCGTCGAGATCGATACCGAGCCGCTCGGCCATCTCGGCCAGCGTCTCGCCCTCGGGCGGCGGACCCTGCTGTTCCGGCGGCGTCTCGACGGGCGGAACGGGTGTGTCCTCCATCGCCCGCGCTTCGTCGGTGTCGATGAGTCCGTTGAATTCCAGATCGTCGATCAGGTCTTGGCGCAGCCGCGGATCGCGAGCATCGGCGAACAGTTGCTTCAGGATGTCGCGGACCTCGTCGGCGTCCATCCGGTTGGCCCGCAGCTCGCTGAGCACGGTGTCGCGCACCGCATTCGGATCGGCGTCGGAGATCCATGGCCGGTATTCGGTGCCGTCGGGGAAGTACACCGGGCGGTAATCGCCTGCCGAATCCGCCTCGCGTCCCAGTATCCCGCCGATAACCGGAATGTGCTCACGGTTGTGGTACCAGGTGAGCCCCTCCTTGCCGATCCGCGCCACGTTCAACGCGGGATCGCCTGCGCCGGGCGGCGGTTCGCTGATCATCGGACCGTCCACCGGCGGCGCGGGATGCGCGGGTGCCGGCGACGCGGGCGGGTCGGTCAGCAGATGCGCGCCGCCACTGACGCCGTCGCGCAGCGCGGTCTGTCCGCGCCCGTCGAGACCCGATCCGGACGGGTACTTGAGATTCAGCCCCTGATACCCGGCATTGAGATCGTCGACCAGTTTCCGCAGGGCATTCCGGTTGTCGACTTCGGGAATGTCGGCGTCGTTGCGCGCGGGCACATGCTGCGTGGCCTCGTCGCCGTCGTTCCGCGCGACTACCCACTGCCCGTCGGCCAGCTGGATGTGCAGCGCGACGACTTCTCCGTTCGCACCCAGCTCGACGCGGACCTCGCGCTGCGTCGGTTCAGGCTCCGGGTCAGCGAAATCCGGTTTCCGGTTCCGTGTTTCGCCGTCTTCGTCACCCATGAAGTCGGTTTCGGCCCGCAGCGCACCGTCCCAAGAGACAAGGGGTGGCTTCCTCGGCGTGCCATCCGGATTCGCCGAGCCTTCGAGGTCGGCGCGGAGTTCGGCGTCGACAATGTCTTGCGGCACACCCTCGGCGTGCCTGCGGGAGAAGCCCTCGGCGCTCTCCGTCCCGGAAACCATTCGGGTGCAGTTCGCACAGCACACGACGCCTTCGGCCGACTTGAGATTCGTGGGTGCGTGAACGAGCGCCGCCATCGAGGCGCGATCGGTGCGCTCACCGTTTCGTTCGCGATCGTGCAGCGCTTCGTTGGTCGTGCGAACCTCGGCATGGCGAAGCGGATCGTCGCCGTGATCCCACACCGTCGCGTCCTTGTTGCCCTTGGCCAGCTCGGCCATATCTTGACCGGTCGCTTCGGCGTTTTCGTACAACCTCGGGTGCAGGTCAGCGACGCGGAGGCCGGATTCCGGCGCGCCATTCGCCGCTTCATAGACACGCCCGGTCAGACGATCGATCGTGACGGCCACCACGGGTCCGATCGGGTTCGCCCGCCCATTCGCCTCACCGTACGAGGATTTCGCCGCCGCGGCCTTCTTCTCCAAGGCTTCGAACTTTTCATTCGCCTGGTCGCGAATCTCGGTCAAGGTACTGAGATCCTCGGGCGCCGCACCTTTCAGATTGCGATTCGCGATGCCTCGCGCACGCTTGGCGGCGTCCAATTCATCAGCGAGACGGGCCTTTTCCGGCTTGGTCGCCGCGATATCGGCAGCCTTCTGCCGGTCCGCCGTTTCGCTGACCGCCGCGTACAAAGGCAACCGCTCGGCAGCCACCCGGCGCACGAGTTCGTCGACGTACTCACCGTCGACCTTGGTGATGTAACCGTCGGCATCCCGGACTATGTCGCCGGTCAGCTCGCCGAGCAGGTGCGCCTTCGCGGCGGGCACATCGCTCGAACCCAGCTCTTCGCCGACGGCGGGCACCGGTTGGACCTTCGACATCGCGGGGGCCAGCTCAGGCGGATCGCTGTCCCGTGTATCCGGTGTATCGCTGGGCGGCAGATCGTCGTCATCCATGAAATCGATGTCGTCGTCGCGCGAGTCATCGCCACGGTCGAGCGCATTCGGATCGGCGCCGAACGGCAACGGAACATCGGCGAGCACATTCACGCCGTCGCGCTGGAGCAGCAGCTCGGTGACGGTGATCGTTCCGTCGGCGGCAGTATGTACCAGCCGGTACTCGACCTGCAGGGTCCCGTCTTCCATCGCTTGCCGCAGGTCGGCGACGGCGTCGGTCAGCGCGCGCCCCTCGGCGCTGTCGGGGTCGATGCCCCGGGCCACCATCTGGTCGGGAGTCTCGTTGAGGATCTGCGCGAGATTGCGATCCATGTCCAAAGTGCGCCGCAGGTATTCCGGCGAACCCTGTTCCGCCTGCGCGATTTTGGAGCCGCCCAGGACCGAGCCCACGCCCTTGGCCTCGACGACGACCAGGGTCGGCGCCGAGTCGGCGTCCGCGCGCGGGACGTAGGCAGCGATGTCGACCACACCGGCGCCGTCGAATGCCCCTTCGAACGGCGTCAGCAGCACGGCCCGCGGGCGGGCGTCCGGATCGAGCGCGAAGTCGATTCCGGCTACCTCGCCGAGCGTCTTGGACACCTCGATCATCTCGCGACCGAGGTCGTTGTAGTCGGTGGCGGTGTCTTCCAGATCGCCGAGCAGCTCGAGCCTGGCGGTCCGTTCGTCCGGGCTCAGGGTGGCATCGGACCGGATTTCCTGGCGCAGGTTCTGGATCGCTTCGGAAAGACGCTTGGGAGCGAGCTCTTTCGCCTCTTTGATCTCGAACTCGGCCATGAGCTTTTTGAGCTCGGTCCGAACGCCGTCACGTTCGGTTTGCAGTTCGAGGCGCCGCTCCGACGCGGCTTCCAGCTCGGCCGCCCGGTCCGGATCGCGCATCTCGTGCGAGTCCGAATCACCCTTCATCGCGTCGTACAGGTAGTCGGCGCTACTCAGGTGGTCCTTGATGAACGAACCATCGGGACCGTACAACCCGAACTTCACATTGCGCTTGGTGTCCGCCGGGTCATCGACGTGATGCCAGGTCCCATCCGGATCCCGATAACTGTCTGTTCGATCACCGGGCCGGTGCAACAGCCCATCTTCCCCACGGAACATCCCCGGCGGCACCGAATCGTCGGACCCGCGATCCGAACCGGCGACATCATCGTCGTCGCCCATGAAGTCGGTCTCCGGATATTCGGGTGAGACCAAGCGGGGTTCGATGGGATTGCCGTCCCTGGCCGCCTGTTCGAGATCGGCGTGCCGCAGCGGGTCGACCCGGGGTGCCCCTTCGTCGATGATGTGGCCCGCGGTGCTCTCGGTGCCCTGCACCACCCGGGTGCAGTTGGCGCAGCAGGGCGCTTCGACGCCGCGACTGGGGACGAACGGCGAGTTGAGAATGGAGGCCAGGCCGTCGAAATCGGTCGGCAGCTGGTCGTCCGGCCCACGCTGCTGGTTGAGCAGTTCCCGGTCGTGCAGCGCGGCGTTGGTGCCGCGCACTTCGGCGTGGCCCAGCGGGTTGTCCGTGTGCGGGAAATGGGCCGGGTCGCGCCCGTTGTGGTAGGCGTCGGTGGGGTCCTGGTAGCGGGCGACGTTGTCGTGCAGCGTCGGGTGCAGCTCGCTGGGGTGGATGCGCTGCTCGGAGGTGCCGTTGGCGGCCTCGTACACGCGACCGGTCAGGCGGTCGATGGTGATGGATGTGACGTGGCCCCGCCGCTTGCCGGGCAGCCGCTCGGCTTCGGCCTTCTCCAAGCGCTTGGCGGGCGAATTGCCTGCCTCGGCTTCGGCCGCGTCGGCGGCCAGGAAGTTGTCGAGGGCGGTCTTGGCCGCCGCGGCCTGCTGCTTGGCGTCCGCGACGCCTGCTTCCGCGCGTTGCACCCCGTCCGCGGCGTCCTCGGCGGCGCGGTCGAGCGCGTCAGCGTCCGCGGCGCCACGGTTGCGTGCGTCCGCGGCGGCCTCGACCGCGCGGGTGTGTGCTGCCCGGGCGTCCTTGAGGGCCATCGCGGCATCGCGCACCGCCCGGCCCTTGTCGGACTTCGCGGTTTCCAGCGCCTGCTGCTGGGCCTTGTGCTGCTCGTAGTCGGCGACCAGGGCCGCGTCCGGCGTGGACGCGTCGACGAACGCCTGGCCACGCTCCTCGCTGAGCCGGTGGGAGAACTCGTCGATCGGCTCCCCGCCGACATGGGTGATCCGGGGTGGGTCGCCCGCGGTCTGCACCATCGGGTCGTTCGGATCCAGCACGCCCAGCAGATGCGCGTCGACACCGGGCGTTCGGCTGAACGGTGCGTTGACGGTCCCGGGTTCGGGTTGCAGGAACGACATCGCGGTCGGGCGGGTCGGCGGGTCCTGGTCGCTCATGAAGTCGACGAGGTCGCGATCCAGTGGTGGGCCGTCGCCGTCGAGAGTGTCACGATCGCGAGGATCGGACGGATCGGAATCCGTTCTGGGCGAAGGTGTATCGCTCGGTGCCGTCGCGGACTCCGGGCTGAACGTGCGCCACTTGCCACCGCGATCGATCACCGGGTCCGAGCCCGGCTCGCGCCGCACACCGACGCGATCGGTCGGCGCGGTGACGTCGACGCCGAGCTGGTCGGCGATGTACTGCGCCCAGCCCTTGCTGTTGCCCGCATGGCAGGAGAGCAGCCGGATCGGCGTTCCTGGAACGTAATTCGGGTTGCTGCGGATCGCGTCGACGATGTCGCGCGGGTGGACCGGGTCCCCGTTGCTCGGCGTCACCGAACCGTCGCGCCGCCCGTGCACGACCACGTCGTGGGAGCCGTCGTTGCGGACGTTCTCGCTCACCCGGTGTGTGCGGGCGTCCTCACCGATGGCCGTGCCGGTCGGATGGTGCACGACGCCTTGGCCATTGGGCAGCTGGGTGTCGTAGACGGGGCCGCTGTCGTTGTCGTCGGGCTGCGGTTGCCTGCGATCATCGCCGGAGTCGGCGCGGTCCCTCGGCGACGCGGCGTCGTCGGCGCCCGGTCGCCCGGGACGACCTGTCTCCGGGCCCGGCCGGGCCGGGCTCGCGCCCGGATCCGCACCGACGATAGGCACCACCGGCGGAATATCAGCCAGCGGGTCGGACTCCGGGCGAACCTCCGAATCCCCGGCACGAGTCCGGTCGGCGATTGCCTCGGGCTCGCCCGCGCGGGTCGGCGGCGCTTCGCCCGGCGCGGCCTGCAACCCCTGCAGCGGCGTCTCTGCCACACCGGCGCCGCGCTGTTCACCGACACCCGCGCGACTCTCACCATCGGGTCGACTCGTCGCACCGGGATCTTCGGCGGTGCCCTGCGGGTCCGCCACCCTCGACTCATCGACAGTCGGGTTGTCGGTTCTGACTTCCGGTGCGCCGGAACGAATGTCGGATCCGGGCTGCACACCGTCGGTCAGCCCCGCGCGGACTTCCGGAGCGCCGGGGCGGGCCGCCGGCTGCGAACCCTGCGCGGGCGCCTGCTGGCCCGGCGTGGACTGCTGCGGCGTCGACTGCGTTGGCGCAGTGGGCGATTGAGCGGGGCTCGCGGCGGGCTGACCGGTCGTCGGCGTCGCGGCCTGATTGGTGACCGGCGCCTGACCGGTCGCGGCAGGCGAGGGCCCCGCCGTCGCCGCGGGCCCGGCACCTGCCATACCCGCGCCGACCGGCGCCCCGGCCTGCGTCGCGGTGTCACGGTTGGTCGCCGGAGTGTCGTTGACCTGGGTGACCGGCTGACCACCCGACTGCGCGTCGGTGCGCGTGCCCTCGCCGACGCTCGCGCCGTCGGCCTGCTCGGCCTCGCCCGCCCGAGACTTGTCCTGCCCGGAATCCGACTGTGCCGCAGGGCTTTCCCCTTCGGCACGGCCGCTGCCGTCCTGACGACCGCCGTCGCCCGCCTGCGATTCACCGCCCTGCACCTCGGGCTTGGACTCCTGTCGCCCAGCGCCCGCGCCGCCCTCTGCCGAGGACTGTCCGTCGTCGCCGGACTGCTGATTCGCCCGTCCCTCTTCGGAATTCGTCGGCCCTTGGGCTTCGCCTTCGGGCGACTGCGTGCTACCGGCGGGGCGCATCGACTGGCCGTCGTCACCCGCGCCGGCCCGCGACTCACCCGAGCCCTGGTCGCCCATGGTGTCGTCGCCCGCACCCGCGCGCACGCCGTCGTCACCACCGGCACCGGTCGCCTCGTCGTCGGCTCCGGCCCGGTTCTCGCCCTCGCCGCCGGGACGGTTGGACGACCCGTCGCCGCCCGCACCGTCGTTCTGCCCGAACGTTCCGAGGTCGTGGCCGGGCATGGCATCGCGAACCTGCGAGCTGAAGCTGGGGCGCTCGAACAACCCGGGCTTCATCGCCGACCACGCGGAATTCGCCCCGGCCTTGTTCAGCCCCGAAAGCCCGCCGTTGGTGGCACCCGCACTCCACATGAGCGGGTCGGACGCCGCGGTCTTCAGGTTGTTCCAGGCCTGATCCCACCCCTGGGTCATGCCCTCGTACCCGAATTGGCCGAGCATGCCGCCGCCCGCGCCGACCAGGCCGGCACCGGTGCCGGTGATCGCACCCTTGAGCCAGGGCGACATCCCGTCGCCGAGCCGCTTGCCGAGGAAGTGGCCGAACGGCCCGGCCGCCAGACCACCGGCGGCGGAGGAGACCGCGGCCGCCTTGACCTGGTTCCAGTCGACCTCCTTGCGGTGGCCCTGATCCACCTGCCACTGCTGGACGCCGAGTTCCTGCAGGGTGCCCAGCGCCGTGTCGATCGCGACGTGCTGGCCGATGAACTTCAGGACCCGGGTGATCACGGCCTTCGCGCCGTGTCGCAGGATCGCGGCCAGCACGCGCCCGAAGATTCCCCGCGCCACCACGCGGGTCACGCCGATCGCGGCGGCCTCCACCGCGGGCGCTGTCGGCGGAAAGATCCACGCCGCAGCGATTTCCAGCGCCAGCAAGCCCAGCGAGGACAGGAACATGATCTTGGTGTATTCGATCTCGGTGCCGGTCTGATACACCGAGTCGCCGAGGATGTCGAACAGTTCGCCCAGCTTGGTCACCGACTGGTCGCCGCGGGCCATCCCCTCGAAAGCCTTGAGCATGTCCTCGACGCCGTCGCCCTGCGGATATGCCTTGAACGCAGCATCTTTGGCGGCGTCGACGTCGTCTACCAGGCCACGAAGACCATCTGCGGCCGTGCGCCAGTCCTCGGCCATGGCCCACATCTCGTCTTCATTGCCCTCCGGCCACTCCATGCCGGCAAGAATCGAGAGCCAATGCAGCCCAGATGGGAGATCTATCATGGAGCGCTACGTCACCAACTCGAGTCCGTGAACGTCGCCATCGCCCCTCATCCCTCAATAGTGATGCCCGGTCGAGCACACCACAACTCGTTCGCCTGCGCAACAGAGTGACAGCTACCCACGAATCCGTGGTGACGACAGAATGAACGCCAGGCAGCCGGAACGAACCCCGTGCGGGCGACTTGACGACCAGCCGGTGCGGGCGAAGGATCGGGGTCGGGGCACGCCGAAGCGCTCGCACGACGGGGCGCCCCAAGCCGACGAGCACGCCGAGCCGGACACAGACTCCATGATATCGAGAACGGGACGCACGCAATGGAATTGAAGCCGGTGGCCATGTACCGCGAGATGTACGAGCGCGGGCACGACGAGCTGCCCTCGGTCTTCGACGCGCCCACCGGTACCGTCGAGGGCGACCGCGACCGGATTCTGAACTACATGCGCAAGGTTCGCGCGATCTTCGACGTCATGGGCGAATCCCCCGACCTGTTCATCAGAGACGCCGACATCGAGGGCGGCCCCTCCCTGTACTCCGACGGCGTCTGGATCTGGCGCGAGGACTCGCTGAAGTACCTCGCCGAGCAGGCCCTCGTCCTGCCCACCGAGTTCGTAGAGCACGTCCGCGCCCAGGACTACGTCCCCCAGAACTTCGACACCCGCGACCCCGATTTCGACGCGGCGTTCCTGTCCTATTTCTGAGAAGCGAACGAGCGGGAAGGAACGTCGCGTGTCGCTGTTCATCGACATCAACGACCCCGAACTGACCACGGTGGACGGACGGGTCTACTACCGCAGCGAACCATTCACCGGTGAAACAGTCGAATACCTGCCCGACTTCACCGAAATCGAAAACACTTCCTACGAGAACGGCTACCGCGAACAAAGCTGCACCGCCTGGTACCCGGACGGAACACGGCGGCACTCAGGCTGGTACAGGCGCGGATTCAAGTACGACGACTGGCGCTACTGGTCCCCCGACGGCACGCTCATCCAAGAAGACAACTACGACACGAGCGGCTATCTCCAACACCGTAAACGCTGGGACTCCGCCGGAGTTCTCATCGAAGACTTCGACGCCGCAGCCCTTGCCAAACCCCTCCTCCCGAGCGCCGTCAACCACAAAGACCCCGGACTCGTCTACGACAAGAACCACGACGGCCTCAACACCTACCACGGCCGACCATTCACCGGCCAAGCCGTCGGATACGGCTACAACTACGCGGACGGGCCCATAGTAGAAATCGAATGGCACCTCGACGGCTACCGCGACGGGCCTGAATTCGCCTGGCACTGGGACGGCGCACGCGACCACGCCTGGGTCAACGACCGGGGAAACCCCATCGGTCTCCAGATCACCTGGAACCAGGACGGCACACCACAACACCGCGAAATCGCCGACGACTCCGGGAAGACTCTCCGCCAACAGCGCCGAGACGACAACGGCGAGCTCACCACCTACCCCGCCGAGACACACCCCGACCTGGCCCACGACGATCCCACGCTCACAGCCGCCGAATCCGGTGCCCTCCAGCACAACGGTCGCCCCTTCACCGGACGAGTCCACACCCCCACATACATCCAGGACTATCGCGACGGCTATCCCGACGGCCTCTATACCGAATCAGTCAGGGGGAAGGTCAGCCACGAAGGTGTCAACAGCCCCACCGGCCCCATCGGATCCTGGTACCGGTACCGCCCCGACGGCCGGATCAGCGAAGAACACCACTACGACAGACACCACCGGCTGTTACTCCGACGTCAATGGGATGAGGATGGCGCACTCGCGGCTCCCATGACCGGCCTCGCGCTCCAAGACAACAGGAAGGCAAGCGAATGACCACATGGCGAACGATGCCATCCGCCGACGCCGCCGATCTCTCCGGCAGACTGGCCGCCCTCGACTGGTCATGGAACATCGACGATGCCCCCTCGATTGTCGAACAATTCGGCTGGCAGACCATCTCCAGCCGACCGCGCCGAATCATGCTCGACACCGGATTCGGCCCCGACAGCGGGACCATCCAAGCCAAAAGTGGCGATGTAACCCGCATCGAGCTGCAGCTCACCGACTACGCCGAGGCGAGCGAAAAGCCCGCAGTGAAAACAGCTTTCGCCGACTACGCGCAGGCGATCAGCGAGCGCCTCGGTGAGCCGACCGCACAGGTCACAGCACCGACCCCGCAAATTCGATGGGCAGGCGCCGAAACGACCGTCGTCCTCATCCTCTCCGCCGCGTCGATCTGGCTGAACCTGGTCACCAATACCCGCCTCGCCGCAGACGACCGCAACCTCCAACTCGACAACCAGGGCCTACTGTGACCGACTGGGAAGAATTCGCCCGTGGGTTGGCAAACGAGCTCGCCGCCGCCCCCGACACCACCGTTCTGGTGATCGCCGAAGCGGCACCATCCGGTTCGCGCCGCTTCGCACAATTTCGCAAGACGAGCGAATCGGTCCTGGCCGAACTCCCCGGAAACGCTTGGCTCGACCCGGCATCCCGCCCCGACGACGCAGGCTGGCGAGCTATCACCCGGGCCGGCTGGCGCCAACCCGACCAGGACCACTGCGACAACTGGTGGGCCGAATTCCCCTGGCCGGTCGACACCGACGCCTACCGTCGGCTCGCCGCGATCACCGTCACCGGACTCCGTGACGGCTTCGGCATCGACTCCCCGCTGGCGCTGGGCTACCAGGGCTGGGTCGAGCGTGCCGGAAACAGCAGCCTGCATCTGCCGGGCCTCGGTATCCCGGACGCGAGTTGACCGACTGCCTGACTACGTCAAGCCGTCGCGGTTGCCCTTTTCCATCTTGTCGATGTAGTCGGCGCTTTCGGTCTGGCCGTCGGCGAACTCGCCCATGGACTTCGCCATCGTCTTGACGTTGTCGCTGGTGTTGGTCCACGACGAGTCGTAACCGTCGTTGCCGCCGGGGCCGTCATTGAAGCTCTGACCGAGTTTGTCGTTGCCCCAGACGTTTCCGCGGCCGTTGAGCGAGCTGTTCAGCGTATTGATGATGCCGGTGAGTTGCGTGCTGACGTTGCGCGATTTTCCGGCCGCGGTCCGGAAATCGTCGGCGTCGTACTCGAAGGTGCCCATCGCCCTCATCCCTCCACGAGTGGTGGCTCTGAGCACACCACAACTCTTTCGCGTGCGCAACAGCCTCGCACGACGGAACGAACCCGAGATGAAAGCGCTGTGAACGGTGGGTACCTCGCGGCCCCTATGCGCTTGCTTCCCAATGTGATTCCACGCGCGACATCATGCGCTGGATGGACGTGTTGACCTTCTCGGTCAGGTCCGATCGCGACATCGGGGTGGCGATGGGATTCTCGCTGGGGAGTTCGATGACATAGCGCCCATCATCGGGAAGATCACGCCACACCAGGATGTCGCGATGCATCCCCCGCGAGCCGAACATGGACTGATTCTGCAGGATATTGATGGTTCCGGTGCGGTCGGCGGAACGGCTGAAGAACTCGGTGCTGCGCTCGACGATCGAGGTGTCGGCTTCCTCGAAGAACATCGAGGACCGCTGCCCGTACTCGTCGCCGGCTCCGGCGCTCGCGTCGGTGACAAGCGGGATCATCCCGCCCGTGCCCGCACCGGTGGCCGGCATCAGGTCGACGATGGCGTCGGCCAGGCCGTGGGGACCGATGTCGACCACCGTGTAACCCCCACTGTGCGTGGGAGTTTCACCGGGGAGTTGGTAGACCAGGTATCCGTTGGCGCCGGCTCGTGCGGCCCTGGCCTTGAGCCACTGGTCGGCGTCGTCTCGCGCACGATCGTTCCAACCACGCAGCCGCACATACACTTCCGGCCGCTCCAGCACATCGAAGACCGAACGAAGCGTCGGATCGACCGTGTGTTGCAGACGCTGCCAGACCTGGTACTTCTCTTCCTCGTAGTCCTCGTGCAGGCGAGTCCTGGTCTGGAAGGTGAGCGGACGCGGCAGATCGGTGCCGACGAATCGCTGCCACAGCACCCGGAATTCGATGTCGGTGAGCTCCCACTTCCGCGTCACGCCTGCGCCTCCGGCCGTGCGTGCGCGAGCGAGCCGGCGGCGCCGACTTCCACGGATTCGACCGGCGCTTCCACAACCTGTGCGGGGGCTTCGGTCGCCATCGACTCGGCGAGCAAGCCGGTGAGCGGGGTGACGACCTCGCCCAGACCCGAGAGGTTGGAGAAGTCGGGCAGCGAGGCGCGCGGGAATGCCTCGCCCGCAGCCGTTTCGGCGCTCTCCTCCGGCACTCCCGCCCCGTCGACGGTCGTCGTCACGGTGTCGATGCCGAGCAACTCCGCCAGCGGCGAGAGGGCGGGGTTGTCCGCGATCAGCTGGTTGAGCTCGGGCGACTGCGACAGCAGTTCGGTCAGGTCGGGGAACTGCCCGAACAGGTTGCCCAGCTGGGTGAAATCGGGCAGGCCCGAGGTGGCGCCGGTACCGCTGGTGTCGGCGGACACCTGCTGCAACGCGGTGGCCAGCGAGGGCAGCGCCTGGGTGAGTGAGGAGACCGCGGACGTCACCGCCGACATCACCGAGGACAGGATGCTGGACATGTCGCCCGATCCCGACCCACTCGACCCCGCCGACGACCCGGTGGATCCAGTTGATCCGATGGAACCCGCCGTCTGACCGTTCGCGCTCTGCTGCGAACCGTTGGTGCCGTTCTGCTGCAGCTCCGCGGCCGCCTGCTGGGCGGCTTGCTGCGCCGCTTGCTGGGCAGCCACCGCGGCCGGCGACGTCGCCTGCTGTTGGCTCCCACCCCCGGAATTACCACTGCCACCGGAATTTCCGCTACCACCGGAGTTGTTGCTACCACCGGCATTGTTATTGCCGTTGTTATTACTGTTGCCGTTATTGTTATTATTGTTGTTATTATTGTTGTTGTTGTTATTGTTCTCCGGCGGCTTCACCGGCCCCTTCGGCGCCGCGGGCTCCGCGGCCGCAGGGAAGAGCTTCTCGGTCTGCCCGACACCGTCGACGTAGTGGCGCTTGTACCGATCGCGGTTCTCCTGCAGATCGTCGTCACACTTGTCTTCTTTGTCGATCGGCATACACACCTTGGTCGCGTACAACCAGTTCGCGGTGTACTCGAGGTTCTGCTGCATCATCGTGAAGGAGTCGCTCGCGGTCATCGCCGACTTGCCGAACGTGGAGATCGCGGCGAACGCGGCGTCACCGCCCTGGCTCTCCCACCGGTCGCGGGTGATCTCACCGAGCTTCTGCTCGAGGTTGTAGGCGGCGCCGTGCACGGCATGGGCCATCGCCTCCCAGATCGGAGCGTCGTTGGCCACCTCCTGCCAGGACAGCCGCTGACCGAGGTCGTACATGTCCCGCCAGGACATGTTGTCCGCGGCGCGGACGGGTATCCGCACACCGACCGATTCCGCCGTCGCGGTGCCCGCGTGCTTGGGCACGTTCGCGGTCTCGATGTCGTAGTTGTGCTTCTCCATCTTGATTTCCATGCCGGTGCCCTGCCGCACCTTGACATCGACTTCCCAGTGAGCCGGCGTGTAACCACCGGCCTGGGAGACCTCGCCCTTCATATCCTTGGCACCCGGCGAGGAGTTCACATTCTTCAGATCGCCCTTGAGCGCGGCGATGTTGTCGCCGGAGCCCTTGTCGGTGTCGGTGTACGACTCACCCGCGGCCTTGAACATGGAGACCAGATCCTCGAGCGAGTCGATATAGCGCCCGAGCAGGTCCTTGGCCTGGGTGGCCTCGGAGATGAACTTGGTCCGCAGCGGCGGACCCGCGTCGACTTGGCTGCCGCCCAGCTTGGACTCGTCGTAGTTGTTGAGGTCGTGGTCGCGGAACAGGTTCTGGCAACCCTTGAACACCTCGATCGCCGTACTGCACGCCTTGGCCGCCTCGAGCGCAGCTCCCGTCTCGACCTTGACTTTTGCCTTGCTGGCCAGTCCTGACCAGGGAGAATCGCCCACGCTAACCGCTCCTCGAAGCACCCCACCGCCGACCCTCGCAGCCGACTCGATCGCATCGCATTCTAGTGAGCAATGCGAAATATGCACAGCACCAAGGAAACACCGGCACCGATGCCGGATGAACAGCCGGTTCCGGCGAACGATCCGGCAGCCGACACCGATCTGTGACAGACTCGATCAAAGCGCTAGCGGCCGCCGGACGGCCATGAACGAACGAACGATGGGTGCCCAGCTTGACGTCGCGATGGAACTGCTCATGACCGATCTGAGCGGCCTCGAACGGCGCGTGGCAGCCAATCGCGCCAACACCCGCAGCCAGCACGCCGACGACTACCTACGCTTGGCCGGATCGCTGACCGAATTCGCCCAGGGTCTGCTCACGACCAGGGATGATCCGTCGGGGCGTGACCGCACGGCGGAGGCGCTGGAACCCGCGCAGGAAGCGGTGGCGATCCGGCTGCACTGGCTGGTCGGCGGGTACGTCTCCTACGAGTACGCGGGTGCGTTGCAGGACGCGTTGCGGTTGTTCGAGCAGGCGACGCGGCTGGTCGGGCACCGGCAGCTCGCGACCAACACCATTCGCAGTGCCTGTTCGGCGTATCGGCAGGTCGCGCAGGACTACCCGGATGTTTCGGCCATGTGCGCCGACGGGTTGTCCAAGTGCGGCGTGTGGTTGATGCGGCTCGATCACGACGCGGCGGTGGCGGCCAGTGAGTCGGCGGTCCGGATTCGGGCGGCGATGTACGCGCGCGCTTCCGAACAACCGGGCAAGTACCTGGCGAGTCTGAGCACTCTGCTGCGCACCCTGATGGTGGGGCGCTCACGCAAACAGGCCATCGCGACCTATCGCACCCTGTATTCCGAGGTGACCACCACCGCGAGCACGGCGAAACTGCGCGAAACCCGGGTCGAGGAGCTCGACCTCACGGTCAAGACCACGCAGGCGCTGGTGAAGCTGGGCGCACCGACCCTCGAACGCGCGGGACGGCTCACGCAGCAGCAGATCCTGTACCAGTCGGGTGGCGACCTGGCCACGATCGACGAGATCAATTGGCGGCTGGCCCTGGTGGGTCTCAAACCCCTTGCGGCAGGGGCGATGCCGGAGCCGCCGTCGCGACCGGTCGAGATCTCCGCGACCTACGGCGCGATCGCCGTCCGGTGCTCGGCGCCGGACGCGCTGGAGCAGGTACGCGCCGCGATCGTCGCCGCGTACGCCCAGGACGGCGCGAATCCGGTCGACGCGGGCCGCTTCGCCGGGGTGCACGACAAGCACTGGGGTGTCAAAGAACCCAAGACCAACCTCGAGACCGAGCTCGGCGCCGATGTGGTGCTCGTCGAAAAGTCCTCGGGCAGCTGGATTTCGGTGAAGAGTCTCAACTGGGAGATCGGCGCACTCGGCAAACACCCACTCGCCGTGGCCCTCTCGATGAAATGGCCGGTCCTCACCGTCGCCACGATCGAGAAGATCTCCTACGAACTATGCCTCTACGACAACGGCGTCGCCACCCAGTACGCCGCCCTCGGCAGGCCGGCGGGCCAGGCACCCCTCGACACCCCACTGGCGCCCCTGGACTTCGCGACCCTGGCCGACTACGGCGCCGACTACGCCTCCGAAACCCAGGTCAGAGCCGCCTTCGGCAATGCCGAGATGTTCGCCAAGGTCACCGAGCTCCCCGGCGCGGGCATCCGCCAGTCCGCGGAGAAGGCCCCACTCACCGACTACGGCCCGAATATCCTCTTCTTCGGCAAGGATTGAATCGTCACCGCGAAAAGCCACGGTGCCCACCAGACCCGTGGTGATCGCACCGACAGATGAGTCGCCCCCCGAACGCCGCACAGCGCGGTCACCCGGCATGATCGGAGCTGTGCGAGTACTGCTGCAACGTGTGACCAGCGCCCAGGTGAGCGTCGGCGATCAGGTCGTCGGCCGCATCGACCCGGCGGCGACGGGAGTCCCCCACGGCCTCCTCGCTCTCGTCGGCGCTACCCACACCGACACCGCGGCCAACGCGAAAGCTCTGGCCGACAAGGCCTATCGCCTGCGCATCCTCGACGGTGAACGCTCCGCCGCCGACCTGGACGCCCCCATCCTGGTGGTCAGCCAGTTCACCCTCTACGCCAACACCGCCAAGGGCCGGCGCCCCTCCTGGAACGCCGCCGCCCCCGGTTCCCTCGCCGAACCCCTCGTCGACACCTTCGCCGAGGCACTCCGCGAACTGGGCGCCACCGTCGCCACCGGAAAATTCGGCGCCCACATGCAGATCGAACTCACCAACGACGGCCCGGTCACCGTCCTGCTCGAAGGCTGACTACTTGTCGCCCGGCCGGTACGGGATGCCGTCGGCGGCGGGCGCGACCGCCTTTCCGATGAATCCGGCGACCACGACCAGGGTGACCACGTAGGGCAGCATGCCGAGGAATTCGGTGGGGATCGGGTTGCCCGGCATGGTGTTGAGGAAGCGTTGCAGGGCGCTGGAGAAACCGAACAGCAGGGCGGCCAGCAGCGCGCCGACCGGCTTCCAGCGGCCGACGATCATCACCGCTAGGGCCACGAAGCCGAGCGCGGCGGTCATGTTCTTGCTGAAGGCCACATTGTTGGCGATGGTGAAGAAGGCGCCGCCGAAACCCGACAGGGCACCGGCACAGGTGACGTTCCAGAAGCGCAGGCGGTTCACGTCGATGCCCGCGGCGTCGGCCGCGGCCGGATGTTCGCCGACGGCGCGGGTGCGCAGGCCCCAGCGGGTCTGGAACAGCAGATACGACAGCCCGAACACGCAGGCCAGCGCCACATAGACGAACAGGTTCTGGTCGAACAGCACCGGCCCGAGCACCGGGATGCCGGTCAGGAAGCCGAGGCCGATGTCGTGGAGGAACCCGCCGATGCGCGGCACCGTGCTCGGCTGGTTGAGCGAATGGTCCATGCGCATGAGCCGTTCGAACAGGAAGCCGGTGAGCCCCAGCGCGAGCAGATTGAGGATGACACCGGTCACCAGCTGGTTCACCTCGAAGCGGGTCGCGAGCCAGGCCAGCAGCAGCGTCGACAGCATGCCGCTGATCACCGCGGCCACAATCCCGGCGTAGGGGCTGCCGGTGATCGAGGAGAACAGCACCGCGGTGAACGCGCCCGCCAGGAACTGGCCCTCGATGCCGAGGTTGATCACGCCCGACCGTTCACAGACCACGCCGGACAGCGCACCGAAGATGAACGGCAGCGCCAGGAACAGCGTCGACGCCAGCACGAACTCCACCGGGAAGCCGACGCCCGGCGTCACCACCCACGACAGCGCCGCGATCACCAGGGCCGCCACCGCGATGCCGACGATCGCCCCGTGCGCGCGCCGCGAAAGCGGCCGCGCCGCCAGCACCCCACCGAGCACCGCCGTCACCACGCCAAGGATCAGCACGATCGTGAGAGTGTTGACAGTCCAGCCACTTTCGACGGTCTGATCCAGCCGGAACGTGGTCGTCCGCCCACCGTCGACGAACAGCAGCCCGAGAACGCCGAGACCGATGCCGAGCACGATGAGCACCACCCCGGCCACACCGTGCCTGGCTGATTCGGCCGTGACGACCGGTGACGCGGTGGTGGTACTCACCAGCCCCTCGCTTCCAGAGTGTTGAGACCACCGCGCGGTGTGCGCAGGTGCAGCAGGGTTTTCACCAGCGCGGGCGCGGCGACGAACAGCACGATCACCGCCTGCAACAGCGTGGACATCTCGACCGGAATGGCGGGCTACATGTGCAGCGTGCCCGATTTCAGCGCACCGAACAGCAGTGCGGCGGCGGCGATACCGCCGGGATGCGCCCGCCCGAGCAGCGCGACGGTGATCCCGTCGAACCCGAATTCGGCGACCGTGCCCGGATTCACCGTGTACGGGTTGAGCCCCAACACCAGTGCGGCGCCACCCAACCCGGCCAGCCCGCCCGACACCGCCATCGTGGTGACGAACGTGCGCCCGATATCGATACCCGCCGTTTCCGCCGCGTGCGTATTGGCACCGACCGCGCGGATCCGGTACCCGAAGGTGGATTTGCGCAGCAGCCACCAGATTCCGGCCGCGAGCGCCAGCCCGAGCAACAGCCCCGCGCTGACCCGCAGGCCCGAGCCCGCCCAGCCGAGCAGCCGGGGCAGCCGGCCGGAGAAGTCCACCTGCTTGGAGACCAGTTCCTGCGAGGTCGTCGAGTGGATGAACGTGGTGCTCAACGCCCAGAGCAGAAAATAGGTGGCGATATTGTTCAGCATGATCGACGAGATCACCTCGTGCGCGCCGGTTTTGGCCTTGAGCACGCCGGGGATGGTGCCGAGCAGACCGCCCGCGAGCGCACCCGCGAGCAGGGCCAGCGGAACATGCAGCAGGGGCGGCAGGTCGAGCGCGAACCCGACCACCACGCCGCCGAGCAAGCCGAAGATGAACTGTCCGTGCCCGCCGATATTGAACAGTCCGGCCCGGAAGGCCAGGCCGACGGCGAGTCCGGTGAAGATCAGCGGGGTCGCGTAGGTGAGCGTCTCCGAGATCGGGCGCAGCACCTGGGCCAGGGTGGCGTCACCGTCGACATACTGCTGAACACGCCCGAAGTCGATGATCGCGCCCTCGAACATGTCGCGATAGCCCGCGCTCACCGCCTGCCACGAGAAACTCAGCGCATCGGCGGGCCGGTTGAAGAAGTAGCCCCAGGCACCCCGCACCGCCGCGTCGGAGACGATGATCAACAGGGCCCCGATCGCGAAGGCCAGCAACAACGAATAGATCGTCACCATCACGCTGTTGGCTTCGGTCAGGTACCCGATGAATGTGCGGCCGACGTCGCGCCTGTCCGGTTTACGCTCGCCGGGTTGGTCGATGTCCGGCTCGATGGTCGTACTCGGCATGGGTTTCCTCAGCTCGCGGGTGCTGGATCGGCGGGACGGTGGCCCGCCATCAGCTGACCGATGATCTCGCGCGGTGTATCCGGGGCCAGGACACCTACGATCTGCCCGTTGTGGATCACCGCGATGCGGTCGGACAGGGCCAGGATCTCGTCCAGCTCAGCGGAGATGAGCAGGACGGCGGTTCCCGTGTCGCGTTCGGCGACCAGACGGCGATGGATGAACTCGATCGCGCCGACATCCACTCCTCGCGTCGGTTGCGCGGCGACCAGAACCGAACGCGGCCTGGAGAATTCGCGGGCGATCACCACCTTCTGCTGATTGCCGCCCGACAGCGCCGACACCAGCTCCCCCGGCCCCCTGGTGCGGATGTCGAAATCGGCGATCGCCTTGTCGGCCAGCTTTCGTACCGCCGCCGCGTCGACCACGCCGCGATTCGACAGGGGTCTGTCGCGGTACTGGTTGAGGACGAGGTTCTCGGCGACGGTGAAATCGGCGGCCAGCCCGTCGCGGCCGCGATCCTCCGGGATATAGCCGAGCCCGGCCACGATCCGCCGGTACGGGTTCCACCCGGTGACCGGGATACCGCCCATCTCGATCGAGCCGCTCTCGGGCGTGACGGTCCCGAGCACCGCCCTGGCCAGTTCGGTCTGCCCGTTGCCCTCGACCCCGGCCAACCCGACGATCTCACCGGCCCGCACAGCCAGACTCAGTCCGTCGAGCATCGGCGTCCCGCGCTCGCCCAGCACGGTCAGATCCTTGATGTCCAGGGCGATCTCGCCCGGCTGCGCCTGCGGTCGATCCACGGTCAGCACGACCGACCGCCCGACCATCGCCGCCGCCAACTCGGCCTCGCTGTCCTGCGGCGACGCCTCGGCCACGACCCGCCCACGCCGCAGAACGGTGATCGTGTCCGCGATCGCCTTCACCTCTTTGAGCTTGTGGCTGATGAAGATCACCGACATCCCCGAGGCCGTGAGATTGCGGATGATCCCGAGCAACTCGGCTACTTCGGGCGGGGTGAGCACCGCGGTCGGCTCGTCCAGGATCAGCAGATCGGTCCTGCCGGACAGCGCCTTCACGATCTCGACCCGCTGCTGCACACCGACCGGCAGGTCCTCGCAGACAGCGTCGGGATCCAGCGCCAGACCGTACCGCTCGGACACCTCGCGCACCGCCCGCCGCGCGGTCGCCCGATCGAGGCCGCCCCGCTTGACGTGTTCGCGACCCAGCTGCACGTTGTCGGCGACACTGAACGGCCCGACGAGCTTGAAATGCTGATGCACCATGCCGATTCCGGCAGCGATGGCGTCGCCCGGCGATCGCAGCCGTACCGGCTCGCCGTCGATCAGGATCTGGCCGCTGGTCGGTTCGAGGATGCCGTACAGCATGTTCATCAGGGTCGACTTGCCCGCGCCGTTCTCGCCGAGGATCGCGTGCACCTGGCCGGGTTCGACCACCAGGTCGACGCTGTCGTCGGCGAGAAACGTTCCGAAGGCCTTGGTCAAGCCCTGTGCTTCGAGTCGCATGCGCCTGTCCTCTACAGCTTCGGGGCGGCCGGGGAATTGATCACGATCTTGCCGTCGACGATGTCGCGCCGAAGAGTGGTGAGCTCCCGCTTCAGCGGCTCCGGCACCTTCGCGTCGAAATCATGGAACGGCGCGAGCCCGACCCCGGCATTACTCAGGGTGCCCACGTACCGTCCGTCTGTGACGCCGTCGCCGAAGGCATTGTCGATCGCCACCCGTACCGCGGCGGAGATGTCCTTCATCGACGAGGACAACATGATGTCCTGGTACTCCGGAACCGCCTCGTAGCCATCGGAATCCACCCAGATCATGGAAACGTTCGACGAGTCCTGCACGGCGGAGGCCCCGCCCATGCCGACCGGTCCCGCGACCGGGTGGATCACGTCGGCGCCCTGGGCGATGAAGTTCTCGGTGAGCGAGCGGCCCGCGCTCGTATCGTCGAAATTGCCGGTGAACGAACCGTTCTGGTCCTCGACATCCCAGCCGAGCACGGCGATCGAGGTCCCGTGCGCCGCATTGTACCCGGCCACTCCGGCGGCGAACCCGTCCATGAAGATGGTCACCGCGGGGATCTGCATGCCGCCCCAGGTCGCGACCCGGCCGGTCTTGGACACTCCCGCCGCGAGATAGCCTGCCAGATAAGAGGATTGGGCGGCGTTGAACTCCATCGAGTAGACATTGTCCAGCTCGACGTGTGCGTCGACGATCGCGAAACGCTGATCGGGGTACTCCGCGGCCACCTGTGCCACCGCCTCGGCCATCAGGCCGCCGACGCCGATCACCAGATCGCAGTCGTCGTCGGCCGAGGCTCGCAGGTTGGGTTCGTAGTCGGCGGAACTGTTGGACTGACGGTAGGAGCCGTAGACGCCGGGGTTGGCGTCGATCGCGGCTTTCACCCCGTTCCAGCCGGATTCGTTGAACGACTTGTCGTCGACGCCGCCCGCGTCGGTCACCATGCAGGTCTCGAAACCCGCGTTCGCGGTGCCGTAGGTGTTGCCCGATCCCGTATAGCGCGCGTCCGGCGGCGGCTCACCGCAGCCGACGAGCAAGGCCGAGGCCGCGCAACCGACGGCGACCAGCGCGATCCGGGATCTCATCACTCAGAGATACAGGATCGCGCAGGCGACCAGACAGATTAGAACGATTACTTCACCGAAAAGCCGTCGGTGAACTACTCAGGGCGCAGCGTGAGAATGCGCGGCCCATCCTCGGTGACGGCGACGCTGTGCTCCCAATGCGCCGCGCGCGTCCCGTCGGTGGTGACCACGGTCCAGTCGTCGTCGAGCGTCTTGGTCTCGGTGGTACCGAGCGTCAGCATCGGCTCGATCGCCAGCACCGACCCGACCACCAGGCGCGGGCCCTTACCGGGCGCGCCCTCGTTGGGCAGGAACGGATCCATGTGCATCTCGCGCCCGATGGCATGGCCACCGTAACCGTCGACGATGCCGTACTGCCGGCCGTGCGCCTGCTCGGCCGCGCGCGTACCCAGCTCGATGGCGTGCGAGACATCGGTCAGCCGGTTGCCCGGCAGCATCGCCGCGATGCCGGTCTCCATGGAGAGCCTGGTGGCCTCGCTCAGCAACTCATCGGCCTCGATGATGGTGCCGATGCCGAACGTCCACGCCGAGTCGCCGTGCCAGCCGTCGAGGATGGCGCCGCAGTCGATGGACACGAGATCGCCCTCGACGAGAATGTCACTCGCCGAGGGGATCCCGTGGACCACACGATCGTTGACCGAAGAACAGATCGAGCCGGGGAACCCGTGATAGCCCTTGAACGACGGAACAGCGCCCGCGTCGCGGATCGTCGCCTCGGCGACCTCGTCGAGCTCCAGCGTCGAGACGCCGGGCTTGGCCGCCGCGCGAACGGCGACCAGCGTCGCACCGACGATCGCACCGGCCGCCTGCATGGCATCCAGCTCGCCCGCCGAACGGAACGGCACGACCTTCTTCTTACGGTTGAAGACCATCCGGCCTCAGTACTCCGATCCGCTGATTACTGACCGAGCGCCTTCAGCGCCCGCGCGTTGACCTCATCGACTTCGCCGATGCCGTCGACGGTCACGACCAGACCGTCGTAGTGCTCGAGCAGCGGCTCGGTTTCCTCACGGTAGACCCGCAGCCGGTTGCGGATGACGTCCTCGGTGTCGTCCGCGCGCCCACGGGCGAGCATGCGCTCGACCACGGTGTCCTCGGCGACCACGAAGCACAGCACCGCGTCGAGCGTGGTGCCGTTGTGCTCGAGGATCTTCTTCAACGCGTCGGCCTGATCGACCGTGCGCGGGTAACCGTCGAGCACGAAACCGTTCGCGGCGTCGGGCTCGCCGACACGCGCCTCGACCATGCGGTTGGTGACGTCGCTGGGGACCAGGTCGCCCGCGTCCATGTACTTCTGCGCCTCGCGACCGAGGGCGGTCTGCTGGCTGATATTCGCGCGGAAGAGGTCTCCGGTGGAGATGTGCGGAACGCCCAGCTTCTCTGACAGCAGGACGGCCTGAGTACCTTTGCCGGCACCCGGCGGACCGAGCAGAACAACTCTCACTTGAGGAACCCTTCGTAATTTCGATTCATCAGCTGGCTCTCGATCTGCTTGACCGTGTCGAGACCCACGCTGACCATGATGAGCACCGCGGTACCGCCGAACGGCAGGTTGGCCGCTCCACCGTTGGCACCCATGTCCAGGAACAGGTTCGGGAGAACGGCGACCAAACCGAGATAGATCGAGCCAGGCAGGGTGATGCGGCTCAGAACGTAGTTGAGGTAGTCGGCGGTCGGCTTACCGGGCCGGTAGCCCGGGATGAAGCCACCGAACTTCTTCATCTCGTCCGCGCGTTCCTCCGGGTTGAAGGTGATCGCGACGTAGAAGTAGGTGAAGAACACGATCAGACCGAAGTAGATCGCGATGTAGACCGGGTTGCCCGGATTCACCAGGTATTTCTGGATGATCTCCTGCCACCAGCTCGGATCCGTCGCCGTATTCGAGTTGGTGAGCTGCGCGATCAGGTTGGGCAGGTAGAGCAGCGAGGACGCGAAGATCACCGGGATGACACCGGCCTGGTTGACCTTCAACGGCAGGTACGTCGATGAACCGCCGTACATCTTGCGACCGACCACGCGCTTGGCGTACTGCACCGGGATCCGGCGCTGACCCTGTTCGACAAAGATCACGGCCACCAGGATCACCAGTACGGCGACACACACCGCACCGAAGATCAGGCCACCGTCGGTGTCGAGGATCCGCTTGCCGTCGAGCGGCAGTCGAGCGGCGATACCGGCGAAGATGAGCAGCGACATGCCGTTGCCGACACCGCGCTCGGTGATCTGCTCGCCGAACCACATGACCAGCGAAGCACCCGCGGTCATCACGAGGACGATGATGATCATGCCGAAGATGCTGGTATCGGCGAGAATCGGCTCGTTACAGCCCTGCAACAGCTGACCGCGCGAGGCCAGCGCGACCAGACCGGTGGCCTGCAGGATCGCCAACGCGACCGACAGGTACCTGGTGTACTGCGTCATCTTGGTCTGGCCGGATTGGCCTTCCTTGCGCAGTTCCTCGAACCGCGGGATGACGACGGTCAGCAGCTGGATGATGATGCTCGCGGTGATGTACGGCATGATGCCGATCGCGAACACCGACAGCTGTAGCAGCGCCCCGCCGGAGAACAGGTTGATGAGCTGGTAGATGCCGGCGGATTCACCGCCGGAGACCACCTTCACGCATTCCTGAACGTTCTGGTAGTCGACACCGGGGGACGGCAGCGCGGCACCCAACCGGTACAGCGCGATCAACCCCAGCGTGAAGAGAATCTTCCGCCGTAAGTCCGGAGTCCGGAAGGCCGATACGAAGGCGGAAAGCACAAATCCTCCTGGCGAACGACATGGTCATGCCATGCGACTGAACCACTGGACAGCATGTGGAATCGTCAGCCGATGACGAGCTTGGCAGACAACACTTGGAACTCTAACAGTGACACCGGACGAGCTCGCGACTCGTCCGGTGTCAGCTGCTGACTACAGTACCGTCAGGCCAGTTCGGTGACAGTGCCACCGGCGGCGGTGATCTTCTCCTTGGCGGAGCCGGTCACCTTGTCGGCGGTCACCTGGATGGCGACACCGATCTCGCCGTCGCCGAGAACCTTGACGAGCTCGTTCTTGCGAACGGCGCCTGCCTCGACGAGTTCTGCCTTACCGATGACGCCGCCCTGAGGGAACAGCTCGGCAATGCGGCCAACGTTGACGACCTGGTACTCGACCCGGAAGCGGTTGGTGAAGCCGCGAAGCTTCGGCAGACGCATGTGCAGCGGCATCTGGCCACCCTCGAACGCCGCGGGGACGTTCTTGCGTGCCTTGGTGCCCTTGGTACCGCGACCGGCGGTCTTACCCTTGGAACCCTCACCGCGACCCACACGGGTCTTCTCGGTCTTGGAGCCAGGGGCGGGACGCAGGTGGTGCAATTTGATGGTCATGTCTAGACCTCCTCAACTGTTACGAGGTGGCGCACGACGTTGATCAGACCGCGGTTCTGAGCGTTGTCCTCACGAACCACCGACTGGCGGATCTTCCGCAGACCAAGCGTCCGCAGGCTGTCGCGCTGGTTCGACTTGGCACCGATCGTGCTCTTGATCTGAGTCACCTTGAGATCAGCCATGTCAGGCTCCCTGTCCTGCACGCGCACGCAGCATGCCCGCCGGAGCGACATCCTCGATCGGCAGACCGCGACGAGCGGCAACCTCTTCGGGACGCTGGAGCATCTTGAGCGCGGCAACCGTCGCGTGAACGACGTTGATCGCATTGTCGCTACCGAGCGACTTGGCCAGAATGTCGTGAATGCCTGCGCATTCGAGCACGGCGCGAGCCGCGCCGCCCGCGATCACACCGGTACCGGGCGAAGCCGGACGCAGCATGACCACACCGGCCGCCGCCTCACCCTGAACGGGGTGAGTGATGGTCGAGCCGATCATCGGGACGCGGAAGAAGCTCTTGCGAGCCTCCTCGACACCCTTCTGGATGGCCGCGGGAACTTCCTTGGCCTTGCCGTAGCCGACGCCGACCAGACCGTTGCCGTCACCGACGATCACGAGGGCGGTGAAGCTGAAGCGACGACCACCCTTCACGACCTTGGAGACACGGTTGATCGCGACGACGCGCTCGAGCTGGTTCTTCTCGGCCGCGTTGTCACGACGGTCGCCGCCACCGCGACGATCGCCACCGCCACGACGGTTGCCCTCGGGGCCTCCGGCGTTGCTGTTGGAGTTGCTGTTGGGTCCGGCGGGTCCGTTGCCGCCGTCACGCCGCTGACGTCCCGGCATCAGACGTTCCTTCCGTTCGAAATAACAGTCATCAGAACTTCAGCCCACCTTCACGAGCGGCATCGGCCAGCGCCGCGATACGGCCGTGGTAGTCGTGACCACCACGGTCGAACACGACCGCCTCGATACCGGCAGCCTTGGCACGCTCGGCGATCAGCTGACCGACCTTCGCGCCCTTGGCGGACTTGTCGCCCTCGAGCGCACGCACGTCGGCCTCGATCGAGGAAGCGGCGGCAATGGTCTTGCCCACCGAGTCGTCGATCAGCTGAGCGTGCAGGTGCCGCGCGGAGCGGTTGACCACCAGGCGCGGACGCTCGGTGGTGCCTTCGACCTTCTTACGAAGACGGAAGTGACGGCGGGTCTTCGACAGGCGACGCTTCGTGGAAGCGTCCTTGCCCAGCGGAATCCGCTTCGCCTTCTGGTTAGCAGTTTGCGCCATGATCACTTACCCGTCTTTCCGACCTTGCGGCGAACGACCTCGCCGGCGTAGCGGATGCCCTTGCCCTTGTACGGGTCGGGCTTACGCAGTCCGTGGATGACAGCGGAGATCTGACCGACCTTCTGCTTGTCGATTCCGGACACCGAGAACTTGGTGGGCGATTCCACCGCGAAGGTGATGCCTGCCGGGGCCTCGATCGGCACCGGGTGGCTGTAACCGAGGGCGAACTCGAGGTTCGAACCCTTGGCCTGAACGCGGTAACCGACGCCGAAGATTTCCATCTTCTTCTCGTAGCCCTTGGTGACACCCTCGACCATGTTGGCGATCAGGGTGCGGGAAAGGCCGTGCAGCGAACGGTTCGCGCGCTCGTCGTTGGGACGAGCAACCTCGAGCTCATTACCTTCACCCTTGGTGACGATGATGGGCTCGGCCACGGTGTGCGAGAGGGTGCCCTTGGGCCCCTTGACCGTGACAACCTGGCCGTCGATGTTGACGTCGACGCCGGCCGGAATCTCGATGGGCTTCTTACCAATACGCGACATTTGTCCTGACCTCCCTTACCAGACGTAGGCGAGGACTTCGCCCCCGACGCCCTGCTTGGCCGCCTGACGGTCGGTGAGCAGACCGGTCGACGTGGAAATGATCGCCACGCCGAGGCCGCCGAGGACCTTGGGCAGGTTGGTGGACTTCGCGTACACACGCAGACCCGGCTTCGAGACGCGACGCAGGCCCTGCAGGCTGCGCTCACGGCTGGGGCCGTACTTCAGATCGACGACGATGGCCTTGCCAACGGTCGCGTCTTCGGTGCGGTAATCGGCGATGTAGCCCTCACGCTTGAGGATCTCGGCGATGTTCACCTTGATCTTCGAGTGGGGCGCCTTCACCTGATCGTGGTACGCCGAGTTGGCGTTGCGCAGACGCGTCAAGAAGTCTGCGATCGGATCAGTCATGGTCATGGTTAGACCTCGACACCTTTCTCGCTGCGGTTCCCATGCAACATCTCCCGCACTCTCACGCGGTCGACCGTGGGCCTACAACAATTCGGCTGGTCCGGTCGGCACTTACCGACCGGATGAGTTCTCTTGCGAGCTCTCGGCGCCTGGCACGGTCCCACCCGCGCCGAAGCGCGCAGCGGACACAGATCTGCCCAGGCAACCGCTCTAGTGTAGGCAACGCCGTGGTCAGGACCAAACTCGGGGGCCGACGGACCGGGGCGATCTCCGTCACGCGGCGGTGTGGCCGGCCCTCCCACCCGTCTTGTAGGTGATCAGGATCGCCACGGCCGAGACACCGGCGGCGACGATCAGCATCATCTCACCACCCACCACCGTGCTCATCAAGCCGCCGAGCAGGGCGCCGACGGCGAACGCCGCGTACTGCATGCCGTAGCCGAGCCAATCGCGCGCACTACCCCCGCTGACATGGCTTTCGATGCCCTGGCTCAGTTTCACGACTGTTCCGGTGGCATAGCTGAGCGGAACGCTGGTCTCGCCGTTCTTGACGAACGCGGTGTTGAGCGCGCCCACCGCGAACGCGACGAACGCGATCGGGATGAACCCCACCTCCTGGCCGCCGGTGCGGTCGAGGGCGAAGTCGACCACCGCGGCCACGGCGAGCGCCACGGTGGTCACCACGGACGCGCCGTAGTGACCGCGCCGCCACAGCCGCCGTCGCAGCAGCGAGGCGACGAACACACCGAGGCCGAACGAGAAAAGCAGCGTGATCGCCCCGGTGGCCAGCAGCTGATCATTGTCGAACCAGCCGAGAACGGCGCGCTCGGTATTACCGGTCATAAATGTCACGAAATATCCGGCGGAATGCGTATAAGCGGCCGCTCCGATAAATCCGGCCAAAATAGAAAGAAACGCGACCATCGGCATCGCGCCGGCCGGAATTCCACGCAGAGACACCCGGTGGGCCACGTCACGTGGCTTGTTTACTGTGGTCGGGGTCACGAACTCACATCCTCTGCATTCACTCGGCAAGGGATCGACATTGACACCCATCTGCTCGCTGCATTGTCACGCAACGACCTCGACAGTAGCCACGAAATTAATTGCCGACCAGCAGGGAGATCACATTCTCGGGAAAGACACAGAATTATGAGGAGCCGGTAATGCCGCGGTAACCCAGAAATCCGAGGACAATTCTGTGGACGACCACATCCACCGCCGCGCGAAGGAACCCGACGACCTGCGGCGATGCCGTCCGATCTGCATCGTCGATCGAATTGTGTTCGATACCAACCACTTTGCGTTAGTAAGCGCCGCTCACGAATGTGGTAGCTTCGCGTGGTTCGTCGGAACCGCGCAGGAGGCTCGGCCGTTGTCTTCCCACTGTGCACGCCGCCGGGGCTCGGCTTATCTGCTCGCCGTACTGCTCGGGATCGGCGCGCTCGTCACGCCCGCGCGCGCTTCGGCCGATTCCTACATCGACCAGCTCGCCGAGGGTGCCGCCACCCCGACACTGGCGTGGGAGTCCTGCGCGGACGGGTTCGAATGCGCGCTGGCTCAGGTGCCGATGGACTACAACAGCCCGCAGGCCACGCAGATCGACCTGGCTGTCATCAAGTTGCCCGCGTCCGATCCCGCGCGCCGCGTCGGCACGTTGTTCGTCAACTTCGGCGGACCCGGCCCCTCCGGCGTCGACCGCTTGCGCGAGCGGGCCCGCTGGCCGTGGCTGTTCTCCGACGAACTGCGCGCCCGCTTCGACCTGGTCTCCTGGGATCCGCGCGCGGTCTCGCGCAGCGCGGGCACGCAGTGCTTCCCGAGCGCCGATGAGCAGGCCGCGTATCTCGGTTCCTTCCCCGGCACACCGACCGATCCGGGCGACGAGCCCGCGTTCTTCGCCGCCTCGGCCGATATCGCGACCCGCTGCGCGCAGCACGCGGGGCCGATCCTGCGCCACGCCTCCACCGCCAACACCGCCCGCGACCTGGACCTACTGCGCCGCGCGGTGGGCGATGAGGCGCTGACCTACCACGGCATCTCCTATGGCACCCAGGTCGGCGCGGTTTACGCCAACATGTTCCCCGGCCGGGTCCGCGCGATGGCGTTCGACGGTTCGCTCGACTTCGAGGGCAATGTGAACGGCCACGGCGCCGACGGCGTGAATCTGCCGCTCGACACCCGCCAGGGCGTGGCCGCCGGCATCGCCGAAACCTTCGACACCTTCCTGCGCGACTGCTCCGCCGCGGGTCCACGCTGCGCGTTCGCCGCGGGCGATCCGAAACTCAAGTGGATCGCGCTGGCCGAGCGGGCCCGCCTCGCGCCGATCACGGTCGCGGGCACGCCGTGGACCTTTTCCCAGATCGTGAGCGCCGCGGGCAGTCTCTCCCGCCCCGACACCTACCCCGACCTGGCGATCCTGCTCCAGAACCTCTTCGACGCGGCAACAGTCCTGCCCGCCAGAGTCCCCGACGCCCTCTTCGCGGAGAACCACCCCGCCAATCGAGTCGAGGCCTTCTACACCATCCAATGCTCCGACAGCACCGTCCCCACCGACCCCGCCGTCTACAGCCGGGTGGCCGCCGCCGAAGACCTCCAGTCCCGCTACTTCGGCCGGATCGCCGTCTTCAACGCCACCCCCTGCGCCTTCTGGCAGGCCGAGGACCGGGACCGCTACACCGGCCCGTGGAACCGCGAAACCGCCGCCCCGATCCTCGTCCTCAACAGCCGATACGATCCCGCCACCCCACTACGGGGAGCCAAAGCCGGTGCGGCCCAACTGAACCGGGCCCAGGTAGTCGTGATCGAAGGCGCGGGCCACAGCTCCATGTACGTCCAGAGCACCTGCGCCGAACACCTCAAACGCGACTACCTGTTCACCGGCCAGCTCCCGCCCGCCGGCGTCAGCTGCGGAATCGACCGCTCCCCGTTCAGCTGAGCAGGCAGAGCAGGTCGTAGAGCGGCGGCTTCTCCACACTCCCCGTGGCGAACAACAACTGCGCGATCGGCGAACAGATCAACTCCGTCTCCGACGACCCCGACCCACCCCCGGACCCGGAACCGGCGCTGGGGGCGGCGGATGCAACAGCGGGCGCCCCGAGGAGCGCGACGGAAAGAACAGCGACTGTGGCGAACTTCTTCATGCGCCAAGAGAACACATCAGCCCTCACCCCTGGAGTGAAATGCATATATTTCATCCAGTGCTGGTGACAGCTCACAACGTGGAAATGCGCGAAGGCACGGACTTCACTGAAGTAGTCCGTGCCCTCCCGAGAAGAACTGGTCGCCGACTGATCCGAGGACAGTGGCGTCAGCTCGACCCGCCTAATTGATCACGGGTGGTACATGGATCTCCGCGCAATCCGAGTGCGTGAAGTTGCCGAACGCGTCGACGTGATTGTGCAGCGTGCACCCCATGAAGCCGTCGCGGCCCGGAGGCCCTGACTCGCCCCGATCCCCTTGGTGCCCTCTGGGGCCACGCTCCCCCTGCGCGCCCTGCTGTCCCGCCGGTCCCGCCGGTCCGACACGACCCCGCTCCCCCTGCTGGCCGCGCGGCCCCTTGGGGCCCGGTACCAGCCCCGAGGCTTCGTTCACGACCGCGTTGGTGAAGTTGGCCCGGGTCACGTCGGCGAATCGCAGGTCGGCGCCAGTCAGATTCGCGTTTTCCAGATTCGCCGTGACCAGGTTCGCGAGCCCCAGGTTCGCCCCGGACAGCTTCGCACCGGTCAGGTTCGCACTGGTCAAGTTCGTCATGAACAGGTCCACGTCACGCAGATCCGCGCCGGACAAGTTCGCACCGGACAGGTCGGCGAAGGAAAGGTTGTGACCGCGCAGATCCTCGCCGGACAGGTTCGCACCGTGGCAGGACGTCTTGCGTCCCGCCAACTCAGGGTTGGCAACGATTGTGCACGTGCCGTGTTTCGGCGCGGCGCTCGCCATCGCGGCGCTCGTCCCGAGCCCCATGGCGGCCAACACCACACTCAACACGAGCACAGCGGGCCGACGGGCGGCAGAAACTCGCAGCGCTGCCTTCTTGTCCACATTCTTTGTCATGACCTTCTCCTCGAGATGTGCCGCCCGATGGTGGCGGTTCGACGTGCCACCAGTCAGTAACACACTTCAAAAATAGGTTCTGTACAGCAGTTTTCTCGTCCGGGCAGGTACTGAGATCCCTACGGGGGAGCACGGTTGTGCTGTGCTGCGCTCGGGACATTCGGTCGCTGATCAGCGCAGTTCCGGCGCGGATCGAGTGGATAGTTGTGTGCGGGTTTCCGGCAGAGGATCCTGAAGAGGTCGGGTAGTTGGAGGCTGTTCGATGACACCTCGTTCGATCGCGCTCATCGGTGGTGTGACGGCCAGTGCCGCCGCGTTGAGCGTCGCCGTGGTGTTGTCGGTGGACTGGTCGGAGGTAGCGCTCTACGACCCGGCCAGAATCCTGTTGCTCGGCCCGCGCGAAGCCTTCTCGGCGGCTCAGCATTCGCCGAAGTTCGGGCAGGTCGAGCTCGTGCTGTTCCTGCTGACCGGGGCATCGTTCGTGGCGTCGGGACTGTTCACCTGGACCAAGCGGCCACACGAGCTGGCCGGTCCACTGTTCGTGGTGGCGGGATTGGTGTGGTTGGCCTGCGGCGTCCGCCGGTCCAGTGACCCGGTGTTGTTCACCGCTGGTGCTGTCCTGACGAATATCTATCTGCCGGTGATGATTCCGGTGCTACTCGGCTTCCCGTCGGGTCGGCTGCGTCAACCGTGGGAACGCCGGTACGTCCGGCTGTGCTGGGCGCTGGCCGTGTTCGGTGTGTCGGCCGAGTGGATGTTCTTCGACCCGCGGGAGGTGCCCGCACCGCACCGATCGACCTCGGTCAACCTATTGCTGATTCGCCACGATCCGGTGCTCGCCGATCGAATCCAGCTCATCGTCGGTGCATTCGCCTTCCTGATCGCCGTCACTGCCATCGTCGTCGTGATCAAGCGGTGGCGATCCGGCACCGCGGCGTATCGATCGGGCTTCGCCCCCATCATGGTGCTCGCGACGGTCGCCGGAGTGAGCGTCCTGTGGCTCATGTTGACTGCGATCCGATTCCCCGGTTCGCTGCACGGTTGGACGCTGAATCTGCGCTACATCCCGATGGTGCTACTACCGATGGCCATCGCGTTCGGGCAGGTCCGGTATCGCATGGCCAGGACCGCGGTCGGTGACGCCATGGTCGAAATCGGCGCGACCCCGATCAGTTCGGGTTTCGTCGAGGCACTGCGGCGCGCACTGCACGATCCCACCCTGGCACTGTGGAACTTCGACGCCGATCGACGCGGCTACGTCGACGACCAGGGCATCGCCAGGGTACTGCCGCGCGGCACAGGTCACCGGGTGGCGACGATCCTCGAACGGGACGGCGCCCCGGCTGCCGCCCTTGTCTATGACAAGCATTTACAGACCGAACCCGAACTGCTGGCCGCTGTACGCGGCGCGACCGAACTCGCCCTCGATCACGAACGGCTGCGCAACGATCTGCAGGCCCAGCTCGCCGAGGTACGTCGCTCGCGCGAGCGCATCGTGGCAGCCGGCGACGCCGAGCGACGCCGGGTCGAACGCGATCTGCACGACGGTGCGCAACAACGTCTGGTCGCCGCGGCCCTCCTGCTGCGTCGAGCTCAGCGCACAGCGGACACCGAAACCCGGGGTGATCTGGTGACGCTCGGCGCCGCCGAACTGGACACCGCGCTCAGCGAGCTCCGCGAGCTGGCAAGGGGCGTGTTCCCACCGATCCTCGCCGAACGCGGTCTGACGGCGGCGCTGACCTCACTCGCCGAACGCGCCCCGATCGCCGTAAGGATCCACGGCACACTGGTTCCGAGGCCACCGGCCGGGGTGGAGCTGGCCGCGTACTTCATCGCCGCCGAGGCCGTCACCAACGCGGCGAAACATTCCGACGGCACGCACGTCGATATCCAGGTCGGCATCGTCGACGAGGCCGTGCGGCTCGTGATCGCCGACGACGGTCGCGGCGGAGCCCAGGTCGGACCCGGCGGCGGCCTGAGTGGCTTGGGTGATCGAGCCGCGGCGCTCGGTGGGCACCTGCGGGTGGACAGCTCGTCCGGCGCGGGCACAGTCCTCACCGCCACCCTTCCACTTCGCGGGGGTGACGCATGAGAGGGTGCGACCTGGAAGCAGGCACGGTGTTCGCGGGCTACACCATCGAGCAGGTGCTGGGCGCGGGCGGCATGGGCTGTGTCTACGCGGCTCGGCACCCCACACTGCCACGCACTGTCGCACTCAAAATCCTGCATCCCTCGCTGACCACGGACGACTACGTCCGTACGCGATTCGAGTTCGAAGCCGACCACGCCGCCCGGCTGGAGCACCCCGCCATCGTGGCGGTCTACGACCGTGGCCGCGAGGGCGATCGCCTCTGGATCGCGATGCAGCTGGTGCCGGGGACCGATGCGGCGCGCCTGGTGCGGGACGGGCCGGTAGCGCCGGAGCGGGCCGTGCGCATTGCTGAAACGGTCGCGGCGGGCCTGGACTACGCGCATCGGACAGGTGTGTACCACCGCGATGTCAACCCGTCGAACATCCTGCTGGCCGCGCCCGACCAGCCGGGCGAGCCCGAACGGGTGCTGCTGACGGATTTCGGCATCGCCAAAGCGCTCGACGACACCGTGCACCTCACCAGCGCCGGGATGATGGTCGCCACCATCCGCTACGCGGCCCCCGAACAGATCGAAGGACGAACCATCGATCATCGGGCCGATGAATACTCGCTGGGCTGCACACTGTTTCATCTGCTCACCGGCCGCCCGCCCTATCCAGGACCGAGTCGAGCGGCCATTCTGAACGGCCACCTCAACGCCCCGATTCCACGACCGAGCGCGCTGCTGGACACCCTGCCGAGGGCATTCGACGCGGTAATCGCGCGGGCGATGGCCAAGCTCCCTGGCGACCGCTATCCGGACTGCGGCACGTTCGCGGCCGCCGCGCGGGCGGTACTCACCGCGGCAGCCGACGCCACCGCCGAACATGCGACGGTCCGCCACCACCAGGCGCCGACCGCACCTTGCCTGCGCGTGGTGCTCGCCGACGACTCGGCGCTGCTCCGGCAGGGAATCGCCCGATTGCTCGAGGACGAGGGCATGGAGGTGACCGGGCAGGCCGGCGATGCCGCGGCGCTGCTGGGCCTGGTCCGCGCGCACCGCCCCGACGTCGCGGTCGTCGACATCCGGATGCCACCGACCTGCACCACCGAGGGCATCGATGCCGCCGTAGTCATCCGTCGCGACTTTCCCGAGACGGCGGTGCTGCTGCTGTCGCAGTACATCGAAACCGAGAGCGTTCTCGACCTGCTCTCGGGCGGCGCGCGCAGCCTCGGCTATCTGCTCAAAGACCGGGTTTCCGATATCGACGAGTTCGTGACGGCCCTCCAGCGGGTCGCCGCGGGCGGCTCGGCGATCGATCCCGACCTGGTCGGCCGCTTGGTCTCGCGACCGCACCACGGCGCCCTCCCACTCGACGCGCTCTCCACCCGCGAACGAGAAGTCCTGCGACTCATGGCCGAAGGCCGCTCCAACCGCGCGATCGGCGCCACCCTGTTCCTCGGCGAACGCACCATCGAAACCCACGTCCGCAGCATCTTCGTCAAACTCGGCCTACAGCCGGAACCCGACGACCACCGCCGCGTCCTAGCGGTACTGACCCACCTCCGGGTCTGCAACTGAACGCGCGAAGGCGGTAGGTACTTCATCCATCAACGTTGGTTCCAGAGAACCAACAGCAGTGCGTCAGCGCCGAGGACCACCACGGGAACGAAGTACTGCCATGGCCAACTCCACCGCGAACGCAACACGATGAAGACCAGCGCTGCCCCGGCCCCTCCAGCCGCTACCAGCCCGAATCTCCATGCGGGATTCTCGGTGTCGAATACTCCAAACGCCGCGACGATCACCGAGAAAAGTACGGCGCCCTGCTGCAAAGCCTCCCTGACCCAGTGCGCGACAACCATTGCCAGCCCATATCCGAGGACCGGTGCAAGCTTCTTTCTCCGCTGTCCGCTATCGGCGTCGTCGTAGGCCGCCGCCGCCTCGAGACCTTTGCGATACAGCGGATCAGCTTCCCGCTCTTCCTCGTTCACCGGTTCACCCCCACACAGTTCTCACTCGGTATCGAGAATGCCGACGACGGAGTGGGCGATCGCGGTGACGTCATCGCAGACATTCGACGTGTTCTTCGATGAATCGACCAGGGTGATGTCCAAGACACCGTCCTCGGATTTGACGGCGATCGCACAGGTCCGCCCGGCCTGGGGCGACTGATAGACCGCCGCGCCCCGCCCGCCGACCACTTCGTTCGCCAGAACAGGCCAATTCTTGTCGGCACGAACCTCGTCGATGGTCCGGTTGCTCGATCGGACCGAGAGGAGACCGACCGGAATCATCGTTCCGTCGACCCCCTCGTTCCGTATGAAGTCGCACCCGATGGTTGTCAGACCCGCCGTGACGACGCCGCCGGACCTGGCCCGGGTGGCAGGATCGAAGCCGATCCGGGTGACGACGTCGTCGCCCAGCCGAGTACACGGATCGAGTCGCACCTGCCCCGGGCCGCTCTGGGAGGGTGGCGCGGCGACCGTCACCGCGATCGGCGGGGGCACGAAGGTCGTAGGAGTTGGCCCGCCAGAGGCAGATTCACCGGCACCACAGCCCGCGACAAATGCTCCGCAGGCCACGACGCAGACTGAGCCGACTAGCTTTCCGATCACCGGTACAGCTCGGCGGGCATGCCGTTCGGCCCGACCCCCGCGCGTGCCGCGGCGCCGTGCTCGGCCTGCATCGCATCCAGATGAGAAATAACCAGATCCGAATTGCTGGACTGCCCGGAGAACAGGGAATCCCAGGTCTCGCCTCCGCCGGACACCAGCCCGGCGGCCGCTTGCATATCGGCGCCCAGTTCGCCACTGGCGGCCTTTTCCTGCAGGCCCTGCCACACCTCGGCGGGAACCTGGCAGGAGGCTTTGAAACTGGCGAGTTGCCGCTCGAGCTCACCGAGCGCGGTGTCGATGGCCGACACGGCAGCCTTGATCTTCGAAGCGTGGTCTACGGTTGCCATCGTCTGTCACGACACCTTTGCGGGTTCGGCCGGAAGTGCGTCCCGGGAGAGTACGTCCTGTGCTGCGATGATGGAATCCTTGATCAGCCTCAGCAGCGACCAGAACAACATCAGAACCTTGCGGGCCTGATTGAGGACCGACACTGCCTCCATGGCGGTTCGCACCATCTTGACCTGGCCCCAGAGCGGGACCACAGCGGCTCCCCACCCTGCGCCCGCCAAGGCGATCACGGTTTTGATCACGTCGACCACGACCTGCGCGAGCTTGACTGCCTCGTTGACGGCGTCTCGCAGATGACTTCCCATCTGAGTCATCGCACTCCGCTGGCTGGTCCAGACGGTGTCCCAGTTCCCGAACAGCGTGGCCTGCGCGGTGGCAGCCTGACCCGTCCAGGTCTTCGCGATATTGGTTTGCCCGTGCTTGATGTTGGTCTGGATGTTCTCGAGATATTCCTCCAGCCGATCCCACGACGCGCTCTGCGTCCCGGCCTCGGCGATATCGCCGGCGATCCAGGTGGTGATGTGCTCACGCGGGTCCGGACCGCCGACCAGCTCGAGGAGGTCACAGACCTTGTCCATCATTCTGCCGAGCGAAATCTCCGGCAGGGTTCGCGTATCACGCGTCGGCATATTCATGCCAGGAACTACACCGTCGTTGAATCCGGCGGCCTCGCCGTCATCGGTGCGGTTCATCGTCTGCCCGTTGTCGAGCTTCGCGATCTCACCGGCCCAGTTGCTGTCTACACGGACATATTCCTGACCTGCGAACGCCAGCGCCTGCTGGGTGGTCGCCAGCCGCTTCGAAGCAGTAGCCAACGCATCATGAAACTTGGGCAGGAGTGCGGCGTAGTCGGCCGTGATGATCTCGAGGATCCTTCCGAAGTCCGTCGACGTCATCCCGATGAGCGAGCAGGTGTACGTGTTATCCATATATTCGCTGTTCCGGCCGACTTGGGCCGCCCACCCGTTCAGATCGGAAATCTCCACAGAGAATGACGTCACGGCTCCCCCGAACTATCGAGATGAAATTTCAAAGTTTCGCTGCGCGTGAGGATTTCACTCTGATTGACCCCCCGCCACGCGCCCCGACCTTATTCACCCGGCCGAGCCCGAGTCAAGATGTCCGAATCATCCGATTCATTCCATATCGACCGCCCCCTGAACGCGCGAAGGCACGGACTCCCGTCGGGAGTCCGTGCCTTCGTCGATATTTCGCCTAGGCGGCGGGTGCGCTCACGAGGAGCGCAAGCTCACCAGGAGCTCTTGTGCACGCCCGGAAGCTCACCGCGGTGCGCCATTTCGCGGACGCAGATACGGCACAGGCCGAACTTGCGGTAGACCGCGTGCGGGCGACCGCAACGCTGGCAGCGGGTGTACGCGCGGACGGCGAACTTAGGCTTGGCCTCCGCCTTGATGCGCAGTGCTTTCTTAGCCATGTGCTCAGTTCTCCTTGAACGGGAAGCCGAGGTGCTTCAGCAGCGCGCGGCCTTCTTCGTTGTTGGTCGCGGTGGTGACCACGGTGATGTCCATACCGCGCGGGCGGTCGATGGAATCCACGTCGATCTCGTGGAACATCGACTGCTCGCTGAGGCCGAACGTGTAGTTGCCGTTGCCGTCGAACTGCTTCGGCGACAGGCCGCGGAAGTCGCGGATACGGGGCAGCGCGATGGACACGAGACGGTCCAGGAACTCCCACATACGGTCGCCACGAAGGGTGACCTTCGCGCCGATCGGCATGCCCTCACGCAGCTTGAACTGCGCGATCGACTTGGTGGCCTTACGGATTTCGGGCTTCTGGCCGGTGATCAGCTCGAGGTCCTTGACGGCACCGTTGATCAGCTTCGCGTCACGGGCGGCGTCGCCGACACCCATGTTCACGACGACCTTGACGACGCCGGGGATCTGCATCACGTTGGCGTATTCGAACTCGCCGTTGAGCGCGTCCTTGATCTCGGCGCGGTAGCGCGCCTTCAGCCGGGGCTGAGTCTGCTCAGAGGTGGTCATGTCAGATGTCCTTCCCGTTTTTACGGGAGATCCGGACGCGCTTGCCGGACTCTTCGTCGGTGCGGTAGCCGACGCGAGTCGGGTTACCGTCGGAGTCGACGACCATCACGTTGGAAACCTGGATGGGGGCTTCCTGGGTGACGATGCCACCCGAGGACGCGCCACGCTGGTTCGCGGAATCCGCGACGTGCTTCTTGATGCGGTTCACGCCTTCGACGAGAACCTTGCCGGTCGCCGGGAAGGCCTGAATGACCTTGCCCTTGGCGCCCTTGTCCTTGCCCGAAATGACGAGCACGGTGTCACCCTTGTGCACCTTCATAGTCAGAGCACCTCCGGGGCCAGCGAAACGATCTTCATGAAGCGCTTGTCACGCAGCTCGCGGCCGACAGGGCCGAAGATGCGGGTGCCACGAGGATCGTTGTCCGGCTTGATCAGCACGGCAGCGTTCTCGTCGAACTTGATGTAGGAACCGTCCGGACGACGACGCTCCTTGGTCGTGCGAACGACGACAGCCTTGACGACGTCGCCCTTCTTCACGTTGGCGCCGGGGATGGCGTCCTTCACGGTGGCGACGATGATGTCGCCGATACCGGCATAGCGACGCGACGAGCCACCGAGCACGCGGATGCAAAGGATTTCCTTCGCTCCGGTGTTGTCGGCGACGCGCAGTCGCGACTCCTGCTGAATCACTTCAGCACCTCCTGGACCTGGATGTATACGTACGCCGGATTGCCGACCCGACGCACATGGTCAGTCACCCTCCGGACGCGCGCCTGCCAGCGGAAATACCTTCCACTGGGGGTTCACTGCCGGATTGCGAGGGCATAGCTCCCGCAGGCAACCGTTCTAGTGTAGGTGAACCCCCAGCACGAACCGAATCGGGGTGCGTCGACCAATCTGAAGTAGATATGTTTCAAACTGGCTTCGTCGCGCACGGCCCGTTGCTAACGTCCCGCCATGAACATCACCCTGCCGATGAGGCGCCGGCTCGCGACCACGGCCGCCGCGTTCGCCGCCGTCGTCACCATGGTGGCACCGCACGCGAGCGCGGGCCCCGTCATCGACATGCTCACCGACACGCTCACCGTCGGCTGCACCTCCAAGATCGACGTCGTCGGCCTCGACAACTATGTCGGCGCACAGGTCGACTTCCTCGCCAACGGCAAGTTCTTCGCCAGCGACACCGTCGACCTCGAGGTGAACGTGGCGGGCGTCACCGTCGCCAAGGCCACGGCGTTCTACCACGTCGAAACCGAGGTCGAGGTGCAGCTGTCCCTGCTGCTGCACGCCACCGGAACACCGCTGGTGACCAAGCGCGTGCCGACGGTCATGCGAATCGTGAACGCGGGCAGCGGACTCGCCTGCGACCTGGCGACAGGCAGCTCGAGCCTGTCTTCCTAGCCACCACTCCACCGAGACGGCGTCGCGCCGGTAGCCTGTGCGAGCTAGCTGGATCGCAACAAGCAGGGTGCGGCTGCCGCATCGGGGAAGGAAGTCCTGTGACATCGTCCGGTCGTCCGTCGGTGGTCGACCGCCGCGCATTCCTGATCGCCATGGGCTTGGTGCCCGTGGCCGCCGCGCTGGCGTCGTGCTCGCCCGAACCCACCGAAATCCAGCTCACGGGCGTCGACCTGGGCGGCGGCGACCCCACCATCCGCCCGCAGGACGATCTGTACCGCCACGTCAACGGCACCTGGCTGCGCGATTACCAGCTCCCGCCCGACAAGGCCTCGGTCGGCGCGATCACCGACGCCAACGACCGGACCCTGGATCAGCTGCGCGCGATCATCGAGGGCATCAGGGATCCGAAGCACGGCTCGGAGGCGCAGCAGATCAAGGATCTCTACGACGCGCGCCTGGACCTCGACGAGATCGAGCGACTCGGCATCACGCCGCTCAACAGCCTGTTCGCCGCGATCGACAAGGCCGCGGGCAAGCCGGAGCTGGCGAAGGTGATGGCCGAGGCGCCCATCGCCGGGCTGATCGGGATGGGCATCGGGATCGACCGCAAGAACTCCAAGGCCTATATCCCCAGCGTCGGCCAGTCCGGGCTCACCCTGGGCGAGCAGTACTACCGCAAGCCCGAGTTCGCCGCCCAGCTCGCGGGCTATCAGATCTACCTCGAGCAACTGGCCGCGGGCCTCGGCCTGCCCGACCCGGCCGGGGTGGCGCAGCGGACGGTCGATCTGGAGAAGCGCATCGCCGCCGGGCATTGGGACAGCGTGCGCCTGCGCAACACCGATGCCACCTACAACCTGATGAGCTGGCAGGAACTGACCGCGCTCGGCCCACAGTTCGATTGGGATCCGTGGCTGGCGGGCATGACCGACCGGCCCAAGTCGCTGTTCGACAAGATGGTGGTCGGCCAGCCGTCCTTCGTCACCGCGGCCGCTCAGCTGTGGGGCGAGGTCGATATCGCCCAGTGGCGCGACTACCTCAAGCTGCATGTCGCCAACAGCTACGCGCGCTTCCTGCCCAAGGCCATCGCCGACGCGCGCTTCGAGTTCGTCGGCCGGGTGCTCAGCGGTATCGAGGAGAAGCCGGAGATGTGGCGCTCCGCGGTGGGTGTGGTCGACGACAATCTCGGCGAACCGCTGGGAAAGCTGTACGTGGACAAGCACTTCCCGCCCGCGGCCAAGGAACGCGCGTTGGAGATGGTCGCCGACCTCACCGCCGCCTACCGCGACAACTTCACCAATTCGACCTGGATGACCCAGCCGACCCGTGACGCCTCGATCGCCAAGCTGGACAAGATCGTCGCCCAGATCGGCTACCCCGACAAGTGGGTCGACTACTCGTCGGTGCCGGTCACCCGCGGCAAGCTGATCGAATCCCTGTTGGCCATCAACACTTTCGAGTCCAAGCGCGCGTTCGCCCGCCTCGGCACCGAGGTGGACAAGATGGAGTGGAGCATGTCGCCGCAGACGGTGAATGCCTACTACAGCCCGACCACCAACCAGATCGTCTTCCCGGCCGCCTACCTACAGCCCCCGTTCTTCGACAAGGACGCCCAGGCCGCGGTCAACTACGGCGCGGTGGGTTCCACGATCGGCCACGAGATCGGGCACGGCTTCGACGACCAGGGCTCCAAGTACGACGGCGACGGCAACCGTCGCGACTGGTGGACGCCCGAGGATCTCGCGGCGTTCGACGCCAAGACCCAGCAGATCATCGCCCAGTACGACGTGCTCGTTCCCGAGGGCGCGCCCGAGGGGCAGCACGTGAACGGCGCGCTGACCGTCGGCGAGAACCTGGCCGACCTGCGCGGCCTGCAGATCGCATTGGCCGCCTATCAGAAGGTGGCCCAGCGCTCCGGCGAGCAACCCGATTTCCGGACGATGTTCCTGTCGTGGGCGCGGCAGTGGCGCGACAAGCAGACCGAGGAAGCGACGCTGCAGGGGCTGCAGGACACCCACTCCCCCAACGAGTTCCGCTGCAACCAGGTGGTTCGCAATATCGGCGAGTTCTACACCACCTTCGAGGTGAAGGACGGCGACAAGCTGTTCATGCCGCAGGACCAGCGCGTCACGCTATAAGGGCACAGCTTCCCGCCGAAAAGCGACGTAGGTTAGCCTAGGCTGACTTACGCTGGAACTTGCTCTACGGAGGGTGTACCCATGACGACTGTTCGGACTTCGCGCGGCTGGCGGCGCGCGGCGGTGGCCGCGCTCGCCGGTGTCCTCGCCTTCGGTGTCGTGGCCTGCGGTTCCAGCGAGGACGAGGCCGCCTCGGGCGAAGCGGTGACCATCACCCACGCCCGTGGCGAGACCACCGTCCCCGGCACCCCGAAGAAGATCGTCGCCCTGGGTAACCAGTGGCTCGACAGCTCCCTCGCCCTCGGCGTGGTTCCCGTCGGCTACATCGACAACGTCTCCGCGGTGTCCAAGAGCACCCCGCCGTGGACGCCGGAGTCCTTGAAGGCGGCCACCGCCCTCAACACCACCGGCAATATCGCCGAGCAGGTCGCGGCGCTCGAGCCGGACCTGATCCTGGCCGACCCGTTCATCGCCGATCAGAAGACCTACGACGACCTGTCCAAGGTTGCCCCGACCCTGCCCGCGCTGACCAAGGACGCTGTCACCCCGTGGCAGGACCAGGTCACCGCGCTGGGCAAGGTGCTGCACAAAGAGTCCGACGCGAGCGCGGTGATCAAGAAGGTCGACGACAAGGTCGCCGCCATCGCCACCGCCAACCCCGGCCTGAAGGGCAAGACCTTCGCCAGCACCTGGCTCGCCAGCCCCGCGCAGCTGATGGTGCTCACCGACCCCAACGACGGTTCGGCCAAGGTGTTCACCGCACTCGGCATGGGCATTCCGGCCAACCTCACCGCGCTGCCCGCCAACCAGGGCCGCCTGGCGCTGTCGCCGGAGAAGGTCGACGAGCTCACCGCAGACCTGCTGCTGGCCGGCTACTCCCCCGGCCTCGACGAGAAGTACCGGCAGCTGCCGGGTTACGCCGATCTGCCGTCGGTGCGCAAGGGTTCGGTCGTGTTCTTGACCACGCAGGAGATCAGCGCGATCAACCAGCCCAGCGCACTGTCGGTGCCGTACATGCTGGACAAGCTCGAGCCCGCGTTCGCCGCCGCCGCGAAATAGGCTCTGCCCCAGACCGGTTCTACCCCCGAGGATTTCACCGTGCTCGCCTCCGCTTACCCCGCCCAGACCCGATTCGCCCTGCGCGCGGGCGTCACCTGCCTGACGACTCCCGTCGGCGCGGTGCTGCTCAATCCGCCGCGCAACGAGAAGCTGACCGGTCTGGGCGCGGGGGCGCTGCAAGCGCTGAAAACCCTGAACCAGGGCCCGGCGACCGCGGCGGAAATGGCGACCGCGGCAGCCGGTGACGACATCACCGCACTGATGCGCAAGCTCACCGACGGCGGCTGGCTGTCGGTGACAGTCCGCGACGGCGGCCGTGACCTCTACAGCATCCGTCCCTTCGCCGACCCCGCCCCGCGCCCCACGGTGGCCCTGCCCACCTGGTCGGCGACCCTGTCGAAATTCGCTGTCCTGCACCGCGACAACCAGGGCTTCGTCCTCGAACACCCGCAGGCGTGGTGCGACCTGCGCATCCACGACCCGCGCCTGCTCGCCCTGCTCGACGGCCCCCTCGCCGCCGATTCGCCGGTGCCCGCCACCGTGAAGACCCAGTTCATGGCCGACCTGCAGTGGTGCGGCTTCCTGGTCGACGGCGACGAGGAGGAGCGCGAGTTCACCACTCGCTCCTGGAACACCCCCGACCTGTGGTTCCACCGCCGCAGCACCCTCGGCGCCCGCACGGTGACCTGGGACGATTTCGGCCCCACCCGCTGGGCCGACGGCCAGTTCCCCGAATTGCCCTTGCGCCGCGCGTCGTTCGACGGCGAGCCGGTCGCTTTGGCGACGCCGGATCTGGTGTCGCTGCGTGTGTCCGATCCGAGTCTGGCCGCCACCATCGAAGACCGGGTCTCCACCCGCGCCTTCGACGACGCCGCCCCCATCACCTCGATCCAGCTGGGCGAATTGCTGTTCCGCACCGCCCGCACCCGCGAGGACGGCTCCCGCCCCTACCCCTCCGGCGGCGGCGCCTACGAACTCGAGATCTACCCCGTGGTGCGCAATGTCGCGGGCCTGGAAAACGGCATGTACCACTACGATTCGGCCGACCACGCTCTGCGCCCGGTCGCGCCCGCCGACGCCCCCGCCGTCCAGAAGCTCCTCAAATCCACCTCGGCGACCCTGGCCGGCGGCGCGCAACCCCAAGTCCTGCTGCTGGTTTCGGCCCGCGCGGGCCGCGTCATGTGGAGCTACGAACAGGTCGCCTACGCCAACATCCTCAAACACGTCGGCGTCCTCATGCAGACCGTCTACCTGGCCGCCACCGCCATGCACCTCGGCGTCGTGGCCCAGGGCTTCAGCGACACCTCCGCCTTCGCCGCGGCCACCGGCCTCGACGAACTCGAAGAGTGCAACGTCGGCAGCATCATCGTGGGCTCACCGACCCGCTAGCGGTAGAGATCTACGTCACACCATGCAACCCTCGACGGGTCTCGCGCGTCCAACCATATGACGTGCATTCCGACAGATCGAGGGTCTCATGAACGAGGACTGGTCGGCGCCGACACAGGCGTCGAACAACGCTTTACGTGCGCAGATCGATTCGATGCTCGATACCTTCACTGCTGAGAAGTCGGCTCTACTCGACGCCCGGTCCCAGGCCACCCAGCTCGTGACCGCCTGGTCGGCGGACGGGTTGGTCCGCGCCTCGGGGACCATCGCGGGGATCTCGGAGGTCCACCTCGAGCCGGATGCCTTCAAAAGGTCGACCCCGGAGTCCCTCGGCCGATCGGTCACCGAGGCGATCGCCGAGGTGGCCGCCCAGGCGGCCCAGACCCAGCAGCAAGCCCTCGCCCCCTTGTCGGACCTGAGCGCGAATATGCCGGACCTTCCCGACCTGATCCCGGGCGCTCCCAGCATGAAAGACCTCATCGCCCAGCTGACCCCGCCACCGCCACCGGATCCCGAACCGGTCACGGACTCACCACACAGTCTCGTCGATGACACCGACGACGAAGAAGGCGAATACTTCCGCAATCGCGGATACCTCCGATGAGCTCGCTGAAAGCCGACCCGCAAGCGCTGCGCGGCACTCAACCGTCGTTCACCTCGGTCGCCGACACGATCACCACCGGCGCCCAGAAGCTGGCGGCGGTGATCGCGGCCGAGGGTGAGTGCTGGGGCAGCGACGAGATCGGTCAGTCGTTCGCCAAGAACTACACCCCGGGCGTCGAGCCCGGCCAGAAGGCGGTGACCGGCCTGGCGACGGTGATGACCCAACTCGGCGAGAACATGGTCAAGGTCGCCGAAGCACTACAGACCCAGGACACGACGCGCGCCGGTGAAATCGACAAGGCCACGGGGTCGCTGTAGTGGGCATCGAAATCCCCGACGAGCTCGCCTGGGTCGCCAAGTACATTCTCGGCGCGGGTGATTGGCCCGAAGGTGACGAAACGGCGATGCGCCGGGTCGCCGACGGGTGGACCGCCATGGCCAACACCCTCGACACGGTCGACGACAACGCCGCCCTCGCACTGAACGCCGCCCTGACAGCGCTGTCCGAAGGCGAAACCCACACCGCCATCACCGCTTACCGCGACAAGCTGCTGTCGGGCGACGAAGCGACCTTCACCGCTGTTCGTAAGTGGTGTGCGAAACAGGCCGAACTACTCGAAGACGGCGCCAACGATATCGAGCACACCAAACTGGTGATCATCGCGACGATGGTCATCGCCGCGGTGGAGATCGGTGCGGCGATCGCAACCTCGTGGACAGGTGTCGGCGCCGTCGCCGGTGTGGCCGCCCGGGTGGCCGCCCAGGTCGCGGTGCGGGTGGCGATCAAGCAGCTCATCGCCCGTATGCTCACCCGCGGCGCCGCGAAGGCGGCCGCCCGGTTAGCGCTGCGCGGCGCCGCGTTCGAAGCACTCGAGGAAGGCGGCACCGATCTCGGCGCACGGCTGATCCAGGTAGCCAAGGGCGACCGCTCCACCGACAAGTTCGGCTGGACCGATCTGGGCCTGGCCACCTTCGGCGGCGCGGTCGGCGGCGCGGCAGGCGGCCTACTCGGCGGCGGCACCGGTGCGCTCGGCGATGTCGCGTCCTCTACCGCGGGCAAACTCGCGGGCAAGGTCGTCGGCGGCACCGTCACCGAACTGGGCGCCGACCTCTCCGCCCAGGTCGCCACCGCAGGAGTCGGCGCGGCCTTCCTCGGCCAGGAATTCAAACTGGATGTCGGCGTCGACACCTTCACCAGCGCTGGAGCGGGTGGCGTCCAGAGCGCGCTGGAATCCAGTAGCCACGGTGGAAACAGCACGGCCCCCACCGTTCCCGATCTGGGCACCGACGTTCCCGGGTCCACCACGCCCGCGGGGACCGATACCCCCTCCGGTGATCAGAGCCCGAACGCATCCGACAACACCGGCCCGAATGCGCCGGCAACGCCGAGCAACGGCGACACCGGCGGATCAACGAACCCAGCATCCACCGCTCCCACCGGGGACGGCGCAACCCCACAAGATGGTTCGCCCAACACCTCGGCACCGGGAGAATCCACACCTTCGAGCCCAAGTGGCAACGGCGCGACCGACACTCCACCCACTGGCGACTCCACACCGTCGAGCCCGAACAACAACGGATCCACCGACGCCGGGCAAACCGCACCCTCGTCCAACGGATCCCCCTCCCCTGGCGACACGGCACCGTCCAGCCCGAACGGCAACGGGTCCAACCCGACCCCGCCGCCCGGCGACACCACACCATCGACCCCGAACAGCGACACCCCCACCGCGACACCCCAGACCGGCGAGTCGCCATCGACCCCGAACAGCAACGCCCCCACCGAAACACCGTCGACCGGCGACACCTCGCCCTCGAACAACCCCACGAACACATCGCCCACAGGCGACACCTCGACGCCCAACCTCACAGGCTCGTCGCTGGACCTCCCGACCCAGGATTCCTCGACCCAGCCCAACACCCCCACCGATACGGCCCCGAATACCAATAGCGGGCAACAGAACCCGACTCCGAGCGACAACGGACACGCCGCCACCACTCCCACGACACCGGCGAATCCCCAACCCACGACACCAGCCCCCACCAACACACCGGATTCGACCACCCAACAACCGACCACATCAACACCCACGCAGGAGTCGGCCACACAGCAATCACCGACTTCGACTCCCGCCGCAACCACCGGTTCGCCGCTGTCCACAACCTCCCAACCGGCAACTCCGTCGAACAACCCCACCCACACCCCTGCCGACACCACTCGTCCGTCCTCCACGGACACATCGACAGCGACCGCCACCACCGCGACAGCGCCCCAAACCACGAACCCCACAACAACACCCACCACGTCGACCCCGGCGCCCACTGCCACACCGACGTCCACGTCGACGCCCCCGATCAGCCAGATCCCACCATCAGCACCGCCGTCGCCCAGATCGATTACGACGCCCCCAGCAACCGCTGGAACCCCACAACCCACGCCCCCACCAACCTCACCGACAGCCTCCGAAACGCGCCCGGCGACGGGCCTCGACAGCCGGCCGAGCACCACCCCCACCAACGCTGCCCAAACGACACCGCAAAACATCACGTCCACAACAACTTCGACTCCGACGCCTGCTCCGACAAACGGATCACCCGACCCGGGTTACAGTCCCGATGCCCGCCCCTTGCGCGACGCACTACGCCATCAACCGCCGCACGACGGCCGAACAACCACCGTCGGCGCGAACCAGAATCCGACCCAACCGCGCCCCTCCTACCGGATTCGCCGCTTCCAGGTCGGCAACCGATGGGTCTCGGTGGCCACGATCCGCGCCCACATCCCCAACGCGCACCTGATGTCTCCAGCCGAACTGAGCCAGGAGATCGAATTCGCCCAGCGCGCAGTCGATGCCGCCTTCAATCATGCGCAGGACCTTCACAGCGGCGACCAGTTCCTCGTCGACCTCGAGCTGACGACCGACCCGGCTGCCGCCGACCTGCGGCTGAATTTGCAGCAACACCCGTTCGACCTGTCCAACGACCTCCGCGAGCACATGGGCTTGCCGCGGAGCACACCGGACACGCCGCTGAGCCCCGACGACCTTCGCTCGATCAGCAACGACATCGCCCGAGCCAACACGCCGTCGCCCCTGGCCGACATGCCCGGGACGCGAGTGTTCGCCCCCGGCTACCTGCGCGGCGTCGAAATCCCCCAGCACCAGCACGCGGTCGAAGACGCCCTACGCGACGGCAACCGGTTCATGGTCGGTGCCGATCCGAGAACAAATCCCTACGGGCGGTTGATCAACGACGGCGGACCACACGTCACCGGGCGAAATATCAACTGCCTCGACGCCTCGCTTGCCGCGCTGGCGTCGTTCAACGGCCGACCAGAAGTCTCCGCACCTCGAACGGTGGATTTGCTTCCCGACGGAACTGTCAGCCGACAAGGAGAACGGAACGGCCCAGATCGCGCCGCAGCATGGCTCGGTGGCCAATGGCAGACCTTCGCGAATCCCAACCAGTCCGTCCCGGACCGGTTTCAGGCCCTGCACGACTGGATCAGCCAGATGGGACCCGGTTCGTCGGCACTGGTCCTCAACGACTGGCAGGGTGGCGGCGGGCACGCAACCGCTATCGTCTACCCGATCGGTGCGAGCGGTCCAGTCTGGTGGGACCCACAACAGCGGACGTTCTCGGATTCTCCACCGGCGAGCCTGACGTCTCAATCCTCTTCGTTCAGATTCATGACGGTTGACCAGCAGGGAGCAGCGAATGGAGCCGCCACAACTCCGAACAGCGGAACAAGTGCGGGACTACCTGGCTCAGATATTCCCGGCGCGGGAGTTCAGTCTCCTTCAGAGCCGACACGCCTGGATCTGCCGCGAGATTCTGACCCCGGCGGAGATCGCGGAGGGGACGGGTCTAGGCCTGGCGAGCTACGCGGTGGACAAGGAGACCGGAGTGGTCACCACACAGTCGAGCCTGGCACTGACGACGATCGGCGAGATGTACGACGCAGCGATCGAGACCGGGACTCCGATCCAAGCCGAACAGATCTATCCCCCACTGAATCGACTGACGCTCCAACAGATCCGGCAAGACCCGGAGACGATCGAGTACCTGGTGACGGTCGAATCGCTGGCGACAACCCCGCCGACCAGAGAAGACCTCAATCTGACCATCGACAAGGTGACCCTGGAAGCCACTCCGTACACACCGTTGGCCCCGATGGTGGCCGCGAGGGCGGCGTGGAGTCGGCAGCGCAACGGCACGTGGCCGACAACGGAGACATTCGAGGTGTAGTCGATACGTCGGACGCGAGCCGCCCGGCCGATGCAGGAATCGACGCAACGGTAGCGAGGGACACCGGAGTCACCCCTGCACTGTCCGGTTCGACTGCGCCGTCAGATGGCAGTCCGAGCACGACGAACGGTCCGGCTGATCAGGCCCGCCGCGCACGCGAACTGTTGCGCACGGAGACCCCCGAGATCGGACGGTCCGTCACAGTCAGAGCACCCAGCGGGGGCCGCAGGTATCAAATCGACCGCTACCCCGATGCGCTCGGCCAGCCGGTCACAGTCGCACGCATCAACGTCAACGTCGCATCTGGGCCAGGTGTCGGATCCCAGTCGTTGGCGGACCTCGGCGAACAGCTACAACAAGCAACCGACACCACGTTCAACCAGGGCAGCCAGTTCCCCAACGGGGAATGGTTCATGGTCGACCTCGTTCCCGTGGATAACCCGGCCGATGCCGAGATGCAGGTAAGGGTGGACGACACGGGGCGACCCGGCACCACTCACCCGAACGCAGACGTCACAGCTCTGACGTCACAGCTGCGCGGTCAGCTCGGGTTGGCTCCGAGTTCCGCCGGCACTCTCTCGCCGAGCGATCTTCAACAGCTCAGCAACGAGATCGACCGTGCCACGCTCGTCCCGACTTCCCTCCCACCTTGGCTCGCACACGCGGCTGAATCCACCACCGACATCGACGCACAGGCGACCGACTACCGAACGACCTCGACTCTGGACTCGGACAACGCGTCGGTAGCAGGCCACGACACCAGCGACACGTCGCTGCCCGTCGCCGATTACTTTCAACCCAACGGACTACCGGTAACTACCGACGAGCTCGTCCATCCAGACATGGACGAGGCCGAACTTCAACAACTACGAGCCCTCGACAGCCAACTGTCGGCCATCGCGAGGGATCACCGCACCAGGACGGGAGCCTTTCCGGATCCACCGCCCGGCGTCGGCCGCGGCAATCCCGCTGTGGACGCGCTGCTGCCCGACGGCTGGGACCCATTTCACGGAGTTGGCCGCGACGCCTGGATGCGGTCGATCGCTGGCCCGAACGGCGATCCCGCTTGGGCGGACGGCAATCTATATCCGCAGGGCTTCTCCAGCCCGACCGACCGTCACCCGGCCGTGCTCCAACCGGGCGAGGTCATCGACCGATTCGGTGGGCCTTCTGGCAGGTTCACATCACCTGCGGGTGTTCCGTACCCGCAACGAGCGCTGCCGCCGACCAACCTCGACGGTGAGTCGTACCACCAATACGAGGTCCTACGGCCATTGCCTGTGTGGCAGGGCGGCATTGCTCCCCAGATGGGAGAACCTGGGCTCGGATCGCAGCACCATCTTCCGGTCAGCGTGCAGGCACTTATCGATGCCGGATATCTGAGAGAAGTCGATCCCCTTCCTCACGCACCTACTTCCGGTTCTGACGTCGATGTCCCGACTGCCGAAGGCTTGGAAGAACGTGGCAACCCCGCGGCGTCTCCCACTACTCATCCGTTCGCGGACGACCGCCCAGGGTTCTCGATCATGTCCGCGAACGATCGCTTCTACCAGGACGTACAGAGTGTTCCGCCACTTGCGGGGCACTACGATGTTGTTGCGCATGGGCGGCCGGACAGCGTGAACATGGACTCGACCGGAGGAGGAACAATGTCTGCGCGAGAGCTGGCTAATTTGATCCGCCATCGATCGGACTATGTACCCGGCACTCCCATCCGGTTGTTGTCCTGCAATACCGGACGGCTCGACGGCAATTTCGCACGAAGTCTTGCCCAAGCGCTCGGCACGCCGGTGGTAGCGCCGGATGGATACCTCTATACGTCCCGAGGCAGACTCGGCGTTGATGCCAGACTGCGGAGTATCAGCCCATGGCAAGTACCACGACTGCCTGACACATGCCATCGATTCCACCCCGACGGCAGAGTCGAGGAATTGGACCGTTCCGAGTGGGAAGGCTGAGTGTTGAAACTACTGCCCAATTTTTCGGAGGACCCTCGCGAAGGCATCGACGGGTGGCCGGAAGTCAGCTTGGCCGACCTCGTCGGACGCCTGGACAACGAACTCCGCGAACCGCTTTCGCATTACCTGCTGGAGTGTCAATCGTTGGTCACGACCCAGTCGATGGCCGACCCGCTCGACCCGGCACGTGACCACGGCGTACCGACCGGAATGTCGAGCGACGGCACGTGGGTGTGGTCCACATACTGGGGATACTTCGTGCGGGAGTACGGAATCGCGGTTCCCGCCGAGTTCATCGACCATGCCCGATCGCGTAATTTTGAGCCGGTCCTGCTCGACGATACCGAGCAGGAACGTATCGACAGCGAGCTCGAAGCAGCGTTCTCCGACTGAGCTAGAAGAGGTTTCATCGTGAACATCGACGAACTCACCATGATCTTGCGGGGACTTGGTGTGCCCGACTCAGTTGCCTCGGTCGGGAGACTTCGCGACGACCATTATTGCTTGGTACCAGGCCGAGACGGCTCGTTCGAAGCCTTTTGGTACGAACGTGGCGGCCCACACGACCTGTGCATATACGACACCGAAGCCGCTGCGTGTTACGGCTTCCTCGGGTTGATCGGCGGAGCGCTCGACGGGTCACAGCCACTGGCACCGGGTCGCGGTACTGCCGGATCTGTCGGCGGTGCGCCGATCAGCAGTCCGGCTGTTCAGTCGATTCTCGATGACGGTGATCTGTTCGGCGGTATGCGTGAAGCGCAATGGGCGCGGGAGTTCGTGGCTCCTGATGACGTCGGAGCCTCGGCGGGCAGACGGCTACTGCGCTGGCCCGATCCGATACTCCATCCAGATGGCTTCGCGACCCCCACCGACCGGACACCAACTCGGCTCGCCCCGGGTCGGATCATGGACTCGTTCGGCACCACCTTCACTCGACTGCTCTACGACATCGGAACCCCCTTCGGCGCGCGTTCGCTTCCGATCGACTACGCCGAATCCGGATACCGACGGTGGAAAGTCCTGACACCGACGCCAGTGTGGTCCGGCCCCGTCGCTCCGTGGTTTGCCAGGCCAGGTGGCGGCAACCAATACTTCACCGTGATGCCGGTCGTGGATCTGGTCGGCTCGGGATTCATCGAGGAGATTGCGGTATGACTCCGAACGACGATGTGTTCTCCCCGAATCCGATCAGCCAACTCGCTCGGTTCTCCCATGTCGATGCGCCCGCGTCCCTTGTCTCGGAAGGTGAACTGCGCGAACAAGCTTGGTGCCTGATCGAGGGAGATGACGGGTGGTGGGACGTCTTCTACTACGAACGCGGCGCCCGAACCACCAAACTCGGCCGTGCCAAATCCCGTCTCGCTGCCCTCCGGCTACTCGGCGGGCGCCTGCTCTACACCGACATCCTCAATCGAGCCACCTCGTAAGCTACCGCTGTGTCCGGACTCGAATGCGCTGCTGACCAACGACATTCGACTGCCGAAAGGAGGAGCCTGTGGCGATCTACGTGGTTTTTCGGAAGTCTTCGGAAGACTCGATGGGGGTGACCTATGAGTTCGGTGGGGCGGATCACCGGTTCGATCGGGTGCTGAGGGTCAATGCTGTGGATTATTCGGTCAGGGTGGAGGACGGGCGGAACGACCACATGACGGTGCGGGTGGCGGGGATGGCGATACGGGGGCATCGGGTCGATGGGGTCTGGCCCAAGGCTGGTGTTCATCAGGCGTGAGGCGTCAGGTGCGGGCGTAGGGTCGCCTCATGGCTTGCAAGATCACCGAACTCGTCATCGATTGCGCCGACCCGGAACTGCTGGCGGGCTTCTGGTGCGAAGTGCTCGGCTATGTCGTGCTCGATCGGGACGAGGGTGATGTCCAGATCGGCGCGCCGGGAACCGAATTCGGTGGGCCGCAGCCCACTTTGCTGTTCAGCGTCAGCACCGACCCCAGGCGGGGGAAATTGCCGATGCACCTCGATGTGAACGCTACCGACCGCGATCAGGACGAAGAACTCGAGCGTCTGCTCGGTGCGGGTGCCCGCAAGGTCGACATCGGACAGACCGGCGACGAAACCTGGCACGTGCTGGCCGACCCCGAGGGCAACGAATTCTGCCTGCTGCGGCGGCGAGTGGGGACAGCCTGAGCCACTCGGCGGTCGAGTCTGCCGACCGGATCCGGCCGACGACCATCGCTCAGGCGGGGGGCGGTTCGGATCCGTCGAAGGGTGGGTAGGTGTCGCCGGTGGTGCGTTCGGCGGCGGCGATGTAGACGGCCAGGGCTTCGCGGGATTGCGTGAGGCGGTCGATGTGGTCGTCGATGCGGTTCAGGCGGGTTCGCATGGCGGACAGCAGGTCTGGGCAGGCGGGGAGGGTGGGGGTTTCGCCTTCCGCGCAGGGCAGGAGGTAGGCGATGTCTTCGGAGGACAGGCCGGCGCCGAGCAGGTGGCGGATCTGCTTCACGCGTAGCGGGGCGGTGTCGTCGTATTCGCGGTAGCCGTTCGGGCTGCGGTCGGCGACCATCAGGCCCTGGGCTTCGTAGTAGCGCAGTTGGTGGGCGTTGACGCCCGTGCGGGTACTCAGTTCGCCGATTCGCATCGCAACCTCACTTGACCTTCATACCGGTATGAACGTTGATGATGCTGCCATGCACAACGCAACCGAAACACCTGTGACTGTCATCGGACTCGGCCTCATGGGTCGATCGCTCGCCGGCGCGTTCCTCGCGGCCGGGCATCCCACCACCGTCTGGAATCGGACGCCCGCCAAGGCCGACCGCCTGGTGGCCGAGGGCGCGCGACTCGCGTCGGCCATCGGTGACGCCCTGCGGGCGAGCGCGATCACGATCGTCTGCGTCACCGACTACCCGGCCGTGCGCGATCTGTTCGCCGCGAGCGATGTCGACGGCACGACCCTGCTCAATCTCACCTCGGGCGACTCCGCCCAGGCCCGCGAAACGGCCCACTGGTTCGAACAGCGCGGCGCCCGCTACCTCGACGGCGCGATCATGGCCATCCCGCAGGCGATCGGAACTCCCGACGCGGTGATTTTGCACAGCGGTCCACAGGCCGAGTTCGACGCACACCGGAAAACCCTCGAAGTACTCGGCACCGTCACCTATCTCGGCGCCGACCACGGCCTGGCCTCCCTGTACGACGTGGCGGGTCTGACCATGATGTGGAGCGTCCTCAACGCCTGGCTCCAGGGCACCGCCATGCTCCGGACCGCCGGTGTCGACGCCGCGACGTACGCCCCGTTCGCGCAGATGATGGCGACCGGGGTGGCCACCTGGCTGCCCGGCTACGCCGAGCAGATCGACAGTGGTTCCTATCCCGCCGAGGTGGCGGCCCTGGAGACCGACGCGCGAACGATGGCGCACCTGATCGAGGAGTGCGAGGCGCTCGGCGTCAACGCCGAGCTGCCGAAGTTGTTCAAGGCCCTGGCAGATCGGTCTATCGCCGCAGGTCACGGCGGTGAACAGTATCCCGTGCTGATCGAGGAGTTCGCCAAGCCACACAGCGACTGACCTGCCCCGCGTGAGCGAGGGGTAGCCCGCGTGCCAGACACGACGATGCGGACACACAGCACCGACATCGCCCAGCGATCGGCGCCCTACCCGTGCACGACGTCGGCGAGCGTGATGATCGCCTGCTCCCAGAGTTCAGCGAAGCGCGCGGCCTGGTCTTCGGTGAACAGGGACGCGCTCCAGCGGAAGTTGGTGGTCAGGGCCGGCCCGTCGGGGGTGGTGCCGATGCCCGCGATGACGTCGATCGCGTACCGCAGGGGAAGGTCGGGTTCAGGGTCGAGAGGTAGGGCTTGGTCGTGCTCACCGACGAGCAACGACCAGGGATCGGATTCGTTGCCGCTGAGGTCGATTCGGCCGAGGTAGTTGAATTCGACCTGGGGTTCGGCGGCGGAGCGGAGTTCCGCCGCGCGGTTGACGTAGCGCAGCAGACCGTAATCCAGTCCCTGGCTGGGGATTTCGCGCAGATGCGTCGAGACGGAGTCGAGCAGAGTACGGGCGGCAGCCGGGTCCGCTTGCGCGCGTGCGATATCCACCGCGTTGTCGCCGACGCCGAGGCGGACGGGGAAGACGCTGGTGAACCAGCCGAGGGTGTTGGCCGTGTCGGTGTCGAGGGTGGTGTCGGCGCGGCCGTGACCCTCCATGGCGATCAAGGCACCTGCGGCCGGGTCGTTTCCGTTGTCGGCGTGCAGCGAGGCCATGGTCATGGTGAGGGCGGTGAGCAGGAGCTCGCGGACGCCCTCGTCCTTGCCGACACGATCGAGGAGTCGGTCGGTGACCGCCACCGGCGTCGCGACCGTGCTGACGCGCAGGCTCGACCAGGTGTCGGTGGCCGGTGCGGGATGCCGGGAGCCGAGGGCGGCGTCGGGCTCGCAGACCTGTGCGGTCCAGTAGTCGCGCTGGGCCAGGACTTCCGGTGCGGACGCACGCTGCCACATGGCCTCGGACCACTGCCGGTAGGAGGTGAACTCGGGCAGCATCTTCGGCGTCACGCCTGCTTGGACCTGCTGCCAGGCAGCGGCGAGGGCATCGAGCATGATGTGCCAGGACACGACGTCGACCGCGAGGTGGTGCACGGCGAGCAGCAGGATGCCGGCACCGGCGCCGGAGCCCGGCACGTCTTCGACAGCAGACTCGGTTCCCGCGAACCACACGGCCCGAACCATTTCCCCGGCCCGTGGGTCGATCGCGTCGTTCGCGATTCGCGCGTATTTCGTGATGGCCGTGTCGAGTTCGGTGCCGCTGAGCCCTCGCGGTGCTTCGATGACGAGCTCGCCCGCGTTCACCACGCCGGGCGCGCGCGTGACCATGCGCGGGCCGTCCGGTGTATCGGTGAGCACCGCGCGCAGGGTGTCGTGCGCGTCGATCAGCGCCTGGAGGGTGGATTCCAATGCCGCACGGTCGATTCCGGCAGGCAGACGCAGCAGCGCGGCCTGGGTGAAGCGGCGGTAGTTGCCGTATTCGTACATCCAGGAGACCACCGGCAGCGGCGGGACCACACCGTAGGCGTCGGCACCGGACTGAGCGGCGGCGGCCGGCGCGTCATCGACGGCGGCGGCGAGTTCGCGAATGGTCGGGCAGGCCAGCACCATGCGCGGATTGAGGGCGAGTCCACGGCGGCGGGCCTTGTTGACCAGCGAGATCGCGACGATGCTGTCGACGCCGAGTTCGTAGAAGTCGGCGTCGATGCCGGGCGCGCGGCCGTCGAAGAGTTCGGCGAACAGCTCGCTGAGCGCGATCTCGGTGGGCGTCTCGGCGGCCGCGTTACTGTCGGCGACCGACAGCGACTGCTCGGCGAGCTCGTTCAGCGCGGGACCGTCGAGCTTGCCGTTGACGTTCACCGGCAGCTGGTCCAGCACGACTATTCGCGCGGGAATCATGTACGCGGGCAGGCGTTGCGCGAGATCGGCACGCACCCGGCTGACGATCACGGCCCGTCCGGCCTTGCCGACGACGAAGCCGACCAGCGACGCGCCCCCGGCACGGCGGACCACGGTCACCGCGGCGGTGTCGATATCGGCCGAACGCCGCAGCGCGGTCTCGATCTCACCGACCTCGATGCGATAGCCACGCACCTTCACCTGGGCGTCGGCGCGGCCGAGATAACCGAAGCGGCCACCCGGGAGCCGGCGCACGAGGTCGCCGGTGCGGTACATGCGCGCACCGGGGCACGTCGGGTCGGCGACGAAACGGTCCGCGGTGATGGCGGGCTTGCCGAGGTAGCCGCGGGCCAGCTGCACGCCCGACAGGTAGAGCTCGCCGACGATGCCCTGCGGGACCGGTCGCAGCCGGGAGTCGAGCACGTAGCCGACCATGCCGCCGTTGGCGGTGCCGATCGTGGGGATCTCCGAGGTGGCCACGGGCGCGACCACCGCTTCGACCGTCGTCTCGGTGGGCCCGTAGCAGTTGTACACAGCCGTCGCGGGGAGCGCGCGCAACCGCGCCCACAGGGCGGTGTCGATCGCCTCGCCGCCGAGGGCCAGCACCGGCAGGTCACGATCGAGCAGGCCCGCTGCCGCCAGCTGAGCGAGCATCGACGGGGTGGTGTCGATCATGTCGATGTCGAATTCGGCCATGCCGGCGACGATGCGGTGCGCGTCGCGCATCTCCTCGGCGTCGAACAGGTGCAGCGCCTGCCCGGCGAGGAACCCGACCATCGGCTGCCAGGAGGCATCGAAGCCGAGCGACCAGGCGTGCGCGATCCGCAGGGGGCGGCCGAGCTTGTCCATGGCCGGACGGTAGAAGCGCGCGAGGTGATCGGCGAAGTAACCCGCCAGAGCGGCGTTCGTGCCGACGACACCCTTGGGTTCGCCGGTCGAGCCGGAGGTGAAGATGATGTAGGCGCTGTGGTCGAGTTCGCGATTCACCGCAGGGGCCTGTGCGGGCCGGGCCGCGACCCGTGCGATGACGGCAGGATCGTCGAGCGCCAACACGGGCACCGATCGGTGATCGGCTGTGGTCTCGGTGACGCCGTCGAGCAGCGTCCGATCTCCGTCGAAGACGACGGCGAGGACCGGATTCGACTGGCGCAGAATAGAGGCGATCCGGGCGGCCGGGAGCGTGATGTCGACCGGGACGTAAGCAGCGCCCGCGGCGAACGTCGCCAGGATGGTGATGATCGAGCGCGGGCTACGCGGGAGCATCAGGGCGACAACGGTTTCCGGGGCGACGCCGTGCGCGGCGAACTCCCCGGCCAACCGGCAGGCTTCGTCGTGCAGCGCCCGGTAGGTGAACACCTCACCCGCGGTGGTGGTGAGGGCGATCGCGTCCGGAGTAGCGGTGGTCTGCTGCTCGAACAGTTCCCACGGGGTGGCGGTCGGCGACGGAGTCGTATTCGTTGCGGCGCTGCGGAGTTCGGCGTGCTCGGCCTCGGTGAGCAGGTCGATCGCATCGGTGGTCGCGGTGGCGTCGAGGGTCGGCAGGGTGCGCAGGACGGTCAGCATCCGGGCGCCGAGGTCGGCGGGGTCGAGGTGTCCGAGGAGCGCGGGAATCGCTTCGACGAGGACGAGGAGTTCGCCGTCGCTCAGGTGGGAGACGACCGTGAGCGGGTAGTGCGCGAGGCTTTCCATCTCGATCGGCCGGAACCGGGCGCCGTCGGGGGCGGTGACCGTCTGGATGGCGTCGTCGATGGGGGCGTTCTCGAAGACGAACAAGGTGTCGAACAGGGCACCGTGACCGGCCGCGCGTTGCAGGGTCGACAGGCTGAGATACCCGATGTCGCGCATGGTCGCCGAATCGCGTTGCAGGCGTGCGCATTGCGCGACGACCGGCTCGGCGGAGTCGAGGCGGTGCACGACCGGGACGGTGTTGATGAACAGCCCGACCATGCCTTCGACGCCCGCGAGTTTCTCGGGGCGGCCGGAGATGGTGGTGCCGTAGACCACGTCTCGGCGGTCGGTGATGCGGCCGAGCAGCAGCGTCCAGGCGAACTGGACGGCGGTGTTCAGCGTCATCCCGTTGGTGCGCGCCCACTGCTGCAATTGCTCGGTTTCTTCGGCGGACAACCGGAGTCGCGTGGTCTCCGGGACTGCGGAGCCACGATCACCGGTGCCGTCGGCCAGCACCAGGGGCGCGCTGACCTGCTGGAGGTACTCGGCCCAGCGGCGGGCCGCGGCGTCGTGGTCCTGCGCGCCGAGCCAGCCGATGTAGTCACGGTAGGGACGGGGCGCGGGCAGTCCGTCGAGGGTGCCACCCGCTCGATAGACGGCGAGCAGCTCGGTGAAGAACACCGCGACAGCCCAGCCGTCCATCAGGATGTGGTGCGCGGTGAGGATCATCCGCTTGCGCGGCTCGGGCGCGTCGGTGACGTCGAGCAGCAGCACACGCAGCGCGGGACCACGGCTCAGCACGAACGGGACGCGGCGCTCGGATTCGGCGATCGCCTCGAATTCCGTGGTGCGCGCGTGTCGTTCGGCCCACGGCAATTCCGCGCGTGAGGGGATGATCTGCACCGGTTTGGGCACGTCGGTGTCCCAGAACGCGGCACGCAGGTTCGGATGGCGGTCCAGCATCGCCTGCGCGCTGCGACGCAGCAGGTCGGTGTCGACCGGGCCGTCGATATCGACCACGAACTGCATCGTGTACAGGTCGATCTCGGTACCCGTCAGCCGGGAGAGCGAGAAGAGCCCCTCCTGCAACGGGCTCAGCGCGAGTACGTCTTCGATCTGCGGCGCACTCATGCTGCGTCCCTTCCTAACTGCTCGTTCATCCCGACGTTCGTGCTCATCCCTGCGCGGACCAGGCGGCCGTCAGCGCGGACAGGGCGTCGGATTCCAGGCCCGACGCGCTCATCGGCGCGTGCGAAACCTGTTCGGGCTCATCGGCGTGCGTCGCGTCACCGGCGGCGGCGTCGACGGCGGCGGCCAGTTCGGTGATCGTGGCGCATTCGAACACCAGCTGCGGCGACAGCGGCAGGCCGAGGGCATCGGCGCGGGCCGACCACTGGATGGAGATGACGCTGTCACCACCGAGGGCGAAGAAGTTGTCCTCGCCGACGACGTCGTCGATTTCCAGCAGTTCCTCGATCAGCGCGATCAGGGTGCGCTCGGTGTCGGAGTCGGCCGCCGCACCGGTGGCCACGGCGCTCGCGGCCACCGGGGCGGGGGTGGCCAGCAGACGCTCGAGATCGGCGGCGGGCAGCACACGCAGGTCGGCCACCGGCAGGTCCGGCGTTTCGGCGAAGGCGCGCAGCGTGGCGGCGAGCGCGTCGGCGATCAGCGCGGCCGTGGCCGGTTCGTACAGATCGGCGTTGACGACGACGCGGACGTCCATGCCGCCCTCGGCGGTCACGTTCAGGCTCAGGTTCAGATCCAGGAACGAGACGTCGAAGTCGGCGGGCAGCACGGTGACGGTGCTCTCCCCCGAGGTCGCGAACGGGAGCGTGGTGGGCGCCCAGTCGGCGCCACGGAAGTGGATCATGCTCTGGAACAACGGGTTCCGCGAGCGCGAGCGACGCGGGTTGAGCGCTTCCACCAGGCGCTCGATCGGCAGCTCCTGGTGGGCGTTGGCGTCGAGCACCACATTGCGTGCCCGAACCACGGTGTCGCGCAACGTCGGTGCGTTCGACAGGTCGTTGCGCAGCACGACCATGTTGGCGAACAGCCCGATCAGGGCGGTCGTCGCCGGATCGGTGCGCGCCGCGACGGGAGTGCCGAGGGTGATGTCGGTGCCACCACCGAGGGTGTGCAGCAGGGTGGCGACCGCGGCCTGGCACACCATGAACTCGGTGGCGCCGCTGCGGACCGCGAGCGATTCGAGCCCGGAGCGCACGGCGGCGGGCAGCGAGAAGCTCACCACTTCACCGCGCTTGCCGAGCACCGGCGGACGCTGCCGATCGTGGGCGACCGCGATCTCCTCGGGAACACCGGCGAGCGTGGACCGCCAGTACTCGATCTGGTCGGTGGCGAACGCGCTCGGTGCGGCCTGGTCGAACAGTTCGCGTTGCCACAGCGCGTAGTCGGCGAACTGGACCGGCAGCGGCGCCCAGTTCGGGGCGCCACCCTGTTCGCTGCGAGCCCGGTAGGCGGCGGTGAGGTCGTCGAGCAGCACGCCGAAGGACGCGTGATCGGCGACGATGTGGTGCACCAGCAGCGAGAGCACGTGCGCGCCCGCGTCGAGCACGAGCAGTTCGGCGCGGATCAGCGGCTCACCGTCGAGGGTGAAGTGGTAGCAGGCGATCTCGGCGAGTGCCTCGGTGAGCTGCCCGGCGGCGAGCTCGCGCACCGGCAGCGGGACCGGTGCGGCGGGGTGCACCACCTGGTAGGGCACGCCGTCGTGTTCGGGGAAGGTGGTGCGCAGCGACTCGTGCCGGGCGACCACGTCATCGAGCGCGGCACGCAGAGCCGCGATGTCGAGTGCGCCGTCGAAGCGCAGGGCCAGCGGCAGGTTGCCGACCGAGCCCGCACCTTCCATCCGGTACTGGAACCACATCGCCACCTGCGAGTACGACAGCGGAACGCGCTCGCCGCGCGGGCGCCCACCGATCGCCGGGCGGCTGGACCGCCCCGGTCCGGCGGTCGCGGTATCCGCCGTCACGGTTTCGGCCGGGTCGGTGGTCGTGCTCTCGGCGGGGGCGTCGTCGAAGTCGTTGTCGACGGCGTCGAGGTCGATATCGAATTCCGCCAGGAAGCGGGCGACCAGGTCGGCGGCCAGGGCGGCGGGCGTCGGGCTGTCGAACACGACGCGCACGTCGAGCTCGATGCCGAACTCCGCACGGACCTGCGCCACCAGGCGCGCCGCGAGCAGGGAGTGCCCGCCGAGTTCGAAGAACGAGTCCTCCGCGCTGACCTCGTCGAGGTTGAACAGGGCGCCGAACAGGGCGCACACCTTGCGTTCGGTGGCCGTGGCCGGAGCGCGGTGGGTGCGTACCACGGCGGGGGACGCCGCGGGCAGGGCGCGCTTGTCGAGCTTGCCGTTGACGGTGAGCGGGATCTCGGGGATCACCGCGAACGCGCTGGGCACCATGTATTCCGGCAGCCCACCTGCCGCGAACGCGTGGACCTGTTCGAGGTCGACCGTGCCCTCGGCGGGCACCACATAGGCGGCGAGCATCGCGCCGATGGCGGGGTCCTCGGTCACCACGACCACGCAGTGGGCGACGGCGGGATGCGCGGCGATCGCGGCCTCGACCTCGCCGAGCTCGATGCGGAAACCACGCACCTTCACCTGTTCGTCGGCGCGGCCGACGAACTCGAGCTCACCGAAGGCGTTGCGGCGCACCAGGTCACCGGAGCGGTACATGCGGGCGCCCATCGCGGGGCCGCCCTCGGCCGCCGCGAACGGGTCGGCGACGAAACGCTGCGCGCTCAGCGCGGGACGGTCCAGGTAGCCGCGGGCGAGCTGATCGCCACCGAGGTAGAGCTCACCGACGACGCCGTCGGGCACCAGCTGCAATGCCTCGTCGAGGACATAGGTGTAGACGTTGCGGTTGGGGACGCCGATCGGCACCACGCCGGTACCCTGCGGACCCGCGACCGGCATATGGGTCGAGCAGACCACGGCCTCGGTCGGTCCGTAGTGATTGCGGAGTTCGGCCTCGAGGGTGTTGAAGAACCGGTCGGCGACTTCGCCGGGCAGCGCCTCGCCGCCGACGGGGATCTGGCGCAGCGACTGCCATTCGCTGATCTCGGGCAGCAGCAGGAACGTACTCAGCATCGACGGCACCATGTGCAGCACCGTCACCTGGCGGCGGGTTATCAGGTCGGCGACGTAGCGGATATCGCGGAAAGCGTTGGGCTTGGGCACGATCAGTTGCGCGCCGACCGTGAGGGTGATCGCGATGTCGACCAGCGAGGCGTCGAAACTCACCGACGACGACTGCATCAGGCGGTCGGCGGCGGTCATGTTCCAGTCGGCGGTGAAGCAGACGATGTGTTCGGCGATCGCGTTGTGCGGCACCGGAACACCCTTGGGCTTGCCGGTGGAGCCGGAGGTGTAGATGACGTAGGCCAGGTTCGCGGGGAGCAGCGGACGCAGGCGCTCGGCATCGGTGGGCGCGGTCGCGGGGAGACCGGCGGCCATCTCTTCGGCAGCGGCCAATTCGACTGCGCCGAGCAACAATCGAGGGTTCGCGTCCTCGATCAGGTACTCGATGCGATCCTGCGGGTAGGCCGGATCGATCGGGAGATAGGCGCCACCGGCCTTGAGGACGGCGAGCACGGCGACGATGAACTCCACCGAGGTGCCGAAGCGAAGGCCGACGAGGTCCTCGGTGCCGACGCCCTGCCCGATCAGCCAGTGGGCCAGGCGATTCGCGCGCGCGTGCAGCGCGGCGTAGGTGAGCTCGGTGTCGTCGGAGAGCAGTGCGAGCGCGTCGGGGGCGGCGGCCGCGGCCGATTCCAGCAGGGCGACAAGGGTGGTCGCCGGTTCATCGACGAGGGCGCCGTGCGAGCGATCCAGCAGGGTCGCGCGGTCGGTGGCACCGAGCATGTCGAGGTTGGCGAGTCTGCGTCGCGGCTCGCGCAACGCACTGTCGAGGAGCTGACCGAAGTGCGCGAGCAACTGGTCGACGAGGGCCTCGGCCAGCACATCGGTCTGGTACTCGGCTTCCACCACCGCGGTGCCGTCGGCGTCGAGCACGATGGCCAGCGCCAACGGCACCTGCGCGCTCGCCGCGCCGAGTTCGAGCTGGGTGGAGCTCACGCCGTCGAGGGCGAAACCGTCGGCGCTCTTGCGCACCGAGAAACCGAGGCGGACCAGCTGATCCAAGCCGTCGCGCCCGGCCACCCGATCCGGGTTCGCCTCGCGGACGACACGATCGATGCCGACGCCCCGATGCGCGAAGGCGCCGGTGCAGGTGTCGCGGACCGCGGCGACGAGCTGGGTGAAGTCGGCGTGGGCGCCCATGGTGGCGCGCAGCAGCAGCGTGTTGCCGAAGTAGCCGATGAGCTGTTCGGTGCCCGCGGGGCGATCGGTCACCGGGATGGAGACAAGGAAGTCGTCGGCGGCGGTGTAGCGGTGGATCAGCGCGTCGAAACCGGCGAGCAGCACCATGAACGGGGTCGCGGCCTGTTCGCGGGCGAACTGTTCGGTGCGGGTGACGAGCTCGGCAGGCAGACGGTGGGTGCGGCGCTGGGCGTTGCGGCCGGGGGTGGCCGAGGCGGAGCCGGGCAGTTCGAGGGGTTCGGGCAGCGGGCGCAGGGCCTCGCGCCAGAACGCCACGTCGGCCTCGGCGGGTTCCGCGGTCGACGCGATGGCCGCGAATTGCACGGTGTCACGGCCGAGCGCCGAATCGCCGTGGCCTACCGCGTTCGCTTCGTCGGGTGAGGCGGCCGGGGCGCTCGGTGTGGACGATCCCGCAGTGCTCGACCCGGCGGCGGCGCTCGGCTGCCCGGCCCGGTACGCGGCGTTCAGTTCGGCGAAGAACACCGCCCAGGAGTCGTCGTCCCAGGCGATGTGGTGGATGGTGAGGAGCACGACGTGCTCGTCGGTCCCGGTGCGGATCAGCGTGGCGCGCAGCGGGAGTTCAGTGCCGAGCGCGAACGGACGACCGAACTCACGCTGGGCCAGCACCTCCACCCGCAGGTCACGACCCGACTCCGCGAGCTCGGTGAGGTCGTGGGTCGACCATTCGGCCGGTGCGTCGGCGGCGAACACCTGATACGGCGTGCCGTCGACGTCCGCGCCGTAGGTGGTGCGGAGGATGTCGTGGCGAGCCACCACCTGGTCGAACGCCGCGTGCAGGCGATCGGCGTCGAGCGGGCCGGTGAGACGGTAGGCGACGCAGATGTTGAGGGCGGTGTCGTCGGCGTCGCGGGTCTGCAGGAACCACATGCGGCGCTGGCCGGGGGTGAGCGGGCGCCGCTCCCCCACCGGAATACGCGGTACGGCAACGGGTTCGGCGTTCACTACGGCCATGCCGCGTTCGCGCAGCTTCTGCTGGAGCAGCAGTTTGCGGCGCTCGGCGACGGACAGGGTGGCTTCGGTGTCAGACATGTTCTTCGGCCCCTCAGCCCTGGTTGGTGTTCTGTGCCATGAGCAGCACGACATCGTCGAGCGATGCGCCGCCGAGAATCGCCGCGACCGGCAGATCGCGATCCAGTTCCGCTCGCACGCGCTTGCGGAAGTCCAAGGCCTGCAAGGAATCGAGGCCGAGTGCGACCAAGGGCATGGTGGCGTCGATGGATTCGGCGCTGTCACCGCCGATCACCTTGAGCAGTTCGGTGCGCATGCGCAGGTCGAGCGGGAAATTATCGGTGGGCGCCGCGGGCGCCGCAGCGGCAACGTCCGCCGGAACCGCACTCACCGTGGCGGCGGGCGCCGGTGCCACCTGCGGTGCGGGCGTGGCGGATTCGAGACCGGTGAGCACGCTGGCCTGGCCGAACGCGCCGAGCACCTCGCGCAGGAAGTCCCAGTCGGCGGCGATGATCATGCCGTCGCGCACCGGCGCGGCGAGCCCTGCCTCGATCGCGTCCGCGGGCACCATCGGGAACACGCCTGCCTCCTCGACCCGGGCGAATCCGGCGTCGTCGAGCGGGCCGGCCACGCTCCACAATCCCCACTGCAGGCTCGCGGCGGCGATGCCACGGGCGCGCAGCCTGCGGGCCGCCACGTCGAGCATGCGGTTGGTCACCGCGTACAGGACCTGTCCGCGTCCGCCCAGCGTCGCCGCCATCGACGAGCACAGCAGAACCCGGCAGTCCACGGTCAGCGCGACCGCGTCGATCAGGTTGTCCAGGCCGCGCAGCTTCGCGGCGGCGGCGGTGCGCACGGCGTCGCCGGTGATCTGGTCGAGTTCGGCGTCCACGTAGTTGACCGCGGCGTGAATCACCAGGTCGACCGGGCGATCGGCGATCTCGGCACCGAACGCCTTGGCGGCGTCGACATCGCTGACATCACACGACCGCACTACGATCTCGGTCGCGCCGATACCGCGCAGCCGAGCCAGTTCCGGTGCCAGCGCCTCGGTTTCGCCGCTGCGGCTCAGCAGCGTGACGCGGCCCGCTCCGGTGCGCGCCAGCTGATCGGCGAACCGCAGACCCAGCTGACCGGTACCACCGACGATCACCACGTGATCGAGATCTGTTCCGAGCGAAGCGGTTTCATTGGTGGTATCGACGACCAGGCGCTTGACGAACAGCTTGCCGGCGCGCAGCGCCAACTCGGCTTCCCCGCTGGAGTGCACCGCACCGACGATCTTGGCGGCCTGGGCGGGAGCGGATTCGGTCGCGGCGAGATCGAGGTGCCGGAAGAGGATTCCCGGGTTCTCGATACCCACACTGCGGAATCCGGCGCTGACACCCGACTGGAACAGCCCGGGAATCGGGTCGCCGTCGTGGACGGTCTCGCCGCCGACGGTCAGCAGCCAGCACTCGCCACCGGGGCGCAGCGCGGACAATGCCGGGGCCCAGGCGCGTTCGGCGTAGAACCGCACCAGCGCGTCGATCGCACCGGCGCTGTCGTCGTCGCCGGCAGCGGGCAACAGCACGACCACGGAGTCGGCGGTGCCCACAGCGTGGTCCCGGGCGTCCTGGCCCGAAGGCGCGTCGGCGGCTCCGATCACGCGCGCGTCGGCGCCGTGGCGGTCCGCGGCGGCCACCAGGGCGGCGGCCAGCTCGGCGCATTCGCCGGTGTGGTCGACGACGAGGAGACTGCGCGGCGCGGTCAGCGCGCGACGCTGCACCGGAATCCACTGTTCCACCAGCCGTTGCGGTTTCGGGGTGGAGACCACGAGTTCGGCGGGGGTCTCATGGGCGCCGAGGGGAGCCCACAGTCGCTTGGCGTTGGTGACGGTGTGCGGGAAGTCGCGCAGCGGGAGGCTGACGGTGTCGTCGACTCGCAGTGCGTCCCAGCGGTAGTCGATGTCGAGGACAGCGACCTGGGCGAGATTGCGGGTGAACTCCGAGAGCCCGTCCGCGGTGCGCAGCGACGTGCCGAGGACGCGGAAATCCCGCGCGGGCAGGCCGGGACGGTTCGGGACCAGGCTGAGGTTTTCCTGGATGGCCAGTTGCAGCACAGGGTGTTCGGCGACCTCGATCAGCAGGTCGACGCCGTCACTGCCCGCGCTGACCACGGCGCGGTCGAACCGGACGCGGTTGCGCAGGTTCCAGTACCAGTACTCCTCCTGCTTGAGGTCGGGCGTGATCATCTCGCCGAGAGTCGCTCCGTAACACGGGATCTCGGAGGCGGAGAAGTTCGGTGCGCTCATCTCGTCACCGAGGAAGCCTTCGAACTCGGCCCGTACCTCGGCGACGATGGAGGTGTGTGCCGGGAAGGCGACCCGGATCTCCCGCGCGAACTGGCCGCGCGCGGTAGCGGCGGCCACCAGATCGACGACGGCGCCGCGTTCACCGGAGATGGCGATGATGTGCGGCGAGTTGACGACCGCGAGCTCGGCCCACCCCGAGTGCCGCGCCATCAGCGCTTCCACGCTCTCGCGGTCCATCCCGAAGACCGCCATCGAATAGCCGCGCGGGGACAGCCGGTCCGCGAGCAGGGCGCGATGGGTCACCGCGAGCACCGAGTCACGCAGCGTCATCACGCCGGAGACCGCGCCCGCGGCGAGTTCGCCCTGGCTGTGGCCGATGGTCGCGTGCGGATCCACCCCCGCGGCTCGCCACACCGCGGCCAGGCCCGTCATGTGGAACATCAACGCGGGCTGCACTTCCCACACCGTGTCCTCGTACTGCCCCTCGTTACCGAGCAGGTAGTGCAGCGGCTGGGAATGCCCGAAGCGTTCGGCGTGAACGGCGGCGCATTCGTCGACCACCGCGCGGTAGTCGGCCGACAGCTCATAGAACGTCGCGCCCATGCCGGGCCGCTGACTGCCCTGGCCGGGGAAGACGAACCCGATCCGGCGCGCGCTCGCCGGCACGTCGCCGTGCACGACGAGTGCGTGCTCGGAGCCGGTCGCGATCGCGTCGAGTGCGGACAACAGCTCATCGGTCGCCCCCGTCGGCGACGCCAGGATCAGCGCCCGGCGACGACGGGGCACGCGGGTGCGCAACAGCATGTCCGACAATCGTTGCGCGCTCGCCTCGGGATGCGCGGCAACATAGGCACGCAGGGCGGCCGCCTCGGCGCGCAGTCCGTCGACACTGTCGGAGGACAGCAGGACGGGAACGCTGCCGTCCGGTAAGCGGTACTCAGCCATGGTTGGTCTCCTCCAGCACCGGCAGGCCGACGATGGCGTGCGCGTTGGTTCCCGCGACGCCGAACGAGGACACCGCGGCATAGCGCAGGCCGTCCGCGCGCGGCGCCCAGTCGGTGAGTTCGGCGGCCAGGCGCAAACTGGTCGCGTCCCAGTCGATCTCGGTGTTGGGCGCGTCTGCCCACAGGCTCGGTGCGATGGCGCCGTGCGCACCGCACAGCAGCACCTTGATGAGCCCGAGCATCCCCGACGCCGCCTGGGCGTGGCCGGTGTTGGACTTCACCGAGCCGAGCAGAGGTCCGTCGGTGCGGTCCGGGTTGCCGTAAGTCGCTGCCAGCGCGGTCAATTCGAGCGGGTCGCCGACGGCGGTGCCGGTGCCGTGGCCTTCGATCAGGCCGATGTCGTCGGCGCTGATCCCGGCCGCGGCGACCGTGTCCTCGATCAGCCGCTGCTGAGCGCCCGCGCTCGGCACCGCGATCGGGGCGCCGGAACCGTTGTGGTTGACCCGCGAACCGAGCAGCTGCCCGTAGATCCGGTGCCCCAGCGCCTTCGCCCGCGATTCCCGTTCCAGCACGATGACTCCCGCGCCCTCTGCCCAGAGGGTGCCGGTGGGGTCGGCGGCGTAGGAACGGCAGTGGCCGTCGGTGGCGAGGGCGTTGTTCTTGGAGAACTCGTAGAACGCGCCGGGCGAACCCATCACGCACACTCCGCCGGCCAGCGCCCATTCGCACTCGCCCGCGCGGATCGCCGAAGCCGCCTGGTGCACGGCGGTCAGCGACGACGCGCACGCGGTGTCCACACTGATCGAGGGACCGACCAGGCCGAGGCCGTGGGAGATGCGCCCGGCGACCGCGCCGAGCGCCGTCCCTGTGGCGCGATAGCCGCTGTACTCGTTCACCGAGCCCACCCGTGGCCCGTATTCGACGGTCGAGACGCCCATCCACACACCGGCCGAATCACCGTCCAGCGCACCGGGATTGATGCCCGCGTGCTCGAGCGCACGCCACGCGACCCGCATGGCCACGCGCTGCTGCGGATCCATCGCCACCGCTTCGCGCGGGGTGATGCCGAAGAACTGCGCGTCGAAGTCGGTCGCGCCGTCGAGGAACCCGCCCGCGTCACGGACCGGCGCCCAGCCTTCGAGCCTGCCGAGGGCGAACAGCTCGTCGAGCGGCCAGTCACGGTCGCGCGGGAACGGGCCGATCAGCTCACGCCCGGAAGCGAGGGCGGACCAGAAGTCGGGCAGGGTCTCGACGCCGCCGGGGGCTTCGACACCCATCCCGACGATCACGATGGGATCGGAGTTCATCGCGCGAGCGCCTTGCCGACGAGCGCCTCGGCGATACCGTCGATGTTCTCGTCGAGGTAGAAGTGACCGCCCTCGAACAGGTTGACCTCGATCTCGGCGGTGGTGCTCTGGTCCCAGCCGTAGAGGTCGCGCGGCCCGACGAACGGGTCGTCATCGCCACCGAGCACCAGCACGGGTGTCGCGACAGCCACGTCGGGACCACAGGAATAGGCGTCGAAGGCGCGGTAATCGGCCTTCAGGACCGGCAGCGCCATCCGCATCACCTCACGGCTGGCCATCACGTCGGCGCCGGTGCCGTTGAGCGTGGCCATGTGGTCGAGCAATTCGTCGTCCTCGGTGGGATGTGCGGGGAGCTCGGCGATTCGGTGCGGTGCGGCGGCAGCGGAGACCACCAGCAAACGCACGGACAACCCCGCGGCCTCGGCCAGCCGGACGAATTCGAACGCGACGATGGAGCCCATGCTGTGGCCGAAGACGGTGAGCGATGCGCCGGTGTTGTGCGCGGAGTCGCGGAACGCCTCGAAGGCGCCGGCGGCCAGCTCGGGCAGAGTCTGCGCGGCGGCTTCGCGCGCGCGGTCCTGACGGCCGGGGTACTGGACGATCGCGGTGTCGAAGTCGGCGGCCATACGCTTGGCGAACACCCGATATGCCGAGGCGCCCGCGCCCGCGTGCGGGAAGACGATCAGCGGCGGTAGGGAATCGGTCCTGGGGGCCTGAAATTGCCTGATCCAGCCGAGTTCTCTTGCCATGTCGCTCTCCCTCACCGGCCGCGCAAAGCTGCGCGGCCGTTTCGCACTATCCAAACGCCGCGCTCACGCACGGGCCCGCCCGGCGCTGTCGTCCGGGACGGGGCGAATCCTGTTGCATCCGAATCCGACCCGAATCGGGAACGGCCCGGCTATCACCGGGCGATCGGTCGGGCAACAGTAACACCCAGCCATTAGTATAGGCTAGCCTTACCAATCGAGGTGACCAAGGTTACGATTGAACGGAGCACCGAGTAGATGAACCCCGCCGGGACCCCCACCGCGCTGCCCCGCGAGCAGACCGATCTGCCCGCCGAGGTGGCCGCCGCGCCCGCACCCGTGCTGCCGGTCTTCGCGGCGCCGTTCAGCCTGCGCCTGGCCGATCCCGACGGCACCGATCCCGAGCTGCTCGCCGAATGGATGGCCCGCCCACACCTGCTCGAATCCTGGGAACAGGACTGGGACGCCGACCGCCGCCGCGAGAACTTCCGCGCCCAGCTGGCCGGAACCTATTCCCGCCCGTGCATTCTCAGCCTGGACTTCACCGTCCTCGGCGAGCCCGAACTCGGTGTGCGCGACATCGCCTACCTGGAGTTCTACCGCGCCGCCAAGGACGAGATCGGTCGCTTCTACGACAGCGACCCCAGCGATACCGGCTTCCACATCGCCACCGCCGACACCGCGGTGATCGGCAAGGGCATCATGTCCGCCTGGATCTCCACCATGACCACCGCCGTCTTCGCGGCCGATCCCGCTTGCCGCCGCGTGTTGGCCGACCCCGACCACCGCAACGTGGCGATCGCCCGCAGCCTGGCCAAGGCCGGGTTCCAGCCGATCGGCGAGATCGACGTCCGTCCCGACCGGCGGATCGCGTTGCAGTACGTCCCGCGCACTCCGGAAGACATCATCGCGCCGCGTTGAGCGCAAGAAAGCCGAACACAAAAGAGCCCCCTCTCGACGAGAGGGGGCTCTTTTGTGTGCACTCAGCGCGCGATGGCGGCAGCCCGCGCCCGAGCAGGCACCGTTTGCAGCACCCGGTCCGAAAGTTCGCCGAGGCAACTGAGGTTCGGGAACCCCGGCCCCTGCGCCATCGCGGCCATATTGGGCAGATAGAGCTTGCCGCCGAGCCCGGTGACCGCCAGGTCGTAGCCGATCGACGACTCGATCCGCGACTGCGTCAACGCACCGCCAACGGCGAGCTCGAGCCGATCCGCGGTCCGCTGATCGAACATCTCGAGGAACCACAGCGGCTGACCACCGGTGGCATCCACCACCAGGTCGAAGTTGTGGACCTGGTCGGCGCGCAACTCGTTGCTCAGCGTCAAGGCCAGTGATTCGCCCTGCGGCGCGATCTTGGTGACCCGCCCCTGCAGGTGATGAACGCGGTTGTCGCCCAACAGACTTTCCTGCACACGCACCGAGAACACCCCGCGGTCGGTGCGCCGGATCACGTCGCGCCGTTCCTGGATGCTCAGCGCCGCCCACTTCACAGGGTCGCTGAACAGCGAGTTCTCGAAGAAGCTCTCGCCACGGGTGTAGAGGGTGGCCAGCGGCGAGATCACCGAGATGGTGAGCATCTCGTGGCGAACCAGCTCGTCCAGCGCCGAACCGCCGGTCTCGCCGCCACCGATCACCGCGGCGCGGGAGGCGGCGGGCAGCGTGCGTTTGCCTGCCCGGTCCCAGAATTCGGCGATGCTGAGCACACGGGGATGGTCGAGGAGAGCGCGGCTGCTGCGGCCGGGGCCGGTGATCATCAGGCCGTCGGCGGTGAGCCGGCTCTGCGCGCCGTCGGCGTCGACCACGTCGACCTGCCACTGCTCACCGTCGCCGTGACCGATCTTGTCCACCCGACCGAGCACCAGCTCTAGGTCGATGGACTTCGCGACCCACTGCAGGTACTTGGCCCACACATGGTGTTGCGGACTCGGCCTGCCGCGGTCGATCCACTCGGCATAGGTGCCGTGTTCGATCAGGAACGTGGTCCAGCTGAACGCGGCCATCGCGTGATCGATATCGCGGTTGCGCCCGCGCGCCCAGGTGGAGTGGTACGGGAAGCCGACGTCCTTCTCGGGGCTGGTGCCCAGCCGGTGCTGCCCGTCGGTCCAGCCGCCGGTGGGCAGCCAGTTGCCGCCGACGGCATGCGCCTCGACCACGACCACGCGCGGAGCGGGCATCCCGAGGGAGCGCAGAACGTGTGATTTAGTCGCCACCGCAAGGGCTTTCGGCCCAGCACCGACTACCAGGAGGGTATCCACCGGTTCGTTCTCCACTCTCTCACGCACCAGCCCATATTTGCATAGGCTTACCTTATTTAACCACCGGAGCAGACAAACAAGTGTCGTTAGGCTAACCTAACGAACATGGGTAAGGGATTGAACGGTCTGATAACCAAGGCCTGGGGCGGCGCCGACTACCGGCTGACAGTGACCTCCAACGAGGAGATCACCGACAAGTTCATCCGCATCGGCTTCACCGCGGGCGGCCTGCTCGCCGACCACCCGGTGCACCCCACCCAGTGGATCCGCCTGTGGATCCCCGACGCGACCAGCGACAAGCTGCACCACCGCGGCTACACGCTGGTCGACCAGAACCCCGACGAAGACACGATGAGCATAGATTTCGCTCTGCACAACGGTCCGGCGGCCGACTGGGCCCGCCGCGCGAAGCCGGGCGACCTGCTCGACGCCACCGTGCTCGGCTCGGACTTCCAGCTCCCGGAGCAGACCCCGAGCGAGTACGTCATCTTCGGCGACACCGCCTCGCTGCCCGCCATCAACTCGCTGCTCGACGCCATCGGCGACACCCCCGCGCGAGTCTGGCTGGAATGGCAGTACGAGTCCGACAAGACCATCCCGGTCAACAACAAGCCCCACCACACCCTCACCTGGCTCCAGCGCGTCGACGACGGCCGCCTGCTGCGCGAGGCCGCGCAGGAAATCACCTGCGTCCCTGGCACTTACGGCTGGGTCACCTGCGACGGCCACACCACCCGCTCGATCGTGAAGTCCCTCAAGACCCAGCACGCCCTGCCCAAGACCTCGATCAAGGCGCAGGCCTACTGGAAGTAAGCGAACCGGTTCCGCGACAGCCCGCGAGGCGGGTGGCGGGCCGACAGGATTTCGGCGAGGGTGGGGGTGGAAGTTGTCCCCTGCCTGCGAGGAGAGCACCGTGTCCATTCTCGATGCCGCTACCCCCTTCGGCGAAGAGGTCGGCAAGCGACTGGCCGAGGAACACGTGATCTGGTTGACCACCATCGGCGCGGACACCACCCCGCAGCCGAACCCGGTGTGGTTTCACTGGGAGAACGACGAGTTCCTCATCTTCACCATGCCCGAGGCCAAGAAGCTGCGGCACCTCGCGCACAATCCGCGGGTCGCGCTCAACTTCAACGCCACCGACAGCGGTGGCGAGGTCGCCGTCTTCACCGGCACGGCACGCGTGAACGAAGCGCCCACCGAAGACGAGATCGCCCACTACGCAAGGAAATACACCAGGGGCTTCGTCGACATCAAGATGACCCAATCGGAATTCTTCGAAGCCTACTCGGTGCCGATCCGTGTCGCCCCGGACCGCCTGCGCGGCTTCTGAACTGCCGCGGTGCGTGCGCCGGAACCCGGCGAGTACTGTGGCGAGCTCCGTCCGTATCACGGTGGGGAGCCGACATGCAGTTCAAACAGTCGAGCAAGCTCGCGAATGTTTCCTATGAGATCCGCGGCCCGATAGCCGAGCACGCCGCTCGACTCGAGGTCGAGGGACACCGGGTGATCAAACTCAATACCGGTAACCCGATGCAGTTCGGCTTCGACGCACCATCGGAGCTGCTGCGCGACATCATCGCCAACCTGCCGTCGTCGGCGGGCTACGCGACCTCCAAGGGGTTGCTGCCCGCCCGGCGCGCGGTGGTGCAGTACTACGAGGGCCGCGGCGTCGACGACCTCGATATCGAAAACGTCTTCCTCGGCAACGGCGCGTCCGAACTCATCATGATGGCGATGACCGCGCTCATCGAGAACGGCGACGAAGTCCTCGTCCCCGCACCCGATTTCCCGCTGTGGACCGCCGCCGTGCATCTCAACGGCGGTAAGGCGGTGCACTACCTGTGCGACGAGAGCGCCGACTGGTATCCCGACATCGCCGACATCGCCGCCAAGATCACCGACCGCACGCGCGCCATCGTGATCATCAACCCGAACAATCCGACGGGCGCGGTGTATCCGACCGAGGTGCTCGAGCAGATGCTCGAACTCGCCCGCCAGCACAATCTGATCGTCTGCTCCGACGAGATCTACGACAAGATCCTCTACGACGACGTCGCCCACACCGTCACCGCCTCGCTCGCGCCCGACCTGCTGTGTCTGACGTTCAACGGCTTGTCCAAGGCCTACCGGCTCGCCGGTTTCCGGTCCGGCTGGCTCACCGTCTCCGGCCCGACCCGCCATGCCGAGAGCTACCTCGAGGGCCTGACGATGCTGTCGGGACTGCGGCTGTGCGCGAATGTTCCCGCACAGCAGGCTGTGCAGGCGGCGCTGGGCGGGCACCAGAGCATCCACGAACTCACCCTGCCCGGTGGTCGACTACTCGAACAGCGCGATCGGGCGTGGACCGCCCTCAACGCGATTCCGGGCGTGTCCTGTGTGAAGCCGAAGGGCGCGCTCTACGCCTTCCCCAAGCTCGACCGCGCGACCTACCGGATCGACAACGACGAGAAGTTCGTGCTGGACCTGTTGCTGGCCACCAAGATTCACGTCGTGCAGGGCACCGGCTTCAACTGGCCCTCCCCCGACCACTTCCGCATCGTCACCCTGCCGCAAGCCGATGAGCTCGACCAGATCATCGGCAGGATCGGCGAATTCCTCTCCACCTACCACCAGTAACACAAGCGGCTGGCGCCGCACTTCTCGGCCCTGTTCCCCACCTCTTCCCTCCCTCCGGGCACTCCTTCGTCGCACCCTCCACTCAGTCCAGAGGCGGGCGGGCCGAGAAGCCTCGGCGGTGTCGCGACACCGCCGAGGCCCTGGCGTTTACGCGGAGACCGGCTCCAGACGCCAGCCGGTTGCCCGCTCGCGCTCGTTCCAGAACGCGGCGTAGCGACCGTTCAGCGCGAGCAGTTCCGCGTGCGTACCACGTTCGGCGATCCGGCCCCTGTCCAGGAAGAGGATCTGGTCGGCATGGGCGATCGTCGAGAGACGGTGCGCCACGACGAGAACCGTCTTGTCCCTGGTGAGTTCGTGGATGCCACGAACCACCACGGCCTCGCTGTGCGGGTCCAGCGCACTGGTCGCCTCGTCGAGCAGGACGATCGGGGCGTCCTTGAGCAGGGCGCGAGCGATCGAAACCCGTTGACGCTCACCGCCCGACAGCGAGGTGCCGCCTTCGCCGACGGTGGTGTCGAAACCGTCCGGGAGGCGATCGACGATCTCGTCGACCCTGGCCGCCACCGCCGCGCGGTGCAGCTCGTCGTCGGTGGCGTCGGGCTTGCCGATGCGGATGTTGTCGGCGACCGAGCGGTTGAACAGGTAGACGTTCTGGAAGACCAGCGAGAGCTGGTCGAGCAGGGTGTCCGAAGGTTGCCTGCGCACATCGTGTTCGCCCACCGAGACCGCGCCGGAATCGACATCGTAGAAGCGGGCGGCCAAGCGCAGCAGGGTGGTCTTGCCGGAACCACTGGGTCCGACGATGGCGGTGGTGGTGCCGGCGGGGACGGTGAAGGTCAGGTCCGACAGGACCGGTTCGCCGGGGCGGTAGCCGAAGCTCACCTCGTCGAAGACCACCGCGGGCGCACCGGGAGTGACCGGTTCGGTCGCGGCGGGCAGGGGTGATTCGGCGAGCAGGTCGGTGATGCGGTCGGCGGCCGCGGCGGCCGAGCGCAGGGCCGTACCCAACTGGGCGGCCTGGTTCACCGGTTCGATGAAGCGCGCGCTCACCGCGATCAGCGCGATGGCCGCGGCGGCCGAGATCGCGCCATCGGTCACCTGGACGACCGCGATATACGCGAGCACCAGGAACACGGCCTGCACGAACAGCGCGAACACGGTCAGCCCCGGCACGGTCGCGACCATCATCTTCAGCACGGCCGAACGTTGCCGCACCAGTGCCGAATCCAGCTTCTTGTTCCCCGCGCCGACCGCACCGAACGCGCGCAGCACCGGCTGGGCCTGCGCGAACTCCACCACCCGCGAGTCGGCCTCGGCCGCGGCGGCGTGCAGCCGGGCGTCGGCGCCGGTGTAGGCGCGATTGGCGAGATTGTTCACCAGGTAGAGCACCGGTGCGGCGAGCAACATCGCCACGCCCACGCGCCAGTCGATGAACAGCATCCCGATCGCGACGACCAGCGGCACGATGACGCCGGTGAGCACCTTGGTGAGCAGATAGGCGATCAGGCCCTGCATTTCGCGCACCTGCTCGACCATCACCCGCGAGAGTGGGCCCGCGTCACGATCTTCGAACCAGCCCAGCGGCAACGCGTTGAGCTGATCGCCGAGCCGGGTCTGCAGACCGCGCTGCATGCCGAGGCCGATCCGCAGACCGATCACGGCCTGCAGGTAACCGAAGACGACCACACCGGCCACGGCGACGGCCATGCCGAGCGCCCACAGCCACGCGCCGCTGAGATCGTCACCGAACAGCGCTTCCAGCACCGGAACCAGCAGCAGATACGCGATGGCCTGGCACAGCGCCTGCACTACGATCACGCCGAGCAGCCGCGAGATCAGGGGGGCGAACTCGTCGGGGACGAGCCGGAAAACCTTGCGAATCATCGTGTTTCCTCCACCAGGGCGAGCGCGCCGAGGGCAGCTTCGTTGATCTCCCACAGCCGCTGATACAGGCCACCGCCGGCCCGCAGTTCCGCGTGCGTGCCCTGTTCGACCAGGGTTCCGTTGTCCAGCACCAGGATTCGATCGACTCCGGTGATGGTGTGCAGGCGGTGCGCGATGACCAGCACCGTGCGCCCGGCGACCAGGGCCGCCAGTGCGTCCTGGACCGCGGCCTCGGATTCGGGATCGGCGAACGCGGTCGCCTCGTCGAGGACGAGGACCGGGGTGTCGGCCAGCAGTGCGCGGGCGATCGACAGCCGCTGTGCCTCGCCGCCCGACAGCGTGGCGTCGACGCCGATCTCGGAGTCGTAGCCGCGGGGCAGCGCCAGGATCCGGTCGTGGATCTGAGCGGCCCTGGTGGCGCGTTCGATGGCCTCGGTGTCCGCGCCGGGGCGGGCCAGCAGGAGGTTCTCGCGAATGGTGCCGCGGATCAGGCGCACGTCCTGGAACACGAATCCGACCGTGCGATAGAGCTCTTCGCTGGTGAATTCGCGAATATCGCGGCCGTCGATGGTGATTCGCCCCGCACCCACGTCGTAGAAGCGCGGCAGCAGCTTCGCCAGGGTCGACTTGCCGGAACCGCTCGGGCCGACCAGCGCGGTGATGGTGCCGGGGGTCAGTTCGAGGTCGATGCCGCGCAGCACGTCGTGGCCGGTGCGGTAGGCGAACTCGACGCCTTCGAAACCCACGATGCCGGTCTGCGCGCCCGCGGGCGTTTCGGCGATCTCCAGTTCCGGGGTCTGCAGGAGTTCGTGCAGGCGCAGGGCCGCGGCGCCACCGGCGCGCAGGGCCTGCGAACCGTAGCCGAGGCCGAGCAGCGAACTACCGATACCCAGCCCGACCAGCAGGAACGGCAGCAGATCGAGCGGGTCCACCCAGCCGAATCCCACACCGGCGAGACCACCGAGGACCACCACCAGCATGACGAACACGGGCATCACCACGATGTCGGAGGCCGCCTGCACGCGAATGATCGGCGTCTTCATCCGATGCGCTGCCTGGACCTGACCTTCGACGGCGTCCTGGAACTCCCTGTGCGCCTTGCCCGCCTGACCGAACGCCCGGACCACCTGGATACCGTCGACGAACTCGACCGTGGCGGCGGACAGGCGGCGCTCCCACCGGGTGTACACCGCGAGGCGATCGCGGCCGTCGCGGTCCATGATCTTGCTGAACAGGATCATGTAGGCGATCAGCGGAATCATCAGTACCAGCGTGAGTCGCCAGTCGACGGTGAACAGGTAGCCGAGGGTGACCAGCGGGACCACCAGCGCGCCGATGAAATCGAGGCGGGCGTGCGCGACCAGGAAATGCAGGGCGTCGACATCGTCGCGCAGATAGCCTTTGACCTCACCGGAGCTGCGCTCGCCGAACCAGCCGAGCGGCACCCGGGTGAGCTTGGCCGCGAGCAGCCTGCGCAGGGTGAGCTGGTAGCCGGCGTCGACCGCGTGCGACCAGCTCAGTGCCACGACCTGGAGCAACGCCCGTACGACGAGCACGATCACGGCCGCGCCGAACAGCCACCACACCCGGTCGGTGTCGACCGGGGAGTTCAGCAGTTCACGGCAGGCCGCCACGATCAGCAGGAACGGGACCACCGAGCACACCGAGGCGAGCGCGACGATCAGGCTCGCCACCGTCAGCATCCCCGATACCGGTGCCAGAATATCCTTGCGCGCCAGCGCTTCCCGCTGCTTCTGCGCTTTCGCTGCCGCCTTGGGCAGCCGGTTCCCCGACTCCGCCCCCGGCGGCGGCGCTACCTGCACCGTCATATCGTTCTCGCCTCTCGACCTGTCCGCGGCAACTCCGCCAAAGGTAGGTTAGCCTAAGTTGAGTGCTTGTGGACGATCGGGGAAGGTTGTGTGAACTGCCCGTCAACCCGTCGGCAATTCACTCTTTCGGGCGTAATTTCCTCCCTACCTCTTGATCTCGTGTAGCGGTGGGAGAACGAAAATGTTTGTCACGTCAATCATTTCAGCAATCGCCGATTGCCATTCCGACCCTGGAAAGCTGTCGCCCGAACAGGCGCATCGGGCGATGCAGATACATCTCGAATGCAGCGTCGACCTGTGCCGGGTGCGACGGCGTGCGCGTCAAGTCCTCGTCGAAGCGAAACTGATGGTGCTCGATCAGCGGGCAGGTTAGCGATTGAGCGACGGAATTGCGGGAATGCGTTTCCCATGTTCACTCCGCTGCCCTCTTCGGCCGCCTGGTTACACCGGGACGCGCGTACCGGATTCGAGGTCACGTATTTCCGTGACGATGCGCGCGGAGTTCTCGTCGAAGGGTGCGCGACGGCGGTCGAGGACGGGATCACCTGGGTGATCGACTACCGGCTGCGGCTCGACGGGAGCTGGCACACCCGGTCGGCGCAGATCGTCGGACGGTATCCCGAGGGCAGGCGGTCGGTGACCGTGCAGTCCGATGGGCTGGGGCGCTGGCAGGTCGACGGCACGGTCGCGCCCGAGCTCGACGGGTGTCTCGATATCGATCTCGAGGCGTCGGCGTTCACCAATGCCTTGCCGGTGCACCGCCTCGGGCTCGCGGTCGGCGACGGTGCCGACGCGCCCGCCGCCTATGTGCGCGCCGCCGACCTCACCGCGGCCCGATTACCGCAACACTATCGCCGGATCGCCGACGGGGTAGGTCAGCGCTACGACTACCGCGCTCCCGAATTCGACTTCCACGCCACCCTGGACTACGACGAGTCGGGTCTGATCATCGACTACCCCGGGCTGGCCACACGCACCGCGTGATCGACGACGTCGAGCAGGTTCCGAGGGGCCGAGAGCAGCCGGCTCCACCGGCTCGACAACACTTCTTCCTATGCGACGTAGGCAGCAGCCGCCGCTGCCGAAACGGCACGGCCTCGATCCCGCCCGACTCCGGCTCCCGGAGGACGGGCAGTGGACGACCGTGCGCGATCACCTCGTCGAGCGGTTGCCGCGGGTGGATCCGGCCAGGATCGACGCGATGCTGGTGGCGGGCGAGATCGTGGATCTGGAAGGTCCGCTGAGACCCGACGCGCCGTTCGTGCCGGGCGGCGCCGTCTGGTTCCACCGCGATCTGCCCGTCGAGACCGAGGTGCCGTTCGAGATCGGGATCGTGCACCGCGACGACGACATCCTCGTGATCGACAAGCCGCACTTCCTGGCGACGATCCCGCGCGGTCAGCACATTCTCCAAACGGCGCTGGTGCGGTTGCGCAACGAGCTCGAACTGCCCGACCTGATCCCGGCGCACCGACTGGACCGGGTCACCGCGGGCCTGCTGCTGTTCGTGGTGAATCCGGCCCGGCGCGGCGCCTATCAGACGATGTTCCACCGCAAGACCGTGCGCAAGGAGTACGAGGCCATCGCGCCCTACGATCCCGCGCTCGCGCTGCCGCGGACCGTGCGCAGCCGGATCATCAAGGAGAAGCAGGTGCTCGCCGCTTTCGAGGTGGACGGCGAGCCCAATGCCGAGACCGAGGTCGAACTGGTCGAACACCGCGACGGGCTCGGGCGCTACCGCCTTCGCCCGCACACCGGGCGAACCCATCAGCTGCGCCTGCATATGAACGGGCTCGGCGTGCCGATTCTCGGCGACGATTTCTACCCCGTGATCACCGATAAGTCGGTCGACGATTACACGCGGCCGTTGCAATTGCTGGCGGCCTCGCTCGAATTCACGGATCCGATCAGCGGGGCCACGCGACGGTTCGAGACGCGGCGCGAGTTGCAGGCCTGGACCGATATGGCCGGATGGTCCGGGTCGGCTGTCGAGTAGCTCACAGCACCGCGCCGACTGTCGATCTTGGTGGGCTCATTCCGGGCCGCTCAACGCGGGGGTAGCGGGTTTTCGCGCATTCACCGGACCGTTTTCGTTTCGTGATATTTCCGTACACTCGGTCGGGTGCCCGTACCCGCCGTCGCCGATTCCCCGCCGAAGCTCCATGCCTACATCGATATCGCGGTGGTCGTCGTCGTGCTGGCAGGCACCAATCTGATCGCTCACTTCACGACCGCGTGGGCCAATATCGTCACCGTTCCCGTCGCGGCGTTCGCGCTCTTGGCGCTGATGCGCAGGCGGGGGCTGGGCTGGGCGGAACTCGGGCTGTCACCCAGGCACTGGAAGCGCGGCACGGTGTACGCGCTCGGTGCCGTCGGGATCGTGCTCACCGCGGTCGCGATCGGCGCTCTCTTGCCGCTCACCAGGCCGTTCTTCCTCGCCGATCGCTACGCCACGATCTCGGGCGCACTGATCGCGTCGATGATCGTGATCCCGCTGCAGACGGTGATCCCCGAAGAACTCGCCTTCCGCGGGGTACTGCACGGCACACTCGACCGGGTCCTCGGTGTCCGCGGTCTCTTCGCCGCCGGCTCGCTGATGTTCGGCCTCTGGCACATCGCGTCTTCGTTCGGCCTCACCTCCGGCAACAAGGGACTGTCCAGCATCGTCGGCGGCGGCGTGCTCGGCCAAATGGCCGGGATAGCACTCGCCGTAGCGGCCACGGCCGCCGCGGGCGTCGTGTTCACCTGGCTGCGCCGCCGCAGCGGTAGCCTTCTCGCACCCATCGCCCTGCACTGGTCGCTCAACGGCGCGGGCGCACTCGCCGCCGCCGTCGTCTGGCACACAGCCCTGCGCTGAAGCCGACCCGAGCTGGGCAGTTGAGCGCCGCGCTGTCAGCCGAGTGTTGTGCATCAGTCGAACGCAGCAGGCGCCTGGTGATCGAGTGTCCAGAAGTCAGCGCTGAGGCTATCGCCGCGTTGTGATGGCGTGGAATACTGGCGACAATTTCTGGCATGACAACATGCCAGATGTAGCGGTTTCCACCGAGAGGGCATGTCCGCCATGAAACGTACGCACACCGGCAGGGTCGTCGCGGTGACCGGCGGTGCCGCTGGGATCGGGCTGGAGATCGCGCGGCAGTTCGCAGGCGCGGGGGCTCGGGTGTGTCTCGGTGACCTGTCGGGCAGCGCGGCGCGCGCGGCCGCGGCCGGGCTGCCGGGAACTGTGCACGGGTGCGAACTCGATGTGACCGACGAGCGGTCGTTTCATGACTTTCTCGCCGTCACCGAGGCGATCCTCGGACCGATCGACGTGCTCGTCAACAATGCCGGGGTGATGTGGGTCGGGTCGTTCGATGCCGAACCCGACAGCGCGACCGCGCGCATGCTCGCGGTGAATCTGCACGGAGTGATCCGCGGGGTGCGACTGGCGGCGCCTGCAATGCGGACACGCGGGCGCGGGCACATCGTCACCATCGCGTCGATCGCGTCCAAGGTCTCCCCCGCCGGTGAAGCGACCTACGCCGCGACCAAACACGGAGTGCTCGGGTATCTGACAGCGGTTCGCGAGGAATTGCGCGGGAGCGGCGTGCGGTTGACGGCGATCATGCCCGGGGTGGTCGAAACCGAATTGGCGGTCGGAACCGATACCGGCGCAGCACAATTGCTTCAGCCCAGCGATGTCGCCACGGCAGTGCTCGAGGTTGTCGCACGGCCGCGATTCGAGGTGACATTGCCCGCGCATCTCGGGCCGCTACTCGGTCTGTCCGGTGCGCTGCCACAGTGGTTGCGCGACTTCGTCTTGCGGCGAACGGTACCGAATCAGGTTGCGGCGGTGGCCGGATCGTCGAGCCGCGCGTCGTATGAGAAACGGCTGCTCGACGGCGACACCGATTCCTGAATTCCGGCGTGTCGCCGCCGGGGATTCGGCGGAATCGACTCGTTGTCGTTGACCGGGGCACGGTCGGCGTTTACGCTCTCTGGCAATCACACATATGTTCGATAGTCCATATGTTCGAGTGGCGGAAGGCGCGACATGTCCGACGATCGGTTGAGCGAGAATGCCGCGATCGCGCCGAACACCGAGATCACGGCGCTCGCCCAGCAGGTCGCCACAGCCCGCGACAAGCTCCCCCTCCAACACGACACGGCCCTCTACGACGCGCTCTCCGACGACGAGATCCGCGCCGAACGGGAACTGGCCGAATGGATTCGCACGCAGCGGCGCACACAGCGTCGGCGCGCCGTGGGCGACGAGCTCGCCGCCGAACAACGCGACCGCCGCACCAGCGCCCTCATCCGCCGCACCGACGAAGCCGACGCGCGCTGGCATCGCAAGGCGCTGGCCGCACGACGACGGGTGTCGAGCGCCGACGCGCGCCTGGCCCAGCTGTACCGGCGGTCGGAATGGTCATCGCGCGCGCTGATCGGGGTCGTCGTTCTCGGCATGGTGTGGGCCGGGGTCAACGTGCAACGCAATCTCGTGCCGAGCGGCGACATGAGCGACCCGCTGTACTGGCTCAGCTACGGCATCGAGGCGATGATCTCGATCCCGATCATCGTCATCATGGTCACCGCGACCACCGCGGCCCGCTGGGGGCGTGAGTTGGAACGCGGCAAGGTAATCGTGTTCGAACTCGCCCTGCTCGGCACCACCATCGCCTTAAACGCGGGCCCCCACCTGGCCGCCGGATCCTTCGGTCGCGCAGCCGAATTCGCCATCGCCCCGGTGATGGTGGGTGTGGTGATCTGGTTGCACGCGTGGGTCTCGGCTCGGTACGCGATGTTGATCGAGAGCGCCTCCGTCGAATTGCCAGGGGACGCCGGGTATTCCGCATCCGAACGGATGGCTTCTCCTGCGTTCCCGCAGCAGGCGGCCGACTCCCTCGCCGCCGACAGGCGGGCGCTCGGGCACACTCTGAGGATCGCAGTCGCGCCCGAACTCCGATCACCGCTGATCGACCCGGCTGTCGTCAGCTCGACCGCTCCGCATTCGGCGGCGAAACACGACCTCCGTGCAACCGCGACCCCCACCGACGTCGCGACTGCCGCGACATTCGGCGGGCACGAGGCCGCGGACGTCGCGACCGAGGCGACCGAGTTCGCCGCCGTGAAAACAGCGTCCGCCGCAGGCACCGACGAATTGATCTCCACCACAACCGGAACGGCTTTCGAGACCGCCGCGGCTTCCGAGCAGGCGAACCCCGCCGACAGCCTCGACCAGCCGATCGTCTCGGAGCCGGTGGTTCGCGATACCTCGGCGCCGCTGGTCGCAGCGGCCGAGGGCATCGCAGCGCCGTCGGCCGAACGCACCTACCCGCACGGCCTGCGCCGCCCGTCCGCCGACAAGCCGAGCGCCCCCGGCACCCTCGAACTCATCCACAAGGCGGCCGCCGACCATCGCCGCAACGGCACCGAGCACGTCGGCCGGACCACTGGGGTCGGCGCGACCTTGCGGCGAATACCGGTCACCGCCGCCGCGCACTCCCCTGCGGGCGAAGCGACCGGTACCGACCCGGTTCCCGAGGCGACGATGCACGCCGGCACCGTCGCCCGTGACCCTGATGGCGACACTCCACCGATCACCGATCCGGTAACGGTGCACAACGATCCCCAGCCCCCCGCCGCGGAGCCGGAGCAACTGACCCTCACCGCCGAACCCGGCGAGCAACTGGCCTTGCAGCCGGCGCCCGCACCACACACCGAGCCCACCCCAGAGCCGGCCGAATCCACCGCCCCAGTCCCCGAGCGGACAGACACCACCGCCTCGACCTCAGCGCCGACGGCAGCCGTCTCGCACCCGACAACAATCCCCGCTGCCGATCTCGACGAGCCCGCGGTACCGGACCCGGTCGACCTGGACGTCCCCGACGAAGACGACGACGATCTCCCGGCCCCCGACGACTTCGACTTCGACGAAGACACCGAGGTCCGCGCCCTGGCCCGCCGCATCGCCCACCGCAGCCCCCTGCGCCTGACCCTCGACCAGATCGAAGAGATCCTCGAACTCACCGACCAGTCCTGGTCGGCCCGCAGCATTGGCAGCGAAGTCGGCGTCCCCAGCAGCACGGTCACCAACATCGTCGAATTCGCCCACAAGATCCGCCAGCCCTACGCCTTCACCGGCTGACCCGGCCCATACCGCAAAGGCCCGCCCCCACACCGGGAGCGGGCCTTTGTCATGTGACGGCATCGGGTCGTCGAACGACGAAGGCCCGCTTCCCAAAAGGGAAACGGGCCTTCGTACAAACGATCTCGATGGATCGAGGAGGGACCTTACTTGGCCTTCTCCAGGACCTCGACCAGACGCCAGCGCTTGGTGGCCGACAGCGGACGGGTCTCCATCAGCTGAACGTGGTCGCCGACGTGGGCGATCTCGTTCTCGTCATGCGCCTTCACCTTGGAGGTGGTGCGAATGATCTTGCCGTAGAGCTTGTGCCGGTGACGGTCTTCCAGCTCGACGACGATCGTCTTGTTCATCTTGTCGGAGACAACGTAGCCGCTGCGTACCTTGCGGCTGTTGCGCTCTTCGGTGTTCTCGCTCATGCCGCATCTCCCTTGCCAGCGGGCGCCGTGGCCAGGCCGAGCTCGCGCTCACGCATGACCGTGTAAATGCGCGCGATCTCGTGGCGGACGACGCGCAGTCGACGGTTGTTGTCGAGCTGACCCGTCGCCATCTGGAAGCGCAGGTTGAACAGCTCTTCCTTCGACTCGCGCAGGCGTGCCACGAGCTCTTCTTCGTTGAGCTCACGGAGCTCTGCGGCCGGTGTTTCGGTAGCCATCAGAACTGCTCCTCCCTGGTCACGATCCTGCATTTCATCGGGAGCTTGTGCATCGCGCGGCGCAGGGCCTCACGAGCGGTCTCCTCGTTGGGGTAAGACATCTCGAACATGACCCGACCGGGCTTCACGTTCGCGACCCACCACTCCGGCGAACCCTTACCGGAACCCATGCGGGTTTCGGCCGGCTTCTTCGTGAGCGGGCGGTCGGGGTAGATGTTGATCCAGATCTTGCCGCCACGCTTGATGTGGCGGGTCATTGCGATACGCGCCGACTCGATCTGACGGTTGGTGACGTAGGCGGGCTCGAGAGCCTGGATGCCGTACTCACCGAAGGCCACCGCGGTGCCGCCCTTGGACATGCCCGAGCGACCGGGGTGGTGCTGCTTGCGGTGCTTGACGCGACGGGGCATCAGCATGCGTCAGCCCTCCTTGTTCTCTGCCGGAGCCTCCGCCACTGCAGTGGCGGCGCGACCGACCTCGGTGCTGGTCGCGGTGGTGCCAGTGGCGCCGGACCGACGAGGGCGGCTCGGACGCTCGCGACGCGGGCGCTCCGGAGCAGCGGCGGCGGCGGTCAGTTCACGACGACCACCGACGATGTCACCCTTGTAGATCCAGACCTTCACACCGATGCGACCGAAGGTGGTCTTGGCCTCGTAGAGGCCGTAGTCGATGTCCGCACGCAGCGTGTGCAGCGGAACACGACCTTCACGGTAGAACTCCGAGCGCGACATTTCGGCGCCACCGAGGCGGCCCGAGCACTGCACACGGATGCCCTTGACGTTCGGCGAACGCATGGCCGACTGAATGGCCTTACGCATCGCACGACGGAACGCCACACGGTTGGACAGCTGCTCGGCCACACCCTGAGCAACCAGCTGCGCATCCGACTCGGGGTTCTTGACCTCGAGGATGTTCAGCTGAACCTGCTTCTTGGTGAGCTTCTCCAGCTCGGCGCGGATGCGGTCGGCTTCCGCGCCACGACGACCGATCACGATGCCGGGACGCGCGGTGTGGATATCCACACGGACGCGATCACGGGTGCGCTCGATCTCGACCTTCGAGATGCCTGCCCGCTCCATGCCAGTGGCGAGGAGCTTGCGGATCTGAACGTCTTCCTTCACGTATTCCGCGTACTGCTTGTCCGCGTACCAACGCGACTTCCAGTCGGTGGTGATACCGAGGCGGAAGCCATGGGGGTTAATTTTCTGTCCCATTTACTTTGCCCCTCCCTTCCGGCGGCTACGAGTGGCAGCGCCGGTGGTGGGCACGCTCTCGACCTCGATGGTGATGTGGCTGGTGCGCTTACGAATCCGGAACGCACGGCCCTGGGCCCGCGGCTGGAAACGCTTCATGGTGGCGCCCTCGTCGACAAAAGCAGTCGAGATGACCAGGGTGGCCGGGTTGAGGCCGAGGTTGTTCTCGGCGTTCGCCGCGGCCGAAGCCACGACCTTGGCCACGGGCTCGCTGGCAGCCTGCGGTGCGAACCGCAGGATCGCCAGCGCGTCCTCGACGCTCTTGCCGCGGACCAGGTCCACGACTCGACGGGCCTTCATCGGGGTGACCCGAACGTGCTTGGCGGTTGCGCGTGCAGTCGGGTTCTGAATGGTTTCAGTCATCGCCGCTTGCTCTTCCGGTCGTCCTTGACGTGGCTCTTGAACGTCCTGGTCGGCGCGAACTCACCGAGCTTGTGGCCGACCATGTTGTCCGAGATGAACACCGGCACGTGCTTGCGACCGTCGTGGACGGCGAAAGTGTGCCCGATGAAATCGGGGATGATGGTCGAGCGACGCGACCAGGTCTTGATGACCTGCTTCGTGCCCTTTTCGTTCTGCACGTCCACCTTCGCGAGGAGGTGGTCGTCGACGAACGGGCCCTTCTTGAGGCTGCGTGGCATTTCTTACCTCCTCCTTAGCGCTTCTTGCCGGTCTTACGACGGCGAACGATGAGCTTGTCGCTCGGGCGGTTGGGCTTGCGGGTGCGGCCCTCAGGCTGACCCCACGGGGAGACCGGGTGGCGACCACCGGAGGTCTTACCCTCACCACCACCGTGCGGGTGGTCGACCGGGTTCATCACGACACCACGGACGGTAGGACGACGGCCCTTCCAGCGCATACGGCCGGCCTTGCCCCAGTTGATGTTCGACTGCTCGGCGTTGCCGACCTCGCCGACGGTGGCGCGGCAGCGCACGTCGACACGGCGGATTTCACCCGAAGGCATACGAAGGGTCGCGTACGGCCCTTCCTTGCCCAGCAGCTGAATGCTCATTCCGGCGGAACGAGCCATCTTGGCGCCGCCGCCCGGACGCAGCTCCACGTTGTGAATCGTGGTACCGGTCGGGATGTTGCGCAGCGGCAGGTTGTTACCCGGCTTGATGTCGGCCGTGGGGCCGGACTCGATCGGGCTGCCCTGCTTGATGCCCTTCGGCGCGATGATGTAGCGCTTCTCGCCGTCGGCAAAGTGCAGCAGTGCGATGTTGGCGGTGCGGTTGGGGTCGTACTCGATGTGAGCGACCTTGGCCGGGATGCCGTCCTTGTCCAGCCGACGGAAGTCGATCAGACGGTAGGCACGCTTGTGACCGCCACCGCGGTGACGCGTGGTGATGCGACCGTGCGCGTTACGACCACCGGACTTGGTGAGCGGGCGCAGCAGCGACTTCTCCGGCGTCGACCGGGTGATCTCGGCGAAGTCCGAGACGCTGGAGCCACGACGGCCCGGCGTTGTCGGCTTGTATTTACGGATTGCCATGAGTTCTTCTCGCTTTCTGGAGTCCCAGGCGCTTACGCGACCGGTCCTCCGAAGATCTCGATGGGCTTGCTATCGGCCGAGAGGGTCACGAGTGCGCGCTTGGTGTCCTTGCGCTTTCCGTAACCGAATTTGGTCCGCTTGCGCTTGCCCTGACGGTTGGCGGTATTGACGCTGGTGACCTTGACGCCGAAAACCTTCTCAACGGCGATCTTGATCTGCGTCTTGTTCGAATCCGGGTGCACCAGGAAGGTGTAGGTGCCTTCCTCGATCAGCCCATAGGACTTCTCCGAGATGACCGGTGCGAGCAGGATGTCGCGGGGGTCGGCGATGGTGCTCACTTGCTCTCCTCCTGGGCCGCCTCGGCGGGACCGTGAACGAAAGCGTTCAGGGCCTCGACGCTGAACACCACGTCGTCGCTGTTGAGCACGTCGTAGGTGTTGAGCTGATCCGGGGCGATCGGCAGCACGTTCTGCAGGTTCGCCACGCTCTTCCACGCGGCGACGTCCTCGCGGCCGACGACGACCAGGAACTTCTTGCGGCCCGAGAGCTCGGCCAGGAAGTCCTTGGCGGTCTTGGTCGACGGGTTCTGACCCGCGACCAGTTCGGTGATCACGTGGATGCGCTCGTTGCGGGCCCGGTCGGAGAGGGCACCGCGCAGGGCGGCGGCCTTCATCTTCTTGGGGGTCCGCTGGCTGTAGTCACGCGGCTGCGGGCCGTGGACGGTGCCACCGCCGGCGAACTGCGGCGCACGGGTCGAGCCCTGACGGGCGCGGCCGGTGCCCTTCTGGCGGTACGGCTTCTTGCCACCACCGGAGACCTCGCCACGAGTCTTCGTGGAGTGGGTGCCCTGGCGAGCGGCGGCCAGCTGAGCGATGACGACCTGGTGCATCAGCGCGACGTTGGCGGTCACGTCGAAGATCTCCGAGGGGAGCTCGACGGTGCCTTCGGTCTTGCCGCCTGCGGCCTTAACGGTCAGCGTCAGGTTGGCCTTCTTGTCGAGGCTGGTCATGCGTGCGCACCACCCTTCACGGCGCTCTTGACGATCACGACGTTGCCCTTGCGGCCAGGGATAGCACCCTTGACCAGGAGCAGGCCGTTCTCGGCGTCGACCTTGTGAACCGAGAGGTTCTGCGTGGTGACGCGGTCGTTACCCATACGACCCGACATGCGCATGCCCTTGAACACGCGGCCGGGAGTGGCACAGCCACCGATGGAACCCGGGCGACGGTGCACAGCCTGCGCACCGTGCGAGGCGCCCTGGCCCTTGAAGCCGTGACGCTTCATGGTGCCGGCGAAGCCCTTGCCCTTGCTGATTCCGGTCACGTCGACGTAGGTGCCCTCTTCGAAGACATCAGCCGAGAGTTCCTGGCCGATCTCGAAGGTGGAGGCATCCGCGACGCGGATCTCGGTGACGTGGCGGCGCGGGGTGACACCGGCCTTGGCGAACTGGCCGGAAGTCGGCTTGTTCACCTTGCGCGGGTCGATGGCGCCGAAAGCGATCTGCACGGCCGAATAGCCGTCGCGCTCCACGGTACGAATCTGGGTGACCACGTTCGGGCCCGCCTTGATGACGGTGACCGGGACGACGCGGTTCTTCTCGTCGAAGACCTGGGTCATGCCGAGCTTGGTGCCCAGGATGCCGGCTGCGGGCCGGTTCTTGTTGTCAGTCATGTCTCGAGTCCCCGTCACTGAATGTTGACGTCGACGCTGGCCGGGAGGTCGATGCGCATGAGCGCGTCCACCGTCTTCGGCGTCGGGTCGAGGATGTCGATGAGGCGTTTGTGCGTGCGCATCTCGAAGTGTTCGCGCGAGTCCTTGTACTTGTGCGGCGAACGGATGACGCAGTAGATGTTCTTCTCGGTCGGCAACGGCACAGGCCCGACCACACGGGCGCCGGTGCGGGTCACCGTTTCCACGATCTTGCGCGCTGACGCGTCGATCGCCTCGTGGTCATAGGCCTTGAGCCTGATGCGGATCTTTTGTCCCGCCACGCTAAGTGTCCTTTTCTCCGCTTTCCTTCGTGGTCACAGGAGCTGAACTCCCGCACCACCCTCAATTTGCACAGCCCGAACACAAGAAAGACGCCTCAGCGTGGTTTCCCACTGAAAGACCCGCAACCAGGGCGCACCAAAAGGCACTACCTAGTCCTCGCCGCTGTTCATCTGTCATGGTTCTCCGGCCCACGCGGTCGGGCGTGTCGCCCTAACGCTTATTCTCCGACCCCGGTCATCTGCTCACCATCGGTCGGAAGTGCGTGGTACCGAACGTATCCACACCGGTGAACCGGCGAGATACAAACTACTGCTCCCCCTGCCCGGACCATCCGCTCCGAGGAGTCGGTCGATCCTGCGCAAGGCAACCCGAACAGTATGCACCATGCCGACGACGTCCTTCAAATCGGGGGTCATGAGGTATCGATCACGCCCACAGGGGGCTTCCACCTCGACCGCACCGCCGGCTGGGCTGTACCGATGAATGGTAGCTGGCTTGTCGCCCCGCCTGACCACCGGAGGGTTACCGCAGAACTTACTTTTGAGTAAGATAGTGCTCATGACACAGGAAACCGCGACCTACCGCGGCTGGAAGAAGCTGCCCGACAATCGCATCGGGCACGCGCTGTTCTCGCTCGGCATGGTCGCCCGGGTCCCCTACTTCGGCACCGTGCTCCCCCAGGTGATCCGCCTCGAGCCCGGCGTCTGCGAGGTGACCTCCCCGAAGTGGTTCGGCATCCACAACCACCTCGGCACCTTCCACGCGATCGCGGCCTGCAATCTCGCCGAGGTGGCGATGGGCATGCTCAGCGAGGCCACCGTCCCCACCACCCACCGCTGGATCCCCAAGTCGATGAACGTCCAGTACCTGGCCAAGGCGGAATCCGGGCTGCGCGCCGTGGCGAAGCTCGACGAGATCCCCGACTTCGCCGCGATCACCAAGGGCCAGGAACTGACGGTCCCCGTCTCGATCTACGACAAGGACGGCATCGAGGTCGTGCACGCCGACATCACCACCTGGGTGTCGCCACGCTGATCACGGCCACGTGAACCGCGGCACCGGTACGGTTGTGGGCCAGGCAACAAAGGACGGGGAGTTCGATGTTGGAAGTCGCCCATGTGACGCGGCGGTTCGGGGAGAACGTGGCGGTCGACGACGTGTCGTTCGCCGTCCTGCCCGGTGCGCTGACCGGGTTCGTCGGGGGTAACGGGGCGGGCAAGACCACCACCATGCGAATGATCATGGGCGTCTTGGCCGTTCAGTCCGGCGAGATGCGGTGGGACGGACGGCCGGTGACCGAGCTGGACCGGCGCTCGTTCGGCTATATGCCCGAGGAGCGGGGGCTCTATCCCAAGCAGCCGGTGCTCGACCAGCTCGTGTACCTGGCGCGCCTGCGTGGACTGCCCGCCGACAAGGCCAAGGCGCGTACCGAAAGCCTGCTGGAGCGGTTCGATCTGGGCACGCGCGGCAAGGACAAGCTCGAATCGTTGTCGCTGGGCAATCAGCAGCGCGTCCAGATCGCGGCGGCGGTGATCGCGCAGCCGTCGGCGCTGATCCTGGACGAACCGTTCTCCGGGCTCGACCCCGTGGCCGTGGATTCGATGGTGGAGTTGCTGCGCGAGTACGCCGATCAGGGCGTGCCGGTGCTGTTCTCCTCGCATCAGCTGGATCTGGTGGAGCGGCTGTGCGATCAGCTGGTCGTGCTCGCCGCGGGCCGGGTGGTCGGGCAGGGCTCGGTCGAGGAGCTGCGGTCCACCGGTGGCTCGCGGTATCGGCTGGTGCTCGAAGACGATGCGGGGTGGTTGCGGGGGTATCCGGGGGTTCGGGTGGTCGAGAGTACCGGGCGGGGCGTGTTGTTCGAGGTCGACGGCGGCGGCACCGACGGGGTGCTGAAGGAGGCGCTGTCGCGGGGTTCGGTGCGCGAGTTCGCCGAGGTGCGGCCGACGGTCGCCGAGATCTACCGGGAGGTGACGGCATGAGAGTTCAGCGCCTGGCGGCGGTAGCTCAGGTGGCCACGGAGGGCGCCCGATCATGCCGAGCAGACGCGTGAACGGCGTGTGGCGGATCGTCGCCGCGCGGGAGATCGCGGTGAAACTGCGTGACCGCAACTTCGTCATCTCGACGGTGGTGACGCTCGTGGTGATCGTCGCGTCGCTGATTCTCACCGGGTTCCTCAGCAGCAGACCCGACAAGATCGATGTGGCGGTCGCCGGTTCGGACACCTCTGTCGTGCTCGAAACGGCGAACACCCTGGCCTCCGGCGCGGGTACCGACACCAGCTTCACCGCACGGCCCGTCGCCGACCGGGCCGCGGTCGAGCAGCTGGTGCGCGAGGACGCGGTCGACGTGGGCCTGGTCCCCGCCGAACCCAGCGGGTGGCAGCTGATCGGCAAGACCGCCGAGGACGACGCCGCGGCCACCTACATCACCGCCGCCGCCCAGCAGCTCGCGTTGCAGCGCAATGCCGCCGCCGCGGGCGTTTCGCTCGACGAATTGGGGCGCGGTGCCACCGTGACCTACGGCTTGCTCGAGCAGGGCGCGATCGATCCCGGGCTCGCCAGGAGCATCTCGTTCGTCTTCGCGTTCCTCTTCTACATGGCGTCGGTGTTGTTCGGCATGTCCATCGCGCAGAGCGTGGTCGAGGAGAAGCAGAACCGGATCGTGGAGATCCTGGCGAGTGCGATTCCGTTGCGGCAGTTGCTGATCGGCAAGGTCGTGGGCAACGCGGCGCTGGCCTTCGCGCAGTTGGCCGTGTTCGTCGGTGCCGGGCTGATCGGGTTGGCCGTCACCGGCAAGGGTGCTCAGCTGGGCCAGATCGCCGGGGCCGCGGGCTGGTTCATCGTCTTCTTCCTCGTCGGCTTCCTCGCCTTGGCGAGCCTGTGGGCTGTCGCGGGCGCGCTCGCCACTCGCAGCGAAGACCTCCAGTCCACCTCGACTCCGCTCGGGTTGCTCATCATGATCGTGCTGTTCGCGGGCATCTTCCTCACCGGCACCGCCCGTGTCATCGGCTCCTACGTCCCGATCATGTCCATCGTCGCCATGCCCGCCCGCCTGGCCGACGGCACCGCCGCCTGGTGGGAACCCTTCATCGCCCTCGCCCTGATGGCGATCGCCACCTACGGAATCGTCGTCATCGCCGAGAAGATCTACCGCCGCTCGCTGATGCAGACCCAAGCTCGCCTGACCATGCGCCAGGCCCTGGCCTTGGAGGACTAGGAATCGCGGCGTCGAGGCGGTGTGACGACCGGGTCACTGATGCTTGCGTGGCGATGGGTGGGGCCGATTGAATGCGGACGTGAGTGTTGTGCGGGAATTCGATATCTGTGTGGTCGGGCTGGGGCCGGCCGGGCGGGGGTTGGCGCATCGGGCCGCGGTGGCCGGGTTGCGGGTGGCCGCGGTGGATCCGCGGCCGGAGCGGCTGTTTCCGCCGACCTTCTCCTGCTGGATCGACGAACTGCCGCAGTGGCTGCCCGCGAGTGCGATCGCGCAGCGCATCGCGGCGCCGACAGTGTGGACCACAGGCAAGCATCGGATCGAGCGGCCGTATTGCGTGCTCTCCAAGGCTGGGCTGCACGCCGCGTTGGCCCTGGACGACGCGACCGTCTTCGCGGATCGGGCGCGGCGGGTGGACGCGCACGAGGTGGAACTCGCGGACGGGACGGTGATCTCGGCGGGGGCGGTGTTCGATACGCGGGGGCTGCCGACGTTGGGCCGGCGCAGGGCCGCCTCGGCGCACGGGATCTTCGTGGACGCGCAGACCGCGGCACCGATGGTCGCCGAAGGTGAAGGGCTGCTGCTGGACTGGCGGCCGGAGAACGGGGCGGGCCCGGACGAGCCGCCGTCGTTCCTCTACGCGGTACCGCTCGGGGACGGGACGGTGATCTTCGAGGAGACGAGCCTCGGGCTACGCGGCGGGATGCCGCAGCACGAGTTACGCAAGCGCACGCTGAACAGACTCGCGGCACACGGTATCCAGCTCACCGGCGACGAACCGCACGAAGCCGCCCACTATCCCCTGGATCAGCGGCCCCCGAAGAAGGGCACGGCGATCGCGGTGCCGTTCGGCTCGCGCGGCGGGATGATGCACCCGTGCACCGGCTACAGCGTGGCCGACTCCCTGGCGCTGGCCGACACCGCCGTCGCCGCGGTGCAGCGAGGCGAGGACCCGATCGGAGCCCTCTGGCCGTGGCAGGCCAGGGCCGTCTACTGGATGCGCATGCGTGGTCTGTGGGGTCTCGGCCGGCTCACCACCGATCAGTCGATCGCCATGTTCGACGCCTTCTTCACCGAATCCGAACGAGGTCAGCGGGCCCTGCTCTCGGCCCACGACGACTACACCGCCCTCGGCGCCGTGCTGTTCAACACCGTGGCCCACACCTGGCCGTTCCGCTGGCGCTACGACCTCGTCGGCTGGACCAACCGCGACCGCTGGCTCGACTACCCCTTCGCTCCCGCCGGCGCGGACTACCCCAGCCGATAACGCACTGATCGCCGCCACGACGTTCGCGGCGGCGATCAGGAGCGAGGCGGTCCGGGCTCAGGACGACTCGGCGGCCTTCTTGTAGCCGACGATCGCCGGGTAGGCGAAGACCGCGACCATGCCGACCGTCCAGGCGACGGTCTTCAGCAGCGGTTCAGCGACCGGCCCACCGTAGGACAGGCCCTTCATCGCATCGATGGCACAGCTCATCGGTTGATTGGCGACCACATCCTGCAACCAGGTCGGGTAGGCGAAGACGGGAACGAAGCCGGTGTTGAAGAACATCAGCAGCGTGTTGAGGATGCCGATGAGGCTGATCAGCATCACGCCCTCGGTGATCGTGGCCAGCGCGGTCACCATCACCGCGAACCCGATGCCGAACAGCACCGGAACCAGGACCAGCGCGATATTGGCGAACGGGTCCTCCATGAACAGGAACCCGAGCGGCACCGCGACGAGCAGCACGATCAGCGTGGTGAGCAGGATGCGCAGCATCTCGGCCAGCAGTCGGCCGGTCAGCAGCGAGGCCTTGTTGAGCGGCATCGTGTAGAACCGGCTGAGCAGCCCCGAAGCCTTCTCGCGCTTGAACCCGAGGGCACTCACCACCGCGCCGGTCATGGCCGCGACCAGGGTGAGCAGCGCGGCCTGGCCGTAGATGCTGGGGGCACCGGTGGCCGCGGTGATCGAGTCACCGAGCACGATCCGGAACATCAGCAGGGTCACCGCCGGGTAGGCGATGGTCTGGATGGTCGTCGACGGGTCGCGCAACCACACCATCAGCAGACGCTTGGTCTGGATCAGGCTGTGGGTGAACCACACCGACACCGAACCTTCCGGCTTGGTGTGCACCACCGGAAGGTCGGCCGCGGCCTCCTCGACCGAGGTCTTCTCGATTGTTGTCATGATCGCCTCACACTCGCCCACACAGCCAGTGGGAGGAAGAAAACTGCCAGTCCGCCGAGCCATACCAGCGACACCCACGTGCCCGCCCAGCTCAGATGACCCGCGGCCATATCGCTGAGGGTCTGGGCGAACTGCGAGATCGGCTGGTTGCGCGCGAACGGCCGCACCCACGACGGGAAGCTGGCCTCGGGCACGAACCCGGTCGACATCATGCCGAAGATCAGAATCGGCAGCGTGAGGGCCTGGCTGAGCGCCTCCGGGTTCTTGGTGAGGCTGCCGAGCGCGTCGGCGCCGAGCGTGAGCACCACGCCGACGGTCAGCGCGAATCCGCAGAACGCGAGCGCCTGCAACCAGCCGCCGGTGAATCGGAACCCGATCACATAGCCGTACCCGACAGTCGCGATCAGGGAGACGACCGACCGCACCAGACCCGCGCAGATGCGCGACATCAGCGGCACCAGCGAACCGATCGGCATGGTCTGCAACCGAGTGCTCAACCCGGTGAGCGCTTCGAACGCCGCGAGCTGCGCGTTCGACATCATCGTCATGGCCATCGTCTGCAGCACGACGATCGGCATCACGTACTGCGCGTAGTCGATGCCCTGGACCTTCATCACGTACCGCAACGGCAGGTAGAAGGCCACGGTCACCACGAGCGGAGTGAGCACCGCGACGATCAGCTCGCCCTTGGTGGCCATGGTGTGCACGATGCGCCCGGTCAGCGCGCGCCACTGCGCGAAACTGCTCGGGCGCACAGCGGGAAGCTCGGCGAACAAGCTGTTCGCCGCGGGGGTGGACACGCTCACTAGTGGCCGCCCGAGTGGCCGGTGATCGACAGGAACACGTCGTCGAGCGAGGGCCTGCGCAGCGCGATGTCGGCCAGGTCGATGCCCGCGGCGTCGAGCCTGCGCAGGGCCTCGGCGAGGGTGGCGGCGCCGTCGGGGGCCGGGATGGACACCTTGTCGGCACCGTCGGTCTCGGCGGCGACGGCGGCCGGGACCAGGTCACCGAGGGCCTTGACGGTCTGCGGGACGCGGCTCGGGTCGAGCGGCACGATCTCGCAGAAGCTGCCGCCGGTCTTGGCTTTGAGCTCGTCGGCGGTGCCCTCCGCGATGACGGTGCCCTTGTCGATGACGATGATGTTGTCGCTGAGCACGTCGGCCTCTTCGAGGTACTGCGTGGTCAGCAGCACCGTGATGCCCTGGTTCTTGAGCGCGGTCACCAGATCCCACACGCCCTGGCGGCTGCGCGGGTCGAGGCCGGTGGTCGGCTCGTCGAGGAACACCACCTCGGGCCGCACCACCAGCCCGCAGGCGATGTCGACGCGACGGCGCATGCCGCCGGAGTAGTTGCGCACGGCCCGCTTGCCCGCGCTCACCAAGTCGAATTCCTCGAGCAGCACTTCGGCGCGCTTGCGGGCGGCCGACTTGGTCAGGCCCATCAGGCGACCGAACAGCTCGAGGTTCTCCCGGCCGGTCAGATTCTCGTCGAGCGCGGCGTACTGGCCGGTCATCATGATCGAGCGGCGCACGCCCGCGGCATCGGTGAGCACGTCGTGCCCCGCGACGACGGCGGTGCCGGAGTCGGGACGGAGCAGGGTCGACAGGACCTTGACCATGGTGGTCTTGCCCGCGCCGTTGGGGCCGAGAATACCCAGCACACTGGCCTTGTCGGCCTGGAAACTGATGCCCTGCAAAGCGTGCACATCGCCGAACGACTTGCGCACGTCGGACACCAGCACCGCGGGTTCACTGTCGCTCGACGCGACGCCACCTGCGGGCGAATCCACTGAGATCGAACTCGGCATCAACTCTCCACCATCGGCCGGTGCGCACGGCCCTGGAAGAGACGAGCGCACGCGGAATAAATTCTTCCCGGTAAGTGATCCATACCGTTCGGCGCGATGTTACCGGTCCGGCGGTTTTCCGGGCCCGGTCTGCGTTGATGCGCCCGGTTTGCCGGGCGCTGCCTGCGACGCGCTGTGGTGTTGCTCACCTGGGCAGTGCAAGGGCAGTGCGCGAACCTTGTCGGCCGGGCCGCGCGCCCATACGCTGACAGCGGGGAAACACTCGTCTCACCGGCCCGCGCGCGGGCGTGTTCGATCTTGGGGAGGTGACCATGGTCGAGTCGGCTCCTACCGCCGCCGCGCCCGCCGGTCGATCCGATGTGCTCACGGCTTTCGATCCGCGCACCGGTGAACAGCTCGCGCAGTATCCCGTGCAGGGCACGGCCGAGGTCACCCGCGCTGTGCGCACCGCGCGCGCCACCCAGAACTGGTGGGGGGAACTCGCGTTCAGCGAGCGCAAGCACCTGCTCCTCGACTGGCGTCGCGAGATCGCCAGGAACGCAGGCGAGTTGGTGGAGCTGCTGCGCAGCGAGACCGGCAAACCGGAGGCCGACGCCACTCTCGAAGTGATGCTGGCGGTGGAGAATCTGGACTGGGCCGCCCGCAACGCCGAGCGCACGCTGGGCCGAAAGCGCCTGTCCACCGGCTGGTTCACCCGCAATCAGCACGCCTCCGTCGGCTACCTCCCGCTGGGCGTGATCGGCGTACTCGGCGCGTGGAACAACCCGGTCTTCACGCCGATGGGTTCGATCGCCTATGCCATGGCCGCTGGCAACACGGTGGTGTTCAATCCGCACGAACTCAGTACCGGTGTCGGCACCTGGCTGGCCGACAGCTGGGCCGCGGTATCGCCCGAACAGCCCGTGCTGCAAGCGGTTACCGGAAATTCGCGGACCGCTACCGCCCTGTGCAAGGCCGAGGTGGACAAGATCGCCTACGCCGGGCCCGAAGCGCGCGGACGCGAGGTGATCGCGCTGTGCGCCCAGACGCTGACGCCGGTGGTGGTGGAGAACAGCGGCAAGGGCAGCATGATCGTGCACGTCGACGCGGTGCTCGACGCGGCCGCGGAGGCGGCGGTGTTCGGGGCGATGGCCAATGCCGGGCAGAACTCCTCGGGCATCCAGCGCTGTTATGTCGCCGATTCGGTGTTCGACGACTTCCTGGCCAGGGTGGCCGAGCGGGCGGCGAAACTGCGTCCCGGTGCCGACAACCGCGCCTCCTACGGGCCGATGATCAATGCCACCCAGGTCGACGTGGTGCGCAGACAGGTCCGTGACGCGCTCGCCCACGGCGGGCACGCGGTGCTCGGGGGGCTCGATTCGTTCCGCGACCCGTACGTGGAGCCGATCGTGCTGGCCGAGGTGCCGGAGGAGAGCATCGCGATCACCGGCGAAGGGCTCGGCCCGGTGCTCGTGGTGAACCGGGTCGCCGACCTGGCCGATGCGGTCACCCGGGTGAACGCGGCGGGCAACGGCATCGCCGTCACCATCTTCACCCTCGACATCCCCAGTGCGGAGCTCATCGCCGAACAGCTGAAAGTGGGTGTGGTGACGGTGAATTCGTCGACCGCGTTCACCGGCATCCCGGCCCTGCCGTTCGGCGGTGTCGGCGAATACGGCCAGGGACACAGCCACGGTCAGCACGGGCTGTACGAATACAGCCGCACGATGTCGATCGCGCGCAGGCGCTACCGGGCCCCGATCCGGCTGTCGACCTTCGACCGCCGACCAGGGCACTTACAGACGGCGAAAGCCCTGTTCCGTTTACGCCACGGCCGCGGCTGAGCGGCTAGTTCCCGTCCGCCGAGCCGCTGCCGAGCAGCACCGCGCCGGTCAGCGCGGCGAGGCGGGCGAGCTGTTCGGGGCGCGAGTCGAAGCGCAACAGCCGGCCGACATCGATGATCTGGCCGACCGCGGCGTGCACCCGGAAGCGGGCTTCGATCGGGTCGCCGTCGAGCAGGTTGGCCCATTCCAGGATGTTCTGCCGCTGGATGGCGCGCAGGCGGTGCTGTTCGGCCTGCGGGAGGTTGCTGAACTCCGCGTAGTAGACGGGCGCGATCTCGGGCGTCGCGAAGGTGAGGCGCGCGTGCTGGTCGGCGATGCGGCGGGCGGCGTCGGCCCGGTTCTCGCTCTCGGCCAGCGCCTCGCCGATCGCGACCGCGAGCCGGTCGGCGGTGCGATGAAAGGCGGCCGCGAGCAGGTCGGCCTTGCTGTCGAAGTGGCGGTACACGCTGGAGGCGTTGATGCCGACGGCGGCGCCGATCTCCTCGATGCCGGATTCGTGATACCCGTTGCGGCCGAAGATCCGGATCGCCTCGGTGAGCAGCTGTTCACGTTTCGAGGTGACCGGCAGGCCACGGGGCTGCTTGTCGGGCTCGGCCGCGGCGGGGGTCGGCGGCAGCTCGGCGCGCACGATCGCCCAGGCCATCTCGCGCTGCACCGCGAGCATGCGGCCGTGCGAGAGGGTGGTGCGGTGCGCGGCGATGCTGGCCAGCGAACTCAGCGCGCCGACGGCGAGCAGGATGCGGTCGTCGGCGCTCGCCTCCGGCCGGACGTCGGCGATCCGCGCGGCGACGTTCGCCTCGAGTTCGCGATAGAACGCGCGAATGCGCACCCGGTCGTCGGGCTCGAGGTAGCGGCGTTCCCAGCGGTAGAGCCCGGCCTCGCGCCGGATGTCGATGTTGCGTTCGGCGACGGCGGTGAGCACCGCGTCGAGCCTGGCTTCCGGGCTCAGCGACGGGTCGTCGGCCGCCGCGGCGACATCGCGCAAACCCCGAGCACCCTCCTCGGCGGCGGCGACGAGCAGCGCGTATTTGTTGGCGAAGTGGCGGTACAGCGCGGGTCCGGAGATGCCGACCTCGGCGGCGATCTCGTCCACGCCGACCGGGTAGTAGCCGCGCGCGCTGAACGCACGGGCGGCGGCCCGCATGATCTGCATCTTGCGGTCCTTCGGCCTGCGGCGCACGACACGGGCAGGTGCGGCCGTCGGCTCGCGGGCCTGTTCGGCCTCACTGCGATCGGCGACCATGCACTCACTTTCCGTTGCGCGAACCGGGTTGGTCCAAGTCAACCTAAGTTAACCACAATTCGCAAACGTCGAGGGCAGGTCGAGGAAATGGGACCGCCCCGGCAGCGACGTGCTCGCTATCGGGGCGGTTCGGGAGAAACCGGCGCTTACAGGCCGAGCCCGCGGGCCAGGGTCGGCCACGACAGCTTCAGCTCGTCCTTCCAGTAGCCCCACGAGTGGGTGCCGCTGGGGCGGAAGTTGAAGGTCGCCGGGATACCCAGCTCGTTGAGCCGGTTGGCCAGGTTGTGCGTGCAGTAGTTGGTGCCGGCCTCGATGACGCCACCGATGACGATCTGGTTGGCCAGGCCGTAGGCGCCGGGCAGCGCGTACGGACCGTCGAGGGTGTCGTACGGGCCGGGCAGGCCGTTGCCGGTGGAGATGTAGAGATCGAGGCCGCGCAAACCTTCGGCATTCACGTACGGGTCGTTCGCGACCCAATTCTGCGAGCCCTGCGGACCCCACATGTTCATGGTGTCGCCGCCACCCCAGGTCTCGACCGTGACCTTCACGAACTCCGAACCGACCGGGTCGGAGGTCTGCGCGCAACCGCTGTACGCCGCGGCCGCCTTGTACAGGCCGGGCTTGGCGATCGGCAGCGCGAGCACGGTGGTGCCGGAGGTGGACAGACCCGCGATGGCGTTCACACCGTTGGTACCGAGCGCGCCGTCGACCAGCGGGGGCAGTTCCTCGGTGAAGAAGGTCTTCCACTTGTTGCGGCCGAGGACCGGGTCGTCGTGGATCCAGTCGGTGTAGTAGCTCCAGGCGCCACCGATCGGCTGGATGACGTTGACGTTCTTGTCGCCGAGGAATTCGAGCGCGTCGGTCTTGGCCACCCACGACGCCGAATCCTCGCCGCCGCCCGCACCGTTGAGCAGGTACAGGGTCGGGCGCGGGACCGAGGCGTCGGCGGGGCGCTGCACGTCGACGATGATGTTCTGGTCCATGGCCGCGGAGTACACGTGCAGTCGCAGACTGCGCGAGTCCTTCACTTCGGCCTTGACGATCTTGGAGCCGTCCTCGGAGACCGGGTTGGCGAGCAGGCTCTTGGAATCGATGATCGGGTCAGCTGATGCCGGGCTCGTACCGATGCCGGACATCAGTCCCGCCGCCACTGCCGTTGCCGCGATCATCGCCGCGGCCCGGGAGCCACGACGCCGGGTGTGCCGACGCATCAATTTCGCACCTTCGCTTCGTCTCGAATTCCGATTCGGTCCGTGCTCCGACAGGGCACGAAGTTGCAACCAGCCAGACCCTACGGGTTATCCGGTGGTTACAACAGGGGTAATCGTTACAACAGCGCGGTCACATCATGCCTCACCGGCACCGCTGATGTCATTGCGCCCCAGCGTTCATGTCGCCGCGCACCAGCGTTGGTGTCACCGTGCCCCGGCCGCGCGGTCACCGGCGTCGAGCAGCTCCGCCAATCGCGGACCGATCTCCGCCAGCGCCTGCGGCGAGGTCATCTGATCATGCACCACCGCGACCGGCCGATCACGCACCGCGCCGTCGACATACGGGGCCCAATTGGCCGCCGCCGCCTCATGTCCGAGCGCGCTGAAGTATTCCAGCCTGCCACGGAACACCGCGGGCCGGTGTTCGGCGATCAGCTCGGCCGAGCGCACCGCGCTGCGATAGATCCGGCGCACCCGTTCGGGGGTGAGTACGGCCATGTTGGCCGGGATGATCGCGTGGAGCGCGGCCAGTGCGTCCTCGCTGAGTTCGCGCACCCCCGCGGCGGGCAGCGCCGCGCTGATGTCGACGCCGAGTTCGGCGAGCGCGTCGCGGACCGCCGTGTGGAAATCGGGGACATCGATATCGGGATGCGAATCCAGCATCGCCAGCAACGACACCTGCTCCCCCGCCGCCTGGAGTTCGGTGGCGACGGCGTGGGCGAGCACACCGCCCAGCGACCAGCCCATCAGCCGGTACGGGCCGTGCGGCTGCTGGGTCCTGATCTCGGCGGCGTAGCGGCGCGCCATCTCGGCGAGCGTGCCCGGCAGGTAGCCCGCCTCGCTCAGCGCGGGCGACTGGAGCCCGAAGATCGGCCGCCGCGCCGGAATGTACTGTGCCAGCCCGGCGTAGCACCAGGACAGCCCGTACATCGGGTGGATGCAGAACAGCGCTCCGCCGGCTTCCGTGCCGTGCGGCACCCGGTTGCGGATGGCCAGCAGGACGCCGAGGGCGTCGTCGGATTCGAGGTCGGAGGTGAGGTCGCGATCGCCGCCGGCGGACTGGGTGGCGTCGATCCGCTCGGCCAGCGCGGCGACAGTGGCGTCGGTGAAGAACCATTGCACCCGCACCTCGGCGCCGACCCTGGTACGCAGGCGGCTGATCGCCTTGGTGGCGATCAGGGAGTTGCCGCCGAGTTCGAAGAAGTCGTCGTCGAGGCCGACCTTGCCCGCGCCGAGCACCTCCGCGTACACCTCGGCGACGGCACGCTGCAACGGCGTGGTCGGCGGCCGGTAGGCGCGTGTGGTGAAGGCGGGGACGGGCAGGGCCTTGCGGTCGAGCTTGCCGCTGGCGTTGAGCGGCAGCGAGCTCAGGATCACCACGGTCGCCGGAACCATGTACGACGGGAGCGCTGCCCTGGCATGGGTGAGCAACGCGACTTGATCGAAACCAGTGGTAGTGGCGCCGCTTTCGATCGAATAGCCCTCCGGTCGGGCCGACGCGGGGGCTTCCTCGACCGGCGGTTCGACCGGCACCACGTAGCCGACCAGCCGGTCTCCCGTCGGGCCGTGGACGAGCGCGACGGCAGCATGCCGGACACTGTGATGATCGCGCAAGACCGCCTCGACCTCACCGAGCTCGATGCGCTGACCGCGCAGCTTCACCTGGAAGTCACTGCGGCCCAGGTACTCCAGGCTCTCGTCGGTAGTCCAGCGCACGACGTCGCCGGTGCGGTAGAGCCGGCCGCCGCCGGGATGGGCGACGAAGCGCTCGGCCGTGAGGGTGGGCGCGCCGAGGTAGCCGCGGGCCAGCTGCACCCCTTCCAGGTACAGCTCCCCCGCGGTACCGGGCGGGACGGGTCGCAGTTGCCGGTCGAGCACGTGGACGCGCGTGTTGGCGACCGGTATGCCGATCGAGATACCCACGGCGGGACCGGCTTCTACCTGCGCCGCGGTCACCACGGTGGCTTCGGCGGGGCCGTACCAGTTGACCAGCGCCGCCGCGGGCAGCACCTGGCCGAACCGGCGCGCGGTCGAGGACGTCAGCGCCTCGCCCGCCGCGAACACCCGCCGCAGCGAGGGGAATTCGCCCGTGTCACGGTCGGCGAGGAAGGCGTCCAGCATCGACGGCACGAAATGCACGGTGGTGACGGCTCGTTCGGTGATCACCTCGGCCAGATAGGCCGGGTCACGGTGACCGTCGGGGGCGGCGATCACCACCGTGGCGCCGGTCTGCAACGGCCACAGCAACTCCCAGGTGGAGATGTCGAAGGTGACCGGGGTCTTGTGCAGAACCACGTCGCCGGGGCCGTGCGGGTAGGTGCGCTGCGCCCAGCGGAACTGGTTGACCAGCTGCCGGTGCGTCAGCATGACGCCCTTGGGCGTGCCGGTGGACCCGGAGGTGTGGATGACGTAGGCGAGATTGTCGGCCTTCGGCAGCTCCAGCTCCGCCGCTTCGCCACTGACGGCGGCTAGCTCGAGGACGGGAATGCCGGAGTCGGTGGTGAAACCGGCGGTGGCGAGCACACAGATCGGCGCGGCCGAAGCCAGCACCCGGTCGGTCCGTTCGGCGGGGTGGTCCGGGTCGACCGGTACGTACGCCGCACCGGTCCGCAGCACCGCGTAGATCGCGGTCACCAGGTCGATGCCGCGCCGCATCGCGACCGCGACGAGCGTCTCCGGCCGGGCGCCCCGTGCACGGAGGGAACCGGCGAGCTCGCGCACGCGTTCGTCGAATTCCGCGTAGGTGTAGGTGGTTTCACCGTCGACCAGTGCGGTGGCCTGGGGCGTGCGCCGGACCTGCGCGTCGAACAGCGACAGCAGGGTCGCCTCGTCGAGCAGTTCGGGCGCGTCGGTGGCGTTGACCGCCGCCAGGGTCGCGCGTTCCTCCGCGAGCAGCACATCGATCTCGGCGATCCTGGCCTGCGGACTCGCGACGAACCTCGCCAGCAGCATCGAAAAGCGTTGCGCCAGCGCGGTGGCGGTGTCCTCGCCGAACACATCGCGCAGGTACTTCACCGAGACCCGGAGCTGCCCGTCGGCGACCACCTGCACGGTGAGCGGGTAGTGGGTGCCGTTGGCCGCGTCCATCCCGGTGACGGCGGCCGATCCGGACGCGGCCTGTGCCAGTCCTTCGCGGTCGACCGGGAACGACTCGAAGACGACGAGCGAGTCGAACAGCGCGTCGATGCCCGCGATCTCCTGGATCTCACCGAGCCCCAGATAGTGGTGATCGAGCAGCGCGGCTTGATCGTCCTGCAGTGTGCGCAGCAGCTCGGCGACGGTGTCGCCGGGACGCAACCGCACGCGAACGGGAATCGCGTTGAGGAACAGCCCGACCATTCGTTCCACGCCGTCGAGCTCGGCCGGCCTGCCCGAGACGGTGGCGCCGAACACCACGTCGTCGCGATCCACCAGCCGTGCGATGAGCAGGCCCCAGGCCGCCTGGACCACGGTGTTCACCGTGACGCCGAGGCTCGCGGCGAGCTCGCTCAGCGCGGCGGTGTCCGCCGGGGCGAGCACGAACCCGGTTTCGCCGGTGCCCGTGGCGATCTCGCGGCCCTGATCGACGGGCGCGAGCGGAGTGGGTTCGGCCAGGCCGGTGAGCGCGGTGCGCCATGCGGTCCTGGCGGCTTCGAGATCCTGGCCGACGAGCCAGGCCAGGTAGTCGCGGTAGGGCGCGACCTTGGGCAGGCGCCTGCTCCGACCGCCGACCACGTACGCGGTGAGCAGTTCCTGTAGCAGCAGCGGGGTCGACCAGCCGTCGATCAGGATGTGGTGGCTGGTGACGAGCAGGTGCGCGGTCTCGGCGGTGCGCACCAGCGTGAACCGCAGCAGCGGCGCGGTGGCCATGTCGAAGTGCGCGGCCAGATCGGCGGCGCGAATGCGCTGGTAGGCGGCGTCGTCCGCGCCCCGACCGGCGGGCCCGGAGGCGGCAGCGGAGCGTGACCACGCAGGGCCCTCGGGAGGGGCGCCATCGAGCACTGTGTCGATGACCTGCCACGGCACGTCGATGTCGTCGAGCACCACTTGCAGGGGGGTGCCCGCGGCGTCGGTGGCGAACGCGACGCGCAGGTTGTCGTGCCGGTCGAGCACGGCCTGTGCCGCCTCGTGCAGTTTCTCGTCGTCCACGGACAGATCGAGGTCGAGCACGAACTGGGTGATGTAGGGGTCGACCGAGTTCTCCGCGAGCAGTGCGTGGAACAGCATGCCCGATTGCAGCGGCGTCACCGGCCACACGTCGCTGAGCAGCGGGTAGCGGCGGACCAGACGCGTCAGCTCGGTTTGGCCGAGTCGCACCAGCGGGAAGTCCGACGGCGTGAATCCGCCCGCGCCGGGCTGCAATCCGTGTTCGGCGAGTCCGCCGAGCGCGCGGATCCAGTGTTCGGCGAAGGTCTTGACCGCGTCCGCGGTGAGTACGGCGGTGGCGTAGTCGAATCGGGCGACCAAGCCGTCATCGGTCGCGTCGACCGTGAGCACCAGGGCGAGGTCGTCGGCGGCCACATCGGTGTGCACGCGCGCGGGGCGCAGGTCGCGCAGACGGACGGCGAATCGGCCGCGATCCAATGTGCGGACACTGTCGGCGGTCTCGGTGTCGAGGTAGCGGAGCAGACCGAAGCCGGCGCCGTGGGCGGGAACCGCGCGGCGCAGTTCCTTGATCTGGGCCAGGGCCGTTCCCGCGGCGGGACCGCCGACGAGCGCGTCGGCGACGTCGATGCCGTCCAGGCGCAGCGCGAGCGGGTAGTCGGTGGTGAACCCGCCGACGACGTTCTCCGCATCGGGTCGGCCGAGCAGGCGCTGGTCGGCGCGCAGCCGCACCACCGTGCCGATCGCCCGTGCCGCGGCGGTGTCGGCGGCCGTGTGCAGGGCCAGCGCGGCGGCGGTGAGCAGTACCTCGTCGACAGTGGCGCGGTAGGCATCGGCGACGGTGCGCACCGCGGTGGTGCCCTCGCCGGTGATGCTCAGCGAGACCCGGTTGCGCAGGTGCAGATCGGCGGATTCGCCTGCCCTGGATCGGATCGCGCGATGCCAGTAGGCGCGTTCGGCTCGTGCGGCGGCGGTGGACGGGTATGCCGCGAGGTGGCGTACCAGGTCGCCGAGTCCGGCATCGGGTGCGGCGGGTGCGGCGTGGCGGCCGCGACTCCAGGCCGTGGTCAGCTGGTCGACCACCGCGCGCCACGAATTCTCGTCCAGGACGAGGGCATTGGCGACGACGACCAGGGTGGCCGAGCTACCGGCGTCGCCGGTGAGGACGAAGTGGATGTTGCGGCCCTCGTCCGGGTCGAGCGCTGCCGAGGCCGCGGCCACGATGTCGTCGACGGGTAGCGAGGACTCACCGTCTTCGTTGTCGAGCCTGCGGAAGGCGTCGCCGATGCGTTCGTCGGGCGGCGGGATGCGCAGCACCGGCGTGTCGCCGGTGCGGTCGAGCAGCGCCCACAGCATCGGATGCTGGTTCATCACCGCGGCTGCGGCGGCCGCGACGGCCTCGTCCGGGCAGTCTGCGGGCACTTCGAGCAGTACCGCGCGGGGTTCGACCGCGGCCTCGCCCGCTTCGGCGAGCTGGGCGGCGGTGGCGGTGAGCGGGAGCGTGGCCGACGGCGCACTCGGCGCGACGGCGACTTCGGCGCGTCCGGCGAGCGCGGCGACGGTGCGCGCGTCGAACAGGTCGCGCGGTCGCAGGACCACTCCGGCGGCCGAGGCCCGCGACACGACCTGGATGGCGGTGATGCTGTCGCCGCCGAGAGCGAAGAAGTCGTCGTCGAGACCGACCCGGTCGTGGCCGAGGACATCGGCGACGACCCGGGCGATGGTCTTCTCGGCGGCGGTACGGGGCGGGCGGTATTCGCCGCGAGCGGCGAGCGGGTCCGGCAGCGCGCGCCGATCCAGCTTGCCCACGGGAGTCAGCGGAATCTCGTCGAGGACGATGATCGCGGCGGGCACCATGTAGTCGGGCAGCACCTGCGCGGCGAGCGCGGTGAGTTCGGCGGTATCGAGCGCTCGGCCCTCGTCGGCCAGGACGTAGGACACCAGCATCGTCGAGCCGGCGCCGTTGTCGCGGCCGAGCGTGGCGACCCAGGAGACTCCGGGTGCGGCGGCCAGCACGGCGTCGATCTCACCGAGCTCGATGCGCAGTCCACGGATCTTGACCTGGAAGTCGTTGCGGCCCTGGAACTCCAGGACATCGCCACGTCGGCGAACGAGGTCGCCGGTGCGGTAGAGGCGGGCGCCCTCGGGACCGAACGGGTCGGCGATGAAGCGCGCTGCGGTGAGAGCGGGGCGCTGGTGGTAGCCGCGGGCGAGTTGGATGCCGCCGAGGTAGAGCTCGCCGGTGACACCGCCGGGGACCGGACGAAGGCGTTCGTCGAGGATCAGGGCGCGGATGCCGCGGATCGGGCCGCCCATGTGGACGGCATCGCCCGGCCGCAGCGGGTCGCTGATGGCGGTCATGACGGTGGTCTCGGTGGGACCGTACCCGTTGTGGAAGTGCCGCTGGGGCAGCGTGTTCCAGCGCGCGGCGAGGTCGGCGGGTACGTGTTCGCCACCGACGATCAGGACGCGCAGACCGGGAACGCCGTCGGGGTCGAGGGTGGCCAGCACCGAGGGGGTCAGGAAGGTGTGGGTGACGCCCTCCGTACGGATCAGCTCGGCGAGCTCGGTGCCGCCGACGGATCCGGCGGGAGCGACCACAAGCGTGCCCGCGCCGCCGATGGCGAGCAGCAGCTCCAGCACCGACGCGTCGAACGACGGGGAGGCGAAAGCCAGTGCGCGCGTCGCGGAGTCGAGGCGGTAGCGCTGTTTCTGCTCGGCGCAGAAGTTGGCGAGCCCGGCATGGGTGACAACGACGCCCTTGGGCAGTCCGGTCGAACCGGAGGTGTAGATCATGTACGCGGCATTGGCGGTGCTCGGCGGGGTGAGCAGTTCGATCTCGCGCAGGCCCACGGTGGCACAGCCGGCGATCTCGGCGGTGAACGCCCGATCGTCGAGCGCCACCCAGCCGCCTGCGCCGGACAGCGTGGGCAATCCGGCGAGTTCGGCGGCGAGGGTGATACCGAAGACGGCGCCCGAGTCGGTGACCATGTGGCTGATCCGCTCGGCCGGATAGCCGGGGTCGATCGGCACGATCACCGCGCCGGTGCGCGCGATCGCCCAGACCGCGAGCACCGATTCGACCGAGCGCCGAATCGCCACGGCGACTGCGACTTCCGGGCCTGCACCACGGGCGATCAGGCCACGGGCCAGCTGGTTGGCGGCGGCATCGAGCTCGGTGTAGGTGAAGCCGCGCCCGTCACCGCGCAGGGCGATGCCGGTCGGATCGGCGCGCACCGCCTCGTCCATCAGCTGGGCGAGGGTGCGCTCCGGCACGGCCGCCGGGCCCGCGAAGGTGATGTTCGCGAGGAATTCGGCGGGGTCGAGCAGGTCGATATCGCCCACGGCGAGATCGGGGTCGGCGGCTACGGCGGCGAGCAGCCGGACGAAGCGCGCACCGAAACTCCGCACCGTCTCGGCATCGAACAGGTCTGTCGCGTAGGCGAATTCGGCGTGCATGCCGCCGTTGTCCTGCTGCTCACGCATGGTGAGCAACAGGTCGAACTTGGCCTCGGCAGTGCGGGCGTCGAGCGCGCCCACCGTGATTCCCGGCAGTTCGAAGGCGACCGGGGCGAGGTTCTCGAACGACAGCGCCACCTGGAACAGCGGGTGTCGGCCCGCCGACCGCGCGGGTTGGAGCGCATCGACCACCCGCTCGAACGGGACGTCGGCGTGGGCGAAGGCGCGCAGATCGGTGTCGCGGGTCTGGGTGAGCAGCGCGGTGAACGGATCGCTCTCGGTGATCCGGCTGCGCAGCACCAGGGTGTTGACGAACATGCCGACCAGATCGTCGAGCTCACGGGCGCCACGGCCGGCGATCGGAGTCCCGATGGCGACGTCGTCGGTGCCGCTGAGCCGGGCGAGCAGCACCGCGAGCGCGGCCTGGACGACCATGAACACCGTGACGCCCTGCGCGCGGGCCAGGCCGGCGAGCTCGGCGTGCAGTGCGGCGTCGATCTCGAAGGTGCTGGTGGCGCCCGCGAAGGACTGCACCGCAGGGCGCGAACGGTCGGCGGGGAGGGCGATCTCCTCGGGCAGGCCGGCGAGCTCGTCGTGCCAGTAGGCCAGCTGGGCGGCGGCCGTGGAGGCGGGGTCGGCTTCGTCGCCGAGTGAGTCGCGTTGCCACACCGCGTAATCGGCGTATTGCAGCGGCAGCGGCGACCACGCGGGCGGCGAGCCGGCCGTGCGCGCGGTGTAGGCGAGGACGAGGTCGCGGGTGAGCGGCCCCATGGAGAATCCGTCGGCGCTGATGTGGTGGGCGACGAACACCAGGACGTGATCGTCGGCGCCCAGGCGCAGCAGCCGCACGCGGACCGGCGGCTCGACGGTGACGTCGAACCCGGTGGCGACGATCCGGCGCACCTCGTCGGTGAGGTGGTCGGGGGCGACCTCGACCGGGGTCAGGTCGACGCGCACCGCGTCGGGCGCGAGCACATCCTGGATCGCCGCATCCCCGCGCGCCGGGTAGCGGGTGCGCAGCACCTCGTGCCGGGCGAACAGGTCGGCGACACCGAGCCCGAGGGCTGTCAGGTCGAGGGCGCCGGTGAGGCGGATCGCGGCCGGGATGTTGTAGACGGTCGCGTCGGGGTCGAGCCGGTTGAGCAGCCACATCCGCTGCTGTGCCAGTGACAACGGCACCCGCTGCGGGCGCGGTCCGGCGAGCAGCCGTGGTGCGGTGGCCTCGTCCGATCGGTGCACGCGCAGGGCGAGATCGGCCACCGTCGGCGCTTCGAACAGCAATCGGACGCCGACCGCGCGATCGAGCGCCGTCCCGATCCGGGCCGCCGCCCTGGTGGCGAGCAGCGAGTTGCCGCCGAGGGCGAAGAAGTCGTCGTCGGCGCCGACGGAGGCGACTCCGAGGATCTCGCCGTAGACCTCCGCGACCACCTGTTCGGTAGGTGTCGCCGGGGCGCGGAAGGTGGCGGCCTCGAAGACCGGCGCGGGCAACGCCTTTCGATCCAGCTTGCCGTTGACGGTGTAGGGCAGTTCCCCGAGGACAGCGAAGGCGTCGGGCACCAGATAGGTCGGCAGCTTGTCCCCCAGCGCGGACCTCAGCTGTGCGACATCGAGATCCGCGCCGACCACATAGGCGACCAGTCGATCACCGAAATGGGCGTCGGTCCGGGCGAGCACCGCGGCCTGGCTCACCGCGGGCAGCCCGAGCAGCACGGCTTCCACCTCACCGGGCTCCACGCGGAACCCGCGGATCTTCACCTGGAAGTCGCTGCGGCCCAGGTAGATCAGCTCGCCGCCCGCTGTGGCGCGACCGGCTGGGGGCAGGCTGTCCGGTACCTCGGTCAGCGGTGTGCGCGCGACCAGGTCACCGGTGCGGTACATGCGAGCGCCGGGCTCGAAGGGATCGGCGACGAAGCGATCAGCGGTCTGGGCCGCTTTGCGCAGGTAACCGCGAGCCAGCTGGACGCCGCCGAGATACAGCTCGCCTCTGATGCCGGGGGCCACGGGCCGCAACCGCTCGTCGAGAACGTAGACGCGACTGTTCCATGCGGGCGCGCCGATCGGCACGGTCAGCACGTCGGCGGTGCCGACACGGTGATCGGTGATCGACACAGCGGCCTCGGTGGGTCCGTACAGGTTGTCGATCCTGTTGCCGGGCAACGTCTTCAGCAGGCGCTGGGCCAGCGCGGCGGGCAGGGATTCGCCGATCGCGAGGATGCGGGTCAACGGCACGACCCGGCTCGGGACGCCGCTCTCGTCGTGCGCGGACGACTCCCAGTACCCGGACAGCGCGTCGAGCAGCGACGGCACCGCTGTCAGGGTGGTGACGCCCGCGTCGGTGATCAGGGCGTCCAGGTAGGCGGGGTCGCGGTGCCCGTCGGGGGCGGCGATCACCAGGCGGCCACCGCAGACGGCGGCGGACCAGAATTCCCAGACGGACAGGTCGAAGGTGGCGGGGGTCTTCAGCAGGAACACATCGGCGGCGTCCGTGCCGAATTCACCGCGTAGCCACTGCAACTGGTTGATCACCGCAGCGTGCGGCACCGCCACGCCCTTGGGGCGACCGGTGGAGCCGGAGGTGAAGATGACGTAGGCGGTGTTGTCGGGGCGCAGCGGCGCGCGGCGGTCGGCGTCGGTGATCGGGCTGGGATCAGCGGAGGCAATCACCGGGTGGTCGACGCGCACCACCGGTGCGGCGTCGGTACGGAAACCGTTGGTGAGCACGCAGATCGGGGCGGCGGTGTGCAGGATGTAGTCGGTGCGATCGGCGGGCTGATCGGGGTCGATAGGCACGTAGGCGCCGCCCGACCTGGTCACCGCGTACATGGCGACGACGAGATCGATCGACCGTGGCAGGGCGAGCGCGACCAGCGACTCGGGACCGACGCCGATCGAGATCAGATGCCGCGCGAGCCTGTTGACCCGTGATTCGAACTCGGCGTAGGTGAGCTCGAGGCGACCCTCGGGCAGGTCGGCCACGAGTGCGACAGCTTCGGGCCTGGCGACCGACGGCAGGTCGGCGAGCGTGCCACCGGGCACAGCGAGATCAGCGGCACCACTGACGATTTCGGTCGCGCGCTCCTCGGCGGACCGCAGGTCGACATCACCGACCACCACGGCGGGCTCGCGAATCACCGCGTCGAGCAGCAACGTCAGCCGGTCCGCGAAGGCCGCCACCGTCGCGGCGTCGAAGAGATCGGTGGCGTAGGTGAAGAAGCCCTCGATGCCGGTGGGCGCCCCGTCGGCGTCGTAACCGTCGCCGACGATCAGATGCAGATCGAATTGCGACACAGCGAGTTCCGCCGATACCGGCGCGATCCGCAGGCCGGGCAGTTCCAGTGCGGCACGGTCGATGTTCTGGAAGGACAGACCGACCTGGAACAGCGGGTGACGTGCCGTGGAGCGCGGCGGATCGAGCACCTCGACCAGTCGCTCGAACGGAACATCGGCCGCGGCGAAGGCGGCCAGGTCGCTCGTGCGCTGGGCGGCGAGCAGCTCGGCGAACGTGGCGCCACCGTCGTAGCGGGTGCGCAGAACGACCGTGTTGACGAACATGCCGATCAGATCGTCGAGTTCGCGCTCTCCGCGTCCGGCGACGGGAGTGCCCACCGCCACGTCCGCGGCACCGGACAGCCGGGCCAGCAGGACGGCGAAAGCGGTGTGCAACACCATGAACACCGTGGCGCCGCGGTCGCGCGCGAGCGCCGCGAGCGCGGCGTGCGTCTCGGCGTCGATGCGCACCGGCACCCGTCCACCCGCGAGGGAGGCGACGGCGGGCCGCGGGTAGTCGGCGGGCAGTTCGAGCAGATCCGGCAGGCCGGCGAGTTCGGAGCGCCAGAACGAGAGCTGTCGGGCAGCCGCCGAATCCGTCTCGTCCTCGGCACCGAGCCGATCCAGCTGCCACAGCGCGTAGTCGGCGTACTGCACCGGCAGCGCGGCCCACTCCGGGGCATGTCCGGCGGTCCGTGCGAGGTAGGCGGTGGTCACATCGCGCACCAGCGGCGCCATCGAGGAGGCGTCGGCGGCGATGTGGTGCACCACCACGGCGAGCACGTACTCCGTGGGCGCGTCGGGTCCGCTGTCCGTGACATCGAACAGCCGGACCCGCAACGGAACCTCGACGGTCACGTCGAACGCGGTAGACGCGAGCGCGGTCACCGCGGCGATCAGCGAGGTCGCGGCATCCCGGGATCCGGCCTCGCCGGCCGTCGGCTGCCCGGCACTGATCCGGTGCACAGTGAAGTCGAGGTGGACCTGGTCGGCGGGGAGAACCTGCTGAATCGGGCCGTCGGCGGTGTCGGGGTAGACCGTGCGCAGGACCTCGTGGCGGGCCAGTACGTCGCGCAGCGCGGTGGTGAGCGCCGCGACGTCGAGGGCGCCGGTCAGCCGTAGTGCGAAGGGCAGGTTGTAGGCGGCGGCTCCGTCGTCGGCGCCCTGGTCGAAGCGGTTGAGGAACCACATCCGGCGCTGGGCGGGCGACAGCGGCAGCTCGTCGGGGCGGGGCAGGGTGCCGAGGCCACTGGTCGGCTGCGCCACCGCGCCGGGGTCGAGCACCGCCGCGAGCCCGGCGACGGTCGGGGTTTCGAAGAGGGTGCGCACGGCGATGCGGCCACCGGTGGCGGCGCCGAGGCGGGCGACCAGGCGGGTGGCGATCAGCGAGTTGCCACCGAGTGCGAAGAAGTCGTCGTCGGCGCCGATGTCGGTGCGGCCGAGCACTTCCCCGAACAGATCGGCGACGAGCCGCTCCTGGGTGGTGCTCGGCGCGCGGAACGCCCGGGCGGTGAAGCTCGGCGCGGGCAGCGCCTTGCGGTCGAGCTTGCCGCTGGGATTGAGCGGCAGTTCGCCGAGCACGGTGATCGACGCCGGAACCATGTAGACCGGCAAGGTCTTCGAGACAGCGGCTTGGAGCCGGTCGGGCTCGGCGGCGTGGCCGGGCGCGGGCACCACGTAGGCGACCAACTGGTCACCGAGCTCGGTCGCCGCGACCAATGCCACTGCCTGGCTGACGGATTCGTGCGCCAGCAGCGCGGTCTCGATCTCGCCGAGCTCGATCCGCTGTCCGCGGAACTTCACCTGGAAGTCGATGCGCCCCAGGTAGTCCAGCCGGTGCGGGGCAGTCGCGGTGGGCCGACGCCACACCACCAGGTCACCGGTGCGGTACATGCGAGCGCCCGCCGCGGCGAGGCCGGAGGCCGGGGCGAAGGGGTCGGCGACGAATCGATCGGCGGTGAGACCGGGTCGCGCGACATAACCGCGCGCGAGCTGATCGCCCGCGAGATAGAGCTCGCCCGCGATACCGGGTGGCACCGGTCGCAGCCGATCGTCGAGGACGTACACGCGGGAGTTCCACTGCGGCAAACCGATCGGCACCGAGCGGTCACCAGGGCGGGCCGGCCAGTACGTCACCGAGACAGCGGCTTCGGTCGGCCCGTACAGATTGTGCAACCTGGCCGAACTGACCGCGGCCATGGCGTCGACGGTCTCGGCGGGCAGCGCCTCACCGATGACGAAGATCTCGCGCAGCGACTCCAGGTCGGCATTGCCTTCGGACGCGGAGTCCGTGCCGACAGCTGCCGCCTGGGTGGCGAACATCGTGAGCATCGACGGGACGAAGTCGGTGACGGTGACCTTGTGCTTGCCGATCAAGTCGATCAGATAGGCAGGATCGCGGTGGCCATCCGGGGTGGCAAGCACCAGTTTCGCGCCGACCCGCAGCGGCATGAAGTAGCCCCACAGCGACACGTCGAAGGTGGTCGCGGTTTTCTGCAGGTACACATCGCCCAGCGCGAGTGGGTATTTCGCCAGCATCCAGACGAGCTGGTTGTGGATGGCGGCGTGCGAGATCGCGACACCCTTGGGCTTGCCCGTGGACCCCGAGGTGAAGATGACGTAGGCCGGGTGGTCGGGGTGCAGCGGTGCGCGCAACTCCGGTGCGAGGACGGGATCACCCGGTACGCCGGCGACATCGAGCTCGTCGAGCAACAGCAGCGAGGTGCCGGGCGGAACTTCGATGGCGTCGGCACGGGTGCTCAGCACGCAGGCCGGGCGGGCGGTGTCGAGGATGTAGGCGATGCGATCGGCCGGATGGTCGGGATCCAGCGGCACGTAGGCGCCACCCGCGGTGAGCACCGCGTACATCCCGATCACCAGGTCGGGCGATCGCCGGACAGCAAGGCCGACAAGGCTTTCGGGACCGACGCCCTGGTCGATCAGCAGCCGGGCGAGGGCATTCACGCGCTCGTCGAACTGCCGGTAGGTCAGCTCGGTGTCCTCGTAGACCAGCGCGGTGGCATCCGGATGCGTCTGCACCGCACGGCGATACGCGTCGAGCATCGGCTCCGGCGGCACGGGGTGGCGGGTTTCGTTCCAGCTCACCAGGCTCTGCTCCCGCTCGACCTCGGTGAGCAGGTCGATGTCGGCGATCGCGAGACCGGCGTCGGTGGCGACCGCGTCGAGCAGGCGGGTGAACCGGGCCGCCAGGATCTCGATGGTGGCCGCATCGAACAGATCGGTGGCGTAGTTGAACGACGCGGCCATCGGCTCGGCCGGGTCCGCACCCGGCACGATCGTGAGCTGTAGGTCGAAACGCGCTACCGCACCGCCGAATTCGACGGGAGTGGCGTCGAGGCCGGGCAGGCGCAGGTTCGGCAGGTCCAGATTCTGGAAGAACAGGGCGACCTGGAACAGCGGGTGATGGGCCTGCGAGCGAACCGGATCGAGCAGTTCTACCAGGCGCTCGAACGGCAGGTCGGCGTGGGCGAAAGCGGCGAGGTCGGCCCGCTTGGTCGCGTGCAGCAGCTCGGCGAAGCTCGCGCGCGGGTCGAGATGCGTGCGCAGGACGAGCGTGTTGACGAACATGCCGATCAGGTCGTCGAGTTCCCTGGCACCGCGACCGGCCACCGGGGTGCCGATGGCGATGTCGTCGGTGTGCGCGACCCGGCCCAGCAGCACCGCGAAAGCCGCGTGGACGACCATGAATTCGGAGGTACCGCTGCGCTGGGCGAGCGCGGCGAGTGCCGTGTGCACCGCCGCCGGAATCTGGAACCCGAATTCGGCGCCGCGACCGGTGAAGACGGGCGGGCGTGGGCGATCGGTCGGCAGGTCGAGTCGGTCGGGCAGTCCCGCGAGCGCCGTGCGCCAGTGCGCGATCTGGGCGGCGGCCACCGAATCCGGGTCGTCTTCGGCGCCGAGGAGCTCGCGATGCCACAGCGTGTAGTCGACGTACTGCACCGGCAGCGGCTGCCATCGGGGTCGCGATCGGTTGCGGCGGGCGAGGTAGGCGCCGAGCAGGTCACGCAGCAGCGGTGCGACCGAGGCGCCGTCGGCGGTGATGTGGTGCAAGGCCACGGCGAGCACGTGATCGTGCGGCCCGAGCTCGGCCAGCGCCACCCGGAACGGCACACCGGCGGCGACATCGAACCCGGTGGCGGCGAATTCGCCCAGCCACAGCGGCAATTCGTCCTCGGTGAGCGAGTCGACCAGCACATCGGGGACGGCTTGCGCCATCGGCAACACCACCTGGTGGCCGACGCCGTCCACCACCGCACCGTCGGCACCTCGCTCGTACCCCTCGGCGGTGTGGACCGGGTACAGAGTGCGCAGGGATTCGTGCCGGGCGACCAGGTCCGACAGCGCCGCGTGCAGGGCGCGCGCGTCGAACGGTCCGGACAGGCGCAGCGCGAACGGGATCGTCTCCGCGGTCGAACCCGGATCGAACTGGTTGAGGAACCACATCCGCTGTTGGGCGGGCGAGAGCGGAATCAGCTCGGGGCGTTCGCGAGGTGCCAGCGGCGCGTGGCCGCCCGCGCCCTTGAGCGGTTCGAGCAGGGCAGCAAGACCGGCGACAGTGGGACTTTCGAAGACGTGACCGGCGGGCACCCGAGCCGACAGCTCCGCTCCGAGGCGCGCGGCTGCCCGCGTGGCGAGCAGCGAATTGCCGCCGAGGGCGAAGAAGTCGTCATCGGCGCCCACCGGGTTCTCCGGTGCCAGCAACTCGGTGAAGACATGCGCCACCAGCTCTTCCATCGCACCCGAGGGCGCCCGGAACTCCTCGGCACGCAGGGTGGGCGCGGGCAGGGCGGCCCGATCGAGTTTGCCGACCGGCGTCAGGGGAATGGCGTCGAGCACGGTCAGCGCGGTCGGCACCATGTGCGCGGGCAGCCCGGCCTTGGCGTGCTCGAACAGCTGGTCGGTCTCGATGCGCGCGCCGGGCGCGGCGTGGACGTACGCGGCGAGAATCGTGGTGCCGTTGTCGAGTTCATGACCCACGGTCACCGCGAAGTCGACGGTGTCGTGCCCGGTGAGCACGGTGTCGATCTCACCCAGTTCGATCCGGAACCCACGCACCTTCACCTGGAAGTCGTTGCGTCCCACGAACTCGATCGCACCGTCCACCCGGCGGCGCACCAGGTCGCCGGTGCGGTACATCCGCGCCTCGGCCCCGGCGAAGGGATCGGCGACGAAGCGCGACGCCGTGAGACCCGGCTGACGGTGATAGCCACGCGCCAGCCCGTGACCGGCGATGTACAGCTCGCCGATCATCCCGTCGGGCACCCGGACCAGGCGCTCGTCGAGCACGTACTCGGTCACCCCACGCAGCGGCGCCCCGATGTTCATCGTGTCGCCGACCACCAGCGGCGCGCTGATATTGGTCACGATGGTGGTCTCGGTCGGCCCGTAACAGTCGTGGAACCGGCGGGTATCCGTGGCCCAGCGCCGGATCAGGTCCGGCGGGCACGCCTCGCCACCGGTGGTGACCACGGCCAGCGCGTCGAGCCCGGCCGGATCCAGCGATGCCAGCGCGGCGGTGGTGATGAACATGTGCGTGACGGCTTCGCGACGCAGCACGTCGGCCAGCTCGGCGCCGCCGAGAATGCCCGCGGGCGCGAGCACCATGGCGGCTCCGGCGCCCACCGCCATCAACAGTTCGAGCACGGCCGCGTCGAACGAGGGCGAGGCGAAGTGCAGCGTGCGCGAGGTCGGCTCGATCGCGTAGTGCGCGCGCTGTTCGGCGCAGTACCCGGCCAGCCCGGCGTGCGTCACCACCACGCCCTTGGGCAGACCCGTGGAACCGGAGGTGTACACGATGTAGGCGGGGTGCTGTAGCCGCAGCGGACGGACCCGGTCGGCGAAGGTCACCGGATCACCGGGCTGGTCGTCGGTCGCGCGCCGGACGGCCTCGTCATCGAGGCACAACCACCTCAGCGCACCGGGCAGACGGTCCATCGCCGTGCCGACCGCGACCCCGAGCACCGCACCGGAATCGCCCAGCATGTGACTCACCCGAGCAGGTGGATAGTTCGGGTCGACGGGCAGGAACGCCGCGCCCGTCTTGGTCACCGCCCACATCGCCAGCACCGATTCCGGCGAACGGGGAATGCCGACGGCCACCACGTCCTCGGGGCCGACGCCGTAGGCGATCAGCAGCCGGGCCAGCCGGTTGGACCGTTCGTCGAGCTCGGCGTAGGTCCAGCGCACCGGCGCGGACACGCCGTCGTCCCACGACAGCGCGAGCCCACCGGGGTTGGATTCCACCGCCACGGACAGCAGTTGCGGCAGCGACTTCCCGCGCTGCCGGGCGCGGGCGCCGGACGCCCGGTTCGCCCGGGTCACGACAGTTCCGTCCGATCGACGGAGTCGACTAGCCGTTGCCCGGTCATGCACACCTCGTACCGATACAGACGCGCACTGCCACTCATCCGCACCGCGTGCGGACCAGCCAGTGTTCGTTCCACCTATCCATCCATCCCGACCACCGCGCGCCGCTCGTGCGGCTGCCCGGTGTTGCCGATCATCTCACTGAGCGCGACAATCCTCGCACCTGTCCCGTCGCCGGGTTCGGCAACGGCCACCGCGGCCTCGGTGAACACATGGCTCACCTCGTCCGCACCCCCCTGGTCTGCCCCCATCACCAGCGTCGCGCCCGCGATCGCGGCCGCGACGATCTCGAGCACGCCCGCCACCGAATCAGGTCGGCCCGCCGCTCGCGTGCGTGATTCGAAGTTGAGCCCGGCACGCTCGGCCACCTGCTCGGCCGCGGTCGCCAGCTCGTCGTAGCTCAGTGTGCGACCGCCGCCGGCGAAGGCCACGTCGTCGCCGCGCAGGGCGCGGGTGCGGTGCGCGTAGCCGATCGGACGAGGTGATTCCGCGGCCAGTTCGGCGCGCAGCGCGGGGTCGGCCAGGTCGTACCAGTCCAGCCCGTCGGGGGCGTCGAGGATGTCGATGGTCAGGCCGAGTTTCACCTCGAGGTTGCTGCCCGGCGGGCGGGCGTCCATCGTCATCAGCGGCACCACCGCCGCGCCTGCCTTGAGCACCGCCCAGGTCGCGATCGCCGCGTCCACCCCTCGGTCGAGCCGCACCGCGACTCCCGTACCCGGACCGGCGCCGCGGGCGATCAACGAACGCGCCAATTGTGATGAGCGGGCATCGAACTCGGCGTAGGCGATCGCCGTTTCACCCAGCTCGAGCGCAGGTGCGTCCGGGTCTTCCTCCACGGCCGAGGCCAGTTCCTGCGCCAGCGCGGCACCGTTGGCCGACGGCACGGGGGCATAGGCCGCGGCCGTCAGCTCACGTTCGCGCTCGCTGGCGTCACGCAGATCGATATCGCCGACACGCACTGCGGGATCGGCGGCGACCGCGGTGACGATCTCGGTGAGCCCGCGTGCGAAGGCCGCGACGGTGTGTTCGTCGAAAAGGTCGGTGGCGTAGGTGAAGACGATGCCGATCTCATCGGGCTCGCCGGTCGCCGACAGGCGCGGTTCGATGTTGACCTGCAGGTCGAACTTGGCGGGCCGGGCCGCGAGGTCCATCGCCTCGATGGTGAGGCCCGGCAGGCGGAGCACGGGGGTCTCGTTGTTGTGGAAGGAGAGCACCACCTGGAACAGCGGGTTGTGCGACACGGTGCCGGTCGGGGCCACCTCCTCGACCACGCGCTCGAACGGCAGGTCGGCGTTGGCGAAGGCGGCCAGGCCGACTTCGCGTGCGGTGCTGACCAATTCGTCGAAACCGCGGCTGGGATCGACCTCGGTGCGCAGGGTGAGGGTGTTGACGAACATGCCGACCAGGTCGTCGAGCTCGGGTTCACCCCGGCCGGCGATCGGGGTGCCGATCGCGATATCGGTGCTGCCGGAGATCCTGGCGAGCAGCACGGCCAGTGCCGCGTGCACGACCATGAACAGCGACGCGTTGTGCCTGCGGGCGATCTCGGCGAGGCGGACATGAACGTCGGCGGTCAGGGTGGTGCTCACATCGGCGCCGCGCAGCGAGGCGTGCGAGGGGCGCGGATGGTCGTGCGGCAGCTCGACCGTGCCCGCCTGCCCCGACAGCGTGTGCCGCCAGAACTCCAACTGCCTCGCGGCGGTGGAATTCTCGTCGGATTCCGAGCCGAGCACCTCGCGCTGCCACAGCGCGTAGTCGGCGTACTGCACGGGCAGTGGCGACCAGGCGGGTGAGCGTCCTTCGACGCGGGCCCGATAGGCGATCACGAGATCACGGGCCAGCGGCGCGAGCGAAGCACCGTCGGCGATGATGTGCTGCACCACTACGGCGAGCACGTACTCTTCCTCCGCGAGCGGGTCCTCGGCGGGCGAGGTGAACAGCCCGGCGCGCAGGGGAACTCGCTCGGCGACATCGAAACCGCCCGCGAGCAAACGCATCACCCGGTCACGTGGATCGTCGCATTCCTCCAGCGCGAGGCCGGTCGGCAGCACCGCGCTGACGGGCAGGATCTCCTGATACGGAACAGCGTCGGCGTCATCGGCCGGGAAACGGGTGCGCAGCGCCTCGTGCCGTTCGAGCACATCGGCGACGGCATAGCGCAGCGCAGAGGTGTCGAGCGCGCCGCGCAACCGCAGGACCAGCGGGATGTTGTACGCCGGTGAGTCGGGGTCGATGCGGTTGAGCAACCACATCCGCTGTTGCGCGGGCGAGAGCGGAACGACGCCACGGTCCTGCGCCGGAATCAGCGGTGGTCGTGGCGCGGCCACCGAACCTGGGCGCACGCGGGCCGCGAGCGAGCCGACGGTGGGCGCCTCGAACAGGTCACGTACCACCAGGTCGGTACTCAGTGCCTGGTCGATGCGGGCGATGGCCCTGGTGGCCAGCAGCGAGTTGCCACCGCGGTCGAAGAAGTTGTCGTCCAGACCGATCTCGGGCACGCCGAGCAGGGTCGCGAATACCTCGGCGACGCTGAGTTCGATGGGAGTGGTCGGCGCGCGGAAGGTGGTGGCGGCGGTGAACTCCGGCGCGGGCAGTGCCGCCCGGTCGAGTTTGCCGTTGGTGGTCATCGGTAGTTCCGCGACCACCACGACAGCGTCGGGAACCATGTATCCGGTGAGGAATTCGGCTACGGCCGCCCGCACTTCCACCGGGTCCAGACCCGCGACCACGCGAAGATCGGCGGGCGTGGAGTCGTCGTCGGACCCCGCGCCGCTGTCGCCACGTCCGAAGCGCGCGCCTACCGGCGGCTTCGGAAGTACGGTGGTGGGCGCGTCGTTCGGATCGACTACATCTGTCGCCGGGACGACATAGGCGATCAGCCGGTCTCCGGCGTGCTCGTCGGCGCGCACGATGACCGCGGACTGCCCGACGCCGGGCACCCGCAGCAGGGCTGCCTCGATCTCGCCCGGTTCGATCCGGAAACCACGCAGCTGCACCTGCTGGTCGCCGCGGCCGCCGTATTCGAGGGTGGGGGTGCCGCGGAACCCGATCCAGCGACCGAGGTCGCCGGAGCGGTAGCGCCGGGCGCCCGGTTCACCGAACGGGTCGGCGACGAAGCGGGTGGCGGTGAGACCCGGCTTGCCGAGGTAGCCGCGCGAGAGCTGGTTGCCCGCGATGTAGAGCTCACCCGCCACACCGAACGGCACCGGACGCAGACGGTCGTCGAGGACGACCACCGACAGTCCGGGCAGCGCACGGCCGATGAGGCTGCCGGGCAGGTCGACGGCAGATCCGCCGATGTGGTCGGCGTCCACCGGCGCCCGGTCGGCGACGATGTCCGCCGTCCGCGCGGTCAGGACCTGGTGCGAGACATGGACGGTGGTCTCGGTGATGCCGTACATGTTGACGAGTTCCGGTGCGCCCGGCCCGTTTCCGTAGCGGTCGTACCAGCGGCTGAGCTTGCGGGGGTCGAGAGCCTCACCACCGAAGACCACGTACCGCACCGGCAGCGCGATGGCGCCCGCGGCCTGCGCGGCCCGGTCGGCTTCGTCGAGCTGGGCGAAGGCGGTGGGCGTCTGGCTCAGCACCGTCACGTGTTCACGGGCCAGCAGTTCGCGGAATTCGATCGGCGACCGGGAGGTCAGGTGGTCGACGACGACCACCGACGAACCGCCTGCCAGCGCGCACCACAGTTCCCAGACGGAGAAGTCGAAGGCGAAGGAATGGAACACCGTCCACACGTCGTCCTCGTCGAAGGCGAACAGCAGCTGGGTGTTGGCGAACAGCTCGAGCACATTGCGGTGGGTGACACCGACGCCCTTGGGCAGGCCGGTGGAACCCGAGGTGTAGATGACGTACGCGAGATGATCCGGGCGCAGCGGAGCACGGCGTTCATCGGGATGCAGCGGAGCGTCGCTGTAGACGGGCGGCTCGTCGAGCAACACCACGGGCAGATCCGCGAGCGGCGTCAGCAGTCCGTGCTCGGCCGAGGTGGTCAGCACCACAGCGGGTTTCGCGTCGTCGACGATGTAGGCCAGCCGCTGCGCCGGGTATCCGGAGTCGATCGGCAGGTAGCCCGCACCCGACAGCAGCACCGCGAGCAGCGCCACCGGCAGCTCCTCGGTGCGCGCAACGGCTACAGCCACCAGGGTTTCCGGGCCCGCGCCCTGCACGACGAGCGCGCGGGCCAGCGCCGATGCCCGACCGAGGAGGCCGGCGAAGGTGAGGGACCGCTCCCCCGCCCTGATCGCGATCGCCTCGGGACGCTGTTGCGCCTGGGCGGTGATCAGGTCGGTGAGCGTGACCTCGGGAACCGCGATGCCGGGCGAATAGCCCTCGCGCAGGACGAGTTCACGCTCGCCGGGGGCGAGCACGTCGATATCGCCGACCGGCTTGGCCGGGTCGGCCACCACCGCGGCGAGCACCCGCGTCCAGCGGTCGGCGAAGTCGGCGACCGTGGCGCGGTCGAAGAGGTCGGTGGCATAGACGAAGGTGGCCGCCAGGCCCTGCGGCGCGCCGTCGACGCCGATGTGTTCGGCGAGCTCCACCTGCAGATCGAACTTCGCCAGTGGCACCGTGAAGTCGGCGGCGGAGACGGCGAGGCCGGGCAACGCCAGGTCGGTGCGGGCCAGGTTCTGGAAGGTCAGCATCACCTGGAACAGCGGGTGCCGCGCGGTCGAACGCACCGGCTCCAGCAGGTCGACGAGCCGCTCGAACGGCACGTCGGCATGTCCGAAGGCGGCCAGATCGCGTGCTCTGACCTCGGCGAGTAGCCCGCCGAAGTTCGTCGCCGGATTCACCTCGGTGCGCAGGACCAGGGTGTTGACGAACATGCCGATCAGCTCGTCGAGCGCCTGCTCGCCACGGCCGGCCACCGGGGTGCCGATCGCGATGTCGCGGGTGCCGGAGAGCCGGGCCAGCAGCATGGCCAGCGCGGTGTGCACCACCATGAACAGCGTGGCGTTGTGCTCGCGGGCCAGCGCCGACAGACCGGCGTGCACCGAGGCGGGGACCTGGACGCTCAGCGACCCGCCCGCCCGGCTCGACACGGCGGGACGCGGCCGGTCGGTGGGCAGTTCGAGCTGTTCGGGCAAGCCGGACAGCGTCTTTCGCCAGAAGGCCACTTGCGCGGCGAGCAGCGAATCCGGGTCGTGCTCGGCGCCGAGCAGTTCACGCTGCCACAGCGTGTAGTCGACGTACTGCACCGGCAGCGGCGGCCATTGCGGCGCGCCGCCACCGCGCCGTTCGGCGTAGGCGGTGAGCAGATCCCTGGTCAGCGGCGCGAACGAGAAGCCGTCGGCGGCGATGTGGTGCACCACGCAGACGACGACGTGCTCGTTGTCCGAGATCGCGAGCACCCGCACCCGCACCGGCGGCCCGGCGGTGACGTCGAAGCCGGTCAGCGCGGCAGCGCCGATCGCCTCGGTCAGGTCTTCCTCCGCCACCTCGACGATCTCGAACTCGGGCACCGCGGCAGGGTCGCCCGCCGCCAGCACCAGCTGGTGACCTTCGCCGTCGAGGACCGCGCCGTGGCCCTCGGCGCCGATACCGTCGGACACCGGGTAGACCGTGCGCAGAACTTCGTGGCGCGCGATCAGGTCGGCGATCGCGGCGCGCAGGGCGGGCAGGTCGAGGCGGCCGGAAAGGCGGACCGCGACCGGGATGTTGTCCACGGCCGACGTGGGGTCGAAGCGGTTGAGGAACCACATCCGCTGCTGGGCGTAGGACAGCGGGACCAGCTCGGGGCGCGGACGCGGCGTCAGTGGGAGCGCGTGTGCCGAAACACGGTGCTGCTCGGCTCGATTGGCGAGGGCGGCGACGGTCGGCGCCTCGAACACCGCCTGCACCGGCACCCGCACGTCCAGCGCGGCGCCGATGCGGGCCACCGCCTGCGCGGCGAGCAGCGAGTCGCCGCCCAGTTCGAAGAAGTCGTCGTCGGCGCCGACCCGGCCCGCGCCGTCACGCAGCAACAGGGCGGCGAACACGTCGGCCACCACCTGTTCGGCCGGGGTGGCGGGCGCGCGGAAACCGCGGGCGGAGAACACCGGCGTCGGCAGCGCGGCGCGGTCGAGCTTGCCGACCGAGGTCAGCGGCAGCTCGTCGAGGACCATGATGACCGACGGGATCATGTACGCGGGCAACGATTCCGCGAGGAATTCCGCCAGCGCGCCGGTGTCGATCGTGCGGCCGGCGCGCGGCAGCACGTAGGCGACCAGCGCGGTCGCGCCCGAGGGCATCGTCTTACCCAGCGTCACGGCGTAGTCGAGGTCGGGGTGCGCGGTGAGCGCGTTGTCGATCTCGCCGAGCTCGATCCGGAAGCCGCGTACCTTCACCTGGAAGTCGGTGCGGCCCAGGTATTCCAGCGTGCCGTCGTGTTCGAACCGGCGCACCAGATCACCGGTGCGGTACAGCCTGCCCGGCCCGAACGGCGAGGCGACGAAACGTTGCGCGGTGAGCCCCGGCCTGCCCAGATACCCCTGCGCGAGCGCGGGGCCGGAGAGGTACAGCTCGCCGACCACTCCGGCGGGCACCGGCCGCAGGCGCGCGTCGAGCACGTACAAGCCCATGCCGGGCACCGCGTGGCCGATGGTGATCGGCGCGTGGGCCCGCAGCGCCGAGGTGCTGGTGGCGAGGATGGTCGCCTCGGTGGGGCCGTACCCGTTGTAGAACGCGCGCTCACCGGTTGCCCAGCGACCGACCAGTTCCGGGCCGAACCGGTCGCCCGCGACGATCACGGTCGACAGGTCCGGCAGCCCGGCCGGGTCGACGGACTCGAGCGCACCAGGGGTGATCAGCAGGTGGGTGATGCGTTCGCGGCGCAGCAGGTCCGACAGTTCGAAACCGCCGAACACGCGCGGCGGCGAAACCACCAGGGTCGCACCGGTAGCGAAGGCGAGCAGCAACTCGAGCACCGACACGTCGAAGTTCGGCGAGCAAACATGCAGCACCCGCGAATCGGGTTGCACGTCATAGTGTTCGCGCTCGGCGGCGACCAATGTGGCAAGCCCGGTGTGCGTCACCACGACGCCCTTCGGCTTACCGGTGGAGCCGGAGGTGTAGATGACGTAGGCCGGGTGCGCTTCGTCGATCGGGCGGACCCGATCGGCGTAGCTCACCGCGTGCCCCGGCCGCACGGCGATGCGCTCGGCGACCACCGGGTCATCGAGTTCGATCCAGTACGCGGTGGTACCGAGGCAGGCGCGATGGGCCGCGGTGGTCAGGCCGATGGTCGCGCCGGAGTCGGCGACGATATGGGCGATCCGGTCTGCCGGGTAGGCCGGGTCGACCGGCACGTACGCGGCACCGGTCTTGGCGATGGCCCACACCGCGAGCACGGATTCGATCGAGCGGGCGATGGCAATCGCGACGACATCGCCCGCGCCCATCCCCCGGTCGATGAGTTCGCGTGCCAGGCGCGAGGATCGCTCGTCGAGCTCCCGATATGTGAGGTGTTGTTCCGCGCCGGGCATCCCGGTGGGGTTGTAGCGCAGCGCGATCGAATCGGCCGCGGATTCGACGGCGGCCGTGAGCAGCTGACCGAACAACGGTGCGCCGGTAGTACGTCGGCGACCGGCACGGCCCGTGCGGCGGGGGGTTTCCACAGACCTATACACCTCTCGCGTCCGGCGGCCGAGTCGGACACAGCATAGCCACACCTACATAGCCGCTGCCGACCGTCGCCGAGGTGTGCGCCACGACACACCAACTCTATCGCAACAGAATCGTAATGCCCATGTAGTCCGTTACGGACGTGTATCGCCGGATCCGTCCGCACCCGCGACGACCTGCGCAATTGCCGGTCCGGACGTGGCTACCGCCACAGCGGAGAGCATCTCCTGGTGGGTGGCCTCGACCGGGTGGTCAGCAATGATCCCGCTGACGAACGGGCGCCATCGCGAGGCCCCGTCCCCCAGCTTTTGGGGGGTCCGCAGGGCGGTGAAATAGGTCAGATCACCGTCGAATCGTGCGGGTTCGAGCTCGGTGAGAAGCGCCACCGAGCGCAGTGCGCCGCGGTACATGCCCACGAACTGCGCGCGCGAGATCGGCGTGTCCGCAGCGAGTGTTGTGTGCAGTGATTCCAGTGCCTCGTCGCCGAGTTCGGTGAGTTGGCTGGGCAGTTGCCGCTCGGGTATGCCGAGTTCGGTGAGCACGTGCCGCAATTCGGTGGCGAAATCGGCGAGTGCGGCGCCGGGGAGGCTGTCGAGCATCGTCAACGACGCCACCGTCTCGCCCTCGGCTTGCAGGCGGGTCGCCACGGCCTGCGCCAGCACGCCGCCGAGGGACCAGCCGAGCAGCTGATAGGGGCCATGGGGCTGGACGCCGCGGATCTCGGCCAGGTAGCGGTCGACCAGCTCCTCGGCCGAGGCGGGCCGGAATTCCGGATCGCTCAGCGCCGGCGACTGGATGCCGACCACGGGCTGATCCTCGGGCAGGTGCGGCACCAGGCTCGCGTAGGCCCACGCCAGACCCGAGACCGGGTGCACACAGATCAGCGGCGGGCGGGTGCCGCGGCGGGCGATCGGCAGCACGACCGCGAGTGCGGCTTCGAGGTCGGCCGCGCCTGCGGGGCCGTCGCTGATTCTGGTAGCGAGACCGGCGACGGTCGGGTCGGCGAAGAACGCGGCGACGGTGAGCTCCACGCCGGTGTGTTCGCGCAGGTGGTGCACGACACGGGTGGCCAGCAGCGAGTTGCCGCCGAGCGCGAAGAAATCGTCGTCGAGGCCGGGGTTGCGCGCGCCGAGGACCTCGGTGAAGACGGCGGCTACGGCGATCTCGTGCTCGGTCCCGGGCGTGCGGTAGCGGCGGGGTTCGAGCACCGGCGCCGGAAGGGCGGCCCGGTCGAGCTTGCCGTTCGCGTTCAGCGGGAGGCGGTCGAGCACGACGAAGGCCGAGGGGACCATGTAGGACGGGAGCACCTGCGCCACCGCGGCTTTGGCCTGCGCGGTGGTGAGCGCCCCGCCGGGCGCGGGGACGACATAGGCAACCAGCCGGTCACCGAGTTGCGGGTCGGTCGTGGCGACGACCGCCGCCTGGGCGATCTGCGGTGCGGCGAGCAGGGCCGCTTCGATCTCGCCGAGTTCGATGCGGAATCCGCGGATCTTGACCTGGAAGTCGGTGCGACCGCGATAGTCGAGTTCGCCGTCAGCGGTCCAGGCGACGAGATCACCGGTGCGGTACATGCGGGCGCCGAGCGCGGAGAACGGGTCGGCGACGAAGCGGTCCGCGGTGAGGTCGGGTCGGCCGAAATACCCGCGGGCGAGCTGCGCGCCCGCCAGATACAACTCTCCCGCGACACCTACCGGGACCGGACGCAGACGGGCGTCGAGGACGTAGACCCGGCTGTTCCATTCGGGCCGGCCGATCGGGACCGTGGTGCGATCGGCAGTGGTGACGCGGTGGTCGGTGATGGAGACCGCGGCCTCGGTCGGGCCGTACAGGTTGTGTAGCGCCGCCGGGTTCGTCGCCAGGAACCGCTGGGCGGTGGCGGCGGGGAGCGCCTCGCCGATGGCGAGGACGCGCCGCAGCGAATTCGGCAGGACACCGGCGGATTCGGTGAGCAGCGCATCGAGCATCGACGGCACCGCGTGCAGGGTGGTCACCGAGTGCGCGGCGAGCACGCGGAGCAGGTAGGCAGGGTCGCGATGGCCTTCTGGAGCGGTGATCACCAGGCGGCCACCGCAGATCGCGGCCGACCAGAATTCCCAGACCGACAGGTCGAAGGTGGCGGCGGTCTTCAACAGGACCGAGTCATCGGGGCCCAGGCCGAATGCTGCTGTCTTCCACCGCAACTGGTTGACGATGGCGGCGTGCGAGACGGCGACGCCCTTCGGCTTGCCGGTCGAGCCGGAGGTGAAGATGACGTAGGCGGTGTTCCCTGAGCGCAACACACCGATGCGCTCGCTCGCCGCGATCGGGGCGGCTGACACCGCCGACAGCTCCAGGGTGTCGACGGCGATCACCGGTGCGCTCCGTGTCGCGTCGACGCCGGCGGTGAAACCGTCACGCGTGGTGGTCAATACGCAGGTCGGGGCAGCGGTCGCGAGCACATGCGATACCCGATCGGCGGGCTGGCCGGGATCGACGGGAACGTAGGCGGCGCCCGCCTGCGTCACCGCGTACATGGCGACGACCAGCTCGGTCGAGCGTCGCATCGCCAAGGCGACCCGGTCCTCGACACCGACGCCCTGCGCGATGAGGTGTCGCGCCAGCTGATTCACGCGGGCCGCGAAGTCACGATAGGTGAGCGCGGCGCCCTCGACGTCGACGAGCGCCACACCGTCCGGGTTCGCGGCGGCGGTGTCGGCGAACAGGGCAGGCAGCGTCGTGGCCGAGGTGGCATGGCCGGTCGCGTTCCAGTCGTGCAGGATTCGCGCACGCTCGGCATCGGAGAGCAGGTCGATCTCGTCGACGGGACGGCCCGGCGATGCGGCGATCGCGGTGAGTACTCGCGCGAAGCGCTCCGCGTAGGACTGTGCGGTCGACTCGTCGAAAAGGTCCGTGGCATAGGTGAACACGCCGCTGATCCCCTGCGCCACGCCGTCACTGTCGTAGCCGTCGGCGACGATGGCGTGCAGATCGAACTGGGACACCGCGAGATCCACGTCGACGCCCTCGACCGCGGTCTCGCCGAGTTCGAGGCCGGAGCGGCTGAGGTTCTGGAAGGACAGGCCGACCTGGAACAGCGGGTGGCGGGCAGTGGAGCGGGCGGGGTTGATCGCCTCGACCAGTCGCTCGAACGGCAGGTCCGCGTTCGCGAAGACCTGGAGGTCGGTATCGCGCTGGCGGGCGAGCAGTTCGGTGAACGACTCACCGGTTCGCAGCGTGGTGCGAAAGACCAAGGTGTTGACGAACATGCCGATCAGGTCGTCGAGCGCGGCCTCGCCACGACCCGCGACGGGCGTACCGACCGCCAGATCGTCGGTGCCCGCGAGCCTGGCCAGCGTCACCGCGAGGGCAGTGTGCACAACCATGAACAGCGTCGCGCCCTGATTGCGCGCCACCGCCAGGAGGGCGCGGTGGGTGTCGGCGTCGACCTCGATCGGGACGCGACCGCCGGCGAAGGACTGCACGGCAGGACGCGGCCGGTCGGCGGGCAGGTCGAGCTGGTCGGGCAGCCCGGCCAGCGCGCCACGCCAGTAGGCGAGCTGGGCCGAGGCCAGCGACCGCGGGTCGTCCTCGCTGCCGAGCAAGGCCCGCTGCCACAGCGCGTAGTCGGCGTACTGCACGGCCAACGGCGCCCACTCCGGCGCGTCACCCGCCGAGCGGGCCGCGTAGGCGAGCATGAGATCCCTGGTGAGCGGGGCGAGTGAGGACCCGTCACCGGCGATGTGGTGCACGACCACCGCGAGCACCGCTTCGTCGCCACCGAGCTCGAACAACGCGACCCGCAACGGCACCTGGCCGCGCACGTCGAACCCCGACGAACCGAACTCGCGCATGGCGGCGGCGAGCTGTTCGGGCGCGATCGAGCACACCTCGAGCCGCGGCGTCGCCTCGGTGCCGGCCAGGATCTGCTGGATCGGCCCGTCGTCGGTCTCGGGGTAGATCGTGCGCAAGGTTTCGTGCCGGGCGACGAGGTCGGCCACGGCGGCGCGCAGAGCTTCGACATCGATGGCACCGTGCAGCCGCACCGCCATCGGGATGTTGTAGGCGACCGATCCCGGGTCGAACTGATTGAGGAACCACATCCGCTGCTGGGCCAGCGACAGCGGAATCCGTGCGGGCCGCTCCCGGGCGGTCAGCGCGGGACGCGCACCCGCACCGGCGGATTCGGCGAGTCGCCGGGCCAGCGTTTCCACCGTCGACGCCTCGAACAGCAGCCGGACCGGAAACTCGGTGTCCAGCGCGGCGCCGAGGCGGGCGGCGACCTGGGTGGCCATCAGCGAGTTGCCGCCGAGGGCGAAGAAGTCGTCGTCGAGGCCGAGCTGCGTGTCGCCGAGGTCGAGCACCTGAACGAAGGTGCCTGCCACGATCTCCTCGACCGCCGTTGTGGGGGACCGGAATTCGGCGTGTTCGAGGATCGGTGCGGGCAGCGCCCTTCGGTCGAGCTTGCCGACCGGGGTGAGCGGAATGATGTCGAGTGCCATCAGCACGGTCGGCACCATGTGCGCGGGCAGGCTGCGCTCGGCGAAGGCGGTGAGCGCGGCGTGGTCGACGGTCGCGCCCGGGGCCGCGTGCACGTAGGACACCAGAATGGTGGCGCCGCTGTCGAGTTCGTGGCCGATAGTGGCGGCGAAGTCGAGGCTCTCGTGGGCCGAGAGCACCGCGTCTATCTCGCCGAGTTCGATGCGGAAACCACGGATCTTGACCTGGAAGTCGTTGCGGCCCACATAATCCAACGCGCCATCGGCGGTCCAGCGGACCAGATCACCGGTGCGGTAGAGGCGAGAACCGGACGGGTCGAACGGATTCGCGACATAGCGAGAGGCGGTGAGGACGGGGCGGGCGTGGTAGCCGCGGGTCAGCTGGGCGCCGGTGATGTAGAGCTCGCCGGTGACGCCGGGCGGGACGGGGCCGAGCCGGTCGTCGAGGACGTATTCGGCGACCCCGTTGATCGGGCCGCCGATGGTCATCGGGTCGCCCGGTTTCAGCGGCACACTGATGTTGGTGACAATGGTCGTCTCGGTGGGCCCGTACACGTTGTGGAATTCGCGCAGGGTGCCATCGGCGAGGGGAATCGCCCAGCGCCGCGGCAGATCCGGCGCAACCGCCTCGCCGCCGACCGCCACCACCCGGAAGTCGTCGAGCCCGTCCGGGTCGATCGAGGCCAGCGCGGCCGGCGTGATGAACGCGTGGCTCACCCGTTCCCGCCGCAGCAGCGCGGCCAGATCGTCGCCGCCGTACACACTCGGGTCCACGATCACCATCGTGGCGCCCGCGCCGATCGCCAGCAGCAGCTCCAGCAGCGACGCGTCGAAGGACGGCGACGCGAAATGTAGCGTGCGCGAGGTGGGTTCGACACCGTAGTGCCGACGCTGCTCCTCGCTGAACCCCGCGAGCCCGGCCTGCGTCACCGCGACGCCCTTGGGCAGGCCGGTGGAGCCGGAGGTGTAGATGAGGTAGGCGAGATCCTCGGCCCGCACCGGACGAAGCCGGTCGGCGGAGGTGATCGCCGCGCCGGAGAGGCTGTCGAAAGGGTCCGCCTGGTCAGTGCCGTAGAGCCCGCCACCCGCAGGCCGAGCGCCGTTGTCGTGCGTGTCGCCGGTCGGCTCGGCGTCGAGTCGGAGCCATTGCACCTGGGCCGGAAGTCCGTCGGCGACGGCCGCGACGGTCAGTCCGAAGACCGCGCCGGAGTCGGTGACCATGTGCGCCACCCGATCCGGGGGGTAGTTCGGGTCGACGGGGACGAAGCCCGCACCGGTCTTGGTGACGGCCCAGACGGCGAGGACCGATTCGATGGAGCGCGGGATTCCGATGGCTACCAGGTCGCCCGCGCCGATGCCACGACCGATCAGGAAGCGGGCGATGCGGTTCGACCGCTCGTCGAGTTCGGCGTAGGTGAGGCTGCCAAGGGTGCGGGCGGCGTCGGCGAGGACGACCGCGAGACCGTCGGGGTTGGTCTCGACCGCGGTGGCCAGCAGCTGTGCCAACGCGGTGACGCGCGGGCGACGCGTACGAACCGGTCGGGTTCTTGCCGGTCGTGTCATAGCTGTTCCACCTCACCCATCACCGAAACTTGTTGTCCCGCAGCGGGGCCCCCGCACTGCGGGCGCCGCTCACGCCACCGGGGCGCGCAGATCTCCGAGTACCAGCACTGCCTCGGCCGCTCCCGGATTGCCCGGTGCGGCATCATCGGCGATCAGCGCCTGCAGATCACCGAGCTCGGCGGTATCGAGCGCCTCGATCCCCACCCGGTCACCGAACAAATGGGTTACCCACTCCTCGGCCAGTGACGCCGACAAACCGTTGGCTACCCCGATGTCCGCGACACCGGGCACCAGCACCATCGACGCGCCCGCGACGCCCGCGGCCACCGGCTCGACCAGCGCCGTGAAGCTGTCGACGGAGCCGTGGCCGAAGGTGCGGGCTTCGAAGGTCAGGTCGGTGTCGGCGCGCACCTGCGCACCCGCCGTGGCGAGTTCGTCGTAACTGCGGGTGCCGTCGGCGCCGACGAAGGCCGGGTCACCGCCGCGCAGAGCTCGGGTGCGGTCGGCGTAGGTGACCGGGCGAGCGGACTGTGTGGACAGTTCGGTCTTGATCGCCGGGTCGTCGAGCGAGATCCAGTCGACGCCGCGAGGTTCGCCGACGGTGATACTCAGTTTCGCGGCGGGTTCGGCGGGCGACTCGGTGCCGGTCACCGGGACCACGGCCGCGCCTGCCTTGAGGATCGCCCAGACCGCGACGGCCCAGTCGACCCCACGCGGAAGATCGACGGCCACACCGTCTCCCGGCCCGAAGCCGCGCCCGATCAGCAGCCGGGCCAGGCGGGCGGAGCGGGCGTCGAGCTGCTCGTAGGTCAGCGCGTCGTCGCCCCAGACGAGCGCGGGGCCCTCGGGGTCGTCCTCGGCGGCAGCGGTGAAAGCCTGCGCCAGAGTGGTGCCGCCCGACGGAGTGCTCGGCGCGGGCGCCTTGGCCGCGCCGGCGAGCAGCCGGGTGCGTTCGGACTCGTCGAGGATGTCGATGTCGCCGATCCGGATCTGCGGGTCGGCGGCGACGGCGGTCAGGATGCGGGCGAAGCGGGCGCCGATGCTGCGCACGGTGGCCTCGTCGAACAGATCGGTGGCGTAGTTGAACAGCGTCACCAGCTCGTCGGGATCACCGGCGGCGGTGAAGCGCGGTTCGACGTCCACCTGCAGGTCGAACTTGGCGGCGATCGCGGTGTCCAGCGCGTTCACGGTGAGGCCGGGCAGTTCGAGCGCGGCCGCCTCGTTGTTGCTGAAGGTGAGCGCCACCTGGAACAGCGGGCTCTGCGCACTGCCCCGTCCCGGCGCGACGACCTCGGCGACCCGCTCGAACGGCAGGTCGGCATTGGCGAACGCGCCGAGGTCGGTCTCCCGCGCCACGTCCACGGCCTCGTCGAAGGAACCGGCCGGATCGAGGGTGGTGCGCAGGGTCAGGGTGTTGACGAACATGCCGACCAGCTCGTCGAGCGCCCGCTCACCGCGCCCGGCGACAGCGGTGCCGATGGCGATGTCGGATGTGCCCGACAAGCGGCCGAGCAGCACGGCCAGCGCCGCGTGCACGACCATGAACAGCGACGACTTGTGCTCGCGTGCCAAGTGATTGAGGGCGGCGTGCACCTCGGCAGGCAACCGCAGCTCGGACGTGGCGCCGCGCAGGGTCGGTACCGAGGGCCGCGGGCGGTCCTGCGGCAGTTCCAGCAGCGGTGGCACGTCGGCCAGCTGGTTGCGCCAGTAGTCGAGCTGGGCGGCGGCCAGGGATTCGGGCTGCTCGTCGTCGCCGACGACCGCCCGCTGCCACAGCGCGAAGTCCGCGTACTGCACTTCCAGCGGCGTCCACGCCGGGCTCTGGTGCGCGGCACGAGCCACGTAAGCGGTCATCAGATCGCGGGCGAGCGGGGCCAAGGACGCGCCGTCGGCCGAAATATGGTGCACCACGACAACAAGCAGCCACTCGGCCGAAGTCCCGTCGGTGAGCAATCGCGCACGCAGCGCAACCTCACGCGTCACATCGAAACCGGCACCGGCCAATTCGCCCGCACGAGTGAGGACATCGGTGGTCGTCTCGACCTGGAGCCCCTCGGGCAGCACATCGGCCACGGAGAGAATCTCCTGGAAAGCCCTGCCGTCGGACACCGGGAAGTAGGTGCGCAGCGACTCGTGTCTGCCGAGCACGTCGGTGACCGCGGCGCCGAGGGCGGCGATGTCGAGCTCACCGGTGAGGCGGATCGCGAAGGGGATGTTGTAGGAGCCCGAGGTGGGGTCGACCTGGTTGACCACCCACATACGCTGCTGAGCCAGCGACAGCGGAATGCGCTGTGGCCGTTCGGCGGCGACCAGCGGCGGTCGGGCAGCGGCACCGCTCGCCGCACCGACGCGCGCGGCCAGGGCCGACACGGTGGGCGTCTCGAACAGGTCGCGGATGGCGAGGTGGGCGTCGAGCGCCTCGTTGATGCGGGCGATCGCCCGGGTGGCGAGCAGCGAGTTGCCGCCGAGCGCGAAGTAGTCGTCGTCGGCGCCGACGCGGGCCATGCCGAGCAGTTCCGCGAAGACCCCGGCGACGATCTCCTCGGCGGGGCTGACAGGAGCGCGGAATTCGCCCGCGGTGAACGCGGGGGCGGGCAGCGCCTTGCGGTCGAGCTTGCCGCTCGGATTCAGCGGGAAGCCGTCCAGCACCGTGACGACGGTCGGAACCATGTAGGTGGGCAGCGAGTCCGCCACGGCCGTACGCAGCGCCGCGGGGTCGGGCTCCTCGCCGGGCCGCGCCACCACATACGCCACCAGGTGCTGGCCGGACGCGGTGTCGAGTACCAGGGCCACGGCCTGGCTGATCGCCTCCTGGGCGAGCAGGGCGGTCTCGATCTCACCGAGCTCGATGCGCTGACCGCGGAACTTCACCTGGAAGTCGGTGCGGCCCAGGTATTCCAGCGCGGGCTCGGCCGAGGATCCACCCCAGCGGACGAGGTCGCCGGAGCGGTACATCCGCGCGCCGGGCTCGAAGGGGTTGGCCACGAACCGATCCGCGGTCAGACCGGGACGGGCGACATAACCGCGCGCGAGCTGGTCACCGGCGAGGTACAGCTCGCCGACCACTCCGGCAGGCACCGCGCGCAGGCGTGAATCCAGCACGTAGACACGGGTATTCCACTCCGGCACGCCCATCGGCACCGATCCGCGATCGGAATCGCTTGCGGGCCATCGCGTCACGGTGACAGCAGCCTCGGTGGGCCCGTACAGGTTGTGCACCCCGGCCGTGGACACGCGGGCCACGTCGGCCACGGTCTCGGTGGGCAGCGCCTCACCGGCGGCGAACACCGCCCGCAGGCTCGGAATCGAACCGGCGGTGGTGTGCGCGGCGAAGACCGACAGCATCGACGGCACGAAGTCGGTGAGCGTCACGCCCTGTGCCGCGATCGTTTCGGCGAGGTACAGCGGGTCGCGATGTCCGTCGTGGGTCGACACGACCAGCTTCGCGCCGGTCCGCAGCGGCAGGAAGTAACCCCACAGCGACACGTCGAACGTGGCGGGCGTCTTCTGCAGATACACATCCGACGGGCCGATCCCGTACTCGGCGCCCATGTAGACCATCTGGTTGACGATCGCCGCGTGCGACACCGCCACACCCTTGGGACGCCCGGTGGAACCGGAGGTGAAGATGACATAGGCCGGGTTCTCGGGCCGGACCGGCCGAGCCGGCTCGACAGGCGCGGCCGAGAACTCTTCGAGCGCAACGGAATCCACCAGGATCACCGGCACACCCGCGGGTACCTCGATCGCGTCCGCGGTGGTGCTCAGCACAGCGGCGGGCGCGGCGGTATCGAGAATGTGGGCGATGCGATCGGCCGGATGGTCCGGGTCGATCGGCACATACGCACCACCTGCGGTCACGATCGCGTACATCCCGACCACCAGATCGAGCGAACGCCGAACCGCGAGGCCGACCAGGGATTCGGGACCGACGCCGTGGGTCACCAGCAGCCGGGCGAGCCGGTTGACCCGCTCGTCGAACTCCCGATAGGTCAGCTCGGCGCCCTCGTACGCGACAGCGACAGCATCGGGGTGCTCGGCCACCGCACGTCGATAGCCGTCGAGCAACAGTTCCGGCGCGAGGTCGCGGCGAGTGTCGTTCCACTGCACCAGGATCCGGTCCAGCTCGGCGGGCTCCAGAAGCTCGATCGCACCGAGCGGCGCGGCGGGCGCGGCGACGATCGCGGCCAGCAACCGCTGGAATCGATCGGCGAACCCGGCGACGGTCTCGGCGTCGAACAGATCGGTGGCGTAGGTGAGCCCGACCGCGATGCCGTGCGGCGCACCGTGGCGATCGGTGTCCTCCACCATCTCGAACTGCAGGTCGAACTTGGCGAACGGAATGGTCATCTCGACGCCCGCGACGGTCAGACCGGGCAGTTCCAGTGCCGTGCGCGCCATGTTCTGGAAGGCGAGCATCACCTGGAACAGCGGGTGCCGCGCGGTCGAACGGGCCGGGTCGAGCAGCTCGACCAATCGCTCGAACGGCACATCGGCGTGACCGAAGGCCGCGACGTCGACCGCGCGGGTCGAGGCGAGCAGCTCTTCGAAGCTGCCCGCCGGGTCGACCTCGGTGCGCAGCACCAGGGTGTTGACGAACATGCCGATCAGGTCGTCGAGGGCGGCGTCACCACGACCCGCGACGGGGGTGCCGATGGCGATGTCGGTGCTGCCCGACAGCCGGGCCAGCAGCGCCGACAGCGCGGCGTGCACCACCATGAACAACGTCGAATTATGGGCGCGCGCGATCTGATCCAACCCGGCGTGCACCTCGGCCGGGATGCGGAAGTCCAGGCTCGCACCACGGTAGGAGGCGGTGGCGGGCCGCGGCCGGTCGGTGGGCAGCTCGAGCTGGTCGGGCACACCGGCGAGCTGGGTGCGCCAGAAGTCGATCTGCTGGGTCAGGATCGACTCCGGGTCGTCCTCGGTCCCGAGCACGGCCCGCTGCCAGAGCGTGAAATCGGCGTACTGGACAGCCAATTCGGGCCAGCCCGGCGCGTTACCCGCGCTGCGCTGGACGTAGGCGGTCATCAGGTCGCGGGTGAGCGGGCCCATCGACACACCGTCACCGGCGATGTGGTGCATCACGCAGACCAGCACGTGCTCGGTCGCGCTCAGTCGCAGCAGCCGCAGGCGCAGCGGCGGAGCGACGGTGACATCGAAGCCCGCGCTGACGGTCTCGGTGACCAGGGCGGCGATCGCGTCCTCGCCTGCCTCGTCGGCCGCCAGAGCGGGCACGGCGCGCGGGTCCGACAGCGGCAGCACCAGCTGCGTGCCGACCCCGTCGACCGGCGGATACATCGTGCGCAGCACCTCGTGGCGGGCCACCAGGTCGGTAACCGCGACACGCAATGCGTCGACATCGAGCGCGCCCGACAGGCGCACCGCGATCGGCATGTTGTTCACCGCGCTGGCCGGATCGAACTGGTTGAGGAACCACATCCGCTGCTGGGCGAACGACAGCGGAATCGAGTCGGGGCGCTGCTGCGCGACCAGCTCGTGGCCGGAACCGGTGCCGATATGACGTTCGACGCGTTCGGCCAGCCCCGAGACCGTGCTGACCTCGAACAGCACCTGCACCGGAATCCGGGTGTCGAGCGCGGCGCCGAGGCGCGTGGCGGCCTGCGCGGCCAGCAGCGAGTTGCCGCCGAGCTCGAAGAAGTCGTCGTCGGCACCGACCCGGATCTCGTCCGGCGCACCGGCGGTCAGCAGATCGGCGAAGATGTCGGCCACCACCTGCTGCACCGGAGTCACCGGCGCGCGGAACTCGCGCACCGCGAAAACAGGCTCGGGCAACGCTTTTCGGTCCAGCTTGCCCACCGGCGTCAGCGGGATCCGGTCCAGCACCATGATCGCGGCCGGAATCATGTAGCCGGGCAACGATTCCGCGAGGAACGCGTCGAGCGTGGTCACCTCGAGCGTCGCGCCGGAGCGGGGCATCACATACGACACCAGCGCTGTCACACCGGAAGGCAGAGTCTTGCCGAGAGTCGCCGCGAAGTCGATGTCGGGGTGCGCGGTGAGCGCGTTGTCGATCTCACCGAGCTCGATCCGGAAGCCGCGGATCTTCACCTGGAAGTCCGAGCGCCCCATGTACTCGATGACGCCGTCACCGGATTCGCTGCGCCGCACCAGGTCTCCGGTGCGGTACAGGCGCGCGTTCGCGTCACCGGACTCGGCGCCGAACGGGCTGGCGACGAAACGTTCCGCGGTCAGCGCGGGGCGGTTCAGGTAACCCTGTGCCAGCGCGGGACCCGACAGATACAGCTCGCCGATCACGCCCGCGGGCACCGGCCGCAGCCTCGAATCCAGCACGAACGCACCGACACCGGCGATCGCGGCACCGATCGTCACCGGCGCGGCCGGATCCATCGGCGCGGTGCTGGTGGCCAGGATGGTGGCCTCGGTGGGGCCGTAGCCGTTGTAGAACTCACGCTCGCCCACGGCCCAGCGACCGACCAGTTCCGGACCGAACTTGTCACCGGCGACGACCACCACGCGCAGGTCGTCCAGGTCCGCCGGATCCACCGATTCCAGCGCGCCCGGGGTGATGAGCATGTGCGAAACCTGTTCGCGGCGCAGCAGATCCGCGAGCTCGAAACCACCGAACACACCGGGCGGCGCGATCACCAGGGTGGCGCCCGCGGAGAAGGTGAGCAGCAGTTCGAGCACCGACACGTCGAAGTTCGGCGAACACACGTGCAGCACGCGCGAGTCGGCGGCGACGCGGTAGTGCGCGCGCTCGGCGGCGACCAGACCGGCCAGACCGGTGTGGGTCACCACGACGCCCTTGGGCTTGCCGGTGGAACCCGAGGTGTAGATCACGTAGGCCGGGTGCCGCTCGTCGAGGGTGCGGATCCGGTCGGTGTAGGAGATCGGGTGCGCGGGCTGGGCCGCGATCGTAGTGGCCGTCTCGGCGTCGTCGAGCTCGAGCCAGGTCAGCGCCGTACCGAGCACGTCGCGATGCGCGGCGGTGGTGAGCCCGAGCACCGCGCCGGAGTCGGACACGATGTGCGCGATGCGGTCGGCCGGGTAGTTCGGGTCGACCGGAACGTAGGCGGCGCCGGTCTTGGCGATCGCCCACACCGCGAGCACGGAGTCGATCGACCGGGCGATGCCGATGGCGACGACGTCGCCGGGGCCGATCCCGCGAGCGATGAGCGCGCGGGCCAGCTGCGAGGACTGCTGATCGAACTCGGAATAGCTGAGCTGACGCTGGTCGGCCGGGTCACCGGACGGGTTGAACCGGACCGCGACCCGATCGGCGGCCGATTCGACCGCTCCCGTCAGCAACTGCCCGAATGTCGGACTGCTCGACCGGCGACGGCGATTACCGCGGGCAGAACGACGGGCAGTTTCCATTCGAGTTCATTCACCTCTCATCGCGTCTGCACGTGCGGCTGCCCCGCATCGCGCAGATCGAGTCATCATATAGACCGGTCGCATAATGTCCGAGTCAGCGTGCCCCCGGTGCTCGGGGCCCAGAGGACTATCGGCACGGCCCCGGAACGTGTTGCCCCCACCAACGGCAAAGTGACGGGGTTCATAAGAACCACCGTCACTCGCTAACGCTGTCAGAGCACACCGCGTACCCGGACCCTTAGGGAGGGCGCCGCGTAGCGGCGGTTCGCGGCCGTCCCCCCCCAGCGCTGAGCGTGGGGGTGGGCCCGAGGCGGCACCCACCGGGCCCGAGA
>NZ_JBHVTK010000005.1:0-396078 GCF_042884695.1 Nocardia sp. NPDC058114 | reverse complement strand
CGGCCGTCCCGTCGATCAGGTGCCGTTGCGTAGGCGACGAAGGAGCAAGCAACGGCGCCTGATCGACGGGACCGGCGGGGCCGCGAACTCGAGCGCGCCAGCGCTCCAGAAACTCAGTGCGCGGAAGGGCCCCATTCCAGCGGCACGCCCTTGGAAGCGAGGTACGGAATCGGGTCCATCTTGGCGCCGCCCTGATCCCAGATCTCGAGGTGCAGATGCGGGCCGGTGGACTGGCCGCGGTTGCCGACGGTCGCGATGACCTGGCCCGCGTTGACCCGCTGGCCTTCGCTGACCAGCATTTCGTTGACGTGACCGTAGACGCCGGTGGTGCCGTCGTCGTGCAGCACCCGCACCCACAGGCCGAAGCCCGACGCCGGGCCCGCCTCGATGACGGTGCCGTTGGACACGGACTTGATCGGGGCGCCGATCGAGTCGGCGAAGTCGAGGCCGTAGTGCATCGCACCCCAGCGCGAGCCGAAGCCGGAGCTGATCGGGCCCGCGACCGGGCGGGTGGCCTGCGGCGGCGCGACCTGGTGCTGGATGCCCTGAAGGATGTCCTCGACCTGCGACAGCGGGCCGGAGATCTCGGGGGGCAGGTTGCCGATCCCGAAGGGCGCGGCCACGGGGGCGGCGATCGGCGCGGCGACCGCGGTCACCGGTGCGGGGGTCTCGACGTGCGCGGCGACTTCCTGCGCGGCGACGAGGTCGACATCTTGACGGGCCGACTCGGGAACGACCGATTCCTCGACGCTGTCGTCGTGGGTCGGCAGCAGCGGTGCGGCGAAGGCCAGGGCCGGGGCGATCTGAGCGGTGACGCCGACCAACGCGCCCGCGGCGACCGCGGCACTGGCGGCGACCCGAACACGATCGGAACGCGACGCCTCGGCGCGGTGCCTGCTCCTGCTCGGGCTCCGGCCATCCGCGTGCGCAAGCAGGGCCTGCACGGAGATGGATTCGGGACCCACACGGTGCTGCGACAAGATCTCGTCCTAGCGTCCGACAACAAGGAAACGAAACCGGTCTGCGACCGGGCCGGAGACCACCTGGGTGTTCTCCGATGCCGAACTATGTGTAACGGTTCGGCATCCGTTGTGACGCGAACTCTACCCGGCCGTGACCATTCCGCAACCTTCTGTCACGAATTCGCAGGTAGATGACGTGCCGCACAGTAACAATCACAGTGTCCGACCCGTCACACGCGCTGTCACCGGGCCTGAACACGGTCCCGACCGACCAGACTCGACCCATGGTGATCGAGACCCTGACCGTCCCCATCGTCGCCGCGCCCATGGCGGGCGGCCCGTCCACACCCGAGTTGGTGGTCGCCGTCGCGGCCGCGGGCGGGTTCGGCCAGCTCGCCGCCGGATACCTCGGCACCGAGGCGGTGGCAGCGCAGATCGAGGCGACCAGAGCCGCCACCACGGCGCCGTTCGGGGTGAACCTGTTCGCGCCCGGCGCGGTGGCCGATCCGGCCGCCTACGCCACCTACCTCGCCGAACTCGGCGCCGAATTCCCGATCGGCACCCCTGAGCACGACACCGACGGATGGGACGACAAGCTCGATCTGCTGGTCGCCGATCCGGTCGCCGTGGTCTCGACGACCTTCGGCTGCCCCAGCGCGGTGGAGGTGGACCGGCTGCACGCGGTCGGCTCGGAGGTGTGGGTCACGGTCACCTCCCCCGCCGAGGCGCTGATCGCCGTCGAGGCGGGCGCCGACGTGCTGATCGCCCAGGGCGCCGAGGCGGGTGGGCACCGCGCGAGCTTCCTCGACGATCCCGCCGAGGACCCGATCGACCCGCCCGGCCTGCTCACCCTGATCCAGCTGCTCACCGCCGTCACCTCCCGCCCGCTCGTGGCGGCGGGCGGGATCGCCACCGGCGCAGGCGTGGCCGGGGTGCTGGCGGCCGGTGCGTCGGCGGCGCAGATCGGCACCGCGCTGCTGCGCTGCCCGGAAGCCGGCACCAACGCCGTGCATCGTGGTGCGATCGGGACGCCGGAACCGACGATGCTCACGCGCGCGTTCACCGGACGTCGCGCGCGCGGGATCCGCAACCGTTTCCTCGTCGACCACACCGCCGACGCGCCCGCCGCGTACCCCGAAATCCATTACGCCACTGCCCCCTTGCGGGCGGCCGCGCGGGCGGGTGGCAACACCGACGAAGTGAATCTGTGGGCGGGGCAAGCGCACTCGCTGAGCACCGGGCAACCGGCAAGCGAACTGGTCACCGATCTCGCCGCCGACGCGAAAAGCGCACTCCGGAAAGCACTTTCGGAACGAATTCAGGGTTATTGACAACGGATTTCGTTTAGACTCGGACCTGGCATCGCGTCCCGCCGACCACCCCCAAGCAGGAGGAGAGCCATGTCCCTCGATGTTCCCGCCGCATTACTCGAACGCGCAGAACAAGGCAATATCGACGACGCCGAATTCGTCGAATGTGTCCGTACCTCCCTGCCTTACGCGTGGGAGGTGGTGAGCCGGGTGGCCGAAGACCTGCGCACCGGCACCGACGAATACGCCGACAACCGGATCCCGCCGCCGGACGAGGTGGCTCGCGGGCAGCTGCTGCGCGCCCTGGCCTCCGACGCCATCCGCGGCGGCCTGGAACGGCATTTCGGTGTGAAGCTGGCCTTCCAGAACTGCCATCGGGTCGCGGCGTTCCCGCTGTCGGCCGTCGGCGGGGAGACCTACACCACCTACATCAGCCCTCGCGCCCAGCTCTTGAATCAGAGCCCCGAGCTGCGCAACTGCTGATCGACGAAAAAGGCGGGCGTGGAAGCAATTCCACGCCCGCCTTGTCGTTTTCGCTACACCGTGACGACGTCCAGCTCGCCCTCGGCGTACTGGGCGCGCAGGCGCTTCTTGTCGAACTTGCCGACGCTGGTCTTGGGCACCTCGGCGATGAAGGTCCAGCGCTCGGGCAGCTGCCACTTGGCGAACTTGTCGGCCAGGTAGTCGCGCAGCTCGGCCGCCTCGGCGGCAGCGCCCTCGGCGAGCACGATGGCGACCAGCGGGCGCTCGTCCCACTTCTCGTCGGGCACACCGATGACCGCGGCCTCGGCGACGGCCGCGTGGCCCATCACCGCGTTCTCGAGATCCACCGAGGAGATCCACTCACCACCGGACTTGATCACGTCCTTGGAGCGGTCGACCAGGGTGAGGTAGCCGTTGGCGCTGATCTTGCCGACATCGCCGGTACGCAGCCAGCCGTCGTCGAACTTGTCCGGGTCGATCTCCGCGCCGGTGGGCGAGTAGTAGGAGCCGGTGATCCACGCGCCGCGGACCTCGAGCTCGCCGAGCGACTCACCGTCGTTCGGGACGACCTTGCCGTCGTCGCCGACCAGCCGGGCCTCGACGTTGGCCGGGAAACGACCCTGCGTGTAGCGGTACTCCCAGGCATCGTCGTCGCTGACGCCCGCGGGCGCGTGCGCGACGCTGCCCAGCGGGGAGGTCTCGGTCATGCCCCACGCGTGCAGGATGCGCACGCCGTGCTTCTCCTCGAACGCGCGCATCATCGCGGGCGGCACCGCGGAGCCACCGACGACCGCGGTACGCAGGTGCGAGATGTCCTGCGGCGCGGCGGCCAGCGCGGCCAGCACGCCGCCCCAGATGGTGGGCACCGCGGCGGCGAAGGTCGGCTTCTCGGCCGCCATCATCTCCAGCAGCGGGCCGGGCTGCAGGAAGCGGTCCGGCATCAGGACGTTGGCGCCCGACATCAGCGCCGCGTACGGCAGGCCCCACGCGTTGGCGTGGAACAGCGGCACGATCGCCAGCACGTAGTCCGAGCCCTGGAAACCCATGCCGTTGGGCGAGTTCACCTGCATCGCGTGCAGCCAGTTGGAACGGTGCGAGTAGACGACGCCCTTCGGGTCGCCGGTGGTGCCGGAGGTGTAACACATCGCGGCGGCCGAACGCTCGTCGACGACCGGGAAGTCGAAGTCGGCGGACTGGGCGTCGAGCAGCTCGCGGTAGGAGTGCACGGTGACGCCTTCGGGCGCGGTGAGCGCGGCCGGATCGCCGTTGACGACGATCACGTGCTGCACGGTCTTCAGGTTCGGTAGGTACTGCGCGAACAGCGGCACCAGCGTGCCGTCCACGAGCACGACCTTGTCCTCGGCGTGGTTGGCGACGAAGACCAACTGCTCGGGGAACAGCCGGATGTTGAGCGCGTGCAGCACCGAGCCCATCGCGGGCACCGCGATGTAAGCGACCATGTGCTCGTTGTTGTTCCACATGAAGGTGCCGACGCGGTCGCCCTCTTCGATGCCGAGACCCCGCAGCGCGTTGGCCAGCCGGGCCGAATCGGCGCCGAGCTCACGGTAGGTCATGGTGCGAACACCGTCACCGGTCCATGTGGACACAGTCGAATCGCCCTGGAAAGTTGCGGCATAGTTGAGCAGTTTGGCCAGCGAGAGCTGGTCGTCCTGCATGGTGCTCAGCATCGGTGCTCCTTCAAGTCCCTGCCGTGGCATGAGCCACGTCACAACGGATGCTACCGAAAGGTTTGAGGCTCGCAATCGTTTCCTCCGACAACATTCCTGCAGGTCGGATCGTCATCACGCACCGGGCGGCAGCGCGTGCGGCGGCTGACCATCGGGCCCCCTATGGTGCGATGGCACTCCGGGACCGGCATGTTCGGCGTTGTGTACCGCGTCGACGACCAGGCTGCGGACATGGTCGTTGTCGAGGCTGTAGTAGATGGTGGTCCCCTCGCGACGAGTACGCACGAGCCTGGCCATCCGCAGTTTCGCCAGATGCTGGGACACCGAGGGGCCCGGCTTGCCCACCCGGCTCGCCAATTCGTTCACCGAGAGTTCTTGATCGGCCAGCGCCCAGAGGACTTGCACCCTCGTCGGATCGGCCAGCATTCGGAACACCTCGACCACCAACCCCACCTGATCCTCGGCCAGAGGCGAGCGGGCATCTGCATTCATGCGCAGATAATAGATCGCCGATGCCGGTTCCCCCGTAGGCGCCGCTCCGGACGTTGGTCAGGCCGACATCCGAGTGCCGAGGCAAGCGCCGGACCGAGGGCCGGAATCCGCTCAGCGCAACGCGATCTCGGCGAGCGCGGTCCAGTCGGCCAGCACCTTTTTGCGACGAACGCGATCACGGCCGACCATCTCGTCGAGAGTGGCGCCACGGACCAGGTTTATGGTGAGCCAGAAGGTGCTCTCCAAGCGCTCACCGGTGATGGCGGGGTCGATCAGCCCGGCACAGCGGTCGAGCAGCTCGACGGTGAGTTCGTGCTGTACCCGCAACATTTCACGGCGTAGCGCCGCGTCGTTGGCGATTCCCACATACAGCTCCACCGCGGCACGACCGAGCTTGCCCGCGAAGGTAGCGGTGACCAACTCGACCAGTACAGCGCCCGCCGACCTACCGTCCGGCACCGCTTTCGCCTTACGCAGCATGGCTTCTCGCTGACGATCGGTGAGATGGCCGATCGCCTGAGCTAGAAGTTCACCGCGCGTGTGGAACTGATGCAGCTGCGCGCCACGCGTCACCCCCGCCCTGGCCGTGATATCGGCGATAGAGGCACCCGCATAGCCGACCTCGGCCAGGCTCTCGATGGCGGCATCAAGCAGCAGCGTCCGGGTCCGCAGACTCTTCTCCTGATGCTTGTTCGGTGGGAGCGCAGGCATCACTCCAGTATAGGGCTACAAAATTACATGTCACATTGCACGCAATTCAGTGCTCGGCGTACTGTCATGACATGGCTGTAGACCGGATGTTGCCCACCGCCGAGGCACGTGAGCTGATCGAACTGACCCGCGACATCGCCGACAAGGTGCTCGAGCCGCGTGTCACCGAGAGCGAGAAGACCGGCGTCTTCCCGGACGGCGTGTTCCCGGCGCTCGGCGCGGCCGGGCTGCTCAGCCTGCCGTATCCGGAGGAATTCGGCGGCGGCGCGCAGCCGTACGAGGTGTACCTCCAGGTGCTGGAGGAAATCGCGAGCCGCTGGGCCGCCGTCGCCGTGGCGGTGAGCGTGCACGGCCTGTCCTGCCACCCGCTGTTCACCTACGGCACCGACGAGCAGAAGCAGCAGTGGCTCGACGGCATGCTCTCGGGCGAAACCATCGGCGCCTACAGCCTTTCCGAAGCGCACGCCGGTTCCGACGCGGCCGCCCTGCGGTGCCGGGCCACCCCCGTCGACGGCGGCTACAACCTCAACGGCACCAAGGCCTGGATCACCAACGGCGGCCGCGCCGACTTCTACACCCTGTTCGCCCGCACCGGCGAGGGGTCGCGCGGCATCTCCTGCTTCCTCGTCCCCGCGGGCACCGAGGGCCTGAGCTTCGGCAAGCCCGAGGAGAAGATGGGCCTGCGCGCCATCCCCACCACCACCGCCGCCTACGACGACGCGTTCCTGCCCGCCGAACGTCGCATCGGCGAAGAGGGACAGGGACTTTCGATCGCGTTCAGCGCGCTCGACGCGGGCCGCCTCGGCATCGCCGCCGTCGCCACCGGTGTCGCCCAGCGCGCGCTCGACGAGGCCGTCGCCTACGCCAAGGAACGAGAAGCCTTCGGCCGCAAGATCATCGACCACCAGGGCCTAGGGTTCGTCCTCGCCGACATGGCTGCCGCCGTCGACACCGCCCGCGCCACCTACCTCGACGCCGCCCGCCGCCGCGATGCTGGCCTGCCGTATTCGCGCCAGGCTTCGGTCGCCAAACTGGCCGCCACCGACGCGGCCATGAAGGTGACCACCGACGCGGTCCAGGTCTTCGGCGGCTACGGCTACACCCAGGACTTCCCCGTCGAGCGCTACATGCGCGAAGCGAAGGTCATGCAGATCTTCGAGGGAACCAACCAGATCCAGCGCCTGGTCATCGCCCGCCACCTCGCCGGTAGCTAATAGGCAACGCGCTGATCAATAGGGGTCAGCGCGTTCGGGCAACCGATCAGTAAACTGGACGGCATCTCGACACCTCGACGAAATGAGGCGCGCGATGCTGTGGTGGTTGATCGTGATCGTGATCGTGTGCGTCGGTGCTCTGCTGTACCTGCGTGCCGAACAGAACAAGCGCAACGCGCGCGAGCTCGAGGAAGCACAGGCCGACGCGCGGGTGACCATCGAGCGGCTCGGCGGACAGGTCTACCAGCTGACTCCGCGCAACGAAGCCGCACGACAGGCCCTGGCCGACGCATCCGAACGGTACAACGCCGCGGGCGGCCAGATCGACCGCGCCGGCTCCTCCGCCCAAGCCCGCCTGGCCAAGCAGTCCGCCCTGGAGGGCCTCTATTACATTCGCGCCGCCCGCACCGCGATGGACATGGACCCCGGCCCTGCGATCCCGGCCATCGAGGGCCAGGACATCGCCGGCCAGGTCGACGAGCAGCGCACCATCGCCCACAACGGCCGCTCGATCACCGCCTCCCCCGCCCCCTCCGCGGGCACACCGAACTATTTCCCCGGCGGCCGCGTGGCGGGTCGCCCCGTCCCCGCCGGTTGGTATTCCGAGCCGTGGTGGAAGCCCGCGCTGATCGCCGGCGCCTGGGGCGCGGGCTCGGCACTGTTGTTCACCACGCTGTTCGCCGGAATGGGCGGGGTCAGCTACAACGCGCAAGCCTTCGAGGACGGCACCGGCGAAGCGGCCGTCGATCCCGGCACCGACCAGGGCGGATTCGACCCCGGCGACACCGGCGGCGACTTCGGCAACAGCGGAGGTTATGACACCGGCGGCGGTTTCGACAGCGGCGGCGGCGGCGATTTCGGCGGCTTCTGACCCCGCCCAACGGGCCTCTGCCACCGACCCCGGCCCCACGCTATACTCAGCTCGGCCAGCCCAGCCTGGCCACGCCTTCGTAGCTCAGGGGATAGAGCAACCCTCTCCTAAAGGGTAGGTCGCAGGTTCGAATCCTGCCGAGGGCACAAACCTGCGACACTAATTTCGCAGGTCAACGGCCGTTTCCTCGCGATTCCGACAAAGTTCGCACACGAAAGTCCAGGTCAGGCGCGTTCGTCCCTCTGGAGTGGCAGGGCACAGCGAACATGGGAATGCACGCATCGGTACACGGGATATCGGCGACCGGGCCTCTCACCGGCACCGGTTAGTCCCGGCACCATGTCCTTCGCGGCGCGCAGCGGCCGGTTCCACGGACTTGGCCATCTGGCCGCCACCGGTTCCGACTCCCCGCCCCGTCACAGGCGTCATCGACGCTGCACCTGCGGAACGAGTACAGCAACCGTCCCGGTGATGGGGAAAGCGATGAGCTGTGGTCGCAAGATGGAGCACCCGTCGCCGATCGAATCCGACTCGACGGACTTCGAGCCGGATTGCCGACCAGACTTCCCGGCGCACCTACCCGTAAAGATGCCGAAAAGACCCGCATGCACCGCAAACCGGAACGATCCGCCGAGACAGCCCGCACCGAATCCACCGCCGCGCGGCCGACGAATGGACTCACGGAGGATTCTGGGCGCGCTGCCGGTCACAGCCCCGATACATGCCACGATCGATGTCGATCCGACCAGGCTTGGGAGTCAATGACAGCCGGGTCACGATCGAATGGTGACATCCACAGCTCCATTTTCGCTGAACCATTTCTTGAGCTCGAGACCCGCGAGAACCATAGCCGATTTCACTCCGACATCCACTGGACCAATTATGGACCCCGAAGCGCCTGCCACCGAACATCCGCCCATTCGTGCGTCCGAAAAGTCTGTCGAAGAAAACTCGCAGCCTCGCAGATCGGCGGATCCGAGATCGGCATCCGCAAAGCTTGCGCTCCGCAAGTCAGCACCGACCAGATTTGCACGCCGGAAGTCCGAATCCTCGAAGACCGCGCTCTGAAGACGGGCATCACAGAAAATACCACCAGTTGCCGAACAGCCACGACCTTCGACCTTGCGGAGATCGCTACGACTGAAATCAGCATTACGCAAATCGGCCGAGATCATCCACGCTGTATACAGATCCACATCGGATACACATGCCGAAGTCAGATCGGCCCCATTCAAGGACGCGCCCTCCAAGAACAAACCCGATACATCAGAGCGGGAAAGGTTCAGACCGTCCCCATTGAAGAGATTCGACGCCGACATCGACATCGACACCGGTGGCAATTGATCCAGGTAGAGCCCCAGAGCCACTTGAGCCGCAGGGTCAGAAGGCCAACGCTTGACATCGCTCCTGGTCCGGCCATAAATCAACTGCCCCATACTACTTTTCCTTCAGTCAGGCATTGCCGAGTAGGTCACCACGAGTGGGGCGTGATCGGAGAGGCGCTCGGCGGGTGACGGTTCCTTGTCGACGACGACAGACGTGGCGAGGCGGGCGAGACCGGGTGTCGCGAGTTGGTGGTCCACGCGCCAACCCACATCCTTGGCGAACGATCGACCCGCCCAACTCCACCAGGTGAGTGGACCCTGGCGATCGCCGTGCACCTGTCGCACCACGTCGACGAGTCGGCGCGTGCCGAGAATCGAACTGAACCACTCGCGGTCGGCAGGCAGGAATCCGTCCATCGTGCGGGCGGCACGCCAGTTGGTCACATCGTGCCGGGTGTGCGCGATGTTCAGATCCCCGGTGAGGACGAACTCGCGTCCCGCGCTCAGCGCCGCGAGCCGGTTCCGATGCACTTCGCGGGCGAACGCCGCGAGGAACCTCTGCTTCCGTTCGTACTTGACCCCACCGTCGGGCTGTTCGCGCATAGATCCCGGGCGCTGGAGATGCGAGGGCAGACCACCCTTGGGCAGATACAGACAGGCCACCGTCACCGGCCGGTCGGCCAGGTCGACCTCGATATAGCGTCCCTGTGCGGCGAACTCACCGAGTCCGCGGGCCCGGGGTGGGTGGGTCACCCACGTCCGCACGGCAGCGGCGCAAACCCTCGTCAGTACGGCCACACCGTTACGACCGGCCACCGAACCCACGTCCACCGCCGCCGAATAGCCCGGGAAAGTGCCCACATCAGATGCGGGACAACGCAACTCCTGCAACGCGACCACGTCGACCGACCGCGCCCGCAACCACTGGTCGAATCCACGACGACGTGCCGCGCGGATTCCGTTCACGTTGAATGTGGCGACAGTGAGAGAATCAGCGACCGACGAACCCATGGCAACACTGTGCCGGAGTCCCCCGTCACCCGCTCGGGCAGCTCCGGTACGCGACCTCGGTGGGGCCGGGGAGATCGGCGAACTGGTTTTCCCTCGCGCAAGCCGATGGAGGGGACCGTGTGTTCTCACCTCCCCCAACGGCACTCGGTTTATCGACGCCGAAGCACCGGCAGCTCAGACCGAATATCTCGGTGCGCACGCCGCCACGGACACGAGATGTGAAGGCCAGGCAGGAAGCCGAGGCCGAAGCTGAGCGAGCACGGACTGGACCCCGCCGATCAAGCTCTGATGTCGTCACGCCCGTTTCATCTCGGATGTACGCCGCCCAGGATACGTCCAAAAGTTGGAGCAGCAGGCGACCTGCCACACCAGGGCGATAGACTCAGATCAGACAATGACCAACTATGACCAGGCGTTTTCCGGTTGTCTGTGTTTTGTGTGTCCTGCCGAGGGCACCACAGCGCACTGCGGCTCCAGCCCGGTGACCTGATGCTCGGCGAAGTTCGAGTAGCCGACTACTCTACGACGCGATTACGTCGGAGCCTACTGTTGATTCGGTACTGAACGCGTTCTCGGGACATTCCACGCTGGTGCTGCGCCACCCGGCGTGGCCGGGCGTTTTGTGGCGCAATCCGGATCGAGTGTTTGGGCATGAACGACGATTTCTGGGACGATCTTCTCGCGCATATCCGGCAGCGGGTTCTGGTGCCGGTTGTGGGGCCCGACGTGACCAGGGTCGATATCGGCGACGCTGATCAGACATTCACCACACTCATCGGCCAGCGCCTGGCCGAACGCTGGAACCTCTCCGTGCCGCCCGGACCGACCACCATGGATGCGGCGGTGGCGGCGTTCCTGCGCGAGCGCGGCCAAGACGAGATAGAGCGGTTGTATCGCGTCATCAACGACATCATCGTGGAGGTCGATCCAGAGCCCGGCGACGCACTTCGAAACCTCGCCGCGATCGATGACCTGCGCTTGTTCGTGAGCACGACGCCCGACCGAGTACTCGCGAAGGCAGTGAACGAGGTCCGTTTCCAGGGAAGGCAAGGCGCGCGGGAGATTTCGTTCTCTCCCAATCAATCCACCAGTGAACAGTCGCGAAATGCCCAACCGGCCACGCCCGCCGATACCGTCGTTCTGAATTTGTACGGTCAAGCGGCCTCCACCCCTCAGTATGCGATCCATGAGGAGGACCGGCTGGAGTGGCTGCACGCATTACTCAGCGAAAAGGCGAGCCTTCCCGACTGGGTCGGTTACCAACTGAAGGAACATCCCCTACTCTTCATCGGCTGCGAGATCCCCGACTGGCTCGGACGGTTCCTCCTGCGGATGTCCAGCAATACCCGGCTGTCGCTGGAACGCATTCCATTCTTTCTCGCCGGCTGCTCGGCGTCACGAGAACCTTCCCTGTCGAGTTTTTTCGCGACGTACTGCCGCAAGACGCTGGTCCAGCAACTGGACATCGACCCGGCGACCTTTGTCGCGGAACTACGCGCGCGCTGGGTGCAGCAGACCACTCCGAGGCGCCATGACGCGGTTGGCGACGCCCTTCGCCCGCTTCCGGACGCTCCGACGATCTTCATCAGCTATATGCGGGAGGACGCCGACGCGGCCAAGCGGGTCTGTGACGCCATCACGAGTCTCGGCGGTGACGTGTGGCTCGACGAGCGGCGGCTCAGCCCAGGAGATGCGTGGGAACACGAGATTCTGTGCAGCATCCGCCGAACCGTCCGTCTGTTCGTCCCGATCATCTCCGCGAACACCGAGCACGCGGAGGAAGGCTACGTTTTCAAAGAATGGTACGAGGCGGCAGATCGCGCACGCTCCATCCCGAGCCGCCGCTTCATCGTGCCCGTGGTTATCGACGACAACTACGATCTCAACCCGAGCCGTTACCGGCAGATGCCGGACAGCTTCGGGCGCTTGCACTTCGGCAGGGCACCCGGCGGTGAGCCGGATGCGGGGCTCATCGCCGTGCTGAAGGACGAAATCCGCGCGATGCGGCGGACAGCGGCATGACTGCCGTCACGCGAGCGGGGCAACTCGACAGCGAGAACCCGTGGCCGGGCCTGGAGTCCTTCGAGGAAAACGGGCAGGCGTTCTTCTTCGGGCGCGACCGTGAAGCGGAGTCCTTGCTGAACCACGTCCGCGATGCCCCGGTCACGATCTTGTACGGGCGGTCCGGTCTCGGAAAGACCTCGCTGCTGCGAGCCGGCCTCTTTCCGGCACTGCGCAACGAGCACTTCCTGCCGATCTACATACGCTTGGATCTCACACCGAACGCGGCGGCACTGTCTCGCCAGCTACACCGATCGGTGCGCGACTCGATCCGGGCCGAAGCGCCCGATGCGATATTGCCCGGCGACGATGAATCGCTCTGGGAGTATCTGCATCGCAAAGACTTCGAGCTCTGGAGTGCACAGAACTATCCGCTCACGCCGGTGATCGTTCTCGACCAGTTCGAGGAACTCTTCACCCTCGGTGAGCGCGTTCCAGATCTCGTCCGGGAATTCATGCACGACCTCGGCGACCTCGCGGAGAACCGGATTTCCGACGATGTGGCTGCCCGGATCGACAACGATGAGGCCGAGGCAGGCCGGTTCCGGTTGCGGTCACAAGACTTCAAGTTGCTGATCACGTTGCGGGAGGACTTTCTGCCCAACCTCGAGGAATGGTGCCCGCTCATTCCCGCGCTGGGACGGTCACGGATGCGGCTGCTTCCCTTCCGCACCGATGCGGCGTTCGAGGCGGTCCACAACCCGGCCGAGCATCTGATCACCGATGCTCTCGCGCATCGAGTGGTCAGCATCATCGCCGGCGAGGACCTTCACCTCGGCCGGGATACCTCGTGGGTCGACATCGATGACAACCTCGCGGCCTCCGACGTGGAGCCCGCGCTGCTGAGCCTGTTCTGCCGCGAGCTCAACGAAGAGCGCAAGCGTCGTGGGCGCGCGCACTTCGACGAGCAGCTGGTCGAGGATGCCAAGCGCGACATCTTGTCGAACTACTACGCGTCGTGCGTGCGTGATCTGTCACCGCGAGTCGCGGAGTTCATCGAGTCGGAACTGATCACCGAGAAGGGTTTCCGCGACAGCTACGCCCGTGAGGACGCGGTGCCGTCACGGCTGACAGACGACGAACTCGCTCGGCTGATCGGCTCGCGCCTGGTGCGGCTCGAGGAATACCACGGCGCGCAACGGATCGAACTGACCCACGATGTGCTCACGGGCGTCGTACGCGACCACCGCGACCGGCGACGCGCGGAGGAAGTGCGCGCGGCGCAGGCGGCCCATGCGGAAAGGGAGAAGCGAGCCCTGCTCGACGCTGCCGCCCGGCGTGAGGCCGAACTCGACGACGAGCGGCGGGCGGGACGGCGACTCAGGCGGCTGTCAACTGTCCTGGCAATGGTGTGCGTCGTATCCGTCGTGCTCGCTGTCCTGGCCGCGATCAATTGGCGATCGGCCGACATCGCCCGCGATGATGCCGCTGCTCGAAGCAGAGAGGCACTCGCCGGGCGACTGACCTCACAGGCGCAGTCGATGCTGGCCGGCGGCCAGCCCGGCAGCGAGCTGGCGGCACTCGACAAACTGCTCGCAGCACAGCAAATCTCGACCGATCCCGACCTCGGCGCGCTGGTGACGACATTGCGGAACGAGGCGCGATTGCACAAGGTCATCGACCTGTCTGCGCAGGGCGGCGTGCTCAGTGCCGATGGCCGGTGGATTGCCACACCTACACCGTCCGGAATCAAGCTGGTGGATACGGAGGCGGGGAAGCCGCGCGGAGAGCCGTTCGTTGCCGACGGCACACTCGAGGCCGCAAGCCCGGACGGGCGGTATCTCGCATTGAACGACCGAAACGACATCGTTCGGATCTGGGACTCGGCCGAGGGCAAGCCGATCGGGCCGCCTCTAACGGGCGGAGCGGACTGGCTGCCGACCGCTGTCGTCAGTCCGGATGGTGGTCGGGTCGCCGCGAGCTATGGAGATCACGCGCGTTTGTGGGACGCCCGGACCGGACAGCAGATAGGTCCATCGCTGAGCGGGCCCGGTGCGAAGGTGTGGGCGCTGGCGTTCAGCCCGGACGGGAAGCGTCTGGCGTCCGCGGGTACCGAGCGGACTGTAAAGCTCTGGGACGCCCATAGCGGCGCGGCACTCGGCGAAACGGTACCTGTCGGCGACCCGCGCATCGCCGAGGGCGAAGCGATATGGAGCCTGAGCTTCAGTCCCGACGGACACTTCATCGCCGCCGGCGGACACACCGTTGGCCTCGGTACATTGTTGAGCGCAGGCACACCGTTGCGGATCTGGAACGCCGATACCGGCGCCGCAGTCGGGAACCCGGTAACCGGCAATTTCGGCGCCGTCGATTCAGTGGCGTTCAGCCCGGACGGGGGCCGGGTCGTTACGGGTGGCAGCGACAAAACCGTAAGAATGTGGGACCCGAACACCGGTCAGCCGGTCGGCAATCCGCTCGAACTCAAAGCAGCCGTCCACTCCGTCGCCTTCACCCCTGACGGCAATCGGATCGTTGCTGTAGCCGACAACACCGCCCAGGTATTCCACACCGATCCCGATGCCGCGCTGGCCACCGAGTTAGGCGGCAGCAGAGCGGTTGAGCTTGCGGCGCTGGGGAGCGGCTACGGAATGGATAACCACGCGGATCAGCCGCGAATCGTGATCCTTCGTGACAGCGCGCTACGGCGGCTGGACGCCGACACCGGTGAGCAGGTTGGGGACGCGATCGTTTCCGAGGCCCTCCGGGGAGGCGCCCAGCTCTCCTTCAGCCCGGATGAACGCTGGCTCGCGGTTGTGGGCCGGGACAACGATATCCGAGTCCTGGATGTAGCGAATGGGCTGCAGCGTGGAGCGCCGATGAAAGGGCACCAGGACACGATAGAAACGGTCGACTTCAGCCCGGATGGGAAGACACTCGCGACTGGAAGTAGTGACAATACGGTCCGGCTCTGGGACTGGGCCGAGGGGCGGCAGATCGGTGATCCGTTGACAGGGCACAAGAATCGCGTGCACGAAATCGCGTTCAGCGAGGACGGCCGTCGCTTGTATTCCCTCAGCAGCGATTCCGTCCGCATCTGGGATACCGCTACGAGGCAATCGGTCGGCAAGGTAATGAAGGGCTCCTTCACGAGCATGACGCTCAGTCATGACGACCGGCGCATCGCGGTCGCAGACAACAAGACGATCCGCCAATGGGACGCCGAAAGCGGCGACCCCGTCGGGCTGCCTTTCGAAGGCCACGACAAGCGCGTTGATTCTGTCGGCTACAGCCCCGACGGCAAGTACCTCGTCTCCACCTCGAGAGACCGCACGCTGCGGTTCTGGGACACCGACACCGGACGTCAGATCGGCGAACCGATCGCCACCATCCCGGCCGGCTCGACCCCCATTCTTGAATTCAGCAAGGACGGACGTCGTGTTTTCGTTGTTTCCCAACGGGTCTCCTTGGACGGCAAGCCTCCTTTCGTGGGCGGTGGGATATGGCAGCTTCCGGCGCCCGCCGCGTGGTGGGACGCGCTCTGCGACAAACTCACCTCGAATCCCAGCGACGAGCAATGGAAGAACTGGGTTTCGGACGACCTACCGACCGCCGAGCTGTGCTGGGGCAAACCCCAGGCATGATCCTGATTCCACGCTAAAGTCACCCCGAAGGACAGAATTGAAACACGTTCTAATGGGGGCTTCATCATGTCGAGATGGCGAATCAGGTCGTTGCTGTGCGCGGCAGCAGTGACGGTGGGTGTGGGCGCCGGGCCCGCGCAGGCGGAACTACCGGTGGAATACAGCACGTGGAGTGGCATTCGTGCCGAGCTGGCTCATCCCGGCGGCTCGCTGCCCGGCAGCAATGACTGGGACTGCAAACCCACTGCGGCACACCCGAATCCAGTGGTGATGGTGCACGGCGGAGCCGGCGCCGGCGCCCAAACCAATTGGGGCACCATCGTTCCGCTGCTGGTGAACGAAGGCTACTGCGTCTTCGCGCTGACCTACGGCGCTCTCGACCTGCCATGGCCGGTTTCGGCGCTCGGCGGGATGACCGGCACCCCGGAGCAGAACGCGCGCACCATCGGCGGTTTCATCGAGCGGGTACAGGCGGCGACCGGCGCCGAGAAGGTCGATATCGTCGGCCATTCCCTGGGCACGCTGCTGCCGAACTATTACGCGAAACGATTCGGGGGTGCGTCCCTGATCGAGAACTACGTCTCCTTGGCTCCGGTATGGAGTGGCACCTTCGGCGATCAGTTGGCCACCGCCCGCGAATACGCCGCCCAGCTCGGTGTCGGCCCAGCCCTCGAAGCGGCGTTGGCCGCCCAGCCCTCCGGGAAGGAAGCCCAGACAGGTTCGCCACTGATGGTCGACCTGCATTCCGACGGCATGTATGTCCCCGGCATCAGCTACACCAATATCGTCACCATCCACGACCAGGTCGTCCTGCCCTATACGTCCGGCCTGCTGCCCGGCGACGGGGTGACGAATATCGTTCTGCAAGAAGGCTGTTCGCAAGACAGGGCCGATCACCTCGGTATCGTCGCCGATCCCCGCGCAGCCGCCTACCTGCTCAACGCCCTCGATCCACAACACCCTCGCCCGGTGCCCTGCCCGGCCGGATAATCGGCCCGAAGGCCGCCGGTCTATTTCTCGCAGAGCGCGTGGTCCACCAGCTCGCCGACCGTCCGCAGTTGCGCGAATCCCTTGCTCTGCGTGACATCCTCACCGACAGCGAGCGTGGCAGACAGTGAGACCACGACGCTTCGGCCACCGTCATCGGTCACTCCGGCGTTGGTGAGAAATCCCGTCTGACCGCCGTTGTGCATCCAATACGCGCCGCCGCACGACAGCGGCACCGCGAACAGGCCGAGGCCGTAGCTCGCGCCGGGCCAGACCAGCCCGGTGACGCCCTCGACCGGCACCGTGGTCCGCATCTGAGCCAGCTCTTCGGGTCGCAGCAGTTTTCCGCCGAGCAGACTTCGGTAGAAGGTGCCGACATCGGCGGTGGTGGAGACGTAGCCGGCGGAGGCGTCGGCGTCCACCAGTTCGGTGACATCGATCAGCGGACCGTCGACCTCGAATTGCTGATACCCGTTCGCGTGCGGGTCGGGCAACGTCGGTGCGTCGCCGGGCCAGCGGGTGTCACGCAGTCCGAGTGGTTCGAGGATCCGTGCGGAGATCTCGTCGTACCAGGGCCGGTTTGCCACCTGCTCGATGATCAGGCCGAGCAGGACATAGCCGACGTTGGAGTACGACCACCCCGCACCCGGCGCGAAATCGGGTGCGTGCCGCATGGCAGCCGCCACCGTGTCGCGCGGATCACGCACCTGATAGCGGAGCCGGTAATAGTCCTCGGCAGTGGCCATTTCGGGCGGGCTCTCGTGAATACCGCTGGTGTGCTGGAGAAGGTGCCGAACTGTGATTTTCGCACCGTCATTTCCGTTGCCGCGCACCATATCCGGCAGCCAGTGCTGAACGGTGTCATCGAGCGAGAGACGACGTTCACCGACCAGCATCAGGACCACGGTGGCGACCATCGTCTTGGTCAAGCTTCCGATCCGGAAGTATCCCTCGGGCGAAACCGCTTCTAGGGCAGAAGCATTCGAGTGACCCGCCACCGCGGCCTGATGGGTCCCGACGCCCACGACCCTGGCCTGCACTCCCGTAGTTCCCAGCGCCGCGATCGCCTCGACGTCGCGTCGCAAAGTGTCCGCGCGGGGTTCGGCGTCGCACCCGCAGACCGTCGAGACCAGCGCGAGCACCGCGGCCAGGATCGTGTATCGCATCGTTCCCCTTTCGCATCACCGGGAACCTATCGATGCCGAACACCCCTCGACATCCCACTGCGGTACGGCAACGCACTCACCCCGCGGTATCGACTCGGCGTTCGCGCGCCGGCCGAGTCACGGCGCGAGCGCGTCGGCGAGATCGGCGAGGTCCGGTCCGCATCGTCGCTATCCGCACATCGCTGACACACTCGGGTGACGGCGGATTCGGTGCATGACCGAGTCACACCCCCCGGGTTATCCACACCGTGTATGGGGAACATCGTTAGCGAGGTTAACGGACAAGCTCGACGTCTCGATCTACCCACGTCCCGAATCGAAATCTGCACGAAAGGAAACTCCACGGTGAGAACGAAGCGAGCGATAGCGGTTGTGGCAGTGGCAGTTCCGGCGATGTTCATGGTCCCGGCCATCGGTTCCGCACAGCTGCCGATCTGTTCGGCCGAGATGTTGACCGCGACCACCCAGCACGACTCGGCGCCCTCGACCCAGCAGAACACCCTGCGGATCGTGCTCACCAACACGTCCCAACAGAGCTGCCTGGTCCAGGGCTACCCGGGCGTCGACCTGGCCGGGCCCGACCATCCGGCCTACGGGCCGAACTACTCGCTGCCACGCCAGGAAACCGGTTTCGCCCCCGTGACGGTCGCCCCCGGCGCGGCCGTGAGCAGCGAACTCACTTATCTCTCGGACGGACCCGAAGGCTGGACACCCACCACGATCGTCCTGACCCCGCCCGACACCACCACCCAGTTGCAGGTGCCGTGGCCGCAGGTCGGCAGCGTCGTCCGTCAAGACGCCGCCACCCACGCGGGTACCTTCATCGGCCCACTGCGGCCGGCCTGATCATGCGAATGTTGAACCACGCGCAGAAGGGAAATCCCATGAATCTTCCGATTCGCCGATTCGGCATCGCTGTGATGCTCGGCGCCGTGCCCGCCATGCTGACCGCCGCACCGAATGCGACCGCGGCAGTGACCGGAGTGAGTGTGGAGCAGCCTGCCGAGGGCCTGCGCACCGGCTGCGCTTACACGGTCACCGTCGGTGTCGACGCACCGGTTTCCGAGGCCGGCGAGGTGACCATCGGCATCAGCGGTGGTTCGGTGCCAGGGAACGGCAAGCAGCTCGGGGTCGCCGTCTACCATCCGGAGAACGGCACCGCGACGTTCGACTGGACACCCGAGTACACCGGTCGTCAAAACCTTGTCGCCCAGCAGTTCAAGCCCGGGCAGTACACCTCCACGGACTACATCACGGTCGAGGTCGTAGGGCGCGGTCTGAATACCGGAAGCTCCTGCCTGCCGCTCCCGTAGAACTCACCGACCAGGCCGACTTCACCTGAATCCGGCAACCCGCGCGATTAGGATCGCGATGGTGGGATTGGTGTTCGAGACCCGACTATCGGACTCGCCCTGGGTGGAGTCGGTGTGGACCTGCCGCAGTGAGCAGGTCGCGGAGATGACATCCGTGGCGACCGAGACCTGGGGATTGGTGTTCTGGGAGCAGCAGGGTGTGCCGTTCGCGGCGGTCACCGGGCCGGAAGTCGCCACCAGCACCGCACCCGTTCCCGAGGGGGCCGACTTCGTCGGAATCCAGTTCGCCGTCGGCACCTCGCTGCGCGCGGTGACCGCGACAACCCTGGTCGACAGTGGGATCGTCCTGCCCGATGTGACCGCACGCGGGTTCTGGCTGGACGGCGACCGATGGGAGACACCGCGCCTCGACGACGCGGAAGCGCTGGTCGAGCGGCTGGTCGGCCAGGGCGTCGTGGTCCGTGATGCCCTGGTCGCCGACACGCTGCGTGGTCTGACACCCGCGATCACCGAGCGCACGCTCGAGCGTCGCTTCCGGGCGGCGACGGGCCTCACCCAGGGCGCGGTCCGTCAGATCGAGCGGGCCCGCACCGCGGCGGTGCTGCTGAGCGCGGGCGAGACGCCGGGCGATGTCATCGACAAGCTCGGCTATTACGACGAGCCCCACCTCGCCCGCGCGCTGCGCCGCTTCGTCGGCCGGACGGCGGGGCAGCTGCGCGAGGGTGCCAGTGGTGCGATCGCGCTGGACCTCACTCAGCGCACCACGTCGTAGACCATCTTGGCGACGCCGTTGGAGTATGTCGCCGAGTCGCGCAGGCGCAGCTGCTGTTTGGGTCGGTCGGCCCGGCCGAACAGGCTCTTGCCCGCGCCGAGCAGCACCGGGAACACGAGCAGATTGTATCGATCGATCAGGTCGGCGTCCGAAAGTCGCTGTGCCAGTTCGGCGCTGCCGTGGATGTAGATCGGGCCGCCGTCGGTCTGCTTCAGCTTTTCGATGTCCTCGGTCGAGCGCAGGATGGTGATCTCGCCCCAGCCCTCGATCAGCGCGTCGTCGGTGAGCGAGGAGGAGACAACATATTTGGGCAGCTCCTTGTAGGCGGCGTGATCCTCGGAATCGCGCCAGATCGGGGCGAACGCCTCGTAGCTGCGGCGACCGAACATCAGCGCGGTGGTGTCGGCGAGTTCCTCACCCTTGAGCGAATACGCCTCCGGCACGAACTCGGTCTCCATCACCCACCCGCCACTGCGATGCCCCTCGACCTTCCCACCGGGCGAGTCCACCACGCCGTCGAGCGACATGAATCCCGTGTAAACCAGTTCGCGTGCCATCACAATCCTCCTGAATACGAGCGTCGGAAACTGCCTGCGGCCAGCCTAGGGAACGCTCCCCCACCCTGTCTTGGACGAAACCGACACGAGCGTTCGGAGGGCATAACCGGCGCAAGGCCGACGAAATCGCCAGTTTCCTTTCCCGTTCTGCTTGGCTGGACGGATGCCGGTTTCCTGGGGTCGTATGGAACGGCCCGGTCAAGTCGTTCTTCTCAATGGGGTATCGAGTTCGGGCAAGTCGAGCATCGCGCGGCAGTTGCTGGCCGACCTCGAACGGCCCTTCTTTCACATGGGCGTCGACATGATCGGCGCGATGCGGTCGGAATCGCGGACCCATGAGCTGGATCCAGCCGAACTCGCCGTTGTCCTGCGACGGACCCGAGCGGGGTTCCACCGCGCCGTCGCCGCGATGGCTTCGGCGGGCAACGACATCGTCATGGACCACGTCCTGAGCGAGCCGTGGCGGCTGCGCGATTGTCTGACGGTCATGCACGGCATCGACGTCGTCTTCGTCGGCGTGCACTGCTCACTCGACGAACTACAACGCCGAGAACAGCAACGGGGCGATCGCCGCGTCGGCACCGCGGCCGGCCAGATCCATTCGGTTCACGCCCACCGGACCTACGACCTGGAACTCGACACCAGCACCGGCACTGTCGAGAACTGCTCGGCCCAGATCACCGCGTTCCTCGACCGTGCCCCCACACACCGAGCATTCGATCGCCTTCGCGCCGAACTGACGAGGTGAGATGCGTTGCGACCCGACGCCGACTGCACCCAGCCCTCGACCTCCGCGCGCCTTGCGTGGACAGGCGTTGCGGTGGGCGGCACTACGGGCCGAGCGGCGGCTTTCGGCCGGTGGGCACACCAGCAACGCGGGCGGCGCCCGATCAGCGTTGGCGCCAGCTCAGGGGGCCGGGGAGGTCGACGCTGTTCTTGCGGGTGCGGGAGTTCCAGGACCAGGGGCCGATCTTGATCCCCCAGGACGACAGGCCCGCTTGGGTGAAGTTGAACTTCAGCGGTCCGAAGGATTTGCGCTGACGAAACTTGATGGGCATGAGCAGCCTCCCTGATCGCCACCAGGATAGCCGATCCGGTTACGCCCCACCGGTTTCCGCAGGTCGCCAGGACGAACCGGAACGTCGGCGACGACGAGCGATGGCGAACATGGTGAGGGCGACGATGATCGCGAGGGCGATGGCGAGGGTCAGCAGGATCAGGGGGGCGCTGGGGTGGGTTCGGCCCGCGCCGCTGCGGCGGATCAGCAGCGCGGCGATCAGGGGGCCGACCATCGTCAGCGCCGCCGCTGTCGACAGCAATCCGCCGGTGATCAATTCGACGGGTCCGAACCTGACGCTGGACAGCGAACGCACAGGCCGGAGATGTACTGACATGACCTCCCCTTTCGTTGGTATCTGAAAGGTACCGCGCCGGAGGGAATAAACCGCGACCATGCGACCGGGCCGTCGCAACCATGTCACCAGCAAACCAAGAGCGACTGCCGAGTCCGGCTATTCGGCCGCGCGTCGCTCGGATCGGGTGCGTGCCAGGTCGTGGGCCTCGCGCAACAACTCGCGAACCGTCGCTTCGGTGGCAGTCGACGGATTCACCACCGCGAGCCAGTTCGCGGCCGCGTAGAGGGGGTGGGCGACGACGGTGTCCTCGATGCTCGCGTCGGTCGGGGCGGCCGCTGCGGCGAAGGTCGTCTTGCTCACGGCGATATTGACGCGGAAGCTGCCGGGGCGGTTCAGGTCGGATGTCTCGTCGCCGGGGTAGTCCTTGGTCACGATGGTGGCGAAGGGCTGACCGGCGGGAACGACGCCGTCGGGGGCGTAGTAGAAGAAGGTGTCGCCCCAGCTGATCTCGGGAGCCTCACTCCCCTCGGTCGGCCGCAGCACCAGCACTCCGCCGAGGCCGGTCACGTAGTCGGTTACTTCCTCGATCGTCATGCTTCGAGCGTCTCATTCGCGAGCAAGCGGTTCCAACCCCGGTGTGAACTGCCCGGTCAGCTGGCGCCGACCAGTTCCCGCGCACCCAACGCGGCGACCGCCTGGCTTGCCGCCGAATCCGGGTGCACGGTGTACACCACCAGCAGCTGATCCAGATCACCCGGCAAAGCCAATGTCTCGTAACCGAATTCGATCCGGCCGACCAACGGATGCTGGATCAGCCTGTCGCCGTGCGTATTGCCTGCCGGGGTGTGGATCGACCAGATGCGGTGGAACACCGGGTTGGCGGCGGTGAGTTCGTCGATGAGTGAGGTCAGCCTGCGATCGCGCGGGCAGCGGTCCACCTGGCGACGGAGATAGGCGGCGGTCTCCGCGGCAACCGGTTCCCAGTCGGGATAGAACACGCCCGCCGCGGGGTTCAGCACCGTGAAGCGAGCCAGATTGCGTTCGGGGTCGGTGACCGCGTCGAAGCCGAAGACCTTGTCGCCCATGTCGTTCCAGGCCAGCACTTCCATGTGGCGCCCGAGCACGAACGCGGGCGTCGTGATCGAGTGGAGCAGCAGCCGGGTGCCGGGGCGAACGGTCGGGGCGTAGTTGTAGTCGGGGTCGGCGGGACGAACCAGCGTGTAGAAGTGGTCGCGCTCGGCAGCGTCGAGACGTAGGGCGCGGGCAACGGAGTCGAGCACCGAATCGGGGTAATCCTCATCGCGCCCCCGCTCCAACCGGGTGTAGTAATCCACACTCATACCGGCCAGCTGCGCCACTTCCTCGCGACGCAATCCGACCATCCTGCGGCGACCGTATTCGCTCAGTCCGACGGCGGCGGGTTGGATGCGGGCGCGCCGGGTACGAAGGAACTCGCCGAGAGCGGGTGACGACATGGCAGCCAGCGTAGAAGGTAGCGGCGGATACGCGTGCATCGCATCATGCGAAGGGAATTGTTCGGTTGGTTAACGAGGTGCGTCGGGGCGGCGAAATACCGGGTACAACAAGTCGAGGGAGGACGTCCATGTTGATCCGATCCGCACTCACCGTTCTGTCCGGGGCCGCGCTGGCCGCCGGTTTCCTGGCCGCGGGACCGGCCGCCGCGCAGTCGGGACTCGGTGACTACACGCCGGTAGACCCCGTCGACTACCAGGTTCCCGAACCCGAATACGCGGGCACCGTCTTCTTCACCACGCCCGATGGACGGCACTGCGCCATCTACTGGAACAACGGCCCGGCCGGGTGTGACGCGGTCCCGATCGACGCGCCCGCGGGCACCGACCAGCTCCGGGTCGGGATCCTCGAAGCGGCGCACTTCGTCGACGCCGACAGCCCGATCTTCACCCACCCGGCCGCGAAGGTGCTCCCCGAAGGTCACCGGATCACGCGGGAGAACACCACCTGCGGCGTCGGCTATCAGGGGACGGTGAGCTGCGAGGTCGGCGAGCACGGCTTCACCCTGTCGGCCACCTACAGCGTGCTGCGCTGACGCGCCTTCAACAGCTCGATCACCGCGGTGATGCTCTGCGCGCCGTGCCCCGCGGTGACCGCGCGGTCCAGTAGCTCGTGCATCGGGGCGTGCCAGGACAGGTCGACGCCCGTTTCGGCGCCGAGCCGCACATCGTCGGCGACGGCGGTGTGGAACAGCTCGACCGAGGAGCCGAGGCGGGTGTAGTCCCTGTCGTCGATCTCGCCCGCCAGCACCGGGAGCAGCGACTCGATCATCTGCAACCACTTCACCGAATAGGGCACCATCGTCGACGCGGCCAGTCCGCGCGAGGCCAATACCGCCGCGCCTTCGAGGAAGCCGAGCAGCGCGGGGAGCAGGGTCGCGCCGACGGCGGATTCGTAGAGCGCGGCCAGATCCGGTTCGGCACCGAGGAATTCGAGATCGCCACCCAGTATCCGCAGGGTAGCGGCGTGCGTGTCGAACACGTCGCGATCGCCACCGAAATACAGCAGCGTCTGCGGATCACCTACGGCCGCAGGTACATTCTTGATCGCACCGCCGAGAAAGCGTGCACCTGAGCAATGCGCGAAATGCGCGAATTCCCTTGCCCGATCGGGTGTTCCGCTGTTCAGGGTGATGAGGTCGCGGCCCGCCAGCGCGTCGACGCCGAGCAGGCTCTCTCGGGTAGCGGCGAAGGTGGTGAGGCAGGAGATGATCACCGGGCTCGCGGCGACGGCATCGGCGATGTCGGCGTGCGCGGTCGCGCCCGCGTCCACCAGGGGCGTCGTTCGTTCGTGGCTGCGGTTCCAGACCTGGGTGCGGTAGCCCGCGGCGAGGAAGGCGGTGGCCAGCGCGCTGCCCATCGACCCGGTGCCCAGCACCGTCACCGATTTCTTGATCATGTCCACTCCTGTCCGCGAGGTCGATCGGACGACCCGCCTGGACCGAGTGTCGATTCGGGTCCGCAGGCGGACAAGTACGCACTTACGCCATCCGTTGCGCACCGGCAGGTAAGCGACCAGGTCACGGGTTACCAGGCAGGACGGCGTTGTGCCAGGTGTCACCGACCCGGATTTATGAACGTTGCCAATGTGGAGACGAGGATGCCTGTCACTCGCGCGGCGCAGTCGTAGAGTCTGAGTATGTCGGAGCCCGAGATGACCGAATTGGTGCAGCGCAGTATCGAGGAAGCGCTGCTCGGTGGGCCGCGTCGATATACGCGCACGCAGGTGGCCGAGCAGTCGGGGGTGCCGGAGTCGGAGTCGCGGCGGCTCTGGACGGCGCTGGGTTTTCCGGCCAATGAGGACGACGAGGTCGACTTCACGCAGACCGATATCACCGCGGTCACCAACTTTCGGAGTATGAAAGTTGTTGCCTCGTCCGATATTCGGCAACAGGCCGCGGCCGCGCGGACGATCGGCCAGGGCATGGCGCGGCTGGCGGAGTGGCAGGCCGACCTGGTGCTGGCCGAGATCAAGGCACGCGTCGCCGCGGCCGATCCCGCGATTCCGCTGACGGAACGGATCAGCGCCGCAACGGAATCCACCATGGCGAGCATCGACCAGTTGCAGTCGTACGTGTGGCGCAGGCACCTGGCGGCCGCGGTCGCCAGGTCGAGCGAGGCGCAGGGCGAAGGTTCGATGCGGACGCTGGCGGTGGGATTCGCCGACATGGTCGGCTTCACCCGGCTCACCAGGCACCTGCACCCCGACGAATTGTCCACGCTCCTCGAAGCTTTCGAATCGACCACCACCTCGGCGATCACCGACAACGGCGGCTGGGTGATCAAGAACGTCGGCGACGAGGTGATGTTCGCCGCCGAGACCGCGGCCGCCGCCGCCCGCATCGCGCTGGCCATCCAGGAGTCGACCATGCTCGTCGGTGGCACGCCGGAACTGCGCGTGGCGTTCGCCTACGGCGAGGTGCTGCAACGCTTCGGCGACCTCTACGGCTCGGTGGTCAATATCGCCGCCCGCCTGACCGGCGTTGCCCGGCCGGGCAACATCCTCATCGACGACGCCGCGGCTTCGGCCCTCGACGACCACCCCGAATTCGCCATCCGCCACCTGCGCAGCGTCCGCGTTCGCGGTTTCAACCGCCTACGCCCCCACCGCCTGCGGCAGGCATGATCGCGACGTGCACAGCTTCGAGGTGCACAGCTCCGGCGGGGCGGCCCGCTGACCAGCCGTCGAGCGGCGCCGGCACACCGTTGCCTAGGGTGTTGTAGTGGACTTGGATTGGCGCAGCGTGCGCGAGGAGTACACCGTGTTCGCCGATGACGCGGTGCTCGCGTTGAACAAACCGTCGGGGATCTCGGTGACCGGGGAGCGACACGACACCGATCTGGTGGAGTTGGCACAGGCGGCGGGAACGCAGTTGTATCCGGTGCACCGGATCGACAAGGTGACTTCGGGACTGGTCCTACTGGCTACCGATCTGGCCGCGCACGGACCGCTGACCAGGCAGTTCAACAATCAGACCGCGCGCAAGGCGTATCTGGCGATCGTGTCGGGCGCCGACCTGCCCGATGGCGGTGAGATCGATCTGCCGTTGAGCGTGGGGCGCAAGAACCGGGTGCGGATCGCGGCGCCACGGGAGGCGATCCAGCGCGAGGGTGACCGGTGGTTCGTCGACGAGGCGGATCTGCTGCCCGCGAAGAACTATCCGTCGCGCACCTTGTTCAGCACGGTCGCCCGGCACGGCGAGCACGCACTGCTCGCCCTGCGGCCGGTGACCGGGCGCCGCCATCAGATCCGCGTGCAGCTGGCCTGGATCGGCCACCCGATCCTGGGCGACCCGCTGTTCGACCGCACCGCCGCGCTGCCCCGCACCCACCTGCACTCCTGGCGACTCGGCCTCGACGCCGACTGGCTCACCCCACCGCTGCTCGATCTGGAAGCCACCCCCGGCCCCGATTTCTGGGAGCCGTTCACGTCCGACCCGGACGAGAGCGCCCGGCTTCTCCACACCGCCGCACAACTGATTTCCGGCTGACACCCTCACGCCCGGCTCGGCAGCCACTCGGGCGCACGGCCGAGAACGCGCAAGATGCGGTCCAGAGTTGCCGTCGTGTCCGCGACCTCGAGCGCGGGGCCGAACGCGGCGCCGGGGCGCCGGCGAGCCGTGCCGGTGGGGACCGCTTCGGCGATCCGCAGAGCGGTCGGGGCCAGGTCGGGGTCCAGGTCGATCGCTCGGCCTACCGACCGGGCGACATCCCAGGCATGGACGACGCTGTCGATGAGATGGAAGCCGAGGGCGGTCGCGACCGGGAACTCGCCCGGTGGGATTTCGGGGAGACGCAGGGTGCGGGCCTGGCAGGCGGCGAAGGCCGCGACGACGTCGTGGGCGGACCGGATGTAGTCGCCGATCGGATCGATCGCGGGGCGCACCGCCCAGACCGCCGGGGCGTTCGCACCGCGAGCGGCGGCGGCGAAACCACGATTCTGGGTGCCCATGTGGTCCAGCAGAGCACGTAGATCCCAACCGGCACAGGGCGTTTCGGTCGACAGTGCGGAATCGGACGCCGCCTCGACCGCGTCGATACTCAGCCGCACCGCGCGCTCGTGCCGGACCAGGAGAAGTCGATCTTCCTCAGAGATAGTACGCATATGCTGACCGTACGCTCATGCTTATGATCTGCCAAGGGTCATCGACCGACCCGTCCGGCGGTAGATTTCGACCATGCCGAAAGCGACCCGGCCGGATCTCGCGGCCATGCTCGTCCCGCTCGGCCGTGCGCTGACGGAGGCGGAGCGGCCCGTCCTCGACCGGCACGGGCTCACCATGTGGGCCTACGTGGTACTGCTCGGACTCGACGAAGGGCCCGTCCACACCCAGGCCGCGCTCGCCAAGACGATCCGGGCGGACAAGACCCGGATCATCCCGGTCCTCGACGACCTCCAGCAGCGCGGCCTGATCCTGCGCGACCCCGATCCGGCCGACCGGCGCGTCAACCTGATCCGGCTCACCGCCGACGGCGCGAAGCTGCGCGACCGCGCCCAGCACGACATCCAGGAACAGGAGAAGCGACTACTGGCCGACCTACCCGCCGCCGATCGCCACACTTTCCTGCGCGTACTACAGCTGCTCGCCGACCGCACCCGAACCGCGAAATCACCCGGGTGAGCGGTGACACAGACCACCTCGTGGGTTTCGGTCCGTGGCACGGCTCATGAAGACGAATAAACGCAGGTCATCTAGCCTGGAGAGGTGCCGATGAGTCATACCGGCGCACTCTGACGCAACGGAGCGATCCCAGAGAAGAAAGCGACTGCCGATGATCCTGGCGGCTCAGCTCAGCGATACCCACTTCGACCTCAGCGCGCGCAACGCCGAACGGGTGGAGGCGGTGATGGGCTACCTGGCGGACCTGCCACGCAGGCCCGACGTCATCCTGGTGACCGGCGACATCACCGACTCCGGCACGCCGGAGCAGTACGCGCAAGCACGCCTTGCCCTGCAAGCGGACATCCCCGTGTACCTGCTGCCCGGCAACCACGACGACCGCGCGAACTTCCGCACCGCACTGCTGGGCGAGCCCGCCTCGACCACTCCCGTCAACAGCGTCCACCGCGTCGGGCCGCTCACCGTCGTCATGCTCGACTCGAGCATCCCCGGTGAACCCGCGGGCCTGCTGGGCGAGGACACCTTCGACTGGCTGCGCGCGACGCTCGCCGAGGCGCCGGACGGGCCGATCCTGGTGGCCCTGCACCATCCGCCCAAGCACGTGTTCAGTCCCGTGGTCGATGTCATCGCGCTCGCCGATCCCGGCCGGCTGGCCGCGGTGGTGGCGGGCGATCCACGCATCGTCGGCATTCTCACCGGCCACGCCCACGCCCCCATCGCGACGATCTTCGCGGGCAAACCCATGATCACCTGTCCCAGTACGGCTTCCGTCCTCGGCGGCGAATGGGAAGTGACGCCACCTCACCGCGTCATGGACTACGCACCCGACCCGGCTATCGCGCTGCATGTCATCGACGAGAACTTCGGCCTGACAACTCATTTCCGGACAGTCGCGATGGGCGGCTGGCTGTCCGAGCCCCCACCCGACTGACCGCCCGGCAAGCCCGCGGCCACCCGCAGCAACTCCATCGTCCGGGTGACGACCGGGTTGCACGACTCGGAGTCCTTGATGTGCGCGCAGATCGTGCGGCGCGGCGTCGGGTTGGTCAGCTCCAGCGCGCGCGAACCGGGCGGCAGGTCCGTGGCGCCGAGACGGGGAACGACGGTGATGCCGACACCGCGCGCCACGAATCGCAGGGCGGACGGGTAGTCGGTGGTCTCCACCACGAACCGAGGCGTGAAACCCGCTGCGGCGCAGGCGTTCAGCATCGCCTGCCTGCACGGTCCGTGGCTGGTGTCGTTGTCGATCCAGCGGTATCGCTCGAGTTCGGCGACGTCGACGGTGGTACGTGTCGCCAGTTCGTGGTCGGCGGGGACCACGGCGACGTAGGGCTCGGTCATCAGGTCGCGGTGGGTGTAGCCGGTGATCTGCGCCGGTTTGCCCAAGCGCACCGTGAGGGCGATATCGGGACGGTTGCCCGACACCGGGGCCAGTTCGTCGACGATGCGCAGGCGAACCCTGGTGTCGGGGAATTCGTGGGTGAGGGTGGCGACCACGTCGGGCATCCAGTTGGTGCCCGCCGAGCTGAACGAGTTGATCGTGATCCGGGTGGCCTTGCCCGCGCGCAGGTCCGACACCGTCGACCCGAGCGCGGTCAACTCGTCGAGCACCTTGGCGGCCTCCCCCGCGATCACCCGGCCCGCCGGGGTCGGCACCACGCCGCGACCGACTCGTTCCAGCAGCTGCAAGCCGGTCTCGCGCTGGAGTGCGGTCAGGTGCTGGGAGATCGCCGACGGCGAGTAACCGAGCGTCGAGGCCGCCGCGGCCACCGAGCCGGTCGCGACCACGGATCGGAAGATCATCAAGCGGTGCGTGTCGATCATGCGAATTCCTCGATTCAGTTCTACTGAATATTAGATGGCGAATACCCGCTTGTGCTTACCTCTTCACGGGTCCACCGTAGAGGAATGAAGTCACGCCTGCCCGCTCTCGCCCTGGTCGCCGTGATGCTCGCCTGGGCATCGTCGTTCGTGATCATCCGCGGCATCGCGCCCTACGTATCGCCCGCGGCGATGGCATCCGGGCGGCTGCTCGTCGGCGCTGTCGTGCTGGTGCTGGTGCTGGCGTTTCGCGGCGGCCGGATGCCGCGCGGCACGGCGCTGTGGCTCACGATGGCCTACGGCGCGCTGTGGTTCGGGCTCTACACCGTGCTGGTGAACGCCGCCGAACAGCATCTCGACGCGGGCACCACCGCCCTGCTGGTGAACATCGCGCCGATCGTGGTCGCCGTATTGGCCGGGTCGTTCCTGAACGAAGGCTTCCCGCCGCTGCTGGTCGTCGGCATCGCGGTCAGCTTCACCGGCGCCGCGATCATCGCGTTCACCGGACCAGGACAGCGCGACCGCATCGGCGTGCTGCTCGCGGTAGCGGCCGCCCTGCTCTACGGCATCAGCGTGGTGGCGCAGAAGCTGGTGCTGCGGTCCACCGACCCGCTGACCGCGACCGCCCTCGGCGCGGTCGCCGGAGCCGTCGTCCTGCTGCCGTGGGCACCGACAATGACACAGGAACTGGCACAAGCCCCGCTCTCCGCCACCATCGGCGTCGTATACCTGGGCGTCGTCTCGACCGCCCTCGCCTTCCTGCTGTGGGCCTACGCCCTGGCCCACACCCCCGCGGGAGTCACCGCGTCGTCGAGTTACGCCGTTCCCGCCCTCGCCATCGTCATGTCCTGGATCTTCCTCGCCGAGGTCCCCACGGCCACCGCACTCCTCGGCGGCGCCCTGTGCCTGACCGGCGTCGCGATCGCGCGCTTGCGGCCGAGCATGTTCCGGCGACGCCCACAGGTCGCCGCCGTGCGCCAGGACGACGCCGCCCCTGCGCTTCGATAGCCGACACGCCTGCCGACAACCCCACACAACCTCCACATCAGCCCCACACCCGCACACCCGACCCCCTGGCAGACTGGACACGTGAGAGACAAGCCCGCGGGTCTGCCCAGCGGTCCCCTGCGCCCGATCGAACTGGCGAGCGGCGCGGTGATGGCCGGGCTCACCGTCGGCCTCATCACCGTCGGCTCACTCGTTCCCATGGCGGCCGCGTTGCAGCTCGTCGCAGCAGTGCCGTTGGGCCTGCTCGCCCAGCGGTATCGGTTACGAGCACTGGTCACGGCCACAATCGCGGCCACGCTGGTCACCTTCGTGGCGGCCGGCGTGATGCCCGCGCTCGGCGTCATGGGCGCGGCCACCCTGGCGGGAATCATCGGGACCGTGAAGCGCCGGGGCGGCGGATTCCCCACGGTGTTCGCGCTCGGAATCGTCGCCGGTGTGGGCTGGGGGGTGTTCTCCGTCGGCAGTCTGCTGCTCTTCTCACGAACCAGAGACCTGTTCTTCGACGCGATCCGCAATACCGCGAAGGGCATCGAGAATCTGGCGGGCCGGTTGCCCGCGCTGGAGCCGCTCGGCCGGATGGCCGCCGAAGCCGTCGACGTGGTGCTGCGCTGGTGGTGGATCTACGTCGGCGGCACGGTGGCGCTCGGCGTGCTGGTGAGCACGGTGATCTCCTGGTTCGTGCTCGGGGCGGTACTCGATCGCCTGGCGTGGTTGCCGGGCAGCGATCGACTCGACGCGCCGCTCGACGATCGGCCGGTCGGGCCGCTGCCGGTATCCCTGCACGGCGTCGGCTACCGGTACGAGGGCACGAATGTCGACGCACTGGCCGACATCGACCTCACCATTCGCCCGGGCGAGTTCGTCGCCGTCGTCGGCCACAACGGCTCCGGCAAGTCGACCCTGACCCGGGTCCTGGCAGGCAGGCCGCCGACCACGGGTGCGGTGGATCGTCCGGGATCGGCAGGCTTGGGCGCGCTCGGCGGGACAGCACTGGTCCTGCAGCGACCCGAGAGCCAGACTCTCGGCGTCTCGGTCGCCGACGATGTGGTGTGGGGGCTTTCGGCGGAGTCTGCCGCCGAGGTCGACGTCGACGCGCTCCTCGCCGAGGTCGGCCTCGCCGACATGGGCGCCCGCGAAACCGCCACCCTCTCCGGCGGCCAGCAACAGCGTCTCGCCGTGGCCGCCGCGCTCGCGCGCCGCCCGGCGCTGCTCATCGCCGACGAAGCCACCTCGATGATCGACCCCGACGGCCGTCGCGAGCTCGTCGCCCTCCTGGCCGAGCTCCCGCGCCGGCACGGCACCGCCGTGGTCCTGGTGACCCACCACGAAGCCGACGCGACCGCCGCCGACCGGGTGATCCACCTCGCCGACGGCCGGATGGTCGACCACCTCGCGAGCTGGCCCCATCCGGCCCGCGACCAGCGCCGCAGGCCGATGGGCGCCTCCGTCCTCGAACTCGCCGACGTGCGCCACACCTACAACCGCGGCACGCCGTGGGAAGCACCGGCCCTGCACGGTGTCGACCTGTCGGTCCGCAAGGGCGAGGCGCTGCTGATCGTCGGCGGCAACGGATCGGGCAAATCAACGCTCGCCTGGATCATCGCGGGCCTGATCGCGCCGAGCTCGGGACGCTGCGAACTGCGCGGCACCGCGGTCGACAAACAGGTCGGCGGGGTGGCGCTGGCCTTCCAGCATTCCCGCTTGCAACTACAGAAGCAGACAGTCGGCGCGGAGATCGCCGATTGGGGCGGGCGGGCCACCGGGTCCGGTGCGGTCGGGCAAGCGCTGGACGCGGTGGGGCTCGACCGCCGCCTCGCCGCCCGTTCGGTGGAGGAACTCAGCGGCGGACAGGCCAAGCGGGTGGTCCTCGCCGCGATGGTGGCGAGCCGGCCGCAGGTTGTCGTCCTCGACGAACCGCTGGCGGGCCTGGATCCACAGGGGCGCGCCGAGATCGTGGAACTGCTCGCCCGGCTGCGGGATTCGGGACTGACGTTGATCATCATCTCGCACGATGTCGCCGAGATGGCGATGGTCTGCGACCGCACGGTGCACCTGGACGACGGTGTGGTGGTCTCGGCCGACGGTCACGCGATCCCGAGAACCGAACGCGCACTGGAGAAGCCGGCCTTCGTGGCCGGCCTGCCCCTCGGCCGCCGCGGCGACGAGGGCGCGACGGCCCACACCAGCGCACCGAAAGGCACGACCCCATGAGCACAGTGCTGCTGCGTGAAGTCCCGGTCGACAGTGTCGTGCACCGCCTGTGGGCAGGCACGAAGATGATCGCCGCGTTCCTGATCAGCCTGCTGCTGATGTTCCTGCCGACCTGGCCGGTGCTCGGCGTGATCACGGCCTTCCTGGTACTGATCTGGGTACTCGCGCGGCTGCCACTCGGCGCGATCCCCCGGCTGCCGTGGTGGTTCTGGGGACTCGTCGTGCTCGGCGGCCTGATCAACGCGCCGATCGGAATGAAGGCGGTGCTCGGCTACACACAGATCTTCGTCTTCGGAATGGTCCTGGTGGCCGCCTCGTTCCTGATCGCCTTCACCACGCCGATGGGCGAGATCGCCCCCGCCCTCGCGAAACTCGGCGCGCCGCTGCGCAAGTTGCGACTGCCGGTCGACGAATGGGCCGTGGTCGTGGCGCTCACCCTGCGCGGATTGCCGCTGCTGTTCGACGAGATCCGGGTGCTGCGCGCCGCACGCCGACTGCGCCCCAAGGACAACCTGATGCACCGCGCCGCCGACAACCCGCTCATCGACATCCTCACCGCGTGCATGGCGGTGTCGTCGCGGCGCGCAGGCGAACTCGGCGAGGCGATCACCGCCCGCGGCGGCACCGGCATGCTGACGGCGCATCCGAGCGCGCCGCACCGCCGCGACGCCATCGCACTCGGCGTGGTCGTCGTGGTCTGCGCGGGCGCCGTGGCGCTGAGCACCATCATCGGCTGAGCGCAATACCCCGAATTCACTGTCCCGAAACCCTGGTGCAAGCTATGGTTCCTCACAGAAATCGAGCTAGGCAGCTTCACGCGCCGGTCACGAAACTTTCTCGGGGGGAAGTCATCATCACGGCGCCTGTTCGAGCACCTCACACCTGATGAGATCCAGATGGGAAATGTTCACATGATCATCCGCAAAATCGCCGCGGCCGCTGTTCCGATGCTCGCCGCCGCACTGGTGGGAGCCGGAGTCGCCGGAGCCGACCCGGTGACGCCGAATGTCGACTACCGCACCGAGGTCGTCGGCAACACCCTCATCACCACCCTCACCCACGGCACCTTCGCCGTCACCGGCGGTACGGTCGAGATCCGCGACGAAGCAGGCGCCACCCTGGTGTCGATGCCGCTCTCGGTCCGCGACGGCAAGTTCGAGTACCCACTGCCGCACGCGGTTCGCGACGACGGCCACGTACTCGAGCTGACCGCGGTGAAGGACGTCGCCGCGGCCAAGCCCAACCTCACGCCGGTCGCCTCACCCGCCGAAAACTATGCCGCACAGGCGAACTTCGCATCCACCTTCGGTCTGGCCACCGCCGTCGGCAGCTTCGTCGGCATGGGTCTCGGCGCGGTGATCGGCCTGATCGTCGGCGGTGTCCTCATCCCCGGTGTCGGCGCGATTCCGGGCTTCGTCACCGGCGCCAGCGTCGGCGGCATCATCGGCACGATCATCGTCGGTGGACCCGCGCTGGTCATCGCGGGCATGGATCTGATCAACACCCTCCAGGCGCCGGCAGGTACCACGCAGTGGGCCCAGCAGACCAAATAGTGTGCGCCACAGTTCGATTCCTCCCTCGCACCGGCGCCTACACTGGCGTCGGTGCGACAAGGAAACGGACTCGACATTCCCGATAGCCTCGGCGATCTGTGCGCGCCCGACCGGATGGCGCTGATCGTCTACGACATGCAGGTCGGGGTTCTCGGCCAGCTGCCCGACGGCCAGGAGATCACCGAACGCGTCGTGCGGGTGGTCGAAGCCGCCCGGCGCGGCGGCTATCCGGTGATCTTCCTCCGGCACTTCTTCCCGCCACGGCGACTGACCGGGGTGTACGGGATGCGGCTGCTGATGAGCTGGCAGAACGCCGAATCCGTCGACGACGTGGCCTTCATTCTGCAACGCGACACGCCCTCGTTCGAGCTGGTGCCCGAGCTGGTGCCGCGCGAAGACGAGTTGGTCTTCGACAAGATGTCGATGTCGGCCTTCGAGGGCACACCCCTCGCTACTCTCCTGCGCGATCTGCGGATCGGCTCCTACGCCATCGCCGGCGTCGCACTCGAGATCGGCATCGCGCCCACCGTCACCCACTCCACCGATCTGGGTTTCGTGCCCGTGGTGATCGGTGACGCCTGCGGCGGTCGCGACAAGGAAGCGATGGCGCGCGCCTACGACGACTTCGCATTCCAGGGCAATGCCCTGGTCACCGATGTCGACACGATCTCCGCCCTGATGACCGGAAACTGACAGCCCGGCGAACTCCCAGCACTGGGTTTTCGGCCGCCTCGGATCCGAGGGGCGAGACGGAACGCCGAAGGCGCAGTATCGCCCCTCGGATTCGAGGCCCACAGGGCCGAAAACCCCGCGGCGCCAGCCGCCAAGAAATTCAGCGGATGGCGTTCTTGGCTGCGTCCTGTGCGGAGTCGACCTGGCCGCTGAACTTGCCGCCGGTCTTCTCGTCGACCACGTCACCCGCCTTGTCGATCACGCCGTCGACCTTGTCCGCATGCTGGGCAGCCAGGTCCATCGCCTTGCCCGCCAGGTTCTTGAAATCCACCGCGCACTCCTTGTTGATTCGATACCGGGTCCAACGCGATTACCGTAGCAACATCACAGCTTTCACGGTGGGCATCATCATGGCGAGCTCGTCACACCGTCCCATACGGGATGCCAGAGCCGTCCGGTATCGGTCCACGCCTGGAAGCGGACGGTGCCGGTGAGCTTCGGGGTAACCCATTGCGCGTCGTGGCGTTCGTCGGCGGTCATCTCGTTGGTGAACGGGGACGTCTCGCGCCGCAGTCCGTCGAGTTCGGCCGCGATCCGACGCGACTGTTCGTCTCCGAATCCGGTACCCACCCGCCCGACGTAGATGAGGCCGTCTTCGTGCGGCATGCCGAGCAGCAGCGACTTGAACGGCCGTTTGTCGCTGCGCCGCCACCCGCCGACCACCACTTCGCGCGAGCGCCAGTTGCGCTGCTTGAGCCAGGTCTGGCTGCGTTTGCCCGGCTGATACACCGATTCCAGCCGCTTGGCCACCACCCCTTCCTGCCCCTGCGCGCGGCTGGCGTTCATCGCCTCGGCGCCCGAACCCTCCAGCAGCGCGGTGACATTCATCGACGGCGACAATCTGCCCAGCGCCTCGAGCACCGCCCGGCGGTCGGTGTACTTCTTCCGCAGCAGCGAGGTGCCGTCGAGGTAGAGCACGTCGAAGGCGATGAACACCGCCCGGGCCGAATCTGCTTGCAGCGCAGAGATATCCGAGAGCCCGGCGTCGTCGAGAACCACCGCTTCGCCGTCCAGGACCACCTGATGCCCGGCCAGCTCCTCGCCGAGGGCGGCCAGGCGCGGATAGCGGGCGGTCACCGTGTTGCCGGCGCGGCTGCGGACGGTGACGGTGCCGTCGTGGATCTCGACGATCACCCGGAAACCGTCCCACTTGGTTTCGAAGCCCCAGTCCACGGGGGTCAGCGATTCGATTTCGCCCGCGGTGGCCAGCATGGGCGACAGTCCGCGCGGGAAACCGGTGTCCACCAAGGGCTCTCGACGGGTCTGGTCGCGCATGTAGTGCATCAGCCACTGGTCGCCCTTGGTCTGGATGAGGGCGTAGCGGCCGGACACCCGCTCTCCGTCGAGCTCGACGATCACCTCGTCGGAGCGCCATTTCTCGGTGACGTAGGTGCCCGAATCCCAGATCGTCATCTCCCCCGCACCATATTCGCCCTGGGGAATGGTGCCGTGGAAGTGCAGGTATTCGAGGGGATGATCCTCGGTGCGCACCGCCAGCCGATTGTGTTTCGGCTCGGTCGGCGGACCTTTGGGCACCGCCCAGGAGGCGAGGACGCCGTCGTGCTCGAGCCGCACGTCCCAGTGCAGGCGGCGGGCGTGATGTTCCTGGATGACGAAGCGATTGCCGGGTCCGGGCTCGGGGGTCGCCTCTGGGACGGGCTCGGGCGTCCGCTGCGCGTCGCGCATGCTGCGGTATTTGGTGAGGGAATCGCGGCGGGCGGTAGGCCGGCCGGCCTCGGGGTCGGCGGGAAGCGGCGGATCGAGTTCGGCCAGCAGGTCGCCGTCGGCCTTCCAGCGGGCAAGCACCTCGTCGAAACGTAACTGACGCAGCGTGTCCGAGTCCTCGATCTCGGCCCAGGTGCGCGGGGCGGCGGCATTCGGCTCGGCGCGACCGCGCAGCGAATAGGGGGCGATGGTGGTCTTGGCGGCGTTGTTCTGACTCCAGTCCAGGAACACCTTGCCCTTGCGGGCCGCCTTCGCCATGGTCGCCGTCACCAGATCCGGGTGCAGCGCTTCGAGATTGGTGGCCACCTGCTTGGCGACAGTGGACGCGCCACCCGAACTCAGCGGCCGATCCAGCGGCACATAGACGTGAATCCCCTTGCTACCACTGGTGACCGGGAATGCCCGCATGCCGATGTCGGCGACCATGTCGCGCACCGCGAGCGCCACTAGCGCGCAGTCCGCCAGACCCGCGCCGGAGCCGGGGTCGAGATCGAACACGATCCTGGTGGCCGGGCCGCGCTCGTCCGCGTCGAAACGCCATTGCGGCACATGGATTTCCAGTGCCGCCTGCTGCGCGAGCCAGGCCATCCCGGCCTCGGAATCGATCAGCGGGTACACCACCCGGCGGCTGGAATGCTCGATCGCGGACCGGTGGATCCACGCGGGCGCGTGCTCGGGCAGGTTCTTCTCGAAGAAATCGGCATGGTCGACCCCGTTCGGCCATCTTTTCCTGGTGACCGGACGGCCGGCGAGATGGGGTAGTGCCGCCTCGGTGATCGCCGAATAGTAGGCGATCACTTCGCCTTTCGTCGTGCCGGTCTCCGGGTACAGCACCTTGTCGAGGTTGCTGAGCTCAACCTCGATGTCCGGTTCACCCGGCGCGCCCCGAAATTCCCGGCGGACCATCGACGCGATCGGACGGCGGGGACCTTCTACCGGTCCCCGCGCACCGAATCAGGCCTTGGGTCCCGGATCTGTCGGAGCGGGGCCGCCGGGGGCAGTGCCGGGGCCTGCCTGCGGGGGCACGACCTTCTTGGCCGCGTCCTTGCCCTTCTCGATCTTGTCGCTGTACTTGCCCTTGGTCTTGTCATCGATGAAGGTGCCGGCCTTGTCGACCGCCTCATTGATCTTGTCCGCGTTCTGTTCGACCGCAACCTTGCCCTTACCGAGCAAGCCCTTCAAGGTATCCACGAGACTCATCTGCCGATGTTCCTTTCGCGAGGAGGGTCATTCCACATCTTCCCACCACGAATCCCGTGGTGGGAGGTCATTCGGAACCACCCTCTGGCCCGGCTTGGGCACTACCACCGGAGTACCCGCATCCGCGGCCGCCGACACCAGGCGCCGGACGGGTTCGGACCAGCCGTGGAAGGCCAGGTTGAACGTTGCCCAGTGGATCGGGACCAGCAGGCCGTAACCTGCGTCGCCGAGGCACAGGTCGGCGTGGGCACGCACCGCCTCTTCGGGATTCATGTGCACATCGGTCCAGCGCTCGTCGTACGCGCCGATGGGCAGCAGCGTGAGATCGAAGGGGCCGAGCACCGCACCGGCCTGGGAAAACGCCTTGGTGTAGCCGGTGTCGCCGCCGAAGTAGACCCGCTTGGTCGGGCCGGACAGCGCCCACGACGCCCACAGCGTGGTGTTGCGGACGAGCCCGCGGCCGGAGAAGTGCCTGGCCTCGGCGCAGGTGATGGTGAGGCCACGGTCGTCGGCATCGCGACCGAGCGAGACCGAGCCACCCCAGTCGAGCTCGATGATCCGGTATTCGGGCACGCCCCACTGCCGCAGGTGCGCGCCGATGCCGGTGGGTACGACGAACGGCGCGAGCTGGGTGCGGACGAGTTCGTCGACGGTGGCCTTGTCGAGGTGGTCGTAGTGATCGTGGGAGATGATCACGGCGTCGACCTGCGGCACCTGCGCCAGCTCGCCGGGGACAGGATGCAGGCGGGCGGGGCCGACCACCGGGGACGGGGAAACCCGTTCACTCCACACCGGGTCGGCCAGCACTCGGTAACCGTCGAGTTCCACCAGGGCGCTGGCGTGCCCGTACCAGGTCACCGCGAGCTCGGCGGCCTGCTCGGGAACCGCGGGGGTGACCAGCGGGACGGGATTGGCAGGGCGGCCGATACGTCCCTTGGTGAGTCCCGACCAGATCAGCGACGGCGCGGCACCGGCGGCGAGCATCGAGCTCGGCTCGGTGTTGTGGAAACGGCCGTCGCGATAGGAGGACTTGCCGATCGCGGTCGGCGCGATCGCCGAGGGGCCCGCACCGATCGAGGTGGGCAGGCCCCACACCGCGCGGGCCATCCAGGCGAGACCGAAGGTACTCGCCAGCGAACCTGCCAGACGTGTGATCCGCATCAGCGCCCCACGAACTTCGCCGGGCGCTTCTCCTGCCGGGCCAGGCGGCCCTCTTTCGCGTCGTCGCTGCTCCACGCGGCTGCCAGCGCGGCTTCCTGCTGCGCGCTCGCCGGATCGCCGGTGCCGTCGTCGTTGAGCATCAGTTTCATGGCCTGCAGCGACAGCGGCGCCAGCGCGGCGATGGACTTGGCCCAGTCCTTGGCGTCGGCGAGCGTGCCGAGCTTGTTGGCGAAGCCGTAGGCGTAAGCGTCTGCGGCGGAGACGGATTCGGCGCCGAGCAGGATCGTTCGGGCCGGGCCGCCACCGATCAGGGCCGCCAGCCGCGACACCGTCCAGCGATCGACCGAGATGCCGAGCTTGGCCGCGGGCACCGCGATGTAGGCGTCGGGCTCGATCACCCGCAGATCCGAGGCCAGCGCCAGCTGCACGCCCGCACCGAGCGCACCACCGTTGATCGCCGAGATCACCGGAACCGGCACGGATTCGATCGTGTGCAGCATGTCGAGCAGGCCGCTCAGGAACGACTCGGAGTACACCCCCGACAGATCGGCGCCCGCGCTGAAGATCGGCCCGCGGCCGGTGAGCACGATGGCACGCGCACCCTGCGCCACCGCGTCGAGCATCGCGGCGCGCAGTTGCCCGACCAGGTCCTCGTTGAGCGCGTTGCGCCGTTCCTCGCGCTGCAATTCGATGGTGATCACGTCACCATCGCGGGTCACGCCGAGCATGCATCCTCCCCAGAATCTCCCAGATTTCGTGGATGTTCACACTCTGCCACAGCCCGCCGACAACGCCCGGCAAGGCGATAGCATCGACGGCTGTGGCGAGGACGGATTTCGGCATCCTGGTGATCGGCGCGGGTCAGGCAGGGCTTTCCGCCGGTTATCACCTGCGCAAGCTCGGGCTGGTGCCCGAACGCGATTTCCGCATCGTCGACCACGCACCCGGCCCCGGTGGCGCCTGGCAGTTCCGGTGGCCGTCGCTGACTCTGACCACCGTGAACCGGGTGCACGACCTGCCGGGGATGTCCTTCGCCGAGACACTGCCGGCGGGATCGGAGTCGGCGCGAGCCGCCAGCGCGGTGCCGCACTACTACGAACTCTACGAAAAGCGCTTCGACCTGCAGGTTCAACGGCAGGTGACGGTCAAAGTCGTCTGCGATCGGACCGCCGACGGGCAGAGCTGCGCGGGCCGAGGCGAGGTATTGCAGGTCGAAACCGAGGGCGCGGGCACTCTTCGCACGCGAGGTCTGATCAACGGCACCGGCACCTGGGAGCACCCGTTCATCCCCCGATATCCGGGCGCCGACACCTTCGCGGGCCGCCAGTTGCACACCCGCGACTACCGCACGGCCGACGAGTTCGCGGGCAAACATGTCGTCGTCGTCGGCGGGGGCATCTCGGCGGTGCAGTTACTCGACGAAATCTCGCTCGTGACCTCCACCACATGGGTCACCAGGTCGGAGCCGCGCTGGCGCGAAACGCCGTTCGCCGAGCAGGACGGACGCGACGCGGTGGCACTGGTGGAGGACCGCGTCCGGGCGGGTCTGCCGCCGGGGTCGGTCGTCTCGGTGACGGGCCTACCGCTCGACGACCGTTTGCGCGCCGCCCGCGAGCGGGGTGCGCTGCGACGGCTGCCGATGTTCGAGCGGATCGAGCCCACCGGCGTGCGCTGGGCCGACGGCAGTTTCCAGGCCGCCGACGTGATTCTGTGGGCAACCGGTTTCCGCAGCTCACTGGATCATCTGGCGCCCTTGCGGCTGCGCGGACCCGGCGGCGGGATCACCATGACCGGGCGGTTGGCGACGCAGGTGGCCGTCGACCCGCGCATCCATCTGATCGGCTACGGGCCCTCGGCCAGCACGATCGGCGCCAATCGGGCGGGCCGGGCGGCAGCCCGCGAGCTGACCGGTTTCCTCGGGCTCAGTCCAGACCGGCACTGAACGTCGACGGATCGGCGCCGACCCGCTTGCCCGAGTCGAGGCGGCTGATCGACTCCATCGCCTCGGCGTCGAGTTCGAAGGTGAACACATCGAAATTCTCGGAGATCCGCGACGGCGTGACCGACTTCGGGATGACGATATTGCCCAGCTGCAGGTGCCACCGGATGATCACCTGCGCCGGGGTGCGGTCGAGCTGCTCGGCGATGTCGACGATGGTGGGGTTGCCGAGCAGCGTGCCCTGCCCCAGCGGGCTCCACGCTTCGGTGGCGATCGCGTGATTGGCGTCGTATTGCCGCAGGTCACGCTGGGACAGCGTGGGATGCAGTTCGATCTGGTTCACCGTCGGGATCTCGCCCGCGTCGGCGATCAGGGTCTCCAGATCGATCACCCGGAAGTTGGAGACACCGATCGAGCCGATCCGGCCCTGCGACTTCAGCGCCTGGAACGCGCGGAACGTGTCGACGTAGCGGCCTGCCGACGGAACCGGCCAGTGGATCAGATACAGGTCCAGATAATCCAGGCCGAGGCGCCCCATGCTGGTATCGAAGGCGCGCAGGGTGCTGTCGTAGCCCTGGTCGGCGTTCCACAGCTTGGTGGTGATGAAGAGTTCGTCGCGGGGGATCCCCGATTCACGGATGGCGCGGCCTACGCCTTCCTCGTTGCCGTAGACCGCGGCCGTGTCGATACTGCGGTAGCCGACCTTCAACGCCTCGGCCACCACCCCGGTGACGTCTTCCGCGGGCACCTGGAACACACCGAAGCCGAGCTGTGGGATCACGTTCCCGTCATTGAGCACGATGGTGGGGACAGGGCTGCTCTCGCTGCGGAAGGTCACCCTCTCGAAGGTAGAAGTGGTTGGGTGCGGCGTCAACGACGGCGCGTCGCGTGTTTCCCCGTACCGAGAAGCGGGGCGCTGGTCAGGGGATTGCCCGCGATTCAGTACACAGCTCCGGCCAGTCCGATTCGCCGGTATCGGCGCTGCCTCAGCGTTCGCAGTTCGGCGGGCTCGTAGGTGCGCAGCGCCGCCAGTTCGGCGGCGATCGCCAGGACCGTGCGACGGGCGAAGGCCACCGGTTCGTCGGCGGCATCGGGGTACTCCTCCACGATCCGGTCCACCACACCGTCTTCGAGCAGATCAGCCGATCTGATGCCTTGTGCGGCAGCCATTTCCGGTGCGTGCGCGATATCGCGGAAGACGATGGCGCTCGCCCCTTCCGGCGGCAGCGGAGCCAGCCAGCCGTGCCTGGCGGCGAGCACCCGGTCGGCGGGCAACAGCGCGAGCGCGCCACCGCCGGTGCCCTGGCCGAGCAGCACGGAGACGGTCGGGGTGTCGAGGGTGACGAGATCGGCCAGACAGCGGGCGATTTCGGGGGCGAGCCCGCGTTCCTCGGCCTCCTTGGACAGGGCGGCGCCGACGGTGTCGATGACCAGCACCAGCGGCAACCGCAGTTCCCGCGCCAGGACCATCGCGCGCCGTGCCTCGCGCAGGGCGGCCGGGCCCATGGTGTGCTCGCCCTCCTGACCGGATCGGTCGTGCCCGAACACGACACACGGTTGACCGGCGAACCGGGTGAGGGCGAGCAGGACAGTGCGATCGGACTCACCACGGCCGGTTCCGCTGAGCGGAACCCGTTGCGTCGTATGGCGAAGCAGGTCCCGAATGCCCGGCCGGCCGGGCCGCCGCGAACTGAGCACCGAATCCCAGGCGCCGGCAGCCGGATTCGACGGGGTCGACGGACTACGCACCGGCGCAGCCCAACCCGGCTCGGTGGTCATCGGAACGACAGCGCCCGCGGCGACGCTCATCGCCCGGTGCGCGATCCGCCGGAACACCTCCACCGTCACCACACCGTCGATCACACCGTTGCGATAGAGGTTCTCCGCCGTCTGCACGCCGGGCGGAAACGGCCTGCCGTACAAGGCTTCGTACACGCGAGGACCCAGAAACCCGATGAGCGCGCCGGGTGCGGCGAAGGTGATGTGCCCCAGCGACCCCCACGATGCGAACACCCCACCCATCGTCGGATCACGCAGATACACCAGATACGGATGCCCCGCCGACTTGTGCACGGCCACCGCACCCGCGATCTTCACCATCTGCACGAAAGCGACTGTCCCCTCCTGCATCCGCGTGCCGCCGGAGGTCGGCGAGGCGATCAGCGGCAGCCCGAGTTCGGTGGCGCGCTCGACGGCACACACGATCCGCTCGGCCGCTGCCACCCCGATCGATCCGGCCAGAAACGCGAACTCGCAGGCGATCACGGCCACTCGCCGCCCGCGCAACAACCCCTCCCCCGTCAGCACCGCCTCATCGGTCCCCGCCCGATCGGCCGCCGCGATGAGGTCCTGGCGATACCGCGGTGACACGGCGGGCTCGATCGGCGCCCGGTCCCAGCTCACGAAAGAGCCCGCGTCGAGCAACTGGCCGAGTAAGTCATCCGCCGACATCCGCACGCTCCGAGCGTAGCCGGACAGGTTCGGCCACAGTCACGAGATCGCAGCAGAGCATTGGGACATCTTGACAAGATGTTGTGTTTTTACAACACTTCATTAGGTGAGCCCAGTCAGACGAGGGGAAACCCTGCCGATCTTCAATCGCATCGCGGTGTTGCGCGCGGAGCATCGGATGAGCCGGGCGGCGCTTGCCGAGGCCGTCAACGTGAATGTCCAGACGATCGGCGCGCTCGAGCGTGGCGATCACTATCCGAGTCTCGATCTGGCGATGCGCATCTGCGATGTGTTCGCGCTACCGATCGAAGTCGTGTTCTCCCGCAAGGAATTCGGGCCGTTGTCGGCCGAGCTCTACCCACGCACGAAAGGCGAGACGCCATGACCACCACGCTCATCGACCGCTACCAGAACTATCGGGTCCGGCGCTGGCTCGTGCAGGAACACCGGACAGCGGGGATGCTGAAGAGCTGGCGGTCGCTGCGTCGACGGCGGATTCTCGTGGTGATCGTGACGATCGCGCTGCTCGGGATCGCGGTCGCCGGCGTGATGCGCGCGCTCGACCTGTTCGGGGCGCCAGGGGTCGCGCTCGTCTCGGCACTGGTGTTCCTGCCGAGCTGGACGATGCTGCGGATCGCGTCAGGCGGCCAGGATCACGCACCCGACCGGATGCTCGACGAACTGGAGATCTCCGAGCGCAACAAGGCCCGCTCGGCGGGACTCGCGCTCACCCAGTCGCTGACCATGGCACCGTTGGCATACCTGATCTTCGGCAGCGCGTTCTCACCGGGGGCCGACGCCTATCGCATCGCCTACGCGGGCGGATTGATGATGCTGGCCACGATCATGGCCGGCGGCTGTGCACCGGCGATGATCCTCGGCTGGACCCGGCCCGACCCCGAACCGGAGTCCTGAAACCCTGGTCCTGAACGAAGAGCGGGGCTGCGGCCTTCATCGCAGCAGCCCCGTCCATCAGTGCAGAGACTCGAGCTCAGTAACCCTGCATGACCTTGCGCAGCGCGTACTCGGTCAAGGCGACCAGGGCCTGCTTGGCCGGTTCCCGGCGACGGGCGTCGATCGACATGATCGGCACGTCGGCGGGAACCGCCAGGGCCTGGCGGATGTCCTCGAGCGGGTACTTCGGCGCGTCGTCGAACTCGTTGAGCGCCACCAGGAACGGCAGCCCGCGGGCCTCGAAGTAGTCGACAGCGGCGAAGCTGTCTTCGAGCCTGCGGGTGTCGACCAGCACCACGGCGCCGATGGCGCCGCGGATCAGGTCGTCCCACATGAACCAGAACCGGTACTGGCCCGGCGTACCGAACAGGTACAGGACCAGGTCGTCGGCGAGGCTGATACGGCCGAAGTCCATCGCCACCGTGGTGGTGGACTTCTGCGGAATACCGGTCAGGTTGTCGATTCCGGTACTGGCGTTGGTGACCAACGCCTCGGTGCGCAGCGGAACGATCTCCGACACCGCGCCGACCATCGTGGTCTTACCCACACCGAAGCCGCCGGCGACCACAATCTTCGCCGAAGTCGGCTTGGCCGTGCGGGTATCGACCTGCGCCGTCGAATCAAATACGCCGGAGTCCACTGAGAACCCTTTCGATCAGCTCGCGACGTTCATCGTCGCTGGAATCGTCTTTCAAAGTTGCCGAAACCCGGACGTGGCCGGCCTCGATCAGATCGGCTACGAGTACCCGGGCCACCCCGATCGGGATGTACAGCTGGGCAGCTATCTCGGCAACGGACGGCGATTGCCTGCACAACTCCACGATGGACGTTTCGAGGTTGTTCAGTTCGTACTGCCGCTCCATGGCGACCGGATGCGATGCGACGAGTGCCTCCAGCGCCAACTCGACCGCCGGCCTGGTGCGGCCGGCAGTCAAGGAGTACGGGCGGACGAGGCTGGGCTCGGCGCTCCCCATGCGGTGATCGTCTATGTCCATCCCACCATCAGGAACCCATCGTGACGCGCGGGGTGGCCTGGACCGTCTGGCCAACGCGCTCGACCAGAAGTGCCATTTCGTAGCCGACCTGACCGATGTCACACGAGGTGTTGGTCAGGACCGCTAGGTAGGAGCCGTCGCCGACTGCCATGAGCAGCAGGTATCCGTGCTCCATCTCCACGACGGACTGGAGTACCGTACCGCCTTCGAACAGATTCGACACGCCGACGGAAAGGCTCGCCAGTCCGGCGGTCACCGCGGAGAGCTGTTCTGCGCGGTCGACCGGGAGCTGAGCGCTCGCGGCCATCAACAGTCCGTCAGCCGAGACCAGGACGGCATGGGCTACGCCAGGAACCTCGTTGGCGAAGTTCGAAACCAGCCAATCCAGCTGACGGTTCGTACCACCTAGATCGGGGTTCATCGGTCTCCTTTATCTCCGGTTAGGTTCATTGCCTTCATTGCGCGGCCATCCCGGACACCCTGCTGGTGACGACTCAGGCTGTTCCGGATCGTGGCGGGATCGCGTTGCTGCGGGGTGCGATCAGCGGTGCCGCTCACACCACCCGGCACAAGCCTTCCGCCCGGACTGCGCTGAGGCAAGCCGGCGGCGGTACGCACCTCGGACTGAGCTTCGCTGGCCGCGCGTGCAGCCTGCCAACCCTCGTCACCCGGTGATTCGAAGGCGGCAGCCATCTGGTTCCGGTCGGAATTCTCGTCCGTGAGCCACGCCGACATCATCTCGGCGAAGATCGGTGTTCCGCCCATCACGGAATCACCTTCCGGTGCCGGCTGCAACCTGGTCTGGAAGAACGACGCAGCCTTGACCGGATTGGACCGGAAGCTGTGCCGACCCGGATCACGCCCTGCCGACGCAGCGTTATCCGGCCCCGCAGGGTCCCGATCCCGTTGCGGCAGAGCCACTCCTGGCCCGGCGTTCGCCTGCGGTACAACACTAGCCCCGGGATCGCGCTGCGGCAGCCCATTCGGCGCAGCCGCGCGTTGGGGCAGGCCGTTGGGCGCGTCCCGCTGCGGTTGACCCGCGGCCGGAGCGCGCTGGGGCAGACCGTTGTCGGCCGAATCCTGCTGCGGCGCAGGGGTTGCGCGCTGGGGCAGACCATTGGCCGGACGGGCGGGCTGGGCACGCTGTGGAAGTCCGTTGGCCGGATCACGCTGCGGCAGACCACCGGTCTGCTCACGCTGCGGCAGACCATTGGACGGATCACGCTGCGGGAGGCCACCGGTCTGCTCACGTTGCGGGAGACCGTTGGACGGGTCGCGCTGCGGCAGACCGCCCGTCTGGTCCCGCTGCGGTAGGCCGGTCGACGGATCACGCTGCGGCAGGCCACCGGTCTGCTCACGTTGCGGGAGACCACCGGTCTGATCGAGCCTGGGCAAACCACCGGACTGATCCCGATGCGGCAGGCGCGGCGCGGGATCGCGCTGCGGCAGACCGCCGGAGGCGTTGCCCCGCTGCGGGAGTCCGGTCGACGGGTCACGCTGCACGGGCTCGGAATCACGCTGCGGCGCAGCGCTGCCCTGACCACGCTGCGGCAACCCGGTCGACTGCGCCGGATCGCGCTGGGCGTTCGCGGCATCGCGCTGCGGCAGACCCGTTGCCGGGTCACGCTGCGGCAGGCCACCGGTCTGTTCCCGCTGCGGGAGGCCGGTCGACGGATCACGCTGCGGCAGACCCGTTGCCGGGTCACGCTGCGGCAGACCGCCGGTCTGCTCCCGCTGCGGTAGCCGCGGCGACGGATCGCGCTGCGGCAGACCGACCGAAGGATCACGCTGCGGGGCGCCATTGGCGCCCGGCGAACGCTGCGGCAACCCACCGGGGGTGCTCCCCCGCTGCGTCTGTGCCGAATCGCGCTGCGGCGGTGCCATATCGCGCTGGGGCGGTGCCGCGTCACGCGGCGACTGCGCGGAATCCCGCGACGGCGCGCCGTTCGCACCCGGCTGACGCTGCGGCAGCCCACCACCGGCCTGCGGCGGTCCACCGGGCTTCTGCTCACCCGGGCCCTGCTGGCCCGGCCCGGCGGGCGGACGCTGCGGCCCACCCGGCGCCAGGTTGCGCTTGGGTAGGTTCGCCGCGGCGAGCTTGCCGCGCTGCGGCACGTTCCCCTGGCCCGGCGCGGGCGGACGCAGCGACGGCGACGACTGCTCGTTCGCGTCCTGGGCCACGCCCGAAGCCATCGAGTTGCCCGGCTGACGTTGCGGCAGCCCACCACCGGCACCCGCCGGCGGCCCGCTGGTTCCGGGATCCACGGTGACCATCACGTTGCCACCCGGGGTGCGGGTGATCGCGCGGGTCTGCATGGTGCTGCTCGGCTGCTGCTGCTGCGGGTTCGGTCGCTGCTGCTGCGGTGCGGGCGCGTTCTGCTGCTGCACCTGCTGCGGCGGCACCACCGGGCCACCGGCACCGGCGACGATGAGGCCGACCGGCACGTGCACGGTGACGGTGACGCCCGGATCGCGCGCGGTATCGAAGGTCGGACGCAGGCGCACGGTGAGACCGTGGCGCTCGGCCAGCCGGCCGACCACGAACAGACCCATGTGGCGGGCGGTGTCGGGACCGGGCTCCGCGGTCTGCTCGAGCCGGTGGTTGATCTCCGACATCTCGGCAGGCGGCATACCGATGCCGCGGTCGGCGACCTCGATCAGCAGACCCTGGTCGTGTGCCTGGGCGAAGGTGAACTTGACGTCGGTCTCCGGCGGGGAGGCCCGCAGCGCGTTGTCGAGCAGCTCGGCGAACAGGTGCGCCATATCGGAGGCGGCCGGTTCGACCAGCGAGCCACGCGGTGTGGCGCCGAGCTTGACCCGCTCGTAGTCCTCGACCTCGGAGATCGCGGCACGCAGCACGTCGGCGATCTCGACCGGGGCCGACTTGGTGCGACGCTGCTTGGTACCCGCGAGAATCAGCAGGTTGTCACCGTTACGGCGCATGCGCGCGGCGAGGTGGTCGAGCCGGAAGAGGTTCTCGAGCAGGCGCGGGTCCTTCTCGTCGTACTCCATCGCCTCGATGAGGGTGAGCTGATGGTCGACGAGCGACTTGGACCGGCGGGCCAGCGTCTCGAACATGTCGTTGACCTGCGAACGCATCTGCGCCTGGTCGCTGGCCAGACGCAGCGCCTGACCGTGGATATCGTCGACGGCGCGGGCGAGCTGGCCGATCTCCTCGTCGGAGCGCACCGGCATCGGCTCGAGCGGCACGTCCTCGGGCGCGGCACCGTTGCGGAGCTGGGCGACCTCGTGCGGCAGATCGGACTCGGCGACGCGCAGCGCGGCCAGCCGGAGGCGGTGCAGCGGCACGATCATCGAGCGGGCGACGAACACGGCGAGCAGCAGCGCGGCCAGGATCGTCGCGATGACGACAGCGGTATAGGTCCAGGCACCGGTGGCGGCCGCATCGGTGAGCTCGTCCATCGAGACCTCGATGGCCTTGGTCGCCTCGTTCACGACGCCTTCGTAGGCCTGCAGACTCGAGTAGAGCGAGGTACGCAAGTCGCCGACAGGCAGCTTGCCCGCGGACACCTCGGGACTGCTGATCAGGTTCGCCCGGATATCGGCCTGAGCCTTGAGGTCGGCGATCACCCGATCGCCGTCGGGGAAGCGGTTGGACAGCACATCGAGCAGATGGCTCTCGGTCGCGACACCGGTGAGGAAGGTCTGCGCCCCGGTGTCCTGCCCACGCAGCATCCCGGCCAGACCGGCGAGCTCGTCGACGAGCACCGAACGCGTGTTGAGCGAGTCGACCAGACGCAGCTTGGCCGTGTCCATCACCGGATCGCTCACCTGAGCGATGGTGGACTCCACGATGCTGACGCTGTCCTGGGTCATCTGCTCGACCCCGGAAAGTACCGGCTCGGCGGACGTCGACAGCGCCTTACCCTGCGCGCGCACGTTCTTGGCCTGCTTGACCATCCGCTCCAGCGCGCCGTGCGCGGCAGGCAGATCGGTCAGCCGACCGAGCGAGGTCTCGGCCGCGGCGACGGCGGCGTCGAGATCGGCGAGGTCCTTGTCGGTGACCAGGGTGACCCCCGGACCGGCCGGCACCAACTGACTGCCGGCCACCTTCGCCGTGCCTGCACTCAGCGCGGTGACCGTCGGAATCGTGTCTACCTGCTCGTTGATACTGGAGAGCCGGTTGGCCTCCGAGAACTCGGAGGTAATTCTCGACACGCCGAGCCCGACCGCGACCGCGAGTGGCACGGCAAGCACGGCCGTAACCTTCCAACGCAGGTCCCAGTTGCCGAGCGCCCAGCGTTTGCTGCCGGACCTAGCGGCGTCACGCATCTCCCACTCACTTTCCAAACTGGCCTCGTACCGTACGCCTGAGGCGAACCTCCACAGGCGCGATGGTGGCTCGCCAGTGGCTGCTGGCCGAGAACTACGGCTGGCCGAGAAATTGCGTCTACGACTGCCCGAATAAGTGACATCGGATTCTAACGGATCAATAACTTCTTGGCTGACTCCCGGTAGAGGTCCGCTCGATGACCAGCCCGTTGTAGGCAAAACCAAAGGTCGCGGCACCCCCTCGGGTGTCGCGTGAAGTCTGCCACAATCATCTGGATCTATCGAGCGGGCATCGAAGCGAGGCTAGGGAGTCACGGGGTTGGACACCGAACACGAGTACCGGCCGGTCTATCAGACCAGCCTGGTCGACCCAGCCGACTTCTGGTCCGCCGCAGCTCAGGGCATCGAGTGGGATGTCGAACCGCAGCAGATCGTCGATGCCGCCGATAAGCGGTCGGCCCGGTGGTTCCCCGATGCCCGCCTGAATACCTGCGTGAACGCCCTCGACCGCCACGTCAGAGCGGGCACTGTCGACCAGGGTGGACACGCCGATCAACCCGCCCTCATATATGCCTCCGCTATGACGGACACCACCACGATTTACACCTACGCCGAATTGCTCGACGCGGTGGCCGAGTTCGCGGGAGCCATGCGCGATCTCGGAGTGGTGGCCGGTGATCGGGTGGTGATCTATCTGCCGATGATTCCCGAAGCGGTGATCGCGATGCTGGCCTGTGCCCGCATCGGCGCGGTGCACTCGGTGGTGTTCGGCGGGTTCGCCGCACCCGAGCTGGCCGCCCGCATCGACGATGCCGAGCCGGTCCTGATCATCACGGCCTCGGGCGGGCTGGAACCCAACCGCCGCATCGACTACCCGCCGATCGTGATGGCCGCGCTCGATCTCGCCGAGACCGCGTCGGTACGCACGGTGATCGTGAAGCAGCGGCCCCAGTTCACGACGATCGAGTTCCCGGCCGCCCTGCCCGCCACCGACGTGCTGCCGTCCTCGGAGCAGACCGTCGCCGCGCGCTGGGTCGATTGGGACGACTGCGTCGACGGCGCGGCGCCCGCCGATCCGGTCTCGGTGGCCGCCACCGATCCGCTCTACATCCTCTACACCTCCGGCACCACCGGTAAGCCGAAGGGCGTGGTGCGCGACAACGGCGGACACGCGGTGGCGCTGGCCTGGTCGATGCGCAATATCTACGACGTCGGCCCTGGTCAGGTGTTCTGGGCCGCCTCCGATGTGGGCTGGGTCGTCGGCCACTCCTACATCGTCTACGCACCCCTGCTGGTCGGCGCGACGACGGTGCTCTACGAGGGCAAACCGGTCGGCACCCCCGACGCGGGCGCGTTCTGGCGGATCGTCGACGAGCACGACGTGCGGGTGCTGTTCACCGCGCCGACCGCGTTGCGGGCGATCCGCCGCGCCGACCCCGACGCCACCGCGGCCCACCGCCACGACCTGTCCCGGCTGCGCGCGCTGTTCTGCGCGGGCGAGCGCCTGGATCCGGCCACCTTCGACTGGGCGACGAACACCCTGCTGGCCGATCATCCCGACACCCCGGTGGTCGATCACTGGTGGCAGACCGAGACCGGCTGGCCGATCTGCGCCGACCCGCTCGGCGTGCAGGAACTGCCGGTCAAGCCCGGTTCGGCGAGTGTGCCGGTGCCCGGCTACCGGCTGCGCGTGCTCGACGCGAACGGCAACGCGGTTCCGGCCGGGACCGAGGGCAACATCGTCATCGGGCTGCCGCTGCCCCCCGGCTGCCTGACCGGGTTGTGGCGCGACCGGGATCGCTTCATCCGCTCGTACCTGTCGGCCTTCCCCGGCCATTACCTCACCGGCGACTCCGGCTACTTCGACGAGGACGGCTATCTCTACGTCCTCGGGCGCAGCGACGACGTGATCAACATCGCCGGGCATCGCCTGTCGGCGGGCAGCATCGAGGCCGCCATCGCCGGGCACGAGGCCGTCGCCGAATGCGCGGTGATCGGCATGCCCGACGAGCTCAAGGGCAGCCTCCCGCTGGCCTATGTGGTGCTCAAGCAGGGCGTCGAGATCGACCAGCAGCAGTTGCGCGCCGAACTCGACGACCGGGTGCGTGCCCAGATCGGGGCGATCGCCACCCTGCACGACTCGATCATCGTCACCGGCCTGCCCAAGACCCGTTCCGGCAAGATCCTGCGCAAGACGATCCGCCAGCTCACCGCCGGTGAACACGTCGAAACCCCCGCCACCATCGAGGACCCCCACGTCCTCACCGCCCTGGCGGACCGCATCCTCGCCAACCCACCACTGGGCAGCATCACGCCGACCGCCACCCCCGAACAGGACAACGATCCAGTCTCGCCGACCCCGTAGACATCCGAGGTCTTCGCAGCCCCGCAGGGGCGTCTCGGCCGCCTCGATCCGGACTGACCAGAGGGCGCGACGAAGGAGTGCCCGCCGGGAGGGAAGATCGAGGCCACCAGGCCGAGACCCCGCGGCGCCCGCGTTGCCAGAAATATAAGCTCACCACGTGACTTCCTCTACCGTTCTCGTCGTCGATGACGACGAGGACGTTCTCGCCTCGGTCGAACGCGGCCTGCGACTGTCCGGTTTCCGGGTGCTGGTCGCGCGCGACGGTGGTGCCGCGCTGCGCGCCGTCGCCGAGCAGGCGCCCGACGCGGTGGTCCTCGACATGAACATGCCGGTCCTCGACGGTGCCGGGGTGGTCACGGCCTTGCGGGCAATGGGCAATGACGTGCCCATCTGCGTGCTCAGCGCCCGTGCTTCGGTGGACGACCGGATCGCGGGTCTCGAGTCGGGCGCCGACGACTACCTGGTGAAACCGTTCGAGCTGGCCGAATTGGTGGCCAGGATCAAGGCCCTGCTGCGCCGCCGCACCGACACACCCGAGCCCGTGGCGCCCGGCGCGCTGACGGTCGGGCCGTTGCTGGTCGATGTCGCGGGGTATCGCGCACTACTGCACGGGCGCGAAATCGAGCTCACCAAAAGGGAATTCGAATTGCTGTCGACGCTCGCCCGGAATGCCGGTGTGGTGTTGACGCGAGAACGGCTGCTGGAATTGGTGTGGGGTTACGATTTCATAGCCGATACGAATGTGGTGGACGTGTTCGTCGGATACCTGCGCAGGAAACTCGAAATAGATGACACGCCACGGATTTTGCACACGATTCGCGGGGTGGGTTTCGTACTCCGGGAATCGAAATGATCTCCGAACAACCGCTGAAACGTCGTCGCAGACAATCGTTTTCGCTCCGGACAAGAGTCGCGGGGGCGGCTGCGGCGGGCGCCGTCATCATCGTCACGATCGCCGCTTTCGTGGGTTTTCAAGCAATCGAGCGCAATAATGTCACCCAAACCGATCAGCAACTGGAAATCGCTTCGCGCATCGTGCTGATCGAGCCCGTGCTGGCAACCGGGTTCGTCAACCTGACCGGATTGCAGAACACCATGGCGCTCACGGTGCGCGACGACGGCCAGGTGACCGCGTCGAGCTCGACCCAGCTGCCGGATCTACCCCCCGGCTCGCAGACCGTCGAGCTGAACGACCAGCCCTATCGGGTACTCACCACCACCGAGAACCAGCCCGCGGGTCGCACTGTCTCGCTGGCCATTCCGACCACCGAGGCCACCAAGGCCACCGACGACCAGCAACGCTGGGTCCTCGCGGGCGCGGCGATCGCGGTGGCGGCCGCGGCGGCGCTGGGCTGGCTGCTCGCCGGGCGTGCGGTCGGCCCGATCGTGAAGCTGACCAAGCAGGTGTCGGCCCGCAGCACGGGCGGTGGGCCGGACGAGCACGACCGCCCGGTCGACGGTTCCGGTGTCGACGAAGCGGTGAAGCTGGCCGACGCGGTGAACACCATGCTGGCCCGCGTCGACCAGGCCCAGGCCGAGACCGCCGCCGCGCTGGAAACCGCCCGCGACTTCGCCGCCGTCTCCGCCCACGAACTGCGCACCCCGCTCACCGCGATCCGCACCGACCTCGAGGTCCTGCGCACCCTCGACCTCACCGACGACCAGCGTCGCGAGATCCTCGACGACCTCGCCCGCAACGAGACCAGAGTGGAAACCACCCTGTCCGCGCTGGAACGGCTCGCCCGCGGCGATCTCACCGCCGAGACCGATCACGTCCCCACCGATGTCGCCGACCTGTGCGACCAGGCCGCCCACGACGCCATGCGCCACAACCCCGGTCTGGCGGTGCGCATCGACACCGACGCCGAGCTGGTGACCCGGGGCCTGCCCGCAGGCCTGCGGCTGGCCGTCGACAACGCGCTCACCAATTCGGTGAAGCACGGCGGCGCCACCGCCGCTGTCGTGTCGGCGCATCGCACCGCGCACGGCCGGATCGTCATCGCCGTCGACGACAACGGCACCGGCGTCGCGCCCGGCGAACGCGCGGCGGTCTTCGCGCGGTTCGCCCGCGGCGCCAACGCCACCAAGGGCGGTTCGGGCCTCGGCCTCGCGCTGGTGGCCCAGCAGGCCCAGTTGCACGGCGGGCTGACGTACTTCGAGGACAGTCCACTCGGCGGCGCCCGCCTCGTCATCGACCTGCCCGCGCGACCGGCCCGGTAGAAACACGAAAGCCCCGCACCCACGATGATCGTGGATGCGGGGCCGAGCTCGCTACTTGTCGCTCTTGAAAGCGTCCTTCACTCTGCCCGCCGCGCGCTCGGCAGCTTCCTTCACGTTGGCCGCTGCCTTCTTCGCTTCCGCCTCGATCTTCTCGCCCTCGGCCTTGGCCTTGGCTTTGACATCGTCGGTGTCGGACATCGAACCTCCACTCTCGTGAGTTCCGCGCCTGATCGGCGCGGGGTGAAGACACTCGCGAGAATACCGCACAGTTAACAACCAGCGACTGAAGCTGGAATCAGGGGAGAACCTGCGGGATCGACTCCGGGATGACCAGGCCGATCACCGCGCCGAGCACCGCGCCGGTGATCGCGAAGGAGACGCCCGAGGTGAACGCGCACAGGAAGTAGCCGATGATGAACGCGGCCAGGCCCGGGATGCACAGGATTGCGGCGGTCAGGAAGCCGATGGTGGCGCCGGCGGCCGCACCGTTCTGGACGGGGTCGTGGTTACCGGCCTCGGGGTTGGTGGCGATGCTCTTCAGCTCGTCGGTGGTGGCGGCGGACAGCTGCGGGGCGATCTGCAGCGTGCGGCCGTCCTCGGAGACGACCGAAGCCAGCGCGATGTTGTTGCCACCGACGGTGGTCAACGTCAGCGGCAGCTCGCTGACCTTGTCTCCGGTGGCGGAGATGACCGCGACGTTGGTGGAGTCGGGCGAGAGCACGAAGCGGCCGTTGTCGACGGTCGCGGAGACGGTGCGCAGGTCCGGCGAGACGGTGGTCTTGTAGCCGACGCCGTCGGCGGCGCCTTCGCCTGCCAGCCCAGCGGCGATCTCGGCCTGACGCGCGACGGTGACGTCAGCGGCCGCGGTGCCCGTGGTAACGAGCGACGCCGCGACGACCAGCGGCAGTGCGGCGAAGACCGCACGGCGACCCGCGCGAGTGATGTTGTGGCTGAACATGTTCGGTTCTCCCTCCCGATGCTTCCGAAGAATCCCCGAACCCCCCGGACGAATCGAAAAAATCTCGATGTCGATTGACTCGAGAGTTGTACCGAACCACTACGGTGTTGCGGAATATGTTGTGACACAAGGCATAGTTTGAACAGGTAGCTATCGATCGGCGATCGCGCGCAGCACTCGACCGGCATACCGGCAGCTACCTCGAACAGCCCTTCCTCAACGAACTCTCAGACATCTCCCACGTCCGGCACCGAACTCCGGGATACCGTCGCCGATGTGATCGACAAACGCGCTCGCCTGCTCTGCTTCACCACTGCTCTCGCGCTGGCGGGCGGTGCTGTCGCCTGTTCCGGCAAGGATGCCGCACCGACCGGGATCGCGCTCGTCAACGCTGATTCCGGGCCGACCGGCGAGCGTGTGGCCAAGGCGGTGCAGGATGCGGGTGGCTATGAGTGGACCGTCGCGAAGCCCGGTGAGATCGACGCGGGCGACTACGCCGCCGTGATCACCCTGCCCGCCGACCTCACCGCGTCGATGGCCACCCTCGCCACCCCGGAACCCAAGCGCGCCAGGGTGACCGTCGCCACCCACGACGGCGCCGACACGAACACGGTGAACGGCGCGGTCGACGTGGTGACGCACCGGATCGGCGCGTCCGGCGTCGACGCGGCGCTGGCCGCGGTCTCGCAGGCACGCAACCAGATGACCTCGGTCCAGTTCACCGCCCAACTGCTCAGCGCGGGCGTGAATGCCGCCGCCGACGGTGCGAGCCAGTTCAGTGGCGGTGCGGAGCAGATGCTCGGCTTCCTCGACTACGCAAAAGAGGGTGCGGGCCAACTCACTTCGGCGATCGAGCTGCTGAACCAGACCGTCGACGGCGCGGCGAAGCAGGCGACCCAGCTGGCCGATGCCCTCGGCGCCACCGGCGTCACCATCGCCGGCGTCCAGAGCAGCGCGGCCGCCATGGGCTCCGGCCTCGACCAGATCCTGCCCCTTCTGAAAGCCCTCCCCTTCGCGGGCGACCCTCAGCTCGCCGACATCATCACCAAACTCGAAGCGCTACGCGGCGTATCGACCCAGGCAGGCACCCAACTCGACGGCCTCAGCGAATTGACCGGCGCCGCAGTCGATCCCAACACCGACCTCGGCACCCTCCTGCGCACCGTCGTGGCCCGCCTCAACAGCGCCCGCGACCAGCTCACCCAGGGCGCCGAACTCGCCAAGGGCCTGCCCACCCTCGCCGAGCAGGGCGGCGCCCAACTCCTCTCGGCCGTCGAACAACTCACCGGCGGCGTCGGCGCCCTGCAGAACATCGTCGGCAACCTCAACACCCAAACCGGCAAGGCCCTCGAGGCCCTCCCCCCACGAGGCCAGTCCCAGCAATCCGCCCTCGCCCTCGCCCTCACCGACCCCGTCGAAGTCGTCCGGGAGTGACCCCACCACCAACCGCCTTCGGTAGTCGTCGACGAACAGTGTCGAGGCGGCAACACGGTCGGTAAGCTCGGCCCATGACGATCCAGGCCGTGGACTCGCTACCCCATCAGATGACGGAAGAGCAGTACCGTCAGCTCCCCGAGGACGTCTCCAGGGAGATCGAGGTAGTGCACGGGCACGTCATCCTCTGCGAATCACCGTCACCTGAGCACAACCGCATCGCCCGACGCCTCGCAGGCGCCATGGAAGACCTGCCGAGCACCGAACCGTGCATCCGCGCCGAGACCGACATCGACGTGGTGCTCTGGCGGGTTCCGAAGTTCACCTTCCGCCGTCCCGATGTCACGGTATACCGATGCCTGCAACAGCCGGGAGACAAGCCGGAGGCAGGCGACGCACTGATCGTGGTCGAGGTGTCGTCGCCGTCGACAGCGGCCGAGGACTTGCTCGACAAGAAGGCGCAGTACGCGCGAGTCGGTATTCCGCTCTACCTCGTCGTCATGCTCGACCCGAAATTCGCGATAGCGGAGGTGCTCGAGTTCCGGCTCGACGCGCACGCCCGCGAGTATCGGCTCCACCAGATCCACCGCGACGGGTTACTCCGGCTCGAACACGTGATCGTCGGGGACATCGCCTTCGCCGAGCTCACTCGCTGAACCAACGCGGCCCGGTCGGTTTCGACCGGGCCGCAGGGGTTTTCAGGGTCAGGGCAGGACCTGCGGGATGATGTGCGGTGCGGCCACGCCGACCACGGCGCCGATCAACGCGCCGATCAACGCGTTCGGGAGACCTACCAGGCCGACGCACGGCAGGTAGAGGATCATCGTGGTGATCATCGGGATGCACACGACGGCGGCGACGAGCGCGCCGATGCCGGCGCCGATGGCGGCGGCGTTCTGGACCGGGTCGGGGAATTGCGCGGTGGGGGTGGTCGCGATGGTCTTCAGTTCGTCGCTCGCCTCCGCGGTGGGCCGCGGTGTCACCGTTATGCTTCGCCCGTCGGCCGCGATCTCGGTCGCCAGGGCGATCACATTGCCGCTGACCGTGGTGAACGAGGTGGGGACCTCCCCGATCGGATCGCCGGTCGCGGACTCGACGATGACCCGGGCCCGGTCGGGTGCGAGCAGGAACCGGCCCTCCTCCACCGAGGCGGCTACGGTGCGCAGGTCCGGTGCGACCGTGGTGCGGTAGCCCTGCCCCGCACTCGACAATCCCGCCGCGTACTGCGTCTGCTGGTCGACCTCCGCAGACGCGACCCCGGCCACGCTCACCGCCACGGCGATGGGCAGCGCCACGGCCAGCGCACGGCGAACAACCTTGTGTTGGAACATGATCGAGAATCTCCCTCCCGAAACTCCCGAAGAACCCGGCCCCGGGCGAATCGAACAAGTCACTGTCATGGACAACGCATTGGAAACGAATCACACGGGAGCCGTTGGGCTCCGTCATACGCGGGGCACATTACCCCGCGGCTCGCGAGGCGGGTGCCTTACCCCTGAAACAGCAACGGCCCGTGCCTCCCTGAGGAGACACGGGCCGAAATGCGGTGAGATCAGTTCGCGTTGAGCAGGTCGATCACGAAGACCAGCGTCTTGCCGGAGAGCGCGTGGCCCGCGCCCGCGGCACCGTAGGCGAGGTCCGGCGGGATCACCAGCTGACGACGGCCGCCGACCTTCATGCCGGGGATGCCGTCCTGCCAGCCCTGGATCAGGCCGCGCAGCGGGAAGGTGAGGGACTCGCCGCGATCCCAGGAGGAGTCGAACTGCTCACCGTTGTCGAACTCGACGCCGACGTAGTGCACCTCGACGGTGCCACCGGCCACCGCTTCTTTGCCTTCGCCCTCGATGAGGTCGGTAATGACGAGCTCGGTGGGCGCGGGGCCCTCCTGGAATTCGATCTCCGGCTTGGTCATGCGGGCTATCCCCTTCGATAGATTGCTGTACCCAACAAAGTTGCCGACAACGGCGGATCGAAACTAGCGGTTGTCGATCGCGCGGTAGTCGCGTTCACCGTAACCGGTGTAGATCTGGCGCGGGCGGCCGATCTTCAGCGGCTCGGAGTGCATCTCACGCCAGTGCGCGATCCAGCCGGGCAGCCGGCCCATCGCGAACAGCACGGTGAACATGCGGGTCGGGAAGCCCATGGCCCGGTAGATGACGCCGGTGTAGAAGTCGACGTTCGGGTACAGACGACGCGACACGAAGTAGTCGTCGGTGAGGGCGGCCTCTTCGAGCTGCTTGGCGATGTCGAGCAGCTGGTCGTCGCCGCCGATCTTCGACAGGATCTTGTCGGCGGCCTGCTTGACCAGCGTCGCGCGCGGGTCGTAGTTGCGGTAGACGCGGTGCCCGAAGCCCATGAGCTTCACGCCGTCTTCCTTGTTCTTGACCTTGCGGATGAATTCCTTGACGTCGCCGCCGTTGGCCTTGATCTCGTCGAGCATCTCGAGCACGGCCTGGTTGGCGCCGCCGTGCAGCGGGCCCCAGAGCGCGTTGATGCCACCGGACACCGAGGTGAACAGGTTGGCGTCGGAGGAGCCGACGAGGCGCACGGTCGAGGTGGAGCAGTTCTGCTCGTGGTCGGCGTGCAGGATCAGCAGCATGTCGAGCGCGGCGGCGACCTCGGGGTCGACCTCGTAGGGCTCGGCCGGGAAACCGAAGGTCATCCGCAGGAAGTTCTCGACCAGCGACAGCGAGTTGTCGGGGTAGAGGAACGGCTGACCGACCGACTTCTTGTACGAGTACGCCGCGATGGTCGGCAGCTTCGCCAGCAGGCGGATGGTCGACAGCTCGACCTGCTCGGGATCGCGCGGGTCCAGCGAGTCCTGGTAGTACGCCGACAGCGCGTTCACCGCGGACGACAGCACCGGCATCGGGTGCGCGTTGCGCGGGAAGCCGTCGAAGAACCGCTTCAGGTCCTCGTGCAGCAGGGTGTGGCGACGGATGCGATCGGTGAAGTCGTCGAGCTGGGCCTGGGTCGGCAGCTCACCGTAGATGAGCAGGTAGCTGACCTCGATGAAGGTCGAGCGGCCCGCCAGCTGGTCGATCGGGTAGCCGCGGTAGCGCAGGATGCCCGCTTCACCGTCGATGTAGGTGATGGCCGACTTGGTCGACGCGGTGTTCATGAAACCGGGGTCATAGGTGACGTAACCGGTGCTGGCCAGCAGCTTGCCCAAGTCGAGCCCGTCGTTACCCTCCGCGGCCTTAGTGACCGAGATCGGGAACTCGCCACCGGGGTACTGGAGTACCGCCTTGGCGTCTTCGGTGACGTTGGTGATGTTCTCAGCGGGCACGGAAGGATCCCTCTCAGGCTAGAACCGTAGGCACCGGTGCGGTCGGCACAGGTGCGCTTGCGCTAACGCTAGCTGTTGTTCGGTCAGGACGAGCAATCAGGGTTGTCCTGTCCTGTTCTCACACCGGTCACGTGCGGCGGTGAGGTCGACGCAGGGCCGGGGACCTGCGCCGATCCCGTTTTCCACACCATCAGCGCGGCGGTGCCCGACGATTGCCGAGCACACGGATCCGGTTCCCGAATCCCCTTGCCGCGCAAGTCAATTCACAGCCACGGCAGAGTGCGCACGAGTGACCCGGTAGCGCACGAAGGCGGGGAAGGCCAGCGCGGCGAGCACCACGCCGATCACCACCAGTACGCCGCCACCGGCAGCCGCTACAGCAGTACCCATGCTCGCCGCGGCGAAACCGTGGGCAACGTCACCGATCCGCGGCCCACCTGCGACGACCACGATGAACACGCCCTGCAACCGTCCCCGCATCTCGTCGGTGGACACATTGAGCAACATGGCCGTGCGGAACGCCGCCGAGACCATGTCGACCGCGCCGCCGAACGCCAGGAAGGCCACCGCGATCCACAGCCACACACCCAGTCCGAACCAGTGCCCGGCCAACCCCACGGCGAGCCCGAAGCCGACCATCGCCACACCCCAGAGCGCGATGCACACGATCACCGCCAGCCCCTGCCTGCGCACCCGCGGTATCCACCCGGAGAACACGCCGCCGATCACCGATCCCGCCGCGATGGCCGCGAACAACAGGCCCAGCGCCACCCCGCCTTCGGCCGGATCGTGGAACGTCTCGTGCGCGATCTGCGGGAACAGCGCGCGCGGCATGCCGAACACCATGGCGATGATGTCGACGACGAACGACGCGAGCAGGATGCGCTGACCCGCGAGATAGCGGAATCCGTCGAGTACGGCGCGCAGCCCGGCCCGGCGCTGCTCGCCGGTCGGCGGGAAGGCGGGCAGCCGCCACACCGCCCACAGCGTCGCGAGCAGGGCGATCGAGTCGATCAGATACAGCATCGGCAACCCGATCACGGGGATCAGGACACCGGCCAGCACCGGTCCCGCGATCATGCCGACGTTCTGCACCGTCATGCTCAGCGAACTGGCCGAGGCCATCAGCTCCGGCGGCAGCAAACGGGCGATCAGGGCGCTGCGAGTGGGCTGATTGACCGCGAAGAACGCCTGCTGGGTGGCGAACAGCCCGAGGACGAGCCACACATTGTTCACACCGAGCGCGGCCTGCACCCAGAACGCCACCGCGGTCAGGCCCGTGCCCGCCGTGGTGATGACGAGCAGGGTGCGCCGGTCCATCACATCGGCGAGCGCGCCGCCCCAGAGCCCGAACACCACCAGCGGAACCAGTCCGAACAAACCGGCCAGCCCGACGTAGCCGGAACTGCCGGTGATCTGGAAGATCTGCTGCGGTACCGCGACCACCGAGAGCTGAGCGCCGATGACGGTGACGATATTGGTCGTCCACAGTCTGCGATAGTCGCGATTACGCAGGGGTTCAGTGTCGGCGAGCAGCTTCACTCAGCGCAGATTAGCCACTGCGGCCCGGTCATCCCATGTTTAGGCGCAGTGACATAGCCCACCGCTCGTTACGGCTGCAAACGTTGGACCGTTGTGGTGTGCCCGTCGATCCGCAGCACGATGCGGTTGTGCAGCCTGCCGCGCCGACCCTGCCAGAACTCCACCTCGTCGGGTCGCAGCAGGTAACCGCCCCAGAACGGGGGCACGGGAATGTCGTCGACATCGGCGAATCGGGCCGTCGTCTCGGCCAGCACGCGATCGAGTTCGGCCCGCGTGGCCACCGGCTGCGACTGCTGCGAAGCCCACGCGCCCAGCCGCGACTCCCGCGGCCGCGCCGCCCAGTACGCCGCGGTCACCGCGGCGGACACCCGCTCGGTGACGCCGCGCACGTGCACCTGCCTGGCGAGCGCGGGCCAGACGAAACTCGCCGCCGCGTACGGGTCGGCGGCGAGCTGGGTGCCCTTGGCCGAGTCGTAGTTCGTATAGAAGGTGACGCCCTCGGGCGAGAGTCCTTTGCACAGGACCGTGCGCGCCACCGGTCGCGGGGCGGGGCCGGTGAGCGAGACCGTGGCCAGCACCATCGCGTTGGGTTCGGCGACTCCGGCGCCACGCGCCTGCTCGATCCAGCTGCGCAGCAACGGTTCCCAGCCACCGGCCACCCAGGTCTCGTCGAGATCGGGTTCGGTGGCAGCGACGATCAGGGGATTGCCGTAGTCGACACGCATCGCGGCGAGGTCGGGCGCGGTGGTCGCGGCGGGGTCCAGGTCACGCATAGGGGCGAGATTACTCCGCGGTATGTCCGGGTCTAGGGTTCAGAAATATCGGCATGCCCCTGCAAGGAGAGTCACCATGACTACCAGCTCGGTACCACAGGATTTCGTCAGCGGATTGGAAGGCGTGGTGGCCTTCACCACCGACATCGCCGAGCCGGACAAGGACGGTGGCGCCCTGCGATATCGCGGCGTCGACATCCAGGATCTGGTCACCGATCAGGTGACGTTCGGCGACGTGTGGGCCCTGCTGGTCGACGGTGAGTTCGGTCGCGGCCTGCCGCCCGCCGAGCCCTTCCCGCTGCCGGTACACACCGGTGACGTGCGCGTCGACGTGCAGGCCGGCCTCGCGATGCTCGCCCCGATCTGGGGCTACGAGCCGCTGCTCGACATCGACGACGAGACCGCCCGCGAGAACCTCGCCCGCGCCTCGGTGATGGCGCTGTCGTATGTGGCGCAGTCCGCCCGCGGCATCTACCAGCCCGCCGTTCCGCAGCGCAAGATCGACGAGTGCGACACCGTCACCGAGCGGTTCATGACCCGCTGGAAGGGTGACCCGGACCCGCGCCACACCGAAGCGATCGACGCTTACTGGGTGTCCGCGGCCGAGCACGGCATGAACGCTTCCACTTTCACCGCCCGCGTCATCGCCTCCACCGGCGCCGATGTGGCGGCGTCGCTGTCCGGCGCGATCGGCGCCATGTCCGGCCCGCTGCACGGCGGCGCCCCGGCGCGCGTGCTGCCGATGATCGAGGCCGTCGAGCAGTCCGGTGACGCCCGTGCGCTGGTCAAGGGCATCCTGGACCGCAAAGAGAAGCTGATGGGCTTCGGCCACCGCGTGTACCGCGCCGAGGACCCGCGCGCCCGCGTGCTGCGCGCCACCGCCCAGCGCCTCGACGCCCCCCGCTTCGAGGTGGCCGCCGCGCTGGAGCAGGCCGCACTGGCCGAGCTGCGCGAGCGTCGCCCGGATCGCGCCATCGAGACCAATGTCGAGTTCTGGGCCGCGGTCATCCTCGACTTCGCCGAGGTTCCGGCGCACATGATGCCCGCGATGTTCACCTGTGGCCGGACCGCCGGTTGGTGTGCCCACATCCTCGAGCAGAAGCAGCTGGGCAAGCTGGTCCGCCCCGCCGCGATCTACACCGGGCCCGGCCCGCGCACCCCGGACGAGGTTCCGGGCTGGTCCACCATCTCGCAGCACTGAGTCGTCGAACCGGGCGCCGCGATCTCGGCGCCCGGTTCATTCTCAGCTACTTGCGGTGTCTAATGATTCACCTGCTAGAACGTGTTCGACGAGCACCGCGACAGGTTCGGCGATAACATCTCAGCGAACATGTTCGTGAGGGGTGGATCGTGCACAGCAATGGTTTGTCGCGGCGTCGGCTGTTCGGCGCCTGCGCTGCTCTCACCACCGCGGTTGCCACAGGATGCGCTGTCGCACAAGGCGATTCGGCCGCACCCGAGTCAACCGGTCGCACCGATGGGCTGCCTGCCGCGCCGGTGAGCGCGCACCCGATCGCCACCCCGGAGGCGGTGCCGACCCCCTTTCCCGCCCAGGTGGCCGCCCGGCACGCGGGCGCCGTCCCGCATCAGTGGGGCGTCGATCTGCCCGGCATCACCAGCGGCTTCCCCACGGGCGGCAAGCGGTTCGCGCTCACGTTCGACGCGTGCGGCGGTCCCGGCAACAGTGACCTCGACCAGACCCTGATCGACCTGCTGATCGCCGAACAGATCCCGGCCACCCTGTTCCTCAACAAACGCTGGGTCGACGCCGATCCGGCTCGGGTCCAGCGGCTGGCGGCGAATCCGCTGTTCGAACTGGCCAATCACGGTGGCGCGCACAAGCCGCTCTCGGTGTCGGGCCGGTCCGCCTACAAGGTTGCGGGCACCGCCTCCGCCGAGGAGGCCGCGTACGAGGTCTGGGACAACCACCAGCGGATCATCGAGCTCACCGGCCGCGCGCCGCGATTCTTTCGCGCGGGCACCGCGCACTACGACGAGGTGGCGGTCGCGATCGTGAACGAATTGGGCGAGACCCCACTGGGTTTCACCGTCAATGCCGACTTCGGGGCAACCGCGTCGGCGGCACAGGTGCAGCGGGCGATGAACGCGGCCACTCCCGGCGGTATCGCGCTCGCGCATCTGCACCGTCCCCGATCGGGGACCGCGGCCGGAATGGCCGCGGCGCTACCGGCCCTGCGCGCAGCGGGTTTCACGTTCGTCCACTTGTAGCGGACGCCGCCCGCGCAGCGTCACGCGGCCGGCGCGCTCAGCGCGTCAACGCCGCGAAATCGATCGCGACAGAGGCCCCTCGGTCGACGGTGAAGAACGCCGCCTCCAAACGCGTTCCGAGTTCGATCTGGCCGACCGCCGCGAGCGGCACCGGCTGAATCAACCGCACCCGCCACGGCAACGGCTCGTCCCAGGCCCGCATCTCGAGATCGAGCCGGAGCACCGGATCGTCGCGTCCGGTGTAATCCGCCGCGATGGGCGCCACCGCGAGCACGACGGCCTCCGCTCGCCGCCCGTTGGCCAGAATCTTGGCCGCGGCCTTGCGCCCCGACTCCGGCGCCTCTGGCACGAACAGCACCACTCGCTCCCGGTCCCCCGGGTCCACCCGGCAGCCGACCACGTCGCCGGTCTGCATCCACTCCAGGTCCTGGCTACGCACCCGCTGCCGGACCCGCGCGTCGTAGGCCAGCTCCCCCGGCACCGACACCCGCACGCTGAACCGATAGCCACCCTCCCCCCGGCGCGTCCGTATCGACAGCACGCTCGCCATCGCGGGCAGCCCCCTGATCAGTAGTTCCCGCCGCGCTCCCTCGGACAGCAACCCCGGCCGCCGGCCGAAAGCCCACACACACCGGTCGAGCAGGGTCCGACCCGAGTCGGCCACAACGAGGCTCATGGCAGAAGGGTAATGCGAACGCCCTTCGCACAAGGGCAAATTCCTCGCACTCACCGCATCCACGCGGTCAGCCGAGGGCGGCGATCCCGGCGAGAACGAAGTCGATTCCGGCGAGGAATTGTTCGCGGTCGTCGTGCTCGCGCAGCTGCTCGGCGATCTGATGGGCGAACGGGAATTCCGCCGGGTCGTGCTGTGTCCAGCGGGCGGCGACGGACCGCAGGAACGCCGAGCGGTCGCCCTCGTGCACAGCGAGTCGAGCGTTCGCCGCGTTCTGCCCGGCGACGCCGAGGATGTAGTTCACCAGCGCCGACGCGGCAGTGAACAGCGACGGCTCGGGGACGCCGAGTATCCGCAACTGCGCGCCGACGCGCTCGTAGATCTGCACCATCGCCAGCTGCCACGGCTCCTGGACGAGCTGGGCGCCCACCCACGGATGGGCGTCGATCGCGTCGAACATCCCGAGCGCGACGGCACGGATCGCGGTGAAGGGCTCCGCGCTGTCGTCCGAGCTCGCCAGGACACGGGCGATGACGCCGCCGGACGCGGCGGCGAGCAGATCGCTCTTGTTCTCGACATGCCAGTAGATCGCCCCGCTGCCGGTCTCCAGACGCGAAGCCAGTGCACGGAACGTGAGCGCGCGCTCGCCACCGGCGTCGAGGATCTCGATCGCGGCGTCCACGATCCGCTGCTTCGACAGCGCGTCGCTGCGTCGGGTGGCCCGTGGGGGACGTGTCGCCATGCACACCATCTTGACACTTCTGGAACATCGTTCCAAACTAGGTCGATGGAACGCCGTTCCAGAATCGGAAAGGAAATCGCTATGACGACACCGGTCACGATCATCGGCGCCGGCCTCGGCGGCCTCACGCTCGCCAGAGTCCTCCACGTCCACGGCATCGCCGCGACGGTCTACGAGGCCGAGCCGTCGGCGGGCGCTCGCACCCAGGGCGGCCAGCTCGACATCCACGAACACGACGGCCAATTCGCACTCGCCGCGGCGGGCCTCACCGCCGAGTTCCGCGCGATCATCCACGAGGGCGGCGCGGCCTTCCGGATCCTCGACCGCCACGGGGAGCTGCTCCTCGACGAGCCCGACGACGGCTGCACCGAACGGCCCGAAGTCCTGCGCGGCGATCTGCGACGCGTCCTGCTCGACAGCCTGCCCGCGGGCACGGTCGAGTGGGGCCGGAAACTGACCGAAGTCGCCACCCTCGGCGACGGCCACCACGAGCTGACGTTCGCCGACGGTTCGATCGTGCGCACCGAGCTCCTCGTCGGCGCCGACGGCGTCTGGTCCAGGATCCGCCCGCTGCTCTCGACGGCGCGACCCGAATACGCGGGCGCCGTCTTCGTCGAGACCTACCTCTACGACGTGGACAACCGGCACCCGGCGGCGGCAGCGGTAGTCGGCGACGGTGGCATGTTCGCGCTCGCACCGGGCAACGGCATCTCCGCGCACCGCGAGGCGGGCGATGTCATCCACACCTACGCCGAACTCGCCCGCCCCGCCGACTGGCTCGACGGCATCGACTTCACCGACCCCACCGCCGCGCTCGCCCGGGTTGCCGCCGAATTCGACGGATGGGCGCCCGAGCTCACCGCACTGATCACCGACGGCGACACCCCGCCGGTCGCGCGCACGATCAACACGCTGCCCACCGGCCACCGCTGGGACCGTGTGCCCGGCGTGACCCTGCTCGGCGATGCCGCGCACCTGGCGCCACCCGCGGGCGAGGGCGCCAATCTCGCCATGCTCGACGGTGCCGAACTCGCCGCGGCGCTCGCCGCGCACCCCGGCGACCGGGAAGCGGCACTCACCGCCTACGAAGCGGCCCTGTTCCCCCGCAGCGCGAAGGCGGCCTCGGACGCGCACCGCATCCTCGACCTGTGCATCGGCGACAGCGCGCCGTTCGGGCTGGTCGACTTCATGACCGGCGTGTCCTGAGGATCCCCCGGCGAACACGAGTGGGCCGTCTCACAACCGGTTCCCGACCCCGCCCCCGTGCGCGTACGAGCTTCGGCCGACCACTAAACTCGCCCCCATGACCAGTGCGTTCCCGACCATTCCCGCCGACCTCAAGCCCGCCGACGGACGGTTCGGCTGCGGCCCGTCCAAGGTCCGCCCGGAGCAGCTGCAGTCCCTGGTGACTGTCGGCGCCTCGGTGTTCGGTACCTCGCACCGCCAGAAGCCGGTCAAGGACGTCGTCGCGCGCGTGCGCAACGGCCTGCGCGAGCTGTTCTCCCTGCCCGACGGCTACGAGGTCGTGCTCGGCAACGGTGGCACCACCGCGTTCTGGGATGCCGCCGCCTTCGGCCTGATCCGCGAGCGTTCGCTGCACCTGACCAACGGCGAGTTCTCCTCGAAGTTCGCCTCGGTGGCCAAGGGCAACCCCTTCATCGGCGACCCGATCGTCGTCAAGGCCGAGCCGGGCAGCGCGCCCGAGCCCGTGTCCGACCCCTCGGTCGACCTCATCGGCTGGGCCCACAACGAGACCTCCACCGGTGTGTCCATCCCCGTGTCGCGTCCGGTCGGTTCGGAGAATGCCCTCATCGCCATCGACGCCACCTCGGGCGCGGGCGGTCTGCCGGTGAACATCGCCGACTCCGACGTCTACTACTTCGCCCCGCAGAAGTGCTTCGCCGCCGACGGTGGCCTGTGGATCGCGATCATGAGCCCGGCCGCGCTGGCCCGAGTCGCCGAGATCAAGGAATCGGGTCGCTGGACCCCGGAGTTCCTCTCGCTGCCGATCGCGGTCGACAACTCCTCCAAGGACCAGACCTACAACACCCCGGCGCTGGCCACCCTGCTGCTGTTCGCCGACCAGATCGAGTGGATGAACGCCAACGGCGGCCTCGACTGGACCGTGAAGCGCACCCTGGATTCGTCCTCGCGGCTGTACTCGTGGGCCGAGTCGAGCTCCTTCGCCACCCCGTACGTGTCGAACCCGGCGCACCGCTCGCAGGTCGTGGGCACCATCGACTTCGACGACGCGATCGACGCGGCCCAGGTGGCCAAGATCCTGCGCGCCAACGGCATCGTCGACACCGAGCCCTACCGCAAGCTGGGCCGTAACCAGCTGCGCGTCGGCATGTTCCCGGCGATCGACCCGGAAGATGTTTCGCAGCTGACCCGTTCGATCGACTGGGTCGTCGGTCAGCTCTGAGATAAGACCGCGATAGGGCCGGTGCCCGGTGAACCCATTCGGTTCGCCGCGCACCGGCCCTTCTTGTTCGGACTGCACACATTCGCAATATTCGCCGAGTTTCGACAGATCTCGGTATCGATATTTGATGTTGATCTATCACCAAAACCCCTGCACACAAGCTGAATTCGGGTGGTGAGCCGCTCAGATTAGCCCCCTGGGCACGGCTGGTGCGCGATTTAAGTCGTGCGTGTCTGCTGCGGCGGCCAAGTAATGTGCACTACTGTCTAGGAAAGTGGGCGGTGTCGTAGCCGACGCGATAGGGAGGTAACGGTGCGTGAACTTCGAGTGATCGGGGTGACGCCCGACTCCACGCACATCGTGTGCAGCGACACCGAGTCCGGTACCAAGTTCCGGTTGCCCGCCGACGACAAGCTCCGCGCGGCGGCGCGCGGCGACCTCGCACGATTCGGCCAGATCGAGATCGAAACGGAGGCGACTATGCGTCCTCGCGATATCCAGGCCCGTATTCGCGCTGGAGCGTCCGTCGAGCAGGTCACGGCAGAGTCCGGCATGCCGGAATCCAAAGTCGAACGATTCGCCTACCCCGTCTTGCTCGAGCGTGCGCGCGCCGCCGAATTGGCGCAGAAGGCGCACCCGGTGCGTCCCGACGGCCCCTCGGTGGAAACGCTGCACGAGATCGTCACGGCAGCCTTCGCCGAGCGCGGCCACACCATCGAACAGGCCGAGTGGGATGCCTGGAAAGACGAGAAGGGTTTCTGGGTCGCCCAATTGCAGTGGCGCCACGGTCACTCCGAGATCGCCGCGCACTGGCGCTACCAGCCCGACGCGCACGGCGGCTCGGTGTCGCCGCTCGACGACCCGGCCAACGACCTGATCGATCCCGACTTCGGCCGCGCGCTGCGTGGGCTGGCGACGATCCTGCCCACGCCGGTTCCGGCCGCCTCGCCGGTGCTCGAACCGCCGACCCCGGTGGAGCCGCGTCCGCGCGAGCAGATCGCCGCGCCCGCGGCGCGTCCGCAGAGCCGGCCCGCGCCGAACGTGGACGAGTACTACGAGCAGCGTCAGGTCGCCGCAGGCGGTGGCACGGCGGCGATTCCGGCCGCACCCATCCCCGCCGCACCGATCCCCGCCGCGCCCAAGCCCGCCGCCCCGAAGCCCGCTGTTCCCGCCACGCCGAGCCAGCCCGCGGCGCAAGCGGACAAGCCCGCCGAGGAACCGGTAGCCGAGAAGCCCGCACCGAAGCCCGCGCGCACCAAGCGCGGCAAGGCGCCCATGCCGTCCTGGGAAGACGTTCTGCTCGGCGTCCGCAGCTCCGGCAACTGAAAGCATGCGGACGCTCACGGGCCCGATTGCCATATCTCGCAAGAACATGGGTAACTCGCCGGGAACGAACTGACGTACCACGTCCGCCAACCGGCAGCCGCCGACGCCGTCGAGCCACCCACCTGAGTCTGGCTTGAATACACGGAGAGGCGGGACAGCGAGGCGGGACAGGGAGGCGGGACAGTGGCTTCTACGCTCTGGTATGTCGATACGCCTGATCCGGTGGCGGTGCTGACCGGAACTATCGAGTCCGATCCTGTCGCGGCGGCGGCGTTGGCCGGGCAGTTGTACGGCGACCACGACGTTCGGCCGCACATGGTCGGGACGCTCGCCGGGTGCGCCGCACCGGATCGGGACGAGGTCTATATCGGGTGCTATCCCGGATTGACCGTGGTGTGTACGGCCGAGGCCGCGCTGGTCCATCCGACGAAGCTGCCCGATCTGCTGGTGCGCCCGCTCGCTTCCGAGCACACCTACCTGGTGTCCTACGACACGACACTGCACTGGGGCGCGTTCGCGCATTGGGAACGTGGCGAATTCCGGCGGTCGTTCAGCTCCACCCGGGTGGACATTCTCGAGAACGAAGGGCTCCCGATGGTGTGGGAGCGCACCTTCTGGGCGGGCGAGCATCCGGTGCCGTGGCGGGGTTCGGACCATCCCGAACCCCAGTCGCTGCCGTTCGATCCACCGGATTTCGCCGACGCCGCCAATGACGAATGGCTCGGTTTCCGCTACCTGACCCCGGCCGCTTCCGGCCGACTCACCCCCGGCGCCCTGCCGGTCTGCGGTTTCACGCTGTATCCGAAAGGCCAGGCACCGGAGCAGAAGCGCGTGCCGGTCGGTCGTCCCGGGGCGGCGACGCGGCGCAAGCGCGGGCTCTTCGGGTGGTTGCGCGGTGCCGATCGGGTGCTGTGAGCGTCAGCTGAGCTGGTAGACGATCACGGCGATCCAGCCGAGCACCACCGCCGCGGCCGCACCAGCCAGCACCCACCGCACCACCGGCGTGAACCGCCACCGCCACGCGGTCGGCGCCACCCCGATCGCCGCCACCACGTTCACCCCGATCGCCAGCAGCGGATTGACCGCGGCCAGCGCGCAGCCGAAGGCGTAGACCGCGACCCCGCCGAGCAACGCGACCAGCACGACCACGGTGCAGCCGGCCGCCCATGGCACCGAATCCGCTTGCGCCCGATACGGTCCCTCACATTCCTTGCTCATGACGTGCGCACTCGTTCGTAGAACGCCATCGCCGCCGCGGTCGCGACGTTGAGCGAATCGGTTCCGGGTGACATCGGGATGCGCGCGCGAACATCGGTGGCGCGCATGGCTTCTTCGGTCAGGCCGGGCCCTTCGGCGCCGAGCAGCAGCGCCACCTTCTCCCCCGTCATCGCCGTCGCCAGATTCACCGCCGCGGGGTTCGGCGTCAACGCGATGATCTGGAAACCCTTGCCCCGCACGAGGTCCAGGCTCGCCGGCCACTGCGGCAGTTGCGCGAAGGGCACCCGGAGCACATGTCCCATCGACACCCGTACCGCCCGCCGATAGAGCGGATCGGCGCACCGGTCGCCGAACAGCACCGCGTCCGCGCCGAGCCCGGCGGCGTTGCGAAACATCGAACCCAGGTTCTCGTGGTCGTTGACGCCCTCCAGGACCGCCACCGTGCGGGCGCCGTCGAGCACCTCGTCGACGGTGAGCTCCGCCGGACGCGGCGCCACGGCGAGTACGCCGCGATTGAGATGGAAGCCGACCACCTCGGCCATCACCTCCGCGCTCGCGCGGTAGTACGGCAGATCGCGATCGGCCAGATCGCTTTCGAGGGTCTCGAAGCGCTTCCCGACGCCGAGCAGGGCGCTGGGCGCGAAACGCGAGTCGAGCATCCGCTGCACAACCACTACGCCCTCGGCGATGACCAGGCCTTTTCGGCCAGGCAGGTCCGGCCTGCGGTCGGCATTGGACAGGTCACGGAAGTCGTCGACGCGCGGGTCGGTGGGGTCGTCGATATCGATCACTTCGGCCACCGGCTAATCCTGGCATGCTGGAAGCATGAAGATTGTCCAGTTGATCTTGAACGTGCTCTGGGTGGTGCTGTGCGGGTTCTGGATGGCGCTGGGGTACCTGCTCGCGGCACTGATCTGTTTCATCCTGATCGTCACCATCCCGTTCGGGATCGCCTCGCTACGCCTGGCCGGGTACGTGCTGTGGCCGTTCGGCCGCACCGTCGTCGACAAACCCGGTGCGGGCGCGGGCTCGCTGATCGGCAACGTGATCTGGTTCGTCTTCGCGGGCTGGTGGCTAGCGCTGGGCCATGTGTTCACCAGCATCGCGCTGGCGGTGACGATCATCGGTCTGCCGTTCGCCTGGGCGAATCTCAAGCTGGTGCCGCTGTCGCTGTTCCCGCTCGGCCATGACGTGGTCTCGGCCGACGCGGCGCGGCAATCGAGCTGATCACTCCGATTCGGCGACGATCTGGTTCATGATGCCGACGGCTTCCCCGAGCACCGCGATCTGCTCGGGGCGCAGTCCGGCGAGCTGACCGGTCATCCACACCTCGCGGGCATTGGTCTCGTCGGCGATCAGCGCGCGACCGGCGGGCGAGAGCGAGACGATGATCTGCCTGCCGTCGGTCGGGTGCGGGCGGCGCTGGACCAGGGAGAGATCGGCGAGCGAGGCGATGACACGGGTCATCGACGGTGGTTGCACGCGTTCTTTGCCTGCCAGCGCGCCGGGCGTCATCGCGCCATCACGAGCCAGCGTCGCCAGAGCCGACAGCTGAGTAAGCGAGATCTGCGCATCGGAACGGCGTCCGCGCAGGTGTCTCGTGAGCCGCACGACGGCCAGTGAAAGATCACCGGCCAGGGCACGGACGTCCGATGGCATTGTCACAGTGCAGAACTCTACGGTAAATCCGGCTGTGCTGACGGGTTTCACACGGCTACTGTTTGGGTATGGACGCCGGACCTGTCAGTCCCGAGATACCGCAACTGCCCCGATTCCTGGTCGACCCACGCCCCGTGGTGCTGGGTGGGTTCGCCCTGTGGGTCATCGCGACCGCGGTCGTGTGGATGAACGCGAGCTGGGCCGATGCCCGTCCGGTGTGCCTGATGGGGCTCGTGGTGGGCGTGCTGGGGTCGTCGATCTTCCTGTTGCAGCGGCGTTCCGCGCGGCGCGGTGACAAGGGCGCCCAGGTGGGCCTCGACACCGACTAGCTCACCGCGAATTCGTCGCTGGTCCCGAGAACCGGGCGAAGCGTGCCGTCGGCGCCCAGTGCGTCGGCGTAGTGCACGAATCGGTGCACGCCGGGTTCGGCCGTCGCGGGGATATCCCAGGTGAAGCGGGCGATCGAGACCGAGGCGCCCGCTGTGCGCCAGTGGAAGCGGACGTCCCATTCACCTTCGTTGGCCACCCGATCCCAGCCCGTCGCGGTCTTTCGCTGCACGTGCAGGAAGGTGTCACCGCGGCGCGGATTGTGTTTCGGATGGGCCGAGACGAACTCGACAGCCGCCTGTTCGCCGCGTCGACAGGCTGCCGGCTGGATCAGGACGTCACCGAAACCACGGCCGGGCGGGGTCGCGTCGGGCCCTGGCGCGGCGGCGAAGTTCGGTTGCAGCGCGGAGACATCGCGCGGCGCCGGACCGCGCCCGACCGGCTGACCCGCGGCGAACGCCGCAGCCAGTCTGGTGAATTCCTGCACATACCCGCACAGCGTGTAGCGGCCGAACAGCGTCGAAGCGCCCTCGTACTGCTGCGAGTCGTATTCCTCGGGGGTGGTGACGTATTCGTGGTAGCTGTTCGAATAGCCCTGTAGCAGTACCTGTTCCAGCTCGACGCCGAGCGCCGCCGCCACCGCGCGGCGCACGCGCAGCCCGGCGACGATCGTGAATTCCGCGCCCGCGGCGGCCAGATACAGGTCACCGATGCGAATCAGCTGGATCGGCACCACATTCGGAACCCACGGTACGGGCGGCATCAGCCCGAGCGGGGCGAAGATCGCCTTGGGCGCCTGGGCGTCGGCGAGCCAGGCGGGGTGCGGGTGGTCGATGCCGCCGAGGAAGTCGACCATCGGATTGCGCACGCCTTCGGGGATCGGGCCGCCGGGCAGGCCGGGACCGTCCTCGACGCTGCCCGCCGCCAGCGAGACGCCCGCCGCGGCCGGGGAGGTGCGTCGCGGGGCGCCGTCGGGGGTGAAGCGGCCGTCGATCGTGAGCGCGGCGAGATCGATGTAGCAGAGCATCGAGGCGACCTCGGCCTGCTGTACGGCGGCCTGCGCCGCCGCCTCTTTCGCCGCGTGATGCTGGCGTTCGCCCAGGATCCTGGTGTTGTCGAACTCGTCGGTGGTCGGTCCGTTGCCGGGCGTGAGGCCGAGATTGGGCGACATGTCACCGGCATTGGTCTGCGCGAACGCGGCGAGGAAGCCGGCGCCGTCGAGGTGGCGGACGCCGTGCTCGAGGTGTTCGGCGGCGTAGCTCGCGTAGCCCTTGTTGTCGGAGCTGATCAGGCGGTTCGCGTTGGTCATCGAGGTGTTGTGGGTGGCGAACCAGGTGAGCGCGCCGACCTGACGACCTTGTCTGGCGAACACCAACGTGGTCACCGCGGGGTCGATCGCGTCGGGGAAGACTGCGCGATCGGCGGCCGGATTGCGCTCGAAGGCCACGCGCGAGCGGTTGACACTGGCGTCGTGGAGTTCTGCGCGCCCCAGGCTGATGGCGCCCGGGGCGAAGTCCGCGTCGGCCGCCACGATCGCCTCGACGATTCCGTCGACCTCGGCGTCGAAGACCTGCTGCTGAAATCCCAGCGTCGCCAGCGTGTAGGCGTAGTCGTGTGCGGAACCGCCACAACTGGCGTGGGTGTGCGTGGAGGTGAGAACGACATTCCGCTCGGAATACCGGTCACCGAAACGGCGGGCGAGCGCGAGCAGCACCGCGCCGTGCACCGAGGCGAACACCGCGCCGTTCTCCACCGCGACGAACGCGATCCGAAATCCGCGCGCACCGATGACGAACGCACGCGCGCGGGGGCGCAGATGAATTCCCGCGGTTGTCTGTTCGAGTTGGGAGTAGCCCATCATGCCGCATTCCGCGGCCGGGCCCGTGAGATCGGCGCTACCGAGCCCGAATTCGAATCCCTCGGGATTCGCGTGGGCGACCGGCATTCCCCTCTGCGAGATGACGGGCAGTGCCGTGGCACCCAGTGCCGAGACAGTGAGCATAGTGCGGCGGGACAGGGACATCGGGCGACTCCTTCGCAACTTCCATTTCGGAGACAACCACATCAACTGGTCAAATGTCCAGGATTTTCTGGCGGACCGGCGAATTGACTGTTCGTGGCGTGAGCGCTTAACTCGCACAGTGTCCTCCCGATTGAGCGTCGAAGAACGACGAGCCCACCTGATCGAGGCAGCGATCGGTCTCGCCGAGAAAAAGGGCGTGGCGGGCGTGACCACGCGCGATGTCGCCCAAGCGGCAGGCGTCTCGCTAGGTGTGGTGCATTACTGTTTCGAAAACAAGGACGCGCTGATGACCGAGCTGGTCAAAGCGCTCTCGATGGAATTGCGCGATTCCGTCGATGCCGATGAAACGGTATGGGAAGACGCAGGAACAGGAAAAGAAGCACTTCAGAAATTGGTGCGCCGCGGTTTGGAACTGATGTGGCGCAACATCGAAGCCACTCCCGAACGGCAGTTGCTGACCTACGAGACCACCACCTACGCGCTGCGCGAGGGCGAATCGACGCCGGCCAAGCTGGCGATCGCCCGCGAGCAGTACGGCTTCAACGACAGCACCGTCGCCGATGTGATCAACCACTGCAGCGAGGCGACCGAGACGCGATGGAACACGCCGGTGGCGACGCTGAGCCGGTTCATCCTCAATGTGATCGACGGGATCGTGCTGCGGTGGCTGGTCGATGACGACAGCGAGTCCGTGCAGGTTCAGCTCGATCTGCTCGCCGAGATGGTCGCCACGCACGCGGAATAGATCAGCCGCGCGGCACCTGTACGTGGGTCACGTCGCCCTCGCACCACCACGGGACGTGGACAGTGCCCGAGATCGCCCCGCGCAGATGCACTTCGAGGGTTTCGTGCAGCACCAGCTCGCCGGTGACATCCTGCGGCGACCACAGCTGACGCAGCACCACACCCAAAGGCTGCGCGGCCCAGGTACTTCGGCGCCCGGTGCCGAGCACCTCGGCACTGACCTCCGCCGAGACCAGCGGAAGGTCGAGCAGGGTGGCCAACGCGTCCGCGTGTGCCGTGTCGCCGACCACGAGGCGTTCCGGCGGGACAACGAGGCCGAAGCAGGGCTGGTCGAGAACCATGGCGGTACTCGCGTCGACGACGTCGCCGGACAGTGCGCGGATCTGCTCGGGCAGATCCAGTTCGCGCGGATCGAGGACGCCGGACGCGACCGCGGCGGCCAGACGGGCATTGGTTCGGGCGATCACCTCGGGGGCAGGGGATTTCGACGGATCGGCCAGCGCGTCGAGGAGTTCCTCGGCCAGCGCGGCGGACATGATGTCTGGGCGCACGAGAACGGGGCGCAGCGCATCGAGATCGGGGCCTTCGATGCCGACAGCCGCGAATACCGGTAGAAGTCCGTCGAATTCGTCGTCGTCGGGGTGATGGAGCCGGCCCAACGGAATGCCGTCGATCTGGGCGTGGCGGTGCAACCACCAGGCGGTGTAGCCGTCGCGATCGAACAGCAGGGCACGGGTGCGCGGCTCGGACAGCAAGTGGCGCAGCGCTTGCGGCCAGCGGTCTTCGTCGACCAGGTCGAGATCGCGGACCGCGACGAGCTCGCGGGGATCTTCGGAAAGGCTGTCCCACCAGGACTGTTCGGCGTCGAGGTCGTGATCGGGGCCGACCGGTTCCGGATCGGTGAGCACCGCGAAACCCCAGCCGACACCGATCGCGCGCAAGGCCTGCTCGCCGTACTCGGCGACGGCAGCGTCGGCGACGGTGCCGAAGGGGGCGTCGGATGCCAGGACCTCGGCGAGCGGGGCGCCGGGCAGCAGCAGTTCGTCGGCGGGGCTCAGCTCGCCTGTTTCGTCGGGCAATTCGAGTAGGCCGAGCCAGTCGGGCAGCGAGCCGTGGGAGGCGAAGGGAGCCAGCTGGAGCACCGCGGCGACCGTGTCCGGGTCGGCCGGATCCTGCTCGAGCAGATCGCGCAGGGCCGGATCGGTGAGCAGGTCATCCGAACTCGCGCTGCGGGCCCCCAGCCGACCGAGCAGCGGGTGCGTGGCGTCCGGGTGCACCAGGCGCGCCCAGTGCACCGGCACGGCCACCGTGAGCTGATCATCGAGCACCACGGTCCGCGGACCGGTGACCAGCCGCCCGTCGGTCAGCGGCACGGCCAGCGCGCCGAATTCCTCGGCGGTCCTGGTATCGACGACGAACGGTTCCAGGGCGGCGTAGAACCGCCGCCACCACCGTGGTTCACGTTCCAGTCCGCTCGTCCGCTCGGCCACCGCGGCCGGTCCGAGCCGATGGACATCGAGCACCGCCAGCTTGTCCTGACCGGCACGGCCGGACAGCTCCGGAATCACCAGCGGTCCGGTGATCTCGGCGAGGATCGCGGCCAATTCCGGTGTGAGATCGGGAAATACGCTCGCGCGGGTGGGTGTGCTGCACGGCGCGTCCGCTGCGACCGGTTCGTAGGTGGGCTCTTCCGGGGCGAAAGGATCGCTGTGCGGTGCGGATTCGCCCGAGGCGAGAGGGGATCCATCGCCGCCGGTCGCTTCGGCATCGTCGGATGCGAAGAGAGCCGCCAGATCCGGGAGGTCATCCGAAGCCGACGCGCCGCGCCCTGATCGCGTCGTGATGCCACGGCCGGGTGTGCCTGGTTCGTCCGACGCGAAGAGGTCCCCGAGGTCGGGAGCGCTGTTCTGCCCGGCATCGTCGGTTCCGAAGTGTCCTGGCGGGTGGAGATTCTCAGATGAAACCGGCGAGCCGGGCTCCGGGAAGTCCGACGGATCGGCTGTGGCCTGCTCGCGCGTGGCGCACACCGGGAGCCAAGGGTTGGTACGAAGCTCGGCGATCACGGCTTCGCGGAGGATCGCGTCCGCTTCGCTGCGGGCGAAGCCGGGCGTGGGGACCAGGACGAGACGGTCCCGGGGCGGCAGCGCGCGGGCGAAATCCGCGTATCCGGAGGCCAATTCGGTGATGCGGGCGCCGGGAAGGAGGCGGCGGCGGTCGGGCTGCATCGGGATATCGGCAACCAGGATCGCGGGGAGAGAGAGTTCCTCGTCGGATCGAGTCGGGGCGCGCAGGACATCCGGGGCAGTCGCGACGGGGCGACCGTGACGGAGTGGGAGTAGCCAGCGGGCTCGGGGAGAGCGGTACTGCCACCACGCTCGGCGCGCGCCGGACGGGAGGGTGATCGTCAGCTGGGAGAGGGTGCCGGGGCGGTCGGCGTGGGACACGTTGGCGTCGAGCTCGCGTGGGGCGTCACGTCCGTCGGCTGCGGCTGCGGCTGCGGCTGCGGCTGCGGCGTCCGCGGCCGTGGCTGTGGCGGTCGCGTCGACGGCAGCGGCGGAGGCGTCTGCGGCCGCGGCTGTGGCGGTCGCGTCGACGTCAGCGTCAGCGTCGACGTCAGCGTCAGCGTCAGCGTCAGCGGCGGAGGCAGCGGCAGCGGCAGCGGCGGAGGCAGCGGCAGCGGCAGCGGCGGAGGCAGCGGCAGCGGCGGAGGCGTCTGCGGCCGCGGCTGTGGCTGTGGCGTCGACGGCAGCGGCAGCGGCGTCTGCGGCCACAGCTGTGGCGGTCGCATCGACGGCAGCGTCAACGGCGGCGGCGTCAACGGCGGCGGCGTCTGTGGAGGCGGCGGCAGTAGCGTCGGTTGTCTGGGCGGCGTTGGAACGAATAGCGTCAGTAGGTTGGGCGTTGGTGGCGAGAACAGTTACCGCGCTGGTGAATTCGTCCGTGTCGATACGGATGCGATGTAGGGCCGGTAGTTCCAGGAGGAGGTCGGGGACCTCGGCTCGCATGGCGTCGAGGAGGGCCGCGGGGTCGATGTCGTCGCGCAGGTGTACGACGATCTCGGTGTCGGTGCCCGCGAGTGGGGTGGTCGGCACCGGCCAGGCCAGGCGCAGGACCGGGGGCGCGATTGTCGTCAGGTTGTCGGGGATGCCGATGCCCGTGTCGTGCAAGGCGTTCAGCGTGGCGACGCGGGAGAAGCGCAGGGATCCGGTCGTCGAGCGGACCTCGATCTCGTCGCCCACGGACCGCACCCCGGTGAAGCCGACACCGAAGCGACCGACCTGGGCGGCGCCCGCCTTTCCGGAGGCACGCAGTGCCGTCAGCGTGTGCACACCGGAAACACTCAGCGGCGCACCGGTGTTCGCGACGTGCAGCCGCCCGTCCAGCACCCGCACGATCAGCTCACCCGCGACACCGGCCTTCGCCGCGGCGTCGGCCGCGTTCTGCGCGAGCTCGGTGAGCAGCCGATCCCGGTAGCCCGCGGCCACCAGATCCGCCTCGCTGGCACTGTCCTCGCGTAACCGCGTCGGCGAATCCCGCCACGCGGCAAGTACTCCGGCCCGCAGCTCCGCGGTACCGAACGGGTCACCCGCTCCGTTCAGCGCGACACCGACGATCCGTGCTCGCTCAGATCAGCCGACTCCGCCGCTTCACCGGATCCCGCATCGCCCGACACCGCGGCCTCGCCTTCAGCGGAAGCCTCCGCATCCGACACAGCAGCCTCACCCTCGACGGAAGCCTCCACGCCCGACACCGCAGCCTCACCCTCGACGGAAGCCTCCACGCCCGACACAGTCTCGGCGGCAGGTGCAGCCTCCGCGACCGCGTCGGCAGCCGTCGCTACCTCGTCCGATGCGCCCGAAGAGCTCTCGGCATCCGAAGCGGCCGAGGTCTCAGCGGTGGCTGATTCGTCGCCGACGGCGAGTTCTGCCTCGACGGTGGGTTCGGCCGAAACAGTCTCGGCGGGAACCCCGGTGTCCGAGGCGATTTCGGCGGTGACGACCTCATCGGCCGACTCCGGCAGGGCGCCTTCGGTGAGCGCGTGACGCTCGGCGGCGGCGGCGGCGACCGCTTCGGCCTCGGCGGTTTCCTGCCGGTCGCCTGCCTGCTCCGCCGCGGCTTCGCCGACCTCGGTCGACGAGTCCGCGGAACTCGGCTCGGTCTCGGTGTCCGAGGTCGGCGGGACAGCGGCGACCGTTTCGGCCGCTACCTCCACGACCGTCGTCGCGGGGTCGGCGCCGGCAGGCTCGGCCTCGACCTGGTCGACCACTGTGGCCGACACTTCGGCCGTCGCCGGGGACGCGGTCTCCGACGCGGGGTCTTCACCGGTCGCCGGGACCGCAGCCGCTGATGCCGAGTCAGCGCCGGTCGCCGGGACCGCTGATGCCGGGGCGTCGGCAGACGTCTCGGCTGCGGCCTCTGTTGCCGAGTCCGCGGCAGCGGTCTGGGATGTGGCCTTGTCGATCGCGTCCTCGACAGCCGGGCGGACGATCTCGACGAAATCCACCGCGTGGTCGTCGAATGCCTCGTACAGCGGGGATCCGTTGCCGCTGGGTGCCACCACGTCGGAGTGGGCGCCGCACCCGTATTCGATGTGGACGACGTGGCCGTCGGCACCCATCGCATTGCCGCAGACACCGAAGGACTCGCGCAGGGCGCCGGCCAGCGGCAGGTAGAAGCCGCACATGCCGCAGGTGCCGGGGGCGGCCTTGGCCATCTCGGTGTCGGGGCCGAACTCGGCGAACCAGCGCTGGGCGGCGTCGGCGCGGCCTTCGAGGCTGAGTACCTGGACGCGGCCGAGGCCCACCTCGCGGGCCACCTCGTCGATCACCGGATCGCCGGTGGCGACGTAGCCGGGAACGAGACGGGGGTCGTCGGCGGGGGCGGCGAGCAGGTCGCCGGGGCCGAGGTCGCCGGGGCGGACCCGCTGTTCCCACGGGACGAAGTCGGGGGCGATCAGGGCGTCGAGGGCAGGCAGCAACGCCGACTCGCTCACCGTCGCGTGGTCGGCGCCGGGGGGCGCGGCGACCACGACGGCCCACTGCCAGCCGCGGTAGCCGGGCAGGGTCGCCTCGAACCGGTGGGTGGCCGCGGTGTCGTCCTCGGCGCTCACCCCCAGATGGACTCCTACCCCGTCGGGTTCCAACGCGACGAGCGCACGACGTGCGACCTCGGCCGCGTCGGCCAGAACGGGACGCACGCCGGACTCCGAAACAGATACTGCGCTCACGGCATACATTTTGCCGTATGAAGTGCAATCGCAGTTCGTTGGCCGTCGCAGTGCTGGTCAGTGTGCTCGGCGCGGGGGCTTGTAGCGGTCCAGAGGAGCCCGGACCGACGCGGTTACGAGTCGAAGTGATCGGCTCGTCACCGCACGATCCGCAGGCCTTCACCCAGGGTCTGGAAGTGGTCGACGGCGTCCGTTACGAGAGCACCGGAATGTGGGGCGTGTCGACCGCGCGGGCCGCCGACCAGCGCACGGGCGCCGAAACAGCGCGCGTCGACCTGCCTGGTCGCGTGTTCGGCGAGGGCCTGACCAGGGCGGGCGCGATCGTGTGGCAGTTGACCTGGCAGGACGGTTTCGCCATCGCCCGCGACCCGGTCACCCTGGCCGAGACCGGTCGCGCCGACTATCAGGGTGAGGGCTGGGGATTGTGCGCACAGCCACAGCGGCTGGTGATGAGCGACGGCACCGGCACACTCACCTTCCGCGACCCGGTGACCTTCGCGCAGACCGGTTCGGTGACGCTGTCCGGTTACCGCGATCCGAAGCCGAACGAATTGGACTGCGCGGAAGACGGCACGGTCTACGCGAACAACTACCCGACGGACGAGATTCTGCACATCGATCCCGAGACCGGCCGGATTCTCGCCGTCATCGAGGCGGGCGGACTGCTCACCCCCGCCGAACGGGCGGGCACCGATGTGCTCAACGGCATCGCTCACCTGCCCGGCACTGATCGGTTCCTGCTGACCGGCAAGTACTGGCCGCGCATGTTCGAAGTGCGTTTCGTCGGGAAATAACCCGGGTGTGGCCGACATTGCCGCGGCGCGAGTGAACACGCGCCGCCCGAGTGCGACAGAATTGGACTTGTGACTACGCCCCGCGATCCATCCGGTCCTGACCGTGGTCGCCGGGACGGTACTGCCGCCGACCCACACCCCGGCTACGGGCAGTACCCGCCGCGCGCACCGCGCAAGGTCTTCCCCCGGCCCGAACGGCCGCTGCCCGCCGAGCCGCCGACGGTCCGGTCGAAAAGCCTGTTCCGACGCCACCGCCCCGTCGACCCGGCCGCGCCGACCACGCCCGTGCCGAACGCGGCGCCCGCCGGACGCACACCGGACGACTACCCGAAGCGGCGTCCGCCCTTCGACGATCGGGGCCGACCCCCCGCACCCCGCGACGAACAAGGGCGCTCCGACCACCCCGGGGACGACACCGGCCCGGCGGGTACTCGTCCCTTTCCTCGCGACGAAGGCGTCGACGACCAGGTCAACCAGCGCGTCCCCCGGAAACTCACCGTCACCCGCGTAGCCGCCATGCGCAGCCGCGAACTCACCGAACGCGGCATCGCCACCTTCCAGCGCGCCGCCAAGGCCGACGGCGCCGACCAGTCCGGCCTGACCGCGCTCACCTACGCCACCATGGCGAACTTCGCGCTCGACGCCGCGATCGCGGTCGCCCTGGCCAACACCCTGTTCTTCGCCAGCGCCACCGCCGAATCCAAAACCAAGGTGGCCCTGTACCTGCTGATCACCATCGCGCCGTTCGCGCTGATCGCGCCGCTGATCGGCCCGCTGCTCGACCGGCTGCAACGCGGACGCAGGCTCGCGCTGGCGACAACCTTCGGCCTGCGCGCGGGCTTCGCGCTGCTGTTGATCTTCAACATCGACACCTGGGGCCTGTATCCGCTGGCCCTGTGCATGATGGTCGGCTCGAAATCCTTCGCCGTGCTCAAGAGCGCGGTGACGCCACGCGTGCTCCCACCGGATATCGACCTGGTGCGTACCAATTCCCGGCTGACCGTGTTCGGCCTGGTCGGCGGCACCATCGGCGCGGGCGCCCTGGCCGCGCTCACCGCCCTGATCGCGGGTTCCACCGGCGCGTTGATCTTCGCCACCGGCATCGCCGTCGCGGGGGTGTTCCTCAGCTTGCGTATTCCGCGCTGGGTCGAGGTGACCGAGGGAGAGGTCCCCGCGACGCTGACCTACCACGGCCCCGACGCGCACACCGAGGTTATCCACCGCGGCGAGCAGTCCGCGGTGCCGCCGCGCAAACGGCGTCAGCCGCTGGGCCGCGCCGTGGTGACCGGCCTGTGGGGCAACAGCTCGATTCGCGTGCTCACCGGCTTCCTCACCTTCTACATCGCCTTCGTCGCCAAGGGATCGGGCGGCAGTCCCAGCGAACAGGCGGCGATGCTCGGCCTGGTCGGCGCCGCGGCGGCCATCGGCAACTTCGGCGGCAACGCGACCGGCGCCCGGCTGCAATTGGGCAGGCCGTCGCCGGTGGTGCTCGGCTGCACCGGCGCGTGCGCGGTGGTCGCGCTGTTCGCCGCGTTCACCGGGAATCTGTTCGGCGCCGCCGTAGCCGCACTGGTGGCCTCCGCGGCCAGCGCGCTCGCGAAGGTCTCCCTCGATGCCGCCATCCAGGACGATCTCCCGCCGGAATCGATCGCGTCCGGGTTCGGCCGCTCGGAGACCGTGCTGCAACTGAGCTGGGTCGTCGGCGGGGCGGCCGGCGTGCTGATGCCGATCGAATACTGGAAGGGTTTCGCCTTGATCAGCGTGATCCTGCTGGCCGGACTGCTCCAGACGTTCGTCAGCTATACCGGGCACTCGCTGCTGCCGGGTCTGGGCGGCAACCGCCCCCAGCACGTCGAGCAGGAAGTGCCCAACACCCATCCGAGAGGGACAGGAGACCCCACCTGGTGAGCAAGCTCAACGCTCGAACGATCGTCGCGCTGGTCGCGGCCGGACTGTTCGCGGTCGTCGCGGTGACCGCGGTGTGGGTGGGGGTGGCGGTATCGAAGGCGCCCGCGCACACCCCGCAGCTCACCGCGTACGCGCACGGCACGACCATCACTGTCGACCCGTTCATGTACTGCACGGTGCGGATGGAGAATTGCCGGTACGGCGAGACCACGCCGCTGGAGGTCCCCGCCGGTGAACCCGTACAGCTCTCGCTGCCCGACGCGGTCGCCGAATCGCCCTGGCTCATCCAGCTGATCTACCAGCGCCCCAGCGGCGAGCAGCTGGACCGGGTGCTCAGCTTCGCCGACTACCCGGACCGCGCCAGGGCACTCACCATCGAGTCGAAGCCGGAACCGGACCTGCGCCTGATCGGCATCGAAGTGCAGCTGCCGATCCTGGCCCGTGACATCGCCACCGGGCAGGAAAGCTATATCCCGCACGCCGCCTGGTCGATCGTCACTCCCGAGCCCGAACCTCGCGAGTCCTGAGCCCGAAACGGAACCGGCCCCGAACGACATTCGTTCGGGGCCGGTTTCGCGAAACCGTCAGTGGTCGAGTTCGCGAGCCACGGCCCGCACGACCTCGGAGATACGCTGGGACATCTTGCGATCCGGGTACTTGCCCCGCCGCAGATCCGGCTGCACGGTGCTCTCCAGCAGCGTGATCATGTCCTCGACCAAGCCGTGCAGTTCGTCGGGCGACTTGCGCGGCCCGGCGTCCTTGCGCGCGGGCGCCTGCCCACGGTCACGATCGCGGGCGACGGTCGGCGGCGCCTCGAGCACCGTCACGCTGAGCGCCTGCGGCCCGCGGCGACCGGCGGCCATGCCGAATTCGACACGCTGTCCGGGCTTGAGTCCCTCGACGCCCTCGGGCAGCGCGGACGAGCGGACATAGACGTCCTCGCCCTCGTCTTGAGACAGGAAGCCGAAGCCCTTCTCGACGTCGTACCACTTCACCCGGCCGGTCGGCACTGCGCTCACCCGTTCATCATTCGGCACCCGAACCCTTGTGGCCCGGGTTACACAATCTTGCTTGTCGCGAAAAGAACGCGCCCCCCAACAAGGCGGGACGCGATGTGCTGCGAGTCTACCCCGGTGGCTATATCGCGAGCACATCAGTTTTACGGTTCATCGGTGACGAATTCACCAGATCCGGCCTCGCCCGGTCCGCGACGCTCCGGCGATCGCCTGCTGCACGTGGCCCTCGTCCTGTTCGGTATCGGAATTCTGGCGGTGATCGCGATCTTCGTGACGCCGATCGTGTCCGACAGTGATCCGGGGCTGTGGCTCTACGGCCTGGCGATGCTCGCACCCGTCGGCTTCCTGCTCGCGCTGGTTTTCGCGTTGTGGTCGGGCCGACGCGCGCGTTGACGCGTCAACCGAATACCCCACCGAATATCATCCAGCCAAACATGTGACCTTCGTCACATAACGGCGCGGTCACGAAGTGAGCGCACAGCTGTCGCGCACATTCGGCACCGCGACTACCTGCGCGGACACATCAGGGATCACCCTGAGACGACCCCGAGACCCACCGGGACCCGCCGGTTACCAAATAGTGACATTCGCCGCTGACCGTCGTACCGTTTCTCTCAGCCGGGGTAACCCCCGGAACCACCGGCCCGCCGCACCGAACCTCACCCCGCGGGTACCGGACCCCGATTGGAAACAAGGGATGAGGGCGGACCGGGAGACCTCTCAGTCCGGGCCACATGCAGGTGCGAACGAGAGGAAGAAACCCGATATGAGTGGACGCCACCGCAAGCCGACTTCCACCGGGCGCACTGCTGCCAAGGTCGCCGTCACCGGCGCGATCTTCGGCACCGCAGCTGCTGCCCTCGCAGGAAACGCCAGCGCGGCCCCTGACTCCGACTGGGATCGCCTCGCACAGTGTGAAGCCGGCGGCAACTGGGGTATCAACACCGGCAACGGTTTCCAGGGTGGGCTGCAGTTCTCGCCCTCCACCTGGACCGCACACGGCGGTGGCGAGTACGCCGCCTCCGCCAACCAGGCCACCCGCGAACAGCAGATCGTGGTCGCCGAAAAGGTTCTCGCTTCCCAGGGTTGGGGCGCTTGGCCCTCCTGCTCCTCGCAGCTGGGTCTGAGCAGCGGACCGTCCGAGCGTGTCGCTCCCTCGGCGCCGAGCTGGGCTCCTCAGGTCACCGTGCCGCAGGTCCAGGATCCGAGCCAGGAAGTGTTCTCGGCCGTCGACCGCGCACTCACCGTCGTGCAGCAGCAGGGCATCGCCGTGCCGCAGCAGGCTCTCGACTTCGTCAACTCCGCCAAGGGTTCTCAGCTGGACCCGGCCGTGATCGACTTCTTCCAGGCGAACAAGGGTCTGCTGCCTTCCTGATCGCCCGCATACACAACAAGAGCCCGCATTCCTCGAGGATGCGGGCTCTTGTCTTTCTCGTCCGAATTACACCCGGTTGATGGTGGTCTGGGGGTGTACGTACGGCAGCGTCGCGGCCGGGACGGGAAACTCGGTGTCCTCACCGAAAGGCGAGAGATTACCGGCGCGGGTCGACGACAGTTCGGTCACGGCGTGCTCGCCGTCGGCCACCTCGGGCCAGCCGTTGTCGACGTAGGGTTTCTTCGATTTGTTCACCACCGGCTCATTCTGGCATACCCAACCACGTAGGCTCGATCGGTGATCGCGACAGACTCTCTCGCCGATTGGCTCGGTGCGCGCACCGATGCCCAGCTGGTGAAATTGCTGCAGTTGCGGCCCGACCTGGCGGTACCACTGCCCGCGTCGATGTCGGTGCTCGCCGTGCGCGCTCAGCAGCGCGCATCGGTGTTGCGTGCCGCCGACGATCTGGACACCCTCGAGTTCGCGATCATCGAGGCGCTGACGGCCAACGAGGACGCCCGCACGATCGGCGCCGAACTCACGCCGCTGACTCGCACCACCCTGCACGCGCAGCTCAAGGATCGCGTCACCAAGACCGCGCTCACCGCCGCGCTGACCCGCCTGCTCGACCGCGCCCTCGTGTGGCAGATCGGCGACGACCTCGACCTCACACCCAGCGCCGCCGAAGCCCTGCCCTGGCCGCTGGGCGCGACGACAGCGCTGCCCGACGCGCTCACCGAGCCCGAGGTAGCGGCCGCGCTGGCTACGGCGAGCCCGCCCGAACGCGCGCTGCTGGACAAACTCGCCACCACCGGCCCCCGCGGTCGCACCAGGGACGCCGCACCCGGCACCGATCCTGCCCGGCCCGTGCCGCGCCTGCTCGCCGCCCGGCTGCTGCACCGGATCGACGACGAGACCGTGGAGTTGCCCGTCACCGTGGGCCAGATTCTGCGCGGCGAACCCGTCACCGACCCGCACGCGCTCGCCCCACCCAAACCCACGCTCGTCAAGAACGCCGCCACCGAGGTGAACGCCGTCGGCGCGGGTGAAGTCGGCGAACTGCTGCGCGACGCGGGCGACCTGATCGACGCGCTTGGCGCGCTGCCCGCCCCCGCCCTGCGCGCGGGCGGACTCGGCGTGCGCGAACTGCGCAGGCTGGCCAAGCAGACCGGCATCGACGAACAACGCACCGGCCTGCTGCTCGAATTGCTGGCCGCCGCGAAACTCGTCGAGAAGGGCCTGCCCGAACCGACCCCCGACCTCGACTCCACCGACGACTTCTGGGCCCCGACGCCCGCCGCGGATTCCTGGCTCGACGCCCCGCCCGCGACCCGATGGGTGACACTCGCGCAGGCGTGGCTGGAGCTGGATCGGATGCCGTGGATGATCGGCCTGCGCGACGCCGCCGACAAGCCGATCGCGGCCCTGTCCGCGGAGCTGCGCGTGCCCCATGCGGTGCGCGATCGTGCGGCGATCCTCGGCCTGCTCGCCGAGTATCCGACCGGTACCGCGGTGACTCCCGCCGACATCGGCAAACTGCTGGCTTGGCGAATGCCACGCCGGCGCAGGCATTTCCGCCTCGATGCCGTCACCGCGACCCTCGCCGAGGCGGCAGTCGTCGGCCTGCTCGGCCGTGGCGCCCTCGACTCGGCGGGCCGGGCCCTGCTGCACGGTTCTGTCGCCGACGCCGAATCGGAAATGGCCGCGGCGCTGCCGAAACCGGTCGACCACGTCCTGGTCCAGGCCGACCTCACGGTGATCGCCCCCGGTCCGCTGGTACCGGAACTGCGCGCCAAGATCGCCCTGGTCGCCGATGTCGAGTCAGCGGGCGCCGCAACCGTGTACCGGGTCAGCGACGCCACGGTCCGCCGCGCGCTCGACGCCGGCCTCACCGCCGCCGAACTGCACGCGTTGTTCGCCACCCACTCCCGCACTCCCGTGCCGCAGTCGCTGACCTATCTCATCGACGACGTCGCCCGCCGCCACGGCCAGCTCAGGGTGGGCATGGCCCAGTCGTTCCTGCGCAGCGACGATCCGGCGCTGCTGGCCCAGGTCCTCGCCGCGCCCGTGGCCGAAACCCTGGCGCTGCGCGCTATCGCCCCCACCGTGGCGATTGCCCTGGCGCCCCTGGCCGAGATGCTCGACCAGCTCCGCAAGGCGGGCTTCGCCCCGGCGGGCGAGGATTCCGGCGGCACCATCGTCGACCTGCGTCCCCGCGGCGCGCGGATTTCGGTCCGCCCGCTGGCCCGCAGGCCTTACCGCCCGACCCCGCCGAACGACGACCAGCTCGCCCAGCTGGTCACCGAACTCCGCGCGGGCGAACGCGCCGCGGGCGCCCGCACCGGTCGCTCGGTGCGCACCGACGGCACCCGCACCGGCACCGCGGCCACCCTCGCGCTGCTCCAGCTGGCGGCGAGGGTCGGCCGACCGGTGAACATCGGCTACGTGGACGCCCAGGGCGTGGCCACCCAGCGGGTGGTCGAGCCGCTGCGGGTAGGCAACGGCCAACTGGACGCGGTGGACCCGGTGAGCGGGGCGACCCGCCATTTCACCCTCCACCGCATCGCGTCGGTGGCCCTGCTCGATTAGGGCTTGGCCAGGCAGAAGGTCGTCTTCGGGTCGGGAACCGTCCGGAACTGCGTGGCGTCCGCGCCACACAGCAGTTCGTCGGTCTGCCCGTCGATCCGCTTGACCACCTTGAACGAAGCCTCGGCCGCCGTACAGTCGACCGACTCCGCGGGCCGCTTCCCCGCCTCCGCGTAGCAGCTGCCCTCGGCGAAATTCGGCGCCAGGCACAGCGTGCTCTTCGCGTCCCCGACCGTGCCGTTGAACGCGGCGTTGTCGGCGGCGCAGTCCGCCCCGACCTTCACGATCCGGTAGTTCGACTTCGCCGACGAGCAGTCACCGACCGTCGCCTTCATCGCGTCGGCAGCGTTGTCACTGACCTCCACGCACGACCCCACCGCGACAGCACCGGCCGACGACGAATCATCGGAGGAGCACGAAACCACCGCTCCGACCAGGGCCATCGCGGCCACCGGCCCGAGCACGATCCGCGCCAACAGCCGCTTCTCCGGGAAAATCACTGAAAACCTCACTCACCGAACGGTTCAGGGTGAACACAACCGCCGGTGACGATACCCAAGTGCCCCGCGCCCGCGCTCCCCCGTGGCGCAACCTGTCTACCATCACAAAGATGACCCTCGACGACGTCGCAGGCGAGCTGTACACCCTCGACCCCGGCGACTTCGTGTCGACCCGCGCCGAACGCGCCGCCCAGGCCCGCGCCGACGGCGACCGCGACCTGGCCAAAGCCATCACCGCCCTGCGCAAACCCACGGTCGCGGCCTGGACGGTGAACCTGCTGGCCCGGCACGCACCGCAGGAGATCGCCGCCCTGCTCGATCTGGGCGACGCCCTGCGGTCGGCCCAGCGTCAGCTCTCCGGAGACAAGCTGCGCGCCCTGGGCACCCAGCGTCAACAGGTCGTGAACGCGATGACCAAGCGCGCCGCCGAACTGGCCGCCGAGAAGGATCGCCCGGCGAGTGAGCAGGTGCTGCGCGAGGTCGGTCAGACCCTCACCGCGGCGCTGGCCGACCCCGATGTCGCCGATCTGGTTCGCGCCGGAGTGCTGCCCACCACGGTCACCTATGACGGCTTCGGCCCGGCCGGTCTGGTCGCGATCACCGGCGGCAAGGCCACCCCCAAGCGTGCGAGCAAACCCCGCTCGGCCCCGAAGGACACCGAAGCCGAGCGTCGCGCGCAGGCCCAGCAGGAACTCGACGACGCCGAATCCGGCCTGGCGGCCGCCCGCACCGATCGCGACGAGGCCGAAGCCGCTGCCACGCAGGCGAAGTCCGACCTCGACGAGATCGAAACCCGCATCGCCGAACTCCGCGCCGAACTCGAGCACGCGGAGCAGCAACGCCACTTCGCCCACACCGCCGAACATCGAGCGCGCGGCGAATTCACTGCCGCGCGTAGTCAATTCGATCGCATGCAGCGCTGGGTCGAGCACGCCCGCGCTCGGCTCACCGACGACTAGGGGTGCAGCGTGCCCGGGTAGAGGAACGCGTCGCGCGGCGGTCTCGTCCCGTCCAGCCATTCGGCCAGGAACTCGCCCAGCGGCATCGAGGTCCGGCTCTGCAGGAACTCCCGGAACTCCGGCATCGAGGCGTGGCCGTCGCGATGCGCGTTCACGAAATCCTTGATCGCGGCGAAGAACACGTCCTCACCGAGCAACTTGCGAAGGGCGTGCAGGAACAGCGGCCCGCGATAGTAGACGGACGTGAATTCGTCGCCCGCGCCCGGCGCGGCCAGCGCGATCTTCCAGAACTTGGGATCGTCGAGGTGTTGCGCGATGGTCTCGCGATACTCGGTGTCCACATCGGCATGGTCGATCCGCTCCGGCCACAGGTAGTCGGCGGTGTAGCTGGCGAAGCATTCGTTGAGACAGATGTCGGACCAGTGCCGCACCGACATGGTGTCGCCCCACCACTGATGGGCCAGCTCGTGCACCACGGTGTTCAGATCGGTCCACGGCGCGTAGGTCGGCCGGGTCTGGGTCTCCAGGGAGAACGGCAGCTCGGTATCCACATAGATCCCCCCGGCCACATCGAACGGGTATGGACCGTAGAGGCTTTCGAGGAAGTCGAGGATTTCGGGCAGCCGCTGCTCGTCTTCGCGATTGCCGTCGGATTCCGGCGCGAACGCGCTCAGCACCGCGGTGCCGTTCGCGCGCCGCTGTTCGAGGAAGCTGAAATGGTCCACCGCGACCGTGGTCAGGTAGCCGATCGTGGGCTGTCGTGTCTCCCACGTGGTGTGCAACCGACCGTCGCGCACCACGTGCTCGGTGCGGTCGCCGATCGACATGACCTCCCAGTCGGCGGGCACCGTGGCGTGCAGCGTGAAGGTCGCCTTGTCCAAGGGGGTGTCGTTGAGCGGGTACCAGGTGCTCGCGCTGTGCGGCTCGCCGACGGCGAACGCACCACCGTTGGGCGCGTGCGTCCAGCCTTCGCCCTCGGTGTCGGCGGCCGCGCCGGCGTAGTCGACGATGACCCGCATCGGCAGACCCGGCGGCAGCGGTAGCAGTGGCGTGACCACGAGCTCGTGCTCACCGTCGTGCGCGAACCCCGCGGGCTGACCGTTGACGGTCACCATCAGCACCTCGGGTCCGCTGTAGTCGAGGTTGAACTGTGCCAGCGGCTGGGTGACGCGGCCGTCGATGCGGGCCGTGCCGCGCAGATGGTGGGCACCGGGTTCGTAGTCGATCGACACGTCGTAGTGGGTGACGTCGTAGCCGCCGTTCCCGTCGAGCGGATAGTACGGATCACCCAGTCCCGGAGCCCCGATCAGGGCCGAATCCGCCGCTACCGGCGGAACTCCCAGCGCCACCAGCGCGAACACCACGCACAACCCGGCCGACCAGCGCATGTCGCGGACACCTTTCGTCGACCGGATCGCACGAACCGAACCATCGTCGCAGGTGCGCGGCTAGCCCAGGTCGGAGGGCAGGTGCTGTGGGTCGAGCAGCAGGCGCTTGGTCGCGGTGCGTTTCACCCGCGATGCCAGCGCCAGGTTCTGTGTGAGCAGCCGCCATTCGACCTCGTTGATGGCGTCGCACGCCCGCTCGATCACCGCGTCGTCGCGCGTGCCCCAGGCGATCGGCATGGCGGTGACCAGCTGCCAGCGTTCGCCGACCTGACGCGGAGCACGGTCGGTGCGCACCGCGACGGCGGGCACCCGTTCACCCGGCCGCGGCGCGTGTCCGGGCAGCGTGCGCACCTTGCGGGTGATCAGGGCCCAACTGCGCTCCGGCGCAGCGGGTTCGGCGATGTCGACCAGGGCGAGCAACACGATGGCGCCCGGTTCGGCATCGCTGACGACGGCGGGGACGAGCACACCGTCGTGGTAGAGCTTTTCGATGCTGGAGCGATGCGGCGTCCACAACGCCACCCACAGCGCGATGCCCGCGATGAGCACGCACACCACCGCGAGCAGAAATCCCCACGCCTGTCCGCTCCACACCAGCGCCACCGTGGCCGCGACGGCGAGACCGGCGACCAGCAGGGCCACCAGGCGCAACCTGCGTAATCCGGTGAACGTCTCGTTCACCGCATGAGCGTGTTCACGGTCGACCACGAATTCGAAGCGGCGCACGCCTTCCTTCCTAGCACAAGTTGCGGAGGAATTGCCTCCACTTATCTGCCGAGGGGATCACACACCGCACGCTACCCCCCTTTGACCTGGCGAACAGTGCTACACGCCGTCCCCGATCGGCGGGCCGAGCAGGTCGTCGGCGTCGACGATGCGGTAGGCATAGCCCTGCTCGGCCAGGAAGCGCTGCCGGTGCGCGGCGTATTCGGCGTCGAGCGTGTCGCGCGCTACCACCGAATAGAAATGCGCCTGTCCCCCATCCTGTTTCGGCCGCAACAGCCGGCCGAGGCGCTGAGCCTCTTCCTGCCGGGAACCGAAGGTGCCCGAAACCTGCACCGCCACCGAGGCTTCCGGCAGATCGATGGAGAAGTTGGCGACCTTGCTCACCACCAGCACGGGGATCTCACCGGAGCGGAAGGCGTCGAACAGCGCCTCGCGTTCCCTGTTCTTGGTGGCGCCGGTGATGACCGGGGCGTTCAGGTCGACGCCCAGCTCGTCGAGCTGATCCAGGTAGGCGCCGATCACCAGGGTCGGCGCACCCTGGTGCCGGGCCAGGATGGACTCGACCACCGGGATCTTGGTGCGCGCGGTGGAACACAGCTTGTAGCGTTCCTCGGGCTCGGCGGTGGCGTAGGCCATCCGCTCCGCGTCGGTGAGCGTCACCCGCACCTCGACGCAGTCGGCCGGTGCGATCCAGCCCTGCGCCTCGATGTCCTTCCACGGCGCGTCGTAGCGCTTCGGGCCGATCAGCGAGAACACATCGCCCTCGCGACCGTCCTCACGCACGAGCGTGGCGGTGAGACCGAGCCTGCGGCGCGACTGGAGGTCGGCGGTCATCCGGAAGACCGGCGCGGGCAGCAGGTGCACCTCGTCGTAGATCACCAGGCCCCAGTCGCGGCTGTCGAACAGCTCGAGGTGCTTGTACTCGCCTTTCGACTTGCGCGTGATGACCTGGTAGGTGGCGATGGTGACCGGACGGATCTCCTTGCGCTCGCCGGAGTATTCGCCGATCTCCTCCTCGGTGAGCGTGGTCCGCGCCAGCAGCTCGCGCCGCCACTGCCTGCCCGCCACGGTATTGGTGACCAGGATCAGCGTCGTCGCCTTGGCTTTGGCCATCGCGGCCGCGCCGACCATAGTCTTGCCCGCGCCGCACGGCAGCACGACCACGCCGGAACCGCCCGCCCAGAACGAATCGGCGGCCATCTCCTGGTAGTCGCGCAGGTGCCACTTGCCCTCGGTGTAGTCGAGGCCGATGTCGTGCGCCTCGCCGTCCACATAACCGGCCAGGTCCTCCGCGGGCCAGCCGATCTTCAACAGCATCTGCTTGATGTGGCCGCGCTCGGACGGGTGCACGATCACGGTGTCGTCGTCGATGCGGGCGCCGAGCATGGGTGCGATCTTCTTGTGCCGCAGCACTTCCGCGAGCACCGCGCGATCCAGGCTGACCAGGCACAACCCGTGCGCGGGATGTTTGACCAGCTGCAACCGGCCGTAGCGGCCCATCGTGTCGACGATGTCGACCAGCAGCGGCTGCGGCACGGCGTACCGCGAGAAGTTCACCAGCGCGTCGACGACCTGCTCGGCATCGTGGCCCGCCGCGCGGGCGTTCCAGAGCGCCAGCGGCGTGATCCGGTAGGTGTGCACATGCTCGGGGGCGCGTTCCAGCTCCGCGAACGGCGCGATGGCCTGCCGGGCGTTACCTGCCAGCTCGTGGTCGACCTCGAGCAGCAGAGTCTTGTCACTTTGCACGATCAGCGGACCGTCGGTCACTGGACTCCTTTGCGGCCGGGGCCGCGGGTTCGGGGCGCCTGTAACCCCTCGATTCAGCACTCGAGACTCGCGCCTGCGGCGCATGCGCTTCGAGCGCTGATCGAGGGGGCGGCCCCGAACGGGCTCGTAAGACTCGCCCTGTGCGGGGTTGCGTTCGGCCTTGATGCTCTGAGTTGGTGTGCCGTGCCCTGATGGGCGGCTCGTTCGATTGTACGGACCCGGTCCGACATGGTCGGTACGGCGATTGCGCGCGAGCGGTGAGACGGGTCCAGCAGGTGCCGACTGGACCGCGACACAGCATCGCTGACCGGGGCAAACTCGGTGCATGCTTCAGACAACGGCGGTTCTCGGGGTCGCGGCGGCGGCGCTCGGCATGGTGCTGACGCCGGGACCGAACATGATGTATCTGGTCTCGCGCACCGTCGCGCAGGGTCGCCGGGCGGGGATGATCTCGCTGATGGGGGTCGCGGCGGGCTTCGGTGTGTACCTGATGGCGGCCGCGGCGGGGATCACGGCGGTGTTCGCTGTTGTTCCCGGGTTGTATCTGGCGGTGAAGCTGGCGGGAGCGGCGTATCTGCTGTGGCTGGCCTGGCAGGCGATCCGGCCGGGTGGGGTGTCGGTGTTCGCGCCCGCCGACCTGCCGCACGACCCCGCACGGCGCCTGTTCACGATGGGATTGGCCACCAACCTGCTCAATCCGAAGATCGCGATCATGTACATGGCGCTGATCCCCCAGTTCGTCGACCCCGCTCGCGGCGCCCTCTGGTTGCAGAGCCTGTCGCTGGGCGCCATCCAGATCACGGTCGCCCTCACGGTCAACGCCATGATCGTGCTCGGCGCCGCGGGCCTGGCCACCTTCCTCACCGCCCGCCCGCTCTGGCTGCGCACCCAGCGCTACCTCATGGGCACCGCTCTCGGCACCATCGCCGTCCTGCTCGCCACCGACAAGGCCCGCCCCACCCCCGCCTGAGGTGCGTGCCGCCGCCGCATCCCCACGCGAAATCGGATCGCCACCAGCGGGTGGGCCGGTCGCCGTCGCCGCGCGCCTGCGTGTCACGCTGCTTCGGAGCAGCGAGGCGGAAGGATTGCGTGGTGAGCGTTGGTGTGCTGGTGACGGCGTTGGCCGGGCCTTCGGTCAGCGAGCTGGACTCGGCCGTGAACGCGGTGCATCGGGGCGGCGAGATGATGGGGGTCATCTCCTTCGCCGCGTCCGGTGCGCTGGTCGCGGTGCGCAAGCGGCTCGATCTGTTCGGGATGGTGGTGCTGGCGTGCGCGACCGCGCTCGGCGGCGGCATCGTGCGTGACCTGCTGATCGGGCGAACTCCCCCGGCCGCGTTCACCGACCTGACCTATCTGTCCGCGTCGATAGTCACCGCGCTGGTCCTGTACTTCATCGCGCCCTCGCGCCGGCTCACCAAGGGACCGCTCGAGATCGCCGACGCGATCGGGCTCGGGCTGTTCTGCGTCACCGGGACCGTGATCGCCGACTCGGCCGGGCTCGGCGCCCCCACCGCCGCCCTGCTCGGCATGACGACCGCCATCGGAGGCGGCGTGATCCGCGATGTGCTCAGCGGCGAGGTGCCCACCGTCCTACGCCCGGACCAGGACCTCTACGCGATTCCGGCCCTGTTCGGCGCGGCCGCGACCGCCGCGCTGCTGTCGTTCGACCTGTACCGAGCCTGGACCGGGCTCCTCGCCGCAGCGGCGGCGGTGGGGTTTCGGCTGCTGGCCCGGCGCTATCAGTGGCACGCACCGCTGGCCCGCCACGCGCGCGACTGACCCGTCCCGTCGGTGACCACGGCCGGTCGTTTCCCGGTGGGGCGGCTCATCGACGGCACCGGGTCAGGACACCGTGGTGTCGGCGCGGAGCCGGCGGATGCCTTCGTCGATCGTCTCGTCGCGCTTGCTGAAGGTGAAGCGCACCAGGTGTTTCCAGTCCGCGGGGCGATCGGCGAAGACGCTCACCGGCACGGCGGCGACGCCGAGCCGGGCCGGGAGTTCGCGGCAGAACGCCAGGCCATCGTCGGCGCCGAGCGCTCGGATGTCGGCGCAGACGAAGTAGCCGCCGTCGCTGGCCGAGACCGTGAAACCGGTGTCGCGCAACGCCCGCGAAAGCCGCGTTCGCTTGTCCGCCAACCCGGCACGCTGGGCGAGCACCCAGTCCGATTCCTCGTTGATCGCGTACGCGACGGCGGGCTGGAACGGCCCGCCGCCGACGAAGGTGAGGAACTGTTTGGCCGCGAGCACACCGTCGAGCAGCGGCGCGGGCGCGCACGCCCACCCGATCTTCCACCCCGTGACATTGAACGTCTTCGCCGCGCTGGACACCACCACCGTCCGCTCACGCATCCCGGGCAGCGTGGAGATGCTGATGTGCTCGGTGCCGTCGTAGACGAGGTGCTCGTACACCTCGTCGGCCAGCACGAGCAGATCGTGCTCGACAGCCAACTCTGCGATCGCGGTGAGGTCGGCGCGGTCGAGCACGGCGCCGGTGGGATTGTGCGGCGAATTGATCATCAGCATGCGGGTTTTCGAGGTGAGCGCGGCCCGCAGACTGTCCAGGTCGAGCACGAATCGGTCACCGTCGGGCACCAGGCGAGCTGTTCGTCGCCGCGCGCCCGCGAGCGCGATCGCGGCGGCGTAGGAGTCGTAGTACGGCTCGATCAGCACCACCTCTTGATCGGGCTCGACCAGACCGAGCACGGCGGCGCTGATCGCCTCGGTCGCGCCGACGGTCACCAGAATTTCGGTGGCCGGGTCGTAGGCGGTGCCGAAGCGGCGGGCTCGGTCGTCGGCGATCGCCTGCCGCAGCACCGGCATCCCGCGGCCGGGCGGGTACTGATTGAGGCCGTCGGCGATGGCCGCGCGCGCCACCTCGAGCATGCCGGCGGGTCCGTCGGTATCGGGAAAGCCCTGGCCCAGATTCACCGCGTCGTGGCGGACGGCCAGTTCGGTCATCTCGGCGAAGATGGTCGATCCGAAGGGGCGCAGGCGGGCGACGGTGGGCGGCACAGGCGGCATCTCCGCAGCGTATCCCACTATTCGGCGACGTTGCCCAGCGATAGCGAACACGTATGTTTCACAAACGTTTTCCTGCTTTGACCTGCTCTATTGTGCGTTTCCCCAACCTCAGCTAGCCTCGCCGTGTTCTACCTCACACACCACTGCGTGGTGGTATATCGAAAGGGGCTCGCATGGCCTCACCTCTGCTCGACTTCATCCTGCAACCGGCTGCGTCGGAGGTAGCCGGTTCGGCGTGGCAATTCATCCACGATCACCTCGTCGCCAGTCCGATCGTCGATTGGTTCACCGGTTCGGCGACGCCGGACAACAACATGGGTTCCTCGACGGGGGACTTCAACCTCGGATCGTCGACCGGCGATCACAACTGGGGCTCCACCTACCCGTAGAACGTCCGCGATGCACGTTGGTCCGCATCGCTACGCCGATCAGCTCAGCGCTGTGAAGTGAACCGCTGACCTCGCAGGGCCTCGACGGTGCTGTGGGGTCAGCGGAGGCGGGCACCGGACAGTTTCGCCACGTTGGCGAAATCGTAAGTCGCCCAGATCTTTCCGTCTCGCACTGCGAAGGCGAGGACGCGCACGGGTCGTCCGAACGGCGAGTTCGGGTCGGTGATCACCAGCCCCGATTGCCCGTTCACCGTGGCGGCGCCCAATTCCAGCACAGATTCTTCCTGATGCCTGCGCCAGAGGCCGAGCGCCAGTCGGGCGACCTTCTCCTGTCCGGCAACAATATTCAGCGCGGTCTTGGTGGTGCCGCCCGCATCGGCGGTGAATGTCGTGTCCGGATGCAGCGTGGCGGCTACCGCGGCGACATCACCGGTGGCCAGTGCGGCGAGGAACCGCCGCACCGCCTGATCGTGCACATCGTCGGCGACCGGTTCCGGCGCTCTGGCCACCGCCCGGCGCGCGCGGACCGCCAATTGTCTTGCGGCATCGGCGGAGACGCCGAGGATCTCGGCGATCTCGGCGAAGGGCACCGACAATCCCTCGTGGAGCACCAGCGCCACCCGCTGCTGCGGCGTCAACGCGTCGAGTACAACCATCGCCGCCATCCGGCTGTCCTGATCGCGCACCACCACGTCCAGGGGGTCGGGTGTGCGCGACGACGAGGCCGCCGAGACGATCGGTTCCGGAAGCCACTGCCCCACGTAGGTTTCGCGGCGCACGGCGGCGCTTCGCAAGTGGTCGAGGCAGATTCGGCTGACCACGGTCGTCAGCCAGGCGCGCAGATCGTCGATCTCGGACTGGTGCACGCCGGCCATCCGCAGCCAGCTCTCCTGCACCGCGTCCTCGGCATCGCCGACACTTCCGGTGAGCCGGTAGGCGACCGAAAGCAAGTGCGGTCGATGCGATTCGAACAGGTCGGCGAGAAACGGGGAAACCATCGAGTCAGATCCTACGGAGTACCCACTCGCGCTCCGCCCCACGGGTCGGCGCCGGTGATTTCGCACACGATTTCCCCGATGGGAAGTTCGTGCCCGGCTTCATCGCGCGCGTCGCACCTGTCGGCGAGGTGCGGCGGGTCGCCGACCGGCTCGGCGCGGGCGGGCCGTGAAAATCCGGCGAGATTCTCGGCGTCGACTGTCAGGATGGCCGGATGTACGAGCACACGCTCACCGACGGAACCGTCTGGCTCACCCGCCCGACCGGGGCCGATATCGACCGCATCGTCGAGTGCTGTCAGGACCCTGATGTGCAGCGCTGGACCACGGTCCCCGTCCCGTATCACCGCTGCGATACCGAGGAATTCCTCGACCGGGTCGTGGCCCCCGGCTGGGCGGACAACGCGCCGGTCTGGGCGATCCGCACCGCCGAGGACGGCCGGGTCGAGGGCATGGTCGGCCTGCATACGCGCGGGCCCGGCACCTGTGAGATCGGCTTCTGGCTCACCCCAGCGCACCGTGGCCGCGGGCTGATGTCGCGGACGATCAACCTGGTCTGCGACTTCGGTTTCGACGCCGACGGTCTCGCCCTCGACCGGATCATGTGGCGCGCGATCGTGGGCAATATCGCCTCGGCCGCCGCCGTCCGCCGCAACGGCTTCCACTACGAGGGGATGGCTCGATCGGGCGGGGTGCAGCGCGGAGCGCGGGTCGACGAATGGGTCGCGGCGCGCCTGCCCACCGACCCCGCCGTGCCGGTCGACGGGTGGCCCACCGAGGCCGGTGCCGACGGCCGATAACGCGCGGTTCGACCAGTTCGCCGACACCCCGCCCACCGCGCAACTCACCGAACGTCACCGGCTACCAACCGCCCGAGCCCTGTGGTGAACGATCAGTTCGGGCGGTTGGTGGCTCGGCGAGCCGTTCCCCGGTGAGCGGAGATCGTGGTGGGATCTTCGGGCCAGGCGTGTTTGGGGTAGCGGCCGCGAAGGTCGGCGCGGACCTGTGGCCAGCCGTTTTTCCAGAAGGAGGCCAGGTCGGCGGTGACAGCGACGGGGCGCTGAGCTGGGGACAGCAGGTGCAGCAGGATGGGGGCTCGGCCGTCGGCGAGGGTGGGCGGGTCGGTCCAGCCGAAGATCTCCTGGACCTTGACCGCGAGGATCGGCTGATCCGCGGAGTAGTCGACGCGAACGCGGCTGCCGGAGGGGACTTCCAGGCGTTCGGGGGCCAGTTCGTCCAGGCGGGTGGCGGCGGGCCACGGGAGCAGGCGGCGCAGCGCGGTGCCCGCGTCGAGGCGGGCGAGGTCGGCACGGCGGCGGGCGGTGGATAATTCGGGGCCGAGCCAGACATCGAGGTCGGCGAGGAGTGCGCCGTCGTCGACGGCGGGCCACGGCGCGCCGAGCGTGCGATGCAGGAAACCGAGACGCTGACGCAGACTGCGCGCGTCCTCGCTCCAGCGCAGCAGGCCCAATCCTTCGGCCTGAATCCCCTGCCGCACAGCCTGTTCCACCAGCGCCTGCTCGGGCTGACGTATTGGCTTCTCCGACAGGACGATCGCGCCCAATCGCTCCACCCGCCGGGCCACCACATCACCGCCGTCCCACCGCACCTCATCGGCCACGACCACCAACCCCGGCGCGGCTTCCCGAGCGAGATCCTCATCGGCGACGGCCGCCAGCCGGATTCGGCCTTCGGCCCGCCCGGGATCACGATCGGCCACCGCCACCGCCAGCCACTCCGCCGCTGCCAGCCCCGACCCCGGCGGCAGCGTCACCGCGGTACCGCCCGCCATGAGAAAGGTGGACGACCCGCTCGCCCGCCGTCGAGCCAACCGCTCCGGCTGCGCCAGCGCGATCAACAGCGCCGCGACCTCCGTTCCGGAGTCACCATCACCCGGTCGACCGGCCACCGAGCCCGAGTTCGATACCTCTGACGAGACATCGACCCGCGCCCCGCCGGAGCTCGACCCCGCACGCCGACCTGCCCCACGCGAGCCGTCAGCCTGTGTGCCGCCGGCAAGCGGTTGGCGGGTCTCGTCGCCGGATGACGTGTTCGTGACGAGTCGAGTCAGGCGCTGAACTTCGCGGGTCCAGCGGGGTGGGCGTCCCCTGCGGAGGGTACGCAGGGCTGCCGCCGCGTCGGCGGTGTCGGCGAGGGAGTCGTCGTCCATCAGCACGACCATTTCCGCGGCGGCTCTCGCACCGACTCGGGCGGCGCCGTCGAGGAGCGCGCGGGCGAGGCGGGGGTGAAGGCCGAGCTCGGCCATGGCCTTGCCGCGCGCAGTGATGTGGTCGGCATCATCGAGGGCGCCGAGGGCGCGCAGGACGGCGCGGGCAGCCGCGAGGCCACCTTCGGGCGGGGCGTCCCACCAGGCGAGGCCGGCGCCGTCGGGGGTGCCCCAGCAAGCCAATTCCAGTGCGAGACGGGTGAGTTCGGCGGTCCGGATCTCGGGTTCGGGATAGGCGGGCAGGGTTTGGTGTTCGTATTCGGGCCAGCAACGCCACGCGTGGCCGGGTGCTTCGCGGCCGGCGCGGCCCGCGCGCTGCTCGGCCACGGCAGCCGAGACACGCACTGTCGCAAGACCGGAAAGGCCGCGCCGGTGATCGACACGGGAGACGCGGGACAGGCCCGAATCGACGACAGCGCGCACGCCGGGAACGGTGAGGCTGGATTCGGCTACGGCAGTGGACAAGACCACTCGCCGCCGCGATCCCGGCCGGAGCGCGAGGTCCTGGGCCGCACCCGCGAGTCTGCCGTGCAGCGGGACTACGTCGACCCCGTCGAGCTCGCGCAAGAGCCCTGCCGTGCGGTTGATCTCGCCGACACCGGGCAGGAAGACGAGCACATCACCGTCGATGGTGGCCAGCGCCGTGCGGGTAGCCCGCGCGACCTGCGCTTCGATCCGCTCGCGGGGCAGGACGGACAGGTAGTCCACCTCGACCGGATAGGTCCGCCCGTGTACTTCCAGAACCGGGGCACGCGAATCTCCGGGCCCGGTCTCCCCGGTGCCGAGCAGCTGTGCCAGACGATCCGCGGCCACTGTCGCCGACGTTGCCAGCACCCGCAGATCCGGTCGCAACCCCGACCGCGCGTCGAGCAGCAGCGCCAACAGCAGATCGGCGTCCAGATGCCGCTCGTGACATTCGTCGAGCACCACCGTGGCGACCCCCACCAACTCCGGGTCGCTCTGCAACCGTCGCACCAACAACCCCGAGGTCACCACTTCGATCCGCGTCCGCGCGCCGGCCTTCCGATCCCCGCGGACCGCGTACCCCACGGTCTCTCCCACCCGCTCCCCCAGCAATGCCGCCATCCGCGCCGCGGCCGCCCGTGCCGCCAACCGTCGCGGCTCGGCCACCACGATCTTCCCCGCCGACCCGGCCGCCAGCGCCAACGGCACCAATGTGGTCTTGCCGGTGCCGGGCGGCGCGACCAGCACCGCGACACCGCGCTCGGCCAGCGTCGACGTGATCCGGTCCAGCGCCGGTCGCACCGGAAGGTCAGGCAGTTCGGGAAGCTTCATCACCGACCAGTCTGCCGGAAAGGTATTTCCCGATCCGCGATCGCTGGTTACCCTGCGGGAGATGAGCATCGAGTTCGCGTTGACCACGCTCGTCATCGTCGCCACGCCCGGTACCGGCGTTCTGTTCACCCTGGCGGCGGGGCTTTCCCGAGGGACGAGGGCGAGCGTGATCGCTGCCTTCGGGTGCACGTTGGGGATCGTTCCGCACATGATCGCGGCGATCACGGGGCTGGCCGCGCTGTTGAACACCAGCGCGGTCGCGTTCCAGACCTTGAAGTACCTGGGTGTCGCGTATCTGCTGTACATGGCGTGGAATACGTTGCGGGACAAGGGCGCACTGGCGATTCCGGAGCAGCGCACTGCGGTGGAGCCCTCGGCGCGGCAGGTCGTCACCTCGGCGGTGTTGCTCAATATCCTGAACCCGAAGCTGACGATCTTCTTCTTCGCGTTCCTGCCGCAGTTCGTGCCGACCGGCGCACCGAACGCGCTGGGTCGCATGCTCGAGCTCAGCGGACTGTTCATGCTGGCCACGTTCGTGGTGTTCGCGGGCTACGGGGCAGTCGCCGCCGCGATGCGCACCTATGTGCTGTCGCGACCGGTGGTGGTCCGGTGGATGCGGCGGGTGTTCGGCGTCTCCTTCGTCGCCCTCGCGGGACGCCTCGCGGTACAGAACCAGTAGACACAGCAGTGCGGGCCCCGGAATCCGAGGCCCGCACTGTCGGTCGACGGTATTACCCGCGGCGCGTGGCCACCGCGTCGGCCAAACGGTCGAGCTGGGTAGCGGTGGTGTTCCAGTCGATGCACGCGTCGGTGATGGACTGGCCGTAGGTCAGGTCGTCGGCCTTGCCGAGGGTCAGGTCCTGGCGACCCGCGACGAGGAACGACTCCAGCATCACGCCGACCACGCCCTGCTCGCCCGCGGCGATCCGGTCGGCGATGTCGGTGACGACGTCGACCTGCTTGTTGTGGTCCTTGTTGCTGTTGCCGTGGCTGGCGTCGACGACCAGGCGCTGGGCCAGCGACGACTTCTCCAGGCGCAGCTTGGCCTCGGCGCAGGACGCGGCGTCGAAGTTGGTGCCGTTGCTGCCGCCGCGCAGGATGACGTGGCAGTCGGGGTTGCCCGAGGTGCGGATCAGCGCGGAGCGGCCGTCGAGGTCGGTGCCGGGGAAGACGTGGCTGGCGGCGGCGGCGCGCACACCGTCGACCGCGACCTGCACGTCACCGTCGGTGCCGTTCTTGATGCCGACCGGCATCGACAGCGCCGAGGACAGCTGCCGGTGCACCTGGCTGGCGGCGGTGCGGGCACCGATCGCGCCGTAGGAGACCAGGTCGGCGATGTACTGCGGAGTGATCGGGTCGAGGAACTCACACGCGACCGGCAGGCCGAGGGCGGTGATGTCGACGAGCACCTTGCGGCCGATGCCGAGGCCGGTGTTCACGTCGAACGAGCCGTCCAGGTGGGGATCGTTGATCAGACCCTTCCAGCCCAGCGTGGTGCGCGGCTTCTCGAAGTACACGCGCATCACGATGTGCAGCCGGTCGCTCAGCTCGGCGGCCTTCTCGGCCAGCTTGCGGGCGTATTCCAGCGCGGCGGCGGGGTCGTGCACCGAACACGGGCCGACGATCACCATGAGGCGGTCGTCGTCGCCGTTGAGCACGTCGACGGTGGCCTTGCGGCCCGAACGGACGGTGTCGGCGAGGGCGTCGGTGATCTGGTGGACCATGCGGACCTCGGCGGGCGAGCGCAGAGGGCTCACGCTGAGGGTGCGCTGGTCGTCGAGATCAGAATGCCGCGAGTCGACATCGGCTGCGGTGGTCATGAGATGTGGGTCCTTTTCGTTAAGAGGCCGACCCACGGAAATCGCTACCGTCGAGCCGGGCGTTATCCGGCTCGAGGTGGAGGAAGTCAGCGCGCAGGGTCGCAGACCGGCCCACCCAGGGCCGGATAGCTAAACCAGAAATATGCGCGCTGCATGCCGTGGACTGTACCACCGGTAAAACGCCGAAAGGTGAGCCATGGTTGCCCGACGTGTGGACCATCACATCGCGCCCCTCCGCCGAACCGGCGCGAAGCCCTTGACCTCTACCTTGCTCGAGCTTCTAGCGTCGATGGTCGAGGAAAGGAAAACGACTGTGACAACATTGGTTACGGGCGCGACCGGCAACACCGGCCGCCAGGTGGTACGGGAACTCGTCAGCCGTGGCGAGAAGGTCAGGGCGGTGACCCGCGACGCCGACGCCGCACGCGCACTCCTCGGCCCGGAGGTGGAACTGTTCACCGGGACCCACAACGTGCCGTCGACGCTCGACGATGCGTGGCACGGCGTCGAGCGATTGCATGTGACGGTGACCAACGGTCTCGCCGACGTGGGGGCCGAGCTGATCGGCAAGGCCATCGACGCCGGCGTGCGCCGCATCACCGTCGTCTGGGGTGGCGGGGTCGGCCCGGTCGAGCAGGCGATCGCGGAGTCCGGCGTGGAGTGGACGCGGCTCGAGCCGCAGGAGTTCATGTCGAACACGCTGACCTGGCTCGAGCCGATCCGGACCGACGGCGTGGTGCGGGAGCCGTACGCCCATCCGAGCGCGCTGGTGCACGAGGCCGATATCGGCGCGGTGGCCGCCGTCGCACTGCTGGAAGACGGGCATGCGGGCCGCGCGTACAACCTCACCGGTCCCCAGGCGCTCACACCGCCGGAGCGGCTCGCGATTCTGGGGCAGGCGGCGGGCCGCGAGATCGCCTTCGCCACGATCACCCATCGGCAAGCGGTCGAACGGCTGACTGCGACCGGGGTCTCGCAGGCCGACGCCGATTATGTGATCGGCTGGTACGCCGAGTCGAGTCCCGAGTCGTACACGGTCGACCCGACGGTGGAACAGGTACTCGGCCGACCCGCGCGCACCTTCGCGCAGTGGGCGGCCGAGCACGGGCACCGGTTCGCTTGATCAGCTCCACTGACCGGGGACATAGTCACCGGCCGGGGTGTGGGCGATGGCGTTGAGCCGGTTCCAGGCGTTGATCATCGCGATGGCGGCGATCAGACCCGCGATCTGGTCGTCGTCGTAGTGCTTGCGGACCTGGGCGAAGGTGTCGTCGGAGACGTGGCCGCCGTCGGCGGTGCGGGTCGCTTCCTCGGTGAGGGCGAGGGCGGCCCGCTCCGCCTCGGTGAAGACATTGGTCTCCCGCCAGGCGGCGACCAGGTTGATCCGCACCGCGGTCTCGCCCGCGTGGGCGGCGTCCTTGGTGTGCATGTCGACGCAGTAGCTGCAGCCGTTGATCTGCGAAGCCCGGATCTTCACCAGTTCATAGGTGGCCTTGGGCAGCGGTGAATCGTCGATGACCTTGCCCGCCATGACCATTCGCTTGCTGAAGCTCGCGGTGATGGCGTTGCCGTAGAGGTTGAAGCGCGCTTCCATGATGACTCCTTCGTCGTGGGGTTCACAGAGACGACGAGGCAGCCGCGCACGGTGTGACATCGGCGCGTGTGACGCCGATCACCGAATCAGATCAGGCCGCAGAGCTTCTCGGAGAGCTCCCACAGTTCGGAGGCGACCGTGCGATCCTTCGCCGAGCGCGCACTGCCCGCGAGGGCAGGGTTGCCGCGCAGCCCGAGGAAGCCGTCGGGGCCGTAGAACGCGCCGGGCGTTACATCGGCGGTGGCGGCGAACAGCGTGGGCAGCGCACCCTCTTGCGCGGTGGGAGCGAGCGTGCGGTTACCCAGCCACATGATCGCGTCCTGGATGGACTCGGTGTGGGACATGAGTTCGGTCGCGGCGTAACCGGGATGCGCGGCCACCGAGATCACCGCGGCGCCCTCACCGGCCAGGCGGCGCTGCAACTCGAAGGCGAACATCAGATTGGCCAGCTTGGACTGGCCGTACGCGAGCCAGCGGTCGTAGCGGCGCTGCTCCCAGTTGGGATCGGCCAGATCGATCCTGCCGATACGGTGCGCGACGCTCGACACCGTCACCACCCGATCGGTGAGGCGATCCAGCAACAGGTTGGTGAGCGCGAAGTGGCCGAGATGGTTGGTGCCGAACTGCATTTCGAAACCGTCGGCGGTACGACGCAACGGCAGAGCCATGACACCGGCGTTGTTGATCAGCACGTCCACGCGCTCGATCGAATCGGCGAAGGCGCGCACCGAGTTCAGGTTCGCCAGGTCGAGTTCACGGACTTCGGTCGCACCGCGCAGCCCCGCGGCCACCCGCTCGGCCTTGGCGGTGTCGCGACAGGCCAGGATCACGCGCGCACCCGCCTCGGACAGCGCCCGCGCGGTGGCGGCGCCCAGACCGCTGTTGGCACCGGTGACGATAATCGTGCGGCCGGTCTGGTCCGGCAGGTTCGCGGTAGTCCACTTGCTCACTGGTGAAAGTCTAACGACGCTGGGGAAATGCGCGAATCGGCAAGGGCCGGTGCGGGGTTCGCCCCAGCGTCAGGTGTCGGCATCAGGACTGCGCGAGGATCTCGTCGTCGGTCATCGCGGCGACTTCCAGATACAGGCCGGCGACCGCGTCCAGCCTGCCGGCGGCACCGGATTCCGCTTCCCGCCGCAACATCCGTGCCGCGAGACCTTCGATGGTGCGGGCGGTGAACAGGTCGGCGACGATGGTGTCGGGGGCATCGAGCCATTCGCGGATGCGGGCCACCGCGGTGGTGGCGAGCACCGAATCGCCGCCGAGGGCGAAGAAGTCGTCGGTGACGCCGATCTGGTCGGTGACCAGCACCTCGGCGACGACCGCGGCGAGCGCGCGTTCGAGATCGGTGCGCGGCGCCACGAATTCCTCGGTGCCCTCGCCCTTGTCGAGGACCGCGCGGATGGCCTTGCGGTCCGGCTTGGCGTTCGAGGTGAGCGGCAGCTCGGCCAGCAGTTCGAGCCGGGTCGGCACCATGTAGACCGGGACCAGCTCGGCGGTCGCGGCGAGCACCGTGTCGACGTCGAGGACCGTGCCGGGGGTCGGCACCACCAGCGCGACCAGTTTCGGGGCGGCCGTTCCGACCACCGCGGCGACCGCGTGGCGAACACCGGGCACGGCGCGCAGTGCGCTCTCCACCTCACCCAGCTCCACCCGGTAGCCCCGGATCTTCACCTGGTGGTCGGCGCGGCCGAGGAACTCCAGGCCGCCGTCGGGCAGGTAGCGGGCCAGGTCGCCGGTGCGGTACCAGCGCAGACCCTCGTGGGTGACGAAACGGTCGGCGGTGCGATCCGGGTCGCCGCGGTAACCGGTGGCCACACCGTCCCCACCGATCCACAGCTCGCCGCTGACCCAATCGGGGCAGTCGTTGCCCGCCGGGCCGACGACGCGGCACTGCACGTTGCGCAACGGGGTGCCGTAGGGGACGGCGGTCCATTCGACGGGAACCCGCGCGTCGACGACCTCGCAGATGGTGGAGTGGATCGCGGTTTCGGTGGCGCCGCCGAGACCGGCGAAACGACTGTTCGGGGCCACTGCGGCCAGACGTGCGGGGAGGGCGACGTCAACCCAGTCACCGCCGAGGATCACCGTGCGAAGTGAGGTGAGGGGCCCGGACGGCGTGGCGGTAGTGGATCCGGTGCCCGGGTCGAGCTGCGACGCCGGGGCGGCGGTGAGCAGCATGTCGAGCAGGCTCGGTACACAGTTGAGCAGCGAAATCTGGTGGCGGCGAACGAGTTCGACCCAGACGGCGGGATCGGTACGCTGCGCGTCGTCGACGGTGACCACCGCGCCACCTGCGGCGAGCAGACCGAAGATGTCGTAGACGGAGAGGTCGAATTCGAGCGCCGAGAGGGCAAGCGCCCGGTCGGCCGGGCCGAGGTCGAAGCGCTCGTTGAGGTCGTCGATCGTGTTCATCGCGGCGCGATGCGGCACCTCGACGCCCTTGGGCTTGCCGGTGGAGCCCGAGGTGAACAGCACGTAGGCGGTGTTCTCCGGATCGCCGAAGACGGGGCGCGCCAACGGTTCCGCGTGCGTGCGAGCCTCGGCGAGGTCGATCGCGCGGGCGTCGGGAATCCGCGCACCGCCGACCGTGAGCACGGCGACAGCGTCTGCGGTGCTGAGGATTTCGGCGCGACGAGCGGCGGGCTGATCGAACCCGATCGGCACGTACACCGCACCCGCCGCGAGCACACCGAGCACCGCGACGACCTGGTCGGGGCCCTTCGGCAGCTGTACCGCGACCGAATCACCGGGCGTCACACCGGCTTCCCGCAACGCACCGGCCACCGCCAGCGCGTCGGCGGCCAGCTCGCCATAGGTCAGCTGCCCGGTCGGCTCCCACAGCACGGCGGGCGCGGACGGATTCGTGGCCGCGTTCGCGAAGAACCCGGTGTGCAGCAGCCCGCCGCTCACCGGCCCCGCGGTGGCGTTCACACGGGCCCGAGTAGCGGCCTGCTCCACCGGAATCCGTACACCGGCCTCGGCCTGCCACCCCGCTCCCCCGGCGAATCGTGTATGCCCGGCCGCCGCGGGCACCACCGGCGAGGTCTCCTCGGCCCCAGCGGGCTCGACTGCTGTCGGCTGCGCACCGCCGGACTCCGACGAATCGGCCGATGCCTCGGCGAGTTCGGAAGGCCGGCCGCCGAGACGTTCGATCGCTTCGATGTAGCGGGCGAACATAGCGTCGACGACGCCGGCGGGGAAGGCGGATTCGCGAATGTCCCAGTTCAGCAGCAGACCGCCGCGGACCTCGGTGATCTGGGCGTCGAGGAGGACCTGTGGGCCCTGGGAGATGATCCAGACGGGGTCGCCGAAGGTGTCGGTGACGGTGTCGGGGAAGAGTTCGCCGAGGTTGAGGGCACTGGTGTAGACGATGGGAGCCAGGACCGGTTCCCCGCGATGACGGCCGAGGTCGCGCAGGACCTCCAGGCCGGAGTACGCGGAGTGCGCGCCTGCCTCGTGCAGGCGTTGCTGCAGGGCGCGGGCACGGTCGGCGACGGTGGCGGGCGCGGTGACATCGACTTCCAGCAGGACCGAGGAGGTGAAGTCGCCGACGACACCGTCGACCTGCGGGTGCACCGGTTCACGGTGGAACAGTGGCAGATTCAGCAGGAAGCGGCGCTGGGCCGACCAGCCGCCGATGGTTTCGGCGAACACCGAGGCCAGGGCCATCGCCGGGGTGATGCCGCGGGCGTGGGCGGCGTCGAAGACCTGCGCTTTGGCCTGGGGGGAGAGCCAGCGGTGCAGGCGGATCGTGCGGTTGGGATCCGAGATGTGCTGGGCCGACGGCAGTTCCGGCGCACCCGGCAGCTCGCTCAGGCGATCCTGCCACCAGGCGCGGTCGCGGGCCCGCTCGTCGGCGAGGGCGCGCGCACCCTGCCCCTGGCCCGCGGCCGCGTCGGGCTGCGGTGCGGCGGCGTTGTCCGAACCGTGGGTCGCGGCGCTGTCGCGCCGGTGCTCGGCCAGGTACTGGCGGAAGGTGTAGTCCTGCGGCGGAAGCTGTTCGCCGTGGTAGAGCCGGGCGAGGTCGGTGATGAGGATGCGGTAGCTCATCGCGTCGGCGGCGAGCATGTCGACATCGAGGTGCAGGCGGGTGCGGCCGTCGGCGAGGCGCGTCAGCGCGATATCGATCACCTGGCCGTCTTCCACCGCCATCCGCTGATGCGTCCGCGCGCTGCGCAACTGCGCCAGCCGCTGCTCGGCTTCGTCGGCGGAGGCCTCGCGCAGATCGGTCACGCCGAACACCGCGCGGCCGGGCCGGTCGAGGGTCTGCTGGGTGCCGTCGGGCAGGAACCTGGTGCGCAGCATGGGATGGCGAGACAGCAGTTGCTCGACCGCCTGCTCGAGCCGCTCGGGATACACATCGGCGCCGTCGAATTCGACGTAGAGATGTGCCGCCACACCGCCGAGTTCCTGCGCGTCGGAGCGGCCGATCCAGTACGCGTGCTGCATCGGCGCGAGCGCGAACGGCGTGCCGTCGTCGGGAACGATCAGGGGTTCGCTCGCGGACGTGTCGAGCTCGCGGGCGGATTCCCCGGTGGCCGGTTCGACGGCGTCCGGCACGCCGCCACGTGCCGCGAGGTCCTCGGGGTCCGCCCCGTTGAGCAGGGCGTGCCAGGCGTCGACCGTGGGGTGGGCGGCCAGCAGGGCGAAGTTCACGGCGATGCCGCGCTTGCGCCAGGCGCCCGCGAGCTTCATGGTGCGGATGGAGTCGAGGCCGAGCTGGATCAGGTCGTCGGCCTCGGCGACGGCCTCGGGGGTGATGTCGAGATGGCGGGCGATCGCGGCACGGATCTCGGCGCGGTCGATCCCGGCGCCGCCTGTGGGTGCTGTCTCCATCTGCCGATCACTCCTTGCTCGCCGCCCAGCCGGGACGGATTCGGTACTGCCCGGCGGCAGCCTACTCCATTGAGATAGGGTTGCCTAACCTATGCAGCATTCTATGCGGTCGGACCCGCGGCACCAGCCGCCGAGAATTCAGTGAGGCAGTACGTGACGTCGACATCGGCAACCGGCCACCACGAGGGCTACGTCCCCTTTCCCGAAGCCGCCGCGCAGGAGTACCGGGCCGCGGGCTATTGGACCGGGCGAACGCTCGGCGACCTCCTCCGCGACACCGCACGGACCCAGCCACAGCGACCCGCGGTGCTCAGCGACGCCGGTGCGCAGACCTACGCCGAACTCGATGCCGCCGCCGATCGGATGGCGCACGGATTGCTGGCCCTCGGCATCGCTCCCGGTGACCGCGTGATCGTGCAGCTGCCGAACATCCCCGAGTTCGCGACGGCCCTGTTCGGTGTGCTGCGCGCGGGGATCATCCCCGTCCTCACCCTGCCCGCGCACCGCCGCGCCGAGATCGAGCACCTGGCCGCGCTGTCCGAAGCGGTCGCCTACCTCATCCCCGACCACCTCGGCGACTTCGACTACCGCGAGCTGGCCACCACCGTGCAGCAAGCGGTGCCGAGCCTGCGCCACGTACTGGTAGCAGGAGATCCTGACAACGGGGACGGCACGGCATCCGGATTCGTCGCGCTGGATTCGGTTGCTCGCGACGGTGATTCGCTGCCCGAGATCGATCCGTCCGACATCGCGGTGATGCTGGTCTCCGGCGGCACCACCGGCCTGCCGAAGCTGATCGCCCGCACCCACGACGACTACGTCTACAACGCGACCGCCAGCGCGCAGGTCTGCGAGCTCACCCCCGACGACGTCTACCTCACGACACTGCCCGCGGCGCACAACTTTCCGCTGGCCTGCCCCGGCATCCTCGGCACCGTCGCGACCGGCGGCGCCATCGCCTTCACCCTCGACCCCAGCCCCGAGGCCGCCTTCGCCGCGATCGAGAAGCACCGGGTGAGCGTCACCGGCGTCGTGCCGCCGCTGGCCCAATTGTGGAGTGCGGCCGTGGATTGGGAAGACGCCGACCTGAGCTCGTTGCGCTTGCTCCAGGTGGGCGGCGCGCGACTGGCCGAGGTGAACGCCCGCGATGTCGAGCCCGCACTGGGCTGCACCCTGCAGCAGGTGTTCGGGATGGCCGAGGGGCTGCTCAACTACACCCGTCTCGACGATGACAAAGAGTTGGTGTACACCACACAGGGCCGCCCGCTCTCCCCCGCCGACGAACTGCGCGTCGTCGACGCCGACGGCAACGACGTCGCCCAGGGCGAAGAGGGCGAACTGCTCACCCGTGGCCCCTACACGCTGCGCGGGTATTACCGTGCGCCCGAGCACAACGCGCGCGCCTTCACTCCCGACGGCTTCTACCGCAGCGGCGACCTCGTCCGCCGACTGCCCAGCGGCCACCTCGTCGTGAGCGGCCGGATCAAGGACGTGATCAACCGCGGTGGCGAGAACATCTCCTGCGATGAGCTCGAGGAGCACCTGCTCGCTCACCCCGCCGTCCGCCATGCCGCCGCGGTCGGCCTGCCCGACGCCTCGCTGGGCGAAAAGGCCTGCGTGGTCCTGGTAGTCACCGGCGAGCTACCCGCCCTCGGGGAGATCAAGTCCTTCCTCACCGAACGCGGCCTGGCCACCTACAAGCTCCCCGACCTGGTCCGGCAGGCGGACGCCCTGCCGATCACCGCGGTCGGCAAGATCGACAAGAAGGCGCTGCGAGCCCTGCACGGCTGATACGCGAAACGGCGGCCCACCCCGCGAAGGGTGGGCCGCCGTTCGACTCCGAGGATCAGGCTTTGTAAGCCTTGACCACGTAAGGCGCTACGCTGCCCAGCTTCTCGCAGGTCTCCTCGAACTCACGCTCGGGGCGCGACTGCCCCACGATTCCGGCACCGGCGCGCAACCACGCACCCTCACCGGTCTGGTAGATCGCCCGCAGTACCAGCGTCGCCTCGAGCGCGCCGGTCGGCGAAACGCAGACCACCGCACCGGAATACAGCCCACGCGGATCGTGATCGTTGCGGAACACCGAGTCGACGCCCGCGCGCTTGGGGATACCGGAGGCGGTCACCGACGGGAACAGCACCTCGAGCGCGTCCCACGCGGTGCGGTCGGCGGCCAGGGTGCCACGCACGGTGGACGCCAGGTGCTGCACGCTGCCGCGCTCGCGCACGGCCATGAAATCGGAGACCGCCGACGTGCCCGGCACAGCCACCTCCGCGATCTCGGCGAAGGAGGTCTGCACCGAGATCGCGTGCTCCACGATCTCCTTCGGGTCCGCGAGCAGGTCGGCGCGGGCGGCATCGTCGGCTTCGGCACCGAGCCCGAATGCCCGCGTACCCGCCAGCGGTTCGGTGGTGACGATGCGATCGTCGTCGACCGAGGCCACCAGCTCGGGGCTGAACCCGGCCGCTTCGAGCCCGCCCAGCCGCAGCAGGAACGAGCGGGCGGGCGTGTTGCCGGCCCGGCCGAGGCGATAGGTCGCCGGCACGTCCACCGGGAACGGCAGCTCGACCTTGCGCGACAGAATCACCTTCTGATAGCTGCCGGAACGGATTTCGGCGACCGCCGTGGCCACGCGCTGTTCGTAGTTCGTCGAGTCGGATCGCACGTCGACCGGCGTCGGCACCGGTAGGTCCACGCCCTGTGAGCCGGCGATCAGATCGTGGATGTCGCACGCCTCGCTCGGGGTGGCGCCGCTGATCCGCACGCCGGTGGCGTCGACGCGCACCTCGATTCGCGGAATCATCAGGTGCGCCAGCGAGGTGAGCGGATTGAGGTAGTGCGTCGCCGACAGCGAGTAGGCGCAGAATTCGAAGCCGATCCAGCCGTAGGCGTTGCGGCCGTCGAGCGGCAGGTCGGCCAGCGCGGTATCGATGGCGGTGGCCGGGCTGCCGGTCCAGGCGCGAGCGGTGGTCTCACCACCCCAGACAGTGCGCAGCTCACCGGCGTCGAGCTCCACGCTGCCGAGCGGATCGGCGGCAAACACCCACACACCGGGCTGTTCGTACATCACGTACTCACCGAATCGATCCGAGACGGCCAGACGTGACATCGCTGCCGCCGGGTCGGTCACATACTCCACCCGTACGGGTTGTTCCGTCGACGACAACGATCCTCCAAGGTAAAGCTGACCTAACTTTGCTTGGTTAGGTTAGCATTACCTCGCCGTTTGACCAGACCCGTGTTGGGTATTCTTCGCCACTTCCGTTCCACCGAGCAAACCGCCGGCACTGTCGCACCCCACCGGACATCCCCCGCTGTTCGCGCGTCGCGCAACGCGCTGTGGACCGAGTTCGGTGCGCCGAAGCAGATCTGCGGCTTGAATGGAGCAATGATCGACAAAGGTGGGCGGCGCGGCCCGCAGGCAGACTCGGTGGTCGCCCTGGTCGACGCGGCCTCCGGCGTCGAACGCGCGGTGATCGGCGACTGGATCGCCCAGGGTGGTCTCGGCAGGGAGATCGACTCCACGGCCCCGGTGACCCAGCTCGACCTCGACGCCAAAGCCATCACCAAACGCCTTGTCGGCAGGCACGACGACCCGCTGGTGGTGCCCGTCCGGGTGTTGTGGCTGCCGCCCGAACGCGACGGCGTGCGCCGGGTGACCTTCGCCGACCTGGCGATGCTCACCAATCCGCGCAAACCCAACCGGCTCGTCCAGCGCAGGCTGCTGCGCACCGAACCCGACCGCCACCGCGTGCTGGTCGGCGCACCCGCCCGGCTCAGCGCGCTGCGCACCAACAATCCCGAGGCCGCGGCGCTGTTGCGCGCGGGCTCGGCGGATCCGTTCGCGCGCGCGGTCGTACGCGCCGCCGTGGTCGCGCTCGAACGCGCCGAACGCACCGTCATCGGCGATCGCTACAAGGTGCCCCAGCTGGTGGCCGAGGAGATCCTCGACTCCCCCGAATTCCAGCGCAAGCTCGACTACATCGCCGACGAGATCGGCTCCGAACCCGACCAGGTGTACCGCAACGCGGAGAAGGCGCTACGCGAGCTCGTCGCCGCCCAGAGCCGGCTGGTCTCGGACCTGTTCACCCAGGCGATGCGACCGGTACACGCCTCGACCTGGAAGGTCGACACCGATCTGCGCGGCCTCGACGCGTTGCGCAAGCTCAACCGCAAGCACCCGCTGGTGTTCCTGCCCTCGCACCGCTCCTATGTCGACGCGTTCGTCCTGGGTGACGTGCTGGCGCGCAACGACTTTCCGCCCAACCATGTGATCGGCGGCGCGAACCTCAACTTCTGGCCGATGGGACCGATCGCGCGCCGCACGGGCACGGTGTTCATCCGGCGCAGCTTCGGCGACGACGAGGTCTACAAGGCGGTCGTCGAGGAATACTTCGCCTACCTGCTGGCCAAGCGATTCAATATGGAGTGGTACTTCGAGGGCGGGCGCACCAGGACGGGCAAGCTTCGCCCGCCGCGGTACGGACTACTCAACTACCTTGCCGCCGCGGTCCGTTCGCGGCGCGTCGACGACGTGATGCTGGTGCCGGTCTCGATCACCTACGAGCGGCTCAACGAGCTCGGGGCGATCGCGAGCGAACAGGCCGGCGGCACGAAGAAGGCCGAGGGCATCGGCTGGCTCGCGAAATATGTCCGGCTGCAGCAGCACTCGGCGGGACGGGTGTATGTGCGCTTCGGCGAGGCGCTTTCGGCACGCGAGCGTCTCGGCGTGCACGGCGACCCACTCGATCAGCGCCCGGTGACCATTCCGCTGCGCGATACCGAGACCGGTTCCGCCACCGTTCCCGATGAGAAAGCCGTGGCCGACGCCGAGCACAAAGCGGTGCAGCGCTTGGCTTTCGACATCGCGGTCGGCATCAATGAGGTCACCCCGATCACCGTCAACGCGCTGGTCACCCTGGCCTTGCTGGGCGTGCACGAACGGGCGCTCACCCTCGGGCAGGTGCGCACGGTGCTCGATCCGGTACTCGGCTACATCACCGTGCGCGGGCTACCGAGCGGCGAATTGTCCACGCTGCGCGACGAACAGGGTCTGCGAGTGGTGCTCGAGCAGCTCGCGCTCGCGGGTGTTGTCACCGTGTACCGCGGCGGGTTGGAGCCGGTGTACGCGATCGAACCCGGGGTTCACCTCGAGGCGGCGTTCTATCGCAACAGCGCGGTGCACTGGTTCGTCAACCGGGCCATCCTCGAGCTGGCCGCCCTGACCGCGGTGGAACAGCCGGGTGACGATCCGCTGCGGGCGGCGTGGAAGGCGGCCTTCGCGCTGCGCGATCTGCTCAAGTTCGAGTTCTTCTTCCCGGAACGGCAGGAGTTCGCCGAGCAGATCATCGAGGAAGTGCGCCTCATCGTGCCCGAATGGGACGAGCACACCCCCGACGACCGGCTGGATCGCCAATTCCTCGGCGCTGTCACCGAATCCGGGTTCGTGATGGCCCATCGGGTATTGCGATCGTTCTTCGACGCGCAGCTGGTGGTGGCCGAGCGTCTGGTGGCCCGCGCTGCCGACGCGACAATCGATCGCAAGGAATTCATCGACGAATGCGTGGCGGTCGGCAAGCAGATGCTGTTGCAGCAGCGGCTGCACAGCCCCGAATCGGTGTCGTCGGAACTGTTCACCAGTGCCTGGAAACTGGCCGACAACCACGGCCTCATCGCACCCGCCGCCGCGGGGGCCGAAGCCGAATTGATCGGCAAGCGCCAGGAATTCGCCGACCAGCTGCGTGATCTCGGAGAGCGCATCGCGCGGGCGGCCTCGCTCGATCCATCGAACAGGAACACGAACTGATGAGCACACTCGCCGAAGCAGTGTCCGCGATCCGGTCGGGTCCGCAGGGCGCACGGATCGCCGCGGTGTTCGATTTCGGGGGCACCGTCGTCGACGGCCTGCCGCGACGGGGACTGGCACGCAAGGTGTTCCGTCGTGGCGACGGCCGCCGGGCCACCCTGCTCGGCGGTATCCAGCGCGGTGGCAGCGATGGTGACTACGGACGCTTCCTGCAAGCCGTGGAACAGACCTGGGCGGGTGCCTCGGAGTCCGAGCTCGAGCAGCTGGGCCGCAAGGCTTTCGCCGAGCAGATCTACGGGCGACTGTTTCCCGAGGCGTGGCAGCTCGTCCGCGCGCACCAATTGGCCGGGCACACCGTGATCGTGGTCAGCGAGCTCACCCGATTCCAGGTCCGGCCCGTGGCCGAGCGGCTCGGCATCGACAACGTACTGTGCACGGAACTCGCCGTCCGCGACGGCGTTCTCACGGGCCACACGGCGGGCGCACCGCTGTGGCGCACCGGAAAAGCCACGGCGGTAGCCGAATTCGCCGCGGACCTGGAGGTCGGCTATGTCTATGCCGACAGCGTGACCGACCTGTCCCTGCTCGAACTCGCCACCCGGCCGACCGTGATCGACCCGGACCCCGCGCTGGCCGCGATCGCCATCGGCAACGACTGGCCCACCCTCACATTCCGGCTGCGCCGAGCTCCGCGCCCCGTCGACTACCTGCGCACCATCGCCGGCTTCGCCGGGCTCATCGGCGGTGCGCTGATCGGCGTACTTCGCAAGTCCCACACCGGCAAACGCCAGACGATGGCCGACGCGCTCATGCACGACGCCACCACCGCCACCCTGCGCGCGATCGACGTACAGCTGCGCGTGGTCGGAGCCGAGAACGCCCGCGCACCCAGGCCCGCGGTGTTCCTGTTCAACCACCAGAGCCAGTTCGACGTGATCATCGTCCCCAAGGTGCTCGACGGCGCGGTGACCGGCATCGGCAAGAAGGAACTCGCCAACCACCCCCTGTTCGGCCCGCTGATGCGGTTCGTCGGGGTCACCTTCATCGACCGCACCGACACCGAGCGCGCGAAAGCCGCACTCGCCCCGGTCGTTTCGACCCTGCGCGACGGGCTCTCGATCGCGGTCGCCCCGGAGGGAACGCGCTCGTTCACCCCCGGTGTCGGCCCGTTCAAGAAGGGCGCCTTCCATATCGCCATCCAGGCCGGCGTGCCGGTGATCCCGGTGGTGGTCCGCAATGCCGGCGAGATCGCCTGGCGGGATTCACCGATCGCCCGCCCCGGCATCGTCGACGTGGCGGTGCTGGCGCCGATCGACGTCTCCGGCTGGGACCCGGCCGACATGGACGCCGAGGTGGAAGGCGTTCGGCAGCTGTTCGAAACCACCCTGCTGAACTGGCCGGAAACCGACTGAGATCCGGCCGGGCGCGGTGGTGCGCCCGGCCGGACTCCCTCAGCTCTCGAACAATTGCTGCCCGAGGTAGTTCCCGGCCGCGGGGACGCCGGGCGGGATCGCGAACACGGCCGAGCCCACGGGGGTCGTCCATTCGTTCAGCGCGTCGAACTCCGCCAGCCGCTGCTGCACAGGCAGGAACTGGGCATCGACGTCGCGCTGGTAGGCGACGAACAGCAGTCCCGAATTCGACAGCTGCCCCGGGGCGGGCGCCTCGTCGTAGTTGAAACCGCGCCGCAGGAACCGTTCACCGTCGTGCGTGTGCCTGGCGCGGGCGACATGCGACGACGGCGGGATCACCGGGATGCCGTTGCGGTCCACCGCCGTCAGATCGGGTTCGTCGTGCTCGGCGGTGCCGGTGAGCGGCGCACCGGTGCTGACCTTTCTGCCGACGGTCAGTTCCCGGCCGTCGGCGTCGAGTTCGTCCCAGCGGTCCAGATCCATGGCGATCCGGCGCAGCACCAGCGAGGTGCCACCCGTCAGCCACGGCGTCGACGCGCCGTCGTCCCACACCAGACGATCGAAGTCGACCGTGCGCGGGGCGATGTTGACGGTGCCGTCGACCTGGCCCATGAGGTTGCGCATGGTCTGGCCGCGTGGCGCGTCCCGGAAGCCGCGCTGCACCCACCGCACCGTCACCAGCGACTTCACATGCTTGGACAGCACCCGCACCGCGTGCGCTACCGTCGTCGCTTCCTGAGCGCAGACCTGGAGCACCAGGTCCGCGCCGGTGTAGGCGGGCTCCAGCCGGTCGACGGGAAACGGCGGCAGCTGCCGCAGCCACCTCGGTCGTCGTGCCGTGAGACCGGTGACGGTGAACAGCTCGGGACCGAAACCGACCGTGACGGTGAGCCGGGCAGGCCGGGCCGCGAGTTCCGGTTCGGTGTCGGCCAGCGCGGGAACGCCCTGGGTGAGCCGCGACGCGTCGTCGGTCCAGATCCGGAGCAGGCCGACGACGTCCTCGCGTCCGACGCCGGGCGCGAGATCGAAACCGGCGAAGGCCACGTGGCCGGGTGGCGTGGTCTCGATGCCGGCCTGGTGCGCGCCGTAGAACGGAACAACGTCGAGCCCCTCGCCGGGTTCTCGTTCCCGATCCCGGAGACCGGCTGCGCCCCAGCTGATTCCGGCCGCACCGACGACACCCGCTGCCGCCGCTCCCCCGCCGAGCAACCGGCGGCGGGAGAGCCCGGCATGCGGATCAGCCACCGTGCGTCGGGTTCTCGGAGCCCGGCGTGTAATTCTCCTTGCCGCCCGCGAAATCGCGCACCTGGGCGCTGACGACAGTGCTCGAGCCGTCGGAGAAGGTCAGGGTGAGCGAGGTTTCCGCGCCGGTGCGCAGTGGCTGCAACAGATCCATGAACATCAGATGCTCGGCGCCGGGCTTCAGTGTCACTTCACCGTGCGCCGGGATGGTGATGCCGCCCTTCTTCGGACGCATGGTCTTGGCCCCGGTGCTGTCGGGCACGACCTCGTGGATCTCGACCCGGTCCGAGGCCGGGCTGGTCGCGGCGACCAGGGTGACCGGCACGTCCCCGGTGTTGCGCAGATTGCCGAAGGCGGCGGACATGCCGGAGTCGGCGGCCTTGATCCACTGGTCGCTCATCGTGATCCGGTCGCCCGCCGACGCGGGGGCAGCGGGCGCGGGTTCCGAACCCGAGCAGGCGGTGGAGAAGAGGGCGAGGACAGACAGTGCGGTCGCGGCACCGAGACGGCGGGCGACGCGGGGTGAACGCAGGTGGGTACGCGTGTACGCGGACATGGGGAACTCCGATCATCGGGATGGAATGGACCCCGGACCGGCCTGTCGGCACAGCGAATCATCCACCGGGACGGCGGATTTCGACGGCGTGGAGCTACGCCGGAACGGGGGTGAGTGTGGTCGCGCCCGTTCCGGGCGGACCACGCAGCCCGATGTCCGGTCGTAGGAGCAGTTGCCGGAGCACCGCGCGCTCGTCGGCGGCGGGTCGCCGGACCGCACGCGCGAGGGGACGCACGACCCCGGCCAGCACGAGGACCAGCTGGCGCACGCTGGTGATCGCCCGGCGTACTCCGACTTCGGCGGCGCGAATCGCGATCGCCCCGACCGGAATCGCGACCAGGTGCGCGAGCACCATCGCGGCCGAAAGGGGATGGTGCTGGACATGTCCCAGCGACATCGCGGTGTGCCCGACGCCCTGGCCGACAGCCAGCACCGCCATGGTCGAGACCGGACTGTGCCCGCGTGGCAGCGCGGAGACCACGACACCGATCAGGGCGCAGGCGGCGAACAGCAGGGCCATCGACGAGCCGGCGGGAAGGGCGGTAGCGCCACCGAGGCCGTGCGCGAGCACGGCGACCGCACCGGACGCGGCACCCACCGCCGCGCCGCGTAAGCGCGCGGTGTGATCCGTCGGTGAACGCACACAGCCATGCTACGACTACGTGTCGTAGACAACGGGATCAGGGCGTATGACCGGCGTCTCATCGGTGCCGCAGCCGAATTCCGAAGAAAGACTTGACCTTAACCATTGTTTGGGTTTGATGATGGTCTCACCACCGAATGAGGGAGAACATCATGACCACCACCACCGCCCCCGCCACCTACACCGTTCCCGCACTGAACCGGCCCGTGGCCGTGCTGGGCGCCGCTGCCACCGCCGTGGTGCTGAACCTGATCGTCTGGGCCGTCGGCGCCGCCGCGGGCGGGTCGTTCATCATGACCGACCAGGGCAAGGAGGCCAGTGTCGCGCCCGGCGGGGTGATCATGATGTCGGCCGTGCCGCTGCTGATCGGACTGACCGTCGCCGTGCTGGTGTCCTACGTGTGGACCGGCGTGCTGCGGACCGCCGCCGTGGTCGGATCGGTGCTGTCGATCGGGACCATCGCACTGACCGTGGCCACCGACTTCGACACCGCCTCCACCATCGCCCTGTCGGTGATGCACGTGGTGCTGGTGCCGGTCATGGTGATCGCGCTGGAAGGTGTGCGTCGCGGCATCACCGCGAAGTGACCCGAACACACAGCGAAGGCCCCGCCGAGAAACGGCGGGGCCTTTCGCGTGCCGAGTTCTAGACCGAGCGGCCGAACAGCAGCTTCCACGGCATGAGCGCCGATTCGAGCTGCACCTTCAGGCTCATCTTCGACGCGCCGACGGTGCGCTCCTCGAAGCGGATCGGCACCTCGGCGATCGTGTAGCCCTTCTTGATCGCGCGGTAGTTCATCTCGACCTGGAACGAATAGCCGTTGCTGCGGATCGACGCCACGTCGATCGCCCGCAGGGTGTCGGCCTTCCATGCCTTGAAACCGGCGGTCGCGTCCTTCACGCCCAGGCGCAGGATCAGGTTCACGTAGAAGTTGGCCCAGGCCGACAGGGCCTTGCGGTACCACTTCCACTCCGCGGCGGTGGAACCACCGGGCACGTAGCGCGACCCCAGCGCCACGCCGACGTCGTCGGAGCTCAGCTTCTCGAGCATCGACGGGATCACCTCGGCGGGATGCGACAGATCGGCGTCCATCTGGATCACCACGTCGGCACCCTCGTCGAGCGCCGCGGTGATGCCCGCGATGTAGGCGCGGCCGAGACCGTCCTTCTCGGTGCGGTGCAGCACGCTCACCACATTCGGCAGCTCAGCGGCCAGTTTGTCGGCGACATCACCCGTGCCGTCGGGTGAATTGTCATCTACCACCAGCACGTGCAGATCGGACACCGGCAGAGCCGTCAGCCGCTCCACCGCCACCGGCAGATTTTCCCGCTCGTTGTAGGTCGGCACAACAACGGTAACCCTCAAGGGTCGCCCTCCCTGCTCACCTGGATAGCCCCGCGGCCCAGGATGCGGGCACGGGGCATGTCATCGATTCGTTATGACGGTACTCGATGGTCCTGACGCTTTCCTGAGTGGCCGTGCGGGCGCTCACCACAGCCGACCCGCGTGGACCAGCGCGTCGATGATCAATCCGAGGCCGAACACGACGAAAAGCACCCTGATGACCGGCGGCCCGAAGCGGGTGATGCCCCGCACGAGCAGGCGGTATACCCGCCGCGCGCGCGGTGTCCGCCGCATGGCGACAGCGAGCACGACCAGCGGCAGGATCAGGGCGATCGCGCAGTAACCGGCCACGATCACCGGCCACACCACCGGCAGCGGGCGCTGTGCGGACAGCAGGGCCAGGGCCGCGAGGTACGGCACCGAGGTCGGCACCTTCGCCAAACCCAGCGTGAAGCCGAGCACGCCCATCAGCCACGGATGCTTACGCACCGGCTCGACCCAGCGACCACCGGTGGGCGCGGTGGTGTCCACCGGCAGCACGGCGACCGCGATCAGCACCAGGCCGATCACCAGCTCGCCCCAGTACCGCAGAGCCGGGGTCAACTCGAAGTCGAGGAGCCGGACCAGGAAGTCGATGCCGAGTACGGTGCACACGCCGAAGACCACGGAGATCGCGAAAACGCCGCCGAGGAAGCTGAGCACACCCGTCATCGGCGAGCGCCGGGTCAGCCTGGCGTCGGCGACCACGGCCGTGGTGATCGCCACCAGCAGCACATCGAGCGCGTCGAGCAGAGCGAACCCGAGCAGGGCCAACAGTCGATACCCATCCATGACATGGCTGACCCTACTCGCCGGTCATATTTCGATCGCCGACCCGTTCGTCACACCAGCACCACCCGAATCCCGCGGCGAAAGTCCTTGACCTGCGCGGTCTCGAAATCGATCCTGCCATCTGGACTGGACTCCCCCGCAAACGGCGCTCGGTGGTTACGCTTTTGAGCACCGGCCGTGCCGGGATCCGCGATCGTGAAGGGGCAGACATCGTGGCAGAAATGTCTTTCGACCCGTCAGCGCTCGACGCTTATCAGCGTGCGGCAGCTCGGGTTTCCGAACTTCTTGGCACAGCGGCCACAGAGACGACGACCGCGGCCGGGGTCGACCTGTCCGGGCTCGGCGTGCTCGGGCGTGAATTCGCCGCCGCCTGGACACAGGCCGCGGGCGACCACGCGTCGACGCTGAGCACGGCGGGCAACCTGGTCACCGCCTATCAGGACATCTTGAATCGCTTCGGCGCCAGCGTGACCGGGATCGATTCCGGGCTGGCGGGCGATCTGCGAGCAGCCGAGGGAGAGGTGGCGTGATGCGTTCCAAGTCGCTGGTCACCGAGACCACGGTCAGCACGATCACCCCCGCCGAGGCCGAGGCGAAGATCGAGCCGGTGATCGCGCTGCTCGAAGTTCCGTTGCTCGAGTTGCGGAGATCGCTGGGCAGCAACACTTCCGCCGATCCCGACGCGTCCGTGGTCGCCGCGCTCACGTCGGCATCCGCCGCGACCACGGCTACCGAAGACCCGCATCGGCTCGGGCTGTACGCGCTCGAGTCGACCGAGACCGCGGCACCGGCCACCCCCGCGCTGCGGCAGACCGCCACCGAGGTCTCGGCCGCGGCCGATCGCGGGACCAGTTTGAGCTCGCTGCTCGGGCAGGCGTATTCGACACAGTCGACCGCGGCCGCCAAGGTCGACGCGATCATCGCCGACTTCCGGGCCAAGGCGAAGAAGGCCGCGCCCGCGGTGAACGAGAACAACCTCGACGCCATCGTCGAGCTGGCCGAAGAGGCCATTTCGGAAGCGGTCGGGGTGGTGGGCAACGCCAGCACCGAGATGGATCAGTACACCCGCGACACCAAGGGGCTCACCAGCGATCTCGGCGGGACCAACGGGGTCACCGTGCCCACCGGCGCGACGGAGGTGGCGCCCGGGGTCTATGTGCTCGGCACCGGCGGGTCCGATACGTCGTCGTGGGACGACTCCTCGTGGGATGACGAGGACGACAACATCGATCCGGCGACAGCGGCGCAGATCGCGTTGCAGGAGGCCTTGATCGACGGTGGGGTGTCCTTGGGAACCGCGGCGATCGACGCCGGCGTCACCTTCGGCACGCATCTGATCGACAAGATCGCCGAAGTCGCGATGCACGGGATCGACGCGGGCTCCGAGCTGGCGACGACCGGAATCGACACTCTCGCCGCGAATGCCACCGGCACCGAGGGCGCCACCTCCACCACCCCCGCGGGCACCGCACCCACCTCGCCGTCGACCAATGGTGGTGGCACCGGCACGAACACCCTGTTCGGCGGATTGGGTGGCGGCACCAGCACCGGCGGGGGCACCGGCACCGGGGCGAACAGCGACAGTGGCGCGTCGGCGAAGCCGGATACCCCCGCGCCGTCCGCGCCGTTCCAGTCCAACCAGGCGCCGAAAACCGAACAGCCCCAACAGGCTCCGAGCACACCGGCGCCTGCCCAGCAGCCGATGCAAGGCGGGGTGGTTCCGCCCGGGAGTCGTCCGCAACAGGATCAGGAGACCGAAAAACCCTCCGCCGCACCTAAACACGGTCAACCGGGAGTCGTCCCGGCGCCGGCGTAGGCCCCCCGGATGGAGAATCCGTTCGGTGCCTACTTCACGTCGCCGGATGCCACGACGCCCGGTCGCCGTCGCCCGCAGGGCAAACGGCGACGCAGGCGGCGACGCGAGGCCGAGCCGCAGACGATCGGCACGAACCCCGAGACCTGGCCGCCGCCCGACCCGGAACCGTTCGACAACAACGACCCGTTCGAGCCCGCACCCGTCCAGCCGGTATATCGAAACCCCGCCGACGACGACGGGTTCACCGGCGACTGGAACGACTGGAACGACGGCGACGCGCCGGTCGAGACGCAGCGCGGCGACGATGTCGACTGGAACGACTGGGCCACCGCCACCGCCACCGAACAGAGCGGCGACCACGTGGAGATGCCGGTGTTGCCGCGCCTCAAGGACTTCGGCGGCGGCGGCCAGATCGCGCGGCGCCCCCGCAAGAACTTCGACGACGAACGCTACGACGACAGCGGCGGCCGGGCGAAAGCCGCCGCCGCGATCAAGGGCGTGGTCGGTGCGCTCGCCTTCGTCGTCGTGCTCGGCGTGGCCGCCACCATCTTTCTCGGCCCCGCCGACAAGACGAGCACCACCACCCAGGCCGCCGTCCCCGGCTCGCGGGCGACCACCTCCACCGCGGTTCCCCCACTGCCCGCCCACGCCCTGTCCGGCTGCGAGTCCTTCCGCACTCCCTCGATCACCATCAGCGCCGAGCGCGGCGACACCGCCAGCCCCGAGGGCGCCATCCTCGGCTTCGAATACAGCTACTACGTCGACCGCGACGCCGCCAAGGCCCGCTCCTTCGTCACCGACAACGCGCATGTGGGCAATGCCTCCGCCCTGGCCGAAGGCATCGGCTCGCTGCCCCTCGACGTCAAATACTGCGTCCACATCACCAAAGCCGACGCCGCCGACGCCACCCTCTGGAATGTCACCATCCACCAGAAATGGCCGGGCGACGCCACCACCGAGAAAATCAACCAGGTCATGCGCACCACCGAGGTGGCCCCCGGCCGCCACCGCATCACCAGCATCGACCACCGCATCTGAACACCTGCCTGCGTAGATTGAGCTCGTGTCGACCAATGCCTGCAGCAAAGTGAAATGGTTCGACACTGACGCTCTTGGGCACTACTTGGGGTAGCACCGACCCTGAACACTGTCCGTAGGCTAGCTGAGGGTGCACGAGCGATCACTTCGAGCTAAGGTGTGGTCGTCCACGGGGAATGGATCAGTACTTCAGAACGGGGGTTCGATGAAGAAGCATACGGCCGGGATGGCTTTCGCTCCGCGAATTGGATGTGCATAATGCCAGCGCAACCGCATTATAACCACTACGACGACCCAGACGAGTTTTGGGATGACGAGCCACTCGTCAGACCTGCAGCGCCCGAAGCGCGGTCCGTCTCAACGTCAACTGCGACTTTCAACTCACCCTCCGGCAACGATCAGAACTTTCACGCTGCCCACCACAGCAATATCAAACCAAACAACGGCCCTCACAGCTCCATCGTCGATACGTGGAGGCTTTCAGGATCGCCCTATGCATCCATGCAGGTTGACCGCAGCCTTTTACCGGTTGCAATTAATTTGGATGATAAATGGCAGCAGCGCGTTCAACCCAATGAATACGGGACGGAGTTACTCAAAGCATACGAATTTGCCGTCTTCCAGGAACTGTCACGAATCTTGTCGTCCGGCAAATTACTACCAGACGGGGGCCTCGACTTGGATTGCGGAACCCCCGGCCGTCGAGCACAACTGTTAGTTCTACTAGAGACGCCACGGTGGTCAGACTACCAAGAGAAGCTTGATGCCCTGATTATGCGATCCAAGTACCGGGCAAGTGGTCATGTTCTCCATTCAGGCGAGCCGATTATGATAGTAACCGCTGATCGGATACGAATAGATTCCATAACGGTACGGACGAAATGGGGAGAAACAGTAGACCCCCCAGCATTGGTTGATGATCTATTGTCGTGTGCTGAACAAATCCGTAGTAAGCGACCAAAGTTCAACGTATGGGGCGACTATTCACAGTACTCGACATCCGATCTTGAGTACCAACACGAGAATCATGTTCGAACACTTATTGAACAGGCATACAATCGATGACAGAAAACTTCAAGGCTGCGACAGATCGCATGCGCGGCGCCGCAGCGGCATGGGAACAAGCATCTTGGCGGCTTTCCGATGCTCTAAGTAGAACTCCGAACCTCACCATGACTGCTACTGAGGCTGGCGTATTCGCACCATCGTTGTCCAAGTACCAGCCAGCTCCCGGGTATGTAAACGCCCGACTGACGGAAGGCGCCAAGGCGTGTCAGAATATAGCCGATATCCTCAAACAAGCTGCGACAACATATGATCAAGAAGATGCCGCCCGTGCGCAACAGATAAATGCGATCGACTAGGTAGACAATAGATGACTACGCCTACACTCGACTCACGCACAGACTTAGTCAACCAGATCGATGGGATGCGCCTCGCCGCTAAAGACCTTGAATTACTCCCCTCGGGCTATAACGATGACGTAAACAAACTGATTGAAATCTTGCGCGCCGGCGAAATAGGGCTGACCGTGACAACCCTCGGCTTGGGGATGCTTGCAAGCGAGTATGTCATCGACAAAATCGAAGATAACAGAGAGTCTATCGAACAGACCATCACCTCCGTTCTAAACAAGCTGACGGCTTTTCAGTCCGAGGAAAAGACGCCAGTCACCTTCATAGATATTGCCGATGATTGGCGTGATATCAAGAATCTCATACTCGAAGGAGGAAATTCAGCGAAGACCGCAAACCTCAACACCGACTGGGAGGGAGTTGCGGCAAGTAGGTACTTTGTCGTTTATGGTTTGCAAAATGAGGCCTTTGCCTCGATGGCAGGCCTGTGCGAAAAGGTTGCCAGCCAGCTGGAAACACTAGCCAAAGCCATTCTCGACCTATACAAGAAACTCATCTCTGCCTTGTTGGAGCTTAAGAACGAAATCGCCAATAAGATGTCGAGCATTTACCTGAAGGGCCCGGCTGCCGTTTTCGTGCTCGACGATTTAGTGAAGACCGTTGGCACGATGCAGACTAAGATCTTCAACATTTTCAGCGAGTGCGCTACCATGGCCCAAGCCAACATGATTGCAGGCAACACGATAGCATCAGAAGTAGCAACCCAGACGGGATTGCCATTTAATAGCTGGCCATCTATTCGTGTCCCAGCCGTAGGAGTCGACAGCGAAGGTAAGCCCCGTCCATACGATCTCGACTACGCCGACGCCAGTGTGCTTGATGGTGACGGCTCGGACTGGAAGCATAAGCCGAGCACATAATGAATAAATTTGCGTGGCCGACTATCGGCATGTTACTCATCGCACTCTCGACGGCGTGCACGGACCCGACGGCAGGACCTGAAAGTCCTACACTGATTCCTCCGACCGAAACCGTATCGACAGTGCGAGATCTGTGTGAGACACTGTCGAACTTCGTCGTCAACGACCTCAGCGTGCAAAACACACAAATAAGGGCGGTCGATGATCTCGGATCCTCGATCCACGGGACAGGAATCTGTTTTGTCGACTCGAATTCAGAATTGGTCGCATCTGCGTCGATCAGGCGAGATTCAAATGCGGTTCCACCACCCGGTTCAATTATGCAACCGATGAGCGGGACGTCAGCGCCGGCTTGGTTGTCCGATAACCGGCCCTGGGGGCTGGTCACAGTCACGACCCGAACGAACGAGCGGGAAGGCACAATCCAGATCCATGAGGATCACGCACGAACTCCTAAAGGACTCCTTTCGCTTACCGATGAACAATTGCGGGCGGTTGCCGAGCTTTCTATCAGATTGACTCGCTACCTACAGCCGTAGCCCCGGTCTCTCTCGCAACACAGGGCAGCCAGAACCCGTCCACGGCACCTGGCACAGGCTCACTCAACTCCGGCAGCCTGGCGACACCGACTCTCCGGACTCGGCGGTCACGATTCGATCCCTGATTGTTTGACACAGGACCGCGAGTGAATCTCGAAATGCGCTGAGGGCTCGATGGTCTCGTATTCAACATCGCGGTGGAACGCCCGCGACAGTGTCCCGGCTATTCGACCCGAGCAGCGGGTAGGCGGATGCGCCGACAATTGCCGGCGCCTCGACAAACGCGTCTACTCTCCGCCGTGCCTGGCCCTGGGCGGGCCCACCGCTGTGGTGACCGCGTGATGATGCCAATGACCTGAGTCCGCTGATACGACGAAGTCCCGCGCACCGGGATCGGTGTGGGGGACTTTGCTGTGTTGCGACCCTGACGGGACTCGAACCCGCGACCTCCGCCGTGACAGGGCGGCGCGCTAACCAACTGCGCTACAGGGCCTTGCTTCGTTACGTCGGGGGATATTACCCGGTGGGCATCGGTTTCGGTAACCGAACAGGTCAGGCGGTGGATCGGGCGTTGACATTGACGTCAACGTCAACAACACTTGTGGCGGTGACCACCAGCGAGGCGCAGGAGCGGGCCAGGTCGGCGCGCAAGGACAGCGCTGGTCCGCGCCGGGGCGAGTTGCTGGATGCGGCAGCGCGGTGTTTCGCCGAGTGCGGGTACGACCAGACCTCGGTGGAGACGATCACCACGCGGGCGCGAGTCTCCCGGGCGACGTTCTACGCGTATTTCTCGTCCAAGGACGAGGTGTTCGGGGCGATCACCGAGCGGGTGTGCGCGCAGTTCCTGGCCGCGCAACTCGTGGTGGACGTCGAGGTCACCGCGCCCGCCGAGGTCATCGGTGCCACCACGCGAGCGTTCGCGCAAGCCGTGTTGGCCAACGGCGCGCTGGTGGCGCTGATCGAGCACCGGGCGGGGATCGATCCCGCGATCGGCGCGCAGTGGTCGCAGGTGCGCACTCGTCTGCGCAAGCGATTCACCGCGTTTCTCGAACGCACCGAGGTGCGCGGCGGGATCGATCCGTGCGCCCCGCCGTCGCGGATCGTCGAGACTCTCGCCGACGCACTGCTGATCGGCGCCTCCCGGCTCGCCGGAGCCGACCGCGACCGGCGCGAACAGTTCATCACCGACCACATCGCCATCGCCGAACGACTGATCGGCTTCACCGGCCCGACCCGCACCACCACCGAATCCGAGGACATCCCGTGAAGCTGCTCATCGCCAACCGCGGCGAGATCGCCCTGCGCGTCCTGCGCACCGCCGCCGAGCTCGGCATCGACACCGTGGCGGTGTACGCCGAGGACGACGCCGACAATCCCGATGTGCACGCGGCGGGTGAGGCGATCCGGTTGGCGGGCACCGGCGCGACGGCCTACCTCGACCACGCCGCGATCCTCGCCGCCGCCAAGGAATCCGGCGCCGACTACTTGCATCCCGGCTACGGATTCCTCAGCGAGAACGCCGAATTCGCCCGCGCGTGCGCGGCCGACGGCGTCACGTTCGTCGGCCCCGATCCCTCGGCGCTCGACCTGTTCGGCGACAAGTCCTCGGCCCGCGCGACCGCCGTGGCCGCCGGCGTCCCCGTCTTGCCCGCGACCGAGGGACCGACCACCGTCGAACAGGTTCACGCGTTCTTCGGCACGCGCCCCGGCGCGATCATGATCAAGGCGCTGGCCGGTGGCGGCGGCCGTGGCATGCGGGTGGTGCGGAGCGCGCAGGAGATCGACGACGCGTACCGGCAGTGCGCCGCGGAAGCGCGGCTCGGTTTCGGCGATCCGGCGGTCTTCGCCGAGACGCTGTTCGAGAACGCCCGGCACATCGAAGTGCAGATCGTCGCCACCGGCGGCACAGCGCTGGCACTGGGCGATCGCGATTGCAGTGTGCAGCGCAGGCACCAGAAACTGCTCGAAATCGCGCCCGCGCAGGGACTTTCGGACACCCGGCGCAGAGAGCTCCACGCGGCGGCGGCCCGGCTGTGTGCCCACGTCGGCTATCGCGGGCTGGCCACCGTCGAATTCCTGGTCTCCGACGCCGAATTCGTGTTCCTCGAGGTGAATCCGCGAATCCAAGTGGAGCACACCGTGACCGAGGAGGTCACCGGCGTGGATCTGGTCGCCGTGCAGCTGGCGATCGCCCAGGGCACGCCCTTCGACGAACTGGGGTTGCCGAGCGGAATCGTCTCCACTGGAACAGGATCCATCGGCGAACCGGCCGCCGCCGACGGCATCGCGATCCAGGCGAGGGTCAACATGGAAACGATGACGGCCGACGGTTCGGCGGTGCCGGCCGCGGGCACCCTGATCACCTTCGCACCGCCGACCGGCCCCGGCGTGCGGGTCGACACCTTCGGTCGCGCCGGGCTGACTCCGAGCACGCGCTACGACTCACTCCTGGCCAAGGTGATCACCCGCACCCGCGGACAGTCCTTCCCCGCCGCCGCCCGCAAGGCCGCGACCGCACTCGCCGAGTTCACCGTGACCGGCATCGGCACGAACATCTCGTTCCTGCGAGAGATCCTCGCCGACAGCACCTTCCAGTCGGGGCTCGCCACCACCAGCTTTCTCACCGAGCGGCTGATCGAACTCGTCTCGGCGGCACAGACCGGTCAGCCCGAGGCCACGGTCACCGCGGTCGAGCTGTATCCAGGGCAGGAGGCGGTGCGCGCTCAGCTCGCGGGCACGGTGGTCGAGGTGGCCGACGAGGGTGTCGACGTCGGCGCGGGCGGTCAGCTCGCCGTGCTCGAGGCGATGAAGATGCAGCATGTGGCCAGCGCGCCCGATGCCGCCAGGACCGTCCGGGTGCTGGTCCGCCCCGGCCAGGTCGTCGCGCCGGGCGATCCGCTGGTCATCATCACCCGCACCGGCGCGGACGAATCCGGCGGCGCGCACACCGAGCTGGATCCCGACCGCGTTCGCGCCGATGTCGACGAGATCCGCGCCAGGCACCTCGTGACGCTGGACGAGTCCCGCCCGGCGGCCGTGGCCAAACGGCACCGGCTCGGTCGCCGCACCGCCAGGGAGAACATCGCCGACCTGGTCGACGAGGGCAGCTTCGTCGAATACGGCGCACTCGCGCTCGCCGCACAACGCAGCAGACGCGCAGAAGCGGACCTGATCGCCAACACCCCCGCCGACGGCCTGATCACCGGCTTGGCGACCATCGGCGCCGACCGCTTCGACAACGCCGAGGCGGTGGTGGTCTCCTACGACTACACCGTGCTCGCCGGCACCCAGGGCAAGAACAACCACGCCAAGACCGACCGCGCCTTCGAACTCGCCGAACGCAAGCGGATTCCGGTGGTGCTGTTCGCCGAGGGCGGCGGCGGCAGGCCGGGCGACACCGACGGGACCGGCATGGGCCTGGACGTGACGACCTTCCGCGCGCTCGGCGCGCTCCGCGGCAGGGTGCCGCTGGTGACGATCGTGTCGGGCCGCTGCTTCGCGGGCAACGCCGCCCTGGCCGGTGTCTGCGACGTGATCATCGCGACGCCGGACGCCAATATCGGCATGGGCGGACCGGCGATGATCGAGGGCGGCGGGCTCGGCGCCTGCCGCCCCGAGGACATCGGTCCGATCGAGGTGCAGCGACGCAACGGTGTCGTCGACCTGGTCGCCCGCGACGAGGCGCACGCGGTGGCACTGGCCAAGCAGTACCTCGGCTACTTCCAGGGCCGGGTCGACGAATTCGAGGCACCGGATCCACGGCTGGCCCGGCACGTGGTGCCGGAGAACCGGTTGCGCGCCTACGACATCCACCGCGCCATCGACGCGATCGTCGACGTGGGCTCGGCCCTCGAGCTGCGGGCGGACTACGGGGTCGGCGTCGTCACCGCGCTGGTGCGGGTACACGGCGAACCGTTCGGCTTGATCGCCAACAGCAGCCACCACCTGGGCGGCGCGATCGATGCCGAGGCCGCCGACAAGATGGGCGAGTTCCTCACGCTGTGCCAATCGTTCGGCCTGCCGGTCGTCTCCCTGTGTGACACACCGGGTTTCATGGTCGGACCGGAGGCGGAGAAGACCGCGACGGTGCGCCGGTTCAGCAAGTTGTTCGTGCTCGGCGCGCAACTGAGCGTGCCGTTCGGCACCATCATCCTGCGCAAGGGGTACGGGCTCGGCGCGATGGCGATGGCGGCGGGCCACTTCCACGCGCCGCGGTTCACCGTCGCCTGGCCCACCGGCGAGATCGGGCCCATGGGGCTGGAGGGCGCCGTTCGCCTCGGCTTCAGCAAAGAGCTCGCCGCCGTGACGGATCCGGACGAGCGCGAGACGCTGTTCCAGCAATTGCTCGCCATGGGCTACCAGGCGGGCAAGGCGCTCACCGCTGCCACGGGTTTCGAGCTCGACGATGTGATCGACCCCGCCGACACCCGCACCTGGATCGCCACCCTCGCCGACAGCCGGGCGCGCGGAGGGTCGTGCGGCAGCTCGGCCACTTGATACCACCTTCGCTCCCCGTGTGATTTACGGCATATTTCCAGCCGGTCGCACCGCGCACGCGTCCAGACTTGAAGTTGACGTCAACTTTCAATAGATTCAGACCTGCGGATCACCGAGCAGCCATCGCTGATCGAACCCGGCCGGCGAGCAGGTCTGCGAACCCAGCCGGTACGGAACGAACGGAAGGAATTCTCGTGAGAGTTGCCGACAAAGTGGCCATCGTGACCGGTGGCGGCGCGGGCATCGGCGCCGCGCTGGCCGCCGCACTCGCCGCGGCGGGCGCGAAGGTGGTGGTGGCCGACCTCGACGAGCCCGCCGCGCTGGCGGTGTCGGAGCAGATCAACGCCGATCACCCCGGCACTACCGTCGGAGTCGGCGCCGACGCCGCCGTCACCGAGGAGATCCGCGGTCTGATCGCGGTGGCGCAGCAGCACTTCGGGCCCGTCGATCTGTACTTCGCCAATGCGGGCATCGTCGGCGCCGCCGGACTCGACGTCACCGACGACGAGTGGGACCGCTCGCTGGACGTGAACCTGCGCGCCCACATCCGTGCCGCTCGGCTACTGGTGCCCGAGTGGGTCGAACGCGGTGCGGGCTACTTCGTCAGCACCGCATCGGCCGCGGGACTACTCACCCAGATCGGTTCGGCCACCTACTCGGTGAGCAAGCACGCCGCGGTCGGATTCGCCGAGTGGCTCAGTGTCACCTACGGCGACCAGGGCGTGCGCGTCAGTTGCCTGTGCCCGATGGGCGTCAACACGAAACTGCTGTACGAGGGCCAGAATTCGGGCGAGGAGCTCGGCGCCACAGCGACCCGCGCCGTCGTCGCGGCGGGCGAGGTCCTCGAACCCGCCGACGTGGCCGACATCGTGCTCACGGCCGTCGACGCCGAGGACTTCCTGATCCTGCCGCATCCACAGGTGCTGGACATGTACCGCCACAAAGGCGCCGACTACGACCGCTGGCTGCGCGGCATGCGCCGCTACCAGTCGTCGCTGCTGGCCGAAACCCACTGAGCGAGAGACAAAGCCATGTCACTGTTCGATCTGAGCGATCGCGCGAAGAAGTATTCCGAAGACCTGCTCGACTTCATGGACGCGCACGTCTACCCGGCTGAGGCCGTCTACGAGGCGCAGATGCGCGAATCCGGCGACCCCCATTTCCAGCCGCCCGTCCTCGAAGAGCTCAAAGCCGAGGCCAAACGGCGCGGCCTGTGGAACCTCTTCCACCCGCACCCCGGGCGCGGACCCGGCCTCACCAACCTCGAGTACGCGCCGCTGGCCGAGATCATGGGCCGCAGCCACCTCGCCGCCGAGGCCTGCAACTGCAACGCCCCCGACACCGGCAACATGGAAGTGCTCGAGCTGTTCGGCACCGAGGAGCACAAAGAGAAGTACCTGAAGCCACTGCTCGACGGCACCATGGCGTCGGCGTTCGCGATGACCGAACCGCGGGTGGCCAGCTCCGACGCCACCAATATCGAACTGTCGATGGTGCGCGACGGCGACGACTACCTGCTCAACGGCCGAAAGTGGTTCGCCACCAACGCCTTGCACAAGAACTGTCGTGTGATGATCGTGATGGGCAAGACCGATCCCACCGCGGCGCCGCACCGTCAGCAGACCATGATGGTGGTCCCGATCGACGCACCGGGCGTCACGATCCTGCGCGGGCTGCCGGTCTTCGGCTACCAGGAACGCGAAGGCCACGCCGAGATCGACTTCGCCGACGTGCGCGTGCCCGCCACCGACGTGCTCAAAGGCGAGGGCGAGGGTTTCGCGATCAGCCAGGCCCGGCTCGGACCCGGCCGCATCCACCACTGCATGCGCAGCATCGGGATGGCCGAACGCGCGCTGGAGATGATGTGCAAGCGCGCGCAGACGCGGGTCACCTTCGGCGCGCCCATCGCCGACAACGCCAACATCGGGGACTGGATCGCCGAGTCGCGCATCGAGATCGAGATGATCCGGCTGCTCACGCTCAAGGCCGCGCATCTGATGGACACCGTCGGCAACAAGGCCGCGCGCACCGAGATCGCCGCCATCAAGGTGGCCGCGCCGAACATCGCGCTGAAGGTCGTCGACCGGGCCATTCAGGTACACGGCGCCGGCGGTGTCACCGACGACTTCCCGCTCGCGGCCGCCTGGGCGCACCTGCGCACACTGCGGCTCGCCGACGGCCCCGACGAAGTGCACAAGCGTGCCATCGCACGGCAGGAACTGCGCAAGTACAAGGAGAGCAACTGATATGACCGGACTGGATCTCACCGGCCGCACCGCCATCGTCACCGGCGCCTCACGCGGCATCGGACTGGCGATCGCCCAGTCGCTGGCCACCGCGGGCGCGAACGTCGTGCTGACCGCGCGCACACAGGAATCCGCGGACGCGGCCGCGGCCCAGATCGTCGGCACCGCGATCGGGGTCGGCGCGCACGTCGTCGACGAAGACGCCGCACGGCGCTGCGTCGAGCTGACCGTGGAGCGGTTCGGCAGCGTCGACATCCTGGTCAACAACGCGGGCACCAACCCGGCGTTCGGCCCGACGATCGACCAGGATCACGCCCGCTTCGCGAAGATCTTCGACGTGAATCTGTGGGCTCCCGTGCTGTGGACGCAGCTGGTCACCCGCGCGTGGATGGGCGAGCACGGCGGCGCCGTGGTCAACACCACCTCGATCGGCGGCCTGAGTCTCGAGCCCAACATCGGGCTGTACAACGCGTCCAAGGCGGCGCTGATCCACCTGACCAAGCAGTTGGCGATGGAACTGTCGCCGAAGGTGCGCGTCAACGCGGTCGCGCCGGGCGTGGTGCGGACCAAGCTGGCCGAAGCGCTGTGGCAGGAGCAGGAGCGCGAGCTCTCGGCCTCGACCGCACTGGACCGGATCGGCGAGCCCGACGACGTCGCCGCCGCGGTGGCCTTCCTGGTCTCCGACGCGGCGAGCTGGATCACCGGCGAAACCATGGTGATCGACGGCGGCCAGCGGCTCGGCGACGTCGCCCCGTTCCGGAGCGGAGCCTCGGTCGGTGCCTGACGCGCACGAGGTGGTCGGCGTCGACCCGGTCGCCATCGGAAGATGGTTCGCCGCGGTCGGCGTCGAGCACACCGCGCCACTGCGTTTCGACCGGATCGGCCTCGGCCAATCGAACCTGACCTATCTGGTGCGCGACGACGCGGACCGCCGGTGGGTGCTGCGCAGGCCGCCGCTGGGGCACCTGCTCGCCTCCGCGCACGATGTGGTGCGCGAGGCCAGGATCATGGCGGCGCTCGAATCCACCGATGTCCCGGCGCCACGGATTCTCGGTGTCGTCGACGATCCGGCGGTGTCGGAGGTACCGATGGTGCTGATGGAATTCGTCGACGGGCAGGTGGTCGACACCATGGAGATCGTGGAATCGCTGACCCCACAGCGTCGTCGGGCCATCGCCGAATCGCTTCCGCGCACGCTGGCGAAGATCCACGCCGTCGACCTGGCCGCCGTCGGCCTCGCCGATCTGGCGAGTCACCGGCCCTACGCCGTCCGCCAGCTCAAACGGTGGGGCGGGCAATGGGAGCAATCCAAGACCCGGGAGTTGCCGGAGCTCGACGAGCTCACCCGCAGGCTCACCGCCGACATCCCGGAGCAGCGGGAGGTGACCCTCGTGCACGGCGACTTCCACCTGCGCAACGTGATCACCGCGCACGACACCGGCGAAGTCGTGGCCGCGCTGGACTGGGAACTGTCCACCCTCGGCGACCCGCTGGCCGACATGGGCAGCCTGCTCGCCTACTGGACGGAACCGGGCGAGAACACCGGCGGCGACTTTCCCGCGTCGGCACTGCCCGGTTTCCCGGACCGCGCGCAGATGTCGGCGGCCTACCTCGCGCTGACCGGCCGCGACCCGGCCGCCCTGCGCTACTGGCACGCCTTCGGGCTGTGGAAGCTCGCCGTCATCGCCGAGGGCGTGCTGCGCCGAGCGCGGGACACGCCGCAGAACAGGGCCGCCGCGGGCACCCCGACCGTCGAACGCATCGACGCGATCGTGCACAAGGCACTCGATCTCACCGAACACATCCAGACATGACTCGCACCGCAACCGAGACCGCCGCCGGCCAGGTCACTACCTCGCCGGCGGACCGAAGGACTGATCGACGATGAAAGCATGGCAGGTAACCGAACTCGGCGAACCGCGGGAAGTACTGCAGTTCAACGACATCGACGATCCGGTGGCCGGACCGGGGCAGGTGCTGGTGCGTGTCCTCGCGGCGCCGGCCAACTTCCCCGACGTGCTGCTGTGTCGTGGGCAGTACCAGGTCAAGCCGCCGCTGCCGTTCACGCCCGGCGTCGAACTGTGCGGTGAGGTGGTGGCGGTCGGCGACGGCGCCGATTTCGCGGTCGGTGACCGGATCGTCGGCACCACGAACCTGCCCGGTGGCGCGTTCGCCGAGCTGGCCGTGCTCGATGCCGACAGCGCGTTTCCCGCACCGGACTCCCTCGACGACGCCGAGGCCGCCGCACTGGTCATCGGCTATCAGACGAGTTGGTTCGCCCTGCACCGGCGCACTCGGGTGCAACCCGGCGAGACGCTGTTGGTGCACGCCGCCGCCGGTGGCGTGGGCAGTTCCGCCGTGCAGCTGGGCAAGGCGGCGGGCGCGCGGGTGATCGGTGTCGTCGGCGGCCCGGAGAAGGCCGACTACTGCCGCCGCCTCGGCGCCGACCTCGTGATCGACCGGCGCACAGAGGATTTCGTGCCGATCGTCAAAGAGTTCACCGGCGGCCGTGGCGCCGACGTGATCTACGACCCGGTCGGCGGCGACGCCTACGCCAAGTCCACCAAATGCATCGCCTTCGAAGGTCGCATCCTGGTGATCGGCTTCGCGGGCGGCACGATCCCCCAGCCCGCGCTCAATCACGCGCTGATCAAGAACTATTCGATCATCGGCCTGCACTGGGGGCTCTACAAGCAGTACAACCAGCAGGCGATCGCCGACTGCCACGCCGAGCTGTCGCGGCTGGCCGCGGCGGGCAAGGTGAGACCACTGATCAGCGAACGCCTTTCGCTCGGCGACGTCCCCGATGGCCTCGGCCGCCTCGGCGACGGCGACACCGTCGGCAGGCTCGTGTTCCACCCCCGGCTATAAATAGGGCATGGAACGACGTGCGGAGACCGCAGGCGACAGCGCGCCACCCTCGATGGCGCGCACCTCGCTGCTGCGCGAGCTGCCCGCCACGCCGCGCGGGCTGCGCACCAGGACAGCGCTGATCGACGCGGGACGGAAGGTGTTCGAGCGCACGGGGTATCTCGATACCCGGCTCGTGGACATCACCCAGGAGGCCAAATGCTCCTCGGGCACCTTCTACACCTATTTCGCCGGCAAAGAGGAGATCTTCGCGGCGATCCTGGAGCACGCCCAGGAAGACATGATGCATCCCGGGATGGAGCACGTGACGGGTGACGACGATCCCGTGTCGATCATCGAGGCCAGCAATCTGGCGTACTTCGAGGCCTACAAGCGCAACGCGAAGTTGATGGGGCTGCTCGAACAGGTCGCCAACATCGATCCCGAGTTCAGCAAGCTCCGCCAGGAACGGGCCGACGCGTTCATCCGCCGCAACGCCCGCAGCATCGCCGATCTCCAGCGGCGCGGTCTCGCCGATCCCGAGCTGGATCCGATGCTGTCTTCACGGGCGCTGTCGGGGATGGTCAGCAGGCTGGCCTTCAACTATTTCGTCACCGGCGACGGTCTCCTCGACGGCAAGCCGCTCCCGATCGAGGAGCTCGTCTACACGGTGACCCGGCTCTGGGCGAACGCGCTGCGGATGCCGCTGAAGAACTGACCGCCGCGGTCGAACGAAAAAATCCCCTCACCGAGTTGTCTGGTGAGGGGATCGAAGGTGGCCAGAGCCGGGATCGAACCGGCGACCTACCGCTTTTCAGGCGGTCGCTCGTACCAACTGAGCTACCTGGCCGGAAGTACCGGATTGCTCTGGTACTACGTGCGACCCTGACGGGACTCGAACCCGCGACCTCCGCCGTGACAGGGCGGCGCGCTAACCAACTGCGCTACAGGGCCATGCTTCTGCAGTACTGCTAGACACAGTCCGAAGACTGTACCCCCTACGGGATTCGAACCCGCGCTACCGCCTTGAAAGGGCGGCGTCCTAGGCCGCTAGACGAAGGGGGCTCGTTCCGAATCTCTCCGGGGCGGCTTCAACGTTTCCGTTGGGAGCTCGCATAGCTTATGACAGGTGTGCGCAGAGTTCCAAATCGCCTGGTCAGGCGCCCAAACCGAGGTCATCCAGGCGTGCCTGCTCGCGCCAGCCCTCGGTGCGGAAGTTCTGGATCCACAGCGGGGTGGCCATCGCCTCCACGATAACCTCCAGCACCTCGGCGAAGCGGGCGCGCAGGTCGGCGGCGGAACCGTTGGAGATCGGGTCGACCAGATAGCGCTGGCCTGCCAGCGCCGCGGACAGGGTCCGGGTGAAGCGGTCGGGGTCGGCGTCGGCGCGCAGGTGACCGTCGTCGATGGCGCGCACCGCGAGCACGCGGGTGGCGCGGCCGACGATCCGTCCGCCGCCGTTGCCGTTGTCGCGATGGAAGTCGGGTTCGATCACGAGGCGGTACTCGGCTTGCACGATGGTGTCGTGTTCCAAGCGAAGGGCGATCTCGTCGACCATGCCGTGCAGCACGTCGAGCGGACCGAGGTCGGCGCGCGCGAGCCAGCGCTCCGCGCAGATCCGGTACCGCTCGACCGCGGTATCGAGCACCGCGCGCGCCAGGTCTTCCTTGGAGTCGAAGTGGAAGTACATCGCCCCCTTGGTGGCGCGCGAACCTTCCAGAATGCGGTTGAGCGATGCCGCGGCATATCCGCTCTTCCCGAACTCGACGGCCGCGGACTTGATTATCGCCGCGCGTGTCCGGCGCGCCCGCTCTTGCTGCCGTGCCATGCTCGAAACGCCTCCGAACCTTCTCGACGCCGACGGTCGAATACAGACCGTTGGTGCGAATTGTGGTTTTAATTCAAACTTTCGGTATGAAAGACTCGCGGTGCCTCGCACAGCGGCCCCGCCACCAGTGAGAACCGCCTCCTCCTGCGGTAACGACTACCCCTTTGCCGGGAGTTCGCGCACCCATCGCGATCACCTCGGCCTGCGATCCGCCGGTGAATTCCCGAAACGCCACACCCTGCACCGGAGCCACGGAAAACGCGGTACCGGTGATTGTTTCGAAATTCACCAGGCGATCACCGTACCCGCATTCGCGAGTCGACACGCGGCGATTGGAGTACCCATCCGAACATCCGATCCGGTTATCCAAACCAGCAAACGAAGCGCAACCGGAATGGTTACTTCGGGTACGAATTCCATAGGCGCGCAGCCCGGTTGACCACCGCGCCGGCACCGCCGACGTTCGCCGAACGGTCGCGAGACCGGCGCCCACCTTGGACCTCTCCATCGCTGCTGCACCCCTGCTTGTCGAAAGATGTTGCGATACAACAGTATTCGATGACCATACGCAACTCGTAACGCGAACACCGCTGGGGCACCGGGTGTTTACCGGAAATCGTCGCGCACGTCCACGTCGTTACCGGCCGCCACCAGCGGCGATCAGCCGCCCGCGACTCGACCCGGGGGGACTGTTCGGTCCTTCGGCACAGCGTCCGCTAGACTCCGCTGCGCGCCCCTTTAGCTCAGTTGGTAGAGCTGGTGACTTTTAATCACTAGGTCGTAGGTTCGAGTCCTACAGGGGGCACCACGACTACTACCGTGACCATCGTCACGTGGCGACGCGCCAACCACAGACGCCGCCGAAACCAGGGGTTCGGTGCGCGGATTCACCTACCCTGAGCGCGACCCGGGCTCCCGGGCGCCCACGACCTCAGGCGGAGTGAGATGACTTCCTTCGACGATTTGCTCTCCCAAGTACCCATCGCCCAGATCGCCGACCAGCTCGGCGTCGACCAGGCGACCGCCACCACGGCCGTGCAGGCCGCGCTGCCGACGCTGCTCGGCGGCCTCCAGGCCAACGCCGCCCAGCCACAAGGCGCGGCTTCACTGCTCGGCGCGCTCGACAACCACGGCGGCCTCGTCGACGGCGAAGGCGCGGTGGATCTGCGGCAGGTGGACGTCGGCGACGGCGAGAAGATCGTCGACAACGTCTTCGGTGACGAGAAGAACACCGTCATCAGCGCGCTCGGCGCGGGCGGCGGCACCGGCGGCAACGACCTGATCGGCAAGCTGCTGCCGATTCTCGCCCCGATCGTGCTCGCCTACGTGGCCAAACAGCTCACCGGCGGTGGCGGCGCCGCGGCTCCGGCACCGCAGCAGACGCAGGCCTCCGGCGGCGGTCTCGGCGATCTGCTGGGCGGCCTGCTCGGCGGCAGCAGCAACACCGGCGGGCTCGGCGGCATGATCGGCGACGCCCTGTCGAAGAACGCGGGAGGTGCGCTGGGCAGCGTGCTCGGCGGCCTGCTCGGCGGCAAGCGCTGAGATGTTCATCTACCTGTAGTTAACGTCGCGAGGCCCGCAGCGATAGTCCCTATGCTGCGGGCCGAGCACCTAGACTCGTCAGCACGACCATCGGATCTACTGACGAGTTGTGGCGTTGCTCAACATCGTCGGAAAACCGCTCTGTTGCGTTTCGCATCACACCTACGGTGCCGTAAGGTATGGCCGCATCGCGACGTTCGACCGCAAGCACGACAGCGAAGGGTTTTTACATGGCAAGGGATCTGACTCAACTCGAACTGCTCACGGAGTTGGAGCCGGTTGCCGAGGAAAACGTCAACCGGCACATGTCGCTGGCCAAGGAGTGGCACCCCCACGACTATGTCCCGTGGGACGAGGGCCGCAACTTCGCCGCCATGGGCGGCATCGACTGGGATCCTGAGCAGTCCAAGCTCAGCGAGGTCGCCAAGGCGGCCATGATCACCAATCTGCTCACCGAGGACAATCTGCCGTCCTACCACCGTGAGATCGCCGAGAACTTCTCCCAGGACGGCGCCTGGGGCACCTGGGTGGGTCGCTGGACCGCCGAGGAGAACCGGCACGGCATCGTGATGCGCGATTACCTGGTTGTCACCCGCGGCGTGGACCCGGTCGCCCTCGAAGAGGCGCGGATGATCCACATGACCAACGGCTTCGCCTCCCCCACCGAGGTCGACGCGGGCTTCCTGCACTCGGTCGCCTACGTGACCTTCCAGGAACTGGCCACCCGCGTGAGCCACCGCAACACCGGCAAGGTCTGTGACGACCCGATCGCCGACCGCATGCTGCAGCGCGTCGCCGCCGACGAGAACCTGCACATGATCTTCTACCGCAACCTCTGCGGCGCGGCGATGGACCTGAGCCCCGACCAGACCATCGAGGCCATCTCGATGATCGTCGAGAACTTCCAGATGCCCGGCGCGGGCATGCCGAACTTCCGTCGCAACGGCGTGCTGATGGCCAAGCACGGCATCTACGACCTGCGCCAGCACCTCGAAGAGGTCGTGCAGCCGGTGCTCAAGAAGTGGAACGTCTTCGACCGCACCGACTTCACCGCGCGTGGCGAGGCCACCCGTGAGCGGCTGGCAGGCTTCCTGGAGAAGCTGGGCCAGGACGTGCTGAAGTTCGAGGAGCAGCGCGACAAGATGCTCGCTCGCGAAGCCAAGCGCCGCGAAATGGTGAGCGTCTAACACTTCCTACGAAAAGCGCCGCCCACCTCGATCGAAGGTGGGCGGCGCTTTGTGTGGGGACTACTTCATCGGGAGGGCGCCGTCGGCGCTGCCGACGTCGGTGATCTTCCAGTCCTTGCCCGCGTCGACGGTGATGTTGTAGGTGACCGTGTTGCGCAGGCCGTCGGGGTTCTGCGCGTTGGTGGTGCTCACGTCCACGAACGCCGCGACCTTGTAGACCTCGCCCTCGTGCGAGAGCACCTTGGCGGTGATCGGCGTGGCGGTGGAGGTCCACTTCAGCGGGATGATGATCTGCTCGAGCTTCGCGCCGGTGGCGTCGAACTTCTTCGACAGCTCGGGTGAGGTTCCGGCCTTCAGCTTGGCGACCCAGGCGTTGACGTCCTGGTAGTTCAGGGTCGCCGAGCCGACGGAGTAGTCGAGGGCGATCTGTTCGGCCTTCGCGTCGTCGGCGGCCTGGTCCTTCATGTCGGAGATCTCGGAACGGGCCGAGCCGAGCAGCACGCCGAGCACCAGCGCGAGAATCGCGAGGACGGCGATCACGGCACCGCCCACCAGCGACGAGACGCGCACGGCGACCGTGCCCTTGTCGGGCGTGGCAGGGGTTTTCGTCAGGTCGGTGGCGTCTTCCATGGGGGTCTTCTCCGATTACGTGGGGACAGCGCACCGCCGGAGGCGACGATGCCAGCAGAGTAAGGCTACTGACGTCGCGGACCTGTTCCGGACACGGCGTAGCAGGTAAACGGTGTCATCTCGGTCGCAGCGGCGGCGATGACCCGCGGATAAGCATCAGGACGCGAGATCGATCACATCGGGGCGGATGAGACAATCGTGTGCGTGACTACCACGCTGCCCCAGGCGCCCACTGCGCTGCGGATCGGGCCCTACCCGGTCGATCCGCCGGTTGTGCTCGCGCCGATGGCGGGCATCACCAACCGTGCCTTCCGCAGGCTGTGCCGGGAGTTCGGTAGCGCGACCTCGATCTACGTGTGCGAGATGATCACCGCCCGCGCAGTGGTCGAGCGCAACGAGAAGACGCTGCACATGATGTCGTTCGACGCCGACGAACATCCGCGCTCGATGCAGCTCTACGGGGTGGATCCCAAGACGCTCGGCGAGGCCGTGCGGATCATCGTCGGCGAGGGCTGGGCCGACCACATCGACCTCAATCTGGGCTGCCCCGTCCGCAAGGTGACCAAGCTCGGCGGCGGTTCGGCGCTGCCTTACAAGCGCAGGCTCTTCGCCAATATCGTCCGTGAGATGGTGGCCGCGGCCGAACCGGCCGGTGTTCCGGTGACCTTCAAGTTCCGCATCGGCATCGACGACGACCACCACACCTATCTCGACACCGGCCGCATCGCCGAGGCCGAGGGCGCCGCCGCCGTGGCGCTGCACGCGCGCACCGCGGCCCAGCTCTACTCGGGCGCGGCCGACTGGTCGGCCATCGCCCGGCTCAAGGAAGCCGTCACCTCCATCCCGGTCCTCGGCAACGGCGACATCTTCACCGCCGACGACGCCCTGCGGATGATGAACGAGACCGGCTGCGACGGCGTGGTCGTCGGCCGCGGCTGCCTCGGCCGGCCGTGGCTGTTCGCCGAACTCAGCGCGGCCCTGCGCGGCGAACCGATCCCGGAGGGGCCGACGCTCGGCCGCGTCGGAGAGATCCTGGTGCGCCACGCCACCCTGCTCACCGAGCACGACGGTGAGGACAAGGCCATGCGCGATATCCGCAAGCACATGGCCTGGTACCTGATGGGTTTCCCGGTCGGCTCGCAGCTGCGGCGCAGCTTCGCCACCGTGTCGAAGCTGTCGCAGATCGAGGACCTGGTCGGGCAGCTCGACCCGGCCGTGCCGTTCCCCACCGACGCGCTCGGACCGCGCGGACGGCAGGGTTCGCCGCAGACCAAGGTGGTACTTCCAGAGGGTTGGCTCGACGATCCGGAGGACGACACCGTCCCGGCCGCGGCCGATGTGATGCACAGCGGCGGCTGACCAGCCACCGATAACGGGTCGACATCAATTCGTAAGCCGCTGCGGTTTCCTCCGATCACACCGTCTCGAGCAGGGCTTTTCGTCGGCGATTCGAGCTTCGTCATCACATCGTCAGCGATTCCCGTGTGCACTGGAGTGGCCACTCGTGGCGGAATCGTTATCATTGCGGGATCGTTCGACTCTGGTTCGAATCGGAGCCGGGCGGTGACGCGCAGGCTGCGCCAGATAGAGAAGTGAGGTTCGTTGGTGGGTGACGATCGGCGCGGGCGTACGCCCCGGCCCGGAAATCGCGCCCCCTGGGAGCGATACCCGACGGCCGAACCCACCGAGCAACCGGAAAACGGCTCGCGACGTTCGCGTCACGCCGACGCGACGCAGGACGCCGGTTCCGCACCGCTGACGGTGGCCGACCTGGTGAACCGGGTCGACAGCGAACGCACCAGGCGCGGCAGACGCGTTCCGCCCGCGGAGAGCGCCGAGCCCGCCTCGCGCGCGGGCCGCCGCGCCCGCGAACAGGCACCGCGCCCCACCCCACGTCCCGACATCGCCCCCCGCACCGACGGCTCCCCCGTCGTCGACGACATCGCGGGCACCCCACCCCATCGCGCCGAATCCCCCGCCGACCGCACCGCGACCACCGCGCTGCCCGCCCAGTCGAAGGAGCCGGTCCGCACCGCCGTCCCGGCACGGCGGGTGGGCGGTCCGGTCGATCCGCCCACCGACATCCTGCCCACGGTGAACCCCGCCGCCGAGCCCGAGCGCGCCCGGCCGGTCAAAACCGCGTCCGCGGCACCGCCACGTCGTCCGGACGGCCGTGCGGGCACAGGAGAGCGCCGGAACAAGCAGGCACGGATGGCAGGGCGCGTCACGCTCACCTTCGTCGCGGTGCTCACGCTGGTGATCACCGGCGGCGGCTGGAGCTACCTCCAAGCCACCAACAGCAGCTTCACCCAGGTCGACGCACTCGGCGGCGGCGCCACCGGCGACGTGCTCGACGGTGATATGCAGCTCGGCGACGAGAACTACCTCATCGTCGGCACCGACACCAGAGCCGGCGTCAACGCCGACATGGGCGCGGGCTCCGCCGCCGACACCGAGGGCGCCCGCGCCGACACGGCGATGCTGGTGCACATCCCGAAGAACCGCTCGCGCGTGGTGGTCGTGTCGTTCCCGCGCGACCTCGACGTCTCCCGTCCGGTGTGCTCGGAATGGGACAACGACACGGCCACCTATACCGACCAGAAACTCCCGTCGGCCATGAGCGACAAGCTCAACGCCGTCTACGCCCGCGGCGGGCCCAAGTGCCTGGTCGACGTGATTCGCAAGATGTCAGGCCTGACCATCGGCCACTTCATCGGCATCGACTTCGCCGGTTTCGAGGCCATGGTCGACCAGATCGGTGGCGTCGAGGTGTGCTCGACCAAGCCGATCATCGACGGCGTCCTCGGTCCGGTGCTCGAGACCTCGGGCAAGCAGCGGGTCAACGGCGAGACCGCGCTCAACTACGTGCGCGCCAGGCACGTGGTCGGTGAGGAACGCAGCGACTACGACCGGATCAACCGCCAGCAACGCTTCCTCGCGTCGCTGTTGCGTGGGGCGTTATCGAGCAAGGTGCTCTTCGATCCGGGCAAGCTCAACGGGTTCATCCAGGCCTTCACCGCCCACACCTTCGTCGACAAGGTGACACCGCAGGACCTCCTGCTACTCGGCCGTTCCCTGCAGAAGATGGACGCGGGCGCGGTGACGTTCCTGACCATCCCCACGGCGGGCACCACCTCCTACGGCAACGAGATTCCGCGCGAATCCGACATCAAGGCCATCTTCCGCGCCGTCATCGACGACCAGCCGCTGCCGGGTGAGACCAAGGCACCTGAGGTGCAGAGTTCGGCGCCGTCGCCGGCCCCGGCCGCGCCCAAGCAGTACGCGGTGGCCCCGAGCACGATGTCGCTGCTGGTGTCCAACGGTTCGGGCACGGTGGGCGCGGCCAAGACGGTCGCCTCCAAGCTCAGCTACCAGGGCTTCGGGATCTACAACACCGGCAACTACTCCGGCGGTACCGCGTCGACCTCGACGATCCGCTACGCCGCGGGTCTGGAAGCCGAGGCCGCCACCGTGGCGAGCGCGATCCCCGGCGCGGTCCTGGAGCAGGCCAACGAGCTGGGCAGCATCATCGAAGTAGTGGTCGGCACCGATTTCGCGGGCACGGTCCGCACGGCGACACCGGTCGGCACGGAACTGCCGACGGTGCCGATGGGCCAGCCGCACAGCGCGGCCCCGGTCGCGCTGCCCTCCGACCTCGAGCACATGAACGCCGCCGACGACACGTGCAAGTAGGGCACAGCCGCTGACCTGCCACGACACTGCCATGTGGCATTAACCCGGCGTTGGGTGACAGGGATCCGGGTACCCACTAGGGTCTGCAATCATGCGTGTCATCTACAACGAGCAAATGGCCGACCTCGCCAACCTCCTCGGCGAGATGGCCGGTCTCGCTGGCCAGGCCATGGAACAGGCCACCCAATCACTGCTGCAGGCCGACCTGGGTCTGGCCGAGCAGGTCATCGGTGAGCAGGATCGGATCTCGGTGATGATCACCGAGGCCGAGGAGAAGGCCTTCGCGCTGCTCGCACTGCAGGCTCCCGTCGCGGGCGACCTGCGCCAGGTCGTCAGCGCGATCCAGATCGTGGGCGACGTCAACCGGATGGGCGCGCTCGCGCTGCACGTCGCCAAGGTGACCCGCCGCCGCCACCCCGCCCACGCCCTGCCCGAGTCGGTCAACGGCTACTTCGCCGAGATGGGCCGCATCGCGGTCAACATGGGCGCGGGCGCCAAAGAGGTACTCGAGTCCCGCGACCCCGAGCGCGCCGCCCAGCTCAACCAGGACGACGAAGCGATGGACGACCTCCACCGCCACCTGTTCACCCTCCTGATGGACCGCGACTGGAAGTACGGCGTAGCCGCCGCGGTGGACGTCACCCTGCTGGGCCGCTATTACGAGCGCTTCGCCGACCACGCCGTGGAGATCGGCCGTCGCGTGATCTTCCTGGTAACGGGTGTCCTGCCCGGCGACGAGGACCTCGAAACCAGCTGAGAATCAGGAGTCGGCCCCCGCTCACTGCGGGGGCTTTCTTCTTGGCCGGATTCTGTTGCTGCCCTGAGCATTTCGATGGTCGACAGCCATTGTTTCCGCCAACACAGTTCGGTAGCCTACGTAACAAGGGGGGTTCGAACAGCGCAACCTCTGTGGGGATCTACTGAAATGAAAGAGGTTTCGCAATGGCAAAACGATTGCTCTCCGGTGCATTGGTCGGCGCCGCCACGATCTTGACCGCGGTGTTGCTTGCCCCGCAAGCTGCGGCTGCGCCGACAGCGCCGTGCGATGCGTATCACGTCGGCGACGTTCAGTACGAGGGCGCGACGAAGTGGCTGTGCTATTCATACGGCCAGGGCTCGTACGGATGGATCATCGCCTGATAGCGCCGGCGGCTGTACAGCAGCGCTAGTTCCGTGCCGCTGTAACGAGAAAGCCCCGCACTCCTTTCAGAAGGAGAGCGGGGCTTTTCTCTGTGCTCTTACCCGAAGCGGCCGGAGATGTAGTCCTCCGTGGCTCGCTGGGTGGGGTTGGAGAAGATCTTCTCGGTGTCGTCGATCTCGATCAGGCGACCGGGCTTGCCCTGGGCCTCGAGGTTGAAGAAACCGGTCTGGTCACTCACCCGCGCGGCCTGCTGCATGTTGTGGGTGACGATGACGATCGTGAACTCTTTCTTGAGTTCGGTGATCAGGTCCTCGATCGCCAGGGTGGAGATCGGGTCCAGCGCCGAACACGGCTCGTCCATCAGCAGCACATCGGGCGAGACCGCGATGGCGCGGGCGATGCACAGACGCTGCTGCTGACCACCGGAGAGGCTGCCGCCGGGCTTGTCGAGCCGGTCCTTGACCTCGTTCCAGAGGTTGGCGCCCTTGAGCGAGCGCTCGGCGACCTCGTCGAGCTCCTTCTTGTTGCGCACGCCCTGCAGCTTGAGCCCGGCCACCACGTTGTCGCGAATCGACATGGTGGGGAACGGGTTCGGGCGCTGGAACACCATGCCGATGGTGCGCCGCACGCCGACCGGGTCGATCGAGGAGCTGTAGATGTCCTCGCCGTCGAGCAGCACGGCACCTTCGACGCGGGCGTTCGGGGTCACCTCGTGCATGCGGTTGAGCGAGCGCAGCACGGTGGACTTGCCACAGCCGGAGGGACCGATGAAGGCGGTGACGCTGCGCGGCAGCACGGTCAGTTCCACATTCGCCACGGCGTGGAAGCTGCCGTAATAGATGTTGAGATCTTTGACGTCGATCCGCTTGGCCATCTGAGTATTCCGTTCGCTTCTATCGGTTCCGGGTGAGCAGCTTGTTGACGCCGGCGGCAGCCAGGTACAGCACCGCGATCATCAGGATCAGCGTGAGTGCCGCACCCCAAACACGTTCGCGGCCCGCGGCCTCCGGGTTGGCCAGCTCTTGGTAGATCAACAGCGGCAGCGAGGCCATGTTGCCGTCGAAGATGTTCTGGTTGATCGACTTCGAGTATCCGACCAACACGAGCACCGGTGCGGTCTCGCCCATCACGCGAGCGAGCGAGAGCAGGATGCCGCTGATCATGCCAGGAGCCGCGGTGGGAACGACGATCCGCAGGATGGTCTTCCACTTCGGCACGCCGAGCGCGTAGGACGCCTCGCGCAGCTCATCGGGGACGAGCTTCAACATCTCCTCGGTGCTGCGCACGACCACCGGCAGCATCAGCAACACCAGCGCCAGCGAGACGGCGAAGGAACTCTGCGGCATGCCGAAGGTGGCGATCCACAGCGCGAAGATGAACAGCGCGGCGACGATCGAGGGCACACCGGCCAGGATGTCGACCATGAAGGTGGTGACCTTGGCGAGCCGGCCGCGACCGTATTCGACCAGGTAGACCGCGGCCATGATGCCGAGCGGTACCGCGATGACAGAGGCGACCGCCGCCTGCACGATGGTGCCGTAGATAGCGTGGTAGACACCGCCACCGGTCTGGTCGGGCAGGATGCCCTTCTGCGAGTTGAACCACCAGTCCGACGAGATGATCGCGGTGAAGCCCTTGCTCACCACCAGTCCGAGCACCCACACCAGCGGGATCAGAGCGATGACGAAGCAGAGCGTGACCAGGCCGGTCGCGATGTTGTTCTTGATCCGCCTGCCGGTACTGACGTGCCGGAAGGTGGGCGCCTTGAGCGGCTTGTCGAGGGTCGTCGTGGTGGTCATCAGCCGTTCACCTTTCCGCCGGAAGCCAGGCGGGCCAGCGCGTTGACGATGAAGGTCAGCGCGAAGAGAACGAAGCCGGCGGCGATGTAGGCGCCGGTGGGCAGCGGTGAACTGAACTCCGAGGCCGCCGAGGCGATCTTGGAGGCGAAGGTGTAGCCGCCGTCGAACAGCGACCAGCTACCCGCGTTGCTCGCGGTACGCAGCACGACGAGCACCGCGATCGTCTCACCGAGCGCGCGGCCGAGACCGAGCATGGAGCCCGCGATCACACCGCTGCGGCCGTAGGGCAGCACGGTCATCCGCACGACTTCCCACTTGGTGGCGCCGAGTGCCTGCGCGGCTTCGATGTGGGCGCGCGGGGTGAGTGCGAACACTTCGCGAGCCACCGAGGTGATGATCGGCAGGATCATCACGGCGAGCACGACACCGGCGGTGAAGATGGTGCCACCGCCCGCGATCGAGACATTGCCGTCGGAGAACAGGAACAACCAGCTCAGGTTCTTGTTGAGGAATTCCTGCACCGGCGCGATCTGCGGCGCCAGCACGAGGAAGCCCCACAGACCGAACACGATGGACGGCACCGCGGCGAGCAGGTCGATCAGCATCGTGAACGGCCTGCCCAGCCGCGACGGCGCGTAGTGCGTCAGGAACAGCGCGATACCGACACCGATCGGCACCGCGACGATGAGCGCGAACACCGAGCTCAGCACCGTGACCATGAACAGGTCGCGGATACCGAAGCGCAGGTTGTTCGCGTCACCGGTCGAGAATTCGGTACTGGTGAAGAAGTTGACCTCGTCAGCCCTGATCGAGGGGACCGCGCGGATCAGCAGGAACAGCGCGATCAGCGCGATGGCCGCGACGATCGTCGCGCCGGCCGCGGTGGCCGTCCACCGGAAGATCGTCTCGGCGTTCAGGCGGCCGGTACGACCCCCGTCAGGGGCCTTGTCGATTTTCGGTTCGGTCGGCATATTCGCAGTATCTCCGGCCGCCCGTGGGCTCGTCGAATTCGACGAGCCCACTGCGGTCACCTCGGGGTGCATGGTCATGGCCAGGAAGCGATCAGGAGATGGCGTTGATCGCGGTGGTCAGCTTGGTCTTGAACGCGTCGGGCAGCGGCACGTAGCCCGCCTCGGTCAGACCGGTCTGGCCGTTGGTGACGGCCGAGGTCAGGAAGGCCTTGACGGCCTTGCTGGTCTCGGCGTCGGCGTACTTGGAGCACACGATCTCGTAGGTGGCCATGACGATCGGGTACGAGCCGGCGGCGGTCGGCTTGTAGAACGAGCTGGTGTCGAGGACGAGGTCGTTGCCCTCACCCTTGATCTTCACGCCGTCGATGGCCTTGGCGGCCGACTCGGCCGACAGCTTGACCGGGTCCTTGCTCGCGGAGGTGATGATCTGCGAGATGGACAGGTTCTGCGCCTTGGCGAAGGACCACTCGTTGTAGGTGATCGAGTTCTTGGTGTTCTTGATGGCGGCCGAGGTGCCCTCGTTGCCCTTGGCGCCTTCACCGACGCCACCGTTGAAGGTCTTGCCGCCGCCCTTGCCCCACGCGCCGTCGGAAGCCGCGTCGAGGTAGAGCTGGAAGTTGTCGGTGGTGCCCGACTCGTCGGAGCGGAAGATCACGGCGATCTTCTCCGAGGGGAGCTTGGCGTTGGGGTTGAGCGCCTTGATCTCGGGGGCATCCCAGGTGGCGACGGAGCCGTTGAACACCTTGGCGGCGGTCGGGCCGTCGAGCACCAGGTCGGTGACGCCGTCGACGTTGTAGGTGATGGCGATCGGGCCGAAGACGGTCGGCAGGTTCCACGCGGGGGCGCCACAACGCTCCGCGGCCTTGGCCGGCTCTTCCTTCTTGGAGCTCAGCGCCGAGTCGGAGCCACCGAAATCGGTCTGGGCGCCGAGGAACTCGTTGACGCCGGCGCCCGAGCCACTCGAGGTGTAGTTCAGGGTGTAGCCGTCGCAGTTGTTCTCGTAGGCCGCGACGAAACGCTCCATGGCGTTCTTCTGCGAGGAGGCACCGGACGCCTTGAGCGCCTTCTTGCCACCACAGGCAACGCTGGTGTTGGCGGCATTGCTCGCATCGCCACCGGTGGCGTTGTCGTCACTGCCACAGGCCGCCAGGGTCATGGCGCCCACGGCGAAGACGCCGACCAGGGCACTGGTGCGCTTGAAGTTCACTTTTCCTCCGACAATGCTGGGTGTCTCACTCGGTCCCTCACCGGCCCGAGCGAGGCTGGCCGGTGCTCGCTATCCCCGAGGAATGCGCGCACCAGGCGACGACTGTGCCGCCCAGAAGTAACCTAAGGTCGTCCGGTTGACAGTTGGCCCGATGTGGGTTAACGGAGAATGAACAGCCCGGCGCGATCAATGCCGCGAATGTGACGTTAGCCCCAGTTTTACTCGCGCTTACCCGGTCATCCGCGCAATATTCTCCTCGCGCACCAGAATTCACCTCGAATGTGAGGTGACTCGCATCAGGGCAGGGAGTACGCGACGTCGATGTGGGCGGGCGCGAATCCGAGTTTGGTGTAGGTGTTCACGGCGGCGGTGTTGTCGGCTTCGGTGTAGAGCAGGACTTCCGTGGAGCCGGCCGCGCGCAGGTGTCGCAGACCGGCCAGAGTGAGCAGTCTGCCCAGGCCACGCCCCTGCGCGGACGGGTCGACCCCGACCACGTACACCTCACCGGCGGGAGCGGCGTCGGGATGCTGTTTGGTCCAGTGGAAACCGAGCAGGCGGTCCGGGTCGGCGACGTCCAACGCCAGAAACAGACCGGCCGGTTCGAACCACGATTCCGCGCGGCGAGCGGCGATGTCGCGCTCGGTCCAGCCGCCCTGCTCGGGATGCCAGGCGAAAGCCGCGTTGTTCACCCGCAGGATCTCGAGGTCGTCGACGGGGCCCGCGTAGGTGCGGAGGATGAGGTCTTCCGGAAGCTCGAGTTCCGGTAGCTCCGGGGTTGCCAGCGAGCGGCGCATCTGCCACAGCTCGCGAGCCGTGACCAACCCGAGGCCGGTCGCCAGTGCCTTGGCGGCGGGCAGGTCACCGTGCGCCCACACCCTGGTGCCCGTGCCACCCTCGGCCAATGCTGCACGGACCAGGTCGGCGCCGATACCTGCGCCACGAGCGGCGGGGTCGACGGCGACCTCGGCCATCGCGGGGTGATCGTCATGTGCCGCAACAAGATTCGCGTAACCCACCAACTCGCCCCCGCGTAGCGCCAGCACGTGCCGGGTCGACGGATCGGCTTCGGCGAGCGACAGCACCGCCTGCTCCGAGACCGGAGCGACACCGTCGAGGTCGGCCGCGCGTTCGAGCAGGGCCCGCACCGTGTTCGCGGTGCCGGGCTCGATCTGGGCAGCCCAGGTCAAGGTTGCTGTATCCGGCATCGCCATCCTCCTGGGTGCGCTACTACTGCTACTGCGCGGTGCCGTTGAGCGGAGCGAAGGAGTCGTCGCCGTCGATGTCCTCGTCGACGAAGGTCACCGCGGGTTCACCCTTGGCTGTGGCCGTCCGGGCCGGGCGCACCGCCTTGTAGCCGACGTTGCGCACGGTCCCGATCAGCGACTCGTACTCGGTGCCGAGCTTGGCGCGCAGGCGCCGCACGTGCACGTCGACGGTGCGGGTACCACCGAAGAAGTCGTAGCCCCAGACCTCCTGCAGCAGCTGGGCGCGGGTGAACACCCGGCCCGCGTGCTGCGCGAGGTACTTGAGCAGCTCGAATTCCTTGTAGGTGAGATCGAGCGGGCGGCCACGCAGGCGCGCGGTGTAGGTGCCCTCGTCGATCACCAGCTCACCCAGGGTGATCTTGCCGGTGTTCTCCGGGCTGGCGACCCCGCCGTTGCGGCCGACCAGCAGCCGCAGGCGCGCGTCGAGCTCGGCGGGGCCGGTCCCGGGCAGCAGGATGTCGTCCAGGCCCCAGTCCGCGTTCACGGCCACCAGGCCGCCCTCGGTCAGGACCGCGACCACCGGAACAGAAGACCCCGTGCTGCCCAGCAGTCGGCACAGACCGCGCGCGGCGGCCAGGTCGGTTCTGGCGTCGACCAGCGCGACATCGGCGCTACTCGCCTCCAGCAAGGACGACACCTCGGTCGGCGCGGGCCGGACGTTGTGCGCCAGGAGCGTCAACGACGGCAGGACCGCGTCGGGGTTGGGGTCGGAGGTCAGTAGGAGCAGCTCCATGGGGCTCTCCTCCTATCTCGTTGCTCCGCGGACGACAGCAGCCGCGTAGCTACGTCGCCGAAACACAGGTTAAGTCGTGTGCAACATTAGCGCCTCTACAGCCACTACCTCGCAACACGGCGTCCGTTTTGTGTTCTTCGCCCTCGCCTCGGAGGGACCAGGGGCCCGCGACCCGCGGCGCCAGCCGCTAGTGTCACAGCATGCGCAAGCTGATCATCGGGCTTCTCTGCCTGGCCGGTTTGGCGGTGGTCATCGATTTCGGCGCCGCCGCCTATTCGGAGTACCACGTCTCCCGTCAACTGCGGGCGGGCGCGGATCTGTCCGCCGACCCGGAGGTCACGTTCCACGGATTCCCGTTCGCCGCCCAGGCGATGAGCGGCCGCTACGACGACGTGACGATCCGTGCCCGCGCTGTGCGGCCCGACATCCCCGGCGAGGTCGGCATCGAGGCCAAGCTGCAGGGCTTGCACGCCACGGCCAGCGAGTTGCTCGACGGCGCGGCGCGCACGGCGCAGGTCGACCGGATCGACGCGTTGATGCGTTTCGAGCCCACCGAACTCGGCAAACTCTTCGGCATCCCGGACCTGCAGGTCCACACCCCGCCGGCCGACAAGTCCGACGGCACGGGGGGCTCCGGCGGGTCCGGAATGACCACCGCGGGCGTCCTCGTCCTCAAGGGCACCCTGCCCACCGCGGCGAACGGCCGCGTCCTGCCCGCTGGTGTCACCCCGTCCAGTTCCGCGACCCGGGTGCCGGTGCAGATCCAGGCCGACCTGCTGCTCGAGGGCGACAAGGTCCGGATCCAGGCGACCGGTTTCTACACCGACACCACCAGCACGGTCGACACCACCGCCGCGGTCAAGACCGATTCGAAGATCCCCGAGACCGATCACGCCGCAGTGCTCGCCCGCTTCAGCCGTACGATCGATATCAAGGAGTTGCCGTTCGGTGTCGCACCGACCGAGGTGTCGGCGCTCGGCGGCCAGATCGTCGTCGAGGGTGTCGGCCGCAACGTCACCATCGACCTGGACCGATTGCAGCAACCATGATCGAGATCGTCATTCTGGCCGCCGTCATCGCGGCCGCCGTCGCGGTCGGGTTCTACCTGTCGCGCAGGCAGGGGCAGGTTCGTCCCGCCACCCTCGACCCCGAGACCCATCAGCGCGCCCGCCTGCTCGACGCCGCAGGCGTGACCGGTGCGGCCCCCGCGGTGCTGCACTTCTCCGCCGACTGGTGCGGCCCGTGTGACGCGGTCCGCCGGGTCGTCGCCGGCGTCACCGCCGACCTGTCGGAGTCCCCGAATGCCCCGCGCGACATCGAGATCGACATCGACGCCGATCCCGCGCTGGCCCGCGAGCTCAATGTCCTCTCGCTGCCGACGACCTTCGTCTTCGACGCCGAGGGCAAGGAGCGCTTCCGCATCTCCGGCGTTCCCAAGGCGGGCGACCTGCGCACCGCCCTCGAGCCCCTGACGGTGTGATCTAGCCCCATATCCAGGGGGGCCGAGACATTCTCCGGTGAGACCGGGTAAACTACTTCTCGTGCAAACCGACCACGAGCTGATGCTCACCCGACGCCGCACAGTTGATCTGTGTCGCCTCGGTGGTTGTTGCTGCCTGTGCTGCTGACCGATCGGCTTTTTCTCTCCCGAGATTTCTGACGTCGATCTATGCCCGCCGTGCGAGTGATCCTCTGGATCCCCCGGTGACCAGGCAGATCCCCCTGACTTACACAAAGCCCAGGAGTTCGCACAATGACCCGTTCCTCTGAATCTCCCCCTCGCGTCGATGTCCGCGGGCCGCGTTTCGTGGCCTGGATCACCACCGGCGTGCTGGTTCTCGTGCTTCTCGTCGCCGCCTTCTCGACCGCCGCGGCCGCGATCCTGATCGGCCTGCAGGCCGTCGTCTTCGCGATCGGCGCGATCAGCGGCCCCGCCAAGCACCCTTACGGCCGGATCTACGCCGCGTTCGTCGCGCCGCGCAACGGTCCGCCCACCGAGACCGAGCCCGTGCCGCCGCTGCGTTTCGCGCAAGCGCTCGGCTTCGTGTTCGCCGGTCTCTCCCTGCTGGGCTTCGCGCTCGGCTCCTCGATCGTCGGCGCGGTGTTCGCCGGCTTCGCCCTGTTCGCGGCGTTCTTGAACGCGGCGTTCGGGGTCTGCCTGGGTTGCCAGATCTATCCGCTGGTAGCTCGCTTCCGCCGGTCACCAGCCCCGGCACCGAACTGACCCCCTTGCACGTCTCTGAAAGGAACAACATGGCTCGCTCCGATGTCCTGGTCTCCGTTGACTGGGCCGAAGAGAACCTCAACGCCCCCGGCGTCGTCTTCGTCGAGGTCGACGAGGACACCTCCGCCTACGAGGGTGGCCACATCGAAGGCGCCATCCGCCTTGACTGGAAGACCGACCTGCAGGATCAGGTCCGTCGCGACTTCGTGAACCAGGAGCAGTTCTCCGACCTGCTCTCGGCGCGTGGCATCGGCAACGACGACACCGTGGTGCTCTACGGCGGCAACAACAACTGGTTCGCGGCCTACGCCTACTGGTACTTCAAGCTGTACGGCCACAACGACGTCAAGCTGCTCGACGGCGGCCGCAAGAAGTGGGAGCTCGACGGTCGTCCGCTCTCGCGTGACGCGGTCGCGCGCCCGGCCACCCAGTACAAGGCCGCCGCTCCCGACCTGAGCATCCGCGCGTTCCGTGACGAGGTCATCGCGGCCATCGGCACCAAGAACCTGGTCGACGTGCGCAGCCCCGACGAGTTCTCGGGCAAGATCCTCGCCCCCGCGCACCTGCCGCAGGAGCAGAGCCAGCGTCCCGGCCACATCCCGGGCGCGATCAACGTGCCGTGGAGCAAGGCCGCGAACGAGGACGGCACCTTCCGCAGCGACGCCGACCTGGCCGAGCTGTACAAGGACGCGGGCCTGGACGGCGAGAAGGAGACCATCGCCTACTGCCGCATCGGCGAGCGTTCCTCGCACACCTGGTTCGTGCTGCAGGAGCTGCTCGGCCACCAGAACGTCAAGAACTACGACGGCAGCTGGACCGAATACGGTTCCCTCGTCGGAGCGCCTATCGAGTTGGGAGCGTAATCAATATGTGTGCAGCACCTACCCAGGGTCAGGCCATTCCGGCCGGCGTCGATGTGGAGAAGGAAACGGTCATCACCGGCCGTGTCCTGAGCACCGACGGCCAGCCCGTCGGCGGCGCGTTCGTGCGTCTGCTCGACGGCAACGGTGACTTCACCGCCGAGGTCGTGGCCTCCGGCACCGGTGATTTCCGCTTCTTCGCCGCGCCGGGTTCGTGGACCCTGCGCGCGCTGAGCTCGTCGGGCAACGGCTCCGCCGAGATCAGCCCCGAGGGCGCCGGCATTCACGCCGTCGACGTCGCGGTCGCCAAGTAAGAAGCTCACAACGGCCCTGGTAGTTCCTGTGCGGGAACTACCAGGGCCGTTTTCGTATCTGTTACGAGGACTGGCTAGACTCCGATTGTGGTCATCTTCTTCGAGGTACTCCTTGTCGCCGTGTCGATTCTCATCGGCTGGTTCGGCCTGTACGTCTTCTACCGGCTCTTCACCGAGTCATGAGCGGGCTCGCTGGCGAAGGTAACGAACCGGCCGAGCGAGCGAGCACAGAGCAAGACGCTCCGGCCGAGCGTCGTAGCGGCGACGAAGCAGTCAACGTCGCCGCCGAACGGGCGAAGGAAACCGGCGCCCGAAACATTCCGGTGCTGCCCGGCCTCCCCCTGCCCGAGGACACGGCCAATCTGCGCCTCGGCCCGGATCTGAACCACGCCATGCTGGCCCTGCTGCCGCTGGTCGGCGTGTGGCGCGGCGAGGGCGAAGGCCACCACCCCGCCGAGGGCGACTACCGCTTCGGCCAGCAGATCATCGTCTCCCACGACGGCGGCGACTACCTGGCCTGGGAATCGCAGACCTGGAAGCTCGACGCGGACGGCAAGTACACCGGCCCGGACCTGCGCGAGAGCGGCTACTGGCGGGTCGGCGGTGAGGGCACCGACGAGCTGCTCGAACTCCTGCTCACCCACAGCAACGGCGTCATCGAGCTGTACTACGGCAAGGCCCGCAACCAGGCCTCCTGGGAGCTCGCGACCGACGTCTCCATCCGCAGCACCTCCGGCGCGGTGGTGGGCGGCGCCAAACGCCTCTACGGCATCGTCGACAACGGCGACCTCGCCTACGTGGAAGAACGCGTGGACCCCGACGGCGCGCTCGTCCCCCGCCTGTCGGCTCGGCTGGTCCGCTACATCGGCTGAGATTCTTCGAGAACGGCCCGCCCAGATCTGATCTGGGCGGGCCGTTCTCGTCGGGAAATGGAGCGACCCCCGAGCCGTTCCACCGCGATCTGTGAACGCGATGGTCCCGGTTGGATCTTCCGGGGGCTCGGGGGTCGGGTGACTGCCTGGGATTCGCTCAGCGCACCGCTGGGGAATCTCCCGCAGTGGAGCTGCTAGCGGGCAGCCACCTCACGCATCCGATGAACATACATTCTTCAGACCACCTCCTCTCTTGTGTACTGATGAATCTATCCGCGCTCGGCGCGCTCGGCAATTGATTTAATTGCGGTTCTGACCTGGGTGAATGCGTCAGGTTGCCGAAGATGTCGTGGCGTGATAATGCTCGATGTGGCAGGTGCCGGTCGCATCGACGGTGACGACGGTGCCGGCTCTGTGCCCGCGCGGGAGTTGGTGGGTGACAACGACAACGGTGCGATCCGCAGCTACGAGACCGCTGTCCGCGTCGAGGAGGTCGAGCAGAAGTTGATCGCCTTCGGCGGCGGCCAGGTGTTCGGTCGGCTCGTCGAGGAGCAGGGTGTGCGCGGGGGCGACGAGGGCGCGGGCCAGCAGGATGCGGCGGCGCTGACCACCGGATACGGCGGCCGCGCCCGCGGTGAGCGAGGTGTGCAGACCGTCCGGCAGCGTATCCAGCCACGGCCCGAGACCGACTGTGCGCAGAGCGCTTTCGGCCTCGTCGAGGGTGAGGTCGCCACGCGCGACTCGCAGGTTCTCGAGAATCGAGGTGCCGAACAGATGCGCGTCCTCCGCGAAGAACGTGACACCGTCCCGGGGCGTATCGAACAGGCCCGCCCATGCCATCAGCAACGTCGTCTTCCCCGCCCCACTGGGCCCGACGACAACCACCCGCGACCCTTCGGGCATCGGTGTCCGCCTGGCCGTGGCCCATGGACTCGTCACCGGTCCCCCGGGAACCACCGACCGCGCGCGTTCTCGAACTCCCGCGGAGTCGAGGTCAGCCGGAGCAGGCTCGACCGCCGCCCACTCACGGCGCTCACTGTCGGCACTGTCGGCACCGGCAGTGCCGCGGGTTCCTGCCGAGATGCCACGGAGGCGGTGCAGGGCCGCACGGGAAGTGGTGAGGGTGGTCGCGGCGGCGGGAAGCAAGCCCACGGCTTCGAAGGCCGACAGCGGGACCAGCACCAGAATCGTCAAAGCCATCGGAGTCATGCCGCCGGGCAGTCCACCGGTCGACCCGTAGGCGGCGATGCCGACCAGCAGCGCACCGAACGCGCTCACCCCGATCGACAGCGGGGTGGCCGCGGCCGCCCACGCGCTGCGCGAGGCAGCCGAATCCTCCGCGCTCACCGCCCGCCGAGAAGCCCTGTCCGCCACGGCGAGTGCCGCATCCAGCCGCCCCGCGATGCGCAGCTCGGCAGCGTGATCGAGTACCGTGAGCGCCCCGGCGGCGAACTCGGCCCGATCGGCTCGCACCGCCCGCTCTGCCTCCCGCGCGGCCGCCGCCGACATCCATGGCGCGAGGATCCCCGAAACCGCCAGCGCGACAGCCAAGATCACCGCGGCCAGGGGCGAAATGATCGCGATCAGCCCCACCGCGGCCAGCGACAACACCGCCGCGACCGCCACGGGCACCAACACCCGGACAACCACCGCCCCGAGATCGTCGATATCAGCGCCGGTCCGGACAAGCACATCCCCGCGCCGCAGCGCACGCCCCGTGCTGCCGACAGGGCCCGCGTGGTCCGCCACACCGGTCGGCGCAACCGACGAGCCGCTCCGGTCTCGCCACCACCGGACATCCGACTGCGCCAGCGTGCGATACACCGACGTGCGAGCTGTCGTCATGGCCCGCAAAGCCACATCGTGGGTGGCCAGCCGCTCCAGGTACCGGCACAACCCCCGCGAGATGCCCAGCGCCCGCACCGCGACCACCGCGACGCTCAGATCCAGCACCGGCGGCATCTGCCAGGCCCGCGCGATCAACCACGCGGCGAGCGCGGCCAACCCGAGCCCACTGCCCAACGCCGCCACGCCCCAGGCGATCGCCACCGCGACCCGCGCGGGCGACAACGCGAGCAGCCGCCACATCTCCCGCAGATCGCCGATCATGAGACCTCCACTCCGTACGCGCGACCGGCCGACTTACCGGAGGAGCCCACCGCGCGCTGTGGTTCCGAGTCGGCACCAGGCGGGGGTCCGCTCGCTGCCACGGGATCTGAGGCGTCGACCGTGCGGGCAGAAGTCGGTCGGCTGGTGTCGGTGTCGGTGACAGGTGCGGAGTTGCCCGTAGCCTCCGAATCCGGAGCGACCGCTGCAGGCGTATGCGCCGCGACGACGTCGATCACCACATCGCCCGCTGCCAGCACGGTCGGACGGTGGGCGACGACCACAACGGTCGCACCGGCGGCGGCGTGTTCGCGCAGGGTGGTGAGCACGCGCTGCTCGCTCTCGGGGTCGAGGTGGGCGGTGGGTTCGTCGAGGAGCAGGATCGGGCGGTGGGCGGTGAGGACGCGGGTGAGGGCGAGGCGTTGGCGTTGGCCCAGGGACAGGCCGGTGCCGTTCTGACCGACGACGGTGTTCCAGCCGTCGCGGAGCTCGGCCAGCACGCTCTCGAATCCCGTTGCGGCACTGACGGCTCGAAGATCATCGACGGTCGGGTCCGGGACGGCCCCGAGCAACTCGACATTCTCGCGCAATGTCCCGGGAACCAGCACCGGCCGCTGCGGCAACCAGGCGATCCGACTCCACCAGCTGTCGAGGTCGAGTTCACGAACATCGGTGCCGTCGACGAAGACGGCGCCTTCGTCGGGTTCGACCAGCCCCAGAATCGCCTGCAGCGTAGTCGATTTCCCGCACCCGTTCGGCCCGGTCAGGACGGTCACCATTCCGGGTTCGAGCACGGCCGTCAATCGATCGGGCGCGGTGCCCGTTCTGGCGGCAACAGACAGCCCACGCAAGCTGATTCGCGCCGGCCCGACACCCGCATCAGTCAGTTCGGCCACGTCCGCCGTGCGGCTACCGGAGGCGATGACCTCGCCCCAGGCGGCACGAGGAGGCGCCGACTCGGCCCGCCGGGCCGGTTCGAGTACCGCGAAAGCCCGGTCAGCGGCTGCCATTCCGTCTTGCGCCGCGTGGAACTTCTCCCCCACCTGCCGCAGCGGCCAGTACACCTCCGGCGCGAGAATCAACGCCACCAGGCCGCTGTACAACGCCATCTCGCCGAACACCAACCGCAGCCCGATCGCGACCGCGATCAACGCGACACTCAGCGTCGCGAGACTTTCCAGCACCATCGAGGAAAGGAACGCGATCCGCAGCGCGCGCATGGTCCGCTGCCGCAGCGAATCGCCGAGGGCCTGCACCTGATCAACCATCGAGGGCCCGTCCGCACCCTCACGCCCGAGCGCGCGCAAGGTGGGCATGCCCGCGAAAAGGTCGAGGATCTGGTCCGACAACCGCGTGGTCGCGGCGAGCGTCGCCTCGGCTCGCCCCTGGGTGAGCAGCCCGATCAGCACCATGAACACCGGGATCAACGGCACGGTGATCACCGCGATCAGCGCCGAGGTCCGGTCGTGCAGGGCGATGACCACCAGCACCACCGGCGGAACGAGACAGGCCAGCAACAGCGCGGGCAGATAGCCGGTGAACCACCCACGCAATCCGCTGAGACCGTTGCCGACGACGACCGCGATCTCCGTTCGCCGCACGTCGAGGTCCCGTGGCGGCAGCTCGGCGCCGGCCCGCAGCACCGCCGTCTCGAGCTCCGCGACCACCGCGCTTCCGGCCCGATGAGCCAACCGGGCCTGCCACCAACTCGCCAGCCCCCGCACCGCGACGGCCACCGCAAGAACCACCAATTCCGTGGTCCACGTGCCGAACTCACGCTTGCCCGGATCCGTGATGACCCCGGCGAGTACCCGCCCCAGCACAATGGCGATCACCACGATCGTCGCTGTGATCACCAGCGCCAGCGCGACAGCGATCACCAGATGCGGCCGCGCCGACCGCGCGTACCGCCACAACCGGGGATCCACCGGGCCGCGCCTCGACCGTGTCGGCGTCACCGCGCCCGGCTCGGGTCCCTCCTGCGACAAGCTCTCCGACACCACAGCGTCCGACCTTTCGCGAGCGACGATTTCCCGAGACGGGGCCGACGCCATCTGTCAGCCCTTACCGCTGCGCGGCAGACCCACCGGCGGCGGAATCTGTTCCACCCGAATCCGCTGCCGGAAAACCCAATAGGTCCACCCCTGATAAATCAGCACCACCGGCGTAGCGAGCAACGCCGCCCAGCTCATCACCTTCAACGTATACGGCGACGAGGACGCATTGTGGATGGTGAGGTCGTAGAGCGGGCTGATGGTCGACGGCAGCACATTCGGATACATCGACCCGATGATCAACACCGTCGCCGAGACCACACCGAGCGTCGTGCCGGCAAAAGCCCAGCCGTCACGCCCCGCGAAATTCGCCACCGCCGCTAGCGCGAGCCCGAGCACGGCGGTCACCAGCACAATCCACGTCCACCCGGCGCCGTAGGCGAGTTGCGTCCACAATCCGAATCCGCCGACCACCACCGCGGTGGGAATCAGCAGCAACCTGGCCACCCGCAAGGCATCGGTGCGAACCTCGCCCGCCGTCTTGAGCACCAGGAACACCGCACCGTGCAGCGCGAAGAGAACAGCGGTAGTGAGCCCGCCGAGTAAGGCGTACGGGCTGAGTAGATCCGCGACCGAACCGGCGATCTGCCGGTCCGCGTTCAACGGCACGCCCCGCACCATGTTCGCGAACACCCAGCCCCAGGCCAGTGCGGGAATCCACGACCCGATCCCGATCCCGATATCGCACCAGGCCCGCCAGGTCGGATCGTTGATCTTGCCCCGGTATTCGATCGCGCACACCCGCAGAATCAAGGCGACGAGCAGGAGCAGCAGCGCCAGATAGAACCCGGAGAACATGCTGGCGTACCACTCGGGAAACGCCGCGAACAGCGCACCGGCGGCGGTGATCAGCCACACCTCGTTGCCGTCCCAGACCGGGCCGATCGTATTGAGCACGACGCGCCTGCGGGTATCGGACCCCTTGCCGAGAATCGGCATCAGCATGCCGACACCGAAGTCGAATCCCTCGAGCACGAAGTAGCCGGTGAACAGCACACCGATCAGGAGGAACCAGAACTGTTGCAGATCCATCGTCGGCTCCTAGTACGCGAAGGAAAGTTGGGGGGTGTCCGTGCTGTCCGAACTCTCGGCGTGCACGTGGGTGTCCGGCCCGGCGACGACATACCGTCGCATCAGGTAGAACCACACCACCGCGAGCGCACCGTAGAGCAGCGTGAACACCGCCAGCGAGAACATCACGGTCCCGGCCGAGTGTTCGGAGACCGCCTGCTGCACCGTCATTCGAATATTCGGATCGCCGGTCGGATTGGGCACCACCGCCCACGGCTGACGGCCCATCTCGGTGAACACCCAGCCCGCGCTGTTGGCCAGGAACGGTGTGGGGATCGCGAGCAGGCTCAGCCAGGAGAACCATCGCTGATCCGGCACCCGGCCACCGCGCGTCACCCAGAACCCGGCCAACAGCAGCAGCACCGACCCGCCTGCCAGCCCGATCATGGCGCGGAAGGACCAGTAGGTGACGAACAGGTTGGGCCGGTAGTCCCCTGGCCCGTACGCGACGTTGTAGGTCTTCTGCAGATCCACCACACCGTCGAGCGTCACCCCGCTGAATTCGCCTTTGGCGAGATAGGGCAGCACATAGGGCACCTCGAGCACGTGGATCACACCGTCGCAATTGTTGTGCGTGCCCACGGTGAGAACGGAGAAATCGGGGTCGGTCGCCGTGTGGCACAACGATTCCGCCGAAGCCATTTTCATCGGCTGCTGTTCGAACATCAGCTTGCCTTGAATATCGCCGGTGAAGATCAAGGCGACGCCGGAGAGCGCCACCACCACGAGGGCGAATCGCCCTACCGGCCGCCACATCGTCCGTGCCTCTTCGCGTTTCACCGCATCGCCGCTGCGCGCGTTGCGCACCATCCACCAGCCGGCGATACCCGCCACGAAAGTGCCCGCGGTGAGAAACGCGCCCGCGACCACATGCGGGAACGCGGCCAATGTCGTGTTGTTGGTCAGCAGCGCCGCAATGCTTTCCAGCTCAGCGCGTCCGGTCTCGGGGTTGTACCGGGCTCCCACCGGATGCTGCATGAACGAATTGGCGGCGATGATGAAATACGCCGACGCGTTCACCCCGATGGCGACGATCCAGATGGTCGCCAAATGCACCAGCTTGGGCAACCGGGTCCACCCGAATATCCACAACCCGATGAACGTCGACTCCATGAAGAAGGCGATCAGCGCTTCCAGCGCCAGTGGCGCACCGAAGACGTCGCCGATGAAGCGGGAGTACTCGCTCCAGTTCATCCCGAACTGGAATTCCTGCACGATGCCCGTCGCGACGCCGAGGGCGAAGTTGATCAGGAACAGCTTGCCGAAGAATTTGGTCAGCCGGTACCAGCGTTCGTTGCCGGTGATCACCCACGCGGTCTGCATCATCGCGATCAGCGGCGCGAGTCCGATGGTCAGCGGAACGAACAGAAAGTGGTAGACGGTCGTGATCCCGAACTGCCACCGGGAGACATCAAGGGTGTCCATCCGACCTCCACCGATCTACTACGACGACTTGTAGTAGATCGTACGCCCGGAATCACCCCGTTCGAGCGTGACAACCGCCACGGCCCGCGGAAACCCTTCCCGCAGGGGCACGCCCACCCGTGCCCCACACACGGATCACCAGTCTCCGATGGTCCCCGGCCGGTCGATCCCGAGATCGACCATGTCGATGATCTCCTGAGCGTTGTCGGGCGCCGACAAGCGAATGCCGTCGAGCTGGTTCACTCGAGCGGCGAGGGTGATGCTCGACAGCAGCCAGATGCTGTCACAGTCGAAAAGGTCCGCGGTGAACAGTGTCTGGTACTTGCACTCCCAGCCGGACTTCTCCGCCACGTTGAACAGCGCACGCTGCGTGACGCCGGGCAGGACGCCGCTCTTGGCGGGCACGGTGATCAGCTGCTTGCCGCGAGCGATCACCACCGTCGAGCGCGGGCCCTCGAGGACCTTGTGTTCGGTGCTGTGGAAGATCACGTCCTCGGCGCCCATCCGCCGCGCGAACCGCAGCGCGGCCATGTTGGTCGCGTACGACAGCGTCTTCGCGCCGAGCAGCTGCCACGGCGCCGCCTGCGCGAGGTCGACCGAGATGCCGCGCGCCAGCGACATCACCTTCACGCCCTCGGCGCGCGCCGTCGCGACCCGCGCGGGTACCGGGGAGACGAGCACATACGCGGTGGGTTGCGGATCCTCCGGTGCCAGCTCCGAGCGCGGCGCGTCGAATTCCGAGTCGCGGCCGCGCGTGTAGATCAGCCGCAACATTCCTTCCTCTTCCGAGCCCCATTCCTTCACGGCCAGTTCCACCGCGGTGCGCCACCTCGACAGGCCCGGCTCCGGCAGTTCCAGTGCCTGCGCCGAGCGGCGCAGCCGCGCCAGGTGGAATTCCAGCGCGGTGGCCGTGCCGCCGCGCACCAAAATCGTTTCGAATACGCCATCGCCGCGAAGTGCGCCGATGTCGTCGGCATAGAGCGACGGCACGTTCGCGTCAGCGACCGTCCCGTCGAGTGTCACAAGTACCCGTTCTCCCATGCGCCGAGCGTAGGCGTTATCGCTCTGTTATGCCTATGGCTGCTCCGAATCGAGCTCGCGACGCGCGCCGCGAAGACGACCACGTGCGGCGCGTGTCGGCAGACGCGCCTACAGTGGGTGTCGTGTCACAGGTCGTCTCCCCCAGTCCTGTTCTCCATACTCCGGGTGCCGTCGCGGGTGCACCCGATACCCCGGACGCCGCGGTCGCCTGGCATTACGGTGATCCGTTCGGTGAGCAGAAGGCCGCCGCGGAGCGGGTCGCGGTCGTGGATCGCTCCCATCGCAGCGTCGCCACGATCACCGGCGCCGAGCGCCTGAGCTGGCTGCACACCATCACCAGTCAGCACATCGCCGCGCTACCCGACGGGCACAGCGCCGAGACTCTCGACCTCGATCTCAACGGCCGGGTCCTCAATCACTTCGTTCTCACCGACCTCGACGGCACCCTGTGGCTCGATACCGAGGCCGACCGCGGCGCCGAGCTGCTGGCGTTCCTCCAGAAGATGGTCTTCTGGGCCGACGCCAAGCCCGAGGACGCGCCGGATCACGCCGTGCTGAGCCTGCTGGGCCCGCGAGTGGACACGCTGCTCGATGCTCTCGGCATCGCGCAACTGCCAGAGATCTACGGAGCGGTCGCGCTGCCCGGTGGTGGATTCCTGCGGCGGATGCCGAACTCCTTCGATCTGATCGTGCCCCGGGCCGAGCTCTCGGCCTGGTGGACCAAGCTCACCCAGGGCGGTGCCGCACCGGCGGGTATGTGGGCCTACGAGGCGCTGCGCGTGGCGTCACTGAGGCCGCGCATCGGCGTCGACACCGACGAACGCACCATCCCGCACGAGGCCCGCTGGATCGGCGGCATCGACGAGCACGGGGCCGTCCACCTCAACAAGGGGTGCTACCGCGGCCAGGAAACCGTGGCCAGGGTCCACAACCTCGGCAAGCCCCCGCGCAATCTGGTGCTGCTGCACCTCGACGGCTCGGCCGACGAGCGCCCGGCCACCGGTGACGACGTGACCGCGGGCGGCCGCACCGTCGGCCGCCTCGGCACTGTCGTCGACCACTACGAACTCGGCCCGATCGCCCTGGCTCTGATCAAGCGTTCGGTCCCCGCGGGCACCGAACTGGTGGTCGGCAGCATGGCCGCGGCCATCGACCCCGACTCGGTCCCCGCCGACGACACCGAGCAGGCGGGGCGCGCCGCCGTCAACCGGTTGCGCGGGCGATGAACCGTCCGGTCATGCGCGTCGGCGATACCGGCCGCGTCGAGGCCGTGTGCGTCGTCCACGCCGAGATCGAGGTGCGCACCCGTGTCGGTCGCACGGCCATCGACAAGCGTCCGGTCGACGGCCGGGTAGCGGTGGCCGCCCTCGGTCTGCACGGTGACCACGTCTGCGACACCGCCCACCACGGCGGCATCGACCAGGCTGTCTACGCCTATGCCGACGAAGACGCCCGCCGCTGGGCGGATGAACTCGACCGCGAACTGCCCGCGGGCTGGTTCGGCGAGAACCTGCGCCTGACCGGCCTGCCGGTCAGCGACGCGGTGCTCGGCGCGCACTGGGCGATCGGCGACACCCTGCTCGAGGTCAGCGCGCCCCGGGTGCCCTGCGCGACCTTCCAGCAGTGGTCGGGCGAGCAGCGGTGGGTGAAACGGTTCGCGCTGCGATCCGATACCGGCGCCTACTTCCGGGTGCTCACCGAGGGCACGATCGGCGCGGGCGACGAAGTCCGCGTCGTCCACGTTCCCGAACACGGCATCACCGTGCGCGATCTGTTCACCGGCGCCGACCCCGTGCGCCTGGAACGACTGCGCGCGGAAGAGGCGACCATCTCCGCCGACGTTCGCATGCAGATCGACCGCCACACCCGAACCCGAACCGTCGCCGTGGAGGTCGAGGCATGAGCGGTCAGCGCGCGGAGGCGGCATCTCGCGTAACCACATGCCCGAGGGAGACCGCATGAGTGTCGAACTGGTCGAAGTCGTCCGATCCGGCTTCCGTGAGTGCGTGCACCGCGGATCCGTCGTCATCCTCGACGCCTTCGGCACCCCCACCCTCGAACTCGGTGAGATCCACGGCCCGATCTTCCCGCGCTCCACCAACAAGCCGATGCAGGCACTGGCCCTGCTGCGCAACGGTTTCGATCCCGTCGACGACGACGAACTCGCCATCGCCACCGCCTCCCACTTCGGTGAACCCGACCACATCGCCCTCGTCCGCCGCCTGCTCGATCGCTTCGGCTGCACCGCCGGCGACCTCGCCTGCCCACCCGACCTGCCCTTCGAGGAGAAGGCCCGCGCCGCCGCGATCACCGGCGCGGGCCCGAGCCCGCTGTACATGAACTGTTCCGGCAAACACGCCGCGATGTTGGCGACCTGCGCGATCAACGACTGGCCGCGCACCGGATACCTCGAGATCGAGCACCCGCTGCAGCAAGCGGTCCTGGCCACCGTCGCCGACGTCACCGGCGAACCGGAGACCGATCTGGGCATCGACGGCTGCGGCCTGCCGATCGTGCCCGTCTCGCTGATCAACCTCGCGCGCGCCTTCGCCGGCTTCACCACGGCCGAGTCCGGCACCGCGCCGCGCCGGATCGCCGATGCCGTTCGGGCGAATCCACGAGTGATTTCCGGCACGAGCGGCCCGGATCTGCTGGCCATGTCGGCGACCCCTGGACTGTTCTGCAAGATCGGCGCCGACGGCGTGCACGCGGGCGCGCTACCCGACGGAAGGGCCTTCGCGTACAAGATCGAAGACGGTCACGATCGGGCCCGGATGCCTCTGACGCTGGCGATTCTGCGCGAACTCGGCGTCGAGTGGACCGATCAGCACACTCAGCTCGCGGCCACCGCGGTGTTCGGCGGCGACGCCAGAGTCGGTGTGATCCGCGCGATTCCGGGAGTCATCTGAGACCGGGCGGTCTGGGCGAAGAAGGGGCAAACCGGGGCGCTTCGACAGGTCTTCACCCACTCCTGGGAGCGCGACGCCCTGACACACGCTAAAGTGTCTGTCAGGAAGAGTATTAATTCGAACGGGGCCGCCAACAAACCCCAGGCCGCCCCGCAGTGACGCGAGGGGGTCAGCCATGGGCCGTGGCCGGGCTAAGGCAAAGCAGACCAAAGTCGCACGTGAGCTCAAGTACAGCTCCGCGCCGACGGACTTCGCGAGCCTTCAGCGCGAGCTGTCGGATAGCGATGCTTCGCCCTACTCCCAACCCAGGAGTAGTGCAGTGCTGTCCGATGAGCATGATGCGGACGAGTCGCCGTCTCGTTGGAACGACGAGGACGACGGCTACGACAGCTGGCGCCGCTGACCTGACAGCGACGAAGGGGGAGGCCGACCGGCCTCCCCCTTTCAGCCGTTCTCAGGTGAGTGACGACAGGCTCGCAGTAGCAGTTACGGCGAATACCTGAATACGCGACGAGCGTCCTGTGCGATGCACAGGACGCTCGTCGTGTTCGCCGCCTCGAGGCCCCGACCACCCCGAGCCGACGGTCAAAACCCTCCGGGTATGGGTTAACCACTCAGTGGCCGGAACAAACCCTGAATGCACCGAGAGCCGGGTCGCGACCATCGCGACCCGGCTCTCGTGCGTAGCGGAGATCAGAACCTGGGGTGATCGCCCAGCAGCACCGCACGCGGCGCTTCGACATCGGCGGCCTTCTTGACCTGGCCCAGCGTCCAGCAGTCGATGTGGCGGGCCGTGAGCACCGCCAGCGCACGGTCAGCGTCCTCGGGCGCCACGATCGCGACCATGCCGACGCCCATGTTGAACGTCTTCTCCATCTCGATCCGCTCGACGCGGCCGCGCTGAGCGATCATCTTGAACACCGGCGCAGGGTTCCAGGTGCCACGATCCAGCTCGGCCACCAGACCTGCGGGCAGCACCCGAGCCAGGTTGGCGGCCAGGCCACCACCGGTGACGTGCGAGAAGGTGCGCACGTCGGTTTCGGCGATCAGCGCGAGGCAGTCCTTGGCGTAGATGCGGGTCGGCTCGAGCAGTTCCTCACCGAGGGTGCGGCCGAACTCCTCGACGTACCCGGTGAGCGACATCCGATCGATGTCGAGCAGCACCTTGCGCGCCAGGCTGTAGCCGTTGGAGTGCAGGCCCGAGGAGCCCATCGCGATCACGACGTCGCCGGGACGCACCCGGTCGGGGCCGAGGACCGCGTCGGCCTCGACGACGCCGACGCCGGTGGCGGACAGGTCGTAGTCATCGGGATCCATCAGACCCGGGTGCTCGGCGGTCTCGCCGCCGAGCAGCGCGCAACCGGCCTTGATGCAGCCCTCGGCGATGCCGGAGACCAGCTCGGCGACCTTCTCCGGGATGACCTTGCCGATGGCGATGTAGTCCTGCAGGAACAGCGGCTCGGCGCCACACACCACCAGGTCGTCGACGACCATGGCGACCAGGTCGAGGCCGACGGTGTCGTGCTTGTCGAGGGCCTGGGCGACGGCGATCTTGGTGCCGACACCGTCGGTGGAGGCGGCCAGCAGCGGCTCCCGGTATCCGCCCTTGAGCGCGAACAGCCCGGCGAAGCCACCGATACCGCCCTGCACCTCGGGTCGGCTGGCCTTCCTGGCCAATGGTCCGAACAATTCGACGGCGCGGTCACCGGCTTCGATGCTCACGCCCGCCGCAGCGTAGGAAGCGCCTGCACCGCTGGGTGTCTGTTCAGTCATTGTGGGGGAAAGCTCCAAACCGAATCGGCGGATAGATGCCTAGTAACTCTATGTGATCCGCCAGTCCAGGTGTCGTGCGGCTCCTACCTCATTGTTCCAGTTCGGTGGCGAATGTGGCGGCGATCTCGGCGCGACGCCGCCGCTGTTCGACCGGGTCGGGGACCGGAACGGCGGCAACGAGGCGGCGGGTGTACTCGTGCTGCGGGTTGCGCAGGATCTGTTCGTTGTCGCCTTCCTCGACGCAAGATCCCTCGCGCAGGACCATGATCCGGTCCGCGAGCTGGTCGACGACGGCGAGGTCGTGGCTGATGAACAGACACGCCCAACCGCAACCACGCTGCAACTCGGCGAACAGCTCGAGTACCGCCGCCTGCACCGACACATCGAGCGCGCTGGTGGGCTCGTCGGCCACGAGCAGATCGGGGTCGAGCACGAGCGCGCGCGCCAGACTCGCCCGCTGACGCTGCCCGCCGGACAGTTCGTGCGGGTACCGGTTCTCGGTGCCCGCGGGCAGCTGCACGTCGTCGAGCATGTGCCTGACCCGCGCGCGAATGCTCGCCTTGTCACCGATGCCGTGCACGACCAGGGGCTCGGCGACGCATTCGCCGACGGTCAGGCGGGGGTTGAGGGATCCGGCCGGGTCCTGGAACACGAACCCGAACCGCCGCCGGATCGGCCGCAGCTTGCGCTGGGACAGATCCGCGATGTCCTGCCCGCGAATCAGCACGTGCCCCTCGCTCGGCCGTTGCAACGCGGCCACGCAGCGCCCGATGGTCGACTTGCCCGACCCCGACTCGCCGACCAGCCCCAGGGTCTCCCCCGGCCTGATCTGCAAGCTGACGCCGTCGACGGCCCGGAAGGCGGGCCGGCCGAACGGCCCGGGGAACGTGACGACCAGATCCTTCACATCGAGCACGGGCTCGACGGTCCGGTCGATCACGGGCCGCTCGATGGTCGCCGCACCGAGATGCGGAACGGCATCGAGCAGCGCCTTGGTGTAGTCGGCCTTCGGGCTGGCGAACAGCTCGTGCACCGGCGCCTGCTCGACCACCTCGCCCGCGCGCATCACCACCACCCGATCGGCGAGGTCGGCCACGACACCCATGTTGTGGGTGATCAGCACGATCGCGCTGCCGAGCCGATCGCGCAGATCGCGCAGCAGTTCCAGGATCTCGGCCTGCACGGTGACATCGAGCGCGGTGGTCGGCTCGTCGGCGATGATCACCTTCGGCTCACACGAGATGGCGATCGCGATCATCACGCGCTGTTTCTGCCCGCCGGAGAGCTGGTGCGGGTAGTAGTCGACGCGATGCTCGGGATCGGGCAGACCGACCAGGCGCAACAGGTCGATCGCCTTGGCCTTGGCGGCTTTTCGGCCCATCCCGCTGTGCGCGCGCAGCGCTTCACAGATCTGGAAGCCGACGGTGAACAGCGGGTCCAGCGCACGCGCCGGTTCCTGGAACACCATCGACACCTCGCCGCCGCGCAGTGCGGTGAGCTGACGTTCGGTCATCGAGGTGACCGGCCGGTCGCCGATGGTCACCAGCCCGCGCACCGACGCCGAATGCGGCAGCAGTCCGATGGCGGTGCGCGAACTCACCGATTTGCCCGACCCGGACTCGCCGACGATGGCGAGCACCTCACCGGGGAACACCTCGTAGGACACGTTGCGTACCGCGTTCACGGGCCCGCTGTCGGTCGAGAAAGTGACCGACAACCCCGAAACAGCCAGTGCGGCGGTCTTTTCACTCATCGACTGTTTCCTTGTCTGCCGAGGTGACCGCACGCCGGGTGCGCAGCAGCGGGTTCAGTGTTTCGTCGAGGCTCTCGCCGACCAGCGTCATCCCGAGCACCACCAGCACGATCGCGGTGCCGGGGAAGATCGAGGTCCACCAGATGCCGTTGGAGACATCGTTGAGCGCCTTGTTCAGGTCGTAGCCCCACTCGGCGGCCTGGGTGGGTTCGATGCCGAACCCGAGGAAGCCGAGCGCGGCGAGGGTGAGGATGGCGTCGGCGGCATTGATCGTGACGATCACCGGCAGCGAGCCGGTGACGTTGGACAGGATGTGGCGGAACATGATTCGCGTCGTCGACGCCCCGGTCACCCGGGCGGCGTCCACGTACGGCTCGGTCTTCACCGCGACCGTCGCGTTGCGCACCACCCGGAAGTACTGCGGCACATAGACAACCGTGATCGCGATGGCCGCCGACAGCATGCCGCCGAGACTGCTCGACGTGCCGCCCGCGACGACGATCGACACCACGATCGCCAGCAGCAGCGACGGGAACGCGTAGATGGCGTCCATGATCAGCACCAGCGTCTTGTCCACCCAGCGCCCCACGAACCCCGACAGCAGCCCCAGCGGCACGCCGATCAGCAGCGACAGCGTCACCGAGATCGCGATCACCAGCAGCGCGGTGCGCGCGCCGAACAGCACCCGCGAGAGCACGTCCTCGCTGCGCACCGAGGTACCGAACCAGTGCTCGGCCGAGGGACCTTGCTGCGGCACGAAAGCCACTCCGTCAGCGGAGTTCTGGGCCAGCCCGTAGGGCGCGAGCAACGGCGCGAACGCCGCCACGAACACGAACACACCGACCAGCACCAAGCCGGTGATGAGGGTGACCCGTTGCAGCCCCGAGGTTTTCGACAACAGTTCGGCGCCGGGCAGACGCCGGCGTTTCACAGCGGTAGTCATCAGAACCTCACCCTCGGGTCGATCAGCGCGACGATGGCGTCGACGACGAAGCTCATCACCGCGACAACCAGCGCGATGAACGCCACGATGCCCTGCACCGCGATGAAGTCGCGCGCCCGCAGATACTCGGCGAGCTGATAGCCCAGGCCTTTCCATTCGAACGTGGTCTCGGTGAGCACCGCGCCGCCGAGCATCATCGCGATGCACATGCCCATCACCGTGATGATCGGGATCAGCGCGTTGCGCACCGCGTGCCTACCGGTGACCACCCGCGTGGACAATCCGCGCGCCCGCGCCGCCTCGACGAAATCGCTGCGCAGCGTCTGGATCAGGTTCACCCGCACCAGCCGCAGGAAGATGCCGCCGGTGAGCAGCCCAAGGGCCACCGCGGGCAGCACCGCGTGTTCGAGCACGTCGAGCACATAGGACGGTTCGCCGTAGAGGATCGAATCGATGATCAGGATGTTCGTCTTCGGCGAGACATGTTGCAGCGCCAGCTCTACGTCGGTGCTGGCCCGGCCGCCGACCGGGAACCAGCCCAGCCATACCGAGAAGATCAGCTTGAGCAGCATGCCCACGAAGAACACCGGTGCCGCGTAGGCCAGCACCGCGGAGAACCGCAGGAACGCGTCCGAGGGCGTATCCCGGTGTGTCGCGGCGTATCTGCCCAGCGGAACACCGACCGCGAACGCCACGAGCAGACCCCAGAAGACGAGTTCGAAGGTGGCGGCACCGTAGGTGATCACCACATCGCTGATCGCCTGGTTGTCCTGGGTCCGTCCGAAGTCACCGTGCAGGAAGCCGGTGATGTACTCCCAATACTGCGTCAGGATAGGGCGATTGAGCCCCGCGGCTTCCTTGCGGTCTTCGATCTGGTCCTGGGTCAGCCGGCCACCCATGGCCGCGCTGATCGGGTCACCGATCACCCGCATCAGGAAGAACACCACTGTCACCAGCAACCACGCGGTCGGCAGAATCAGCAACAGCCGAATCAGCAGGTACCGCAGCAAAGCCACCTGGCGGGAACCCCCGCCGCGCATCCACCCGAAACGCCGCGCCCGGATCGGTGATCCGGGCGCAGCAGCAACGTCACTCACTTGCTCAGAACCGTGAACCGGAACTTGAAGGAGCCGTCGAGGGTCTGATCGACACCGTCGACGCCCGGCTTCGACACCGCGACCTGCTTACCCGAGAGCAGCGGCAGGGTCGGCAGGAAGTTCTGCGCCAGATCGGTCTGGATCTTCTTCAGCAACTCGGCCCGCTTGGTGGGGTCGCCCTCGGTGGTCTCGGCGGTGAGCTGGGCATTGATGCCGGGGTTCTCGAAGTGCGACTGCAGGAAGTTGTTCGGGCCGAAGAACGGCGTCAGGTAGTTGTCGGCGTCCGGGAAGTCCGGGAACCAGCCGAACTGGTACATCGGGTAACCGTCGGAGGCGCGCTCCTTCTGGTAGGTCACCCACTCGGTGGACTGCAGGTTCACCTTGAACAGACCCGAGGCCTCCAGCTGCGACTTGACCGCCGCGTACTCCTCCGAGGAGCTCGAGCCGTAGTGATCGGGGTTGTACTGCAGGTTCAGCGTCACCGGGGTGGTCACGCCCGCGTCGGCGAGGAACTTCGCGGCCGCGGCCTTGTCCGGCTTGGCGCCGTAGAGGTCCTTGAGCGGCTCGGCCGCACCCGCCATGCCGGCGGGCACGTAGCCGAAGGCGGGCTGATAGGTGCCCTTGTAGACGCCGTTGGCCAGTGCTTCGCGGTCGACGGAGGACGCGAATGCCTTGCGTACGGCCAGCTTCTGCTCCGGGGTGTTGCCCGGCATGGTGTTCATGTTGAACACCACGTAGCGCAGCTCGCCGCCGGGGCCGTCGGTGACCTTCACCTTGGAATCGGCCCGCAGGGAGTCGATGTCGGTGGGGGTGAACGAGCGGTAGCCGACGTCGATGGCGCCGTTCTGCAGGTCCAGCTTCAGGTTGTCGGAGGTGGCGTAGTACTTGGTCGACACCGTCTTGGTCTTCGGTGTGCCGAGGATGCCCTGGTAATCGGGGTTGGCCTGGTACTCGACGAGCTTGTTCTTGTCGTAGCTCGAGATCGTGTACGGGCCGGAGTAGCCCTTGGCCTTGACGACCTCGTCGTCGGTGGCCACCTTGTCGGCCGGGAACACCGCCTCGTCGACGATGGGGCCCGCCTGGGTCGGCAGGATGGTCGGGAAGGTCTGATCGTTGGCGACCTTCAGCGTGAACGCGACGGTGAGATCGTCGACCACATCGGTCTTCTCGAGATTGCCGAGCAGCGACGCGGGACCGTGCGGATCGTTGATCTTCACCATCCGGTCGAAGGAGAACTTCACGCTCTTCGCGGTCAGCGGGTTACCGCTGGCGAATTTCAGCCCGGACTTGATCTTGCAGGTGTACACAGTGGGAGTGGTGAATTCGCACTTTTCCGCCGCGTCGGGCTTGGGCGTGGTATCGCCCGGTGCGAAGTTCAGCAGATACGAATAGATCTGGTTCTCCACCAGCAGCGAACCGTTGTCGTATGCCGCGGCCGGGTCGAGCGAGAAGATCTTGTCGGTGGTACCGACGACCAGGCCCGCACCGGAGCCCGCCTCATCGGTGCGGCCGGAGCCACAACCGGCCAGCGCGGCGGCGACAGCGGCGGTAATACCCACTGCGGCAATTTGTTTCGCGCGCGTACTTCGTGCCTTGTTCAACATCAGGTCCCATTCTCGAACGCCGCGCAGCCGTCGCACCCGGATCACAGGGGCGACGACTACATGGTGAGCTAGCGATATATCGAGGGACCGTACAGGTGAACCATTACCGCCCAGTTTCAAATGGTCCGAATTATTGCCGCCATGTTATGAACTAATCTTACGAAATTGCCGGTTACCGGAATTACTCTCGTACACAACACAAAAGGGGCCGATCAGGTTTATCCTGTCCGGCCCCTCTGGTGCGGCGTAGTGCGACGTGTCTTTACCGCCGACACGTGTTATGGACGGCTCAGTGCGTCCACGTTGGCGTTCTCACCGAGCAGCTTCGACTCGGCCTTGCCCGAGAGCATCCCCTCGAGCACGTTCTTGCCGATGGCGGCCTCCGGCGGCAGTTCGATCGGGTAGTCGCCGGTGAAGCAGGCGGTGCACAGTCGCGAGCGCGGCTGCTCGGTGGCGGCGATCATGCCCTCGGTGGAGACGTAGCCGAGAGTGTCGGCGCCGATGGAGCGGCGCACGTTCTCGACCATGTCGGCGTAGCTGTCGTCGGCGCCGGTGCCGTTGGCGATCAGCTCCGCGCGCGAGGCGAAGTCGATGCCGTAGAAGCAGGGCCACTTCACCGGCGGCGACGCGATGCGCACGTGGATCTCGAGTGCACCGGCCTCGCGCAGCATGCGGATCAGCGCGCGCTGGGTGTTGCCGCGCACGATGGAGTCGTCGACGACGATCAGTCGCTTGCCCCGGATCACTTCGCGCAGCGGGTTGAGCTTGAGGCGGATGCCGAGCTGACGGATCGTCTGGCTGGGCTGGATGAAGGTACGGCCCACATAGGCGTTCTTCATCAGGCCCTGGCCGTACGGAATGCCGGAGCCCTGGGCGTAACCCACCGCGGCGGGCGTGCCCGACTCGGGCACCGGGATCACCAGGTCGGCCTCGACCGGATGCTCCTTGGCCAGCTTGCGGCCGATCTCCACGCGGGTGGAGTGCACCGAGCGACCGGCGATCGTGGTGTCGGGGCGCGCCAGGTACACGTACTCGAAGACGCAACCCTTGGGCTCGGGATTGGCGAAACGCATGGAGCGCACGCCCTCGGAGTCGATGGCCAGCAGCTCGCCCGGCTCGATCTCACGGACGAACGCGGCACCGACGATGTCGAGCGCGGCGGTCTCGGACGCGACGACCCAGCCACGGTCGAGCCTGCCCAGCACCAGCGGGCGCACGCCGTGCGGGTCACGCGCGGCGTAGAGGGTGTGCTCGTCCATGAAGGTGAGGCAGAACGCGCCGCGCAGCTGCGGCAGCAGCTCCATCGCGGCGGCCTCGATGCTGGAGTCCGCCGAGGCGTGCGCCAGCAGCGCGGTGACGATGTCGGAGTCGGAGGTGGCGCCGGTCATCTGCGGGCGGCCATCGATCACACCGGCGCCGATCAGGCCGAGTTCGCGTGCGCGACCGGCCAATTCGGCGGTGTTCACCAGGTTGCCGTTGTGGCCCAGAGCGAGGCCGGAGCCGACGGAGGTGGTGCGGAAGATCGGCTGCGCGTTCTCCCAGGTGACGCCACCGGTGGTGGAGTAGCGACAGTGCCCGACGGCGATATGCCCCGGCATTGCCGCGAGCGTCTGCTCGTCGAAGACCTGGGAGACCAGGCCGAGATCCTTGAAGACCAGGATCTGGGAGCCGTCGGAAACGGCGATTCCGGCCGCCTCCTGCCCGCGATGCTGCAGGGCGTACAGGCCGTAGTAGGTGAGCTTCGCCACGTCTTCGTCGGGAGCCCAGACGCCGAAGACGCCACACTCCTCGCGAGGGTCGTGTTCGATCTCGTCGGGGGTATTGGGCGTGGGGACGATCGTGGGATCGACGTCGGTCACCGTTTGCTCCCTGTTCGGGCGGGCTGGGGGCACTAGTCAGTCTACGGGTCATCCGCAGCGGGTAGTACGCGCGCTCGCATCCCGGCAGCAATCCACTGGTCACGAACCCGCCGATCGGCCACACAGAGCTGTTACGGTGCGCATCGTGACGACGGACGACAGTGCACACGTTGCAGCCGGTGGAACCGGGTCGCATAGCGACAACACCGGTGCGGAGCCGATTGATTCCGACCAGAAACCTCTCGGCGAAGCGACGTTCGCCACACCGAACTTGAATCGGCGTCACTGGGCTCGCATCGTGCTCGCGCCGACCGCGGTCTTGACCGTGCTCACCGCACTGCTCGGCTTCATGTACCTCGGCTATATCGCCGACCCGGAGAAGAATCTGCACGACTTCCCGATCGCGCTCGTCGATTCCGACGTCGGCGATGTCATGGGCTCGGGCGATCAGCGCAAGCAGGTCGATTTCGGCAAGCAGATCGCGGATGCGCTCGTCGCGGGCGTGCCCGCCGATCAGATCGACTTGCGCGTCGTCGGAAAATCGGAGGCCGAGCAGTTGCTGCGCACCGGACAGGTGTACGGCGCGATCATCATCCCCGGCGATTTCAGCAAACGCCTGGGCATTCTCGGCACGGGCAGCATCGTGCCCGGCGAGATGGAACGGCCGATCATCACCCTGCAGACCAACCCGCGCATGGGCGCCTACGGCGTCGGGATCGTGCAGCGCATCGGCGACCGGGCGCTGTCGGAGGTCGACAAGCAGGTCGGGCTCCAACTGACCGAGCAGGTACGGGCGACCCTGGCCGAAACACCGGCGGGCGCGCCGCCGCCGCAGGTGTCCGGCGCGGCCATGATCACCCTCGAGAGCCCGATCGATGTGGTCGCGCAGGAATTCCGTCCGCTGCCGAGCGGCACCGGGATCGGCCTGACGGCATTCTTCTTCTCCCTGCTCCTGCTGCTGGCCGGGATGGTCGGGGCGATGGTGATCCACACGATGGTCGATTCCCAGCTCGGCTTCATGCCCACCGAATACGGCCCCTGGTCCGTGCACTATCCGCCGACCCCGATCTCGCGCTTTCACACCCTGCTCATCAAGTGGGGGGTTTCGGCGCTGGTCGCGGTGATCGTTTCGCTGGTGTTCCTGCTGGTGGCGAAGGTAGTGGGCATGCCGGTCGACAATCCGCTCGCCCTGTTCCTGTTCTCGGTGCTCGCCATGATCGCGGTCGGCTGGACCGCGCTGATGACGCTGGCCGCCCTGGGCACCGCGGGTCTGCTGGTGAACCTGACCCTGTTCGTCATCCTCGGTCTGCCGTCCTCCGGCGGTACCGTCCCGATCGAGGCGACGCCGACCTATCTCGCGTGGCTCGCCGAATTCGAGCCGATGCACCAGGTGTTCCTCGGTGTCCGCTCGATCCTGTACTTCGACGCCAGCTATGCGGCGGGTCTCGACCGCGGCATCTGGATGTCGCTGCTCGGCATCGCGATCGCCGTCGTCCTCGGCACGATCATCACCCGCTACTACGACTACAAGGGCCTGCACCGCAAGCACACCGCGGCCGCGTGAGTTGGCGACCCGGTTGCCGCTACTCGGCAGCCGGGTCGTCCCGCGCGGGCAACGGCACGATCGGCAGCCACCCCGCGATCTCCCCCGCCCTTGTCCCCGAGGCGCTCACCACCCCCGCCCGCACCGCGTCGTCGAATCCGAGCAGCCCGGTAGCCAGCAACAACCAGGTCCGCGCATCCGTCTCCACCACATTCGGCGGATTCCCCCGGGTATGCCGAGGCCCCTCGATGCATTGCACGGCCACGAACGGCGGCACCCGCACCTCCACCGAATGCCCCGGCGCACTCCCCGCCAGGGCCCGCGCCGTCCCCTTCACCGCGGCCCCCAACTCCCCCCGCCCCGGCACCGGCAACGCCGGATCCCGCAACCACTCCCCCACACCCAGCACAGCCGCCCGCACCTGCGCGGGGTCGACCACATTCCGTCCAGCCATACCGCGAGACGCTACCGACGTTCACCGACATTCCGGTCACCCGAGCCGACTCCGTGACCCGAACGTCGAACACCCGCTAGCGTGACTTCCGATGAGACGCGCGACAGCCTTGATCTCGATCCCCGCGGCGACGCTGATCGCCGCCTGCCAGACGCCCGACGACACCACCCCGCCCGATCCGCCACAGACCGTGCTGGCGTGCCAGGGCAAATACGTGACCGGCCCACAAACGATCGCCGGATTCGACCTCTCGAAATTCATGCAGCGCACCCGCCTGCCACCGGATGTCCGCATAGCCGCGGGAAGATCGGCCGTCTCGCCCGGGCGACCGGGCTCGGTCGACTTGTACCTCGACCTCTGCCTGCCGGGCACCGCGACGATGAACGACCTCCTCCCGGTCGCCACCGACCTGGCTCACGAGCTCAAGGCCGACGAACTCGGCTCCCGCACAGACACATTGACCATCGCCTGCGTGTGCGCCCACCTCCCTGGCCGGACCGAAGTGCGCGACGAGGACTTCCCCGAGCACCCGTGGAACGGCACACCGTCCCGCGACGCCGAGTACCTGACCTGGACCAGGTCCGACAGCTGAAACAGGGGCTCACGGCAGCGCCCCGACGGCCGATCGAACGCCCGACGGCGCCGATCGGCGGGGCTCGTCGTACATTCGTCCTATGAGTGTCACCGATCCCCTCGAGCCGACAACGCTGCGATTGCGCGCTGCCGACGGGCTCGCCCTGGTCGCGGACAGCTTCGGCGCCGAAGGCGGCCCGTTGGTCGTGATGCTGCACGGCGGCGGACAGAACCGGCATTCGTGGAAGCGGACGGGACGGGCGCTGGCCGCGGCGGGGATGCGAGTTGTCGCCGTCGACGCGCGGGGACACGGGGACAGCGATTGGTCACCGGAGGCGGACTACTCCAGGACCGTGATGGTGGCCGACCTGCACACCGTGCTCGAACAGCTCGGTGCGACGCGGGACGCGGGCGCTGTGGTGGTCGGGGCCAGCATGGGCGGGATCACCGGGCTGCTCGCCACCGCGACGCCGGGTGGCAGCGCGATCCGCGCACTCGTGCTGGTCGACATCGTGCCCCGCTCGGAGTCCACGGGCGTGGCGCGCGTGATGGACTTCCTCGGCAGGCACCGCGACGGTTTCGACACCCTCGACCAGGTGGCCGACGCGGTCGCCGCCTACCTGCCGCACCGCCCGCGTCCCGACAACGCCGACGGTCTCCTGCGCAACCTGCGTCAGCGGGACGGCCGCTGGTACTGGCACTGGGACCCGGACCTGATCAGCGACGTCAACGACGACCCGGAAGCCCGCATCGTCGAGATGGAAGCCGCCGCCGAGGCGCTCACCATCCCGGTCCTGCTGATCCGCGGCGGCAAGTCCGACGTGGTCAGCGACGAGGGCGCCGCGGCATTCCTGGCGCTCACACCGCACGCCCGCCTGGCCGAGATCAGCGCCGCGGCCCACACCGCCGCGGGCGACGACAACGACGCCTTCACCGAGGCCGTCGCCGATTTCGTCGCGACTGCCTGAGCGGGGTTACCGCCGCAGCCCGTCCACCCACCGAGCGGCGGCGGGCGCGAGCGCTCCGCCGGCATTGATCGCCAGATGCAGGAGCGCGGGCGCGGTGGCGCTACCCGACCGGCGCCGGAGTTCGGTGAAAACGAGGCCGGCGAGGGTGGTGGCCAGCACCGTGGGGACAACCGGATCGCCCGCGACCCGTGCCGGTCGGATGTGCCAGAGGCCGAAATCGAGGGCGCTGATCACGGGTGCGAGCGACCCGGCGCTCTCGGCGAGCACCGGGTCGAGGGTTCCGCGGAAGACGGCTTCCTCGGCCAGGACCGTGCCCACGGGGATGTGCAGGCCGATCCATTCGAGGGTCGATGTCTCCGGTGCGCGGACAGCGATCTCGAGCGGGAGGCGACGCAGGGACGGGATCGACAGGGCGACGGCGTAGCCGGCGACGACGACGGCCGCACTGCCGAAACCCCAGCGGAAGCCACTGGGCGACAACCAGTTCGGGTTACCCCGAAAGAGTTTCGTGTAGCCCGTCGCGAAAGCGATGTTCGCCGCGGTGCGGCCCCGCAGCGCAAGATCGAGAGCGGGGAGAACCCGGTTGCTCCACAGCAGCGGAAGGGCCAGCGCGGCAACGGCTTCGAGCCTTCTCACTTCACCTCCCGCTCGTAGGTTTCCGCCGATTCCAGTGCGACACGGATGCTTTCGACGACATCACCGTTCAACCCCGGCGGCGCCGCGACGGCCAACCACCCGTCCAGCACCAAACTCCCGTACCGGTGCCCGTGCCCGTCGACCACCCCCTGCGCGTTGGTGAGATCGGCCGTGACCTGCCAGAACGTCACGAACGGCGCCCACCGCATCTGTGTCGACACATCGGGACCGCGCGGTTCGCTCAACCAATCCGGCCGGGTGAAGATCAGATCGGCCGACCACCACACGATCGGGTCGGACGGATGTTGCAGATAGGCGATGCGGGGTTCGCGCCACGGCTCGGCGCGATCGAGATCTGTCGCGTCATCGGCGAATCGGACGACGAGCCCGTCCGCGTACACCGGCGCCACCGCGGGCGTCCCCGGATCACGGCGGTCGACGAACTGCCGCCACAACCGATTCGAATTCGGCGGCCCCACCCACAACGCGCCGTCGACCTCCTCGCGAAGATCGGCCAGCCCGTCGAACGCCTCCTCCGACCCCTGCGAACCCAGGCTCTCCCCATAGACGAACAGTTTGGGCCGATGCCCCTCCGGCTGGGCCGACCACCGCTCGTACACCGCGTCGAACAGCTCCCGGCTGGCCGCGGCCGCCTTGTCCCGGTCCGACAGGAACGAGAGCACGCTGGGCAGATACGAGAACTGGGTCGCCACGATCGCCGTATCCCCGCCGTAGAGGTATTCCACGGCGCCCGCGGCCATCCCGTTGACCCACCCGGTCCCGGTCGTCGTGACCACCACCATCGCCTCGCGTTCGAAGGCTTTGGTCCGCTCCAGTTCGGCGACGGCCAGCTGCGCGGCGGTCTGGTCCCGAGTCACCGACTCCAACCCCACATAGGCCCGGATGGGTTCGCGCGCGGTCTTTCCCGTCACCTCGGTGATCGCGGCGGCACTCGGCCCGTTGGACACGAACCACCGCCCCTCGAACCCCAGCGACTGCCACGGCGCCAGCGATCCCGGACTCCCCGAACGCTCCGGCGCGATCGGCTGCACCGCGTACGGCGTGGCCCGATCGTTGCGCACGCTGAACGCCGAGTTGGCCACCGCGAAGAATGCCCGCGAGGCGACGCCGTTGAAGATCGTCACCGCGAGCACGACCAGCACCAGCAACCCGGCGGCGGGCGCCACTTCGCGCGGCACCCGCACCCACCGATTGAGCTGGCGAGCCAGGCCGAGCACCATGACGCGCACCGTCCGATACGCGGCCACCACCGCCACCCCGACGGCCATGCTGAGCAGTCCGGTCCGCAGATAGGCGGGCGTGGTGGTGCCCGCCATCCCCATCAGCGAGGTGATCTCGCGCTGCCACCGCGCCGACTGCACCAGCATCAGCGCCGCCACCAGCGCACACCCCACCAGCACGGTCGCCTTGATCGCGTATCGCAGCCGATCGGACGGGCTCGGAATCGGAATCCGCGACCGCACCCACCGCCGGAACAACCACTCGAGCACACATCCGAGCCCGTAACCGATCGCGGCGTTGATCCCGCTGATCAGCCCCTGGAACAGCCAGTCACGCGGCACCAGCGAAGGCGTCACCGACAGCCCGAAGAACAGCGTTGCCAGCACCAATCCGACGTAATTCAGATCGACGACGACCTCGACGCGCCGCAAGACCACGGCGCCGCGCGCACGCAGCATCGCGGTAGTCGAAGCGCGCTCGGTCACCGCCCCAGTATGGCGGCCGGTACCGACAATCACCGGATTTGTGACTGCGGAGCCGCTCACAAACTACGTACCGCACTCGAGTAGTTGTACGCGCGATCGCGACACCGAGGATCAGCACACTGAGAGCCATGAGCACAAACACCAAGCCGAAGAACACCTCGGCCTACATGGCCCAGGCCGCGATCGCGTTCGCTGTGAGCCTGTTCGGGACCGGCGCCGGAATCGCGTACCTGCCGCTGGACGGCTGGCAGCGCGCGTTCCTGGCGATGTCGGGCCTGTTCCTGGTGACCAGCTGCTTCACCCTCGCCAAGGTCGTGCGCGACCAGCAGGAGACTCAGTCACTGATCGGGCGGATCGACGAGGCGCGGCTGGAACAGCTGATCGCCGAACACAATCCGTTCAAATCGGTGTCGTGAGCCGAGCCGGGCGGCGCCGATCGAGGGGTTCGGCGCCCCCGGTTCGTCACTTCAACTGACGTTCGGTAGCCATGGATTCTTCGAGGAACACCCGAATCCGGGCAGCCAATTCCGGTGTGTAGTCCGATGGTTGGGCCACTGCGGCCCACGCGTCGGGCACCAGGTTGCCGTAGTTGTGGCCGTGCCCGTCCGACACCGTCTGCGCGCGCGGCAGATCCGCGGCGACCTGCCAGAACGTGACGATGGGATACCACGACATGGCCGGTGAAACATCGGGTCCGCGCTTCTCCCGCAACCAATCCGGCTGACTGAACAGCAGATCCGGCGACCACCACACCACCGGGTCGGAGGCGTGTTGCAGGTAGGTGATGCGCGGGTCGTTCCAGGCCGGCGTCGGCCGGGCCAGCTGATCGTCGTCGGCGGCGAACCGCACCGACATCCCGTCGGCGTAGATCGGGGTGATCTCGTCGGTGCCGGGGTCACGTCGGGTCACGAATTCCGACCACAACCGGTTGGAGTTGGGCGGTCCCACCCACAGCACGCCGTCGGTGCGGTTGCGAATGTCGGCCAGACCGGAGAACGCACCCTCCGACCCCTGCGAACCGAGGCTCTCGCCGTAGACCAGCAGCTTGGGCCTGGCGTCTTCGGGCAGCGCCGACCAGCGTTCGTACACCTTGTCGAACAGCGTGCGCCCCATGGTCATCGACTTGTCCCGGTCGGACAGGAACGACAGCGCGCTGGGCAGATACGAGTACTGCGTCGCCACCAGCGCGGTGTCGCCGCCGAACATCAACTCGATCGCCTCGGCGCTGACGGTATCGACCCAGCCGGTGCCGGTGGTGCTGATCACCACCAGCACTTCGCGTTCGAAGGCCTTGGTGCGGTCGAGTTCGGCGATGGCCACATCGGTCTGCGCCTCGACCCCGTCCGCGGATTCCAGCCCCGCGTAGACCCGAATCGGTTCGCGCGCGGGCTTTCCGGTGACCTGCCCGATCGCGAGAGCGGTCGGCGCGTTCGCCACGAACCATCGGCCCTCCGAACCCAGCGTGTCCCACTTGGCCAGCGACTCAGGGCTGCCGGAGCGTTCGGGCAGCGTCGGCTGGACCGCGTTCGGTGAGGTGTGACTGTTGCGCGCGCTGAACGCCGAATTGGCGACGGCGAAAAAGCCTTTCGCCAGCACACCGTTGAACAGCAGCACCGCGGCCACCAGCACGACGATCACCCCGAGCGGCCGGGCGAACGCCGCCGGAATCCGCACCCACTGGTTCAGCGCCCGCGTCACCGCGCGCACCAATCGCATCACCAGGCGCGAGATCCAGATCAGCAGTCCGACCACCACCGCGCCGACCAGCACCGTCCGCGGATACCCCGCGTCGGACACCGGCTCCATCCCCATCAGATCGGTGATCTGCCGCTGCCACTTCGAGGACTGGATGCTCATCAGCACCGCGAAGATCAGGCACGCCATCACGATCGCGCTCTGCAGCGCCACCACCAGCCAGCTCGGCCGCCGAGCCCATGCCGTGCGCACCTGCTCGGGCCAGGTGATCCGCGGCGCCACCCATTTGCGCCAGGCCCACGCCAGCAAGCAACCGAGCCCATAGCCGATCGTCGCGTTGATGCCGCTGACCAGCCCCTGGAAGAACCAGTCACGCGGCAGCAGCGAGGGTGTCAGCGACAACCCGAAGAACAACGTCGCCACGATCAAGCCGGCGTAGTTGGGATGAAAAAACCTCTCCACCAGGTGAATTCCCCTGATGAAGAGGTTCTCGCGAACTGCCGGTGGAGAAGCCGAGCTCGTATCCTCAGTGGTCACAAGCTCGACTCCTCTGTCCGATCAGGCGGTGTGCGCTCCGAACAGCTTAGGCAGCGTGCCTTCGAATGCCTCGCGCAATTCGGCGAGTGTCACGGAGAACTGCCCCTGCACCTCGACCGAATCCGAGCCCTGGTCGACCACGCCGATGCGCACCCACGGCAGCTGCCGCGCGTCACACATCTTGGTGAACCGGGTCTCCTCCGAACGCGGCACCGCGACGAGCACGCGTCCGGCCGACTCGGAGAACAGCTGCACGAACGGGTCAGAACCCTCGGGGAGCACGATGCGGCAACCGGTTTCGCCTGCCAGCGCCGCCTCGATGACGGTCTGTGCCAGGCCACCCTCGGACAGGTCGTGCGCGGCGGAGATCATGCCGTCGCGCGAACCCGAGGTGAGCACCTCCGAGAGCAGCTGCTCGCGGGCGAAGTCGACGCGCGGCGGCACGCCACCGAGGTGGTCGTGGGTGACCTGCGACCAGATCGAGCCGTCCAGCTCGTCGTGGGTCTCGCCGAGCAGGATCAGCGACTCGCCCGGCTCGAGGCCGAGGCCGGTCGGGATGCGGCGGTGCACATCGTCGATCACGCCGAGCACGCCGACCACCGGGGTGGGCAGGATGGCGTCCTTGCCGGTCTGGTTGTAGAAGCTCACGTTGCCGCCGGTCACCGGAATGCCCAGCGCCGCACAACCATCCGCGAGACCGCGCACGGCCTGCTGGAACTGCCACATCACGCCCGGATCCTCCGGGGAACCGAAGTTCAGGCAGTTGGTGACGGCCTTGGGGGTGGCGCCGGTGGTGGCGACATTGCGGAACGCCTCGGCCAGCGCCAGTTGCGCGCCGGTGTACGGGTCGAGCTTGGTGTAGCGGCCCGACGCGTCGGTGGCCAGCGCGATACCGCGGCCCGAGGACTCGTCGATGCGGACGACGCCCGCGTCGGCGTGCTCGGCCAGCACGGTGTTGCCGCGCACGTAACGGTCGTACTGCTCGGTGATCCACTTGCGGCTGCACAGCTGCGGGCTGGCGATCATCGTGAGCAAGGTCTCGCGCAGCTCGTCGCCGGTCTTGGGCCGGGTCAGGGTGGCGGTGGTGTCGGCGATCAGCGCGTCCTGGGTGTCGGGGCGCTGCACGGGACGCTCGTACACCGGGCCCTCGTGGGCGACGGTGCGCGGCGGTACGTCCACCACGGTCTCGCCGTGCCAGGTGATGACGAGGTGGTCGCCGTCGGTGACCTCACCGATGTCGGTGGCCAGCACGTCCCACTTCTTGCAGACGGCCATGAACGCGTCGACGTTCTCCGGCGTGACGACCGCGCACATGCGCTCCTGCGATTCGCTCGACAGGATCTCGGCGGGGGTCATGTGCGCGGCGCGCAGCGGGACCTTGGTCAGGTCGATGTGCATGCCGCCGTCGCCCGCCGCGGCGAGTTCGGACGTGGCGCAGGACAGACCGGCGCCGCCGAGGTCCTGGATGCCGACGACCAGCCCGGCCGCGTACAGGTCGAGACAGCACTCGATGAGTACCTTCTCGGTGAACGGGTCGCCCACCTGCACGGCGGGCAGCTTCTTGCGGCCGGTGCCGGACTCGTCACCGGAGAAGGAGTCCGAGGCGAGCACGGACACGCCGCCGATGCCGTCGAGGCCGGTACGCGCGCCGAACAGGATGATCCGGTTGCCGTTGCCCGAGGCGAAGGCCAGGTGCAGGTCTTCCACGCGCATCGCGCCCGCGCACAGCGCGTTCACGAGGGGGTTGCCCTGGTAGGAGGCGTCGAACACGGTCTCGCCGCCGACATTGGGCAGGCCGAGCGAGTTGCCGTAGCCGCCGACGCCGCGCACCACGCCGTCGACCACGCGACGGGTGTCGGGGGCGTCCGCCGCACCGAAGCGCAGCTGGTCCATCACCGCGATCGGGCGCGCGCCCATGGCCATGATGTCGCGCACGATGCCGCCGACGCCGGTGGCCGCGCCCTGGTAGGGCTCCACGTAGGAGGGGTGGTTGTGGCTTTCCACCTTGAAGGTGACGGCCCAGCCGTCGCCGATGTCGACCACGCCGGCGTTCTCGCCGATCCCGGCCAGCATCGAGGCCTTCATCTCGTCGGTGGTGGTTTCACCGAAATAGCGAAGATGCACCTTGGAGGACTTGTAGGAGCAGTGCTCGCTCCACATCACCGAGTACATCGCCAGCTCGGCATCGGTGGGCCGACGGCCCAGAATCTCCTTGATGCGGGCGTACTCGTCGTCTTTGAGACCGAGTTCCTTGTACGGCTGCGGAGCATCCGGGGTGGCTGCGGCGGTAGCGACGGTGTCGACCTGCAGTGTCACGGGAGACCAGGGTCCTTTCGGCCGGGGGGAACTTGATCTGCAGAGTCTAATGGTTGCGGGGTAACCGCCTGCCGCCCGTCCTGCCCTCACGCTGGGGAGGCGGCCGGATTCGGTCTGGTCACACTTGCGGTTGGGCCATTGGGGTACCCATTACTCTGGCGCTGTGAACGAAAGTCCGGGGGTTGCCGAGCAGGTCGAGCCGCGTATTCCCGATTCCGACAACCCGGACCGCCAACGACGCTGGCTGACCGCCGCCATCGGTTTGTTCGTGGTCTCCGCCGCCGTCGCACTGCTGGCGCACTGGTGGCACGGGTTCATCGACCTGCAGGTCTACCGCAACGGCGCGCGGGTGTGGCTCGACGGCGGCGACCTCTACGGCCCGATGCCGCCGGTGTACGGGCTGGGCCTGCCGTTCACCTACCCCCCGCTGGCCGCGATGTTCTTCGTGCCGCTGGCGCTGATGCCGCTGGTGGTCGCCGAGGTCGTCGTGCTGCTGACCTCGCTGGCGAGCCTGGGAATCGTGTTGTGGCTGGTGCTGGTTCGCGTGCGCCCCGAACTCGACCGGATCTCGGTGCTCACCGTGCTGATCGCCGGGCTCGGCCTCGCCCAGTACCTCGAACCGGTCCGCCAGACGTTCAACTTCGGCCAGATCAACCTGATCCTGATGGCCGCGGTCGCCCTCGACATTCTCGTGCGCAAGCCGTTCTGGCCGCGCGGGATGCTGATCGGCATCGCGGTGTCGATCAAGCTGATTCCGGCGGGCTATCTGCTGTACTTCCTGCTCCGCCGGGATTGGAAGGCCGCGGCCACCATGGTCGTCTCGGCCGCGGGCGCGGTGGGCGTCGGTTTCCTGCTGTTCCCCAAGGACTCGGTCGAATACTGGTTCCACACCGTCTCCGACACCGGCCGCATCGGCACGCCCTACTTCGCGGGCAACCAGTCGATCAAGGGCACGCTGTTCCGCCTCGGCCTGAACGAATCGCTGGCGACGGGCCTGTGGCTCGGTCTGTCGGCGGTCACCATCGCGCTGGCCGCGGTGTGGATGTACCGCCTGATCGGCGTGGGCAACGAGGTCGGCGCGCTGCTGGTGAACGCGGCGGCGGTGCTGTTGGTCTCACCGGTGTCGTGGTCGCATCACTGGGTCTGGGTCGCGCCCGCGCTGGTCGTCGCGGTCAGCCTGGCCGTGTCTCGCCGCTCTCGCGGCGTCACCACCCTCGTCGCTCTGTTCACGGTGATGTTCATCGTGGGCCCGCAGTGGGTGTTGCCACATTCGGGCGACAAGGAACTGGCCTGGGCCTGGTGGCAGCAGATCATCGGCAGCAGCTATGTGTGGACCACGTTCGCCGTGATCGTCTACGCGGTGCTCACCTACCACCCCAGCCGAAAGTCCTCGGCCGCACCGGAACTCGCGTCGGCCTGACCTCGGCGGCCATCGAGGCCGAGCCGATCCCCCGCCGCCGTCAGTCCGTTGCTTCCGGAGTGAGGAAGGCCGCGAGGGCCGAGGCATAGGCGGGCACGTCGGCGGCACCCATCAGTTCGCGGCACGAGTGCATGGCGAGCTGGGGTGCGCCCACGTCGACGGTCGACATGCCGGTGCGAGCCGCCGTCATCGGGCCGATGGTCGAGCCACAGGGCAGGTCGGCCCGGTGGACATACCGTTGCAGCGGCACGCCGGCCTGCGCACACGCCAGGGCGAACGCGCCCGCGCCCGCCGCGTCGGTGGCGTAGCGCAGGTTCTGATTCACCTTGAGCACCGGCCCACCGCCGACCTCGATGCGATGCGCGGGCTCGTGCCGGTCCGGGTAGTTCGGGTGCGTCGCGTGCGCCATATCGCCGGAGGCGACCACCGAACCGGCAAGCGCGGCAAGGTAATCCGCGCGCCCACCGCCACGGGCCAGCACGATCCGCTCCAGCACGGCGGGCAGCAGATCCGATTGCGCCCCACGATCGGACTGGCTCCCGACCTCCTCGTGGTCGAACATCACCAGCACCGCCGTCGCCGCACCCGGCTCGTCGGCGGCCGCGAGGAAGGCCTGCAGTCCGGCGTAGCAGGTGCCCTGGTTGTCGAGCCGCGGCGCGCTCACCAGGTCGAGGTCGCGACCGACGATCGTGCTCGACGCGAGGTCATGGGTCATCAGTTCCCAGCCGAGCACATCGGCACCGTCGACCTCGGCCCGCTCGGCGACGAAGTCGAGGAACGAGGCGGGCGCGTCGCCGATCCCCCAGATCGCGTTCACGTGCCGCTGCGGGTCGAGGGTGACCCCGCGCCGGTCCTCGGACAGGTGGATGGCCAACTGCGGCACCCGCAGGATCGGCTCGTCGATCCGCACCAGCACATCGCGCATCCGCGCGCCCTCGCGCACACTGAGCCGCCCCGACAGACCGAGCTCGCGGTCCAGCCAGGAGTTCAGCCAAGCCCCGCCGTACGGCTCGAGCCCGACGAGCTGCCACCCCGCCCCTGCCAGATCGGGATGCTGCTTCACGCGCAGGTTGGGGCTGTCGGTGTGCGCGCCGACCACCCGGAACGGAGCCGCGGGGACGGCGTCGTAGTCAGCCCACGCGATCAGCGAACCACCGCGCACCACATAGTGTTTGCCGCCCGCGTCATCCCACGCCGACGCCTCCGTCAACGGCGTGAAACCGTTGCCGTCCAGCTCGGCCGCCACCGTCGCACACACATGGAAGGGCGAGGGTGACGCATCGATGAAGGCACACAATCCGCTGGCCGTGGCCGCTGTCAAGGAAACCGGCATCCTGCGATCCTAGGCACGATGCCGTGCCCCGGCACCCCGCCCCGGAATACCGCGCTCGGATCAGTCGTCGCGTTCGGCGATCACCGCGAGCGCGGCCAGTAACTCGCCGTAGCGGCGATTCCCCAGGCGGCAGCGTAATTCTTCCTCCGCGAGCTTTTCCTGCGCGCGGATCCTGGCGGCCAGTTTGGCCCCGAGACTGCTCAAGCCGATCAGGATCCGGCGACGATCGTCGGTGGCGGCGACCCGGAAGATCAATCCGCGTTCGGCGAGATTGTCCGCGTGCCGGGTGGCCGACGACGGGGCCAGCCGCGCCTGGGCGGCCAGTTCCGACATCGTCATCCCGTCGTCGGTGGACAGCTGCGACAGGATCGCCCAGTGGTCGGCCGTGAGATTGTCAGCCGACAGCGCCGATTCGAGCCGGCCTACCCAGTTGCGCTCCGCGGAGCGCAGGGCGCCGTGCAGCGTGGAATACCCACTTATGATGGACACCGATTGCATTCCCACCTGCCGAGAAATTCATTCGAACAATCCTGTTCGCGCTAGGCGATAGAGTACAGAATGCCCTCGTTGGACCAGAGCCGGGATGAAACGATCGAGATTCTCTCGATCGTGCCCACACAAGGCCCTGGCGGCATCATCGCGCCATCGTGTACCGCGGCCATTTCCCTGGCAGTAGACGAAATCAATAGCGGCACAGGAATTCTGGGCCGTGAAATTCGTCTCACGACCCTCGACGGCGGCCGCGAACCACACGAAGTCGCCGCCGAAGTAGCGGCCTTCCTGGCCACCGGAATGGTCGGCGCGATCACCGGTTGGCACACCTCCGCGGTACGTCGAGCAGTCGCCGAGGCCGTGGACGCCCGCGTTCCCTACCTGTACGCCACCGACCACGAGGGCCTGCCCGACGAACGCCCCGGCGTCCTGCTGGTGGGCGAACATCCCGACCACCAGACAGTTCCCGCGGCCGCGTGGATGGCCCGCGAACTGGGGGTGCGCCGCTGGGCCGTTATCGGCAACGACTACATCTGGCCCCGCCGAACCGCTCGAGCCCTGCGCCGATCCCTGCCGAATCCGTACGACATCATCGTCGAGCACTACGTGCCGCTCGGCACCGCCGATTTCGGCGACTTCCTCGGCAACCCGACGCTGCTGCTGGCCGACGCGGTCCTGATCCTGATGGTCGGCGCCGACACCGCCCGCTTCAATCGCCAGTTCGCCGCCACCGGCCTGCCCGCCATGATGCCCCGGCTCAGCCCGGCGGTCGACGAGAACGTTTTGCTCAGCGCGGGGCCATCAGCGAACGCCAACCTCTATGTGGCGTCGAGTTTCTTCATCGACAACCACAGCGCCGAAGGTCGTGCCCGCCGCGCCCGCTATCACCGGCATCAGGGTCGATTCGCCCCCGCGCTGACCACTTTCAGCAACTCCACCTACGAGGCGATCCACCTGCTGAACACCCTGGCCGAGACCACCGGCACCCTCGACGTGAAAACGATCATCGCCGCGGCGGAAACGGGCCTGGTGCTGGACGGCCCGGCCACCCGCCGGGGTTTCCTGGGCAATCAAGCAGTAGGCCCCGCCCACCTGGCAACGGCGAACGGGGTCGACTTCGACATCATCGACACGCTCTAGTGCCGATGCGGGGCTGTCAGGCCTTGACGAAACTATCGATCACCGAGAAGAACATGCCGAGACCGTCGTCGCTGGGTCCGGTCAATGCCTCGGTCGCGTGCTCGGGGTGCGGCATCAAACCGACAACCCGCCCGTTGGCCGAGGAAATCCCGGCGATCCCGCGCTGCGAACCGTTCGGGTTGTCACCGGCGTACCGGAACACCACGCGACCTTCGCCTTCGAGCTCGTCGAGCACCTTCTCCGAAGCCTGGAAACGCCCCTCGCCCGACTTCAGCGGGACAAGAATCTGGGCGCCCGGCTCATACCGCGAACTCCACGCGGTATCGGTCGCCTCGACCTTCAACCACTCGTCGCGGCAGATGAAGTGCAGTCCCTCGTTGCGGGTCAGCGCACCCGGCAGCAGCCCGGCCTCACACAGCACCTGGAATCCGTTGCAGATACCGAGCACCGGCAGACCCTGCCCGGCGGCGCGAACGACCTCGCCCATCACCGGCGCGAACCGTGCGATCGCACCACACCGCAAGTAGTCCCCGTAGGAGAACCCACCGGGCACGATCACCGCGTCGACACCCTTGATATCGGCATCGGCATGCCACAGGCTCACAGCCTCGGCGCCGGCCAACCGCACCGCGCGAGCGGCGTCGACATCGTCGAGCGTGCCCGGGAAAGTAATAACGCCAATGCGTGCGCTCACGAGACCCGAACGACCTTCCAGTCCTCGATCACCGTGTTCGCCAGCAGCGCCTCGGCGATCTGCTCGAGCTGGGCGTCCGACACACTGTCGTCCACCTCGAGCTCGAATCGCTTGCCCTGCCGCACATCCGAGATTCCGGCGAATCCCAGACGCGGGAGCGCGCCGACCACGGCCTGTCCCTGGGGGTCCAGAATCTCGGCCTTCGGCATGACCTCGACCACGACTCGTGCCACGCGTTGCTCCTCAAGTGATGTGGGGGTTACCTCGGAAATCTTAGTTGACCGGGCCGTCGTGCCCGCGTTCCGGGGTCACGGCGGCTTAGCATCGGGTATGCGCATCGCCCACTTCGGTCATTCCTGCATCCTCGTGGAACTGCACGGCGTGAAAGTGCTGTTCGACCCCGGAACCTTCGCGCACGGGTTCGAGGGCATCACCGGCTTGGACGCGATCGCGGTGACCCACCAGCACCCCGACCACATCGATCCGAATCGGATCGGCGATCTCATCGAGAACAACCCCACCGCCCGGCTGCTGTCGGATCCGCAGACCGCGCAGCAGCGCAGCGAGGGCTGGGAGCCGGTGTCGGCCGGTCAGGTGCTCGATATCGGTGACTTACAGATCACCGGCGGCGGGGGCAGGCACGCGGTGATCCACCCGGAGATCCCGGTGATCGACAACACCGTCTTCCAGCTCGGCACCGAGGCCGACCCCGCCCAGCTGGTCCACCCCGGCGACTCGCTGTGGGTGCCGCCGGTCCCGGTCGGCGTGCTCGCCATCCCGGCCGTCGCCCCGTGGATGCGCATCGCCGAGGCCGTCGACTACCTACGCGCCGTCAACCCCCGCACCGCGGTGCCCATCCACCACGGCATCATCACCCCCTCGGCCCAGGGCATCTACTTCGGCAGGCTGACCGAGATGGCCCCGGCAGGCACCGAGTTCCGCGTACTCGAACCCGAGGACCAGGGCCAGTTCTGATCAGCGGTAGCTGGTCAGGAACAGCGCCTCGGCCAGTGCCATGTGCTCGATCTCGCTGGGGTCGACGCTCTCGTTGGGCGCGTGGATCAAGCATTTCGGCTCTTCGACGCCGATCAGCATGATCTCGGCCTTCGGGTAGGTATCGGCGAAGACGTTGCACAGCGGGATCGACCCGCCCTGCCCCTCGGTGGTCACGTCGCGGCCGTAGGAGGTCGCCATCGCCTTCTCCATGGCCGAGCGGGCGGGGCCCTGCGTGGACGCGACGAACGGTTCGCCGAGCGCCTCGACCTCGATGTCGAGTTCGGCGTTCCACGGCACGTGCGCGCGCAGGTGCTTCTCCAGCAGGTCGTAGGCCTGCTTGGGGTCGGTGCCCGGTGGGATGCGCAGGTTGAGCCTGGCCCTGGTGCTCGGCTGGATCGCCGCCGACGACCCGACCACCGCGGGCACGTCCATCCCCAGCACGGTCAGCGCGGGCCGCGCCCACAGCATGTCGGACACGGTTCCGTTGCCGAGCAGGCCGACACCGTCGAGCACACCCGCGTCCGACCGGAAGTCCGCCGACGGATACTGCGCGCCGGTCCACTTCTGATCGCCGGTGAGTCCGTCGATCGTGGTGTTGCCCTCGGCATCGCGCAACGACGACAGCAGCTGGATCATCGCGGCGAGCGCATCGGGCGCCGGTCCACCGAACATTCCCGAATGCATCGGCCCTTCCAGCGTTGTCACCGTCAGCACCACATTCACCATCCCCCGCAGGGTCTGGGTGAACGTCGGCACCCCGACCGCGAAATTGCCGCAGTCGGCGACCAGGATCGCATCCGATTGCAGCAGAGCGGGATTGGCGACGACGAACTTCTCCAGGCCGCCGGTGCCCTGCTCCTCCGATCCCTCCGCCACCACCGTGATCCCGATCGGGAAGTCGGGTCCGATCGCGCGCAGGGCGGTCAGATGCGTGACGATATTGCCCTTGCAGTCGGCCGCACCACGCCCGTACCAGCGCCCGTCCTTGTCGGTCAGCGTCCAGACCGGTGTCTTCCAAGCGGCATCGTCGAGCGGGGGCTGCACGTCGTAGTGGCAGTACAGCAGCACCGTCGGCGTGCCGGGCGGCCCCGGCTTCGACGCGATGACGGCTTTGCTGCCGTCGGGCGTCTCGTGCAGGCCCACCTCGGTCAACCCGGCCGCGGCGAACGCGTCGGCCACCCACTGCGCGGTCTGCGCACACCCTTCCGGCGGGAACTGACGCGGATCGGCGACGGATTTGAACGAAACAAGCTGGGCCAGATCCTTTTTCGCCTGACCCATCAGCCCGGAAACCTTGCCGCGCAGCGCCGTCACATCGTCGGTCATCTCTTCGCGCCTCACTTCGTCGTATCGTCGAGCTTCAGGGTCTCGAGATGAGAAAGATAGTCCTGCAAGCGATCCGGGCAGTAGGTGGCGATCGTGAGCGCCACCGCCTCGGCGGTCGCGCGCGGGCCGATCACCGGACGCTGTCCGGGTCCGGCCGCACCGTTGGTGATCGAGGCCTGGTATTTCGCCTTGATCATCGGCGAAGTCGGGTCCTGGCAGACCGACCCGCCGTCGTCGCCGAGCGCGTCGGCGATCACGTTCGTCTCCGGTGCGGGCAGACCGGCCGCGACCAGACTGTTGTGCAGCTGTTCGGCTTTCGCGCTCGCCTGGGTGTTCTCGCGGATCGCGGTGAAGGTGAACAGGCCGATCAGGGCGAACACCACCAGCAGCACACCTGAGGTGATGTAGATCCAGCGTCGCTTGTGGTCGGGGGCGTCTCCGGTCGTCATGCCTGCTGCCCTTCCGGTACGGCGAATTTCCAGCTGTCCCTGCGATTTCGATAGAACAGATACGGAATGAGCAGGCCGACGATGCCGAGGCCGCCACCCACGATGAGCACGTACACCCACGGACTGCCCGAGCCGAACTGTGACGGCGGCACGAAGCCGATCGTGAACGCGGCGATCGAGGAGGCCGCGCCGAGCGCGCACAGCGCCATCAGCGCGGGTGCCCGGTAGCCGCGCGGGTGATCCGGATCGTCGCGACGCAGCTTGGCGGCCGCGGCGAACATCAGCACGTACATGATCAGATACACCTGCGTGGTGATCACCGACAGAATCCAGTACGCGCTCGAGACATCGGGGATGAAGGCGTAGAGCAACGCGATGAACGTGGTGAACACGCCCTGCGCCACCAGCATGTTCTGTTGCACGCCGTGTTTGTTGAGCCGGGTCAGGAACGGCGGCAGGTACCCCTCGCTGCGCCCGATCAGCAACAGCCCCTTCGACGGTCCGGCCAGCCAGGTCAGCATGCCGCCGACGGCCGCGGCCACCAACGCGATGCCGACGATCGGGGTGAGGAAGCCGATTCCGAAGTGCGCGAAGAAGGCGTCGAAGGCCTGCATCACACCCGCGGTGAGGCTGAGGCTCGCCGCGGGGACGACCCAGCTGATCGCCAGCGCGGGCAGGATGAAGATCACCAGCACCAGGGCCATGGCCAGGAACATCGCCTTCGGGAATTCCTTGGCCGGGTTCTTCAGCGACGACACGTGCACCGCGTTCATCTCCATGCCCGCGTAGGACAGGAAGTTGTTCACGATCAGCACCAGGCTCGCCAACCCCGCCCAGGCCGGCAGCAGGTGCGACGAATCCATCGGCGCCGCGGACGGATTGCCCTGCGCCAGGAAGACCAGGCCGAGCACGACCAGCAAGGTGCCCGGAATCAGCGTGCCGATGATCAGGCCCATACTCGACAGCCCGGCCACGGTCTTGGTGCCTTGCGAGGACACGTACACACCCGCCCAGTAGACGGTGATGATCACGATCGCCACATACAGGCCGTTGGAGGCCAGCGACGGATGAATGATGTACGCGAAAGTGCTTGCCACATAAGCGAGCAGGCTCGGATAGTAAAAGATCGTCATGGCGAACTGGCACCAGACGGCAAGAAATCCGAGCGGCTTACTCAACCCCTGACTGACCCATTGATATACGCCGCCCTGCCATCCCGACGCGAGTTCCGCGGCGACCAGCGAGGTCGGCATCAGAAACAGAATCGCGGGAATGACATAGAGGAATACGCAGGCCAATCCGTATACGGCCATGGTGGGCGCTGATCGCAGACTCGCCACCGAACTCGTGGTCATCAGCGCCAAGGTCACCCAGGACATATATTTCGTCGTCGTCGCGACTTTCGTCGAAGTGCCCGTCATCAGCGCTGCCTCCTGCTGTGTTCACACAACTAGCGGAAACCACTCGATCAACTGATGAATGATAAATCGCGCAGGAAGCTATCGGGGCCACCGCCGCGCGCTGATCGCCGGTTACGCGCGCGGCGGTGGCGGTCAGGCGGCTCGGACAGCCGGGTAGGGCTCCCAGCGGTATACGTCGCTGTGGGCGCCGTGATAGAGCGCGAGGTCGACCGCGTCCAGCACGGCTTGGCGCGGACCCGACCGCTGCAACTGCGCCGCCGACACCGCCAACCGCAGCACGCCGCCGCGTCGAGCGGTGCGCGCGGCGCCCATCACCAGCGCCCGGCACCACCATGGCTCGGCCCGGAAGCCCTCGCCGATCCCGTACACCCGAGCGCGCTGGGCGACATCGCGTTCCAGGTCGAGCATGGTGGTGAGCCCGAATGCCATGCGGAAGCCCACGTCGGGCAACGCCGCCAGCGCACCGTTCGAGGCGTCCCAGCGCGGCGCGGCGAACAGCCGGGTCCGCAGTTGCACCCGCTCCATCACCCGATCGGCGGCCTTGAGCCGCAGCGTCGCCTCGTGCCGGGGCAGATCGGCGAACTCCGCGCGCCGCGCCTTGGTGGCGGCCTGGTCGTAGCCGTGCAGCACGATCGCGTCGCCTTCGAGGCGCCGCCCGCGCAGCCACGACTGCGTCGCCGGATCGTCGACCAACCGGTACTTGCCCTTCAATCGCGGCGCGACCAGCAGCGACAGGCGCACACCTCGCGCGTCCATCTCTCCGGCGAACTCGATCGCGGCATCGCGAGTCGTATCCCGGATCCCCGACACCGAAACGATCAACTCAGCGTTCATGCACCTACGGTGACAGCTCGAGGTGACGCCGGCGTGCTACCCCGATGACGCCACGACGAATTCCAGCGCACTCCTCACCACCCCTGCCAGTGCAATACCTGTTCGCGCGGCACCCGCACCGCGGGTTTGAAGTCGGTGCCGATCGTGAACGCCAGCGGCAGGAAGGCCGCCAGCATGACCTTGTCGTACGGAACACCCAGTACCGCAGCGAGTTCCCGTTCCAGGGGCGCCTGCGCGGTGGTCCATACGGTGCCGAGTCCGCGGGCTCGCGCGGCCAGCATGAAGCTCCACACCGACGGCAGGATCGAGCCCCACGTGCCCGCCTGGACTTCCACCGAGGCGCGGTCGGTGCGGCCTTCCACGGCGGGGATCACGAACGCGGGCACCCGGTGGATATTGGCCGTCAGATAGCGCAAGCCGTCGAAAACCCGCTCGGTGGAGCGCGGGGAGACGTTCATCCGCTCCGCGTCGCGCGCGGTCAGCGGCGTCCCCTGGCTCAGCGGCAGCGACCGCCGGAAGATGTCGGCCAGCTCGCCACGGCGGGCCTTGTCGGTGACGACCAGGAAGTGCCAGCGCTGCCGATTGCGCCCGGTCGGCGCCTGCGTGGCCAGATCGACGCACTCCTCGATGAGCGACCGGGGCACCGGCCGATCGAAGTCGAGCCGCTTGCGAACCGCGCGGGTGGTCGACAGCAACTGGTCCGGGGTCAGATCGAGAGTCATGGGCGCTCCTCGTGCCACGCAGGAATCGTCTGGCACCGGACAATCTGTGCTCAGACGATTATGACGTTAGAGCGCCAACCATCTGCCGTCAAACAATCTGTGTACAGATGATTTAATGGAGGCTCGGACCCGAGGAGTCGCATGCCGCCCAAGCCCACCTACTTCCCCCAGCTCGCCGCCGAACGACCCGACATCGCCCTGTGCCGGGCCTCGGCAGCGGTCGCCCGCGCGGCGGAAGCACACGCGAACGCGCAGGGCCTGGGCGTCGGCCAGCACCTGGTCCTGAAGATGCTCGCCGAGGTCGGCGCCTGCTCCCAGCAGGCACTGGCCGAGGAACTGCGCATCGACCGCAGCGTGATGGTGACGGTCTGCGACGACCTCGAGTCATCCGGATATGTTCGGCGCGAACGCAACCCGCTCGACCGCCGCTCCTACGCCGTCACCCTCACCTCTGCGGGCAGCGACCGCCTACACGGCGCCGAAGCCGCCACCCCCGCTTTCCTCGACGACACCTTCGCCGCGCTGACCCCCAGCGAACGCACCCAACTCACCACATTGCTCGGCAAGCTACTCATCACCGAACCTCGGCCCTGACACAAAAAAGGGCCCCGGCCGAAGCCGGGGCCCACCGCATCAGGCGTCCGCGAGACCCACTCGGTCGAGGACCCAGGCGTACTCGAAGCCGACTTCCTTCCACTTCTCGTAGCGGCCGCTCACACCGCCGTGACCCGCGGTCATCTCCGTCTTGAGCAGCACCTCGTTGTCGCCGGTCTTGGTGGCGCGCAGCTTGGCGACCCACTTGGCCGGTTCCACGTAGAGGACACGGGTGTCGTTGAGGCTGGTGATCGCCAGAATGGCCGGGTAGTCCTTGGCCTCGACGTTCTCGTAGGGCGAGTACGACTTCATGTACTCGTAGACGTCCTTGTCCGCCAAGGGATTTCCCCACTCGTCCCATTCGATCACCGTCAGCGGCAGCGACGGATCGAGGATGGAGGTGAGCGGGTCGACGAAGGGCACATTGGCGAGGATGCCGTTGAACAGTTCCGGCGCCAGGTTGGCGACCGCGCCCATCAGCAGCCCGCCCGCGCTGCCGCCGTCGGCGATCAAGCGGTCGGGTGCGGTGGCACCGGTATCGATGAGATGACTCGCGCAGGCGACGAAGTCGGTGAAGGTGTTCTTCTTCAGCAGCGTCTTGCCGTGCTCGTACCAGAGCCTGCCCATCTCCCCGCCGCCGCGCACATGCGCCACGGCGAACACCATGCCGCGATCGAGCAGCGACAGCCGCGACACCGAGAACGACGGATCGATGCTGGCCTCGTAGGAGCCGTATCCGTACAGCAGGGTGGGTTTCGGCCCGTCGGCCAGACCCTTGCGCTTGATGATCGAGATCGGAATGCGGGTGCCGTCGGCGGCGATGGCCCAATCGCGGTGCTGCTCATAGTCATCGGCGTCGTACCCGCCGAGCACCGGCTGTTCCTTGCGCAGCAGCAGCTCGCCGGTGGCGGGCACATAGTCGAACACCTGCATCGGCGTGATGAACGAGGCGACCCCCACGCGCAAGGTGGGCTGCTCCCACTCCGGGCTCGAACCCGCACCGGCGGAGAACAACTCGAGGCCGAAGTCGAGCTCTGTCAGTTCGCCGAAGCCCTCCGGGGTGAGCGGCCACACCGACAGGCGCGGCAGCGCGTCGCGCCGGTAACCGAGTACCAGATGGGTGGCGAAGGCGTCGATGTCCTCGAGCCGCACGTCCTCGCGATGCCCGATCAGGGTCGTCATGTCCGACGGGTCGGTGGCGGGTGCGACGGCGAGCACGAAGTTCTCCGCCTTCACGCCGTCGACCACGTCGTTGTGCAGGATCAGGAACTTGTCCTCGCCCGCGATCACCGCGTGCTCGGCCGAGTACTCCACGCCTTCGCGGCGCGGCAGCAGCACCCGGAACTCGCCCTCGGGATTGTCCGACTCCAGGACCCAGCCCTCGGTGGTGATCTTGGAACCGAGCCAGACCATCAGGTACTTCTCGGAGCGGGTCGCGCCGACACTCACCCAGTAGCGCTCGTCGGGCTCGTGGAACACCGTCACATCGGCGTCGGAACCGGTGCCGACGCGGTGGCGCCACACGGTGTCGGGCCGCCACGACTCGTCGACCGTCTGATAGAAGATGTGCGTGCCGTCCAGCGACCAGGTCGCCCCCGGCGCCGCGCCCGCCACCTCGTCGGCCAGCAGTTCACCGGTGCGCAGATCCTTGATCCGCAGCGTGTAGCGCTCGTCGCCGGAGCTGTCCACGGAGTAGGCGAGCAGGTTGCCGTCGTGGCTCAGCGAGAACGCGCCGAGCGCGAAGAAGTCCAGCCCCTCGGCGAGGATATTGCTGTCGAGCAGCACCTGCTCGCCCTCGATCGCCGAGCCGACCTCCAGCTGGGGCGGCGTCCAGGCGTCGATACCCTCGGCTTTCGCGTCGACGGGACAGCGGCAGTGCACGCCGTACTGTTTGCCCTCGAAACTGCGCGAGTAGTACCAGTAGTCGCCCAGCCGCGTCGGGACCGAGAGATCGGTTTCCTGCGTCCTGGCCTTGATCTCGTCGAAGATCTTGTCCCGCAGGGGCTGCAGCTGGTCGGTCTGCGCCGCGGTGAAGGCGTTCTCCGCCTCCAGGTACGCGATGACCTCGGGGTCTTCCTTGTCCCGCAGCCACTCGTAGTCGTCGACGAACGTGTCACCGTGGTGGACCCGCTCGACGGGCGCCCTCTTCGCGATCGGCGCCGACACGGTCTCATTCTCGCCAGCCATTGGTCCACCGTAGCCGCCCCGCTCCCACCGGGCCCGCCAACTCGGCCGTCGGCGGCCGGCGGCAGCGGGCTCGCGCCGGCCGAGTGAGTATTTCTGCGCATCTGCCGCAGGCCCGTTGTGCGTAGCCTGACCCGCATGGGGATGCGGTACGCAATGCGTTCGTTGGTCGTGACTGCCGGGGTGGCCTTGGCCGCGGGATCGGGAGCGGTGATGCCGGCGAACGCGTGCGCCTGCGGCGGCGTGGTGAGCGCGGACAGTTCGGCGCGGGTGAACAACGAGTCCGCGGTCGTGGGCTGGGACGGGCGGCGCGAGACCGTGCTGATGAGGTTGGGAATGCAGTTCACCGGTGCCGACGCGGCCCTGATCGTGCCGACGCCGACGCCGGCGACCGTCTCGGCGGGCAGTCCGGACTCGTTCAGGGAGCTGTCGCGCATGACCGCACCCGAGCGGGTCACCGAATACGACTGGTTCGGCAGCGGTTCGCTCGGCGGCGACGCATCTGGCGCCGCTCCGGGTTCGGGTCCCGACGTGCTGAGCCAAGTGCAGTTGGGCCCGCTGGAGGCGACCACCTTGCGCGGCGGCGATCTCACCGGTGTGCGCGAGTGGCTCGACACCAACGGCTATCAGCTCCGGCCCGAGGTGAGCGCCACGCTCGACCCCTATCTCCGCGAGGGCTGGTCCTTCGTCGCGATGCGCCTCACCAGCGCGAAGCCCCTCGCCGGCGCCCTGGACCCGGTCCGCCTCACCTTCGACTCCGACCGCCTCGTGTACCCGATGCGCATGTCGGCCGCCGCGACCACACCGCAGTCGGTCCACCTGTACGTCTTCAGCGACCACCGGGTGGCACGCATCGATCCCGATACCGAACCCCACGTCATCACCACCGAATTCGCCTCTCCGGTCGGCGAACCCAGCAATCCGGACCTGAAAGCGCTTGCGGCGAGCGGCAACTACCTCACCGAACTCTCGATCTACATCCCCCACCCGGCGACGATCACCAGCGATTTCCTTCTGGGTCCCGCCGCCGAGAACGTCCCCGTGCGTGACCGAGTGGTGAGCAAGGAATACGTCGAGATCCTCGGTCTGCCCGCGGGTTACGTCTTGATCGTCGCCGGGCTGTCACTGATCGGCGTGATCGCGAGCGTGGTCCTGCGTCGGCGGTCCGCGAGGTAGTCCGAACGCACCGCGACCCGGCTCTTCGGCGGTCACCGCCGTCGAACCGGGTCGCCTGTGGGAATTCTCAGGCCCCGAGCGCGGGTCCGATGACCGGCCACGAAGCGTGCAGGGCGTCCTGCCAGTAGGACCAGGAGTGCGTGCCCACCGGATGGTAGTCGATCTTGGCGCCGATGCCCGCGGCGCGCAGGCGCTGGTCGAAGGCCACCATGCAGGTGTTGACGCCGAGCTCGATGGGTCCGCCGAGGAAGATGTTCTCGGCCAGCGTGGGCTTGAGTTCGGCCTCGTGCGGTCCGGGGATGCCGGTGCCGGTCGACATGTACAGCGCCTTGCCGCGCAGCCCATCGATCATCAGGGCCGGGTCGTGCGCCGCCCACTCGGGGCTGCCGGGCGCGCCCCACATGTTGCCGGGATTGCCGCCCCGGTTGACGATGGAGAACATCATCGCGCCCGCCGCCATCGCGATGTCCGGACAGGCGCTGTAACCGGCGACGGCCCGGTAGAGGCCGGGGTGGCGGGCGGCCAGAATGTAGGCCGCGTTGCCGCCCATCGACAGTCCGCCGATGCCGTTCACGCCGGTGCCGTTGAACTGACCGTCGATCAGGCCGGGCAGTTCCTGGGTGAGGAACGTTTCCCACTTGTACCGGCCGAAACGCGGATCGTCGGTGACCCAGTCGGTGTAGTAGCTGGCCTGGCCGCCCATCGGCATCACCACGTTGACGTTCTTGTCGCGGAAGAAGGCTTCGGCGTCGGTGGCGTTGGTCCAGGTGCTCTGGCCGATGCCGGGGTCGAGGCCGTCGAGCAGGTAGTACGTGCCCCGCGCGCCACCGCCCGCGGGGTGCAGGACCTGGAGATCGACGTTGCGGCCCATCGCGGGCGAGGTGACGGTGATCGCCGTCCGGTGCGGAGTCAGTTCGCTGACTCCGATGATCTGCGCGGCGGACGCCGTCGTGGGGTGAACCACCGCCGGTCCGATGACACCGAGGGCAAGGGCCAGCACTGCAGCAGCAACACCTGTACGACGCACGATCTACCCTCCATAACCGCATGCCAATGACAGTCCAAAATAACCCACAGGCGAACGAATCGGAAGCATTCGGCGGTTCGGCGTTTCTTCAGCAAACTCTCCGGTTTGCAATGACCGCTTCGCCGGAATTCCGGGTCAGCGGATGAGGGCGCCCCGGATCGAACCGGCCAGATAGTCGAGATCCGCCCGCGCGGGCGACGTCGGCCGCGCACGCAGACCGAAGCCGTCGCCGGGCCTTCGCGGGATCACATGCAGGTGCACATGGAAGACCTCCTGCCCCGCCGTAACCCCGTCGGCGAGAAAGAAATTCACCCCGTCGGCCGCCACTTCACTGCTGCGCAACGCGGCGGCGATCCGCTGCCCGACCTGAAAGAGCTTGCCGCCCAACGCGGGATCGAGATCGGCCAGACTCGGTGCGGGCACCTTCGGCACCACGAGCACATGCCCCGGCGTCACAGGACGAATATCCATGAAGGCGAGGACTTCGTCGTCCTCGTACACCTTCGAGGACGGGGCGGCCCCGGCGATGATATCGGCGAAGATCGTGTACGGATTCACCCGACCACGGTATCGACCCCGACGCACGAAAGCCCGCCACCGGCGCCGAAAAGGCGGCAGTGGCGGGCTGATTCGCACGGGACTACAGAATCGGCGACGGCGTGTAGCGCGCGGCGTCCGGATTCGCCTCGACCAGCTTCTGCACCTGCGCGACGACCTCGGCGACCTGGTCCGATGCCGCGCCGATGAACGCCGCCTTGTCGGCCAGCGCCGCGTCGAGTCCGGCCCGGTCCAGCGGCATCCGCGCATCGGCGGCGAGACGATCCAGCAGATCGGGTTCGCGGCCCTGCTCGCGCATGGCCAGCGCCACCGCCACCGCGTGCTCCTTGATGACCTCGTGCGCGGTCTCGCGGCCGACGCCCGCGCGCACCGCCGCCATCAGGATGCGGGTGGTCGCCAGGAACGGCAGGTACCGGTCGAGCTCACGCGAGACCACCGCCGGGTAGGCGCCGAACTCGGCGAGCACGGTCAGGAAGGTCTCCATCTGCCCGTCGATGGCGAAGAACGCGTCGGGCAGCGCGACGCGGCGCACCACCGAGCAGAACACGTCGCCCTCGTTCCACTGGGCGCCCGCCAGCTCGGCGGCCATCGAGCCGTAGCCGCGCAGGATCACCTGCAGGCCGTTCACCCGCTCACACGAGCGCGTGTTCATCTTGTGCGGCATCGCCGACGAACCGACCTGGCCCGGCTGGAAACCCTCGGTGACCAGCTCATGACCGGCCATCAGCCGGATCGTGTGCGCGAACGACGACGGCCCCGCGCCCAGCTGTACCAGCGCGGACAGCACATCGTGATCGAGCGAGCGCGGGTACACCTGACCCACGCTGGTGAACACGTTCGCGAAGCCGAGGTGAGTGGCCACCTGCTGTTCGAGGGCGGCGAGCTTGTTCGCGTCACCGTCGAGCAGGTCGAGCATGTCCTGGGCGGTGCCCATCGGGCCCTTGATCCCGCGCAGCGGGTAGCGGTCGATCAGCTCGCGCACGCGCGCCAGCCCGACCAGCATCTCGTCGGCGGCGGAGGCGAAGCGTTTGCCCAGCGTGGTGGCCTGCGCGGCGACATTGTGCGAGCGCCCGGCCATCACCAGGGTCTGGTACTCAGCGGCCCGCTCGGCCAGGCGCGCCGCGATGGCGATGCCGTGGCGGTACACGTGCTCGAGCGAGAGCCGGATCTGCAGCTGCTCGACGTTCTCGGTGAGGTCGCGGCTGGTCATGCCCTTGTGCACGTGCTCGTGCCCGGCGAGCGCGTTGAATTCCTCGATCCGCGCCTTCACGTCGTGGCGGGTGACCCGCTCACGCTCGGCGATCGAGGCCAGGTCGACATGGTCGATGACGCGTTCATAATCATCGACAACCCCTGCGGGGACATCGATTCCGAGTTCGGCCTGCGCACGCAGCACCTCCAGCCACAGCCGGCGCTCGAGCACGATCTTGTTCTCGGGCGACCAGAGCGCGACGAGCTCCGGGCTGGCGTATCGGGTGGCGAGGACATTCGGGACGAGGCTCACGAGCACTCAGTCTAATTGCCGCACCCGTTCGGCCTGCTGGGGCATCATGTTGGGGACCACGGGCGGGGCGACGATGTCGATCATTTCGAGCAGACCGGCCCTGGCGGGTCGGCGAGGTTCGGGGTGGCCTTCGATCAGCGCGGCGACCACCGCACCGTCGACGACGGCCACCAGCCTGCGTAACTGCTCGGGGCGCACCACTCGGTCGGAGCGGCGCAGCACGTCGGCGAGCAGTTCTTCGAGCTGGGTGCGTAGTCGGAGCTGGACCTCACGTAACTCGGGGTGACGGGCCGACGCCACGGACCGCTCGTAGCGGGCGATGAGCTGGCCGCGGGCGTCGAGGTCGCCGTCGTCGGGGCCGACGAGCACGTCGAGCACGAGCTCGACCGTCGCCTCGGTGCCGCGCCTGCGATGACTGACCTCACCGACCCGGCGGCGCATCGCGTCGAGTTCGATCGCGCCGCTGAACTCGACGGCGCGGGCGATCAGATCCTCCAGCGATTCGAAGTAGTAGGTGGTCGACGCGAGTGGAAGATCGGCTCGCGAGGCCACCGAACGATGTCGCACGGCGTCGAAGCCGCCTTCGAGCAACAGCTCAGCCGCCGCAGCCACCAGAGCCTGCCGACGTCGTTCGCCTTTCGGGGTCGTTGCGGTGGTCACCGTGCCAACGTGCCAGTCATCATCAGTTCAACCGTGCGCAATCGTCATCGGGGAAACACTGGGAATTCGGGATAACTGAGTTTTACCGTATCCCGGCACAGATGTGTTCGTACTACGCAAAGTTGTTGTCGCACATCACTGTTGACAAGTGTCCAGATCAGCCCTTCAGGAACCGTCCCAGACGCTCCAGTGCTGCGGCGATGTCGTCGGTGGCACCCGCGAAGGAAAAACGGACCGTGTGGTTTCCATTTGTGGTGTCGAAATCGAGTCCGGGCGCCAGCGCGACGCCGGTTTCGGTGAGCACCTCGGCACACCAGGCGCGCGAATTATCGGTCAAATGACCAATATCGGCGTAGGCGTAGAAGGCGCCGTCGGCGGGCGCGAGATCGGTGATTCCGATCGCGGGCAGACCTTCCAGGAGCAGCGCCCGGTTGCGCGCGTACCGGCGCACATGCCCGTCCAGCTCATCCTTGGCTTCCGGCCCGAAGGCGTGCACGGCCGCGTACTGGGAGATGGCGGGCGGGCACACCGTCATATTCGACGCCAGCCGCTGCAGCGCCGGGCGCAGGTCGGCCGGGGCCAGCATCCAGCCCAGCCGCCAGCCGGTCATCGAGAAGTACTTCGACACCGAACCGATCACCACCGACTCACGGGAGAACTCCCACGCCGAGGAGGTCGGTGTGCTCGCGCCCGCATAGGTGATGCCGTGATAGATCTCGTCGGAGATCAGCAGCGTGCCGTGCTGTTCGCACCAGCGGGCCAGCGCGGCGAGTTCGGCGGGGTCGATCATGGTGCCGGTCGGGTTGGCCGGGCTGGCCACCACCAGACCCTTCGGCGGCTCCGGCAGCGCTTCGAGCATCGCCACGGTCGGCTGGAATCTGGTCTGCGGGCCGCAGTCCAGTTCGACGACCTCGCAGCCGAGCGCGGACAGCGTGTTGCGGTAGGCGGGATAGCCCGGACGCGCCACCACCACCGTGTCGCCCACGTCGAAGGCGGCCAGGAAGATCAGCGTGAACGCGCCCGACGACCCGGTCGTCACCACCACCTCGTCCGGGTGCACGTCGTAGCCGTAGGTCTCGCTGTGGTGCCCCGCGATGGCCTCGCGCAGCGGCAGAATGCCGAATGTCTCGGTATAGCCCAGCAATTCGTGATCGATCGCCGCCCTGGTGGCCCGCAACACCGGCGCGGGCGCCTGCGTGGACGGCTGCCCCGCCGCGAGCACCAGCACATCGCCGTGCGACCTGGCGCGTTCAGCGGCCGCTTTCCACACATCCATGACGTAGAAAGGGGCGATGGCCGACCGGCGCGATTCTCTGGACACCCGAGAGACGGTAGAGCACCCGATTGCGGGCGTTCACAGATATGGTCGGCACAATGGCTCCGACAGCGAATACGCAGCCACCGACGCGACCTCTGTGGTCACGTCGGGGCCGGGGCGCGGGGGCGGGATGAAGCGGACAGGGACGGCACGGGACGTGCGGGCGGGCACCCCCGAGGAAAGCGTGGACACCGAATCCGGACAGCTCACCGCCGACATTCGCGCGTCCGGCGGGAACGCTGAATCGACAGCGGCGGGCGGGTCGGCGGGAGACACTGCGGCGGCGAGCGCGTCTAGCGGGTCAGCCGAGTCGACGCGATCGAGAACTGGTGCGAGCCGTCGGGCTGTCAGTGTCAATGGCCGTATCTTGCAGGCGAACTGGCGGGAGCAGTTGCCGTCGAAGGGAGCGGCGCGCGACCGTATGACGGAGTGGGCCGCACGGTACCCGGTGGTCGGGGAAATCGCCGGTGAGCTGCGTAGCGGTGAGATGCGCAAGGTCTTCTGGCGGCGGCCGAAGGCGCAAGCCGAAGACCTGTGGGCACGGCGGCCGAGTCGCGACCGGGTGCGTCAGGTGCTGGTCGAACGGCGCGTACTCATCGCCGCAATGGCCGCGGTGGCGGTGTTCGTGGCAGCGGACGGACAGTTCGGCGCCGTCCTCGACGGTGCCCCGCTCGCACCCGGCGAAGCGATCCACGTGGCCGTCGCCTATCCCCCGCAACTGCTCCCCAACCCACAGTCGGCGACCCGCATGCTCGCTGCCATCGACGCAGGTGAGAAGCGTCGCGAGGCACAAGTGGTCGCCGCGGCGGCCCGTTCCACGCTCGAACGCGCGAAAGCGGAGGCGGCGGCCGCGGCATCGGGTGAATGGCAGGACTGGATGGGCCAGCGCGCCCCGGTGGTTCCCGGCGCGATGGTGCCGGTGCCCGGCTCGACCCCGTCCGTCGGCGGGTTCAGCCTGCCCGCGAAGGGCGCGTTCACCTCCGGTTTCGGCTCCCGCTGGGGCACCATGCACCGCGGCATCGATATCGCGGGCCCCATCGGCAGCCCCATCTACGCCGTCGCCGACGGCACCGTGGTCGAGGCGGGCCCGGCGCAGGGCTTCGGCCTCTGGGTCCGCATCCGCCACGACGACGGCACCATCAGCATCTACGGCCACATGTACGACTTCTTCGTCTCCCAGGGCGAGCGCGTCCCCGCCGGAATGCAGATCGCGCGCATCGGCAACCGTGGCGATTCCACCGGCCCGCACCTGCATTTCGAAATCGTGCAAAACGGTCAGCATGTGGATCCACAGGCCTGGCTCGCTGTGCATGGATTGCGTCTCGACTGACCGCACAGCGGACACCTGCCCAGTCGATTCGAGCACCTCGCCAGCGTGCGTGAAGTGGGCTACTATTCCCCCGGGAGATCAAGGGGAGGTCCAATGTCTTTGCAGCGAAAATTAATTCGATCATGCCTGAAACATATAGGTGACTGGTCGCGACGAGCGTCACACGATCAAAACGCCATGGAGGCAATGTGAGCGACCTATCGGTCGACGTGTCCCGCCTGAATGGCTTCAAGTTGGATCTGCAAGAGATTGCGTCGAACTCATCACTACCTGGCACTACGGGACGTTTCGCAGAACTCGTTTCGCCGTTCGAAAAATTTCGGTCTGCCCATTCTACGGCTTTGCAAAGTGACGCTTCGACGATAACGGTCTCGGCCAGAGTTTGAGTACTGCGGACACCACATACAAAACCAGCGCCATCATGGTTGCGATTCGGGAAAGACTGCGAATTCCCGGTTCACTGATGGTCTGGGTACTCGGGCTGTCAGTACTCGTGGGGTCCGGGTGTGCAGATCCAAGCTCCCGAGAATCGGGGACAGTCCAGGAGGCATCGATCAGTCCGGAACTGATTGCGGAAGCGGCGAAGTATGGAGACTGGGTACTTCCAGCGGACGGAAACGTGTTGCTCGTCAGGAAATTGGAGCAGCCGCGGGCGGATGTGAAATACAATCTAGTCGTCGAGACATCACCTGATGGATTGGCGGCGATGTTGGAGAATTCAAAGTTCGTCTCTCCATTCAAGGGCGGCCTTCCGCCATACCCAGAGCGAATAATCGCCGGACCCGACCTTGTCACTTCGCCGAGCGTTCGGAGATCGCAAGATACATTTAGGTCCGAAAAAGGTGACGGCATGATTCGCGATGTCATGGTGGATGAGCGCTCCGCCGACCTGCGAATAGTTCACATCGAGTTTCGCGGTCAATGAGCTACCGGCTCGTCTGTGCCGGACGGGTTTTTCGAGTATTCGTTGCGCGCGGTCGATCGCAGCTATACAACCGAGTTGCACCGCGTTGGGACCGATGACTCCCAACCCGGGCGACTACGCCTGGCCGTCACCAGAGCTACGAATTATCCTCTGGCACAACAACTTCAGTCGCACCGATATCGGTCCGGAAATGACTGCCGGGGAGCTTGATGCCCGCAAGCCGTGCGTAGCCCGTTCCCGTGCCTGCGCGAGATCCGCGCCGACGCCGACCACGTTGAGCACACGCACGCCCGCGCCTTGTCCGCGCTGATCCGTACCGGCGTGCAGCACCAGCGCACCCACCGCATTTCGAAATCGTGCAAAACGGTCAGCATGTGGATCCGCAGGCCTGGCTCGCTGTGCATGGATTGCGCCTCGATTGACATCGCGTCGAGACCACCGACATCACGGGAACGTTAATGTGAGACCTGTCGAGTGTTTTCCTCCGAACCGAAGCGAGGCAACCATGGCAGGCAAGTTCGAGGTATTCAAGGACAAGGCGGGAAAGTTCCGTTTCCACCTCAAGGCCGGCAACGGCGAAATCGTCCTCGAAAGTCAGGGATACGAAAGCAAGGAAGGCGCCAAGAAGGGGATCGCCTCCATCCAGACGAATGCTCCGAACGCCCAGGTCCTCGACCTCACCGCCTGATCGGCGCAGCCGCGCAACGTGCTGCGCCACCGTTTCCCGCTCGATCGTGATCAGCGGTCGCGCACCGCTGATCACCGATCGCGCGAATTACCCCGCGACGCTGTTGCGTTCCGGGACAACAACTTCGGTCGCGCCGATATCAGTCCGGAAATGACTGCCGGTGAGCTTGATTCCCGCGAGTCGCGCGTAGGCCCGCTCCCGCGCCTGCGCGAGGTCCGCACCGACACCGACCACGTTCAGCACACGCCCGCCCGCCGACACCAGCGCCTTGTCGGCGCGCTGATCCGTACCGGCGTGCAGCACCAGCGTTTCGCCCTCCAGCGCGCCGTCATCGGCACCGGTGATCACATCGCCGGTGCGCGGTCGCGCCGGGTAGTTCTCGGCGGCGAGCACGACGGTGATCGCGGAACCGTCTTTCCAGCGCGGTGCGTCGACCTCGGCGAGGCGCCCGGTCGCGGTGGCGTGCAGCAGTTCGGCGAACGGGCTGTCCAGCAGCGCGAGCACCGCCTGGGTCTCGGGATCACCGAAGCGGCAATTGAATTCGACGACAGCCGGGCCGTTCGTACCGATCGCCAGACCCGCGTACAGCAGGCCGGAGAACGAGCTGCCCCGCGCGACCAGCTCGGCGGCGACGGGCTTCACCACGTCGTCAACGATCTCGTTCAGCGTCTCCGCGGGCAGCCACGGCAGCGGCGTGTAAGCGCCCATGCCGCCGGTGTTCGGGCCGGAATCGCCGTCGCCGACCCGCTTGTGGTCCTGTGCGGGCAGCAGCGGGATCACGGTCTCACCGTCGACCAGACAGAACAGCGACACCTCCGGACCGTCGAGGAACGACTCCAGCAGCACCGGATGTCCCTGCTCGAGCAGTTCGGCGCCGTGATCGCGGGCCGCGCGCCGGTCGGCGGTCACCACCACGCCCTTGCCCGCGGCGAGCCCGTCGTCCTTGACCACCCAGGTCGGGCCGAAGCGGTCGAGCGCCGCGTCCAGCTCGGCCGGGCTGTCGACGATCTCGCTGTGCGCGGTGCGCACCCCGGCCACCGCCATCACATCTTTCGCGAACGCCTTCGACCCCTCGATCCGCGCCGCGTCGGCCGACGGGCCGAACACGGGGAATCCGGCCGCGCGCACGACGTCGGCGACGCCGAGCACCAGCGGCACCTCGGGGCCGATCACCACCAGGTCGGCGGCCACTTCACCGGCCAGCGCGGCGACGTCGTCGGCGGAGCAGGGATCGACCGGGCGTAGCTCGGCGTGCTGGCCGATGCCGGGGTTGCCCGGGGCAGCGATCACCGCCGTCACGGACGGATCCCGGCGCAGCGCCAGGACGAGGGCATGTTCACGGGCTCCGGAACCGATGACGAGTACGCGCACGGCCTTAGATTAGTCGCGTACTTCGCGCGTACTTCGCACGCCCCGTTCCGATACAAGGTCCGCGATCGGGTAGCGCGATCGTCACCCCCGCGAGGGCGCTTCGGGCCGGCGATCGGGCTGTCGCGATGCGGCTCGGCCCTCGCGGCTCGGGTTCGATTGCGCCACAATGGGACCAGGCGTGGCGCGGCAGCCGCCACCGAAACGGGGGAATGCCATGGGCCTGCTCGACGGGATGATGGGCAATGCCGGTCGCATAGATCCGGCCGCCGCCCAGCAGGAATACGCGAAGCTGTTCGGGCAGGGCGAGCAGGTGTATGCCGCGTTCATCCTGGTCCGCGACGCGATGCTGTTCACCAATCGCCGCCTGATCATGGTCGACAAACAGGGCGTCACCGGCCGCAAGGTCAGCTATCACAGCATCCCCTACCGGTCGATCAGCCACTTCGCCGTCGAAACCGCGGGCACCTTCGACCTCGACGCGGAGCTCTACATCTGGATCGGCAGCGGCGACGAGCCGGTCAAGCAGCGTTTCAACCGTCAGGTCGACATCTACGAGGTGCAGGGCATCCTGTCGCATTTCGTGTCGATCTAGCTACGCTCACCGGTATGGCATCCGTCTTCAGCACGATCATCGCAGGTCAGATCCCCGGCCGCTTCGTCTGGGAAGACGACGAGTTCGTCGGCTTCCTCACCATCGGCCCCGTCACCCAGGGCCACACCCTCGTCGTCCCGCGCGCGGAGATCGACCAGTGGCAAGACGTGGATCCCGCCGTGATGGCCCGGATGATGGGCGTGGCCCAGAAGATCGGCCAGGCCGTTCGCGTCGCCTTCGACGCCCCCCGCGCCGGCCTGCTCATCGCCGGCCTCGAGGTCCCCCACCTGCACACCCACGTCTTCCCCGCCTACACCATGGGCGACTTCGACATCTCGGGCGCGAACACCGACCCCACCCCCGAATCCCTCGACGAAGCCCAGACCAAGATCAAGGCCGCCCTCCGCGACCTCGGCCACGGAGCGAACGTCCCAGCCTGAGTTCTGCCCTGGATGGAACCGAAACGACCGGGCGCGCGTCTAAGACATCGAGTGGTCGTTGTGTGCGAAAGAGGAGAGACGATGCGAGTGGTTGGCTTTGCCGCCGGGGTGTGCGCTGTAGTGGCGCTCGCCGGATGTTCCACAGCGGTCGACGGGCAGCCTGAGGCCAGCGGGGCTCCGCTGACCAAGGAGCAGCTGTTCGATCCGTGTGCTGTGTCGGACAGTGTGTTGCAGGCGGCGGGGGCCGATCCTGCAACGAAGGACGACAACCCTTTCTCGTCGCCGCGTGCTGATTGGAAGGGGTGCGGCTGGCGAGCTGGGGATTTCTTCATCGATCTTTTCTCGACTACATACACCATGGACAAGTTTCGCGAGAACAGACTCCTCCATGATTTCCAAGACGTCACGATAGAAGGCCGAAAAGGTGTGCAGTACCTCATCGGGGAAGCCACACCGCCCGAGGAATGCGGACTTGCCTTCGAATCCAGCCAGGGGACAATAACTCTGCAATCCAGTAAGGCTTCGAGCAGTAAGTCGACGAAAGACCCGTGCGCAGTGGTAAACAGTGCAGCACCACATTTTGTCGCGATACTTCCAAAATAATACTGGCAGACACCTAGAGAGCTTGCACCGATGGCAGATACAAATGAAACCGCCAAGGAGTTCCAGAGACTGGCAGGGGAGGCGTCCGCGGGCCGTCTGATAATCGAAGACCAGGCAGCCGATCGATGCGCGGCCCGGTGTGATGAGTACATCACAGAGCTCGACCTTCTGACCCGACGCGCCCAGCGTATGGTATTCGTCGATTCTTTCGGCGATCTGGATTCGGCGATCAAGCTCGGCGACAAGTTCTTCCAGCTCGCGCAGGGCGGCGCAGGAAGTGGCTCATACACCGAGGCTATCGCGAAGCACCAAGAAATTCTCACCGCGATGGCCGACATGTACCGCAAAGCCGGCGCCGCATACAGAGCCTGCGACGAAGCCACCCAGCTGGCCATCAAGCAGCAGACCAACAAACTCGACTAATCCAAAGGGGGGACAATATGTCATTCGGAGAATTCCTGACCGGCCTATCAAATCCGAGCACTTTCGTCAGTACGGTCGCCAACCGCGTAGGTTCGCTGTTCGACTCTGATATTGAGCCTGCGCAATCCGAACTGGACGCACAGGCGGACGGAAATAGAGAACGCACGCAGATCTATGGCGACAACAAGGCGCTGGCCTCCGGATTCTCGGGTGAGTACACACCCCAAGTGGTCCCGCCGGTGATGGAATCATTCGTCGACATGGAGCACTCCCGCATCACGAAGTTTGTCGGATCGATCGACATACCCAAAATGAGCGAGAGCATTACTGGTTGGACAACTCTCGCGGATGACACGAAGGCCAAGGCAACAACCTTCCGCGACAACATCCACAACGAAATGGAGCGCGGATGGTCGGGCAGCGCCGCGACGCAGGCCCTCTCCAGCACCAACAGCTACCTCACCGAAATCGACAAGGTCGAGCAGGCCGCACGGTTGATCGGCAACAAGATGGCCGAAGCTCGTTCGGGCTTCCAGCAGGTAAAGTACTCGGTTCCCCATGAGTCGGATAACCAGAGCAGCACTGTAGCGGGAGTGGTCGCTACCGTGCTTTCCAACGCGGTTGTGCCCGGGCTCGGCTCCACCACCGCCTTGGTCATGGACAGCACCAGCGCAGGCCGTTCCGAAGCCGCCCAGGCCGCAGCCCGCGAAGTGATGACGACCGTCTACAAGCCGGTTGCCGAACAGTCCGACACGCAGGTCCCGAAGATCCCGACGCCGGCGAAACCCCAGTCCGACAAGCCGACCGGCGACACCACCAAGGACAAGCCGACCGGCACCACCACCGACAAGCCCACCGGCACCACCACCAAGCCGAGCACCGACGACACCACCCCGTCCACCACGGAGCCGGAAACCCCCACCACCACCGACCCTGGTGACGACGACACCGACGACAGCACCACTGACGACACCACCGGCGACGAGACCACCGCGGCCACGACAACTCCGGAAACCCCCACCACCACTACCCCGTCAGGCACCAGCCCTGGCACGACTCCGGCCGGCACGTCCCCCGGCGGACTCGGCTCCGGCGGCGGAGCAGGCGCTGGCGCGGGTGCCGGAGCAGGCGCGGGCACACCCGGCGCGGCAGTCCCCGGTACCGCCGGTCAGAAGCAGGGCGCCGGTGCGGGCACGGGCACGGGTTCCGGTGCGTCGTCGGGCCGCTCGGGTATGTCCGGCATGGGCGGAATGGGCGCCCCCGGCGCGCGCGGCGGCGGCAAGGACGACGAGAACGAGCACCAGGCCCCCGACTACTTGCGCGGCGTCCACGAAGAACTACTCGGCCCCGAACGCCTGCACGTCCCGCCGGTGATCGGCGGCGACGCATGACCGACACCTGGGAGCTGACCCCGTTCGAGTTCTGGGTCGCCTGGGAAACGCTCGGCCGCGACCGTATGCCCTGGCCCCTCACCTTCACGGCAGGTGTCGAAACGCAGGTCGAGTTCGACCGGGAATGCCGTCGTGCCGCGGATTCGCTGATCGCCAAAATGGGCACCGACGAATCGCTGTACCACGCCTTGCACGCCCTCGCGCACCCCGAAATCCGGGTGGAACTGTTCGGGCACCGCTTCGACGGCCGCACCCGGATGGTCCGCGCCTGCGCGACCACCGAGGCGAGCAACGGCGTAGTCGCCGCCCAGCTCCCCGGTCCCGAATACGGCCAGGGCGGCAACATCCTGATCACCCTGCGCCCGGCCCACGCCATCGTCACCCGCCTGCTGTCCATCCTCCCGAAAACTCCCGCGGGCACCACCGGCGGCTTCAACGTCCACCGCGACGACTTCACCACCACCCCCGACCCCTACGCCCGCCACCGCACCCCCGCCGAACAAGCCCTCAAATTCCTCAAACGCCCCTTCACCACCTACGCGGAATTCCGCGTAGCAACCGGCCCGGCCCTGGACGGCTGGCAAGAAGGCGGCACCACCCTCCAACTGGTCGACTACACCGACGACGGCCGCTACCTCATCCAAGAAGGCGAACGAGTAGAAGTAACCCCCACCACCCCCGACCGAATCGAAGCCCACCTCCATCACCTGATCGAGAAAGCCACGGCCGGCACCCGCCAATCAGCCTGGTAATCAACACAACCAGGCCCTGTGGCCGGTCATCCCATGGCAATTCCGTATGGGTCTGGCGATCTACGGGATTTCCATGCTGTAGCGATGCCATCGCATGGCACTCCGCTACGCCTGTAGACGCAACGGAGTGCCCTTGCGGTTCCATCGATTTCACCACCGGTACCAGCCCTCGGGATTCCAGTACGCTCATCCCTTGGCACTGCGTGCCGCAGGGTCATGGCGACCGGTTCGGACCGGGCCGATCAAGTTCGACACCGCAGGTCGCGGGCAGGGTTGCCCGCTGAGCAGGGGTGGCATCACACCAGGGGGTGGGACACTGAATATGACAAGAGCAGGCGGAGAACTCAGCTCGAACATGTCTGCGGTCACGGACGCGTTCACAATCCGTGACACCACCAACGCCACTGCGCTCAAGACCCAGCAGTCCGGTCTGTAATGGCCGCCAATCCCCTGATCGCGGCGAAGGAAGACACCACCGACTGGTCCACCGGGATCAGTTTGGTCAGCTCGGTCACCGACCTGTCCGACGCGATCTCGGGCGGTTCCTGGATCGAAGTAGGTCTGGGTGTCGTCGGTCTCGGCGCCGAAGCGGTTTCGTTGGTCGTGGACCCACTCGGGACATTGGCCGGGTACGGCGTCGGCTGGCTGATCGAACACTGCCAACCATTGCAAGACGCCCTGGATTGGATCGCCGGTGACCCCGCGCAGATCGAGGCTTATGCCAAGACCTGGGACAACGTCGCCGCCCGGATCAGCGAGGTAGCGACCGCCCAAAACGCCGCGGTTACAGCCGATGTCGCGGACTGGACCGGTCAAACCGCCACCGCCTACAAATCCGCAGCGTCCAACACCACGAACCTGCTCACCGCGGCCAACACCGCAGCGACCGCAGCAGCCTCGGCGATCCGGATGGCGGGTGGGATCGTGGCCGCGGTCCGCGAAACTGTGCGTGACCTGGTCGCCCAAACTGTCGGTCGTCTCGCGGTGTGGGCGGCGGAGTTGGTGTTCTCGGTCGGGTTGGCGACTCCGTTGGTCGCGGTCCAGGCGACTGCGTATATCGCGAAGACTGTGGCGACGATTTCGAAGTTGTTTTCGAAGTTGGCCAAGACGATGTCGAAGCTGAAGCCGTTGCTCAAGCAGTTGAAGTCGGCGTTCGGTGATATCGCGAAGGCATTCAAGAAGACCCCGTCCAAGACCTCGAAGAACGCTGACACCACCACGAGTCCTGCGGCGACGAAGAACACTGACACCTCGACAACACCGGCGACGACGAAACAGCCTGACACGCCCACGAATCCGTCGAGTACACCCGACACACCGTCCAAAACCACCGACAACCCAGACACCCCGGGCAGCACGAAACCCGCGAACACTCCAAGCGATACCAGCAAGCTTCCCGACCAAACCGATTCGCAGAAACCCGACCTCAACAAAACCGCGAAACAAACCACCGACTGCGGTGACCCGGTCGACGTCGCGACCGGCGAATTCCTGCTCCCCGCAACCGATATCGAACTCCCCGGCGTACTGACACTGATGTTGACCCGCCGGCACCGCTCGTCGTATCGCTTCGGCCGATGGTTCGGGCCTTCCTGGGCCGCGACCCTGGACATGCGCGTCGAAGTCGACCAGGTCGGAGTCCGGTTCGTCGGACCCGACGGTGAGCTGTGGCAGTTCCCCCACACCGCCCCCGACGTCCCAGTCCGGCCGGTCCACCAGGGCACCCGCGCGACCATGACCCGCACCGAAACCGGCGGATACTCAGTCCACGACCCAGACCGCGAACTCACCTACATATTCCGACCGACCGTGGCGGACGGGCCCGAAACCGCACTCGGCACCTATCCGATCACCGAGATCACCGACCACCACCACAACCGAATCACCTTCCACTACACCAGCACCGGCCAACCCACCGAAGTCGCCCACACCGGCGGATACCGCGTCCGCATCGACACCACCGACGACCGCGTCACCGGCCTGACCGTGCTCGGCACCACCCCCACCGGCGAGCCGCTGGAAACGACTGTTCGCGAGTTCGGTTATACAGCAGGTGATCTCACCACGGTCACCAACGGTGTCGGCGCGACCACGACCTTCGCCTACGACAACGAACACCGGATGCTGTCGTGGCGCGATTCCCGCGGCACAGAAATGCGCAACACCTACGACCGATCCGGACGGGTCATCGAACAGGTCGGCACCGACAACATCCTGTCGGCGACTTTCACGTATGAGGCGATTGCCGACTTCCGCCGCTCGCGCACTCATCATACGAACTCCCTCGGCGCCACCACCACCTTCGAGTTCGACGAAGACCTCTGCCTACGCAACCTGATCGACCCACGCGGCGCGACATCGATGACCGACTACAACGAGTACCGCCAACCGGTCCGCCACGTCGACGCCTACGCCAACACCACCGTCTACCTCTACAACCCCGACGGCGACCTGGTCCTGGTCCGGCGCCCCGACCAACAAACCATCAGCATCAGCTACGCCGCACCACGGCGTCCGGCCACGATCACCGACGTCGACGGCACCACCACCACCCGCACCTACGACGACCATGGCAACCTCACCAGCGTCACGGATGCGGACGGTGTCACCACTGCTTACACCCATCATCGGTGCGGTGCACCGGCCTCGGTCACGCTTTCGACCGGTGCCACCACCGGAATCGACGTCGACGACGCCGGCCTACCGATCCGGATCGTCGAACCCGGCAACGCCGTCACTGTCGTCGAACGCGACATGTTCGGTCGACCGGTCACGATCACAGATCCCCTCGGCTACACGAGCATCAACCGATACTCGGTCGAGGGAAAGCGGCTGTCACGTACCGATGCTGATGGCACTGTCCAGTCGTGGACCTATGACGGTGAAGCGAACCTGCTCACCCACACCAACCAAGTCGGTGCGATCACCCGCTACACATACGGCACTTTCGATCTGGTAGCCACCCGCGAAACCGCCGATGGTGCGGTTACCTCCTACACCCACGACACCGAACGTCGGCTCACCTCGGTCACCAACCCACTCGGTGATACCTGGACCTACGAATACGACCCGGCTGGAAATGTCTGCACCGAAACCGATTTCAACGGCTCAGTCATTTGCACCGACTACGACCTCCTCAACCGGCCCAGCATCATTACCACACCCACCGGTGTCCAACGCCGCCTCACCTTCGACATCCTGGGCCGGTTCACCGGTGTCAGCACAGACACCGGTGAATGGATCACCAACACTTACACCCCGACCGGGCAACTCGCGACCGCCCGAAACGGGATCCATGCTGACGTGGTCCATTCGGTCACCTTCGCCCACACTCCAGCGGGCCGAGTCCTGACCCAGCACGTCGACGGAAGACCTGTCACCTACGACTACGACGAACACGGCCGCCGCATCGGATACTCGACTCCCAGCGGCGCGTCGACCAAATATGAACGCACCCCGACCGGGCGAATCTCCGCACTAACTACTAACGGGCACCGATTCGACTTCACCCACGACTCGATCGGACGCCAGAACAGCTGGCACAGTGCCGGTATCGGACAACACAACATCTATAGCGCGTCTGGCCAGACCGTCAGCCGTGAACTCGTCCGACTCGACCCGCGCACCAGCACCCCCACCCGACTCCTCGAACGCGACGAATATGCTTGGCGCCCCGACGGTTACATCACCAGCCACACCACCACGTCACCCACCACCAGTCGTCGCCGCGACTACACCCTCGACGCCCTCGGCCGAATCACTCACATCGCCGCCCCAAGCGACGGTGTCACCGAGCAGTACAGCTACGACGCCCTGTCGAACCTCACTACGGCCGAGATTCCCTCATCACCAGCACCATCTGATCCTGTCCCGCCCGACAACAACCCATCCGAACCTGCAACTGATCCGCGGTTCGAATACCGCAACAACCTCCTTATCCGAGCCGGTCGCATCCGCTACCACTACGACACCGCCGGCCGCCTCATCCGTACAGAAAAGACCCGGATCTCCCGCAAACCCGCCATCTGGCACTACCGCTACAACGCCTTCGATCAGCTCACCGAAGTCACCACCCCCGACAACGACACCTGGACCTACACCTACGACCCCTTCGGCCGCCGAACCACCAAACGTCACCGATCGAGCGAAACCCGCTTCTCCTGGGAGGGAATCCATCTCGCCGAACAAACCACCACTACCGCAAATTCTGGCGCCCAAACCCACACCTGGGCCAACCATCCCATCACTCATGTCCCCCTCACACAATCGGTCGACGACCAATTCTGGGCAATCGTCACCAACCTCCAGGGCGCCCCAATTCACCTCGCCGACCCCACCACCGGCGAAATCGCCTCAACAGCCACCACTACCCTCTGGGGTCAGACTATCTGGACGGGCACCACTACGCCCCACCGATTCCAAGGCCAACAACACGATCCTGAAACCGGCCTCCACTACAACCACCACCGTTACTACGACCCAGAAACCGGTCGCTATCTCACCCAAGATCCACTCGGGCTCGCACCCGCGCCTAACCCGGCGACGTATCCACGGAATCCGACGCGTTGGTCGGACTCCCTAGGGCTCGCGCCTGACTGCGATGGCGGAATTGCTCTAGGCTTCAGCGAAATCGATGGCGACCCGATGGCTCTCCAGGATTTTGCCAGTTCGGTCGGGGCGCGGTCGTATCATGACTGGCCTTCGCAGGGCGATGATTGGGTCAATGAATTTCAAAATTTTGTACAAGATCCAGATACTCCTGTCCATTTCAACCTCGACGGACTCGATGACCAAGAGTGGATCACTTCAGCTGGACGAGCAAGAGGAACTGACCCAATTTTCGACGGCCATGTAACCCCCTGGGAATTGTCGTATATCATGGATAATCGCAGCTCGTTGTCGAACGTGTTCTTCTATCGAAACGGAAGTCGGTATGACAACCCCTTCACCTGATCGCGAGTATACGAGAATTGATGGCGATCTTCCGATCCACTTTGGATTCAAGTTCAGGCCGTGGCGCTACAACCTTTCTCTGTCGGAATTGGAGCTACGCAGTTTCGACAGGTCTCCGGATCCGACTTTTGTATCTATTAGATTCTTCAGCGTATTTGCTTTGAAAATGAAGACGTTGTTCAACACTATGACGATCGACCTGGCCGACCGATCTCAGTCCCTGGAGATACTCCAGATTTCGGAGGTGGATGAATCTAAATGGGGTCGAATCAAGTGCCTGGCGTTGAAATCTGGCGATGTGGACAGTTTGGTTGCATGCACCAGTTATTCTATTCGACTTTACCCTCATGGATTTCCGTCGGCCAGCACGGTTACCCGGAATCCGAGCGAGTAAGGGGGAACGACAGTACGGTTCGGCGCCGGGGGCGAGCGACACTTGCTCTTTCGCCCAGGAAACGATGTACTGGGCTCCGGTTCGTTCCTATCGGAAGGTTTCGCAGATGCGTTTGACCGTTGGACTCACCACCGTCGTTGCGATATCCCTACTCGGGGCAGGCACAGCGTCGGCGGAGGTACGCGAGGCGAAGATTCAGTGCCTCGGTTCGAACGCGAACTTCCACCTGTACCCGTTCTATCTGTCGCTGGTGGCGACCTCATCGGACGACCGACCCGGCACCATTTCGATTCAGCCCCGCGGCGATTCGAACTTCGGCCCCTTCGGCTATCACGCGACCGTGAACTGGACCAATCTCGACACCGGCGAATCCGGCGTCGTCGCCCAGGACGGCACCGTCGGCGCCGACATGCCGAGCTTCGACGTGAACACCGGCTGGGGCACCGTCCGCCTGACCGGTGCGGTAGGCACCTCCGGTCTGTCCGCGGGCCAGACCATGCAGTGCTCCGGCGCAGACCTCTACGTGTCGTAGCGCTCGTCAGCCCGGCGGATCATCGAGCGGCACCGTCGTTCGCGCCACGGGCAGCAGGATTTCGTAGCGAGCCGGTCGCTCGGTCACGGCATGGACGGCGGCGATTTCGGTGAGCGCGCGGAGCGGATTCGATACGGTAGGCAGTATCGAATCCGAGGAGGAAAATGTGCCGCGCCCACGGATCGGCGACTGGTTCCGCGACACCGGCCGATGAATACTCCGCTTCTGCACCAACGCTTTCCACGTCTGCGCGAATCCCTGCCGCATATCGGACTGAGCTCCGGCCCGACACCGGTCCGTAGGCTCGATGCGCTGCCTACCGGTGGCGCGCCGGTCTGGCTCAAGGACGACGGCGCGTTCGGTGACGGCGGGTGGGGTGGCAACAAAGTCCGCAAGCTGGAATGGATCCTGCCCGACGCGCACCGGCGCGGCTCCCGGACCATCCTGACCGTCGGCGGACTGGGGACGAACTGGGGACTGGCCGTCGCCCTGTACGCACGCGATCACGGGCTCGGCACCGCGCTCGCCCTCGTCGACCAGCCCGTGGACGAGCACGTTCGTGCCCAGTTGAGCCGACTCGAGAACTGTGGCGCCGCGCTGTATTTCACGCATTCGAAGACGCGGACCATCCTCACCGCACCGATGCTGCTCGCCCGGCACACCAGTGGGTGGCATCTGCCCTACTTCCTGCCGCCCGGCGGGTCCTCGCCGGTCGGTGTCCTCGGCTACGTCGAGGCCGCGCTCGAACTGGCCGGACAAGTAGACCGCGGCGAGCTACCCGAGCCCACCCACCTCGTGACCGCCGTCGGATCCGGCGGCACGATCGCGGGGCTGCAGCTCGGATTGCGGATGGCGGGCTTGACGACCCGGGCAGTCGGTGTCGTCGTCAACGACACGCTGCGGTTGGACCCGGCGACGATCACCCGGCTCGCCCGCCGTACCGCGCGCCTGCTGCGTCAGCGAGGCGCGGACCTGTCCGATCTCGAACCGCGAGTCGAGGACATCGATATCGTCACCTACTGGCTCGGCAGCGGCTACGGCCACCCGACGTCGGAAGGCGAACGCGCCCAAACCTTGTCAGGCGACCGCGAGCACCTGCACCTCGAACCGGTCTACACCGCCAAGGCCATGGCGGCGCTGCTGGCGATGAACGAGCAGGGCGCATTCGGCGACGGCCCGGTCCTCTACCTCAACACGAACGGGCCGCGCTGACCAAGCGAGTCCATACCGGAAGTCACAGCAGTTCTACACAAGATGCTCACGCCTCCTGCTCAGGTACGCGCGCTCGGCGGGGTTCTGCGTGGCGCCAATCGCGGCGTCGTAGGCCGATCTCGCCTCGGCGCTGCGCCCCAACCGGCGGAGCAGGTCGGCGCGGGCGGCGTACCAGGCATGATAGCCGTCGAGTGGCAGTGAATCTATCTGTGCCAGCGCCACATTGGGGCCGTCCAGTTCGGCGATGGCGACGGCTCGGTTGAGGGCGACGATCGCGGTCGGGGTGACGGTGTAGAGCTGGTCGTAGAGGGCGACGATCTGGTTCCAGTCGGTGTCGCGGGGGTCGGCCGCGTCGGTGTGGACCGCGTTGATCGCCGCCATGATCTGATAGCGACCAGGTGGGTCGCCGCCTGCCGCGACTCGGCGCAGGCATTCGCGTACCAGCGCGTGCCCCTCGGCGATGAGGGGGTGGTCCCAGCCGCCGCGGTCCTGCTCATCGAGCGTCACCAGCTCCCCGCCCGCGAAACGTGCCGCGCTGCGGGCGTCGATGAGCAACATCAGCGCGAGCAACCCGGCAACCTCGCCGTCCTCAGGCAGCAGATCGCGCATGATGCGGCCGAGCCGAACGGCCTCGGCCGTCAGGTCGGCCCGAACAGATTGCGCGCCTGCCAGATACCCCTCGTTGAAGATGAGGTAGATGACCTCGAGCACACCGCCGAGCCGATCGGTGACGTCATCGCGATCGGGCACGCGGAACGGGATGTGCGCGGCTTTGATCTTGGCCTTGGCGCGGGTGATGCGTTGCGCCATGGTCGTTTCGGCAACGAGAAACGCACGAGCGATCTCGCCGACGGTGAGCCCGCCGAGCAGGCGCAGTGTCAGCGCGACTCGCGCCTCCGGCGCCAATGCCGGATGGCAACAAGTGAAGACGAGCCGGAGACGGTCGTCGTTGATCGGTCCGGTCGGTTCGTGCGGTGTGTGATCGTCGATGATCATGGCTGCCTGGTGTTTCGCGTCGCGCAGTGATTCACGGCGGATCCGGTCGATCGCGCGGTTGCCCGCGGTCTTCGTCAGCCAGCCGCCCGGGTTGGGCGGTATGCCGTCGACCGGCCACCGTTCGATGGCGGTGAGCAAAGCCTCGCCCGCGGCGTCCTCGGCGATGTCGAGATCGCCGAACCGTCTAGCGAGCGAGGCGACCACCCGGCCGTACTCCTCGCGATAGATCCGATCGATCCGGGCGCGAGTGTCGTCGCTCATGCGCCGTCGAACGTCCTGATCTCGATCTTCTGCTCGCAGACCTTCGACGCCCTGGCGGCGATCTTCAGCGCGGCATCGAGGTCGGGCGCCTCCACGACCCAGAACCCGCCGAGGCATTCCTTGGTCTCGGCATACGGCCCGTCGGTGACAACCACGTCAGCACCGGTGTTGTCGACCGTGGTGGCCTCATCGATCCGTCCGAGCCCACCCGCGAAGACCCACGCCCCTTCGGCCCTGAGCTCGTCGTTGAACCTCCCCGTCGCCTCGTACTGCGGCTGCGCCTCCTCCTGCGGAATGTCATAAACACTCGGCTCGACAACAACGGAAAGCAGGTACTGAGTCATGGCGATTTCCCTTCCTCGGTGGCTGCCGGTCGGCCGCCTCTACCCACACCACGAACGGACCGACCCGGATACGACAACTCTCGACGAGATTCCTCGATTTTCTCCGAAACAGGCGCATCGATCCACGAGGCACTTGCGACCTTCTGAATAGTAGCTTTGCTGCTTGACGGCTTTACTGCTCGATGGGATATTGCGGCGATGGGCAATTTTCGCGGATATGCGGCAATCCAGGGACGTGGCACGGTCGCGCTGCCCGCTGAGCTTCGGAAGAAGTACCGGCTGGACGAGCCAGGTGCGCAGCTGGAGATCACCGAACGCGAAGACGGCGTGATCGAGCTTCGGCCCACATTGCCGGTCCCAGTCGATGAGATCTGGTTCTGGAGCGAGGGCCACCAGGCAGCTGAACGCGAGGCCGAAGCCGATGTCGAAGCTGGGCGACACAGCACTTTCGACAACGCCGAATCGTTCTTGGCGCACCTCGACACTCTGGCGTCGGGGCCCAGCGAGGCGGTGGAGTGAAATACCGGACGCTTGCATCGTTCGATCGAGACTTGCGACGTCTGCCCGCTGAACATCAACGCATGTTTCAGCAAGCCCTACGCTCACACTTCCTGCCGGCCATCGACGCCGGAGCGTTCGCGGGCTCACCACCTTGGCCGACACGCCTGCGGATTCACAAACTGAGCAACTGCGAGGTCTACTCACTCACGTGGAATTTCACCTCAGCGGACGGTAGGGCCACGTTCCACCTGGAGAAGACGAACGAGAGCGAGCCGATCCTGGTCTGGCGACGAATCGGCGACCACGGAATCTACGACCGCCCATAACGCCACCGCACCGGTCAGTTGGCCCCGGAGAACGCCACGCTGCTGCCCACTCCGATGATCATCGCCCCACCCACGCTGCCGACCGCCTCGAGTCGGCGCGGAGATCGCGCGAACCACGTCCGCACGGTGCCCGCTAGCAAGGCCCAAGCACTGTCCGAAGCCATCTGAATCACGAGGAAGATCGCCCCGAGCACCAGCAGTTGGGCGGGCAGTGCGCCCGCCTCCGGCACCGTGAACTGCGGCAGGACCGCACCGAAGAACACCATCGTCTTGGGGTTGGTCGCGCCGACAACGAAGCCCTGCCACAGCACCCGCCGACCGGTGGTGTTCGGCACCTCCGCTTCGAGCGCTGTCACCAATTTCTTCCGATCCCGAATCGTCACGACGCCCAAGTAGACGAGGTAACCGGCGCCGGCGACCTTCACGATCAGGAACAGCGCGGACGAAGCCATCAACACCGCCCCCAACCCGAAGGCCACCGCGACCAGTGGAACCCCCGAGCCGGCCACCGCGCCGATCACCGACAGAATCGCCTGCCTGCGCCCCAGGGTGAGTGCCCGCCCGATAGCGAACAGCACATTCGGACCCGGAATCACGATGATGACGAACGCGGCAACCACGAATGCCGCCGCATGAGACAGCGGAACCATCCACCGACCCTAACCGGCCACTGCCACAATGGTCACGAGACGAAAAAGGACCTGACCTGCTTTCACAGGTCAGGTCCTTGTCGAGCCCCCTGTCAGGATTGAACTGACGACCTTCGCTTTACAAGAGCGGTGCTCTACCACTGAGCTAAGGAGGCGGGTGGTGCGCGACTATCTTAGCCGCGCACGCCAACCGCGCGACACCGGATGGGTGTCACGCGGTGGCGGAGGAGATCAGGACTGGGCGCGGGCTGCGTCGTCGGCGGCCATCGCGTCACGCAGGCTCTTGGGCCGCATGTCGGTCCAGTTCTTCTCGACGTACTCGACGCACGCTGCCCGGCTTTCTTCGCCGAACACGACACGCCAGCCCGCCGGGACCTCCGCGAACGCGGGCCACAGGGAGTGCTGCTCTTCATCGTTGACCAGAACGAAGAAGCGGCCGTCCTCGTCGTCGAAGGGGTTGGTGCTCATTTCACCTCACTGGATACTGGCGCTGTGTACAGGATCACTGCGCGGCCGCGAAGCCACGAGCGTTGTGTCGACCCTAGCAAGGCATACGTTACTGGTAGGGAGTTACCCGATGCTGCCCCGGTCACGGCGGTCAGGCGGCGAAGAAGTCGAGCAAGATCTTGTTGATCGCCTCGGGTTGCTCCAGGTAGCCGTAGTGACCGGTATCCGGGACCTCCTGGTAGCGGGCGCCGGGAATGGCCTCGGCGACCTCACGCGAGAGGTACGGCGGAATCATCCGATCATCGGCGAACCCAATTGCCAAGCAGGGCACCGTAATCGAACGATACGCGGCGACCCGATCGAATTCGTGATCCATCGCTCGCTGGGCCCGGACACCGGCCGAGGGCGTCCCCACGCTGAACTCGAACAGATCGAGCCAGTCGCGCGCGGAGTTGGTGTCGGCCATCGTCGCGGGCGACAGATTCATCACCGCGCTCAACGCCGCCTCGAATTTCGCGGGGAGCTTCACCGCCGAGGCGTCGAGCTCCTGCTCACCCGCCGACAACGTCTTCTGGAACTGATCCAGCCTGCCGTGTCCGGCCATGAACACGGCCTTGCGCACCAGATCGGGCCGGGCAAGCGCCAGCTCCTGCGCCACCCGCGCACCCATCGACGTGCCCGCGACCAGCGCGGGGCCTTCGTCGAGGAACTCGATGAGCGCGGCGGTATCGGCGACCAACTCCTCGATCCGCATCCCGCCCGGGGCCTCGAACGACGGCGCGATCCCACGGTTGTCGAACACGCAGACCCGGTAACCGGCCGCGACCAGCGCGGGAACCTGATGCAGCTCCCACACCCGGCCCGGCGAGCCCGTTCCCATGATCAACACCACCAGCGGACCACCGCCCTTGACGTCGGTGCCCTTGGTACGGTCGCCCTTGACCTGATAGTTCAGTGCGATGCCGTTCACCGTGGCAAGTGGCATGAAAGAAACCTCTCTGCGGGGTCGATCGTGTACTGCCCCACGGTAACGGGACCGCCACGACACGGCACCGGGGCGGGGTGTTACGCGTCGCTACTTCATCGGCCGTGCGCCGGCGCCCGATAGTATTGATCACTCGCAGGTAGAGCGCAGGGAAACCGGGAGGACGAACCCATTATGGCCGCGAAGAGCACCGCCAACGACATCGCCGACGACGAACTCGAGCCGCTTGCCGACGAGACCGCCCGCCAGGCACAGAAGGTCGTCGCGGCACACGCCGAAGACGCCGACGAATGCCGCATGCTGCTGTCGATGCTCGGCATCGCCCCCGCCTGACACAGCGCACCCCTGCGACGCATAAGGATGCGTGAGTGGACCAAATGATCGATCAACCGTCCAACGACCGTCCGTCCGAAAACAGTGAAACCCTCGTGCCGAACGGCGCTGGTTCGGGATTCGTTGTCGTCGCCAACCGGCTCCCGGTCGACCTCGAGCGCCTGCCCGACGGCACCACCAGGTGGAAGCGCAGCCCCGGCGGGCTGGTGACCGCGCTGGAACCGGTGCTGCGCAGCAACAAAGGCGCCTGGGTCGGCTGGGCAGGTGTGCCCGATGTCGAGGTCGAGCCGATCATCGAAGACGGGCTCGAGCTGTATCCGGTGCCGCTCACGGCGCAGGAGGTGGAGGACTACTACGAGGGGTTCTCCAACGGCACGCTCTGGCCGCTGTACCACGACGTGATCGTGCGCCCGGTGTACGACAGGGCGTGGTGGGCGGCCTATGTCGAGGTCAACCGGCGCTTCGCCGAGGAGACCGCGAAGGTGGCCGCCGAGGGCGCCACCGTGTGGGTGCAGGACTACCAGCTGCAGCTGGTTCCCAAGATGCTGCGCATGCTGCGCCCCGATCTGACCATCGGCTTCTTCCTGCACATCCCGTTCCCGCCGGTCGAACTGTTCATGCAGATGCCGTGGCGCACCGAGATCGTCGAGGGCCTCCTCGGCGCAGACCTGATCGGCTTCCACCTGCCCGGCGGCGCGCAGAACTTCCTCTACCTGGCCCGCAGACTGGCCGGCCAGCCCACCTCCCGCGGCACGATCGGGGTTCGCTCGAAACTGGGTGTCGTGCAGGTCGGTTTCCGCACGGTGCGCGTCGGCGCGTTCCCCATCTCGATCGATTCGGCCGAACTCGACGAGTCGTCGCGGCGTCGTTCGGTGCGCGAGCGAGCCGCGAAAATCCGTGCGGAGCTGGGCAATCCCAAGAACATCATGCTCGGCGTCGACCGCCTCGACTACACCAAGGGCATCGACATCCGGCTCAACGCGCTCCAGGAACTCCTCGAGGAGGGCCGCGTCGACCCGACCGAGACGGTGATGGTGCAGCTGGCCACCCCCAGCCGCGAACGCGTGCAGAGCTACATCAAGATGCGCGGCGACATCGAACGTCAGGTGGGCCGGATCAACGGTGAATTCGCCCGTGTCGGCTACCCGGTCGTGCACTACCTGCACCGCCCGATCCCCCGCGACGAGTTGATCGCTTTCTTCATCGCCGCCGACGCCATGCTGGTGACGCCCCTGCGCGACGGCATGAACCTGGTGGCGAAGGAGTACGTGGCCTGCCACAGCGACCTCAACGGCGCCCTGGTGCTGAGCGAGTTCACCGGCGCCGCGGCCGAGCTGCGTCAGTCCTACCTGTGCAACCCGCACGACCTGGACAGCGTGAAGGACGCGATCATCGGCGCCCTCGACGACGATCGCGACACCAAGCGCCGCCGGATGCGGTCCCTGCGTCGCCAGGTGCTCACCCACGATGTCGAACGCTGGGCGCGCGCGTTCCTCGACGCGCTGTCGCAGGGCAATGTGGCGGGTTCGGCGCTGATGAGCGACGAGCAGACCTACCCCGCCGACCAACGCTAGCGGCACACAGCGACCTCACAGCGTCGGTCCAGCCACTTCCCAGCGGGGTGGTGGAGCATAGGGGCATGAGTGGTGTGCCTGATGTGCCCGAGGCGCGGGTACTCGTCGTCGACGACGAGCCGATGATCGTCGAGCTGCTGGCGGTGAGCCTGCGCTACCAGGGGTTCGAGGTGGCGACGGCGGCCGACGGCGCCGAGGCACTGGATCGGGCGCGCACGTTCCGCCCGCAGGCGCTGATCGTCGACGTGATGATGCCCGGCATGGACGGCTTCGGCCTGCTGCGCCGGTTGCGCGCCGACGGGATCGACGCGCCGGTGCTGTTCCTGACCGCGCGCGACGAGGTGGACGACAAGATCACCGGGCTCACCCTCGGCGCCGACGACTACGTCACCAAGCCGTTCAGCCTGGAGGAGGTGGTGGCGCGGCTGCGGGTGATCCTGCGCCGCGCCGGCCACGCCGAACCCGAGAAGGCGAGCACCCGGTTGCGCTTCGCCGATATCGAACTCGACGACGACACGCACGAGGTGTGGAAGGCGGGCGAGCCGGTGGCCTTGTCCCCCACCGAGTTCACGCTGTTGCGCTATTTCATGGTGAACGCGGGCAGCGTGCTGAGCAAGCCCCGGATCCTGGATCACGTGTGGCGCTACGACTTCGGCGGTGAGGTGGGCGTGGTGGAGACCTACGTGTCCTACCTGCGCAAGAAGGTCGATACCGGCGAGCAGCGGCTGATCCACACGCTGCGCGGTGTCGGCTATGTGATGCGTGAGCCGACGCGGTGAGCAGACTTCCCCTGCGGGTGACGCTGGTGTTGATGCTGGTCGCGCTGGCCGGATTCGGTTTGGTCGCTTCGAGTTTCGTAGTGACCAAGGCGATGGAGAACTCGCTGCAGAACCGCACCGATCAGCAGTTGCAGGACGCGGCGATGGAGTGGGAGCGGCGGGTGGGGCTGCCCGCACCGAATCTGCCGCCGCCCTCCTCGGAATCCGGACAGCCGCCCGGGCGATATTTCGTGACGGCCGAGAGCACGGACGGCACCCGAAAAGTGCGCCTCGACAACGTCTTCGGTACCGATTCCCAGCCCGACCTACCCGATCCGCCCGCGCTACAGCCGATTACGGTCGGCTCGACGGACGATTCGGGCGATCAGTGGCGGGTGCTCACTGTCAACGGTCATCGCGCCACGGCGACGGTCGCGTGGCCGCTGGCCGAGAACATCGAGACGGTGCGCAATCTCGTTGTGCTGCAGTTGATCGTCGGCGCGATCGTGCTGATCGCGCTGGCCATCGCGGCCTATTTCGTGGTGCGCGGCAGTCTGCGACCGCTGCACCGGGTCGAGGCGACAGCGGCGGCGATCGCGGGGGGCGAACTGCATCATCGAATCCCGGTGCACGGCAACGTCACCGAGGTCGATCGTCTGTCACAGTCTTTGAACAGCATGCTGACCCAGATCCAGCAGGCCTTCGCCGCCACCGAGGCCTCCGAGACCGCCGCGCGCGTTTCCGAGGCGAAGATGCGCCGTTTCGTCGCCGACGCCAGTCACGAACTGCGCACCCCGCTCACCACGATCCGCGGCTTCGCCGAGCTGTACCGTCAGGGCGCGACCACCGACCCCGCGATGTTCATGAACCGCATCGAACACGAGGCACAGCGCATGGGCCTGCTGGTCGAAGACCTGCTCATGCTCGCCCGCCTCGATGCCCAGCGGCCCGTGGAACTGGGCCCGGTGGACCTGCTGGCCGTGGCAGGCGACGCGGTGCACAGCGCCCGCGCGGTCGAAGCCGCCGCGGGCCGACACCACCCGATCACCCTCGACATCGCCGAAGGCACCGGCACCCTGGAAGTCCGCGGCGACGAACACCGCCTGCGCCAGGTCCTCACCAACCTCCTCGACAACGCCCGCACCCACACCCCCGACGGCACCTCGATCACCGTCCGCCTGACCCCGGCCACCGACGAGGTCGGCCTCGAGGTCGTCGACACCGGCCCCGGCCTCACCACCGAAGACGCGAACCACGTCTTCGAACGCTTCTACCGTGCGGATATCTCCCGTACGCGCCGCGGCACGAGCGACAGCAACGCCACCATGACGAGCGGCAGCGGACTCGGCCTGTCGATCGTGGCGGCACTCGTCGCGGCCCACGGCGGCACCGTTCAGGTCGAGGCGACTCCGGGTGGCGGCGCGACCTTCGCCGTACGGCTGCCACGCGGCGACCAGGCCGGCTCAGCGTGAGCACCGAGCCGGCTGGTCGCGGCGTGCATCGATCAGACCGGCGTGACCTGAGCGACCAGCCAGCGGTTGTCCGCCTTGTCCAGGGTGACCCGCACCCGGCTGCCCGAGGTGGCGCCCTCAGGTGAGTCCTTGCTGGTGGTCAGCTGGTTCAGGTACAGCAGGACGACGGCGTGTTCCGGATCCGCCGAGACCACGCCCTCGGCCTGGGTGGTGGCCTTGACGGTGAGCTGCTTCTCCTTGGCGCCCGGCGCGATGGCCTGCTCGATCAGCTTCAGGTAGTCGGCCCGGAACGACTCGGTGAGATTGTCGGCCGCCCTCGGCAACTCGGTGTCGACGGTGGCGGGCTCATAGGTGAACATCGCGCTCACCGTCCGGCTCGCGGTGCTCATCGCGTCGGTGCGCGCCTGCTCGGTCTTGTCCTGCTGCCACAGCTGATACCCGCTGACGCCCAGGATGACGGCCGCGATCACACCAGCCGCCGCGAGGGCGCCGAAGACGATCTTGATTCGCTTGCTCATCCCACGAACTCCACTTTCGACACGGTCATCCCGGAATCGCCCTTCGACACGGTGATCCGGAATCGATACTGGCGCGACTGCGGTTCGGCCGACCCGGTGTTGCTCACCATCTGCTTCGCGGCCACCAGCACCTTCGCCGAGTTCTCGTCGACGGACTCGATCCCCGACTCGACGACCTCGCCGGTGGAGACCACCTTCGCCTGCTTCACCACATCCATGAACGGGTCGACGCGACCGTCGAACTCGTTCTTGAACTCGCCCGAGGCCACCGCCAGAATCCGGTCGATGTCCTCCTTGGCGGAGTCGGCGCGGATGGTGGTCAGGTTGATGACCGCCTGCCGGGCGGTCTGGGTGTATTGCGCGCGCAGATCCTCGTCCTGATTGCCCGACCGTGCCGCGAGCGCAGTGAACGTGGCACCGACGACCAGCGCCAACACCAGCACCGCGGCGGCGGCGAGCCCGATGATCTGCCCGAGCCGCGTCAGCTTCGCATCTTCTTCGTCGAGCTCGGCCGAATCATCGTCGGCCTCCTCGTCCACCACCGCGGCCTTCGTCAACTCGACAGGAGCCGCGACTACGGTGGCTTCCTCGGCCGTAGCCACCTCGGCATCGGCCACCTCGGCCGGTTCGACCGCACCCGCGTCGACTGTCACGTCGACGACCTGCACATCCTCAACCGGCGGGCCCGCCGACCGGGCTGCCCGGCGACGCGGACGGCCTGTGTTGCTCTCACTCATCTCTGCTGCTCCTCCAACATCGCCTGCCAGCTGGCCGGGACAGTGCCCGAGCCATCGGAGGCGATATCACCTTGGCGGTACATGCGTCCGTCCGGGCCAAGATAGCTGCCCGTGGACGGATCATAGGGGCGCGCGGCGGCGGGGGTGACTCCGCCGGTGGACGCGCCGGTGGGGGCCGAGGCCGGGGCTACCGGCTGCGGCGCGCCGAACGGCGGGTTCGTGCCCTGCGGCACGTACCCCGTCCGGCACAGTTCGGGAGTGGGCGCCCGGACGCCGGGATACTCCATGCACGGACTGTTGCGAATACCGCGCACTTCGATCGGAGAATCCTGAGCTACCTTGCAGTACAGCCCTTCCGGAGTGTCGATCGGGCTGAAATCACTCGGCTCACGCCACTGGTCGGCGGGCAGGAAGCCGGTGGTGCAGGCGGGCGGGTCGTGGACCACGGTCATGAAGTCGACCATCGCGCCGTACTTGGTGGGTCCGCGCAGGACCGTCCGCAACGCCGCGATCAACGGCGGGAAGACGACCAGAAGTTGTTCGAGACCAGCGTGATAGGTCACCCCCACCTGGCCGAGGCTCACCAGATTGCCCGCCAGCAGCGGCAGCGTCGGACGCAGACTCTGGAACTGCTCGGTCACCTTTTGCATCGCGGACGGGCTGTCGCGCAACAGGTTCCGCAAGGTCGGGTCGGACTCGCGGAGCTGATCGGTGAGGGTCGCGAGATCTGTTGTCCAGGAACGAATATTGGCATCGGACTGGACCTGGGTGTCGAGCAGCGGACCGATCTGATCGAGCAGCTTCTTCGTCGGTTCCACATCGGTTTCGGCCTGCTGCACCAGCAGCGCGGCCGAGTCGATGAACCGCTGCAGGTCGGGGCCCGCGCCGTTGAACGCCAGGAACGCCTCGTCGATCACCTGGCGCAGCCGGGTATCGGCGACGGTCGAGAGCAGCTTGTCGGTCTGGTCGAGCAGCGAGCCCACGTCCTGAGGCAGCCTGGTGCGCTGCACCGGGATCACCGAACCGTCGCGCAGGTCGCCCGAGGTGGAATTCGCCTCCGGCACCAGGTCGACGTACTGCTCGCCGATCGCCGAAACACTGCGCACCCAGGCGATCGAGTCCGACGGCACCTTGTAATCGCTGTCGATCGACAGGTCCGCCTCGACCCCCGCCGTGGTGAGCCGCACCGCCTCGACCTTGCCGATATTGGTGCCGCGGTAGGAGACATTGGCGGTGGGATACAGCCCGCCGGTGGCGGCGAGCTGGACCGTCACCCCGTAGCGGCCGATCCCGAACATCGCGGGTAGCTGGATGTATGTCCCGCCCATCACGACGAGACCGACCACGGTGAGTACCGCGAAGATCACGAGCTGAACGTGGACGAACCTGGTGAGTTTCATCGTCCCGCCCCTTCCTGGCCGGGCAGCGGCACGGTGATTCCGGGGATGGAGGGCAGGCCGGGAATGGACGGCAGTCCGGGCAGGGTCGGCGTCGGCGCCGCACTGGGTGCGGGTGCCTGCGGGAGCTTCGTCGGATCGCCGGCGTCGGTCGCCGTCGTAGGCGCGAAACTACCGAGCACGCCCTCGACCCCACCGAAGCGGCCGCCGAGCGGAGTACCGGTGAGCCAGTTGCTGTCCAAGCGCTTACCGGTCAGGTCGAAGGTGATGTAGAGGTTGAGGTAGTCACCCTTGATCGCGTTGCCGATGTTCTTGATCGGGAACGGGAAGGAGGGAATGATGCCCATCGCGTCGACGAGGTTGGTGCCGGTGTTCGCCAGGGTCTCCAGCACCGGGCCGAGGCTGGCCAGGTTGGCCTTCAGATCGTCACCGCTGGTCTGGATGATCCGCTCGGTGACATCGCTGAGCTCACCCAGCGCGGTGACCGCCCTGGTGATGTTGGCGGTGCGGTCGGCGAGCGCGGTCAGTGCCGGGTGGATATCGTCGATCGCGCGGGCCAGCACGTCCTTCTGGTCGGCGAAGTTGCCCGCCAGCCGGTCGAGGCCCTCCATCGCGGCGATGATGTTGCCGGTCTGCCTGTCCAGGCCGGTGGTCAGCTCGTTGAGCTGCGGCAGCAGGTCGGCGATCTCGGCCTCGCGACCGTTGAGCGCCGCGTTCATCTCCCTGGTGATGGTCTCGAGCTGGGCGATGCCGCCGCCGTTGAGCACGACCGACAGCGAAGACAGCACCTGCTCGGTGGTCGGGTAGGCGCCTGCCCGCTCGAGTGGGATCACGTCGTTGTTTCGCAGTTGCCCCACGGCGGGCGTATTGGTGGGGGCGGACAGTTCGACGTGATTGCTGCCGAGCAGGCTGGTCTGCCCGATCTTGGCGATCGCGTTGGCGGGCAGTTTCACCTCGGGATTCAGCGACACCGTGACCAGCGCGTGCCAGCCCTCGACGTCGATCCCGGTGACATTGCCGACCTCGACATCGTCCACGCGCACCGGCGAATTCCGGGTCAGCGTGGTGACATTGGGCATCTGGATCCGCACCGTGTACGAACCGGGGCCGGAGCCCTCGGAGCCGGGCATGGGTAGCGAGTTCAGCCCGTCCCACTGACAGCCGGTCGCGCCGAGCGTCACGGCGACGCCCACCGCCAACCCGGCGAGCATGCGTTGGGGCGTCATCGTTGTCCTCCTGGAACCGCGAGTCCGGCGAGACCGTTCGGCACGGTGATCGGAGCCGTCGCCGGGGACGCAGGCGCGGACGGCACCTCCGCGGCCAAACTCGGCGGGCTGTACGTCAACTGGCCGGGCAGGGCCTGCGTGCCGCCGACCGGGTTGAGCATGATCGGCACGTAGTTCATCGCCAGCGAACTGATCACCGGAGCGATGAATTCCGCGCACAGATCCGCCGACCGGTCCGAGTCGTTGTGCTCGAGCGCGCGGATGGAACCGCAGAGGAAGGTCAGCGGGCTGGACGTATTGTTCAGTGACACAGAGCCGCTGAGCGAGCCCTGAGCCGGCTTGTAGATCTGGTAGAAGTTCACCAGCGCGGTCGGCGCGGAATGCAGCAGCCGTTCGATCTCCGGCCGCTTGTCGACCAGCGTCTGGGTGACATCGGCGAGCCGCTCGACACCGTCGGTGAGCTCGGCGCCACTGCCTTCGAGGAAGCGCTTCACATCGGCGAGCGCCACATCCAGACTGTCCAGTCCCGCACCCAGCTCCTCCGACGCACCCGCGAGTACCGAGGCCACCGAGGCCAGGCGGCCGCCGAACTGCACGATCTGCTCGTTGCTCGCCGAGAGCACCTCGACGAACTTCTGCAGGTTGCGGATGGTGCCGAACAGGTCGGTTCGCCCGTCGGACAAGGTATTCAGCGTCGCCGACAGTTCGTGCAGGGTGTCACGGAACTTCTGTCCGTTGCCGTCGAGGTTGTTCGCGGCAGTGTCGACGAAACGCCCGAACGAGCCCTGCTGGTCGTCGCCGACCGGACCGAGAGCGGTGGCGAGATTGGAGAGTTCGGCTTTGATGTCGTCCCACTCCACCGGGACCGCGGTGCGCTCGATCGGGATCTGCGCGCCGTCGGCCATCTTCGGGCCACCGTCGTAGGCGGGCGCGAGCTGAATGAACCTGGCCGACACCAGCGAAGGTGCGATCAGCACGGCGCGCGCGTCGGCGGGCAGGTCGATGCCGCGGTCGACGGACATCCGCACCTGTACCCGGCCCTCGCCGGGCTCGATCGAGTCGATCTTGCCGATCTTGACTCCGAGCATCCGCACCTCGTCGCCCGCGTACAGGCCGGTGGTCGAGGTGAAGGCGGCGGTGATCTTGGTCTTGCCGATGCCGAGGGTGGTGTAGACCCCGACCGCGACCAGCGCGACGATCACCACCACGGCGACCGCGAGCGTCCAACGCGGCACGCCACGGACTTTCGATGCGATACCACTCATCGCGGCGGATCCTCCTCGGTCGGCACGATGCTCGGCGGCGCCGGGTGCGTGAAGATGTCGATCAGGTCCTGCGGCAGGTGCTCGGGCCAGACCAGCGCGTCCACCAGTGGACGCAGCTCGGTACTCGTCGCGTTCACCACGTAGGCGTTGAACCACGGACCGTTGCCGACCTGCTCGCCGAGTGCCGAGGCGTAGGGGCCGATACCCTCCAGCGCCTCCGACAGGTTCTCCTTGTTGCGCTGCAACAGGCCGAGCACCGAATTGAGCCGGTCCAGTGTCGGTTTCATCTGCGCCTCGTTGTCGGCGACCAGCCCGGAGAGCTGCTTGGCGACCGAGTCGACGTAGACGATCAGCTGATTGATGGCAGCACGGCGGTTGTCGAGTTCGCCGAGCAGGTTGTTGCCGTCGAGCAGGAGCGCGTTGAGCTGCGAACTACGGTCGGCCAGCACCTTGGTGACGTTCTGCGCCCGGCCGAGCAGATCGGTGAGCGCCTGGTCGCGCGTATTGATGCTGCGCGAGAGCGCGGTAACGCCGTCGAGGGCGTTGCGCAACGGGCCCGGTGTATCGGCGAAGGCGGCCGAGAGCACATCCAGGGTCTTGTCGACCTGATCCATGTCGAGATCGCGGACGGTCGCGCCGAGGTCGCTGAGTGCCTCGTTGAGCGAGTACGGCGAGGTGGTCCGGTCGAGCGGGATGGTGTCGGAGGTACGCAGCGCGCCCTGTCCGGTCGGCACCACATCCAGGGACTTGCGACCGAGGACCGTGTTGGTCTTGATCGCGGCGGATGTCTTCTGGCCCAGCACGATCGACTCGTCGAGGGTGAACTTCACCAGCACCTTGGGACCGTCGAGCGAGACCTGGTCGACTTCACCGGAACGCACGCCGGCCACGTGCACCGGGTCGCCCGGCACCAGCCCACCCGCGTCGACGAAGAACGCGGTGAAGGTCGCGCCGGAGCGGATGAACGGCAGCTTGGTGTACTGCAGGGTGGCGAGCGAGATCGTCACCACCAGCACAATGCCGACGATGCCGATGGTGACGGCCGACGACTTCTTCTCACTCATTGGGCGTACACCTTCCGGTCGCCTGCAGGCCCGGCGCCTTCACTTCCATCGGCTGACCGTTCGGGCCGTCGACAACGAAGTTGGTGCCGCAGATGTACAGCTGCAGGAACGAACCGTAGGCGCCGACGCGGACGAGTTGCTTGTAGGTCTGCGGCAGCTTCTCGAGCACCCATTGGAGGTGGTCGGAGCCGTTGTCGAGGTTGGTGGCCAGCCTGCCGGTCTGCTCGATCGTGTTGCGCAGGTCGGGGCGGGCGGTGGTCAGCAGGTCGTTGAGTTCCTTTGTCGCACCGGCGATCCGCGGTAGCGCGGCGCCGATCGGGTCGCGTTCGGCGGCCAATCCGCTGACCAGGCGCTGCAATTCGTCGATCGTGGTGGCGAACTGCTCGTCGCGATCGTCGATGGTGGCCAGCACGGTGTTCAGGTTGTCGATCACGCTGCCGATCAGGGCATCGCGGTCGGCGAGGGTCTTGGCGAAGCTGCCACCGCTGTTGAGCAGCGAGACCAGGGTGCCGCCCTGGCCCTGGAAGATCTGCAGCAGCGCCGAGGTCAGGTCGTTGACCTGACCGGGATCGAGCCCACGCAGCAGCGGCTTGAAGCCGCCGAGCAGCAGGTCCAGATCCAGTGCGGGCGTGGTCTGCTCCTTGCCGATGGTGGCGCCGGCGGGCAGCTCGCGGGCCGAGCCCGGACCTTCCTTCAGCTCCAGGTACCGGTCACCGACCAGGTTCTCGTACTTGATCGCCAGGCGGGTGCTGGAGAGCACCGAGTACTTGGTGTCCACGTCGAACTCGACATGGGCGAGATCGTCGTCGCCGACCTTCACCGAGGTCACCGAGCCGACCGGCACACCCGCGATCCGCACCTTCGACCCCGGCAGCATGCCCGAGGAGTTGGTGAACACCGCCTTGTACCCGTTCTCGCTGGAGAACCGTGCCTGACTCAGCACGATCGCCAAGCCGGCGAACACCAGCGTCATCACCACGGTGAAGATCGCGAGCTTGACTGTCGTCGCCGTGTTTCTCACCGTGTCACTCCCGGCAGTCCTTCCAGCAAGAGCTGGAAAACCTTTGGTGCGCTGTCGTTCAACGCGAGCGGCGCGGTACTGGGTGTGTACACCGTGCCCTGACTGGTATCGGTCACCACATAGTTCGAGTGGCTGTCCGGTGCGCGGGTGACCACGCCCTCACAATGCGGTCCGCCGGTGGCGTTCACCTTGGGCAGGTCCTTGGGGTAGGTGTAGGGCTTGGAGCCGGGCATGAGCGAGGCGTTCATACCGACGCCGGGCAGCACGCCGCCGAATACCTCTTCGGCCAACGGCATCAGCGGGCCGAGGCCGTTGATGATGCAGCTCAGCGCGGGCGCGTACTCGAACAGCAGGTTGGTCGTCGGCCGCAGCAGGTCGAGCGCGGTGACGAGGTCGGATTCGTTCTCCCGCAGCACCGAACCGGTGGTATCCGACAGCCCGATCACGTTCACCAGCACATTGTCGAGCTCGGCTTGCATCTCCGACAGCGTCTTCGCGGTGACCGTGGCGTTGTCCACTGTCCGCAGCAGCGCGCCGGAGGCATCGGCGTAGATATTGGTCACCTGGGCCGTCTTGTCCAGATCCTGTTGCAGCGTGGGCAGATAGGGGTTGATCTCGCGAAGGTAGCGATCCGAGCGGACGAGCAGGTCGCCGAACTTGTCGCCGCGGCCCTGCAGTGCGGTGCCGAGCGCGGTCAGCGTGGCGTTGAGTTTCTCCGGTTCCACCTGGGCGAGCACATCGGACAGGTGCTGGAACAGGGTGTTGAACTCCACCGTCACCGACGTCGCCGCGACCGTGCTGCCCGGCTTCAGCGGGCTGGACGACGGCTGTTCGGGGACAACGAAGTTCACGTACTTGGCGCCGAACACCGTGGTCGAGCGAATGTCGACGCCCGCGTTCGACGGCACCAGCTTCAGCTGTTCGGGGTCGACCTCGAGCAGGATCTGCGCGCCGTCGTCGCGCAGGTTGATCTCGGCGACCCGGCCGATCTCGACGCCGCGCACCTTCACCTTGGCGTCGGGGTCGAGCACGAGGCCCGAGCGGGGAGCGTCGACCAGCACCTTGGCGGTGGTGGTGAACGCACCTTGGAAGAGGGCGAACGCGAAGGCCGCGAGCCCGACGAGCAAGCCGACCATCGTGAGCGCGGCGAGCTTGCGCCCGAGCCCGCCCTGCAATGCGGCAACGATCCGTGAAGTGTCCATCACGCTATCCCGAGAGGTGGAAGTTGCCGGAGGTGCCGTAGATCGCCAGTGAGATCAGCAGCGTCACTGTGACGACAGCGATCAGCGACGACCGCACCGCGTTACCGACCGCGATGCCGACGCCGACCGGACCACCCGCGGCATGGAAACCGTAGTAGGTGTGGATGAGCATCACGGCCAGTGCCATCACGATCGCCTGCGCGAACGACCACAGGATGTCGCTCGGGATGAGGAAGGTCGAGAAGTAGTGGTCGTAGACGCCTGCCGACTGCCCGTAGATCACGACGGTCGCGAACCGGCTGGCGATGAACGAGGCGATCACCGCGAGCGCGTAGAGCGGCACGATCGCGATCATGCCCGCCAGCACCCTGGTGCCGACCAGGAACGGAATCGGCCGGATCGCCATGGATTCCAGCGCGTCGATCTCCTCGGCCACACGCATCGCGCCCAGCTGCGCTGTCGCGCCGGCGCCGATCGTGGCGGCCAGACCGATGCCGGAGATCACCGGTGCCGCGATGCGCACATTGATGAGGGCGGCGAAGAAGCCGGTCAGGGCCTCGACACCGATATTGCCGAGCGAGCTGTAGCCCTGCACCGCGATGGTGCCGCCTGCCATGAGGGTCAGGAAGCCGACGATCACCACGGTGCCGCCGATCACGGCCAAAGCGCCGCTGCCCATGCTGATCTCGGCGATGAGGCGGATGGTCTCGGTGCGGTAGTGCACCAGCGCGCGCGGCACCGAGCCGAGCGCCTTGATGTAGAAGATGGCCTGATCGCCCAGGGAATCCACCGATTTCGACATTCGGTCGAAACGGCGGACCGTGCGCGGGAACTTACTGCGAACTATGAATGCCATCGTGGTCACCGCACCGTGAATTTCAGGCCGATCGCGGTGACAACGACATTCACCACGAACAGCGCCATGAACGCGAATACCACTGTTTGGTTCACCGCGTCACCGACGCTCTTGGGTCCGCCTTTGACCTGGAGCCCGAGATAACAGGCGACCATTCCGGCGATCAAGCCGAACAGGCCCGCCTTGATTTCGGAGATGATCAGCTCGGACAGATTCGTCAGCAGCGGAATCCCGTTGACGAACGCGCCGGGGTTCACGCCCTGGAGGAAGACCGAGAACACGAAGCCGCCGGCGATGCCGATGGTGCACACCAGGCTGTTGAGCATCAGTGCCACGAACATCGAGGCGAACACGCGCGGCACGACCAGTCGGCTGACCGGGTCGATGCCGAGCACCTTCATCGCGTCGATCTCTTCGCGAATCGTGCGTGCGCCCAGGTCGGCGCAGATCGCGGTGGCGCCCGCGCCCGCCACGATCAGCACCGTGACGATCGGTCCCACCTGGGTGACGGCGCCGAACGCGGCAGCCGCGCCGCTGAGGTCGGCGGCGCCGATCTCGCGCAGCAGGATGTTGAGTGTGAAGACCACCAGCACCGTGAACGGGATGGCGACCAACAGCGTCGGCACGATCGAGACGCGAGCCACGAACCAGGCCTGGTCGATGAATTCGCGCCATTGAAATGGCTTACGGACGGTGGCGCGTGCCACTTCCGCGCCGAGTTCGAAGAATCCGCCGACCGCCCGCAACGGGACAGCAAGGAGGTTGTTCATACCGAATCCTCCTCTTTCGACGGGCGGACCGATGTGTCCGCGTACCCGTACTTCACCGCCACCCCGATCTGAAGACTGCCCAAAGACTAGAACATGTTCCTACTAATGTCTGCCATATTCGTAGACTCAGAGCAGGACTTTTTCTCGTAAAACGCTGTCAAAACTGAAACGGATACTTATTCAATTCGGCGACCTTCCTGTGAGGCGGCACACACCCCGACGGTCATGTCTACCAATACCTGGACTGGTGATCAACACGACAGGCGAGACAAATCCGGCGGGGTATGCGGTCAGCCAACATCAGGCAAACCGCGGACTGGACTGCTCAGCCCAGATCGCGGAGGTCGCGCGCCGAAAAGGTGTGATCCGCAGGGCGCTCTGCGAAGTAGCCACCGAGGGTGGCGGCCAGGTCGGCCTCGGACCATTCGGCACCCGCGGCATCGAATCGCCGCTCGACCGTCGGCGCCGCCATCAGCGCCACCATCGGTCCGTAGACGACGAAGACCTGACCGTTCACGGCATCGGCCGCGGGCGAGGCGAGGTAGGCCACGAGCTTGGCCACGTGCTCGGGCGCCAGCGGGTCGACCGCGCCTTCGGGCGCGTCGGCGAAGACCGCCTCGGTCATCGCGGTCCTGGCCCGGGGGCAGATCGCGTTGGCGCGCACGCCGTACCTGGACAGCACGCGCGACGCGGTGAGCGTGAGGGCGGTGATGCCGGCCTTGGCCGCACCGTAGTTCGCCTGGCCTTCCGGTCCGAGCAGGCCCGCCTCCGAGGAGGTGTTGACCAGCCGGCCGTAGACCGGCTCGCCCGCCGCCTTGGATGCCGCGCGCCAGTAGGCGGCCGCGTTGCGGGTGAGCAGGAAGTGTCCGCGGAGGTGCACCGCGATCACCGCGTCCCAGTCCTCGTCGGACATGTTGAACAGCATGCGGTCGCGGGTGATGCCCGCGTTGTTGACAACGATGTCGAGCCCGCCCAGCGATTCCTGCGCGGTCGAGACGAGCGCGTCGGCCGTCGAGCGCTCGGCGATGGAGCCGCCGACGAATTCCGCCTTGCCACCGAGCTCGCGGATGGCGGCGATGGTCTCGGCCGCCGCGTCCTCGGTCAGGTCATTGACGACCACCGCCGCACCGGCCGACGCCAGCGCGAGAGCTTCGGCCCTGCCGAGCCCGGCGCCCGCACCGGTCACGATGGCGACCCGGCCCTCCAATGAAATCTGCGTCACACTCATTCGGCCGACTCTAGAACGTGTTCCACCATCCGACAAGAGCGGATCACGCCAACCTCAGCGCGGCCTTGGGGCACTGCGCCACGGCCTCCTCCGCGTCGGCGAGGCGATCGGGCGCGACATCGCCCTCGGCGACGGTCAACATGTCGTCGTCATCAAGTTCGAACATGTCAGGGGCGATTCCTACACAGACGCCGTTCGCTTCACATCGGTCGAAATCGACGATGATCTTCATGAGAACTTCCTTCCACACGGTCTTCGCGACACTAACCCAGACAGCCTGGTCCCCGAAGCGGAACAGGCACCGAATCACCATCAATACTGGAACATGTTCCAGTTCATATGCAATGATCGGTTTCGGCGGGGCTCACCCCCTGCGCCCCGCCACCCGCCCTTTCAGCTCGACACCGAGGTAGGAAGCATGCGCGTCGCGTATACGCCGCAGCAGGAAGAATTGCGCGCCGAGCTGCGCGAATATTTCGCGAAGCTGATGACACCGGAACGTCGCGCGGCGCTGAGCATGACGACCGGCGAATACGGCTCCGGCAACGTGTACCGCGAGGTCGTGCGCGACATGGGCCGCGACGGCTGGCTCACCCTGAGCTGGCCCAAGGAGTACGGCGGCCAGGACCGCACCACGATGGATCAGCTGATCTTCGTCGAGGAAGCGGCCATCGCGGGCGCGCCGGTTCCCTTCCTGACGCTCAATTCCGTGGCGCCGACGATCATGCAGTACGGCACCGAAGAGCAGAAGAAGTTCTTCCTGCCCAAGATCGCCTCCGGTGAGCTGCACTTCGCCATCGGCTACTCCGAGCCGGGCGCCGGTACCGACCTGGCCTCGCTGCGGACCACCGCGGTGCGCGACGGCGACGACTTCGTCATCAACGGCCAGAAGATGTGGACCAGCCTCATCGCCTACGCCGACTACATCTGGCTGGCCGTGCGCACCGATCCGGCCGCCAAGAAGCACAAGGGCATCACGATGCTCATCGTGCCGACCGATGTCGACGGGTTCTCCTGGACGCCGGTGCACACGATGGCCGGGCCCGACACCAGCGCCACCTACTACCAGGACGTGCGGGTGCCCGCCTCGTCGGTGGTCGGTCCCGAGAACGGCGGCTGGTCGCTCATCACCAATCAGCTCAATCACGAGCGAGTCGCCCTCACCTCGGCGGGTCCGCTGAGCCTCGCGGTCGCCCAGACCGTGGAGTGGGCACGGGAAACCACCCTGCCCAACGGCAAACGCGTGATCGACCAGGAATGGGCCCGGCTCAACCTGGCTCGGGTGCACGCCAAGGTCGAATACCTCAAGCTGCTGAACTGGGAGATCGCCAGCCGCGCCGATCAGGGCGGCGAGGCCGCGCCGAAGCCGTGGGACGCCTCCGCCTGCAAGGTCTACGGCACCGAACTCTCCACCGAGGCCTATCGCCTGCTGATGGAGGTCGTCGGCCCCCACGCGTACCTGCGCCAGGACTCCCCCGGCGCCGCACTGCTCGGCCGGCTCGAGCGGATGCACCGCGCCGCACTGATTCTCACCTTCGGCGGCGGCACCAACGAGGTCCAGCGCGACATCATCGCCATGACCGCCCTGCGCCAGCCCGCGTCCGCCCGCTGATCCCGAAAGCCGGTATCTCCCCATGGATTTCACTCCCACCGAAGCCCAGACCGATCTCGCCCGGCTGACCGGCGAGATCTGCGCCAAGCTGGTCACCGCCGATCGGCTGCGCGAACTCGACACCGCCGCCCGCTTCGACGAGCAGCTCTGGAAGTCGCTCGCCGAGACCGGCGTGCTGGCCGCCGCGCTGCCGGAAGCCCTGGGCGGCAGCGATTTCGGCATGCTCGAGCAGACCGCGATCCTGCGTGAACTCGGCCGCGTCGTCGCCGCGGTGCCCTACCTGTGGTCGATCGTCCTCGGCGCGGGCGCGCTGGCGAAGTTCGGCAATGCCGACCAGCAGCAGTTGGCCGCGCGCGCGGGCGCGGGCGAGATCGTGCTCACCGCCGCGCTGGCCGAGGAACTGCGCGCCACCACCGACGCACCCGGGATCGTCGCCCAGGCCGCCGGCGCCGGATGGACGCTCACCGGTACCGCGACCACGGTCGCCGTCGCCGATCGTGCCGAACGAATCCTGGTGCCCGCCATCACCTCTACCGGTGTCGGCGTGTTCGTGGTCGATCCGGAGCACGCTTCGGTCACCCGCACCGCCCAGCAGGTCGTCGACCTGAGCCCCGAGTTCGCCGTCGACCTCGCCGCCGCCCCGGCCGAACTGCTCGGCAGCATCGAGGCGGGCGCCGACATCCTCACCTGGCTGCGCGAACACGCCTGGCTCGGCCTGTCGGCCCTGCAACTCGGCACGCTGGAGCGCGCACTCGAGCTGACCGCCGAGCACACCCGTACCCGCGAGCAGTTCGGCAAGCCGATCGGCTCGTTCCAGTCGGTCGCCCAGCGCCTGTCCGACGCCTACATCGACATCGGCGGCCTTCGCCTCACCGTCACCCAGGGCGCCTGGCGCCTGTCGGAGGACCTGCCCGCCGCCGAGGCCATCCACATCGCCAAGTTCTGGGCGGCCGAGGCCGGACACAAGGTCGCCCACACCGTGGTCCACGTCCACGGCGGCCTCGGCATCGACCGCGACCACATCACCCACAACTACTTCACCGCCGCCAAGCACAACGAATTCGCCCTCGGCGGCGCAACTCCCCACCTCCTCGCCCTCGGCGCGGAACTGGCGAACTAACTCTTGGCCTAACTCTTGGCCGACAGTTCGTACGAACTGTCGGCCAAGATGTACAATTCAAAGCATGACTGCAGCCCGCTCGCCCGAGAACTGGGAACTCCCGGTAAGTGAAGCCAGGGAGCGTCTCGCCGAGGTGATTGCGGCCGCCGAGAGCGGCACCGTCGTGCACTTGACCCGTCATGGCCGCCGCGTAGCGGCCGTGGTGCCGGATTCGATGGCCGAGACCGCAAACAGCCAAGTCCGCGCACTATCGCGACAATTCGCCGAGCGTCACAGGAGCCTGCTCGACAGGCTCGCCGAGTGAGCGAAGCGGAGATCTACTACCTCACGGTCGCCGACCTGCGAGCAATCGCCGAGGATGTGGCAGGGCCGTACGTCGTACGCGACGCGGGACTGCTCGCCTCGGCGGCCGCGCGCCCGGCAACCACCGTGTTCGGGACCGACGCCTACCCAGGCATCTGGGAGAAGTCCGCAGCGCTCCTGCATTCGATCGCAGCCAGCCACCCACTCGTCGACGGCAACAAGCGTCTTGCCATCGCTGGCGCGATCGTCTTCCTGGCCTACAACGGCATCGACACGAGCTCTCTCGACGAAGACCTCACGTACAACCTCATGATCGACGTCGCCAGTGGCGCAGTGATCGATGTTCCCGAGATCGCATCCCGTCTCGCTACCGCTTTGAAGCACTGACCACCGGTTCTCACCGACTCTTGACGCCGTAGGCCGGCCGCGCCTCAAATGGCGTCGCAAGGCACCGATGCACTCCTGCCTACCGATGGAGATCCAACCCCGAAGTCAGGTAGCGCTGCAGGGTGGGGGCGAGGTCGGTGACGATCTGCTGTGGCGTAAGCGCGACTACCGGCGGCAGCCGCAGGACGTACCGACACAGGGCCAGGCCCAGGAGTTGAGTGACGATAAGCGCGGCACGACGCGGGGCGTCTGCGGGGGTGCCGAAGCGGAGGACGGCGGGCAGGACCTGGTCGGCGAAGATCTCACGGAAGCGGGCCGCGACCGCCTCGTCGGTGATCGAAGAGCGGAGCAGGATCAGCAGAACGGTGTTGTCGTTGCCCTCCCAGATCTCGAGGAAGCGGCGGATCATCAACTCGCCCATGGCGTTCGGGTCGGCGGCACTCAGGTCGGGGAGGTCCAGGTCGATCTGAGCGGCGGCGGCGAAGAGGCCGTCCTTGCTGCCGAAATAGCGCATCACCATCGAGGGATCGATCTCGGCGTCGGCGGCGATCGCGCGGATCGTGGCCTTGGCGTAGCCGTCGGCGGCGAAGCGGGCGCGAGCGGCCTCGAGAATGGCGGCCTTCGTCGCGTCGGAACGACGGGTGGGAATCTCCTGGTCAGGCATGTCAACAATTGTAGGCCAACAACTGTTGACTTTCATCCGTGAGCAGGTTTACCGTTATGCCTACAAGCGTTGGCAAACAAGCGTTGACCAGGAGTCGAAATGCCCGCCACCTCACTTCCCGAAGCCACCTCCGTCGTCATCGTCGGCGCGGGTCCCGCCGGGCTCACCGCCGCGATCGTGCTCGCCGAAGCCGGCGTCGACCATGTGCTCATCGATCGACTCGGCGAGGGCGCCAACACTTCTCGGGCCGCGGTGGTGCACGCCAGGACACTCGAGGTGCTCGACGGGCTCGGCATCACGAGCAAGCTCGTCGAACTCGGAATCCAGGTGCCCACCTTCAAGCTCCACGACGGCGCGAAGACGTTGGCCACCATCGAGTTCGGCGATCTCCCCACCGCCTTCCCGTACACGCTGATGGTGCCGCAGGACGTCACCGAGCAGGTGCTCCTGGACCGGCTGCACGAGCTGGGCGGCACGGTGCACCGGCCGCTCACCGTCACCCGGGTCAGCGACGAGAACGACAGCGTCACTGTCGAATACGTCGACGAGAACGACCAGCGCGGCGAGATCGAGGCCGACTATGTCATCGGCGCCGACGGCATGCACAGCGTCGTGCGCGAGCAAGTGGGCATCGGCTTCACGGGCGATACCTACCCCGCATCCTTCGTCCTCGCCGACGTCCGCATGAGCTGGCCTACCCCGCGTTCGGAAGTGTCGCTGCACCTCTCCCCCGAAGGCGTCACCGTGGTCGCGCCCCTTCCCGACGACGCGCACAACCGCTACCGCGTCGTCGCCACCGTCGACGACGCCCCGGAACACCCCACCCGCACCGATATCCAGACCCTGCTGAACACCCGCGGCCCAGCGGGCGAGATCCACGTGGACGAGGTGCTGTGGAGCTCCCGATTCCGGGTCCACCACCGCGTAGCCGACCAGTACCGCGCAGGCCGCGTCCTCCTCGCGGGCGACGCCGCCCACGTCCACAGCCCCGCAGGCGGCCAGGGCATGAACACCGGCATCCAGGACGCGGCGCTCCTGGGCTCTCTGCTGGCGAAAGTCGACGCAGGCGACCCGGATTCGATTCTCGACACCTACGAAACCACCCGCAGGCCCATCGCCCTCGACGTCGTCGCCTTCACCCACCGCATGACCTCGATGGCGACCCTCCAGTCCGCCCCGGCACGCACCGCCCGCAACACCGCCTTCCGCCTGCTCACCCGCATCCCCGCGGTGCGCGCCAAGCTGGCCTACCAACTCTCCGAACTCGGCAACCGCTGACCGGAACCCGTTTCCCCACCACCGATTCCGAACACGACGAAAGCCCGCCCGGCGACGATGCCGGGCGGGCTTGTTCGTATCGTGCGGGTACTACGCCGAGCCCGCCTCCGCGTGCTCGTCCGCAGGCCGCTCATCGGTCTGCGACTTGGCCCAGCGGTAGTCCGGCTTGCCCGCGGGCGAGCGCTTGATCTCGTCGACGAACCACAGGCTGCGTGGCTGCTTGTACGACGCGATCTCCTGGGCCAGTACCGGTTTCAGGTCGGCCAGGGTGGGGCGGTTCTCGCCACGACACTGGACGACGGCGACGACTCGCTGGCCCCAGCGGGCGTCCTCGACCCCGACCACCAGCGCGTCGAAGATCTCGGGGTGCGCCTTGAGGGCGCCCTCCACCTCTTCGGGGTAGATCTTCTCGCCACCGCTGTTGATGCTCACCGAACCACGGCCGAGCATGGTGACCGAGCCGTCCTCCTCGACGCGCGCGTAGTCGCCGGGGATCGCGAAGCGAACGCCGTTGAACTCCTTGAACGTCGCGGCCGACTTGACCTCGTCCTTGTAGTAACCGAGCGGGATGTGTCCGCTGCGCGCCAGCAGGCCGACGACGCCGGAACCCGGTTCGACCGGATTGCCTTCCTCGTCGAGCACCTGGGTGGCCGCGTCGATCTTCACCCGGGGACCACCGGTGTGGGTGGCGCCCTTGGCGACCAGGGAGAGTCCACCGAAACCGGTCTCCGAGGAACCGATGGAGTCGGAGATCATCCGGTTGGGCAGCACCTCGAGGAACTTGTCCTTGAGCGACGGCGAGAACAGCGCCGCACTGCTGGCCAGCACGTACAAGGTCGAAAGATCGTAGGGCTCACCGGTTTCCGGGTTGCCTTCGGCCAGCGCGTCGAGCATCGGGCGCGCCATCGCGTCGCCGGTGATGAAGATCAGGTTGATGCCGTGCTTGTCGACGGCCTGCCACACTCCGTGCCCGCTGAACTCGGGAATCATCACGGCCTTGCCACCGCCGAACAGGCTGTGGAAGGTGGCCCACTGCGAGCCGCCGTGGATCATCGGCGGAATCGGGAAGCGCACCATCTGCGGGTTGGCCGCGCCGACCTTGGCCAGCTCCCACTCGTCCTTGGTGTACTCGCCGGTGACGAAGTTGATGCCGGCGCCGAGCACCCGCCAGACATCCTCGTGCCGCCACATCACGCCCTTGGGCAGGCCGGTGGTGCCGCCGGTGTAGAGCATGTAGATGTCGTCGGGCGAGCGCTCCCCGAAGTCACGTTCACCCGACGAATCGGCCAAGGCCGCTTCGTACTCCACAGTGTCCGCGCCGGTGGGCCCATCGGTGCCGTCCTCGACGACGATCACCGTCTTCAGGGCGGGCACCTTCTCCCGAACCGCCGCCACCTTGTCGGTGTAGCGGCGCTCGTGGATCAGCGCGACCATGTCGGAGTTGTCGAAGATGTGCAGTAACTCGTTCTCGACGTAGCGGAAGTTGACGTTGATCATCACCGCCCGCGCCTTGAAGACGGCCACCATCGCTTCGACGGCCTCGACGGTGTTCCTGGAATAGATTCCGACTTTGTCGCCGGGACGCACACCCTGTTCCAGCAGGTAGTGGGCCAACTTGTTGGCCCGCTCCTCCAGTTCGGCGTAGGTCGACTCTCGATGTTCGCCGACCAGCACGATCCGGTCGGGCATCAAGTCGACGGCATGTTCGACGAGATCGGCTATGTTGTAGCTCACAAGGACAAAAATAGAACGTGTTACTGTTTCTGACAAGACTCAACTTGTCAGGAGTACGAAAATGGCCCACTGCCTGGTCGAGAAACGCGACCATGTCCTCATCGTCACCATGAACCGCCCCGAGGCGCGCAACGCCCTCTCCGGCGAGATGATGGCGATCATGCGCGACGCCTGGGACCAGGTGGACAGCGATCCCGACATCCGCGTCGCGATCCTCACCGGTGCGGGCGGGGCCTTCTGCGCGGGAATGGATCTGAAGGCGATGAGCTCGCAGCATCCCGGGGACACCGCCTCCTCCGGCAGCTGGGACCCCGCCTACCTCCCCGCGCTGCTGAAGGGACGGCGACTGGCCAAGCCGCTGATCGCGGCCGTCGAGGGCCCCGCTATCGCCGGTGGCACCGAGATCCTGCAGGGCACCGACCTGCGCGTGGCCGGGGAAAGCGCGAAGTTCGGCGTTTCCGAGGCCCGCTGGGGCCTGTTCCCACTGGGTGGTTCCGCGGTGCGGCTGGCCCGGCAGATCCCGTACACGGTGGCCGCTGATCTGCTGCTGACCGGTCGGCACATCACCGCTGCCGAGGCCAAGGAGATCGGCCTGATCGGACACGTCGTCCCCGACGGAACCGCCCTCGACAAGGCCATGGCACTGGCGGGCCAGATCGCCGACAACGGCCCGCTCGCCGTCCAGGCGATGCTGCGCACCCTGCGTGAAACCGAGGCCATGCCGGAGAACGAGGCGTTTCCCATCGAGGCGAAGATCGGCATCGAGGTGTTCCGATCAGCCGACGCCAAGGAAGGGCCGCGAGCCTTCGCCGAGAAGCGCAAGCCGAACTTCACCGGCTCCTGACACGCCGCCGGGCGCCGGGCTCGGTGCCCGGCGGCCTGATGGCGGTGGGGCCTACGCGCCCGGGTAGTTCATGTAGAACGGCTCCCACTGGTGGCCGTCGGGGTCGAGGAAGGTGCGGCCGTGCATGCCGAGCTGGGCCTCCTGGGCGCGCTTGTCCTCGTTGGTCTGCTCGGTGGCGCCCGCGGCGACTGCGGCGTCGGTCAGCGCGTCGACCTCCTCGGCGCTGGCCAGCGACAGCGCGTACCCGGCGGCGGCGGTGTTGATGGTGTCGGCGATCGGACGCGTGCTGAAGGTCGAGAAGAACGGCTTGGTCAGCAGCATCAGGCAGATGTTGTCGTCGATGACGATGCACGACGCGTTCTGATCGGTGAAATCCTCGTTGACCTTCCAGCCCAGCGCCTCGTAGAAGCTCTTCGAGCGGTCGAGGTCGGCGACGGGGAGGTTGATGAAGATCATCTTGTTGCTCATGGGATTCAGCCTTTCGGGGCGTCGTTGCGGTCTCGAACATGTAGACGTGGCGGTCGACGCGGATTCATCGCATCGGCGCGAAGTTCGCGAAATCGCGATAGTCCGTTTTCGCCTCTGTCGGCTGTCGGACCCCTGTGGCATCGTGAAACTATGAGCGACGCCACAACCGCCACCACCGGCCCCGATCCCGCTGTACTCGCCGAATTCGAGACGCATCGGCGCGAGTTGTGCGCGTATGCCTACCGGATGCTCGGGTCCTCCTTCGAGGCCGAAGACGCAGTGCAGGAAACCTTTACCCGCGCCTGGCGCTCCTACGATTCCTTCGAGGGCCGCGCGAGCCTGCGCTCGTGGCTCTACAAGATCGCCACCAATATCTGTCTGGACATGCTCGACCGTCCCCAGAGTCGTGCCAGACCGATGGATCTCAACGGGCCCGGCCGCCCGGATTCACCGCTGCCCATGCCCCAGCCCGACTACGTGTGGATCGAGCCGATCCCGAATGCGCTGGCCTTCGGCGCCGACCCGGCCGACCACGCCTCCACCAGGGACACGCTGCGCCTGGCCTTCGTCGCGGCCTGCCAGCACCTGCCCGCCACTCAGCGCGCGATCCTGATCATGCGTGAGGTGCTGCGCTTCTCCGCGGGTGAGACCGCCGAGGCGCTGATGATGTCGCCGGCGTCGGTGAACAGCGCGCTACAGCGGGCCAGGGCCACCATGTCGAAGGTGCAGCCGACCGTGTCCGACAGCTTCGACGAGACCGATCCGGACCAGCGCAAACTGATCGACGATTTCGTCAAGGCGTTCGAGGCCTACGACATGGACGCGCTCACCACCCTGCTCAAAGCCGATGTGGCGCTGTCGATGCCGCCGTTCGATCTCTGGATCTCGGGCCCGGAGAACGTGGCCGCGTTCATGCTCAGCACGGGCAGCGCGTGCCGCAATTCGCGGATGGTGCCGCTGGTCGGCGCCAACGGTTCGCCCGCCTTCGGCCACTACAAGCCGAGCGAGGAGCCCGGCGTCTGGGTGCCGTGGTCGATCACGGTGCTCGAACTCGAGGGCGACACCATCGCCGGCCTCAACTTCTTCCTCGACACCCAGCGCCTGTTCCCGCTCTTCGGGCTCGAGCCGGAGTGGCGCGAGCCCGTCTGAGCGGGAACGAAATTCAGAGCAGGCGGCGCTTGTACAGCTTCCCGTTGGGATCGCGGGGCAGCTCCGCACGGTATTCCACCGTGCGGGGCAGCTTGTACTTCGCGAGCTGGCTCGCGGCGAATTCGAGGATGTCGGTGGTGAGTTCGTCGCTGCCCTCGGTGCCGGGCACCGGTTGCACGAACGCCTTCACCTGCTGACCCCAATCCGGGTCGGGCACACCGAGAACCGCCACATCGGCGATCTTCGGGTGGCTCATCAGCACGCCCTCGATCTCGGCCGGGTAGATGTTCACCCCACCGGACAGGATCAGATCCGAACGCCGGTCGCAGAGGAACAGGTAACCGTCGGCGTCGAAGTAGCCGATGTCGCCGACGGTGAACATCTCACCGACGCGCGACTCCTCGGTCTTCTCCTTGGCCTTGTGGTACTCGAAGCTGGATGCGCCCATCTTCATGTAGATCAGGCCCTCTTTGCCCGCGGGCAGTTCGGTGCCGTCCTGCTCGTCGAGCACCTTCACCACCGACCACGGCCACGCCTTGCCCACCGAGCCCGGCTTTTCCAGCCACTCGGCGCCGGTGATCACGGTGCCGCCGCCTTCGGTCGCGGCGTAGTACTCGGTGACGACCGGTCCCCACCACTCGAGCATGCGTCGCTTGGTGTCCGGCGGGCACGGTGCCGCACCGTGGATCATGCTGCGCAGCGAGGACATGTCGTAGCGGGCCCGCACCTCGTCGGGCAGGGCCAGCAGCCGGTTGAACTGGGTGGGCACCATGTGACTGTGGGTGACCTTGTACTTCTCGATCAGCGCGAGCATGCCCTCGGCGTCCCAGCGATCCATCAGCACGAGCTTGTGCCCCATCTGGATCGAGATCGTCGAGTTGTTCAGCACGGCCGTGTGATAGAGCGGCGAACCGCAGATGTGCACGTGATCGTCGTAGGGACCGAGGCCGAACAGGCTGAAGTAGGCCTGGTTCGCCGCGGGAACGACATCGGGATCCGCGCCGGTCAGCGGGCGGCGAACGCCCTTGGGCCGACCGGTGGTGCCCGAGGTGTAGAGCATCGGCGCGCCGATGGACCGCTCGTCCGGACGACCGGTGTCGGCGGCGCCGAGCCAGGACACCGGCCGGAAGCCGGGGATGGTGCCCGCCGAGAAACGGGCGTCGGCGGACAGTTCCGCGAGGTCGGCGGCCTCGGCTGCGGTGTCGGCGAACCGCTCGCTGGCCAGGAACGCCGACGCCTCGCTGTCGCCGAGGATGTAGGCGATCTCCGGCGCGGTGAGGTGCCAGTTCACCGCGACGATATAGAAACCGGCTTGGTAGGCGGCGAAGTACGCGGCGATGGCCTCGACCCCGTTGTGCAGCATGCTGACCACCACGTCGCCGGTGCGCAATCCGATGCCGCGTAGCCCGTTGGCGTACCGGTTGGCGAGGGTGGCCAATTCTCGATAGCTGATCTCTCTACCGTCCGGGTCGACGAGGGCGATCCGTTCGGGATCGGCCTCGGCGATATTCCACAGTCCGAGGACTTCCGTTGTCTGCTGGCTCACCCCTCGAATTTAGAACGTGTTCTACATGGTGACAAGGGGTTGGAGCCGACGCATTTGTTCGGCATCCGAGACCGAGATCAGCATCATCGTCACGCCCGCGTCCTCCCATTCCTTCAACCGGGAGCGGACATGGGCCTCGTCGCCGAAGATCGCGGTGTCGGTGATCAGCTCGTCGGGCACCGCCGCCGCGGCCTCGGCCTTGCGTCCCGCCTGGAACAGCGCGGAGATCTCGTCGACCTCGGCGGCGTAGCCCATCCGCTTGTACACCTGAGCGTGGAAGTTCAGCTCGGGCGCGCCCATGCCGCCGATGTAGAGCGCGCTCACCCAGCGCATCCGCTCGATCTCGCCGGCCGGATCGTCGGTGATCACCACCTGCGCACTCGCCGCGATCTCGAAGTCGTCGCGCGAACGGCGCGCGCCCGGCCGCGCGAAGCCCTCGTCGAGCCACTCGTTGTACATCCCGGCCAGTCGGGGTGCGTAGTAGATCGCGAGCCAGCCGTCGGCGATCTCAGCGGTCTGTGCGACGTTCTTCGGACCCTCCGCACCCAGCCAGATCGGCAGATCGGCGCGCAGCGGATGCACGATCGGCTTGAGCGGTTTGCCGAGCCCGGTCGCTGCGGGACCCGTGTAGGGCAGACCGTAGTGCTTGCCGTCCGACGTCACCGGCGCCTCGCGGGCCAGCACCTTGCGCACGATGTCGACGTACTCGCGCGTGCGCCGCAGCGGCTGCGCGAAGGGCTGTCCGTACCAGCCCTCCACCACCTGCGGTCCGGAGACGCCGAGGCCGAGAACGGCCCGGCCGCCGCTGAGGTGATCCAGCGTGAGCGCGTGCATCGCGGCCGCCGCGGGAGTGCGGGCCGACATTTGCGCGACCGAGGTGCCCAGCCGCACGCGCTCGGTGGACGACCCCCACCAGGCCAGCGGGGTGAAGGCGTCCGAGCCCCACGACTCGGCCGCGAACACCGCGTCGAAGCCGGTTTCCTCGGCCGCGACCACCAGCTCGCCTGCGTTGGCGGGCGGCTGCGCGCCCCAGTATCCGAGTTGCAATCCGAATTTCATGATCGGCGCCCTTTCGGCGAATCCTTGCGAGCAGAATAAGAACCTGTTCTACTCGATATCGTGACCCAGGGGAATACCGCAGTGGAAGTATTGAGTGCACCCCTGAGGGTGCGATTCGACTACACCAGGTCCGTCGGACCCATCATCGGCGCATTTCTGACCGGACTGCGCGAACGCCGGATACTCGGCGCGCGCGGCAGCGACGGGCGAATACTCGTGCCACCGCCCGAATACGATCCACACACCAGCGCGGCGCTGGCCGAACTGGTCGAGGTCGCGGCGACCGGCACCGTCACGTCCTGGACGTGGGTGTCCGAGCCGTTGCCCGGCCAGCCGTTCGACCGACCGTTCGCATGGGCGCTGATCCAGCTCGACGGCGCCGACACGGCGTTGCTGCATGCCCTGGACGTGACCGACCCAGGACAACTCAGCACCGGAATGCGGGTCAGTGCCCGCTGGGCCGACGAGCGTTCCGGCCGCATCCAGGACATCGCCTGCTTCGAACCCGGCGAGCGCACCAGCCCCGCCGACTACTCCGAACAAACACCGATCACCATCCTGACCACGCCCGTCGACCTCGACTACAAGCACACGGCCTCTCCGCAGGAGAGCGTCTATCTGCGCGGGCTGGCCGAAGGCAAGCTCATCGGCGGCCGCTCCGAAGCGGGCGGGCGGGTGTACTTCCCGCCGCGCGGCGCCAACCCGACCGACGGCAGACCCACCGACGACCTGGTCGAGCTGTCCGACAAGGGCACGGTGACCACCTTCTGCATCGTCAACGTGCCGTTCCTCGGCCAGCGGATCAAGCCGCCGTACGTGGCCGCCTATGTGCTCCTCGACGGCGCCGACATCCCGGTCCTGCACCTGATCCTCGGCTGCGAGGCCGACGAGGTGCGGATGGGCATGCAGGTCGAGGCGGTGTGGAAACCCCGCGAGGAGTGGGGCCACACGCTGGCCAATATCGACCACTTCCGGCCCACCGGGGAGCCCGACGCTCCCTACGAGTCCTACCAGCACCACCTCTAGAGAGGCGACGTTGACCACATCAGCATCCTCCGGCAGCGACGCGAGCCTGCCCGAGATCGCGGTGGTGGGCTTCGCCCACGCACCACACGTACCCGAAACCCACGGCACCACCAACGGCGTCGAGATGCTCGTGCCGTGCTTCCAGCAGCTCTACGCCGATCTCGGCATCACCAAGTCCGATATCGACTTCTGGTGCTCGGGGTCCTCCGACTTCCTCGCCGGACGCGCGTTCTCGTTCATCTCGGCGATCGATGCGATCGGCGCCGTCCCACCGATCAACGAATCGCACGTGGAGATGGACGCCGCGTGGGCCCTCTACGAAGCGTGGGTGAAGCTGCGTTCCGGACAGGCGCAGACCGCACTCGTGTACGGCTTCGGCAAGTCGTCGGCAGGCACGCTGCGCCAGGTGCTGACCATGCAGCTCGACCCCTACCTGGTCGCGCCGATGTGGCCCGACGCGGTCTCGATCGCGGGTCTGCAGGCACGTGCCGGCCTGGACTCCGGCCGGTGGACCGAGCAGGACATGGCGGCGGTCGCGGGCGGTGACCTCGGCGCACCCTATGTGGCCGACCCGCTGCGCGCCCACGACATCGCGCCGATCACCGACGGCGCGGCCGCGATCGTGCTCGCGGTCGGCGACCGCGCGCGCGAGCTCTGCGAGCGGCCCGCGTGGATCACCGGAATCGCGCACAACATCGACGCCCAGGCGCTCGGCGGTCGCGACCTGACCCGCTCCCCCTCCACCACCAAGGCGGCCGCGGTGGCGACCGGCGGCAACACCACCTTCGACGTCGCCGAGCTGCACGCGCCGTTCAGTCACCAGCAGTTGATCCTCGCGGAAGCGATCGGGCTGTCCGCGGACACCCGGATCAATCCCTCCGGTGGCGCCCTCGCCGCCAATCCGATGTTCGCCGCGGGTCTCGAACGAATCGGCAGCGCCGCCCAAGCCATCATGTCCGGCACCGCGAACCGGACCCTCGCTCATGCGACCAGCGGCCCTGCGCTGCAACAGAATCTGGTCGCCGTCATGGAGGTCAAGTGAGCTTCCCCGCAGCGGTGCTCGGCACCGGCCAAACCCATCACGTGACAAAACGTACGGACGTGTCCATGTCGGGCATGTGCCGTGAGGCCATCGATCGCGCACTCGATGACGCGGGTCTGACCATCGCCGACATCGACGCTGTCGTCGTCGGCAAGGCCCCCGACTTCTTCGAGGGCGTCATGATGCCCGAGCTGTACATGGCCGAGGCGCTCGGTGCGGCGGGCAAGCCGTTGATCCGCGTGCACACCGCGGGCTCGGTCGGCGGCTCGACCGGCGTCGTCGCCGCCAACCTGGTGCAGGGTGGGGTGCACAAGCGTGTCCTCGCCATCGCCTGGGAGAAGCAGTCGGAGTCGAATGCCATGTGGGCGTTGTCGATTCCGGTGCCGTTCACCATGCCGGTCGGCGCGGGCGCGGGCGGCTACTTCGCCCCCCACGTGCGCTCCTACATCCGTCGCTCGAACGCGCCACTGCACATCGGCGCGATGGTGGCGGTGAAGGATCGACGCAACGGCGCGAAGAACCCGCTCGCACACCTGCATCAGCCCGACATCACCCTCGAGTCGGTACTGGCCTCCCAAATGCTCTGGGATCCCATCCGTTTCGACGAGACCTGCCCGTCGTCGGACGGCGCGTGCGCCGTGGTGATCGGCGACGCCGAGGCCGCCGCGGTGGTCGAAGCCGAGGGCAAGAAGGTGGCCTGGGTCCACGGCACCGCGATGCGCACCGAGCCGACCACCTTCTCGGGTCGCGACCAGGTGAATCCGCAGGCGGGCCGGGACGCGGCCACGGCCCTGTGGAAATCGGCCGGGATCACCGATCCTCTGGAAGAGATCGATGTCGCCGAGATCTACGTGCCGTTCTCCTGGTTCGAGCCGATGTGGCTCGAGAATCTCGGCTTCGCGGCCGAGGGCGACGGCTGGAAGCTCACCGACAAGGGTGAGACGGAGATCGGCGGGCGCATTCCGGTGAACCCGTCGGGCGGCGTCCTCTCGTCCAACCCGATCGGCGCCTCCGGCCTGATCCGGTTCGCCGAAGCGGCCAAGCAGGTGATGGGCCGCGCGGGCGCGTACCAGGTGCCGAACGCGCGCAAGGCCCTCGGTCATGCGTACGGCGGTGGCTCCCAGTACTTTTCGATGTGGGTCGTGGGAAGCGAGCGTCCGGCATGAAATTCACCCTCGGTGTCGCACTGAGCCCCTTGGATCAGCTCACCGAGCTGGCCAAGACGGCCGAAGAATGCGGGTTCACCTCCATCGGCCTGCCCGATTCGCTGTTCTATATGAAGTCACAGGCCGCCGACTACCCGTACACCCCGGACGGCAGCCGCTTCTGGGGGCCGGAGACTCCGTGGGTGGATCCGCTGATCGCCGCCGCGTCCATGGCCGCGGTCACCACGAACCTGCGCTTCTACACCAATGTCCTCAAGCTCGGCTCGCGCAATCCGCTGCTGCTGGCCCGACAGGTCGGCTCGATCGCCAACCTGTCGGGCAACCGGTTCGGGTTCGGCATCGGGATCGGCTGGGCACCTGAGGAATTCGAATGGTGCGGTGTCCCGTACGCGCGTCGCGGCGCCAGAGTCGACGAGATGATCGAGGTCATCCGGCTCGTCCTCGACGGCGGCATGGTCGAATTCCACGGCGAGTTCTTCGATTTCGACCAGTTGCAGATGAGCCCCGCGCCGAGCGAGCGGGTGCCGTTCTACATCGGCGGGCACACCGGCCCGGCGCTGCGCCGGGCCGCCCGCATCGGTGACGGCTGGACCTCGGCGATGATGAAGTTCGACGACCTGGTCACCACCATCGGCACGCTGCGCGATCTGCGTGCCGAATACGGCCGGTCCGAGGAGCCCTTCGAGATCCAGTCCGTCTGCATCGACAAGTTCGGCCGCGACGGCTATCAGGACCTGGCCGACGCGGGCGTCACCGACAACATCGTGGTGCCGTGGCTGGCCGACGGCATCGGGTTCGACGGCGAGCTGGCGGCCAAGCAGGACTCGCTGCGCAAGTTCGCCGAGAAGTACATCGCCGACCCCATCATCGCGAAGGTGCAGCCATGACCACCATCGAACGCACCGCCCGTGCCGCGGGCCTGGCATCTCAGGCCGCGGTCAGGGCGAAGGACCGGGCGGCCTGGGTCGCCCTGTTCGCCGAGGACGGCATCGTCGAAGATCCCGTCGGTCCTTCGGGTTTCGATCCGGAGGGCGTCGGCCACCGCGGCCACGAGGCCATCGGCGCCTTCTGGGACAAGGCCATCGCCCTGACCGAATCCATCGAATTCCGCTTCGAGGACTCCTTCGCCTGCGGGAACGAAATCGCCTTCACCGGCCTGATCCGCACCACCATGGCCGGCCACGTCATCGACGCCGAGGGCGTGTTCACCTACAAGGTCGATGCCGACGGGAAGATCGCCGCTTTGCGCGCGTTCTGGGAAGTGGACCGCGCGGTCGCGACCACGCGTCCCGTCGTCTAGCAGTAAACGCGAGAACAGCCCGGGACCTTTCGGTCTCGGGCTGTTCTCGTTGTCAGCGACTCAGTGCGCGACGGGGCAGCCGGCGGGCTTGTAATCGACCGGCAGCTCCTTGATCCCATTGAGCCAACCCGAACGCAGCCGCTTCGGATCACCGATTTGCGTGATATCGGGCAGATGATCAGCAATCGCGTTGAAGATCAGATCGACCTCGAGCCGAGCCAGGTTCGCGCCGACGCAGAAGTGGGCGCCGGTGCCGCCGAAGGCCAGGTGCTGGTTGTCGGCGCGGGTGATGTCGAACGTCTCCGGGTTCTCGAACACGTCCTCGTCGAAGTTTGCCGAGCGGTACAGCATCACGAGCCGCTGGCCCTTCTTGATCTGCACGCCGCCGAGTTCGGTGTCCTCGAGCGCGGTGCGCTGGAAGGAGGTCACCGGGGTGGCCCAGCGGATGATCTCGTCCGCCGCGGTGGCGGGGCGCTCCTTCTTGAACAACTCCCACTGGTCGGGGTTCTCCATGAAGGCGATCATGCCGTGGGTGATGGCATTGCGGGTCGTCTCGTTGCCGGCGACGGCCAGAACGATCACGAAGAAGCCGAATTCCTCCGGCGTGAGGTGCTCGCCGTCGACGTCGGCCTCGATCAGCGTGGTCACCAGATCGTCGGCCGGACAGGCCTTCCTGGCTTCGGCCATCTGGTAGGCGTAGCCGAGGATCTCCATCGACGCGGCGACCGGATCGGCGGTGCTGTCGGGATCGTCGTAGCTGGTCATGTCGTTGGACCAGTCGAAGACCTTCATCCGGTCCTCCTGCGGCACACCGATCAGTTCGGCGATCGCCTGCAGCGGCAGCTCACACGCCACCTGGGTGACGAAGTCACCGCTACCGGACTCGAGGGCTCGCTTCACAATGCCCTCGGCACGGGCCGAGAGTTCGGCGCGCAGGCCGTTGATCGCGCGCGGGGTGAAGCCCTTGGCGATCAGCTTGCGCAGCTTGGTGTGCTCGGGGGCGTCCTTGTTCAACAGGACGAAGCGCTGCAGTTCGATCTGCTCGCGCTGGATGTCGTCGTTGAAGCGCGGGATCGCGGTGTTCTCGAAGGTGGAGAACACATCGCTGCGGCGCGACACCTCTTTGACGTCGGCGTGCTTACTCACCACCCAGAAGCCGTCGTCATGGAACCCGCCCACCTCGGGCGACTGCGGGTTCCACCAGATCGGGGCCGTACGACGCAGTTCGGCGAACTCCTCGGCCGGAATCCGCTCGGCGTAGATCGCCGGGTCGGTAACGTCGAACCCGTCCGGCAGGTTCGGCCGGGCACCCGTCACGGGGCCGGCGTGTGCGGTGCTCGGATCTACCACCAGATGTCTCCTTCGACAAACTGAAACACGTTCTATAATCATTCAAGCATAGCGGTCGCCGCGACGGAAGAACCTCGCGGTTTTACCCTGAGCTCAAGATCAGAACCTGTTGCAGTTATAAGGGAGAATCACATGGGCACACCCGTGATCGTCGAGGCCGTGCGGACCCCCATCGGCAAACGTCGAGGGCAACTTTCGGGACTGCACGCCGCCGAATTGCTCGGCCTGGCCCAGCGCGGACTACTCGACCGGGCGGGTCTCGACCCGGCCGAGGTCGAGCAGGTGATCGGCGGCTGCGTCACCCAGGCGGGCGAGCAATCCAACAACGTCACCCGCGTCGCCTGGCTGCACGCGGGCCTGCCGTGGCAGACCGGCGCGACCACGATCGACGCCCAGTGCGGCTCGGCCCAGCAGGCCAACCACCTCATCGCGGGCCTCATCGCCACCGGCGCGATCGACGTCGGCGTCGCGTGCGGCGTCGAGGCGATGAGCCGGGTGCCGCTCGGCGCCAATGTCGGCACCGAGGCGGGGCCGCGACGGCCCGCGTCGTGGTCGATCGATCTGCCCGACCAGTTCGGCGCCGCCGAGCGCATCGCCCGCAGGCGCGGGATCACCCGGTCCGATATCGACGAATTCGGTTTGCGCTCCCAGCAATTGGCGGCCAAGGCGTGGGCCGAGGGCCGCTACGACCGCGAGGTACTTCCGGTCTCGGCGCCGGTACTCGATGGCGAGGGCGTGGCCACCGGCGAAAAGGTGGAGGTCGCCCGCGACCAGGGTCTGCGGGCGACCACCCGCGAAGGGCTGGCGGCGCTGAAACCGGTCGTGGCCGACGGCATCCACACCGCGGGCACCTCGTCGCAGATCTCCGACGGCGCCGCCGCCGTGCTGCTGATGGACGAAACCGTCGCGCGCCGAAAGGGTTTGCGTCCGCGCGCCCGGATTCACACCCAGGTACTCGTCGGCGCCGAACCGGAGTTCCATCTGGACGGTCCGGTGCAGGCGTGCACCCGACTGCTCGAGCGCTCCGGAATGACGATTGGCGATATCGATCTATTCGAGATCAACGAAGCATTCGCGTCGGTCGCACTTTCGTGGGCTGCCGTACATCAACCTGACATGGAACGGGTAAATGTCAACGGCGGCGCGATCGCAATCGGGCATCCTGTGGGCTCTACCGGCTCCCGATTGATCACGACCGCGTTACACGAACTCGAACGCACAGGTCAGGGCACTGCCATGGTGCTGATGTGCGCAGGCGGCGCACTGGCGACGGGCACCATCATCGAGCGCCTGTAGACTGACCCTTACCGAAACCGGGCGCCCAGGTTGAACATTCATCCCAGGGCGCCCGGAACGTGTCGTACGCCACAAAGTCACGGGGGGCAGGGGGATCATGAGATGTCAGCTATCTTTGGGCTATCATGTGGGCATGGTGGAAGAACCCCGCGACGGGCACGAACCCGGGCACCCCAGCGCTCCACAAGAGTCGTTGGCGCGACCCGCAAACGCGACCGCCGCCGCCCCTGCACGCAGGTGAGCGTCGGAAATCGTAGAGAAATCCCCAATCAGGCGTAGGTTTTCAGTTACTGAGCCGCTAATATCAATGATACGTATCCGAGATAACGACTGTTAGTACAGTGAAGGGAATTGGGCGGCTCACAATGGCTGATTTCGCGGCGCGGCTGAACAAGCTGTTCGAAACCGTGCATCCCCCGGGGCGCAAGCCGCACACCAACGCAGAGGTTGCGGCTGCGCTGACTGCCTCCGGGCATCCGATCTCGAAGCCGTATCTCTCGCAGTTGCGGTCGGGACAACGAACGAATCCGTCCGACGAGACGGTGGCCGCCCTGGCGAAGTTCTTCAAGGTCAAGCCTGACTACTTCTTCAACGATATCTACGCGGCCAAGATCGATCACGACCTGGAGCTGCTCGCGCAGCTGCAGGGTTATGGACTTCGTCGACTGTCGAGTAGGGCATTCGACCTGTCCGAAGAATCACAGAATCTGCTCACCTCGATGGCGGAGAAGCTACGGGCCAGCGAAGGCTTGCCCGAAATTCCTCCGGACGGAACAGAATAGGATCCACGCAGCGGCCGGCCTGACGCACCTGATGGTGTCCTGGGTACGGCCGTAAATAGGTCGGATACGCAGACAACGGGCCTGAGACGGTGTAAATCACCAGCTCAGGCCCGTTTTCTGCGTATCGACCTAGGTCGAGGAAGCGGCGTTCTGCGGTGCCGTCTTCGCGTCGGCCACCGCGTACTCGTACTGATTCGACAGCGCCAGCACCCAGCCGCGGGGGCTGATGCCGGGCGGCGGTGCGATCCATCGCGCGTCGACGAACAAGTCCCCCAACGGATTTCGCGCCCACTCGGCCACCACCGCGGCCCGCTGCGGCACCGAACTCGGCGGCTCACCGGCCGCCGGGATCACGATGCCGCTGCCGGAGAGCAGATACAGCGCGTCCATCACCTGTGCCATGTGATCGGAAGCCTTGAGCTGGGCCGAGGTGGCGTTCTGTTCGGGCGCGACCACCTCGGGGAACCGGCCGACCATCAACTGGTGCAGCGGACGGATCTTGCGCAGCAGGAGCTTGGCCCGCCACCACAGCTCGATCACGATCGACACGGCACCGAGCGCGATCAGCAGCGCCGCGATCTCCCACGCGGCCCAGCCCCACAGCGGTTCGTTGGGCGGCGTCGGCGCGGCATTCTGGAACGCGCGGCCCACATTGGCGACCGCGAGCACCGCGACCATCGCGGTGCCCGTGATGTAGATGGCGATGCCACGACCGAGGATCGTCCAGTCCAGGTTGCGCAGACCGGTGGTGACGATGAACACCGCGCCGAGCGCGACGGCGATCCAGCCGAAGGTGAACGACCACGCCAGGGTGATCGCGATCGCCACCGCGCCGACGCCGTACACGACCATCGCGACCTGGCGCAGGTTGCGCCGCGAGACCACCGGCCACGCCGCCGAGGCCACCACCGAGGTGGCCGTGGTGAACAGGATCCAGGCGGAGATCACGAGACCGGTGGACAGCCAGCCGCTGTGCACACCGCCCTTCATCAGGTTGTCGATGGCAACAGCCATCTCGGGTATGGCGACGGTGACCGCGAGTGCCACGGCGGCGACCGCGACGACGATGGCCACGCGGGCGGTCGTCGCGGGCTTCACCAGCACGCGACCCACTCGCGCACCCGCGGCAACCCAGACCAGCAGGGCTGTCAACCAGAGTGTCATCCGAGTGCCTCATCGAATCGAAGGACCGAGACGCCTGCGCCCCGGTTGCTGAATACGCGCAGGCGCGTCATGAGCATGGCCGCGAAGGTCTCGGCTTCCCATTCGGCGAGATCGTCGGCGCCGTCGTCGACGATCTGCGCGTGGGCGCGCTGGCTGAGCATGTAGGCGATCAGATCGTCGCTGACCTCGAGGGTCGTCTCCACCGCGGGCGCGCCCTCGTGGTCGAAGACGATGTGGCCGAGTTCGTGGGCGAGGGTGTGATCGCGACTCGGGAGAGCGTCGGCGAGCACGATGATGTCGCGTTCGGGGTAGAACCGGCGCTGACCGCACACGCCGGGGCCGAGGTTCGCGCTGGTGATCTCGATTTCGCGTTTGCGCTCCAGCGAGATGGCATGGACCACCTCGTCGAGGCTGGTGGCGTCGGAGTCGGCGGCCACCGCGCACACCGCGTCGACGGCGGCGGCGACGCGGCGATAGGACCGGGAGGTGCTCTGGGTCTTGCTCTTACTCATCGAAGATCCCCTCACGACCTCGGTCCGAAGAACTCGGCACGCGCCGCGTTCACCCGCGCTTGGGCTGCCGCGGCACCTTGGAAACTCACTGCGCCCGAACCGGTTCCGGCCAGTGTGAGCGCTATCAGGCCGCCGATCACCGACAGGAGTTCGGGTTCGGGCAGGCCGCTGTTGTCACTGGTCGGCTTGAACTCGTGGTTCGGCTTGGCCGCCGGTGCCGGTGCCGCCGCGGCGGGTGGTGCGGCGGGGGCCGGAGCCTCGGCCGCCGGTGGTGCGGCGGCTGGAATGGGTACTGCCACAGCGATATTCGGGACACCGGGGACCGCGGGAGTGGGTGGGATCGCGATCGACGGAAGCGCCGGAACGGCCGGGACCGAAGGGATCGGGATCAGCAACAACAGCAGGGGCGAGGCCGAGCCGACCGCCGCCGAACCGACAGCGGCGGAACCGACAGCGGCCGAGCCCGCACCCGCGGAACCTACTGCGGCGGAACCGGCGGCAGCGGAACCCACTGCGGCAGAACCTGTTCCGAGGACAGCCGAGCCCGCGCCGAGGGCGGCCGAGCCGGTACCCGCGGCGGCCGAGCCGACTGCGGCCGAGCCGGTACCGAGTACCGCCGCGGCACCGGCCGAACCCGTGCCGAGTACCGCCGCGGCACCGGCCGAACCCGTGCCGAGCACTGCGGCGGCGCCTGCCGAGCCAGTGCCGAGGACGGCGGCCACGCCAGCGGAACCGGTACCGAGAACCACCCCGAGACCTGCCGAACCGGTACCGAGCAGCACTCCGAGCCCCGCGGAACCGGTACCGAGGACCACGCCCGCGGCGGCCGAACCCGCGCCTGCCGCGGCCGAACCCGCGGCGGCCGATCCGGAGAGCGGGCCCGCGACTTCTTTCTTGGGAACGTCAGCGCTGGACTGGCCGGGGATGGTGAGCGGGGTCCATTCGCCTTCACCGGCGACCGGGGCGCCCGCCTGCGGAGCAACCGGGTCGGTACCGGGAGCCGGGTTGGTCGCCTGACCGTTGCCGTTGCCTTGGTTCTGCCCCTGACCGGGCAGGCTGAGCTCATCGGGCTTGGGAGTCGGAGTGCTCTGACCGCCGTTGCCACCGCTGCCGTTGCCCTGCCCCGAGCTTCCGCTGCCGGGGGCCTGCGCGGCAGGCGTCGGCGGCTTTTCCGGGGCGGCCATGGCGACCGCGGGCCCTAACAACGCACAGCCGGCCAGCACACTCGCAGCGGCAAACACGCGCAACATGCGACCAATGGCCATGCGCTAGATCATCCCCTTAGTTATTCAGCGCAGAATTACCCCCGGTCGCGACACATTCCGGGATCGACGAACAGTAGCCCATAGTAAACCCACGGTCCCGGGACCGCAGAAGAGAGCAAGAGTCGTCCAGCCCCCTGGACGTGTGTGACATGCCATAAGTGCAGGCCGGGGACATTTCCCCGGCCGCACGCCTCAAAGTTTGCTATGCGCCGTACACAGGCTCCGGCGGGGTGCTCTTCTCGATCAGTTCCTTGACGACCGGACCCAGTTCGGCGGGATTCCAGCGAGCGCCGCGATCGACCGGGGTGCCGTGCATCCAGCCCTGCGCCAGCGCCACCTTTCCGCCTTCTACCTCGAACATCCGGCCGGTCACCCCGGCGGATTCGGTGCTGCCGAGCCACACCACCAGCGGTGAGACGTTCTCCGGAGCCATCGCGTCGAAGCCCGCATCGGGGGCGGACATGGTGTCGGCGAAGACCGTCTCGGTCATCCGGGTGCGGGCGGCGGGAGCGATGGCGTTCACGGTCACGCCGTAGCGCCCGAACTCGGCCGACGCGGTCAGTGTGAGACCCGCGATACCCGCCTTGGCGGCGCCGTAGTTGCCCTGGCCGACGCTGCCCTGCAGACCGGCGCCGGAGCTGGTGTTGATCACGCGGGCGTCCACCGGGCGGCCCGCCTTCGACTCGCCCCGCCAGTACTCGGCCGCGTGCCGCATGGTGGCGAAGTGGCCCTTGAGGTGCACGCGTACGACAGCGTCCCACTCGTCCTCGCCGAGGTTCACCAGCATGCGGTCACGCACGAAGCCCGCGTTGTTGACCAGCACGTCGAGGCCGCCGAAGGTGTCGACGGCCTGACGGATCAGGCGGCGGGCGCCTTCCCAGTCGGCGACGTCGTCGTAGTTGGCGACGGCCTCGCCACCGGCCGCGACGATCTCGTCGACGACCTGCTGAGCGGGGGTTTCCGTGGTGGCTGCGCCGTCGAGCGCGGTGCCGACATCGTTGACCACCACGCGGGCGCCCGCCGCGGCGAAGGCCAGGGCGTGGGCGCGGCCTATTCCGCGGCCTGCGCCGGTGACGATTACGGTGCGGCCTGCGCAGATCACCTGGTCAGTCATGTGTAGCTCCTGTGTTTATTGGCGGCTGGCGCCGCGGGATTTTCGGCCCTGAGGGCCTCACATCCGAAGGGCGATACTGCGCCTTCGGCGTTCCGTCTCGCCCTTCGGATGCGAGGCGGCCGAAAATCGTGGTGGTTGGGTTGGGTGGGTGGCGTTGGTTGCGGCAGGTGGGGAATGTTCAGTCGCTGGACGGGATGACTACTGCGGGTTCGCATCGGCGGCTAGTTGTTCGTGTTGGCGGCGTCCAGGAAGGCGGGGCGTTCGCCGCCGCCGTGGACGAGCAGGGCGGCGCCGCTGATGTGGGCGGCCAGGGGGGAGGCCAGGAACAGCGCGGCGTTGCCGACGTCGGCGGGATTGGCCAGGCGGCCGAGGGGGACGGTCTTCGCTACGGCGGCGACGCCGTCGGCGTCGCCGTAGTGCAGGTGGCTGAGTTCGGTTTCCACCGGGCCGACGACGACGGAGTTGAGCCGGACTTTCGGGGCCCATTCGACGGCCAGCGAGGAGACCAGGTTGTCCAGGCCCGCCTTGGCCGCGCCGTAGGCGGCGGTGCCGGGTGAGGGGCGGTGGCCGCTGACGCTGGTGATCATCACGATCGAGCCGCCCGCGTCCTGCTTCTGCATCAACGCGTTCGCCTGCTGCGAGATCAGCAGCGGCGCGAGGAGGTTCAGCTCCACGATCTTGGCGTGGAATTTGGGGCCCGCGGCGTCGGCCATCGCGAACGGCGCACCACCCGCGTTGTTCACCACATGGTCGATCCGGCCGTGCCTGGCGACGATCTCGGCGAACATCGCCGGCACCGCGTCGACATCGCGCACATCGCAGGTGAGGTGTTCGGTGCCGCGGTCCCCTACCGTGATCGGCTCGTCGGCCGGTCTGCGTGCGCAGGTCAGCACCGTCGCGCCCGCGGCGAGGAAGGCCCGGCTGATTCCGGCGCCGACACCTCGGACGCCACCCGTCACCAGAACGATCTGCTCGGAAAGGTCGATTTCTACAGCCACCGTGTTAACCTACCAAGCAATTGCTTGCTTTGTCTCGGGTTCGCCGGGGCGCGCACGAGGAGACATCGCGATGGGGATAAACCGTCACACCGAAGCCGACGGGGTAGAGGTCGTCACAGTCGACTACCCGCCGGTCAACGCCCTGCCCTCGGACGGCTGGTTCGCACTGGCCGACGCCGTCCGGGCCGCGGGCCGCAACCAGGAGACCCGGGTGGTCGTGCTGCGCGCGGAAGGCCGCGGGTTCAACGCGGGCGTCGACATCAAGGAGATGAACGCCGACGTCGGCCATACCGCGCTGATCCGCGCCAACCACGGCTGTTTCGACGCCTTCGCCGCGGTCTACGACTGCGAGGTGCCCGTGGTCACCGCAGTGAACGGCTTCTGCCTCGGCGGCGGCATCGGCCTGGTCGGCAACTCCGACGTCATCGTCGCCTCCGACGACGCCACCTTCGGCCTGCCCGAAGTGGACCGTGGCGCGCTCGGCGCCGCCACGCACCTGTCCCGGCTGGTCCCCCAGCACCTGATGCGCACCATGTTCTACACCGCGGGCAAGCTCACCGCCCAGCAGCTGCACCACTTCGGCTCGGTGTACAAGGTGGTACCGCGCGCCGAACTCGACGCCGCCGCGATGGACGTGGCGAAGAACATCGCGAACAAGGACGGCCGCGTGATCCGCGCCGCCAAACGCGCGCTCAACGGCATCGACGTGCAGGACGTGCACCGTTCCTACCGCTACGAGCAGGGCTTCACGATGGAGCTCAACCTCGCCGGTGTCGCCGACGAGATCAGGGCGCGCTTCGACGACGATCTCGCCGCGCAGAAGAAGGAGAGCTGAAAGCCATGCGCGACAAGAGAATGACCCTCGACGAGGTGGTCGGTGAGCTGCGCAGCGGCATGACCATCGGGATCGGCGGCTGGGGTTCACGACGCAAGCCGATGGCGCTGGTGCGCGCCCTGCTGCGCTCCGACGTCACCGACCTGACCGTGGTCACCTACGGCGGCCCCGACCTGGGTCTGCTGTGTTCGGCGGGCAAGGTCCGCAAGGCGTACTACGGGTTCGTCTCGCTGGATTCGGCGCCGTTCTACGACCCGTGGTTCGCGAAGGCGCGCACCGAGGGCGCGATCACCGTGCGCGAGATGGACGAGGGGATGGTGAAGTGCGGGCTGCAAGCGGCCGCGGCACGACTGCCGTTCCTGCCGATCCGGGCCGGGCTCGGATCCGCCGTGCTCGACTTCTGGGAGGGCGAGCTGAAGACCGTCGCGTCGCCGTATCCCGCCGCCGACGGTCGCGTCGAGACCCTGGTCGCGATGCCGGCGTTGAATCTCGACGCGTCGTTCGTGCACCTGGATCTGGCCGACAAGCACGGCAACGCGGCCTACACGGGCGTCGACCCGTACTTCGACGATCTGTACTGCCTGGCGGCGGAGCGTCGCTACGTCTCGGTGGATCGCATCGTCGAGACCGAGGAACTGGTGAAAGCCGTTCCGCAACAGTCGATCATCCTCAACCGCATGCTGGTCGACGGTGTGGTGGAGTCACCCGGTGGCGCGCACTTCACCTTCTCCGGCAGCTACGGGCGCGACGAGAAGTTTCAGAAGCACTATGTGGCGGCCGCGAAGACGCCGGAGTCGTGGGCCGAGTTCAAGGCCCGCTACCTGGATGTCTCCGAAGAGGAATACCAGTCCGCGGTAGCCGCGTTCGCTGAGGAGCAGAAGCTATGACAATTACTCGTGCCGAGGTCTGCGTCGTCGCCGCCGCGGAGATCTTCCGCGGGGCCGGTGAGATCATGGCCAGCCCGATGTCGACGGTCACCACCATCGGGGCCCGGCTGGCCCGGCTCACCTTCGAACCCGACCTGCTGCTGTCCGACGGCGAGGCGCTGTTCTTCGCCGAGGTACCGGCGATCGGGGCCAAAGCCCCTGTCGAGGGCTGGATTCCGTTCTCCCGGGTGTTCGACGTAGTTGCCTCGGGCCGTCGCCATGTGGTGATGGGCGCCAACCAGATCGACCGGTTCGGCAACCAGAACCTGTCGGCCTTCGGTCCGCTCCAGCAGCCGACCAGGCAGATGTTCGGTGTGCGTGGCGCGCCCGGCAACACCATCAACCACGCGACCAGCTACTTCGTGCCCCGCCACAACAACCGGGTGTTCGTCGAGAAGGTCGACATCATCTCCGGAATCGGTTACGACAGAATCGATCCCGAGAACCCCGCGTACCGCTTCCATCATCTGCACCGGGTGGTGACCAACCTGGGCGTGTTCGACTTCAACGGCCCCGACCACACCCTGCGCGCGCTGTCGCTGCACCCGGGCGTGAGCGCGGCCGAGGTCGCGGAGAACACCTCCTTCGAGATCGCCGAGCTGGGTTCGGCGGGCGAGACCAGGCTGCCGACCGAGGAAGAGCTGCGGATCATCCGAACCGTGCTCGATCCCAAGGGTTTCCGGGAGAAGGAAGTAGCGGCATGAGCGCGCGCTTGCGGACTCCGCTGACCGAGCTGGTCGGCATCGAGCACCCGGTCGTACAGACCGGCATGGGTTGGGTCGCCGGCCCCCGACTGGTCGCGGCCACCGCCAACGCGGGCGGACTCGGCATTCTCGCCTCGGCGACGATGACGTTCGAGGAGCTCGAGGCGGCGGTCGCCAAGACCAAGTCGCTCACCGACAAACCCTTCGGCGTGAACATCCGCGCCGACGCCACCGACGCGGGCGAGCGCATCGAACTGCTCATCCGCGAGCAGGTACGCGTCGCGTCCTTCGCGCTCGCGCCGAAGAAAGAACTCATCGCCCGGCTCAAAGACGCCGGTGTCGTGGTAGTTCCGTCGATCGGTGCCGCCAAGCACGCGGTGAAGGTGGCGTCCTGGGGTGCCGACGCGGTGATCGTGCAGGGCGGTGAGGGCGGTGGGCACACCGGCCCGGTCGCCACCACGCTGCTGCTGCCGTCGGTGCTCGACGCGGTCGATATCCCGGTGATCGCGGCGGGTGGCTTCTTCGACGGTCGCGGCCTGGCCGCCGCGCTGTCCTACGGCGCGGCCGGTGTCGCGATGGGCACCCGCTTCCTGCTCACCCAGGAGAGCACCGTTCCCGAGGCCGTGAAGCAGGAGTACCTGGCGCGCGGCCTCGGGGACACGGTGGTGTCGGTGAAGGTCGACGGCATGCCGCATCGGATGCTCAACACCGAACTGGTGACCAAGCTCGAGCACTCCGGCGGCTGGCGCGGCCTGTCGGCGGCGGTGTCGAACGCGGCCAAGTTCAAGAGCATGACCGGCATGAAATGGTCGACGCTGATGCGTGACGGTCTGGCCATGCGAAAGACCAAGGACCTCAGCTGGTCTCAGGTCGTGATGGCGGCGAACTCGGCGATGCTGACCAAGGCCGGTCTCGTCGAGGGCCGCACCGACGCGGGCGTGCTGCCCGCGGGCCAGGTCACCGGCATCATCGACAGCCTGCCGACGGTGGCGGAGCTGATCGACGGGATCGTCGCCGACGCCATCGCCCGGATCGAGGCGGTCTCGGCGCTCACCGTCGAGTCCGCCGCCGAAGCCCACTGACCCGGAGCCGTACCCGGCTCCCGCCACGAACTCGCCCCGATCGACGGCCCTGAGCCAACCGTCGGTCCCACGGGGGCGATCGAGCACCGGACCCGATGCCGCACTCACGAGGTGCGCATCGGGTCCGGTGCATTTTCGGTTCAGGGCGTCTCGTGGTCGCGACACGCGCTCGAACCCGCTCCCGACGGTGCCCGGTCGCCTAAAGTTTGCCGGACATCGACATCGCACCGGGAGGTCGCATGGACGCCGAGTTCTCACGGCAGGTCCACGACTCCACGGTGCCGGTATGCGCGATGATTGCCACCCTCCTCGCCGCGCCCCTCGGCCCGTGTCCGCCCCATCGCCACACCGACCCGCAGGAGTAGCGCGATGACAGCCTCGGAACAGACCGCGACCAAGAAGATGCCGCTGCTGACCTTGTCGGCGATGGTGGTCGGCTCCATGGTCGGTGCGGGCGTCTTCTCGCTGCCGCGCAACTTCGGCCAGGCCACCGGCGGATTCGGCGCGATCATCGCCTGGACGATCGCCGGCACCGGAATGCTGATGCTGGCGTTCGTCTTCCAGACGCTGGCCGTGCGCAAACCAGACCTCGACGCCGGTGTCTACGCCTACGCGAAGGCCGGCTTCGGTGAGTACCTCGGTTTCTTCTCCGCGTTCGGGTACTGGGCCAGCGCCTGTGTCGGCAATGTCAGCTACTGGGTGCTGATCAAGTCCACCCTCGGGCAGGTGCTGCCCATCTTCGGTGAGGGCAACACCGTTCCCGCGGTGCTGCTGTCGACGGTGTGCATCTGGGCGTTCCATTTCATGGTGCTGCGCGGGATCCAGGAAGCCGCCACCATCAACCAGATCGTCACCGTGGCCAAGCTGGTGCCGATCCTGGTGTTCATCGTGGTGCTGCTGTTCTACTTCGACCCCGGTGTCTTCGCCGACAACTTCTGGGGCGGCGACGCGTATTCCGAATCGCTGGTCGAACAGGTGCGTTCGACCATGTTGGTGACAGTCTTCGTATTCCTCGGCATCGAGGGTGCGAGCGTGTACTCCAGGTACGCGCGCAAACGCGAGGACATCGGTCGCGCCACCGTGCTCGGCTTCCTCAGCGTGCTGGCTATTTTCGCGTCGGTCACCATGGTGTCGTTCGGCATCATGCCGCGTGACGAACTCGCCGTGGCCCAGCAGCCGTCGATGTCGCCGGTGTTCGAATCCGCTGTCGGCACCTGGGGTGCCTGGTTCATCAGTATCGGACTGATCATCTCGGTCCTCGGCGCCTACCTGGCCTGGACGCTGATGGCCGCGGAGGTGCTGTTCGTGGCGGCGAAGGACCGGGACATGCCGTCGTTCCTGGCCCGGGTCAACGCCGCGAATGTGCCGGTGGTCGCGCTGATCTTCACCACCGTGCTGATCCAGATCGTGCTGGTCACCACGCTGTTCTCCGACGACGCGTTCACCTTCACCCTCAAGCTGTGCAGTTCGCTGTCGCTGGTGCCGTACCTGCTGGCCGCGGCCTACGCGCTCAAGCTGGCCTACACCAGGGAGACCTACGAGCGGATCCAGCCGGGCGACCGCACCAAAGAGCTCGTCATCGCGTTCGTCGCCACCTTCTACACCGCGTTCATGCTCGTCGCGGCCGGCCTCGAATTCCTGCTGCTGTCGTGCATCATCTACGCGCCCGGCACCATCCTGTTCGCCCTGACCCGTCGCGAGGCGGGCAAGCGGATCTTCTCGCTCTGGGAGGCGGTCCTGTTCGGCGCCGTCGCCCTCGGCGCCGTTGTCGGCATCGTCGGCCTGGCGACCGGCGCCATCTCGATCTGAGTCCGCCCGATCTTTCGAGGAGCAGAAATGACCGGAACCCCCGCCACCGCGTTCGGCGTCCATTCCGAAGTCGGCACGCTGCGCAAGGTGCTGGTCTGCGCGCCCGGCCTGGCGCACGAACGGCTCACCCCGACCAACTGCGACGACCTGCTCTTCGACGACGTGCTGTGGGTGCAGAACGCCAAACGCGACCACTTCGACTTCATGACGAAGATGCGCGACCGCGGCGTCGAGGTGGTCGAGCTGCACAATCTGCTCGCCGAGACCCTCGCCGTGCCCGGCGCGAAGGACTGGATTCTCGACCGCAAGATCGTGGCCAACGAAGTCGGGCTCGGGCTGATCGACGACACCAGGGCCTACCTGGACTCGGTGGACGACCGGACCCTGGCGACCTACCTCATCGGCGGACTCGCGACCGCGGACCTGCCCGCCGAATTCCGCTCCGGTTACCTGGCGCTGGCGCGCGAGCAGGCCGGGGTCCGTGAGTATCTGATGCCGCCGCTGCCGAACACGCTCTACACCCGCGACACCACCTGCTGGCTCTACGGCGGCGTCACCCTCAATCCGCTGTACTGGCCCGCCCGGCACGACGAGACGCTGCTGATGGCGGCGATCTACGCGTTCCATCCCGACTTCACCGGCGCGAAGGTCTGGTGGGGAGATCCCGAACAGGATTGGGGGCTAACCACTTTCGAGGGCGGCGATGTGATGCCGGTCGGCAACGGGGTGGTGCTGGTCGGGATGAGCGAACGGACGTCCCGGCAGGCGATCACCCAGGTCGCCGCGTCGCTGTTCGCCGCCGGTGCCGCCGAGCGCGTGATCGTGGCGGGGATGCCGAAGCTGCGCTCGGCCATGCACCTCGACACCGTGTTCACCTTCGCCGACCGCGACCTGGTGACGGTGTATCCCGACATCGTCTACAACATCCACCCGTTCTCCCTGCGGCCCAGCGACCGCGCACCCGGTGTCGAGGTGACCGAGGAGACCGCGCCGTTCCTCGACGTGGTGGCCGCATCGCTGAACCTGCCGAAGCTGCGGGTGGTGGAGACCGGCGGCGGCTACTACGCCAACGAACGCCAGCAGTGGGACAGCGGCAACAACCTGGTCGCGGTCGAACCCGGCGTCGTGTTCGCCTACGACCGCAACACCCACACCAACGCGGCCCTGCGCAAGGAAGGCGTCGAGGTGATCACCATCGTCGGCGCCGAACTCGGCCGCGGCCGCGGCGGCGGCCACTGCATGACCTGTCCGCTGATCCGCGACGCCGTCGAGTTCTGAACGCGGCGATCAGCGGGGGCGCACCTCGACGCGGTTGTCGTGGAACACCGCGCCACCGCCGTAGTCCGAATCTCGTTCGGCGATCGTGGCGTTCACGGTGGCACCGCCGGTGAACTTCGCCCAGCGGCCCTTGGTGGTGCCTGCGACTCCGGGCCGCACCCGGTCCGATACCTCGGCGACGGCCTCGAAGGAGCCGCGATCGTTGGAGACGACCACCGCGGCGCCGTCGGCGATGCCCCGCGCGGCGGCGTCGCCGGGGTGCAGGGTGATGCTGGATTCGCCTGCGCGACGCCGCAATTCCGGGTTGGAGCCGAAGGAGCTGTTCAGGAAGTAGTGCGAGGCAGCGGAGATCAGCACCAGACCGTCGCCGGAATCGGCGGGGGGTGTGTAGTCCGGCAGCGGGTCGTGACCCGCCGATTCCGCTCTGGCGGAGACGAACTGGAGCTTGCCCGCGGGCACCGGACCGGCCTGCACCTTGAGGAATCCTTCGGCCCTGAGCCGGTCGAGGTCGTAGCCCTTCAGCAGCTGGCCGGCCAATTCTTCGTCGGAGTCGTACAGCGCCGGTTCGGTCAGACCCAGCCGATGCGAGAGTCTGCGGAAAGTCTCTGTCGTGGACAGGCATTCGCCCGGCGGCTCGACGGCGGGCTCGTTCCAGATCAGGTAGAGGTGGCCGTAGCCGGCGAGCACGTCGAGGTGCTCGGGTTGCATCGTGGCGGGGAGCACGATGTCGGCGTAGTCGACGGTGTCGGTGCCGAAGTGCTCGAGGACCACGGTGAACAGGTCCTCGCGCGACAGCCCCTCGATCACGCGACGCTGGTCGGGATTCGAGCCGACCGGATTGGCCCCGATCACGAACAGTGCCTTCACCGGCGGCTCATCGGTCTCGAGCAGGGCTTCGCCGAGTCTGGTCATCGAGAGTGTGCGGACCGGGTGCGCCAGCAGGTCGTCGCGGGTCAGCGCGGCTTCGTCGAGCCGGAAGTGTCCGCTGGTCGAATAGTGCAGTCCCCCACCGGGTATCGCCCAGTCGCCGGTGACACCGGGCAGGCAGGCGAGCACGCGCAGGGCCATCCCGCCGCCGGCGTGGCGCTGCATGCCCTGGGAGGCGCGGATCGCGGTCGGCCTGGTGCGCGCGATCCGCGCACCGAGCGCGACGATCTGATCTTCGGGAACGCCCGTGATCGCCGCGGTGCGTTCCGGCGTGAATTCGGTGATGCGGTCCCGGAATTCGGGCCAGCCCTCGGTGTGTTCGGCGATGAACTCCTCGTCCTGCGCGCCGAGCGAGACGATCACGTGCAGCAGGCCGAGCGCCAGCGCCGCGTCGGTGCCGGGCAGCGGGGCGATGTGCTCGTCGCAGCGTTCGGAGGTCTTGGTGCGCACCGGGTCGATCGACACCAGGTACGCGCCGCTGTCCTGCACGAACTTCCACAGATGATGGCCGGAGGTGAGCGGGTTGGTGCCCCACAGCAGGATCAGTTTCGACTGCGCGAAGTCCTCGGGGTCCATGCCGCCGGAGGTGCCGAGGGTGTAGCGCAGGCCGGTGCCGCCCGCGACCGAGCAGATGGTCGGCGCGTGATGCGACGCCCCGAGCAGGTTGAACATCCTGCGCCCCGGAAAGCCTTCCAGCCCTTGGATATAGCCCAGGCTGCCGGTGCCGTGGAACGGCCAGACCGCCTCACCACCGAATTCGTCGATGATGCCGGTGACGCGCGTGGCGATCTCGTCGAGCGCATCGTCCCAGCTGATCCGCTCGAACTGGCCCGACCCCTTCGGCCCCACCCGGCGCATCGGATACCGGAGTCTGCCCGGCGCGCCGACCTGCTCGAGATACCGGTTCACCTTCACGCACAGCGCACCGCGCGTGACCGGATGGTCCTTGTTCCCGCGCAGCCCCGTGGCCACCCCGTCCTCGACGGTCACCACCCACGAGCACGCGTCGGGGCAATCGAGCGGGCATGCACCGAGCACCTTCACCAGGCCATCATAGGTGGGATGAATCACCCCCGCCGGGGCCGGACGTGCCCGCCGCGCTGCGGCGCTGGGATGTGGCGACCCAATGGTGGCGAACGAAGAGTGGTCCCCGGCGAAACCCGCCGAGGACCACCATTTTTCGAACGGCGGAGCTACTTCTTGTCGGCGTCCAGACGCTCGATGATCGTCACGTTGGCCGTGCCGCCGCCCTCGCAGATGGTGAGCAGGCCGTAGCGGCCGTTCACCCGCTCGAGCTCGTTGAGCAGGGTGGCGAACAGCTTGGCGCCGGTCGCGCCGAGCGGGTGGCCGAGCGCGATGGCCCCACCGTTGACGTTCACCTTCGCGGGATCGGCGCCGATCTCCTTGATCCAGGCCAGCACCACCGGGGCGAAGGCCTCGTTGATCTCGATGACGTCGATGTCGTCGATGGTCAGGCCGGTCTTCTCCAGCGCCCACTGGGTAGCCGGGATCGGCGCGCTGAGCATGAAGATCGGGTCGGCGCCGCGCGCGCTGACGTGATGGATGCGGGCGCGCGGGGTGAGGCCGTATTCCTTGACCGCCCATTCCGAGGCGAGCAGGGTGGCGCTGGCGCCGTCGGAGATCTGGCTGGCCACCGCCGCGGTGAGCGGGCTGCCCTCCGACAGCGGCTGCAGCGACGCCATCTTCTCCAGGCTGGTCTCGCGCGGACCCTGATCGACGGTGAAGTCGCCGACCGGCACGATCTCGTTGTCGAAGCGGCCCTCGGTGATGGCGGTCTTGGCGCGCTGATGACTCTGCAGCGCCCAGCGCTCCATGTCCTCGCGGCTGATGCCCCACTTCTCGGCGATCATCTCGGCGCCCTTGAACTGGGAGACCTCGCCGGTGCCGTAGCGCGAGTCCCAGCCCTTGGCGCCGATGAACGAGGACTCGAAGCCGTAGGGCTTGGCCGCGAGCATGGCGGCGCCGATCGGGATGGCGCTCATGTTCTGCACGCCGCCTGCCACGATGACCTCGGCGGTGCCGCTCATGATGGCCTGCGCGCCGAAGTTGATCGCCTGCTGGCTGGAACCGCACTGCCGGTCGACGGTGACGCCGGGGACCTCTTCGGGGTAGCCCGCGACCAGCCACATGGTGCGGCCGATATTGCCCGCCTGCGGGCCGAGGTTGTCGACGCAACCGACGATCACGTCGTCGACGACGGCCGGGTCGATGCCCGTGCGCTCGACGAGCCCACGCAGCGCGGCCGCGCCGAGATCGGCGGAATGCACCTCGGCCAGCGCGCCACCGCGCTTGCCGACCGCGGTACGCACCGCATCGATCACATAGGCCTCCCGCAACGGGGCATAGGGGCGGCGCTCGGCGGATGCGGTCATGATGGAACTCCTATTTCGCGGTGCTCCCGGGCAGGGTCAGCCCGTCGAGCACGATGGTGAGATATTGCTGGGCAAGGTTTTGCACGGTGATCGGGCCACCGGGGGTGTACCAGCGGACCGCGACCCACACGGTGTCGCGCAGGAAGCGGAAGGCCAGTTCCACGTCGAGTTCGGGCCGGAAGCTGCCGTCGGCCACGCCGGCGGCGAGCACGCGGTGCCATAGGTCGCGGAACTCGGTGTTGAAGTCGCGGATGTAGCCGAACCGCTCGGCGTCGCGCAGGTTCTTGGCCTCGGCCTGGTAGATCGCGACGGCGGCGTGATGGCGGTCGAACGACTCGTAGGACGCGATCACCAAGGACTCCAGGGTGTCTCGCGAGCTCATGCTCGCGCCCGCGATCTCGCGGTAGCGACCGAACAGGTCGTCGAGGAATCCGCGCAGGATCTCGTCGACCATCGATTCCTTGGAGTCGAAATGGTGATACAGACTGCCCGACAGGATGCCCGCCGAGTCGGCGATATCGCGCACCGTCGTGGCGCGCAGTCCACGTTCGGCGAACAGGTCGGCGGCGAGGTCGAGGAGTTCGGCGCGGCGGGTGCGTTTCACGGTGTCGGGTGCGGTCACACCCGTCATCGTACAACCAAGCACTTGCTTGGTTTCGGAGAACCCGCCACGGCGATCATGCGCGCTGGCTGCTCACCGAGACAACCTCGCCGGTCAGATACGAGGTGTAGTCACTGGCCAGCATGGCGATCGTCGCCGCTACTTCCCACGGTTCGGCGGCGCGACCGAAGGCCTCGCGCTCGCTGAGCGAGTCGAGCAGCTCGGTCGAGCTCACCTTGTCCAGGAACGGGTGACGGGCGATGCTCGGCGCGACGGCGTTGATCCGCACCCCGAATTCGGCGGCTTCGACCGCGCTGCACCTGGTCAGCGCCATCACCCCCGCCTTGGCGGCGGCGTAGTGCGCCTGGCCGTGCTGGGCACGCCAGCCGAGGACGGAGGCGTTGTTCACGATCACGCCGCCGTGGCCCGCGCCGCGGAAGTACCCCAGCGCCGCACGGGTGCAGCGGAAGGTGCCGGTGAGGGTGATGTCGAGAACCTGGTCCCACTGCTCGTCGGTCATGTCGACCACCGGGGTCTCACCGCCGAGGCCCGCGTTGTTGACCATGATGTCGATCCGGCCGAGTTCGGCGGCCGCGTCGGCCAGCAGCTGATTCACCTGCGCGGTGTCGCGGACATCGCAGACCACGGCACCGACCCGGCGCTCGGGGAACTCCTTGGCCAGCAGCTCGGCGGTCTCGGTCAACCGGCGCTCGTGCCAATCGGAGACGACCACGTCGGCGCCCTCTTCGAGGAGCCTGCGCGCGGTCGCCGAGCCGATGCCGGTGCCCGCGGCGGCGGTGATCACGGCCGTCCGGCCCGCGAGCAGGCCGTGTCCGGGGATCGAAGCCGGCGCGATCGACAGGGACTTGTTCGCGCCCGAATAGGTCTGCTCGGTCACGGGCGTGCCTCTCGCGGGAGACCGAGCACACGCTCGGCGATGATGTTGCGCTGCACTTCGTTCGAACCTCCATAGATCGTGTCGGCGCGGCTGAACAGGTACAGCCGCTGCCATGCGGTCATGTCGTCGGGGCCGGTGAGCAGGCCCGTCGCGCCTTGGACGGCCATCGCCAGTTCGCCGAGGTCGCGATGCCAGTTGGCCCACAGCAACTTCGACACCGAGGCGCCGCCCGCGTCGTCGTGGTCCTCGCTCATGGTGCGCAGCGCGTGCGCGCGCAGCACCCGCAGTCCCACCCAGGCGCGATCGAGGCGATCGGCGATCAGCGGGTCGTCGGCGGCGCCGGTGCGCCGGGCCAGGTCTTCGATGTCGGAGAGCTCGCGCGCGAAGCGGATCTGCTGGCCGAGGGTGGAGATGCCGCGCTCGAAGGTGAGCGTGCCCATCGCGATTCGCCAGCCGTCGCCCGGCGCGCCGACCACCAGGTCCGCGTCGGTGACGGCATCGTCGAAGAAGACCTCGTTGAACTCGGAGGTGCCGGTGAGCTGTTCGATCGGCCGCACTTCGATGCCCGGCTGGTTCATCGGGACCAGCAGATAGGACAGGCCCTTGTGACGGCTCGAGCCGCGCTCGGTGCGGGCGATAACGAAGCACCAGTCGGCGACGTGCGCGAGCGAGGTCCAGATCTTCTGGCCGTTGATCACCCACTTGTCGCCGTCCAGGCGCGCGGTGGTCGAGACGGCGGCCAGGTCGGAACCGGCGCCGGGCTCGGAATAGCCCTGGCACCAGAGTTCGCCGACCGAACGCACGCCCGGCAGGAAGCGCTTCTTCTGCTCCTCGGTACCGAAGGCCAGCACGGTGGGGCCGAGCAGTTCCTCGCCCACGTGCGAGACCCGCGCCGGCGCGTCGGCCTTGGCGTATTCCTCGTGGAAGATCACCTGCTGACGCACACTGGCGCCGCGACCGCCGTATTCGACCGGCCAGCCGAGGCAGGTCCAGCCCGCCGCGGCGAGGTGGCGGTCCCAGGCCAGCCGCTCGTCGAAGAATTCGTGTTCGCGGCCGGGTCCACCGGTGCCGCGCAGGTCAGCGAACTCGCCCGAAAGATTTTCGGCGAGCCAATCGCGTATTTCCGCGCGAAACTCCGCGTCGGAAGTCGCGGTATCGGAATCTGAGGTCTGGATCACGCCCACCTCGGTAGGATAACCTACCAAGCACTTGCTTTGTTAGCTGCTTCGGAAGAACAGCGAACCGCACAACGGTGAGGACCCCGTGACACCCCCTGCACAAACCACTCCGCAGGCGCTGCGCCACATCGCAGCGGCGCATCCGCACGAGCCTGCCCTGATCGACGGCGCGATCCGCCTGGACTGGACCGAGCTACTCGACCAGGTCCGGGTGGCCGCCCGCGCCCTGATCGCCCGTGGCATCTCCCCCGGCGACCGGGTCGCGATGTGGGCGCCGAACACCTATCACTGGGTGATCGCCGCCCTGGCCGCGCACTCCGCCGGGGCCGCGCTGGTGCCGCTGAACACCCGCTACGTGGCGGCCGAGGCCGTCGACGTGCTGGCCCGCGTCGACGCGAAGGCCTTGTTCGTCGCCGGCCCGTTCCTCGGTCGCGATCGGGCGGCGGAACTCGCGGCGGCGGCGCCGGAACTGGGTATCGGGACCGTCGTCGTCATTCCGATCGAGAGCGAGGCGGCTCCGGCCACGGCCGAGCCCGCACGCACGACGGTGACGTGGGACGAGTTGCTCGCACAGGCCGCGACGGTGTCCGAAGAAATCGGCGAGGAGCGGGCGGCCCAGGTCTCCCCCGACGACATCTCCGACATTCTCTTCACCTCCGGCACCACCGGCCGCAGCAAGGGCACTCTCGTCGCGCACCGGCAGGCGCTGGGGGTGGTGCGCGGCTGGGTCGAGTGCTCGACCCTGCGCGCGGGCGACCGCTACCTGGTGATCCCGCCGTTCTTCCACAACTTCGGTTACAAGGCGGGCATTCTCGCGTGCCTGGTCACCGGGGCCACGATCGTGCCGCAGGCCACCTTCGACGTGCCCGCCGCGCTGGCGCTCATCGAGTCCGCGCGGATCACCGTGCTCACCGGGCCACCGACGATCTACCAGACCATCCTCGAGCATCCCCAGCGCACCGAGCGTGACCTGAGCTCGCTGCGGGTGGCGGTGACCGGCGCGGCGACCGTGCCGGTGGTGCTGATCGAGCGAATGCGCGACGATCTCGCGTTCGAGGTGGTGATCACCGCCTACGGCCTGTCCGAGACGGCCGGTTTCGGCACCATGTGCCGTCCGTCCGACGACGCGGCCACCATCGCCAACACCTGCGGCGGGCCGATCGCCGACTTCGAACTGCGCCTGTCCGACGCCGGTGAGGTGCTGCTGCGCGGACCGAACGTGATGCTCGGCTACCTCGACGACCCCGAGGCCACCGCCGAGGCCATCGACGCCGACGGCTGGCTGCACACCGGCGACATCGGCATCGTCGACGAGCGCGGCTATCTGAAGATCACCGACCGGCTCAAGGACATGTACATCACCGGCGGGTTCAACGTGTACCCCGCCGAGATCGAACAGACCCTGGCCCGGCTCGACGGCGTCGCCGAGTCGGCGGTGATCGGCGTGCCCGACGAGCGGATGGGCGAGGTCGGCAAGGCCGTCGTCGTCCGCAAGGCCGGATCGACGCTGACCGCCGACGAGGTCATCGCCTTCGCCGCGGGCAAATTGGCGAACTTCAAAGTGCCCAGGCTTGTCGAGTTCCGCGACCAGCTGCCCTACAGCGCCGCGGGCAAAGTGCTCAAGCGTGAGCTACGTGAGGAGAAGTCGTGAGTTCCGAAACCGAGACCGAGGTCGTCACCTACGCGGTGCGCGGATCGGTCGCCGTCGTCACCATGAACCGGCCCGATTTCCGCAATGCGCAGAACTCGAAGATGACCTATGCCCTCGATGCCGCCTTCGTGCGCGCGGTCGAGGATCCCGAGGTCAAGGTGATCGTGCTGGCGGGCAACGGAAAGCACTTCAGCGCAGGCCACGACATCGGTACCCCGGGCCGCGACCACGACGTGCACTACGAGAACAAGGCCGCGCTGTGGTGGGACCACCTCGATCGCCCCGGTGGTGACCAGCGCTTCGCGCGCGAGTCCGAGGTGTATCTCGGCATGTGCAGGCGCTGGCGGGAGATCCCCAAGCCGATGGTGGCGATGGTGCAGGGCGCGTGCATCGCGGGCGGGCTGATGCTGGCCTGGGTGTGCGACCTGATCGTCTGCTCCGATGACGCGTTCTTCTCCGATCCGGTGGTCCGGATGGGCATTCCGGGTGTGGAGTACTTCGCGCATCCGTGGGTGATGGGGCCGCGCGCGGCCAAGGAGTTCCTGTTCACCGGCGACCGGTTCGGGGCGGCCCAGGCCAAAGAGTGGGGCATGGTCAACCGGGTCGTGCCGCGCGAGCAGCTGGAGGCCGAGGTGATGGGGCTCGCGGAGAAGATCTCCGCCATGCCGCAATTCGGGCTCGCGCTCACCAAGAAGGCTGTCAACCAGGCCGAGGATCTGATGGGCATGCGCTCCGGCATGGACTCGGTCTTCGGGCTGCATCATTTCGCACACGCGCACAACGCCGAGGTCGGCGCCGATTCACTCGGCGGGATGAACGCCCGCTCGATGAAGGCCACCGCCACCTCTACCGAACAGAACGGGACGAAGTAAGTGGATCTCGAGATCGACCCGGCTGCCCGGGAATTCCAGCTGGAGGTGCGCGAGTTCCTCGCCGCCAACGTACCGGCGGAGCCGTTGCCGTCGATGGATACCGCGGAAGGCTTCGCCGCGCATCGGGAATGGGAAGCGAAGCTGGCGCAGGCCCGGCTGTCCGCGGTCTCGTGGCCGCGCGAGTTCGGCGGGCGTGACGCGTCGATCCTCGAGTGGGTGCTGTTCGAGCAGGAGTATTACGCCGCGGGCGCGCCGGGTCGGGTCGCGCAGAACGGCATCTTCCTGCTCGCGCCGACGCTGTTCGAGCACGGCACCCCCGAACAGCTCGCGCGGATCCTGCCGCGCATGGCGCGCGGTGACGACATCTGGGCGCAGGCCTGGTCGGAACCCGAGTCGGGCAGCGACCTCGCGAGCCTGCGCTCCACCGCACGGCGCACCGAGGGCGGCTGGCTGCTCAACGGCCAGAAGACGTGGAGTTCGCGTGCGTCGTTCGCCGATTGGGCGTTCGGCCTGTTCCGCAGCGATCCCGAGGCACAGCGCCACCACGGACTCACCTACGTGATGTTCCCGCTCACCGCCGAGGGCGTGAGCGTGCGGCCGATCCCCCAGCTCGACGGCGAACCCGGCTTCGCCGAGATCTTCCTCGACGACGTGTTCGTGCCCGACCACGACGTGATCGGCGGCGTGAACGAGGGCTGGCGGGTCGCGATGGCGACCTCGTCGAACGAACGTGGCCTCTCGCTGCGCAGCCCCGGCCGGTTCAGCGCCACCGCGCAGCGCCTCATCGACCTGTGGCGCGAGACCGCCGACCCGAGCGACACCGCGGCCAGGAACTCGGTGGTCGACGCCTGGCTCGGCGCCGAGTCCTACCGCCTGCACACCTTCGGCACCGTCACCCGCCTCACCGACGGCGGCCAGCTCGGCGCGGAGTCGTCGATCACCAAGGTGTACTGGTCCGAGCTCGACATCGCGATGCACGAGACGGGGCTGGACCTGCTCGGCTCGGCCGCCGAGCAGCGCAGCACCTGGACCGACGGCTATCTGTTCTCGCTCTCGGGCCCGATCTACGCGGGCACCAACGAGATCCAGCGCAACATCATCGCCGAACGCATCCTCGGACTGCCCCGCGAGAGCAAGCGATGAACGTCAATTTCTCGGGCCGAATCGCCCTTGCGAACACAGGAGGTCTGCGATGAGATTCGCGCTCAGTACCGAACAGCTCGACTTCGCCGCCGAACTGCGCAAGATTCTCGATGCCGGACAGGTGCCCGCGGCGGTGCGTGCCTGGGCCGACGGTGACACCACCAAGGGGCGCGCCCTGCTGCGGCAGATCGCCGACATGGGCGTCTTCGGTCTGATCGTCGACGAGAAGTACGACGGGGCGGATGCCACCACCGTCGATCTCGTGGTCGCGCTGATCGAACTGGGCCGCGGCGCCGCGCCCGGGCCCGTGATCGAGTCCGCCGCCGTGATTCCCGCTCTGCTGCAACGTCTTCCGGACGACGCACCTGCCCAGCGATGGTTGCCCGCGCTCGCGAGCGGCGAGGCGCTCGGCACCATCACCTTCGAGGCGCAGCGCGGCATCGCCCTGGACGCCGACATCGCCGATCCGGTCCTCGTCGCCGCCGACGGCCGACTGACACTCGGCGTTGCGCCGACGGATTCGGTGACCTCGATCGACCCCGCCCGCAAGCTGTTTCGCGTGCGGGCCGAGGAAGTGATCGCCGAGGGCCCCGAGGCCGAAGCCGCCATCGACTACGCCTTCGACATCGGTGTTCTCGCCTGTGCCGCACAGCTCCTCGGTGCGGGCCGCTCGATTCTCGAGCAGACCACCTCTTACGCGAAGCAGCGCAAGCAGTTCGGTCGTGCGATCGGTGAATTCCAGGCGGTGAAACAGCAACTCGCCGACGTGCTGATCGCCTTGGATCTGGCCGAGCCGCTGGTGTACCGCGCGGCCCTCGCACTGGGTTCGGACGACCGCGCTCGCGATGTCTCGGCAGCCCTGGTGACCTGCGGCGACGCCGCCCATCGCGCCGCGCGTGCCGGGCTTCAGGTGCACGGGGCCATCGGCTACACGGCGGAATTCGACCTGTCGCTGTGGCTGACCAAGGTCGCGGCCCTTCGAACTGCGTGGGGCACCGCCGACTTCCATCGCGGCAGAATCGCCGACGCGCTACGCGCCGCCGAACCTGCGGCCGCAACGAACTGAGACCCGCGATGCCACCGACGACACCGGCCGAATGCCGCGCGGGTCTGTGTCGCGGTGGCAGCCGAGTCCCGCCGAACCGCAGCCGACGCTCTCCCACCGCCGCCGCCATCACCGAGCCTTACGAGGAACCCCATGTCATCGAATGAACTACTCGAATTCCGGACCTCCGTGCGGGCCCTGCTCGGCAAGCACGCCACGTCGGCCGCGCTGCGTACCGCGATGGACACCGACCTCGGATACGACCCGAAGTTGTGGCGGATGCTGTGCGAGCAGGTCGGGGTCGCCGCGCTCGCGGTGCCGGAGGAGTGGGGTGGCGCGGGCGCCGGGCTCGTCGAATCGCTCATGGTCGTCGGCGAATTGGGGCGGACGCTGAGCGGTGTGCCGATGCTCGGGTCGGCGGTGCTCGGGGTGCAGGCGATTCTGATGGCCGGTGACGAGCAGTCGTGCGCCCGGCTGTTGCCCGATCTGGCGGATGGGTCACGCACGGCGGCCCTGTGCTGGGCGGACGCCACCGGGTGGGATGCGGCCGGGGTCAGCGCGACCGGCGGAAAGCTCAGTGGCGCGGCCCATTACGTGCTGCACGGAGCTCAGGCCGACCTGCTGTTGGTGCTGACCGATGACGGACTGTTCGAGACGACAGCGGACGCCCCCGGCGTGGCTGTCACCGCGACCCCCGCGCTCGATCCCACGCGCAAGCTCGCCACCATCACCTTCACCGATGCCCCCGCCACCCGGATCGGCACCGGCGACCCCGCCGCGCTGCGCCGCCGGCTGCGCGAGATCGCCTGGGCGGCACTGGCCGCCGAGCAGGTCGACGCGGCCAGGCGCTGCCTCGAGATGACGGTGGAGTACACGGCCTCGCGCGTGCAGTTCGGTCGTCCGATCGGCAGCTTCCAGGCGCTCAAGCACCGGATGGCCGATATGTACGTGCTGGTCGAGTCGGCCGAATCGGCGGCGCTGGCCGCCGCACTCGCGGTGGCCGAGGACAGTCCGTCGGCCGCGGAGGACGTGTGGGTCGCGCGCAAGCACTGCACCGAGACCTTCTCCACGGTGGCGGCCGAGACCATCCAGTTGCACGGCGGCATCGCCATCACCTGGGAACACGACGCCCACCTCTTTTTCAAGCGAGCGCACGCCACCGCCGAGCTGTTCGGCACCGGGCGTCGTCCGGTCGCGGCCTAGCCGTATTCACCGAAAGCCCTGGTCGCAGCTCCGCGACCAGGGCTTTCGGCATGCTGTGCGCCATTTCACCGGGCTTGGGCGCGGACCGGTCTGGATTTAGATAATTAGCTTATGTAATATAATCTCCTGTGAAGCAGACAGCGCAGCCATCGGCAGACGACATCGTGGTCGACCTGTTGGTCACCGCTGGTCGGCTCACCCGACTGGCCGGGGCGATCAGCAACGACGACCTGCCCCGCGCGGTCCTGCGGGCCCTTTCCGTGCTCGACGAGCACGGCGGGCTGCGGGTCAGCGATTTCGCCCGGATCGACAGATGTTCCCAACCGGCGGCAACGGCGCTGATCGGTCGACTCGTCACCGACGGCTTCGCATCCCGCACCAAAGACCCGCACGACTCCCGGGCAGTGCTCATCGAGCTCACCCCGGCCGGCCGGTCCCGCCTCACCGAGGCCAGACGCGCGTTCGCCGCCGCCATGGCACCCGGACTGGCCGATTTCGATCTCGATCGGCTGATCCGCCTCGATACCGACATGAACGACCTGCTGACAGCCCTTCGCTCGGTTGCCCGCGGTCATCAGTGATGCAAACAGGAGCGCCAGTGAGCACCCCCCAGCTGACTCGCGACGACAACGCCGCAACCGCCAACTCCCAGCCCAAAGCCGTGTGGGCCGTCGCCTTCGCGAGCGTCATCGCGTTCATGGGCATCGGCCTGGTCGATCCCATTCTCAAGCCCATCGGCGAACAGCTGAACGCGACGCCGTCCCAGGTGTCGTTGCTGTTCACCAGCTACATGGCCGTCACCGGCGTCGCCATGCTGGTCACCGGCGTGATCTCGAGCCGCTTCGGCGCGAAGAAGACGCTGCTGTCCGGGCTGGCGATCATCATCGTGTTCGCCGCGCTGGCGGGCATGTCCGGCAGCATCGGCGAGATCATCGGCTTCCGCGCGGGCTGGGGTCTGGGCAACGCCCTGTTCATCGCGACGGCGCTGGCCACCATCGTCGGCGCGGCCACCGGCGGCGTCGCCAAGGCGATCATTCTCTACGAGGCCGCGCTCGGCATCGGCATCGCGACCGGCCCGCTGCTGGGTGGCGTGCTCGGTGGAATCAGCTGGCGCGGACCGTTCTTCGGAGTCTCGGTGCTGATGGCCGTCGCCTTCATCGCGATCGTCGTGCTGCTGCCCGAAACGCCGAAGGCCGCGCACCCCACCTCGATCACCGCGCCGTTCAAAGCCCTGCGGCACAGAGGATTGCTCACCGTGAGCATCACCGCGCTGCTCTACAACTTCGGCTTCTTCACCCTGCTCGCGTTCACCCCGTTCCCGCTGGACATGGGCACCTACGCGATCGGCTTCATCTTCTGCGGCTGGGGCATCCTGCTCGCCCTGTCCTCGGTGTTCCTCGCCCCGAAACTGCAGGCGCGCTTCGGTTCGCTGCCGATGATGGCCCTGTCGCTGGGCCTGTTCGCGATCGACCTGGCCGTGATGGGGATGTTCACCGAACACAAGGTCGTGCTGATCGTCGGTGTGGTGATCGCCGGTGCGTTCCTCGGCGTGAACAACACGCTGATCACCGAGGCCGTGATGATCTCGGCGCCGGTCGAGCGCTCGACCGCGTCGGCGGCGTACAGCTTCGTCCGATTCGGTGGCGGTGCGGCCGCCCCGTGGGTGGCGGGCAAGCTCGGCGAGCACAACATGTCGCTGCCGTTCTGGCTCGGCGCGGTCTGCACGGCCGCCGGGGTCGCGGTCCTCTACATCGGCCGCGGCGCCCTGGCCCACATCGACGACCACGACCCGACCCCGCACTCGATCGAGGAAGCACAGGCCATCACCGTCGGCGATTGACCCGTCCCCGTCGGTGTATCCGAATCGCCCCTGGTACCACGAGTGCCAGGGGCGATTCGCTGTCGCGGGCGTAGCGTCGAGGGCATGACCGAGGACCGACGCGGGCGCGTCAAGGTGGAAACGGGACAGAAGCGAGTACGGGCCTACTTGCGCGGGAAGCTGGTGGCCGACACGCTCCGGCCGTTGCTGGTCTGGGAGATCCCGTACTACCCGACCTACTACGTGCCGCTCACCGACGTGCGCGCCGACCTCGATCCGAACGGGGTCACCGAGCACTCCCCCAGCCGCGGCGACGCGACGGGTTACGACGTGACGGTCGAGGGTCTGCGCGCCGACGGTGCGGCGCTGCGCTATCTCGACTCACCGCTGTCGGAGCTGAAAGACGCTGTGCGGCTCGATATCGCCGCGTTCGACTGGTTCGAGGAAGACGAGCAGGTCTTCGTCCATCCGCGCGATCCGTATTCGCGCGTGGACATTCTCGGCAGTTCCCGGCACGTGCGGGTGGAGATCGACGGAGTGACCGTCGCGGACTCGCATTCGCCCCGAATCCTGTTCGAAACCGGTTTGCCCGCACGGTATTACCTGCCGCTGACCGATGTCCGGATGGATCTACTGACCGCGTCGGACACCCACACGAGCTGCCCGTACAAGGGCACCGCCGACTACTGGAACGTGCGCGTCGGCGACACCGAGCACGCCGACCTCGTCTGGATCTACCGCACGCCGCTGCCGGAGAGCCAGAAGGTGGCGGGGCTGGCGTGCTTCTACAACGAGAAGGTCGACATCTACCTCGACGGGGTGCGACAGGATCGCCCGCACACCCCGTTCGGCTGACTATTCGCCGACGTCGAGCACGCCTTCGTCGACCGCCCACTTGATCGACTTCTCCAGTGACGGACACGATTCCGGCCGACCCGGCCGCGCACCGTGCGCGGTCAGCTGCGCGAAGATCGGGCAGTGCGCGTCGGGTCGCTCGGTCCACTGCACCGAGGTCTGGTGCTGACTCGCCTTGCGCACCAGCACCTGTGCCGAGCACGCCTGGCACCGCAGTGGTGTGAGACCCGTGTCGAGGTAATGCTGTTTGTCGACCACAGTTTGCGCCCGCACCGCGGCTTGCCGCGCGGGTTGATCAGCGAAATCGGGCGCTTTGGCCCAGGTCGGGCGAGTCCCCGCACGCGGCGAGGATTCGCCCGACCCCGGCTCCGCCGAAGCGAGCTGCGACGGATCGCCGGACCTTTGCGGCTCGCTCTGGCTCATATCAGACGCCTGCTTCCTCGGATTCGGCCTTGCGGCGCAGGTTCTCCGCCACCTCGGCCTCCCACGCCTGATTCGCCTTGGTCGTATCGACCTCGAACTCGAAGCGCTGGGTCATCTTCTCGGTCACCTCGGCGACGTCGACGTAGAACTGCTCGTACCAGCGACGCAGCTGGTAGACCGGCCCGTCTTCCTCGCAGAGCAGCGGGTTCTCGACCTTGGACTTGTGCTTCCAGATCTCCACGTCCTGCAGGAAGCCGTCGCCGAAGAACTTGGCCATCGTGTCGGCCAGTTTCTTCGCGGCCTCGTCGGGCAGGCCCTTGGGCTTCTCGACCGACAGACCCCACTGCAGCACGAACGAATCCTGGTCGACCGGGTAGTGGCAGTTGATCAGCTGAACCTTGATCTCGTACCCGCTGTAGATGTTCACCAGCGGATTGATCATGTAGGACGGCCCGAAGTAGGACGCCTCCGACTTCAGCAGCGTGTCACCGCCGTGCTTGGCGGCCATACCGACGTCGGGGCGGCCCTTGGTCTCCAGGAACTGCGTCGCCACATGCCCTTCGAAGACGTTCTTGAAGAACGTCGGGAAGGCGTAGTGGATGTAGAAGAAGTGCGCCATGTCCACGACGTTGTCGATGATCTCGCGGCAGTTGGCGCCCTGGATCAGCAACGAGTCCCAGGTCCAGTCGGTCCAGCCGCTGTTGTGGGCCTCGGTCGGATTGCCCTGTTCGTCGGTGTAGGGACCCTCGATGTACGGGATCGTGACCTCGGCGGGCGGTTCGTTGCCCTCGTGATCGTGCCAGACGTACAGCTGACCGTTGCGCTCGAGCGTGGTCCACTTCCGGGTGCGGGCCAGCGGCGGAACGCGGCGCGCGTACGGAATCGCGGTGCACTTTCCGCTGGCACCCCAGCGCCAGTCGTGGAACGGGCAGGCGATGTCGTCGCCCTTCACCGTTCCCATGCTCAGGTCGCCGCCCATATGCCTGCAGTAGGCGTCGAGCACGCGGATCTGGTCGTCGGTATCGGTCCACACGACGAGCTTGGTACCGAAGACCTCGACCGCGTGCGGTTTACCGTCGCGGAACGTCGACGCGAGGCCGACACAGTGCCAGCCACGCGCGAACCTCGTCGGCGGTGCACCGACATCGAGTTCCCTCACCTTGGGGTTGATCGCCATCCCGAACCCTCCTCGTTCACTAGAACACGTTACAAAACTGAGCCACTTCACGCCAGTTGTCCAGCGAACTTCCTTGTTGACTCCTGTTATATCCGAGGTAAGGCGATCTTCTCGACAGAAACGAGAACCTGTTCTAATCTCAGAGACGAAAAGAACCGGTTGTCGATCCGACAAGGGCAGGAGCGGGCTCCGAAATGACGCAAGAAGTGACCGAACGGGTCGAGGCACTGCTGCCGACGCTGCGTGAGCGTGCGCAGGAGGCCGAAGACCTGCGCCGCATTCCCGAAGAATCCATGAAGGCGCTGCAGGAGACCGGTTTCTTCCGGCTGCTCCAGCCCAAGCAGTGGGGCGGCCACGCGGCCGACCCGGTGGTCTTCTACGACACCGTGCGCAAGATCGCCAGCGCGTGTGGTTCCACCGGCTGGGTGTCGGGCATCATCGGGGTGCACAACTGGCACCTCGCGCTGTTCGACCAGCAGGCCCAGCAGGACGTGTGGGGCGAGGACACCGATGTGCGCATCTCGTCCTCGTACGCGCCGATGGGAGCGGGACAGGCCGTCGACGGTGGTTACATCGTGCGCGGCTCGTGGGCTTGGTCCTCGGGTTCCGATCACGCCACCTGGGCGGTGCTGGGCGGTCCGGTGATCAAGAACGGCAAGCCGGTCGACTTCGGCAGCTTCCTGATCCCGCGCTCGGACTACCGCATCGATGACGTCTGGAACGTCGTCGGTCTGCGCGGCACCGGCTCCAACACCGTCGTCGTCGAGGACATCTTCGTCCCGTCGCACCGGTTCCTGAGCTTCCGCGCGATGAGCGAGGGCCGCGCGCCCGGCCTCGAGCAGAACACCGACCCCGTCTACAAGATGCCGTGGGGCACCATCCACCCCACCACCATCTCCGCGCCGATCGTCGGCATGGGCTACGGCGCCTACGAGGCGCACGTCGAGCACCAGGGCAAGCGCGTGCGCGCCGCCTACGCCGGCGAGAACGCCAAGGACGATCCGTTCGCCAAGGTGCGCGTGGCCGAGGCGGCCAGCGATATCGACGCCGCGTGGCGTCAGCTCTCGGGCAATGTCGCCGAGGAGTACGCACTGCTGCTGGCGGGCGAAGAGGTGCCGTTCGATCTGCGCGTGCGCGCCCGTCGCGACCAGGTGCGTTCGACCGGTCGCGTGATCGCCTCGATCGACAAGCTCTTCGAGTCCTCGGGCGCCACCGCCCTGGCCAACGGCACGCCACTGCAACGCTTCTGGCGTGACGCGCATGCCGGGCGGGTCCACGCGGCCAACGATCCCGAGCGCGCCTACGTGATGTACGGCACGCACGAGTTCGGCCTGCCCGTCACCGACGCCATGGTGTAGCCGATGACCCGAACCGCTGAACTGACCTACGCATCGACCTCACGCTTCGCGCAGGTCACCCCCGATCTGAAGCTGCACTACCACGAAGCCGGAGTGGGCAACGGGCCGACGATCGTGCTGCTGCACGGTGGTGGACCCGGTGCCTCGGCGTGGTCGAACTTCGCCCGCAACATCCCGGTGCTGGCCGAGCGCTATCACGTGATCGCGCCCGATCAGCCGGGTTACGGCAAGTCCGACAAGCCGATCGACCACCCGCAGTACTTCGTGCACAGCTCGAACGCACTGCTCGCGCTGCTCGATCACCTCGAGATCACCGACCGGGTGCACCTGCTCGGCAACTCTCTCGGCGGCGGCGCCTCGGTGCGGTTCGCACTCGACCACCCCACGCGCGCGGGCAAACTCGTGCTGATGGGTCCGGGCGGGCTGAGCACCAACCTGTTCGCGCCCGACCCCACCGAGGGCGTGAAGCTGCTCTCGAAGTTCACCTACGAACCGACCAGGGACAACCTGGAGAAGTTCCTGCGGATCATGGTCTTCGACCAGTCCCTGGTGACCGAGGAACTCATCGACGAACGGTTCGCCTTCGCGAGTACCCCCGAGTCGCTGGCCGCGATGAAGGCGATGGGCAAGTCGTTCGCCGGCGCCGACTTCGAGAAGGGCATGCTGTGGCGTGACGCGTACAAGCTGCGTCAGCCGGTGCTGTTGATCTGGGGTCGCGAAGATCGGGTGAACCCCCTCGACGGCGCGCTCGTGGCCACCAAGGTGATCCCACGAGTCCAGCTGCATGTGTTCGGTGGCTGCGGGCACTGGGCACAGCTGGAGAAGTTCGACGAGTTCAACCGGCTCACCGTCGATTTCCTCGGGGAGAAGTAATGAGCATTCGCGCCCTGGGCTACATGCGCATCGAGGCCACCGACATGGCGGCCTGGCGCGAGTACGGCCTCAAGGTTCTCGGCATGATGGAGGGCACCGGGTTGAACCCCGACGCGCTCTACCTGCGCATGGACGATTTCGCCGCCCGACTGGTGATCGTTCCCGGCGAGCAGGACCGGCTGCTGGTCTCGGGCTGGGAGGTCACCGACGGGCCCGGCCTGCAACAGCTGCGGGAAACCCTGAGCAAGGCCGGGGTCGCCTTCACCGAGGGCACCAAGGAAGAGCTGGGTGAGCGACGCGTCGAGGGCATGATCCGGTTCCAGGATCCGTCCGGGAACACCCTCGAGGCGTTCTACGGCGCGCAGTACCTGGGCCGCCGCTTCGTGAGCCCCTACGGCCACAAGTTCGTCACCGCCGAGCAGGGATTGGGCCACGTGGTTCTCACCTGCACCGACGATGCCGCGGCACAGGCGTTCTACCAGGACATCCTCGGCTTCCGGCTGCGCGACTCCATGCGGCTGCCGCCGCAGATGGTCGGCCGTCCCGCCGACGGCGACCCGGCCTGGCTGCGCTTCTACGGCTGCAACCCGCGCCACCACGCGCTGGCGTTCCTGCCGCTGCCGAACCCCACCGGCATCGTGCACCTGATGGTCGAGGTGGAGAACTCCGACGACGTCGGTCTCTGCCTGGACCGCGCCTATCGCAAGAAGGTGAAGATGTCGGCCACTCTCGGCCGCCACATCAACGACAAGATGCTGTCCTTCTACATGAAGACTCCCGGCGGATTCGACATCGAATTCGGCTGTGAAGGACTGGAAGTCGACGACCACGACTGGATCGCCCGCGAATCGACCGCGGTGAGCCTGTGGGGTCACGACTTCACTGTCGGATTCAAACAGCAATAGGAACGGGCGGCGAAGGACATGACTGAACAGATACCGGCGATCGACGGCCGGCAGTTCCGCACCGTGCTGGGGCAGTTCTGCACCGGCATCACCGTGATCACCGCGCTCGATCCGGACGGTGAGCCCATCGGGTTCGCCTGCCAGTCCTTCGCCGCGCTCTCCCTCGACCCGCCCCTCGTGCTGTTCTGCCCCACCAAGGGGTCGCGGTCGTGGGCAGCGATCGAGGCTGCGGGCAAGTTCTGCGTGAACGTGCTCTCCGAGGAACAGCAGCCGACGTGCGCGCGCTTCGGCTCACGCGAGACCGACAAGTTCGCCGGAGTCGGCTGGCGGACATCCGCATTGGGCGTCCCCGTGCTCGACGATTCCCTGGCCACCATCGAATGCACCGTCGACTCCGTCGTCGACGGCGGTGACCACTACATCGTCATCGGCCGGGTCCACGCGCTCGCGGAGTCGGCCACCACCGGTGGTCGTCCGCTGCTGTTCTACCGCGGCCAGTACACCGGCATCGAGCCGGACAAGACCACCCCCGCCCCCTGGCGCGCGGACCTGGACCACTTCCTCACCACCACCAGCCTCGACACCTGGCTGTGAATCGACCGGCCTGAGCAGGCGGTCACGGCCTCGGTCGGCAGCGTGGCGTGCACTGCTCATCTCGCGGTGAGCAGTGCGGTCAGGAGCGCGGACGACAGTGCCGCGGCGTTGTCCTCCTCGGTGTCCCAGCTGCGCGTGGTGACCGTCGTCGCGGCCGGGCGTGGTGCACCGAGACAGTGCGGGGCGAACGCGGTGAAGAATTCGTGCGGATCGAGCAGGGTCTCCGGCGTGTGGACGCCGGGGCTCTTCGCCCGCAGCAGTGCCGCGACCGCCAACGGCACGCCGGTGTTGTCGGCCATCGTGAGACCGGGGACCTGACACAGCGCCGTGGCGGCGGTCGCGGCGACTCCAGCCCGCAGGCCCGTCGCGACGGCGAACAGCGGTGGCAGGCCACCGGCGGTGATCAGTTTCGCCGGATCGGCGGGCAGGAGTCGTTCGACGCGGGCAGCCATCCCGGCCGCCTGATCCAGCGTCAACAGGCGAGCGCCCATTACCCAGCGCAGGGCCAGCAGCGCCGCCGAGGTCGAGCGGTCGCCGACGACCACGGTGGTCGCGTCGCGGAGTTCGGGGAAGGCTCGCGCCACGGTGATCGCCTCCGGGTGACCGAAGCTGCGGCCTTCTCCGGTGCGCAGGCCCGGGTAGTCGATGCGCATCCGTTCCAGGGCCGGGCGCTGGGCGCGCACGCCGTCGCGGATGACCGGAATGTCACCGGCGATCTGTCGCATGCCGTGCACCACGGCCGCGGTCGCCCCCGGACCGGCCGGTTCGGTGTGCGCGGAGTGAATGTTCCAGCCGGTGACCACGGAGTCGACGCGGTCGAGTTCCCGGCCCGCCAGCACGGCGAGCAGATTGGCGATACCGGGGCTGGCGCCCATGCCGACCAGCGCTGTCACCCCCGCCGCGCGCGCCGCCGCGTCCAGTTCCAGCATGTCGATGGTCGGCTGGGGATCGTCGCAGATGTCGATGTAGTCGCAGCGCGCGGCGATCGCCGCCGCCAGGATCGGTGGGCCGAAGCGGAAATATGGGCCGACCGTATTCACCACCAGGTCGAAATCCCGCATCGCCGAAGTCAGCGCCGGGCCGTCGGTGGCGTCCAGTCGACAAGCGGTGGCGCCGAGTTCGGTGGCGAGCGCGCGCGCCGCGGCCTCGTCCCGGTCGGCGATCGTCAGTGCTGTCACCCTGTCGTCGCCGTGCATGATGCGGGCGGCGACCCTGCCCATCTCCCCTGCCCCACCCAGTGCCAGAACTCGCATGACTGCCTCCCCGTCGAATATATTGACTAACATGACAGTAAATAAAGTCGGGCGGCCGAGCAAGGCCAAGGAGCGGATCGGTCAGATCCTGCGGGCCGCTCATTCCGTCGTGGCGAGCGACGGTTTCGCCGATACGACGCTGTCGCGAGTGGCCGCGGCGGCCGGGGTGCAGCGCACGCTGGTGCTGCACTATTTCGGCAGTAGAGACGGGCTGATGCGGGCCTTCGTCACCGAAGCCGTCGCCGCGTACGGTGACGCGCAACTGCGGCTGGGCGCCGAGGGGACGATCGAGGATCGAGTGGCACGGATGTTCGCACCGGGCGCTTACGGAAACCGCGACGACCTGGTGGTGTGGAGCGAACTGGTGAATCTCGCGGCGCGCGATGAGGTGGTCCGGCACAGCCTGCGGGAGTTGTGGACCGAGCGGTGGCTACCCGAACTGGAGCGACAGCTCGCCGCCGCGTACCCGGCCGCCCCGGCGGATCGCGTCGCGACCAGCGCCTACGGGCTCGCGTGCCTGTTCGAGGCGCACTGGGCATTTCACCTGCAAGGAGTCGTCGATTCCCGACGGACCGAACAGGCCACCCGAGCCGCCGGCGCCCTACTGGCGACACTCGAACCGGCGTGAATTCAAAGTGCTCATTCGGTGAGCACTTTGAGTCGGAGGATAGGTGGCATGGACATCGAATTCATCACCTGCCCCGACGCCGAAGCCTGGGACACGTGGCTGGCGGCGAACCACGCCGACGCCCGCGAGGTGTGGGTGCTGATCGCAAAGAAGAAGGCCCCCGAGAAATCGGTGACGATCAGCGAAACACTGGACGGCGCACTCTGCTACGGCTGGATAGACAGCCATCGCCGCGGCCTCGACACCCACCACTACCTGCAGCGATACTCGCCGCGTCGAGCACGGAGCCCCTGGTCGCAGGTCAACGTCGCCAAGGCCGAAGCCCTCATCGCCGCGGGGCGGATGCGCCCGGCCGGGTTCGCGGCCATCGAATCGGCGTGCGCCGACGGCCGCATCGCCCAAGCGATCACCGCGCTCGAAAAATGATCACCAGGCCACCGGCGTTCTCACGCTCTGGCGACCTGGTGATCAGTGGTTCGGATCAGGCGATACGCAGGGCGACATCGCTGAGGACGGGGGCATCGTCTCGTTCGACCACGGTGACGACCGCGATCAACTGGTCGCCCTCGCGCCACACCTTGGTGCGCAAGGTCTCGCCCGGGTAGAGCACGCCGGCGAACTTGGCCCGGAACCCGCCGACCCGGCCCGCGTCACTGTCGAGCAGAGCGTCGGTGATGGCCTTGCATACCGTGCCGTAGGTGCACAGCCCGTGCAGGATCGGGGCGGGAAAACCTGCGCCACGGGCGAATTCGGGGTCCGAGTGCAGCGGGTTGCGATCGCCGGAGAGGCGGTACAGCAGGGCCTGCTGCGGCAACGTGGGGGTGAGCAGCTCCGCGTCGGGGGCGCGCTCGGGCAGTTCGACGCGGGCACTCGGACCACGCTCGCCACCGAAGCCACCTTCACCCCTGGCGAAAATGGAGGACCGCGCGGTCCACAGCGGTTCACCGTCGGATCCGGTGATGGTGTGCTCCTGCACGATCACCGCGTTGGCGCCTTTGTCCCAGATCTCGACGATCCGACCTGCCCAGAGTGCTTTACCCACAGCCGGAATCGGCTTGTGCGCCACTACTTCCTGGTGCCCGTGCACGACCTTGGCCAGGTCGATCTCGATGCCGGGGAAGCTCACTCGCGGCGGCTCGGTTTCGCCGAGGGTCGGCGCCACCGTCGCGAACGTCGGCAGCACCTGGGGTGCGCGATCGTCGAGGTAGGCCAGCTCGGCCGGGTCGGTCGGGCGGGCGCCCGCGCCGAGGCCAAGGTGGTAGAGCTGCACGTCGGTGGGCGTCCAGCTGAACTCGCGCGAGGGCAGAGTCGCGCCGAGCGCGGTCGCCAGATCAATGGGCATGGGTTACTCCTGCATGTCTGCTGAACAGTACGAATGGCTCGTTCATCCGTCGACCTCGTCCGCCGACCCGGTCGTCGAGACGTCGATGACCGCCAGGTAGCCGATCGTGATCGTCGGACTGACCCTCATGCTGTCGCCTTCGTCGAGTCGGTCGACTTCTTGGCGACGATGTCGAGGACCGCCAGGTAGGCGAAGGTGATCGCGGGGCCGATGGTGGCGCCGGGGCCCGCGTAGGTGTGGCCCATCACCGGCGAGCTGGTGTTGCCCGCGGCGTAGAGGCCGTCGATGACGGAATCGTCCTCGCGCAGCACACGTGCGGCCGTATCGGTGACGAGGCCGCCCTTGGTGCCGAGGTCGCCGGGCACCATCTTCGCCGCGTAGAACGGGCCCTGCGACAGTTCGGCCAGGCACGGATTCGGCTTCACGGTCGGGTCGCCGTAGTAGCGGTCGTAGTGGCTGTTGCCGCGGCCGAAGTCCTCGTCCTCGCCCGCGGCGGCGAAGCCGTTGAAACGCTCGATCGTCGAGGTCAGGTTGTCGACGGGCACGCCGATGCGCTCGGCGAGCTCCCCGATCGTGTCGGCCTTGACGATGTAGTCGTTCTCCATCCAGCGCGACGGAAAGCGCTGTCCCGGTTGCAGGCCCGCGAAGATGTAGCGGTTGCGGTAGCGCTGGTCGAACACCAGCCAGGACGGCACGTTCTCGCCGGGGCCCGCACCCTGCCCGTACTCACCGCCGTACATGGTGTGCACCGCCTCGACGTAGGGGGCGGACTCGTTGCCGAACCGCTCGCCCCGGTCGTTGACCATGATGGTGCCGGGCAGGTTGCGCTCGGCCAGCGCGAACCAGGGTTTGCCGCCCTTGAAGATCGTCGGACCCCACCAGGCGTCCTCCATGAATCCGACCGTCGCACCCGCTGCCATACCCGCGACGATGCCATCGCCGGTGTTGGCCGCGGCACCGGTTGTCCACTCAGTGGTTATCGGCTGACGCTGGTACTTGGCCCGCATGTCGGCATTGTGCTCGAACCCGCCCGCGCCGAGGACCACGCCGTAGCGCGCGGTGAAGGTGACCGGTTCGCCATCGACGGTGGCCTTGACCCCGGTGACCTTGCCGTCGGTGACCACCAGGTCGGTGAGTGGGGTGTTGAGCAGCACCGGCACGCCCGCGTCGAGCAGGCCCTTGCGCATGGCGGCGATGATGGCCTGCCCCATGCCGAGCAGATGCTTGCCGGTCCACTTGGCCAGGTAGGTGCGCGCGCCGACGCGCAGCGCCCGCATCGCGCCCTTGGGATGACGGCGGATCAGGTTGAGCCGTACGAAGTCGGCCTGCATGACGACCACGTTCAGCGGCGCCTTGGCGTAGGGCGGTTCCAGATTGGCCAGTTCCGCGCCGAGCACCTTGCCGTTGAACGGCGTGGGCTCGCACGAACGTCCCTGGCCGAGCCCGCCCGGGGCCTCGGGGTAGTAGTCGGAGTAGCCGGGAACCCACTTCATCTTCAGCGGGGTGTGGTCGAGGACGAAGTCGAACGCCTCGGCGCCGCGATCGAGGTAGGTGTCGATCTTCTCGGCGGGCACCACGTCGCCGATGATGCTGTGCAGGTAGGTGCGCGCGTCCTCGCGGTCGTCGGGGCGGCCCGCGGCGAGCAACGCCTTGTTGCCCGGAATCCAGACGCCACCGCCGGATCGGGCCGTCGACCCACCGTAGTGCGCGGCCTTCTCCAGCAGCACAACGCTCAGTCCCTTGTGCGCCGCCGCGAGGGCGGCGGTCATCCCGGCGGCGCCGCTACCGACGACCACGACATCGTATTCCCGATCACTCATGTAGAACACGTTATAGAAGGGTCCGGTCGTTGGACAGATAAAAGTAGAACTCAGTAGAACATGTTGCAGAAATCACCAGATGTAGCGTTGTATTGTCAGGTGAACGGCTGATGCTGAACTGGAAAACCGGTTACAGTTTTGGCATCTAGATCCTTCCGACCGTGCTGCCAAGGAGGTCCGCGTGCTGCCTGACGCGGTACGAACTCAACTCGCCGACGAACTCGCCCGCGCCGAAGACGACCGGGTCGCCGTGTCGCCGCTCGTCGACCGGTTCCCCGATATCGATGTGGTCGACGCCTACGAGATCCAGCTGCTCAACATCCAGCGCAGGCTCCGGTCCGGCGCGAAGGTCGTCGGGCACAAGGTGGGGCTGTCGTCGAAGGCGATGCAGGAGATGATGGGCGTCGACGAGCCCGACTACGGTCACCTGCTCGCCGACATGGAGGTCTACGAAGACGTCCCCGTCGACACCGCGAAGTTCCTGCTGCCGCGCGTGGAGGTCGAGGTCGGATTCGTGCTCGGCGCCGATCTGCCCGGTGAGGACTGCACCGAGGCCGACGTGCTGGCCGCGACTGTCGCGTACGCGCCCTCGATCGAACTCATCGACTCGCGCATCAACGACTGGAAGATCGGCCTGACCGACACCATCGCCGACAACGCCTCCTCGGCCGGGTGGGTGCTCGGCAAAGAACGCGTCGCACCCGGCGACATCGACATCAAGGCCATCGACGCCGTACTCACCCGCAACGGCGAGGTCATCGCCGAGGGCCGCAGCGACGCGGTGCTGGGCGATCCGGTGATCGCCGTCGCGTGGCTGGCGCGCAAGGTCGCGACCTTCGGGGTGCGGTTGAAGAAGGGCGACATCGTGCTCCCCGGTTCCTGCACCCGCGCCATCGACGCCCGCCCCGGTGACGACTTCCTCGCCGAGTTCACCGGACTCGGTTCCGTCCGTTTGCGTTTCAGCTGAGACTTCCTAGGAGTACACCGTGACCAGCAAAGTCACCGCCGCGATCGTGGGGTCCGGCAACATCAGCACCGACCTGCTGTACAAGCTGCTGCGCTCGGACAAGATCGAGCCGCGCTGGATGATCGGCATCGACCCGGATTCGGAGGGGCTGAAGCGGGCACGCGGGCTGGGTCTGGAAACCTCCGCCGAGGGCGCGGACTGGCTGCTCGCCCTCGACGAGAAGCCCGATCTGCTGTTCGAGGCCACCTCCGCCTACGTACACCGTGCGTACGCGCCGAAATACGAGGCCGCGGGTATTCGTGCCGTCGACCTCACCCCGGCCGCCGTCGGCCCGGCCGTGATCCCCCCGGTGAACCTGGATTCGCTGCGGGACGCGGCGAACGTCAACATGATCACCTGCGGTGGCCAGGCCACGATTCCGATGGTCAACGCGGTCTCGCGGGTTGTCCCGGTGTCCTACGCCGAGATCGTGGCCTCGGTGTCCTCGGTGTCGGCCGGTCCGGGTACCCGCGCGAACATCGACGAGTTCACCAAGACCACCTCCAAGGGTGTGGAGACCATCGGTGGCGCCGAACGCGGTAAGGCCATCATCATCCTGAACCCGGCCGAGCCGCCGATGATCATGCGCGACACCATCTTCTGCGCCATCCCCGAGGATGCCGACCGCGACGCGATCTCCGAGTCGATCTTCCGGATGGAGAAGTCCATTCAGGAGTACGTGCCCGGCTACCGGCTGCTCAACGAACCCCAGTTCGACGACCCGTCGCTGGTATCCGGCGGCTTGGCGAAGGTGTCGATCTTCGTCGAGGTCGAGGGTGCGGGCGACTTCCTGCCGCCGTACGCGGGCAACCTCGACATCATGACGGCCGCGGCCACCAAGGTCGGCGATGTGCTGGCCGATCAAATCATCTCGGCTCGGGTGTAAGGGAGAACTCAATCATGAGCAATGTGCGCAAGCCCTACTCGGGCGAACTCGATGTGCGCGTTACCGATACCTCGCTGCGTGACGGCTCGCATCACAAGCGTCACCAGTTCACCGTGACCGAGGTTCGCGACATCGTCGGCGCGCTCGACGCGTCCGGTGTCCCGGTCATCGAGGTCACCCACGGTGACGGCCTGGCCGGGTCCTCGTTCAACTACGGGTTCTCCAAGACCCCGGAGCAGGAACTGATCAAGGCCGCCGCGGAGACCGCCAAGCAGGCCAAGATCGCCTTCCTGATGCTGCCCGGTGTGGGCATCAAGGAGGACATCAAGATCTCGCAGGACAACGGCGCGTCCATCTGCCGCATCGCCACCCACTGCACCGAAGCCGATGTGTCCATTCAGCACTTCGGCTACGCGCGGGATCTGGGCCTGGAGACCGTCGGCTTCCTGATGATGGCGCACAGCACTACCCCGGAACTGCTGGCCAAGCAGGCGCGCATCATGGCCGACGCGGGCTGCCAGTGCGTGTACGTCGTCGACTCGGCGGGCGCGCTTGTGCTGGAACAGGTTTCGGACCGCGTCTCGGCGCTGGTGGCCGAACTCGGCGACGACGCCCAGGTCGGCTTCCACGGCCACGAGAACCTCGGCCTCGCCGTGGCGAACTCGGTCTACGCCGTGCGCGCGGGCGCCACCCAGATCGACGGTTCGGCTCGCCGCTTCGGCGCGGGCGCGGGCAACCTGCCGGTCGAAGCCTTCATCGGCGTCTGCGACAAGCTCGGTGTCAAGACCGGCGTGGACTTCTTCGCCGTCACCGACGCCGCCGAGGACGTGGTCCGCCCGGCCATGCCGTCGGAATGCCTGCTCGACCGTCAGGCCCTGATGATGGGCTACGCGGGCGTCTACTCCAGCTTCCTGCGCCACGCCGAACGCCAGGCCGAACGCTACGGCGTCTCCGCCGCCGAAATGCTCGTCCGCGCCGGCAAGCGCAAGCTCGTCGGCGGCCAGGAAGACCAGCTCATCGACATCGCCCTGGAACTCCAGCGCGAAGCTTCGGTCACCGCCTGATAGTTCCTCACCCAGCACCGGGCCGCCAGATATCCTGCCGGCCCGGTGCTGTTTCTCTGCACACAGCTTCTTTGTGCACAGCGATCCCAAGGACTAACTGCTGCGGGTTCGACTCGATCCAATTGGATCGAGTCCGTCACCGCCGCGATGCGGCCTGGTAGTCGTGACCGCCGACGTAGAACGTGTGGCCGTCCGCGACCGCGTCGGTGCCGGCCTGAACGATCACACGCGCGAAGTCCTCGACCGTGGGCAACGGGCCTGCCGCGCGGCGGGATTCGACACTGCCCGGGTCGCGCCGTTCCAGCAGGCGGACGATGATCGTCCCGTCGATCATGTCGCCGGACACCACCGTGAAACCGACTCCGCGCTCACGGAATTCGGGGATCAGCGCTCGCAGCGCATCCTCGCCGGCCCGCTTGCTCCGTGCGATCGGCGTGTAACCCTGTGGCACGTTGTCGTTTTCGTGGATGAAGTGCGCCTGATGGCTGGTGACGAACACGATCCGGCCGCCCTCGGGCATCAGCGGCAGCATCGCCGTCGCCAGGTTCACCTGCGCATCCCGGTTGAGTCGGAGCGCGTACCCGGCATCGGCGTCCCGCTCGAGTCCGCCGGACGCGTTGAGCACCAAGGTATCCAGCCGGCCGAACGTCCGGCCGACCTCCTCGACCATCGCCTCGACAGCCGCCGGATCGGAGACATCGGCGCCGAGCACCGAGGCGCTGCCGCCCGCCGTCACGATCCCGTCCACGACATCCTGGGCCCGCTTGCGCTTCTCCCGGAAGTTCACGACGACATGCGCTCCCGCCGCCCCGAACTGCGCGGCCGCCTCCGCCCCGATGCCCCGCGAGGCCCCGGTCACCAGCACGATTCGCTGAATTGTCGAATCCATCGTCGATCTCCTCGCCACATCCCCGACCGGTCATAACGCTTCTGATTCAGAAGCAACTATCGTGCTTCTGAATGAGAAGCGCAACTGGCGACGAACCCTCGCAAGCGATCCTGGCCGCGATCGACCTACTCGGCCAGCGCTGGATGCTGCGCGTGATCTGGGAACTGGAGCCGGGCCCTCTCGGTTTCCTCGACCTCCGCCGTCGCATGGGCAACTGCTCGTCGAGCATGCTCTCGGACCGACTCCAGCAGCTCCAGTCCGCGGCGCTGATCCGCAAGAACGGCCAGCGCGGCGCCTACGAGCTCACCACCGAAGGCGCCCTCCTCGCCGAGTCTCTCCAGCCCCTGTGGGACTGGTCCGAGAACCGGACCCCCACCGGCGACGGCGACGGGCGGATCCCCTGGCGGCCCGACCGCTAGTCCGCCGACCCTCCGAAACTCGCTGGACAGGGGCGATATAACTGGCTGATGAGCGAGGATGCGGCGGCGTTGTTCTGCGATACCGGCATGGCCGGTCGAATCGAGCGGATGGAGACCGAGGCCATTGCCGGTGGGGTGAACGCGGGACTCCGCGGGACGACCACGACGACCGGCCGGTTCACACAGGAGATCGCCGGTGGCGCAGCGTGTTTCGCCGGCCCGAACTCGCCGTTGAACAAGGTGGTCGGCGTCGGCTTCGCCGGGGTGCCCTCGACGGCGCAGTGGGAGGCGGTCGAACAGGCTTATGCCGAGGTGGGGGCGCCGGTCCAGGTCGAGCTGGCCCATCTCGCCGACCCGCGGATCGGCGCCGAACTGACCGCGCGCGGGTATCGGCTGACATCGTTCGAGAACGTGCTCGGCCTGCGCCTGCGCGGCCGTGCGTGGCTGGTTCCGCAGTCGGTCGAGGTGCGCCGCGATGACGACGACATGGATTCCTGGCTCGATATCGTCGTCGACGGCTTCGCCCACCCCGACGACGACGGCCTACCCGCCACCGAGGACTTCCCCCGCGACATCCTCGCCTCCGCCGTCCGAGACCTGGCCGCCACCAACAACACCCATCGCTACCTGGCCTACCGCGCAGGCGAGCCCGCAGGCGGCGCGAGCCTTCGCCTGACCGGCGGCATCGCCGCTCTCGCCGGGGCGGCGACGCTCCCCGAGCATCGTCGACAAGGCGTCCAGACAGCGCTGCTCTCCACCCGGCTCAACGCGGCGGCCGCGGCCGACTGCGACCTCGCGGTCGTCACCACCCAGCCCGGATCGAAATCCCAGCAGAACTCCCAAGCCCAAGGCTTCGCCCTGCTCTACACCCGGGCGGTGCTGGTCAAAGATCCCGCCTGACCACGACCTACTCGGTGCGGATCTCTTCGACGGTGGGGCCCTTGGCCGAGAGGCCGCTCACCAGGAGCGCGTAGATCGCGACGATGAGGATGGGCGCGGCCAGAGGCGCCCAGATCAGCTGGACGGGGACCCAGGCCGCCGTGGCGGCGGCGATGGTGAACAGGACCGCGCCGCCCACCGAGGGGATGGTGGTGGGGACCACACCCTCGGGGGCGTGCAGGACGGCCGCGTTGAGCAGGTAGGTGGTGGCGACCAAACCTGTTGCCGCTGCGGCTATTACGCCGACGTCGGCGAAAGCAAGAGCGGCGACGGTGATCAGCACCGCGCCGACCGAGGCCGGGCGCCACCACCAGCTCGCGATCACCAGGGCCAGCGCGGGCACCCCGGCGAGGGGATTGATCAGCGCGACCGCGGCGACCAGGAGCAGACCGGCCAGCAGAGCAAGGAATCTCGTCATCGGCGTACCCGTACTGCTCGGCGGTGTTCGGGGAGCAGGCGCATGGCCTGGTCCAGGCGGGTGTCTTCGGGCCAGGCGATGATGTCGACGCCGACGGTGCCCATGTCCCGATACATCGAGGCCCGTTCGAGCTGCCACATCTTGGCCATGGTCGGGTCGAGGCCGTCCTCGAAGGGTGTGCCGCGCAGGACGTCGACCGCGACCACCACGTGGCCGCGTTTGCGCAGGTCGATCAGGGCCAGCGCGAACTGGGTGTCGAGCAGGGTGGAGAAGGCCACCACGATCGCGCCGATCGGCACGGCGGCGTGCGGCGCCAGGGTGCCGGTGGTCTCGACGTGTTCGTCGCCGACGCCCAGAACGGTGTCGACGATGCGGTAGAACTGTCTGCGGCCGATGTCGGGGCGCAGCCAGCGGGGCGATTCACCGAGGCAGACCACGGCGGTGCGGTCGCCGGATTGCAGGGTCGACTGCACCACCTGGGCGGCGCCGCGCACCGACAGTTCCAGCGAAGCGCTGGCGGGGCCGGGCGCCTGCAAAGATGTGTCGACCATGACGACCACGTCGGCGGAGCGGTTGGTGAACCGCTGGGTGACGTAGAGCCTGCCGCGCCGCGCGCTCACCGGCCAGTTGACGGCGCGCAATTGATCGCCCGGCGTGTAGGCGCGGATGTCGGCGTATTCGACACCGGGGCCGTGCCTGCGGGTCAGGTGGGTGCCGATGCGGTCGGGAAGTTCGGTGCGCGGCATGCGCATTCGCTGCGGATCGGCGATGGGATACACGTAGAGCTTGGCCGCGGGCAGCTCGGTCGTCGCGACCGCGAGACCGGCCGGGCTCAGCGCGGACACCTTCACCTGCACCGGATACCGGCCCCAGCGGGTGGCCGAGAGCCCGAGCCGCATGCCCGCGGGCGCACCACCGGAATCGTGGGCTTCCTCGACCTCGAGCTCCAGGCCGGGCATCGGCAGGGCGGTCATCCGCAGCAGCGCGTGCCCGCTCTCGACGAAAGCGACCGCGCTGCAACCGATCACCTCGTTCTCGAAACAGCGCACGGTGCCGCTGCCGTCGACCTGGACCCTGGTCGGCGCCTGCTGCCACGGCGAGGTGGCGAGCACACCGAGCATCGGCGCCGCGAAGACGACCAGCTGCCACTGCCCCAGCAGCACCGCGACGACCAGTGCCGCTGCCGCGCAACCGGCCAGGATGAACACCAGTGGCGCGGGCCGCCACCGGAGGTCGACCTCGACCGTTCTGGATTCGTCGCGATGCTTCATGTGCTCGTGGCGCGGGGCACCGGTAGCCGGCGGAGTAGTTCGGTGATGACGTCCTCGCCACGGATACGACGCACCCACATTTCGGGGCGCAACGTGATGCGATGCGACATCGCCGCCACCGCGAGGGCTTTCACGTCTTCGGGAATCACATAGTCGCGCCCGAGGAGCAGCGCCCTCGCCCGCGACATCTGCACCAGATCGAGTTCGGCACGTGGGCTGGCGCCGACTTCCACCTGCGGATGACTGCGGGTGGCCGAGGCCAGCGCGACGACGTAGCTCACCACGTCGGGGTGCACCGTGACGAACTCGACCGACTGACGCATCTCCATCAGCCCCTGCGCGTCGACCACCTGGCCCACTTGCGGTGCGGTGGAACCACGTTCGAGCCTGCGCCGGATCATCTGCGTCTCGTCGGCCTCGGAGAGGTATCCGAGACGCAGCTGGATGGCGAAGCGGTCGAGCTGGGCCTCGGGCAGCGGGTAGGTGCCCTCGTACTCGATCGGGTTGTCGGTGGCCAGCACCACGAAAGGCTGTGGGAGCAGGAAGGTTTCGCCGTCGATACTCACCTGACCCTCGGCCATCGCCTCCAGCAGCGCGGCCTGGGTCTTGGGCGGCGTGCGGTTGATCTCGTCGGCGAGCAGCACATTGGTGAACACCGGACCGCGACGGAAGTTGAACCGGCCCGACGCCATGTCATAGATCGTCGAACCCAGCAGGTCGGCGGGCAGTAGATCGGGCGTGAACTGCACGCGGGTGAAGTCCAGGCCGAGCGCGGCCGCGAAAGACCGCGCGATCAGGGTCTTTCCGAGGCCCGGCAGGTCCTCGATGAGTACGTGGCCTCCGGCCAGCACGGCAATCATGATGAGCTGCAACTCATCTCGCTTGCCGACCACGACACGGCCCAGCTCACGCAGTACGGCATCGGAGCGCTGGACGGTCACGTTCAACGGCATTGTCATCGGTGGCCTCTAACCCCTCACATCGTCTGCAAACGGCGCAGGATCTCATCCAGCGCCTCTCTACCCGGTGCGCGACCGGTGTGATCGCGCAACGCGGAGTTCGCCGGATCCACCCAGCGCCACAGTTCAGGTCCGAACTGCAGCTGACCGGCGGCCTCGGTGGCCCGGCGATTCTTGGAAACCCTCAGCCCGGTGGACAGCTCGAATTCCTTGGCGAGCAGCGGCCGCAGGTGGCGGTCCCAGTCGGCGCGGGTGCCGTCGGCGCGGGCGGTGAGCATCTCGGCGCGCGCGTGCCAGCGACCGAGCATCTCCGCCGGACCGTTGTCGATGTACTCGGTGAGCGGTTCCTCGCGGATCACGCGGTGCCGCAGCGACCAGACCAGCATCGCGAGCGCCGCGGCCACCGGCACGGCGACCGCGAGCAGCACCGAGTCACGATCAAGACGCACCAACGTCACTTCGATCACCGCGACCGCGAGCACGGCCGTCACAATCACCGAAGTCCGGTTCACGCTGAGCCCTCCTGGCATGCTCCGGCGACCTGCGTGGTGACGCGAGCTACCGCCTCCGGTCCGCTCATGCCGTCACCAGCCTGCGCTGCAGGTCCGTGAGGACGATGCGCAGCAGTTGTTCGGCGCGCATGCGCTGCCATTCGAGCATCGAGTGCGGGCTGAACCGCGCCTCCTCGAACAGCGCGACCAGCTCGCGGGCCGAAGCATCGTGCAGCACACCGCTTTCGAAGGCCCTGGCCAGCACCTCCATCGGGGTGTCCGAGGCCAGCGGGCGGGCGGCGCGGTCGCTGGACAGACCGCGCTCCATCGCCACATAGCAGGCGATGATGGCGGTGCGCGGGTCCTGACCCGGGGCGTTCATCGCCGCGAGGCCCATTTCGGCGGCGCGCGTGAGGGAGTCGACTTCACTCGAGGTCGGTTCGTCCTCGACGGGCGCGACGGGGGCCGGTTCACGACGCGCGGCGACAGCCACGACGACCAGGCCGACCAGCGCGACCACGATCAGCACGATGGCCAGGATCGCCGCGATCACCAGGGCGGTGCCGGTGAGTTCGGTGGGTCCGGTGGTGGGATCCGCGGCATGGGTGTCGGTCGTGGGGACGGGGCCGGAGCCCTCGGTCAGCGTCTCGGAGGCCGGGCGCATCGGGCGGGCGCCGGGCAGCAGGAACAGTGCGGTGACCCCGCCTGCGAAGATCAGCGCCACCGCGGCGACGGCGACCGGGACCAGCAGCGCCATCCTGCGCCACTGGATGCGCGGCATGGCGTCGCGTTCGGCTTCCGGCATCGCCAGCGGCAGGCGGTGCTGACTGGCGATCACGCCCGCGACCAGGATGACGATCGAGACCAGCAGCAGTACCGGCATCACGGCGACGAGCAGCGCGGAAGGGGCTCCGGTCGAGGTCGCGCCGGAGCCGGGCAGCGTGCCCTGCAACGCGATCGTCGAAGCGACGACCAGTGCGATCACGACGATCGCCCGCGTAATGGGCTGATTCACCCCGATCACAGCTGTACCACCAAACCCCAGAGACTGCACAAAACAGCCACATAGTTACATGCCGAGTGGTCCGCTCGAGAGGAAATCGATGCTTTTGGACCCCTCCCTTCTTATTGTCCCCCCGCGATCAAGGGCTTGCTAAGCAGTGCGAACGTCTGGCACGCCAGTTAATGGCAACTCACCGAGGCGGCTGGCGGTGCGAGCCAGATCGGGGATCGCCGGGACGCCCGCTGTCAGGTCGTGCGCGGGCTCCGGAGCGTGGATCGTGAACGGGAGATCGGCGTCGTAGAGGACATCGACGAGATTCACCAGGCGCATCGACCAGTCCGGCGGGACCTCGCGCAGCGGCGGGACCTCGCGCAGGGTCCAGTGGCGGTAGCGCTCGGTGAGGCGGAGGTAGTCGGCGGCACTGGTGGGGGCGGCGCAGATGTCGTGGAAATCGAGAGTGATGGCATCGGTGGCGGCGTGGGCGCGGATGCTCCGGCCGTTGCCGAGGGACACCTCGACGGGGCCGGCACCCGTCAGGGGTCCGGCACCCACTGTGAGCACGTAGCGACCCGCGAGGAAGCCGGTGTCGCGGTGTGACGTGCGGGTGCGGTAGTCGAGTGGTCCATCGACAGCGACCGGGCGGAGGTGGGCGAGGATCAACTCGATGGTGGGCAGGAACGCGTCGTGGAACAGCGGGTTGGGCAGGAGCTCCTGGGGCCGGTAGTTCGAGGTGACCACGAGGGTGCGGTGGTCGGCGAAGAGGGCTTCGAGCATGCGGGCGACGAGCATGGCATCGCCGATATCGGTGACGTGGAATTCGTCGAAGCAGACCAGGTCGGCGTCGCCGAGGAGTTCGTCGATGGCCCGTTCGATCGAACCCAGCGTGTGCGTGGCGGTATGGAGGGCGGCGAAGAAACTGTGGAAGTGGAAGCGGCGCTTGCACCGTGTCTCGACCGCGCCGAAGAACCGGTCCATCACCATGGTCTTGCCGCGGCCCGGTCGGCCGTGCAGGTAGATGCCGCCGCGATCAGCCCTCGGGTCGCCGGAGCCCCCGGGGCGACCTGCCTGCTGGTTGCCGAGTGCGGCCGGGCGCCCGCGCAGGGCGGCGATAGCGCCCGATCGCCGACCGCCGCTTTCAGCGAGGCGCGGGAGGCCGAACCGGCCAGTGCGTCGAGCAAGGGGCCCACCGTGTGTGAGGTGCCCGCCGACCGGATCGAGCAGTGATTCGAGCGCGTGTAGGGCCGCTTGCTGTGCGGGGTCGAGCACCACGGTGTCGGGTTTCATGCGAACCTCCTCGTTCCTCTACAGTTGTAGAGGACGGGCGTCGCCGACGGCCAGGAGAGGTGACGATGTCCACAGACCGGCGGGCACAGATCGTGACGGGCGCCATCGAACTCATCGCGACCCGGGGCATCCGCGCGCTCACCCACCGCGCGCTGGACACCCAGCTGGCCCTGCCCGCGGGTTCGACTTCGTACTACTTCCGCACGCGACGAGCCCTGATCGAGGCGGTGGCCGACGGGATCACCACCCGCTCACGCGCGGATTTCGTGGCCGCGCAGGACGAATCATCGGCCGACCCGGAAGACCTGACGCGGGTCGCGCGCGCGGAATCAGCAAGTCGGCCGATGGATCCCGTGCAGGTCGCGCACGACATCGCGACCTGGCTCGATCAGCTACTCGTCCATCGCCGTAACGAGCTGATCGCGCGGCACGCCCTGATCATCGAGGTCCTGTCCGACCCAGAACTGCACAGCCGACTGGCGGGCAGCCTGTTCTCCCTGGACCGCGCGACAGACCTGTTCAGCGCCCTCGGCGCCGCCGAACCACGCGAGTGGGCGCACGACTTCCTCGCACTGCTGGAAGGACTCGTCTTCGATCGGTTCGCGGGACTGCGCGCGGGAACAGCGGGCACCGTCGACCAACTCGCCCGACCGCTGACCGATTTCCTGACGAGCGGTCAGTCCCGCCAGCCGAATTCGGAATAGGTGGCGGTCGAATTCAGCGCGGCCAATCCGAGCGCGGAATACTCGATCAGGTCGGCGGGCAACTCGGTCAGCGGAAACCATTGCAATGCATAGCATTTATCGGGTTCCCGATTGAAAGGCTCACCGCGCCACGACTCGACGCGGAAGAACAGGCCGAGCCGGGCGTCGCGACCGAGGGCGGTGACGTGGGCGACGTGGAACAACCGCAGGGCGGTGGGATCGATGTCGACCCCGACCTCCTCCGCGGCCTCACGGACCGCGGCCGCCGCCGCCGACTCGCCGGCTTCGACCTTTCCCGACGGCAGGTGCCAGCGGTGATCGAACTCGTCGCCGCTGCGGCGCAGGCTCAGCAGCACCTCGTCACCGCGGATCAGCAGGACGTGCACGTCGACCAGGTGGCGGGGAGTCACCCGGTCGAGCGTACGAGAGCCGAGGCTACGACGTCAGGACAAGTCCGGAGGTGGGGACGCCGGTACCCGCGGTGACCAGGATGCGTTCCAGGGCGTCGACCTGGTTGACCGAGGTGCCGCGGATCTGGCGAACCGCTTCGGCGATGCCGTTCATGCCGTGGATATAGGCCTCACCGAGCTGGCCGCCGTGGGTGTTGAGCGGAAGGCGTCCGCCGAGCTCGATGGCGCCGTCGGCGATGAAGTTCTTGGCTTCGCCACGGGGGCAGAAGCCGAGCTCCTCGAGCTGCATGAGGACGAACGGGGTGAAGTGGTCGTAGAGGATCGCGGCCTGCATGTCGGCGGCGGTCAGGCCGCTCTGCGCCCACAGCTGGTCGCCGACGAGCCCCATTTCCGGCAGCCCGGTCATGGCGTCGCGGTAGTAGCTGGTCATCACGTACTGGTCCGCGCCGCTGCCCTGCGCGGCGGCCGCGATGATCGCCGGACGCTGCGGGAGGTCGCGGGCGCGTTCGGCGCTCGTGACCACGATGGCGACGCCACCGTCGGATTCCTGGCAGCAGTCGAGCAGGTGCAGCGGTTCGGCGATCCAGCGCGAATCCTGGTGCTGTTCCAAGGTGATCGGCTTGCCGTAGAAGAAAGCGTTGGGGTTCACCGCGGCGTGCTTGCGGTCGGCCACCGCCACCGCGCCGAAATCGGCACTGGTCGCGCCGGTGACATGCATGTACCGGCGGGCGACCATCGCGACCTGCGCGGCGGGCGTGCCGAGCCCCTGCGGGTAGGCCCAGCCCGCGTCGATCCCCGACGACGTGGGCGCGGCGGCCAGCGCGGGCGAGAACTGACCGAATCGGGCGCCGGATCGTTCATTGAACGCGCGATATGCCACCACGACATCGGCTACCCCGGTGGCCACGGCCATCGCGGCCTGCTGCACGGTCGCGCAGGCCGCGCCGCCGCCGTATCCGATGTGGCTGAAGAACTTCAGACTCGGAATGCCGACCGCCCTGGCCACCGCGGCCTGGGTGTTGGTGTCCATGGTGAAGGTGGTGAGGCCGTCGACGTCGGCGGGCGTGAGACCCGCGTCGGCCAGCGCCGCGCCGACCGCCTCCGCGGCCAACCGCAATTCGCTGCGTCCGGAGTCCTTGGAGAAGTCGGTGGCACCGATGCCGACGATGGCGGCGCGACCGGAAAGGCCGGCGGATTCGGCGGAGGTGGTGCTCATTTCGGCTCCAGATCGGGAAGGGCGATGACGGCCGTGGCGGTGATGTGCTCACCGAGGCTGTCTGTGCCGTGCACGTCGATGGTGACCTGGGTGCCGTCGATCTCGGTGACCGTGCCGGAAAGGGTCAGGGTGTCACCGGAGTACAGCGGCACGCCGAGACGAAGAGCGATGCGCTTGACCAGCGCACGCGGACCGGCCCAGTCGGTGACGAAGCGCTGCACCAGACCGGTGTCGGTGAGGATGTTGACGAAGATGTCGCTCGACCCGCGCTCGACCGCCTTGTCGCGGTCGTGGTGCACATCCTGGAAGTCCCTGGTGGCCAGGGCGGTGCTGATCACGAACGTGGGGTCGGCGTGGATCACCAACTGCGGCAGGGTGGTTCCCACCGCGAGGGTGGCGAGTTCGACGGTGGGAGTCATCGGGGCGTCCTTTGTGGTCATCACACGGCCTGCCAGTACGGCAGCACGGTGCCGTCGGGGAGCTTTTCGAACGCGACGCGGACAGGCTGGTCGATGGCGACCTCGGCGGGGTCGATGCCACGCAGTTCACCGAGCATGCGCACACCCTCGTCGAGTTCGACCAGGGCGACCACGAAGGGCAGATCGCGACCGGGCACCTTGGGCGCGTGGTGCACGACGAAGCTGAACACCGTGCCGGTGCCCGCGGCGACCACGTAGTCGGTGGTCTCCGCCTTGTCCTGCCACAGCGCGGGAACGGGTGGGTGGCGCAGCGTGCCGTCGGGCAGACGCTGAAGGCGCAGCTCACCGATTTCGGTTCCCGCCCAGAAGAACTCGGTATCGCGCGAGATGACCGGGCTGACGCGACCAGCGGGCGCGCTGCTGGGCGATGCCGACGTCTGCTCCGCTGCCGCAGCGGCGGTAGCCGGCGCGAATTTCAGGATGCGGAACAGCATTTCGGTGACGACCTCGTCGCCCACCGACCAGGTGGTGGTGAAGGTCAGGAACCAGCCGTCGCCGAGCCCGGTTCGCTTGGGGCCCTTGAACTCCGAAAGCCTGCTGCTGACCGTCACCTCCTCCCCCGGCGTCAGGTAGCGGTGGTAGGTCTGCTCGCAGTTGGTGCCGACAACGGAGGTGTAACCCGCGTCGTCGAGCAGCTGTGTCGCCAGGCCGAGTGGATCGTCGGCGGTGCGCACCCCGCGCAGGCCGTTCATCGTCCACACCTGCGCCATGGCGGGCGGGGCGACGATGCCGGGATGACCTGCCGCCCTCGCTGCCTCGGCGTCGACGTAGATCGGGTTGGTGTCACCCAGCGCCTCGACCCAGTTGTGGATCATCGGCTGGTTCACCGGGTCACGACCGGCACGCGGCGCGGAGTCACCCGCCGCCGACAATTTCGCCAGTGCTTCGGGAATGTCCTCGGGGGTGATGCTGTCCGGCACGCGCCGCTCCTTGTTCATCGGGGGACGCGCGGCAGATCGAGGCCCGCGGTGGCGACCAGTTCGCGCATGATCTCGTTGACGCCGCCACCGAAGGTGACGACGAGGTTCTGCTTGGTACGCCGGTCCAGCCAGCCGAGCAGTTCGGCGGTGCCGGGCTCGGCGGGGTCGCCGTAGCGGCCGATGATCTCCTCGACCACGCGACCCGCTTCCTGCAGCGATTCGGTGGAGAAGATCTTGGTCGCCGAGGCGTCGGCGATCACCGCGTTCTGTGCGGCGGAGGTGTCGGCGGCGGCGACCTGCCAGTTCAGCAACTCGTTGAGCCGCACCATGGTGCGCACCCGGCCGAGTGCGCGACGCACTTCGGGCTCGCCGAGCAGACCGTGCTCCGCCGACCAGTCGTGCAGGCGGTCGTAGAGCTGTTCGATCTTGCCGGACGGGCCGAGGCTGACGCGCTCGTGGTTGAGCTGGGTGGTGATCAGCCGCCAGCCGCGGTTCTCCTCGCCGACCAACATGTCTGCGGGCACCCGCACGTCGTCGAAGTACGTGGCGTTGGTGTGGTGGGCGCCGTCGCAGGTGATGATCGGAGTCCAGGAGTAGCCGGGGTCCTTGGTATCGACGATGAGGATCGTGATGCCGCGGTGGCGGGACTCGACCGTGCCGGTGCGGCACGCCGTCCAGACGTAGTCGGCCTCGTGGGCGCCGGTGGTGAAGATCTTCTGCCCGTTGACGATCCAGTCACCGTCGCTGTCGCGGACCGCGGTGGTGCGCAGCGCGGCGAGGTCGGTGCCCGCCGACGGCTCGGAGTAGCCGATGGCGAAATGTATGTCGCCGGACAGGATTCCGGGCAGGAACTTCTTCTTCTGCGCGTCGGTGCCGTACTTCTGCAAGGTCGGCCCCACGGTCAGCAGGGTGACCAGTGGCAGCGGGACATCCGCGCGGACAGCCTCGTTGAAGAAGATCTGCTGTTCCATCGGGCCGAAACCCTGGCCGCCGAACTCCTTGGGCCAGCCGACTCCGAGCCAGCCGTCGCGGCCCATCCGGCGCACCACCTCGCGGTAGGTGTCGCCGTGCCGGTCCACCGCCATCGCCGCGGCCTCGGCCGGGCTGATGAGATCGGCGAAATAGGAACGCAATTCTTCGCGCAACCGCCGCTGTTCGGCGGTCAGATCGATGAACATCTTGCTCCCAGAAGGTCGAGCCGCAGACCCGCACCGCCGAGGAGCCGGGCGAGGTCTTTGGCCTGCGAGTAGTAGCGGTGCATCGGGTGGGTGATATCCACACCCAGTCCACCGTGCAGGTGGTGACATTTCTGCATGGCGCGCGGAACTTCGGCCGCGGCCCAGTAGGCGAGCACGTCGAGGTCCTCGTCGATGCGGTACTGGTGCTGGGGCGAGAGGTCCGGCTGCGCCAGTGCCCAGCACGCCGACTCCGCGGCCACGTGCAGCGTGCGCGAGACCACGTACAGGTCCGCGATCTGCTGCGCCACGGCCTGGAACTCGGCCAGCGGCCTGCCGAACTGCTCCCTGGTGCGCACGTGCTCGGCGGTGAGCGTGATCGCGCCCTTCAGCAGGCCGTCGGCGACCGCGCCGATACAGGCCAGTGCGTGGCGGTGCAGGACGGGCAGCGCGTCATCGGCCAGCAGTTGGTCGGCCGGGATCTCGACGTCGTCGAGGACCAGCGTCGCCTCCGGGATACCCGCCGACCCCGCCACCGGGATGATCTCGAGCCCAGGCGCGACCGAATCGACCAGTGCCACCCCGGCATCGGTGGGCACCAGAATCCACCGTGCCTGCTCGGCGTAGATCACGCCGGACTTGCGCCCGGTGATCCGCACCGTGTCGCCCGCGCGCACGGCCTTGGTGGTGGGCGCGGTGGTGAACGGCGCGCCCGGTTCGTTGAGCGCGGCGGTGAGCACGGTGCCCTTGCCGACCTCGGCGAGCACCCGTTCGGCCAGTTCGTCCGACAGCACACCGAGCAGCGGCAGCACACCGAACCCGAAGGTCGGCAGCGCCGGGACCGCCGCGGCGTCGGTGGCCAGCTCCATGAGCAGGGCCGATACCTCGAGCAGTCCCATACCGTCGCCGCCGAACCGTTCCGGCACCGGCACGGCCAGCAGACCGGAGTCGACCAGGCTCGGCCACAGGGCCATATCCCTGGCCGGCTCACGTTCGAGCAGGCTTACCACTACCTCGGCTACGGCGTCGGCGCTTTCGTCGCGGGTGAAATCCACGGCGTCCTCCCTCATCGAGCTAACTGTCCGCATCGCGCGGCAGGCCGAGAATCCGTTCGGCGGCCACGGTCAACAGGATCTGCTCGGTACCGCCCGCAATCGAGAGACACCGCGTAAGCAGGAATTCTTTCAGAGCATCACTGTCCAGGGAACCTTCTTGGCCGACAAGTTCCAGCGCGTATTCCGCCAGCTCCTGCCGATGCCGGACACCGACCAGTTTGCGAACACCGGCCTGGGCGCCCGCGTCGACGCCCGCCATTGTCGCTACCGCGATCCGCTGTTCCAGCAATGATCCAGCAACCGAAGACGTGATCAACGCGCCGAAGCGGTCCTCACGCAGTTCCGTTCCCCATCCACCGACCGGGAAACGGTCGAGCAGGGCTTCGAGCGCGCCACCGATACCGCCGCCGCCCATGGCGACCCGTTCGGCCGACAGCGTGGTGCGCGCGATCTTCCAGCCGTTGTTCAGCGCGCCGACCAGGCAGTCGTCGGGCACGAACACGTCGTCGAGGAAGACCTCGCTGAACTTCTCCTCGCCGGTGATCTGCACCAGCGGCCGCACCTGCACGCCCGCGGCGCGCATATCGACGAGGAAGTAGCTGATGCCGCGATGCTTGGCCGCGGCCGGATCGGTGCGGGCCAGGCAGATGCCCCAGTTCGCGGTGGAGCCGAGCGAGGTCCACACCTTCTGGCCGCGCAGCACCCAGCCGCCGTCGACCTTCTCGGCGGTGGTGCGCAGGGCGGCCAGATCGGAACCCGCGCCCGGCTCGCTGAACAGCTGGCACCAGATGACCTCGCCGTGCAGGGTCGGCCAGACGTAGCGTTCGATCTGCTCCTCGGTGCCGAAGCGCAACAGCGTCGGCACGGCCCAACCCGCGACGGCGAGGTCGGGGGTCGTCAGCTCGGCGCGACGGAGCTGTTCGGCGATCTGCAGGCAGGTCATCGGGTCGGCGGCACGGCCGTAGGGCCGCGGCCAATGCGGCATCACCATGCCCGCTTCCACCAGCGCGCGCGTCTGGTCGGCGGGCTCGAGCGCGGCGATCGCGGCGACCTCGTCCGCCAGCGCGGTGTCGACGGCGGCGTCACCGAGCACCCGCTCGGCGCCGGTGGTGCGGCGCCGACCGGCCCTGGTGAGCTCGGCGACCCGGGCGCGCCAGCGCGCCGAACCACCGAGGAGCTGGCGCAGCGAGCTCGCCCGGCGCAGGTAGAAGTGCGCGTCGTGTTCCCAGGTGAAGCCGATACCGCCGAGCACCTGGATGGCGTCCTTGGCGTTGTCGACGGCGGCATCGAGAGCCACCGAGGCGGCCACGGCCGCGGCGATCGGAAGCTCGTCGCCGCCCTCGTCGATCGCGGCGGCGGCGTCGGCGGCGACCGCGCGGATCAGCTCGGTGCGGCACAGCATCCAGGCGCACAGGTGCTTGATCGCCTGGAAGCTGCCGATCGGCTTGCCGAATTGTTCACGCACACGGGCGTATTCGACCGCGGTACGCAGGGTCCAACCGGCGATGCCCGCCAGTTCCGCTACCGCGAGCGCTACGAAGAGATCGGTGACATCGGCCGTCGGCGCGAAGCCGTGATCGGCCGGTACGGCCACCTCGGCGGCGCTGACCCGCGCCAGCGGCACGGTGTGGTCGCCGTGTGCCAGCGACGTCACCGTCACCGCTTCAGCGGGCAACAGCAGCCAACGGGTGCCGTCGATGGTGTTGGCGGGCACGAGAACTCGGGTCAGCTCATCGGCGCCGTAGACGAAATCCCAAGTGCCGGAGACACTCCAGCCGGTATCGGTGGCGACCGCCTTCGCGGACTGCTCGTCGCCGGGCACCGCGACCGCGCACGGTGTGCCGTCGGCGAACGCTCCCTCGGTGATCAGCCCGGCCAGCGCGGTGGCCAGCACCGGACCGCCGACCAGGTCGTCGCCGGTCTGCTCGAGCATGACCGCCAGGTCGGCGACCGTGCCGCCGAGACCGCCATTGTCCTCGGGCAGCGCGACCTCGAACAGCCCGAACTCGCTCAGCCCGGTCCAGTACCCGCGCCAGGCGGCCGAGCCGCCGGTCCGCATTGTTTCAATCGGCGCGACCGTGCTCGCCCAGCCCCGCAGCGACGCCGCGACGGCTTTGTGCTCGTCAGTGGTGGCGATGGTCACAAGAAGATCCGCCCTTCCGGCGTGGTTCACACTTCTAGAACATGTTCTAATATCTAAGCCGGGTATAAGTCAAGAGACCTACACTCGCACTAAGCTCCGGGCACGGCTCGGCCGATGAATTGCCACTGAAGCGAAAGGGTTTCCACGATGGACAGTCCCGCACCAACGCCCACCGTGACGACGCTGTCCGAGGACGAGCTCAGCTCCAGCGCACAGCGCGACCGGCGCAAGCGCATCCTCGACGCGACCCTCGCGCTCGCCTCCAAGGGCGGCTACGACGCCGTGCAGATGCGCGCGGTCGCCGAGCGCGCCGACGTGGCCGTCGGCACGCTGTACCGCTACTTCCCGTCCAAGGTTCACCTGCTCGTTTCGGCGCTGGCCAGGGAATTCGAGATGTTCGAAGGCAAGCGCAAACCACTACCCGACGGCGACGGCCCGTCCGAGCGCATGCACACCCTGCTCACCCAGATCACCCGGATGATGCAGCGCGACCCGCTACTCACCGAGGCGATGACGCGCGCGTTCATGTTCGCCGACGCCTCGGCCGCCGCGGAAGTGGATCGGGTGGGCAAGGTGATGGACCGGGTCTTCGCCCGCGCGATGAGCGACGGCGAACCCGACGACCGTCAGCTCGCCATCGCCCGCGTCATCTCCGATGTGTGGCTGTCGAACCTGGTGGCCTGGCTCACCCGGCGCGCGTCCGCGACCGATGTCACGGAACGGCTCGAGCTCACGGTCGACCTGTTGCTGGGCGATCGCGGATAACCCAGCAACCCGGCAAAGCTCACTACCGCAACATCACAAATCGCCCATCGCTGTTGACACCCGTCGGCTGTGCGCCTTCCAGTAGGAAGATGCATAGCCGACGCCGCATATGCGAAACAGCGCATCTACCGGGAGCGCGTGCCTCGCCGCGCCCTCATGTGCCCGGTGAGCTCGACGAATCCGGCAGACGGTGGTGGGCCGCCGGTACGAAATTTGCCGTAAGGTCGCGAGCAAACGACCGGGGGTCGTGCGCACAACCCGCCGCGCCGCTCGCGCGGCAAAATTGACGCAGTATTGTTTTTCGCGCCCCCTGATCAACTCCTCCCATCACTAGGTTGGATGCGTGAGCGCACAGGAACTGCCCTTGGATGTCCGCCGTGCACTGGCGTCGGTTGCGCGCGTGCCACGGCTCTTGGTTGCCTCGGACTACGACGGGACCATCGCCCCGATCGTGTCCGACCCGTCGAAAGCGTTTCCCCAGCGGGAATCGGTGAGCGCGCTACGCGCGCTGGCGGGGTTGTCGAACACTACTGCGGCAGTGATTTCCGGTAGAGCGCTCCGAGACCTGGCGGCGCTGTCGCGCCTGCCGGTCGAGGTGCAGCTGATCGGTAGTCACGGCTCGGAGTTCGACGTCGGCTTCGTGCACGCGATCGACAACGACGCCAAACAGCTACTGACAGAGATCAATTCCGCGTTCTCGAAGATCTCCGCCGAGAACCCGGGTGTGACCGTCGAGATGAAGCCGGCCAGCGCCGCGCTGCACGTGCGCAACGCCAGCCCCGAAATCGGCAGGCGCGCACTGACTTCCGTTCGCCAAGGCCCGGCCTGCTGGGTGGGCGTGCAGGTGACCGAAGGCAAGGCGGTGATCGAGCTCGCGGTGATCCCCACCGACAAGGGCACCGCGCTCGACACCATCCGCCATCAGGAAAGCGCTTCCGCCGCAGTGTTCTTCGGCGACGACGTGACCGACGAGAAGGCGTTCCGGGTGCTCTCTGGACCGGATGTCGGCATCAAGGTCGGCGAGGGCGAGAGCATCGCCAAGCTGCATGTGAACTCCACCGAGGAGGTGGCGCGCGCGCTGGCGTTCCTCGTCGAGGAGCGGCGCACCTGGCTGGCCGGGGCGAGCGCCCCCCGGATCGAGCGGCTGAGCATGCTGGCCAGCCCGCGCTCGGTCGCGCTGCTCACCCCCGACGCGACGGTCACCTGGCTCTGTCACCCCGAACCGGATTCGGCGGCGGTGTTCGCGCATCTGCTCGGCGGCGCGGCGGCCGGACACTTCACGGTGGCGCCGGAGCGGCCGAGCCTGCCGCTGTCGCAGCGGTATGTGGACGGCACGATGACGGTCGAAACCCGGTGGGCCAGTTTGCAAGTGGCCGACTACCTGCCGCACGACGTGGCTCCCGATCGCACCGATCTGACCAGGGTGATCACCGGCGCCGCGAAGGCCGTGGTCACCTTCGCGCCGCAACCGGAGTTCGGCCAGGTGCCGGTGCGAATGCAGGTCGTACGCAGCGGAATCCAGGTCAGCGGCACCAATGATCCGATGGTGCTTCGCTCCCCCGGCGTGGAGTGGGAAATCCTGTCCGACGGCACCAACGAGCAGGCACGCGCGGTGGTCGACCCGTCGCTCGGGCCGGTCGTGCTCGAATTGCGGTGCGGAACCGCGGATCTCGCGCCCTCGATGACACCGGAGCCGCAGCGCCGCCAGCTCGCCGAGCAGTACTGGTCGCAGTGGGCCTCGGAATTGCTGCTGCCGCCGCTCAAGCCGGATCTGATGAAGCGTTCGGCGCTCACCCTGCGCGGGCTGGTCCATCGCCCGTCGGGCTCGATCCTGGCCGCGGCCACCACCTCGCTGCCCGAGGACATCGGCGGCGTACGCAACTGGGACTACCGCTACTGCTGGCTGCGTGACGCGTCGCTGACCGCGCAGGCACTGGTGACCCTGGGCTCGCTGACCGAGGCCGAGGAGTTCCTCGGCTGGGTACACAAGGTGCTCGACACCCTGCCGGGACCGGAGCGCCTGCACCCGCTGTACACGATCTACGGCGAGACCCTGCCGCCCGAGGCCGTGATCGACGCGCTGCCCGGTTATGCCGGATCGCGGCCGGTGCGGGTGGGCAACGCGGCCAATATGCAGGTGCAGCTCGACGTGTTCGGGCCGATCGTCGACCTGATCACCTCGATGTCACACGAACGCGAGCGCCAGGGCATCACCGCACCGGCCAAGGCCCTGCCGGATGCCGACTGGGAACTGGTGCACGCGATGGTGTCGGCGGTGCAGCGCCGCTGGACCGAACCCGACCACGGCATCTGGGAGATCCGCGGCAACCCCCGCCACCACGTGTACTCGAAGGTGATGGGCTGGCTCACCATCGACCGCGCCCTGACCCTGGCGGATCGCTTCGACCGCCCCGCCGATCCCGACTGGGTGAGCTTGCGCGACACGATCGCCGACGAGGTGAAGGCGAAGGGCTGGAACGACGAGGTCCAGTCCTACACCGCCGCCTACGACGGCACCGACCTGGACGCGGCCACCCTGCACATCGGCCTGAGCGGCCTGATCGATCCCGCCGACCCGCGCTTCGCCGCGACGGTGGTGGCTACCGAGGCCGAACTGCGCAGCGGCGCCACGGTGTACCGGTACCACCACGACGACGGGCTGCCCGGCGGCGAAGGTGGCTTCCACCTGTGTGCCGCCTGGCTGGTGGAGGCGTACCTGCTGATCGGCAGGCGCTCCGACGCCGAGGCACTGTTCGCCCAGCTGGTCGCCGCCGCGGGACCCACCGGCCTGCTCAGCGAGGAATACGACCCGGTCGCCGAGCGTTCCCTCGGTAACCACCCCCAGGCGTACAGCCACCTGGGCCTGCTCCGGTGCGCCCAGTTGCTCAGCCAGCCGGTCAACGCCCTGGTCTGACAACGCTCGACAAAGCCGGGTTCGAATTTCGAGCCCGGCTTTTCGATGCGGTTCGTACTGGGTATTCATAGCTGCTAATCTAAAACGGTAACGATTTCCATTACGATCTAGAGCTTGCTCGCCAGGAGTGCCGCGTGAACCCTCGATTCGCCCGCTTGTTCGCCGGTCTCACGGCGGGGGTGGCGGCCGTGGTCGTCCTCAGCGCCTGCGGTACCAGCTCCAGCGATTCCGATACCCCCCAGATCGTCGCCTCCACCAATGTGTGGGGTTCGGTGGCCTCTGCCGTTGCCGGGCCGGATGCCCAGGTGACCTCGATCATCAGCGACCCCGCCGCCGATCCGCATTCGTTCGAGACCTCGGCCACCGACACCGCCAAGATCAGTGACGCGGATCTCGTCGTGTTCAACGGTGGGCACTACGACGAGTTCATCGAGAAGGCCATCTCGGGCAAGGACAAGCGGACCGTCGAGGCGTTCGGGCAGCGCGCGGACAAGAACGACGACAACGAGCACGTCTGGTACGACGTGAGCACCGTCGCCGCCGTCGCCGATCGGATCGCGGCCGAGCTCGGCCAGGTCGACGCCGCGCACGCCGACGCCTACACCGAGCGCGCGGTCGCCTTCAAGAATCAGCTGATCGGCGTCAGCACCATCACCGGCACCATCGCCACCCAGACACCGAACGCGCCGGTCGCCCAGTCCGAGCCGCTCGCGCACTACCTGCTCACGGCCGCGACCGCGCAGGACAAGACCCCGCACGAGTTCCAGGAAGCGATCGAGCAGGAGACCGACCCGGCCCCGGCCGCCGTCGCCGCCACCCGCGACCTGATCACCGCCAAGCAGGTCAAGGCGCTGATCTACAACACCCAGACCGAGGACAAGATCACCCAGGACCTGCGGGCCACCGCGCAGTCCGCGGGCATCGTCGTGGTCGAGGTCACCGAAACCCTGCCTGCCGGAATGGATTACATCCAGTGGCAGACCGCCAACGCCAAGGCGCTCGCCGCGGCCCTGCGCTGAGGACCCCCATGACCGAGGCAACCGCACTGTCGGACACCACCGCCGCACCGGACATCGAGACCGCCGACGCGGCGATCCGGCTGCGCGGGGCCACCATGGCCTTCGGCGACCGCACCCTCTGGCGCGACCTCGACCTCGACGTGCGGCCGGGTGAGTTCATCGCCGTCCTCGGACCCAACGGCTCCGGCAAGACCTCGCTGCTGCGCGCCCTGCTCGGCACCCTCGACCTGAGCTCGGGCAGCGCGGAGATCGCAGGCAGGCGAGCCGGGGTGGGCAATCCGGGCATCGGCTACATCCCGCAGCAGAAGACCATCGACGCGGGCGTGCAACTGCGCGGCGTCGACCTGGTCGGCCTCGGCGTGGACGGGCATCGGTGGGGGCTCGGATGGCGCGGGCGTCGCAGCCGGGCAGCGAAGGTCGAGCGGGCCATCGCCGCGGTGGGCGCCGGGTCGTTCGCGCACGCGTCGCTGGAGACGATGTCCGGTGGGGAGCAGCAGCGGTTGCGGGTCGCGCAGGCCCTGGTCGGCGACCCGTCGGTACTGCTGTGCGACGAACCGCTGCTGAGCCTGGATATGGCGAACCAGCGCCTGGTCGCCGAGCTGGTCGACCGCCGCCGCCGCGAACACGACACCGCGGTGCTGTTCGTGACCCACGAGATCAACCCGATCCTGCCGCTGGTGGACCGGGTGCTGTACCTGGTGGACGGTGGCTTCCGGATCGGTACGCCCGATGAGGTGATGACCTCGCAGACGCTGTCGGAGCTCTACCGCACCGAGGTCGAGGTCCTGCGAGTACGCGGCCGCCTGGTGGTCGTCGGAACCGGCGACGATATGGACGCCCTCGGCGGTACCGCCTGATGGAAAAGCTCACCAAGGTGTTCCAGCAGATGTTCGACTTCACCACCACCGCGAACCTGCTGGGTTACGACTTCGTGCAGCAGGCGCTGTTGGCGAGTGCCCTGCTCGGGTTGCTGGCCGGCTTGATCGGACCGCTGATCGTCGCCCGGCAGATGTCGTTCGCCGTGCACGGCACCAGCGAGCTCTCGCTCACCGGCGCGTCGGCGGCGCTGCTCGTCGGGGTCGGGGTCGGATTCGGGGCGATCGCCGGTTCGGTGGTCGCGGCCGTGCTGTTCGGGTGGCTGGGTTCTCGTGCGCGCGAACGTGATTCGGTGATCGCGGTGGTGCTGTCGTTCGGGCTCGGGTTGTCGGTGCTGTTCCTGTGGCTCGCGCCGGAGCGGGCCGGGTCGAAGTTCTCCCTGCTCACCGGGCAGGTCGCCGGGGTCGGCTACGACGGGCTCGCACTGCTGGTCACCTGCACCGCGGGCGTGCTCGCCGTGCTGGCCGTGGTGTATCGGCCGCTGTTGTTCGCCAGCTCCGATCCCGAGGTCGCGATCGCGCGCGGGGTGCCGGTGCGGGCGCTGTCGGTGGTGTTCGCGGTACTGCTCGGCATCACCGCCGCGTTCGGCGTGCAGATCGTCGGCGCGCTGCTGGTGCTCGCCTTGCTGATCACCCCGGCCGCCGCGGCCGCGCAGGTGACCTCGAGCCCGATGCGGGCGACCGTGCTGTCGGTGATCTTCGCCGAGGTCGCCGCGGTCGGCGGGCTGCTGCTGTCGCTCGCCCCCGGTGTTCCGGTGTCGACCTTCGTCACCGCGATCTCGTTCGGCATCTACCTGGTGTGCCGGGTCGTCGGACATCGCAATCGGCAACTCGCGCACGCGCGCTGAACCCGCGCCGGATCCCGCTCCGATGCCCGAACGGCCGCGAACCACGGAGGTCGGCGCGCAGAATGGCCAGCATGATCGACTTCACCGTTCCGGATGATCTGGCCGCACTGCGAGATCGGGTTCGCGCCTTCGTCGTCGAGCAGATCGTGCCGTTCGAGCGCGATCCCCGGCTCACCGCGCACGGCCCCAACGACGACCTGCGGGCCGAACTCGTCGAACTCGCCCGCGCCGAGAAGCTGCTGACCGTGCAGGCGCCGGTGGAATACGGCGGGCTCGGACTCAGCCACGTCGAGCAGGCGCTGGTGTACGAGGCGGCGGGGTGGTCCACGCTCGGACCGGTCGCCATGAACTGCGCCGCGCCCGACGAGGGGAACATGTTCCTGCTCGGCAAGGTCGCCGACCCGGAGCAGGTCGACCAGTATCTGATGCCGGTGATTCGTGGTGAACAGCGCTCGGTGTTCGCGATGACCGAGCCCGGCGGGGCCGGGTCGGATCCCGGGCAGCTCAGCACGGAGGCGGTGTTCGACGGCGAGAATTTCGTGATCAACGGCCTCAAGTGGCTGATCACCGGCGCCGACGGCGCCAAGACCTGGATCATCATGGCCCTGCTCGCCGAGAACCCCCACCTGCCCGCCGGGCCGACCCTGTTCCTCGCCGACGGTGACGCGCCGGGCATCGTGATCGAGCGGATCATGAACACGATGGACCGCAACTACGTCGGCGGGCACGCGGTCGTCCGGTTCGACAATCTCACGCTGCCGCCGACGGCCGTGCTCGGTCGCACCGGACAAGCCCTGCGGTACGCGCAATTACGGCTCGCCCCCGCTCGGCTCACACACTGCATGCGCTGGCTCGGCGCGGCGGCCCGCGCCCAGTCCATCGCGCTGGACTACGCGCGTACGCGCACCGCGTTCGGCAAGCCGATCGGCGAACACGAGGGCGTGTCGTTCATGCTCGCCGACAACGAGGTGGCGCTGCACCAGTGCAGGCTGACGATTTGGCACGCCTGCTGGCTGATGGATCAGGGACAGCAGGCCAGACACGAATCGTCGATGGCCAAGTCGTATGTGTCCGAGGAACTGTTCAAGGTCACCGATCGCTGTGTGCAAGTGCTCGGCGGGATCGGGATCAGCGACGAGACGGTAGTGGAGATGTTGTTCCGGGACATGCGCGCGTTCCGTCTTTACGATGGGCCGACGGAAGTGCACAAGTACGCGATCGGCAGACACTTGCTGGCCGGTCGCTAGTACGATTCCATCCCATGAGTTCGGAATTGCTCGTCGATGTCGAAGGCGGCGTCGCGCTACTGACGCTCAACCGGCCAGCCAAGCAGAACGCCGTCACCCCGACGATGGCGGCCGAGCTGAGCGCTGCCCTTCGCCGGTGCGATACCGAGGACGCGATCCGCGCCGTCGTGATCACCGGCACCCCGCCGGCGTTCTGCGCCGGCGCCGACCTGGCCGCACGCGGAGGCGACGTGAGCGCCACGCTCGATCCGCCCCCCTGGCAGGTCCGTAAACCGGTGATCGCCGCGGTGAACGGGCATGCGGTCGGTATCGGGCTGGCGCTGGCGCTGCAGTGCGACCTGCGCTATTTCGCTCGCGACGCGGTGTACGGGCTGAACCAGGTGCGTCGCGGGGTGCTCGCCGACGGGTTCGCGCACTGGACGGTGCCGCGCCTGGCCGGCCTGGCCAACGCCGCCGACATCATGCTCACCGGGCGCACCTTCGACGGTGACGAAGCCAAGTCACTCGGACTGGCCAATGCCGCACTGCCCGCCGACGAGGTGCTGATGACCGCGATGGCGGTGGCCCACGACATCGCCACCGGGACCGCTCCCCTGCCGGTCGCGCTCACCAAGCGGCTCATCTGGGAAAGCCTCGGCATGACGCCCGCGGTGGTCGGGCAGCTCGAATCCGAGCTCAACGCGCAGGTTGCCAAGAGTGTCGACGGTGGCGAGGCGATGGTGGCGTTCAAGGAGCGCCGCCCGCCGAACTGGACCGGCAGCGTCAGCGGCGAATGGCCCGCCTGGGACGCGCCCGGCGTGCGCCCGAGCCTGGACTGAGCCTAGAAGTTCCCGTTGCAGGACCCGGCCAGGTACAGCATCGCGAACAGCAGCATGCAGATGGTGCCGAAGATGCCCGCGATATAGCCGATCAACACCTGAGACCGGCCGCTGAGCGCACCGTAGGACGCGTCGATGTCGTTGAGTGCCCGCTTGCCGAGCACCCACGCGATCGGCCCGAAGATCCCACAGCAGAACGGGCTGAGCAGCCCGAGCACAAGGATCAGGTTGGCCTGCGGGTGCTCGACCGTTTCGCCGATCGGCTGATTAGGGATCGCCACAGCACGAATTGTACGGTGACAGAGCAGTTTTGCCCGTCAACCGCGCGGACTCAGCCCAGACGGCGCTGCCTGGCGATGTCGGCGAGGACGACGCCCGCGGCAACCGAGGCGTTGAGCGACTCGACCGGGCCCGCCATCGGGATGCTCAGGATCGAGTCGCAGTTCTCGCGCACCAGACGCGACAGGCCCTTGCCCTCCGAACCCACGACCACGACCGTAGGGACACTGCCGTCGAAGTTGTCGAGGGTGGTGTCGCCGTCGGCGTCGAGGCCGATGACCTGGATGCCCTGCGAGGCCCAATCCTTCAGTGTGCGAGTCAGATTGGTGGCCCTGGCGACGGGAAGGCGGGCAGCCGCACCCGCACTGGTACGCCACGCCACGGCGGTGACGCTGGCACTGCGACGCTGCGGGATCACCACGCCCTGACCGCCGAACGCGGCCACCGAGCGAATGACGGCACCGAGGTTGCGCGGGTCGGTGATGTTGTCGAGCGCGACCAGCAGGGCGGGCTCGGCGGTGGACTTCACCCGGTCCATCAGATCGTCGGGATGGGCGTAGCGGTACGGCGGCACCTGCAGGGCCAGGCCCTGGTGCATTCCGTTGGCGCTCAGCCGGTCCAGATCGGTGCGGGGCACCTCGAGAATGGAGATGCCCATGTCGGCGGCGCGCTGCACGCTCTCCGAGAGCCGGTCGTCGTTCTCGGTGCCGACCGCCACGTACAGGGCGGTCGCCGGCACGTCGGCGCGCAGACACTCGAGCACGGGGTTGCGGCCGAGCACCAACTCGGGACCCTCGTCGGACTTGCGTCCCGCGCGCGGGACGCCGGACTTTCCGGTCGGCCGACCCTGTGCCGCATTGGCTTTGGCCGCCGCTCTGGCCCGCTTGGCGGCGGGGTGCTTGGTGCGCTCGGACGCGGGCGGGGTCGCGCCCCTCCCCTCGAGACCGCGGCGATGCTTCCCGCCGGAACCGGCGACGGCGCCCTTCTTGGTGCCGCTCTTCCTGACTGCTCCGCGTCGCTGTGAATTGCCTGCCATCAGTTCGCCTTTCCGCTCGATGCGCCCAGCGACCATTCCGGCCCCTGCGGGGTATCGGTTACCTCGATACCCGCGGCGATGAGCCGATCCCGTGCGGCATCGGCTTCTGCCCAGTTCTTGTCGGCCCGCGCGTTCGCGCGGCGATCCAGCTCCGTGCGGACGAGCACGTCGAGCGCGTCGATCGCCGCCGAATTGTCGGCGGGGGTGTACCACTGTTCGTCGAGCGGGTCGACGCCGAGAATTCCCAGCATCGCCCGCACCTGACCGGCCAGTTCGACCGCGGTCTCCACCGCACCCGCTTCCAGCGCGCGATTGCCTTCGTGCACCACGTGGTGAATTTCGGCCAGCGCCTTCGGGACTGCCAGATCGTCGTCGATCGCGGCGGCGAATCCGTCGGTCCATTTACCGACGGGCACTTCGCCCGCGCGGTCCAGCACCCGCTGCACGAAGGCTTCGATGCGCTGATAGGAGGCGACCGCGTCGTCGAGTGCCTTGTCGGAGTATTCGAGCATCGAGCGGTAATGCGCGCTGCCCAAGTAGAAACGCAATTCTACCGGGCGCACCCGGGTGAGGACATTCGGCACCGAGAGCACGTTGCCGAGTGACTTCGACATTTTCTCCCCGCCCATCGTCACCCAGCCGTTGTGCAGCCAGTAACGCGCGAAACCATCACCCGCGGCTTTGGACTGGGCGATCTCGTTCTCGTGGTGCGGGAAAATCAAATCCATTCCACCGCAGTGGATATCGAATTCCGCGCCGAGATAGAACTCGGCCATCGCGGAGCATTCCAGGTGCCAGCCGGGGCGACCGGGACCCCACGGCGACGGCCAGCTCGGCTCGCCGGGCTTGGCGGCCTTCCACAGCGTGAAGTCGCGGGGGTCGCGCTTGCCGCGGGTCGGGGTCTCGCCCTGGTGCACGTCGTCGAGTTTGTGGCCCGACAGCTCACCGTAATTCGGCCAACTCACCACATCGAAATAGACATCGCCGTCGGCGGCATAGGCGTGGCCGCGCTCGATCAGGCGCTGCATCAGATCGATCATCTGGGTGATGTGACCGGTGGCGCGCGGTTCGGCCGACGGCGGCAGCACGCCGAGGGTCTCGTAGGCCTTGTCGAACGCGCGCTCGTGGGTCGCGGCCCATTCCCACCACGGCCTGCCCGCTTCGGCGGCCTTGTTCAGGATCTTGTCGTCGATATCGGTGACATTGCGGATGAACTGCACGTCGTAGTCGTGCGCGAGCAACCAGCGGCGCAGCACGTCGAAGGCGACGCCACTGCGCACATGACCGATATGGGGTTGCCCCTGCACGGTGGCCCCACACAGATACACCGAGGCACGGCCGGGGACCAGCGGGGTGAATTCCCGCATGGTCCGCGTGTCGGTGTCAAAAAGGCGCAAGGTCACGGCATTCGATCCTAGTCGGTGGGATTGGGGTGGGGTTGACCGGCCGGTTCGTGGCGCCGTAGTGAACGGAACGGCTGATCGAATCGGCGAAAAGCAATGCGCGGAAAGAAAGGTTCAGTGGCCCGTAGGGGCTACGAACACGCCGCGATCAGACAGGTGGCGATGGCGGCGATACCCTCGCCGCGACCGGTCAGACCGAGACCGTCCGTCGTGGTGCCCGACACCGACACGGGGGCGTCGAGGAGTTCGCCGAGCACTTTTTGCGCTTCGGCGCGGCGGGGGCCGATCTTCGGGCGATTACCGATGACCTGCACCGCGGCGTTCACGATCTCGAAGCCTTCGTCGGCCAGCAGCCTGCGGACCTCGGTGAGCATGGCGGCCCCGGTGACACCGGCCCATTCGGGGCGGCCGACGCCGAAGACAGCGCCCACGTCGCCGAGGCCGGCGGCGGAGAGCAGGGCGTCGCAGAGCGCGTGGGCGGCGACGTCACCATCGGAGTGGCCCGCGCAGCCGTCGGCATCCGGGAACAGCAGACCGGCCATCCAGCAGGGCCGTCCCGGCTCGATGGGGTGCACGTCGCTGCCGATACCGACTCTCATCGGGCAACCGCCTGCTCGACGCCGGGACGCCCGACGGCAGGCGAACGACCGCCGTCAGCCAGCAGCGCCTCGGCCAGGCGTAGGTCGAGGGGGGTGGTGATCTTGAATGCCAGTGGGTCACCGGGGACCGTGTGCACGGCGACACCGAGGCGTTCGACCAGGCCGGCGTCGTCGGTGGCGCCATCGTCGGTGGCGTAGGCGCGGCGGAGCAGGTCGGCGGCGAAGCCCTGGGGGGTTTGGATGGCGCGCAGGTGGGCGCGATCGGGGGTCCCGGTGACAATGCCCGCGTCGTCGACCGACTTCACGGTGTCCACGACGGGCAACGCGGGTACCACGGCCTGACTGCCCGCCTGGAGCTCGGCGGCCACCCGTGCGATCAGTTCCGGTGGTGTGAGCGCTCGTGCGGCGTCGTGCACGAGATAGCACGCGGCGTCGGGCGCGGCGGCGATGCCCGCGCGCACCGAATCGGTGCGCTCGGCGCCGCCCACCACCACCTGCACCGGCACAGGGGGCATCGAACCGCCGGTCAGCGAGGTGGTGGTGGACAGCAGCGCGGATGCGGCCTCGACCAGCTCGGCGGGCACGACCACGACAACCCGGTGCACCGCACCGGACGCGATCAGACCGTCGACGGCCAACCGGACCATAGGTGTGCCGCCGACCGCGACGAACGCCTTCGGGGTGGGTTCACCCAGGCGCACGCCACGACCGGCGGCAGGGACCAGTGCTACGACAGGTCGCACTTGTTTGTTTGTTTCTAGGAAGCCGCGGCGAGAACCTCGTCGAGCAGCGATTCGGCCTTGCCGTCGTCGGTGCCCTCGGCGAGCGCGAGCTCACCGACGAGGATCTGACGGGCCTTGGCGAGCATCCGCTTCTCACCGGCGGACAGGCCGCGGTCCTGCTCACGACGCCACAGGTCACGCACCACTTCGGCCACCTTGTTCACATCGCCGGAGGCGAGTTTCTCGAGGTTGGCCTTGTAACGGCGGGACCAGTTGGTCGGCTCCTCCGTGTGTGGCGCGCGCAGCACCTGGAAGACGCGGTCGAGACCTTCTTGGCCGACGACGTCACGGACGCCGACGTATTCAGCGTTCTCTGCGGGAACCCGAACGGTCAGGTCGCCTTGCGCAACCTTCAGGACCAGATACTCTTTCTGCACACCCTTGATGGTGCGGGTCTCGATTGCTTCGATCAGCGCCGCTCCGTGGTGGGGGTAAACGACGGTGTCTCCGACCTTAAAAATCATGTGTCCCGTGCCCCTTTCGATGTTCACAGTTTAACATGCGACTCGATAACGGCGCGATCAACTGTGCAGGTCAGGGCCACAACGAGGCCATCGCAGGGGTTGACAATACAGAATTGTTGTGCATTGTGTTGTGGCAGAACGGGTTAACCACCAGCACAGCGACAGGTTATCGCACAGCGCGATCCCGGCATCGATCCGGCAAACCCCCTCGAGACACCGAACTGTTACTTCCGCACCCGCGCGTCGCGAGCCCGAACGTCACCCGCGCGAAGTGAACTACTACGCTGCCTAGTTACTACCCTCCGATCCCCGTGTGGACGGAGTGAGCCCGGTCGACATGGAGGACAAACCGTGACTGCCCTGAAAGCTGTGACCGCCCACTCGGCGCGACGTCGCATGGTGACGGTTGCCGCGCTCGCCGCTGCCGCGGGCATCGCCCTGACCGGCTGCAGTGCCGGCCAGCACACCCAGACCTCGACGCAGGCCGCCGCGATCAACGGCAACCACGCCAACGTCGGCGCCATCGCCCTGCGCAACGTGCACATCGTGTATCCGGAGGCCGCTGCCGAGCACGACAAGGGCGGCAAGGCGGTGATCGCGCTGTCGATCATCAACAACAGCGAGACCGTCACCGACGAGCTGACCAGCGTGAGCACCGACCTGGGCCAGGTCAAGATCACCGGAGCCGCGGGCGACCCCAAGTTCGTGCTGAAGCCGCAGCAGACCGTGGTCGTGGGACCGGGTGAGACCAAGCCCGCCGCGGCCGACGATCACCACGGCACCACCTCGGCGGCGCCGACCACCACCGGGGCCGCGCCGACCGGCGCCGCGGGTATCGACATCCCCTCGAACGACCCGGTGAAGACCCCGGCCACGATCGAGATCACGGGCCTGTCCAAGGACATCGTCCCCGGCCTGACCTACAACGTCACCTTCAACTTCAAGGACGCGGGCACCGTGCAGGTGTCGGTCCCGGTCGATGCCGCGGCCGTCCCGCGCATCGAGAACGAGAAGTCCGGCCCGGCGCCCGAGGGCGCGGGCGGTCACTGACACCAGCCGTGAGGAAGAGCCGTCGCGAACTTCGCGGCGGCTCTTCCTTTTTGTGTCGGTCGGGGTCCGTAGGGTGCGCGTGTGGCCAAGACCAAAGCAGTCTTCCGGTGCTCCGCGTGCACGCACGAGGTGTCCAAGTGGGTGGGTAAGTGCCCTGATTGCGGTGCCTGGGGAACGGTGAACGAGGTGGCCGTTTCGGCGTCCACCGCTGCTCCAGGGCGGCGAGCGATGCTGCCGAGTACCGCGGCGGCGCCGCTGTCGCAGATCGACGCCAAGGTCACGCAGGCGCGGTCGACGGGGGTGAGCGAGCTCGATCGGGTCCTCGGTGGCGGGGTGGTGCCGGGGTCGGTGGTGCTGCTGTCCGGCGAGCCGGGAGTCGGCAAGTCGACGCTGCTGCTCGAGGTCGCGTTCCGGTGGGCGGCGGCGCGCGAAGAGACCGCGCTGTACGTGACCGCCGAGGAGTCCGCCGGGCAGGTGCGGCTGCGGGCCGATCGCACGGGCGCGGTGCACGACCGGGTGTACCTGGCGGCCGAATCGGATCTGTCGATCGTGCTGGGGCATGTGGAGCAGGTACGGCCGTCGCTGCTGGTCGTCGACTCCGTGCAGACCATGCTGGCACCGGAGGTGGACGGGGTGATCGGCGGTGTCACCCAGGTGCGCGCGGTCACTGCGGCGCTGACCTCGCTGGCCAAGGCGACCGGGATCGCGGTGCTGCTGGTCGGACACGTCACCAAGGACGGCAACGTGGCCGGCCCGCGCACGCTCGAACACCTGGTGGACGTGGTGCTGCAGTTCGAGGGCGACAAGAATTCGTCGCTGCGCATGGTTCGCGGCATCAAGAACCGGTTCGGCAGCGCCGACGAGGTGGGCTGCTTCGAACTGCACGACGACGGCATCGCCTGCGTCGACGATCCGTCCGGTTTGTTCCTGCACCATCGCACCGACACCGTCCCCGGTACGGCGGTGACCGTCGCGATGGACGGCAAACGGCCGCTGGTGGCCGAGGTGCAGGGGCTGACCGTCAAGACCGAGATCCCGCAGCCACGCCGGGCGGTGAGCGGGCTGGACTACAACCGCGTCGCCATGGTGCTGGCGGTGTTGCAGAGCCGAGGCCGGGTATTTCTCGGCAAGCACGATGTGTACGCGGCGACCGTCGGCGGGATGCGCCTGCTCGAGCCGACCGCCGACCTGGCCATCGCCTTGGCCATCGCCTCCGCCGAGGCCGACATCGCCCTGCCCGCGGGGTGGGTGATCCTCGGCGAAGTCGGGCTGGCGGGTGAGGTTCGCAAGGTCACCGGGCTCGGCAGACGCCTGGCCGAAGCCGAACGGCTGGGGTTCACCACCGCGCTCGTTCCGCCCGGTTCGGAGAAAACCAAGACCGGCACGATGCGTATCCACGAGGTCGGGGATCTGCGATCGGCACTGCGATTGGCCGAACTCCGCAAATCCCGCGCACCCCGCGAAGTGGTGGCGGTGGAATAACTGCGGCAATCGCCTGATTCAGCGCCGGTTCGCCAATGCCGCGCCAATGTCCATTGACGGCACCGCCGATCTTGCGAACGCTGCAAATCAACCCATCTTGAACATGTGACCTATGGCGCACCCGCACAATGCCCCCGGCATGCGGGAGCGCGGCGTCAAGAGGCGAGGTTGAACGGCTCCGCGGCGCTGCGAACGGCACCGAGCTGGGCTACGACCATGTACGCACCCGCGGGCACCTGGAGGCGGTCACCCGCGCACTGCGGCTGCGAGGTGGTGCCGAACCAGGTGCCCTTGTACGAGAGTTGTTCACCGGCCTTGAGCGTCTTCATCTCCGCCGGATCGTCCTGGTTGCAGTCGTTGCTCGCCCAGAGCCTGCGCTGGCCGTCGAGGGTGTAGACGAGGAACTGTGGGCCCGCGCCGAGGTCACGCGAGCAGGCCGCGGACGAGATGTTGGTGATCACTGTGCCGAACGCGGGCTGGTCGCCGACCCGATAGGTCGGCTGGCCGACCGTCACCTTCAGCGCCAGCGACTGATCCGGGCACGGCTGTGCCGCGGGCTGATCGGCGGCTGTCGTCGTCGCGCTGGGCGTGACCGACCCACTGCTGGGCGTGGCCGACGCACTACTCGACGACGCACTACTCGACGCCGAGCTCGTCTCGGACGCGCTCGACTCCGCCGACGTGGTCGTGCTCGCGGCCGCGTTGTCGGCGCCGGACGAGTCCCCACCGCGCGCGACCATGGTGACGAGCCAGATCACGATCGCGAGCGCGACGACGATGACGCCGATCGCGAGTGCACGGCGGCGCCAGTAGATCTCCGGTGACAGCGGTCCATTCGGTTCCAGCACGCCTCAACGGTAAGCGCAGCGCGCAGGGGCGCGCTCGATGACCTCGGCGTGTCGGGGGCCGAACCGGGGAGAAGCCGGCGGTTCAGACCACCTCGCCGATATTGCCGACAGTGCGCCGCAGGTGCACGCGACCGTCTTCGAGCTTGTAGGTGACGCTCGCGATAGCGCACTGACCAGTGGCAACACGCTGGGAGATGATCATCGAGCGCTGCATGAGCAGCTTGCTGGTCTCCACCACGTGACGCGCTTCGAGATCGTCGAGCGAGGTGAGCCCTTCGCGTCGCCCGACCAGGATCGACGGGGTCACCCGCTCGACCACGCTGCGAATGAACCCACCGGGCACCTCGCCGCCGTCGAGCGCGTCGATGGTGGCCTTCACGGCGCCGCAGCTGTCGTGCCCGAGGACGACGATCAGTGGCACGTTGAGCACCTCGACGCCGTATTCGATCGAGCCGAGCACCGAACTGTCCACGACGTGGCCCGCTGTGCGCACCACGAACATGTCGCCGAGCCCCTGGTCGAAGATCAGCTCGGCGGCGACGCGGGAATCACCGCAGCCGAACAGGATCGCGTGGGGGTTTTGGCCCTTGACGAGTTTGGCTCGGTCCGCGGCACCCTGGCTAGGATGCTGCAGGGTGTCGTTGACGAAGCGCTCATTGCCTTCGCGCAACGACTTCCAGGCGCTTATCGGATTGGAACCAGGCATACCGACCATTGTGCACAGACCCTTGGTTACCAGCGAGTCCGCCACGTTACGCGTCGGCAAAGAGAGACTGGCTCAGAGGAAACGGGAACAGTGAGCATCGACGCGCAGGCCCTGCTCGACTGGTTCGACGACACGGCGCGCCCGCTGCCGTGGCGCGAACCGGACGCGACCGCATGGCACATCCTGATGAGCGAGATCATGCTCCAGCAGACGCCGGTGGTGCGGGTGGAGCCGATCTGGCGCGAATGGGTGGCACGCTGGCCGGTGCCGTCGGCGATGGCGGCGTCCTCGCAAGCGGAGGTGCTGCGGGCGTGGGGCAAGTTGGGATATCCGCGGCGGGCGTTGCGGCTGCACGAGTGCGCGCGGGTGCTGGCGACCGAACACGGTGACGTGGTCCCCACCGACGTCGACGTGCTGCTGAGCCTGCCCGGCATCGGCGCGTACACCGCTCGCGCGGTGGCCTGTTTCGCCTACGGGCAGCGAGTTCCCGTGGTGGACACGAACGTTCGACGCGTGGTGGCTCGGGCGGTCCACGGCAGGGAGCCCGGCAACCCGTCCTCGCGCGATCTCGCCGAAACCGAGGCACTGCTCCCTGTTCCGGTGCCGCGGGCCGCGAGGTTCTCGGCCGCCCTGATGGAACTGGGCGCGCTGGTGTGCACGGCCCGCAATCCGGACTGCGCCCGCTGCCCGCTGCCGAGCTGCGCCTGGGTCACGGCGGGCAAACCGGCCGCCGACGTGGTGCGGAAGGTGCAGAAGTACGAGGGCACCGACCGTCAGGCCCGTGGGCGGCTGCTCGACGTGCTGCGCGACGCGTCAGGTCCGGTCGAGCGGATTCGCCTCGACCTGGCATGGACCCGCGATCCGGGTCAGCGTGCGCGAGCGTTGGACTCGCTGCTGGTAGACGGGCTGATCGAGCAGACCGACGATGGGCTGTTCGCACTCGCGGGCGAAGGAAGCCCCACCGGGTGATGCCGGATCTCGGCATCTGCCGGCGGATCGGGACCACCACCTGCCGACTCACCTCGTGACGCGCTCCAGGAACCGGCCGACGTGTTCGCGGTATGCCTCGGGTTGTTCGTCGTGCACGAGGTGGCCCGCCTCGGCGATGCGCACATACTCCGCATCGGGATGCACCTGCGCCATCGTCCGCATCTGCCCCGGCGGGGTGATGGTGTGCTCACCTTCGATGAGCAGTGTGGGCACCCGCAGCGACTTCCATTCGGTCCAGAAGTCGCGCGTGCCCCACTCCTCGGAGATCGCGCGGAAGGTGTCCACCTCGCCGTGTAGCCGGTAGCCGTCGGACGCGGCGGTGAACGCGCGCAGGAAATACGTGCCCGCGACCGGACCGAAATAGTCGAGCACCGCCTGCTCGTCGGCGAACGGTTGCGGCCAGGAGTGGATCAGCTCGGCCCAGTGGGCGGCGGTGCGGCCGGTGAAATCGGGAGCGATGTCCTCGACGACGATCGCGCGCACCCGTTCGGGCCAGGTCGCCGCGAAGACCCACCCGTGGATCGCGCCCATCGAGTGCCCGACGATCACCATCGGCTCGGTGATCGCGGCGGTGCGCTCGGCCAGATCGGCCACGAACGCCTCCGTCGTGAGCTCGGCGGGCGTCGGCCGGCCGTGCCCGGCGGCGTCCACCGCGTAGACATGCCCGAACTCCCGCAACCACGGCACCTGATCGGCCCACGTCCGCGCGCTCCCCATCAACCCGTGCAACAGCAGAATCGGAACCCCGGACCCGCCTTCGTCGTACAACACACCGCCGATACTGCCCCAGCTCCGTCCCCGCGCCGAGGCGAGGCCCGCCAGGGCCGCGAACACCCGGCGCCGGTCGGCAGCGATACTGTCCGCATGGCTGTTGTGAAGATCAATGCGATCGAAGTTCCCGAGGGCGCGGGCCCCGAGCTGGAGAAGCGGTTCGCCGCGCGTGCGGGAGCGGTGGAGAACTCCCCCGGTTTCCTCGGGTTCCAGTTGCTGCGTCCCGTGGCCGGTGACAACCGGTATTTCGTAGTGACGCAATGGGATTCGGAGGATTCGTTCGCCGCGTGGCGTGACGGTCCGGCCCGTGCCGCGCACGCCGGGAACGGTGGCGACGGCGAGCGTCCCAAGCCGGTGTCGACGGGCGCCTCGCTGCTCGAGTTCGAGGTCGTCCTCGACGTGCCGGCGAAGGGCTGACAGCGGCGTTTCCGCTGGACATGCGGTTGCGTGTATTGACGTGGGTGGCTCGCGGCTGTCACAGTTCGAGGGAACATCCGCGAGGGTGCGCGGTAATTCCGGTGTGAGTCCGGAGCGGTCGCGCCACTGTATCCAAGTACCGGGTCCCCGGTGCCGGAGAGCCAGACACCGGCACCTTCGCACCACACTTCAACCGTGGGACGCGTATCCCTAGAGGAGGACCCGAATGGCTATCGCGCATTCACCCAGCCGGTCTACCGGTCTCGACACCCTCGCAACCGTGCTCGTCACGGTCGGTGTCGTCCTGCTAGCACTGCTCGCCCTGTACCTGGTCGGTTTCGACCAGGGGGCCGTCTCGCGTAGCGGGATGTTCCTGCACGAGCTGATGCACGACGGACGTCACCTGCTGGGTGTTCCGTGCCACTGATCGGATCACTCAAGACCCTGCTGTTGCGTGGCCTGCTGGCCGGCTTGATCGCCGGCCTGCTGGCCGCGACAGTGGGCTACTTCGTCGGCGAGCCCCAGGTGGACGCCGCGATCGCTATCGAAGAGGCCGCGGCCGCTCCGGCCGAGCACGGCCACGAAGCCGCGGAGCCGCAGGGCCACTCCCACGGCGACGAGGAAGAACCGCTGGTCAGCCGGCCGGGTCAGAAGGCGGGACAGTTCCTCGCGCTGGGCTTGGCCGGCATGGCGTTCGGCGCGTTGTTCGCGTCGGCGGTGAACGTGGCTCGCCGGTTCACGAACCTGTCGGGGCCCCAATTGTCGCTGACCTCGGCGGTTCTCGCGTGGGCGGCGATCGTCGCGGTGCCGTTCTTCAAGTATCCGGCCAACCCGCCCGCGGTGGGCGATCCGGACACCATCAACGAGCGCACCTGGCTGTGGGTCGCGGCCGTCGTGCTCGGCCTGCTGGCCGTCGCGGCCGCTGTCGCGGCCTACCGTGCGCTCGCCGCGTCGGACACGCTGCGACTCATCGCCGGGGTGGGCGCGTTCGTCGTGGTCACCACGGTCGGTTACGTGCTGCTGCCCGGCGTGAACGAGGTGGCCGACGACTTCCCCGCCACCCTCCTGTGGAACTTCCGGGTGGCTTCGCTGGCCGAAACCACCACGCTGTGGGTGAGTTTGGGGCTGGCGTTCGCCGCACTCACGGAATTCGCCTCGCGGCGTAGCACTCCGGTAGTGGACAAGGTTCCTACCGCAGGGTGATCCTCGCGAGCAGCTGAGAACGGCAGTGTCGGTGTCATGACCGGCACTGCCTTTCTTGTTTCCAGCACTCGCCCTCGCGCCGTGAATGTCGCCTTCGGCGGGCTCGTCACCGCGCTCGCCGCCGGGGCCGCCGAGGGCGTGTTGCGCGCCGTGCGTGGTGGCGATGAATTCGGCGCCACCGCAACGGGTCTGCTACCCCGGCTCGCCATCTACCTGGCCGTCGCCGGGGTGGCCCTGTACATGCTGAACGGCAGCCGGGTGGCCCGTGCGCTGCTGACCGTCGGCATCGGCGTAGTGGGCCTGGTCTCGCTGATCATCGAGCCGCTGGCCGTGGTGTTGTCGACCGACGACTACGCGACCCTGTTCGACGGCATGTCCCCCAGCTCGACCGTGCTGGCAGGTTGCCGGACCGTGCACATCCTGGCCGTCGTCATCGCGATCCCGGCCATGTACACCCCCGCCGCGCACCGCTGGTTCACCCAGCGGTGACGGCGAGCGCCGCTCAGGCCAGTGCCGCGTCCAGCTCGATCTCGGCCACCCCGGTGAGGGCCTTGCTGACCGGGCAACCGTTCTTGGCCGCGAGGGCAGCCGCGGCGAACCCGTCGGCATCCAGCCCCGAGGCACGACCGCGCACCGTGAGCTTGATCTTGCTGATCCGGAAGCCACCGGCCGGGTCGGGCGCGAGGGTGACATCGGCATCGACGTCGAGGCTTTCCGGCGTCCCACCGGCATTGGCGATCTCCGCCGAGAGCGCCATCGAATAGCACGACGAATGCGCCGCCGCGATCAGCTCCTCCGGGCTGGTGCCCTCGGCCGTGTCGGCCGCCCGGCGGGGAAAGCTCACATCGAACTTGCCCACACCCGAGCTGGCCAGTTCGACCTGCCCGGACCCGTCCTGCAGTCCGCCTGACCAGAGTGTGCGTGCGCTGCGAGTCGGCATCGCAATCCTTTCGGTTCGAGTTGTATTGCGTGGCGATGACGAACCTACTCGGGTACTCAGACGGTGGCGCTGGTGATTTCGTCGAGACGCTCGAGTTTGTCCGGCCAGACCTGCTGGTGTAGGTCCCGGATCGCCGCGGTGGGGAAACCGGAGTGGCGCAGACGCAGGCGGATACCGCGTGGTTGTTTGAGGAACTCGGCGGCGACCACTGTTTCCACGCCGTCGGTGGCGGCGGTGACCCAGGTGAATTCGATCCGCCGATTCGGCTCGAGCAGCAGAATGCGGCCGTAATGGGGGTTGCGCTTTTCGGGCGAGCCGGTGTCGAAGTAGAGGGGCTCGTTGACGGCGGGGCGCATCAGCACCGATCCGGGAACGGCCAGCCATAAATCCAAGCCTTGGGTCCAGGCCGCGTAGAGCAGGCTGGGCTGGGCTTTCATCACGCGCTCGACCGTGAGCTCATGTGGCCGCGTGGACAGGTCCGGGGGGCGAACTGGCTGGTCCATCAGCCGACCTTACCGGTCATGACCGGCCGATCCTCGCATCGGGTGTACGACAGAGTTACTCAGGATTCGTCACCCGCGCGAGCACGATGCCGCCGAGGATCAGCGACAGCGCCAGCGCGCGGCCCGCGCTCAGCGGATCCTTGTGCACGAGCACACCGAGACCGATCGCGCCGAGCGCGCCGATTCCGGTGAAAACCGCGTAGGCGGTGCCCACCGGAAGGGTCTGCATGGCGCGCGAGAGCAGATAGACGGCGAGCGAGCCGAGCGCGACGCAGAGCAGGGTCGGACCGAGTCTGGTGAAATTCTCGGTCGGTTTGATGGTCTGCGACCACACGATTTCGACGAGCCCGGCCAGGCCGAGCACTATCCAGCTCATCGCACGTAATCCTTTGCCAGCGAACGCACTTCGGCCCGCGCGGCGGCGAGCGAGGCTTCGTGCGCGGCGCGCAGATGGGCCAGGTTCGGATCCTGCACGGCATTGGCCAGTTCGGCGTTGACGAAAACCGTGTCGGTGACAGCGAAGTGGCCGGCGAAGAAGTCGCGCAGAAAGCGCTCCTGGTAGTCGAACGCCGCTTTGGGCGCACCGGGCGAGTACGCACCGCCACGGGCGGTCACCACGACGAACCTGCGTTCCCCCAGCGACATTCGGGGAAAGGTGACCTGGTCGAGCCATGCCTTGAGAGCGGCGGGGACGGAGTAGTTGTACATCGGTGTGCCGATCAGGATCACGTCGGCGGCCAGCACCTGCGCCAGCAGCGGTTCGGCCACCCGCCATGCGGCCTTCGCCGCGGGAGTGACGGCGAGTTCCGGGAGCCGGTCGAGGTCGGTGGCCCCGGCGGCGAGGACGGCGTCACACAGTTCGGTCCAGCCCTCGTCGATGAACGGCGTCGGCTCGGCGGCTAGGTCGCGGTAGGTGTAGGTGCCGCCGGGCTCGGCGTCGCGCCAGGCCCGGACGAATTCGGCGCCCAGCGTGCGGCTGAGGGAGTTCGTCCGGGCGCTGGCGTCGAGGTGCAGCAGGTGAGTCATGACATCTTCCTAACTGGACATGCTGTCCACTTGTCGATTTCTCGACGATAGAACACAAGTGGACATGTTGTCCAGATATTCGTTGCGGGGCTACAGTCGTACCCATGGAGCCACGATCCGACCTGATCACCGGCTTGGCGCTCGACGCGCAGCCACCCACCGAACGCACCGACGCGGCCCGCAATCGTGCGAAAGTCCTGGCGGCGGCGGCCGGCCTCTTCGCCACTCGCGACCCACGCACGATCACCATGGACGACATCGCCAAGGCCGCGGGCGTGGGCCGCGGCACCCTCTACCGCCGCTACCCCGACCGCAACGCGATCGCCGTCGCCCTCCTCGACGAGCACGAACGCGCCCTCCAGGAACAACTCCTGCGCGGCGCACCCCCGCTCGGCCCCGGCGCTCCCCCGGCCGATCGCCTGGCCGCCTTCTACGCGGCGATGGTCGAATTGCTCACCGCCCACGCCCATCTGGTGCTCGGCGCGGAGACCGGCGGCGCCCGCTTCGCCACCGGCGCCTACGGGTTCTGGTCGGTGCACGTACGGTCGCTGCTGGTCGAAGCCGCTGTGCCACAGCCGGATTCGCTGGTCGATACGGTCCTCGCGCCACTCGCCGCCGAGGTCTACCTCCAGCAACGCGAACGCGGCTTGTCGCCCGAGCAGATCACCGCGGGTCTGTCCGCCCTCGCCCAGCGTCTCCTGCGTGCCTGACCGATGACCTCGAACCCCGCTCCATGTCGGACCCGAGCAGTACCGTCCGGCAGGTGACGAGCACCCCCGAAGACATCTCCCGATTCTGGAATCTGATCGCGTCGGCCTGGACGGCCACCGGTACCGATCCGTCCACGGCCCTGCGGACGGCAGCAGGCGACCTCGACAGCCGACTCGATGCCTTCCTCGCCCAGTTGAACACCCTGTCAACAGATTTCAGCAGCGCGGAACTGACCGCGCTCGACCGCGTCGCCGAACGCGCGCTCTACGACATCGACCGCGCCGACCTCCAGGCGATCACCGACGGCTCCGACGACGGCTTCCTCTATGCCCGCGGATTCATCGTGGCCATGGGCCGCGACTACTACGACGCCGTCAGCTCCGACCCCGAGGCCGCGACCACCGACGCCGAATGCGAGCAGATGTGCTATTTCTTCGCCCACCTGCACAACGAGCGCTTCGGCGCCTTCCCCGACACGGGCTCGGGCATCTCCCGCGAAACGGCGTCCAACCCGGTCGGCTGGTCCTGACCTGACGCGCAGGTAGCGGCCGTCCGTGTCGGACTGCCGCTACCTGGTGCCGGGTTCGATGATCGCAGCGCGTCAGGTGAGATCGCGGCGGGTCATCAACCAGATGGTGCCACCGGCGAAGGCCATCACATACCCGGCCAGCAGAGCGAAAGATTCACCGCGGGTGAGGATGTCGAGAACTCCAGGGTTGGCCGGTCCCTCCACGGTGCGCATCGCCCCGGCCAGCGAGCCCGCGGCCGTACCGGGGAGCACGTTGGTGACAGCTTCGATCGGGCCGAAGATCCCCGCCACACCGCGAAGCAGGTTCTCCACCACCAGGACCCAGACCAGGCCGAGGCCGACTGCGAGGGCGGGACCACGAGCGATGGCGCCGATGAGCGCTCCCGCGAGCATCCACATACCGAGAATCGCGGTACCGGTGACGATTCCGATCAGTGAGTCGTCGAGCGACGGCATCGTCACCGGCTGGGATTCGCCGACTGCGATCACGGAGGCGATGCCGACATCGACGGCGAAGGCCACCAGGACAAGCGCGAGGACCACTACCAGCAGCGTCAACAGCAGTCCCCCCACGGCCGCGGCTCGGCTCGGGCCCTGGGTGAACACGGTTTTCCACGTGCCCCAGCCATATCCGCTGCCCACCGCGAGAGCGCCGAGGATCAGCACCAACGCGCCGCCGAACATCGACATGCCCTGCGTGAACACCTCGGGCACAGCGGCGGGCATGAGTTGGCCGAGCAGGACATCGCGAGGCAGGCCGTCCGACATCGCACCGCTCTCGCCCGAGGTGTAGGCGAGGTAGTTGAAGAGGTAGGCGAAGGTCAGGTTGAGCAGGATCCAGGTACCGAGGACGATCCAGAAGGCGGGCCAGCGGCTCAGCCGTAGCGCCTCCGCACGGATACTCGCGGTGAGATCCCTTGTCATGGCGTTCATTTCGCTACCTCCACAGCCGTCATCTCGAAGAACACTTCTTCCAGCGATTTCTCGTCCACCCGCAGTTCGAGCAGGTCCGCGCCTGCCGTCACGACGGCTCGCGCCACCTCAGGGGCCAGCGCGGCGCTCGTGTCGACCCTGATGCCGTCCGCGCCCGCTCGAGCGGGGGCATCGGTGACGGCGCGGACGGCGTCCAGAGCCACGTCCACGGGCTCGGCACGCACCAGCAGTGTCGCGGTGCCGCGCAATTCGGCCACCGTAGATTCCGCCAGCAGGCGACCACCGGAGATCACCCCGACGCGGTGGCAGATCTCCTGCACCTCGGCGAGCTGGTGGCTCGACAGCAGCACAGTGTGTCCGTCGGCCGCGAGATCGGTGATGAGCGTGCGCATTTCGGCCAGGCCCGCCGGGTCGAGGCCGTTGGTGGGTTCATCGAGGATGAGCAGGTCCGGGTCGCCGAGCATGGCCGCGCCGACACCGAGACGCTGTTTCATTCCGAGCGAATAGGTCCGGAAGCGGTCGCCTGCCCGGTCGGCCAGGCCGACGCGTTCCAATGCCTTCTCGACCTCGGCATTGCCGTGGCCGCGATAGCGGGCCGATACTCGCAGGTTGTCGCGGCCGGAGAGGTACGGGTAGAAGCCGGGGCCCTCGATGAGGACGCCGATTCGGCGCAGCACCGCCGGATCGCCCGGCGACAGGCCCCGCACGGTCGCGGTGCCCGCGCTGGGCCGGATGAGACCGGCCAGCATGCGCAACGTGGTGGTTTTGCCCGCGCCGTTGGGCCCCAGGAATCCGTAGATCTCCCCGGCCGCGACCCGCATGCTCACCGCGTCCACCGCGAGGTGCTCGCCATAGCGTTTGGTCAACTCGGTGGTGACCACGATCGATTCGTTCATGGGAATCAGAATCCGCGCTCGAGGGGTCCCGGGACATCCGTCGCGCGGCGTGCACGGCGCTACGCCGCGCGGCCTACGCGGCTTCCCGCGGGAAATACGTGCGCAGGCCGACGCGGTGGGTGGGCGCACACAATAGGGTTGGGCACGTGGGAGCGTCTGCGAAGTGGGAGCGTGGCTCAGTCGTTCAGGACTGGGGCCTGGCAGTGGTGGTCGCGGTGATCCAGCTGGCCGGTAGTTCCGGTGCGAATTCGCATCAAACCGGGGTGCGGTCGCTGGACGCGTTCGCGTATCTGCTGCTGCTCGCCGGGCCGGTGGCGCTCGGTTTCCGGCGGGCAGTGCCCGAAGCGGTGCTGGCGGTGTCGCTGATCGCCACGGTGACCTATGTCCTGCGCGACTACGGGTACGGGCCGATCTTCCTGTCGCTGGTGATCGCGTTCCTCTCGGCCGCCGTCACCGGATCGCGATGGCGCACCTACCCGGTGGTCGCGATCGGGTATCTGACGATGGTGTGGCCGCTACCCGCCCTGCTCGGGCGGCACTCCGACGCGTGGCAGATATTCGGCCTGCTGGCCTGGATGGGCGTGCTGGTCGCGATCGCGGAGGGCGTGCGGCAGCGGCGCGCGGTGGTGCTGGCGCGCGAGCAGCGGGCCGAGGCGGCACAACGCGACGAGCAAGCGCAGCAGGCCAGGGCGGCCTCCGAGGAGCGGTTGGCGATCGCGCGGGAACTGCACGATGTACTGGCACACAGTCTTTCGCTGATCAACGTGCAGTCGTCGGTGGCGCTGGAGTTGTTCGATCGCAAGCCGCAGCAGGCGGCCGCGGCGCTGGCGACCATCAAGACGACCTCGAAAGAGGCACTGACCGAGGTACACACGCTGCTGCACGCGATTCGCAGTGGCGCGGCGGTGGTGCCGGAGTACCCGGAACATGCTCCCGTCGTCGATGATTCACCCCCTCCGCCGCGTCCCGCGCCGCGTGCGCCTGCACCGACCCTCGACGACCTCGACACCCTGCTCGAGCGCACCCGCGCGACCGGGCTCGACGTCGATACCAAGATCATCGGTACGCCGAAGAAGCTGCCGAGCGTGATCGATGTGGCCGCGGCCAGAATCGTGCAGGAATCGCTGACCAACGTGGTGCGCCACGCGCCCGGCGCGACAGCTCTGATCACCCTGCGATACACCCCGGAATCGGTCGACATCACCGTCGACAACACCCGGCCGACCGGGACCGCTGTCCGAACCGGCATCGGCGGCAACGGGATCATCGGGATGCGCGAGCGCGCGCACGCGCTCGGCGGGGCGCTCACCGCGGGGCCGCGACCGTCCGGCGGGTTCCGGGTGGCGGCCCGATTGCCCGCTCGACCAGCGACTTCGACCGCATCCGCGCGATCGTCGGATTCACCGGGCAGGCAGGCGGGCGCATGACCGAACTGCCGCCGACCGGTGCGGGGCCCACCAAGATCCGGCTTCTCGTCGCCGACGATCAAGCGCTGGTGCGCGGCGGTTTCGTCGCGCTGCTGGACGCCCAGGACGACATCGAAGTCATCGGCGAGGCCGAAAACGGCGAGCAAGCCGTCCGGATGACCCGAGCCCTCGTCCCCGACGTGGTGCTGATGGACATCCGCATGCCGATCCTCGACGGCCTCGCCGCCACCCGCATGATCGCCGACGACCCCCAGCTCGCGGCGGTCCGCGTCGTCGTCCTCACTACCTTCGAACTCGACGAATACGTCTTCGAGGCGATCCGCGCGGGCGCCGCGGGCTTCCTGGTCAAACACACCGAGCCCGCCGACCTGCTCCGCGCTGTCCGCGTCGTCGCCGCGGGCGACGCGCTCCTGTCCCCCGGCGTCACCCGCCGCCTCCTCGCCGAATTCTCCACCCACGCCAAACAACCACCCCCCGCCGCCTTCGCCGAACTCACCGACCGCGAACGCGAGGTGATGACCCTGGTGGCCGAAGGCCTCACCAACGCCGAAATCGGCGCCCGCCTCTACATGTCCCCCGCCACCGCCCGCACCCACGTCAGCCGAATCCTCACCAAACTAGCCGCCCGAGACCGCACCCAACTCGTAGTCCTCGCCTACGAATCAGGCCTGGTCCGCCCAGGCTGGCAGTAGCGCCCGATGGCTGCGCTCACTGACTACACGCGAGTACGGCCAGGTAGACGTGTATGTGGGCATGCTTGCCGAGCGTGCGACCACCCTGACCGAACCGTGGTCGCGCAATCTTGGCGATGGGGTACGTGAACTCCGCTTTCACCTTCACCCGCGAGAAATGCGAATCACCTACTGGCTCGCTCCGGGTCGTCGCATCGTGCTGCTGACAGTTTTCCGCAAGACTCGCATGCGGGAGACCGACGAGGTGGCGCGAGCCAAGGCACTACGCAAGGTATGCGAATCGGAACATGGTTGTGCCCACACAGATTTCGACAGGAGGTAACCGATCATGAATGAGCACCCATCGATGGACGACCTGCGCCGTGAACGGATGAGCAGCCCTGGGTTCGACGCGGGCGAGTACGAGGCCGGGCGGGCCGAGGCGATTCTGGCGATCGAGCTGGCCGAAGCCATTCGCGAACGGCGGCTCGAACTCGGGCTGACACAGACACAGCTGGCCGAACGGGCCGGGCTGCGTCAGCCCGAGGTCTCACGGATCGAATCCGGGGGCGGGACACCGACAATCGGCATGCTCGAACGTTTGGCGTATGCGCTCGAGGTTCGGTTCGTCGCTCGGTTCGAGAAGGTCGACGCGGCGTAGGACTACTCGCCCTGGTCGGCTTGTCGGCGTTCGGAGTCGGAGAAGCGGGCGCGGCGGGCGGCGCCCGCGGGGGCGGCTTGGGCTCGGGCGGAGTAGGCGGAGAGGGCGTCGAAGGCGCCTCGGACGCCGCCGGCGACCGGGGCGTAGGTGATGGCCGAGCCGGGGTCGAATCCGAGGTTGGAGCCTACTTCGACGGCGTCCATGTTGGCGCCGAGGAAGACGAAGGTCCAGTTGTACACGTCTTGCTGCTGGGTGATGAGGGACTTCACGGCGGCGTGGGTCCATTCGCGGCTGGAATTCTCGTGGCCGTCGGTGAGAACGACGACGATCACGGTGCCGGGACGCTCGTGTTCGGGGCGCTCGGCCAGCTCGCTGCCCACGCTGGTGACGAGCTTGCCGAGCGCGTCGTAGAGCGCGGTCCCGCCACGCGGCTGCAAGCTCGGCGCAGGCACCTGAGCCAGCGGCACATTCGCGTAGACCACGTCATAGGTGGTGTCGAACTGCGCGAGCGTGACCTCGATCGTCTTCGGCACACTGCGCTGCTGTTCGAAATAGGCGGCCAACCCACCTTCGGTATCGGCCTTGATCGTCTGCATCGACCCCGAACGGTCGAGCAGAACGGCGATCAGCGTGCGGTCGGAATCAGTCATGTGTGCGAACACCCCCGTGTCGGTCGGATAAGCAATTCCCACCGTACGCCGCGAAACAGGACCGTCTGACCGGCGAAAAGAAGACCCCAAGGTATCGCCAAGGCACGATTCCTACCTTCACCACGGTCCGACTACTCCGCCTGAAAGGCGCCTCCTTTCCGTGAGCATCATTTTCGTCTTCACCCGTATCACTCCCTCCGATGCCATCCGGGTCACTGCCGAGCCGGACGCCGCGTGGGACCTCATCGAAACGCCTCGATCCGCGGGCGAACCATCCGGCGACCTCGACCAGGCCTGGGACGGCCTGCGCTGCCTGTTCTCCGCCGCAGCAGTCGATTTCGACCTACTCGGCGGCGATGAGCCGAGCACCCGCCAGGACTGCCTGCGTGTGTGGTCGGCAACCGAGGTGTCCGCGGCGGCACGGGTCCTCTCCGCCACTCCCTTCGACCGACTGGCCGAGCATTTCTCCCCGGAGTTGATGGACGAAGAGGGCGCGGGCCCGGACATCTGGGACGGCGACGAAGCACTCGACTACCTGCGCGAGGCCTACGAGGATCTCCAGGCGTTCTTCACGCACGCGGCCGCGACGAATTCCGCGGCGATGGGCCAATTCGCATAGCCTGCCCGAGCTCATTGCCCAGATCCGCCGATCACGCGGCCGATCCGGTGGCGCAGTAGCAGCGCAACGTTGGCGTTCAGGTCGATCGCCGTGGCGTTTGGGTCGCGTGACGGGGATATTCCGGCTGTTGCATCAGGCATGATCAAGACATTGACGACGAGCCCTGCGGCATCGGAAGTTTCGCGCCGCGCCACGTGGCCCGCCCTGCTCACCATGTTCCTCGGCAGCTTCACGCTGGTGACCGCGGAGTTCCTGCCGCCGGGCGTGCTCACCGCACTCGCGAATGATCTCGGAGTGCCCGAAGGGGTTGTCGGACTGTCGGTGAGCGCGACGGCGCTGACCGCGCTGGTGGCCGCGCTCGGATCGGGCGCGCTGTTCCCCCGCCTGGATCGGCGCACCCTGCTGATCTGGCTGACCGTCGGCGCGGCGGTGTCGAACGTGGTGGTCGCCCTCGCGCCGAACATCGTGTTGTTGCTGATCGCGCGCCTGCTGCTCGGCCTGGCTGTCGGCGGCTACTGGTCGATGGCGCTGGTGATCGCCGCGAAGCTCGTCCCGGCCGAACGGCTCGGCAAGGGGATGATGATCGTGAACGCGGGAACCACGGTCGCGACGGTGGCCGGAGTGCCGCTCGGCGTGCTGCTGAGCACCTACGCCGGGTGGCGGACGACCTTCCTGATCGTGGCCGCGCTGACCGCCGCCACCGCCGTCGCGGTGCGGCTGATGCTGCCGCCGATCGCGCCGAGCACGGGCATCGGGTTCGCCGCACTCGGCAACGCCCTACGGTCCCCGGGCGTGACGCTCGGGCTGGTCAGCATGGTCGCCGTCGTCGGCGGGCACTTCGCCGGATACACCTATATCCGCCCGGCCCTGGCCGAACTGCTCGGTGCGGGCCCGGCGGTGATCCCGGTGCTGCTCGCCCTGTTCGGCGTCGGTGGTCTGCTCGGCAACTTCGTCCTCGGCGCACTCGCCGACCGCCACCTCGGCGCCCTGCTGGTGGCGGTGCCGGCAGCCGTCGGCCTGTCACTGCTCGCGATCATCGCCTCCGCGGCGTTCGCCCCACTCGCCTACCTGGCCGTGGTGGTGTGGGGCGCCGCGTTCGGCGGCATTCTCAATCTCGTGCAGGTGTGGGTATCGCGGGTGCTGCCCGATCGCATGGAAGCGGGCAGCGGACTGATCGTCGCCGGTTTCCAGCTGGCGATCATCCTCGGCTCGGCGATCGGCGGCCGCGGCGTGGACAGCATCGGCCTGGCCCCGACCTACGCGCTCGGTGCCGTCGCCGCGGTCCTCGGCGGGGTCCTGATCCGGCACTCACTCACCCGAGCGGCGCACTGACCTCAGTCGATGCCCGGGCCGCCCGCCGCCACTGCGACGGCGTGCGGCCCGTCTGCCGCCGGAACGCCCGCCCGAACGCCGTCTCCGAGCGATAGCCGAGCCTGCGGGCCACCGTGCCGACCGGCACCGCGTGGTCGACCAACAGCAGTTGCGCCCGCTCGATCCGCAGTTTCGTCAGGTACCGGCCCGGCGTGAGGCCGGTCGCCGCCTGAAACCGGGCGGCGAACCCGGATCGCGAGGCCAGCGCGATCTTTGCCAGCCCTTCAACTGTCCACTCCTGCCCCGGGTCGGCATGCATCGCGGCCACGGCCTGCGCCACCCCGGGCTCGTTCACCTTCAGCAGCCACCGTGGTGGCGCGCAACCACGGGCATGCCAGGACTCGATCGCCATCGAAGTGAGCAAGGTGGCCACCCGGTCGCCCTGGACGCCGAACGGGTCAGGGCACTGTTGGACCAGGTGACGAAACATGGTCGCGGCCAAAGGCGTGTGGTCGACGAAACCGGTCAGCAGCAGCCGTTGTGGCAGCGCGGTCATGGCACTGCCGGTCCCGACGGGTTCCAGGCGCACCCGCAGCACCCGGCCCTCCGACAGCGCGTTGATCGCGAATCGTTCGGTGCCGGGCACGAACAGAAAATCCCCGCTCGCCAGGTCTTCTGCCGTGCTGAGCCCTTCGACCCGGACCAGCCCGTCCAGCACCACCAGCGCGCTCGGCTCGGTCATGAACTCCCACTGGCCCGCCGTCAGTGCGAACTCGTCGCGCCCAGCGAAGCGCCACTGCACACCGGCCAGCACATCGTCGAGGCTGTGCGCACCATCGGTCTGCGTCACGTGCACCCCTCCTGATGGAACTCCGATGCACTGCACGGTACCGGTCGACGGGTTGTACGCGCGGTGACGTACGCCGGATCGGGTCTCGCGGCCGATGTCGTCGGTCGTTCGGGCGAGCAGGGTTGAGACATGAACATTGTCGACAGCGCGACGACGCTGACCCTGCTGGCCGACCACTACGACGGAGGGTGGCATCCATGGCCGTTCTTCTGGATCTTCCCGGTGATCTTCTGGATCACCGTGATCGCACTGGTGTTCTTCGCCCGCCGCCGCTGCGCGGGACGCGGCGGCGCGGTGGGCGCGCTGCGCGAAGGTTTCGCTCGCGGCGAGATCACCGAGGCCGAATACCGCGGCAGGCTCGCGGTATTGAGCGAACCGCGCGGGAAGAAGTAGCGATGCGATTCGGAATCGTGCTCATGCCGCGGTCCGGGGCGGAGTGGACACAGGCGGTGACCGGGGCGCAGGCACAGGGGTACCGCACGCTGATGCTGCCGGACACGCTGTACACGCCGTCCCCGCTCATCGCCCTGGCAGCAGCCGCCGCCGTGACGGAGAACCTGCGATTGCGGCCCAATGTCCTGGCCGCGCCCTTCCGCTCCGCCGCTACGACTGTTCGGGAAACGGCGGCACTGCAACTGCTTTCGGACGGCCGATTCGAACTCGGGATCGGCACCGGCCGACCGGACGCGCGAACGGAGGCCGAAAGACTCGGCATGCCATGGGGTTCGGCGGGTGAACGACGAAACCAGCTGATCGACACCATCACCTCGGTGCGCGCCCAGGTGGACCCGTCACCACCGGTGGTCATCGCGGCGAGCGGGCCTCGAATGCTCACCACCGCGGCGCGATACGCCGACCGCATTCTGCTGGCGGCGGCACCGGACGCGACCGAAGACGACCTCGCCGAGATGGTCGGCATCGTCACCGCCCACACCGACCGCGAGATCCGATTCACCCTCCAACTGGTCGGCATCGGCGACCAGCTCCCCAACTGGCTGAGCACCCGCCTCGGCCACACCCCCGAAAAACTCCGCGCCGCGGGGGCCGCCGGACATCTCCCCAGCGATCCACAGGCTGCGGTGAAAATCCTCGAGTCCCGCAGCGAGCGTTACGGAATCGACGAGCTGATCGTCCCGGGCGAGCTGGCCACCGCCTTCGCCCCGGTTCTCGAACGCGCACGTCAGTAGACGATGCGCTGCTGATCCGCGACGCGAAAAGCCCGCCCTCTGATACAGAGGGCGGGCTTTCGGTTCAGCTGGTTACTACTCGCCGGAGGCGGCGGCCTCGGGCGCGGTGCCCTCGGCTGCGCCGGTGAGAACCACCTCGGGCTTGTCGTCGGTCGCGGAGCCCTTGGTCAGCTTCGTCTTACCTTCGAAGGTGAACTTAGCGTCCTCGCCGAGACCCTCGCCGTTCCAGCCTTCGACGTCGACCAGAATGGTCTGGCCCGCGCCGATCTCGCCGAAGAGGATCTTCTCCGAGAGCTGGTCCTCGATCTCGCGCTGGATCGTGCGACGCAGCGGACGAGCGCCGAGGACCGGATCGAAGCCGCGCTTGGCGAGCAGGCTCTTGGCCTGTTCGGTCAGCTCCATCGCCATGTCCTTGTTCTTCAGCTGCACCGAGACGCGGGCGATCATCAGGTCCACCATCTGCACGATCTGTTCGCTCGTGAGCTGGTGGAAGACGATCACGTCGTCGATGCGGTTGAGGAACTCGGGGCGGAAGTGCTTCTTCAGCTCGTCGTTGACCTTGAGCTTCATCCGCTCGTAGTTCGAGCCCTCGGCGTTGGACTGGGTGAAGCCGAGGCCGACAGCCTTGGAGATGTCGGAGGTGCCCAGGTTCGAGGTGAAGATCAGCACGGTGTTCTTGAAGTCGACCGTACGACCCTGACCGTCGGTGAGACGGCCGTCCTCGAGCACCTGCAGGAGCGTGTTGTAGATCTCCTGGTGCGCCTTCTCGATCTCGTCGAACAGCACCACCGAGAACGGCTTGCGACGCACCTTCTCGGTGAGCTGGCCGCCCTCCTCGTAGCCCACGTACCCGGGAGGGGCACCGAACAGACGAGAAGCGGTGAAGCGGTCGTGGAACTCGCCCATGTCGATCTGGATGAGCGCGTCGTCGTCGCCGAACAGGAAGTTCGCCAGCGACTTGGCGAGCTCGGTCTTACCGACACCAGAGGGGCCGGCGAAGATGAACGAGCCCGACGGACGCTTGGGGTCCTTCAGACCGGCGCGAGTGCGGCGGATCGCCTTGGAGACGGCCTTGACGGCATCCTCCTGGCCGATGATCCGCTTGTGCAGCTCGTCTTCCATCCGGAGCAGACGGGTGGTCTCCTCCTCGGTGAGCTTGAAGACGGGGATGCCGGTCCAGTTGGCCAGCACCTCCGCGATCTGCTCGTCGTCGACCTCGGCCACGACGTCCAGATCACCGGAACGCCACTGCTTCTCGCGCTCGGCACGCTTGGCGACGAGCTGCTTCTCCTTGTCGCGCAGACGCGCGGCCTTCTCGAAGTCCTGCGCGTCGATAGCGCTTTCCTTCTCCCGGCGCGCATCGGCGATCTTGTCGTCGAAGTCGCGCAGGTCCGGCGGAGCGGTCATCCGGCGGATGCGCATGCGCGCGCCCGCTTCGTCGATCAGGTCGATCGCCTTGTCCGGCAGGAACCGGTCGTTGATGTAGCGGTCGGCCAGGGTGGCGGCGGCGACGAGCGCGCTGTCGGTGATGGAGACCCGGTGGTGCGCCTCGTAGCGGTCGCGCAGACCCTTGAGGATGTTGATGGTGTGCTCGACGGTCGGCTCGCCCACCTGCACCGGCTGGAAACGGCGTTCCAGCGCGGCGTCCTTCTCGATGTACTTGCGGTACTCGTCGAGGGTGGTGGCACCGATGGTCTGCAGCTCGCCACGGGCCAGCTTCGGCTTCAGGATCGAGGCCGCGTCGATGGCGCCTTCGGCAGCACCCGCGCCGACGAGCGTGTGCAGCTCGTCGATGAACAGGATGATGTCGCCGCGGGTGTTGATCTCCTTGAGCACCTTCTTGAGGCGCTCTTCGAAGTCACCGCGGTAGCGGCTGCCCGCGACCAGGGAGCCCAGGTCGAGGGTGTAGAGCTGCTTGTCCTTGAGGGTCTCGGGGACCTCGCCGTTGACGATGGCCTGTGCCAGGCCCTCGACGACCGCGGTCTTACCGACACCGGGCTCGCCGATCAGCACCGGGTTGTTCTTGGTGCGGCGCGAGAGCACCTGCATCACGCGCTCGATTTCCTTCGAGCGCCCGATGACGGGATCGAGCTTGCCTTCCAGGGCCGCCTGAGTGAGGTTGCGACCGAACTGGTCGAGCACCAGCGACGTGGACGGGGTGCCCGCCTCGCCGCGCGGACCGGCGCCCTCGACGGGCTCCTTGCCCTGGTACCCGGACAGCAGCTGGATGACCTGCTGACGGACACGGTTGAGGTCGGCGCCGAGCTTGACCAGCACCTGGGCCGCGACGCCCTCGCCCTCGCGGATGAGGCCGAGCAGGATGTGCTCGGTACCGATGTAGTTGTGGCCGAGCTGCAGCGCTTCGCGCAGGCTCAGCTCCAGCACCTTCTTGGCACGCGGGGTGAAGGGGATGTGACCGGACGGCGCCTGCTGGCCCTGCCCGATGATCTCCTCGACCTGGCTGCGCACACCCTCCAGCGAGATGCCAAGGGACTCCAGCGACTTCGCCGCCACGCCCTCGCCCTCGTGGATCAACCCAAGCAGGATGTGCTCGGTGCCGATGTAGTTGTGGTTGAGCATCCGGGCCTCTTCTTGGGCCAGGACAACGACACGCCTCGCGCGGTCGGTGAACCTCTCGAACATCGCTCCCTCACTCTCCTGCTCCGACATTCTGGCAACAGACGCCGCAGTATGCTCGATACAACCTAGGGCGTCGGACCGACAACTTTCGCCGTCAGCCTGCCATGAAGCCCGGGGGTTGCGGCCCCCGCCATCCACTCTAGTTGGCAGGGGATTCCGCCGCCGCCGGTCCACCCTAATGGGGACCGGCGACAACATGGTCACTCACTGACAACGCGCACGTCGCAGCATTCGTTTCCACCTCAGTTTTGCCTACAGCGAAATCGCGCCGCGCGGCTCAACCGGTGAAGGGTGGGACGAATTCGCACGCGACCGCGGCCTGCCGGGCGGGATCGAGGGCGTTGAGGACATGACCTGCCGCGCGCGGGCTGCCCGCGATGGCCAGGTGTTCGGAGTAGTCCTGCGCGCACCCGTCCTGCACCACGATCGAGGTGGCGTTCGGGCCGGGGACCAGGCCCGATGTATGCGGAACGACCAGTTCGTCGAAGGCGGAGACGATATTGGTGTAGGTGACCCGTGCGTCGTACACACCGTCGGCGTTGAGCGCGGTCATGAAGGGCGAGCCGGTGAACATCTGCCCGCAGGCCTGGCACAGCGACGAGCTGACCGCGTCGAAGGCCGGACCAGCGCCGAGCGCCCGGCTGAAGCGGGCGATGTCGGCCGCGCCGAACGCATTGGTACCGAGCCACGGCGGCGCGATCCCGACCAGCTTGCCGACCTTGTCTGCGCCGCCCAACCGCTTGAGGTAGTAGTTGCCGACGATATTGCCCTGCGAATGGGCGATCAGGTCGACGCGCTCGGCGCCGGTGCGGGCCAGCACGCTGTCGACGAAGGCCGAGACCTCGGCGGCGCTCTGCTCGATCGGACGCATGCCGCCGATCGCCGAGACGGGCCAGGGAAGGGCGTAGGCGCCGTAGGTGAGGGAAAAGACGCAGTAGCCCTCGTTGGCCAGCACGGGGGCATATACACCCCAGTTCGTCTGCCCTCCGCCGCCGGTGCCGTGCAGCAGGACCACCGGGTCGGGATGCTCGGGCGAGGGGACGCAGCCCGGATCGTTCGCGCCGGGTAGCGAGCCGCCCGGGTTGGTGAGCTCCGGCGCAATGCCCGCGAAGAAGTTGTAGTCGACCGGAAGGGGCTGGGCCGACGCGGTGGCGGGCAGGCAGGCGAACAGGGCCGCGGCCAGCACCAGAAGCGAACAACGTCGCATGAACGACTCCTCACTAGAACGTGTTCCACTCATCATGGAACACGTTCTAGTGATCGCGTGGCACTACCGGCCGTAAACCATCGGCACCGGTGCCGCGGCCACGTCGGTGGCCGAACTGGACTTACCCTGCTGCACGCCCGCGGCGAACAGCGCGCCGCACAGCACCAGGAACGCGGCACTGTGCAGCACCGCGCGGACGATATTCCAGCGAACCCAGGTCGCCTCGAAATCCGCACGGACGGCGGCGGTGTCGGCGATCGACGCCGGATCACCCGCCGCGGCGAGCGCGTCGTTGAGCGGCACGTTCAAGCCGGCGGTGACCGCGAACGCGATCACGTTGAGCGCCAACGCGATTCCGATCCAGATCAGTGTCGAACGCTGTTCCCTACCGAGGTGCAGCGCGGCCGCCAGCGCCGTGAAACCGACCGTGCCCATGAAGCCGAACATGAACCAGGGGTTGATGATCACGACGTTGATCTTCTGCATCACGTCGATCAGCGTGCGGTCATCGGTGCGGGCCAGCGCCGGCATCACCGAGATCGCGTAGGCGTAGAACACGCCGGCGATGAGTCCGGTACTGAGCAGGGCCAGCACCATGGTGGCCATCCGAACTGCGAACATGTGATGTCTCCTGACTCGTGGTCCGGAGCTTCGATCTCGCGCTCCGGTGATACGAGTAAGTCAACCGCCCAGACCGGATCCGCGACATAGTTCAGACGCTCACCGACCTACGCGACCGTCGCACTCACAGATCGTGGTCGGAGATCAGGCCGCTCTGCATCGCCAGCGCGGCCAATCGGGTGCGCTTCTGGTTCTGCGGCAGATTTTCCACCCCGAACTTCGCGAACAAGGCGCGCAGGTGGGTTTTGATGGCATCGATCGAGAGGAACAATTCCTCGGCGATCTGCTGGTTCGAGGCAGGCGTCGCGAATCCGGTGCCGTGTTTGTACGGACGGCACAGCGCGACCAGCACCGCGCGCTGGGTCTCGGTCAGCGAGCGCATCGTGGGGATGGACCCGGACGCGGTATGCGTCGCGTCATCCACCACACCGCCGAAATCGAAGAAATGCACGAGCGTGGTCCCGACCCGAATCCGGTCGCCGGGACTCAGCCGGCGCCGCCCGACCAGCCGCTCGCCATTGACGAAGGTGCCGTTGCGCGACAGTCCGTCGTCGATGATGGTCCAGTGCGCACCGAGATGTTCGACCGCGGCGTGCAGCCGGGAAACCTCGGCGTCCCACGCGAGCACCAGGTCGGCCTGCACATTGCGCCCGATGGTGACACGCTGCTGCCCGGCCTCCAGGGCCAGTTCATGCTGCTTACCGGTGTCGTCGGTATACCGCAGGAAGGAACTCACTGCGCGACACCGCCGGATACTCGAAACACCTTGTGCACGGCCATCAGTCTACGTCCCGAGACCCCACACCCGGGACAACCCGGGCCCCTTGTTCCCCGCACCCGGCACAACCCGGGCCCTTCGTTCCCTCGTTTTCCCCGCCAACGCAATCCCGTACGCCCCGACCTCGAGGAGGGGCAGGCAGGCGCAGCCTGCCGTTCGCGGCCGTCCCGCTGTTGAGGTGCCGTTGCGTACGCGACGAAGGAGCAAGCAACGGTGCCTCAACAGCGGGACCGGCGGGGCCGCGAACCACGCGGCGCCCGCGCCGCCGATATCTCAGCTCTTGCCGACCTCTTTGTTGTATGCCTCGGTGATTTCCGCCGAGATACGACCGCGGGCGGAGACCTTGTGACCCTTACGGCGTGCCCATTCGCGAATTGCGGCGCTCTGTTCGCGGTCCATGGAAACACGGCTCTTGCCCTGCGGCGCGGGTGCACCGGCAGCCTTCACCCGACGACGGCCACTCACACGGCGGGCGTTGGCGACCCACTCGTCCAGGCCTTCGCGCAGGCGCGCCGCATTTGCGTCCGACAGATCGATCTCGTACGACACCCCATCGATAGCGAACTCGATGGTCTCGTCCGCGATGGACTCACCGTCGACATCGTCGATCAGGCTAACGGTGACCTTCTTTGCCATGAGATGAACGTCCTCTCGAAATCGTCAAGCCTGCCTCCAGGCCGAATACCCGAGGCAAGAATACCCCGAAATGCGAAATTTCCAACACGGGGTCTTCACCCCGTGAATTCACTGGTCAGCGACTAGTGGGTCGCACAATCGGGAACAGGATCGTTTCCCGGATTCCCGAACCCGTGAGTGCCATCAACAACCGGTCGATTCCCATACCGGTTCCGGTGGTCGGCGGCATACCGTGTTCCATCGCGGCGAGGAAGTCTTCATCGAGCACCATGGCCTCGTCATCGCCCGCCGCGGCCAACCTGGCCTGGTCGACGAAGCGTTCCCGCTGGATCACCGGGTCTACCAGTTCCGAATAGCCCGTTGCCAACTCGAAGCCGCGAACATAGAGGTCCCACTTCTCGGTGACGCCGGGCTTGCTGCGATGCTGACGGGTCAGCGGTGAAGTCTCGACCGGGAAGTCGCGAACGAAAGTCGGCGCGTAGAGCTTGTCGCCATACGCGTGTTCCCATAGTTCTTCGACCAGTTTCCCGTGACCGTAGCCCTTGTCCGAAGGAATTTCCAGACCTACCCGATCGGCGAGCGCGAGCAATTCCTCGACAGTGGTTTCCGGAGTGACCTCGACACCGATCGACTCAGACAGCGAGGGATACATCTCGACGGTGGTCCACTCGCCTCCGAGATCATATTCAGTGCCGTCGGCAAGCGTCACCAGAAGGGTGCCGAATGCCTCGCGCGCGACTTCCTGGATCAATTCCCGGGTCATCGTCGCCGAGTCGTCATAGGTGCCGTAGGCCTCGTAGGTTTCGAGCATCGCGAACTCGGGCGAATGGGTGGAGTCGGCGCCTTCGTTGCGGAAGTTCCGGTTGATCTCGAAGACCTTCTCCAGCCCGCCGACCACGCACCGCTTGAGGAACAGCTCCGGCGCGATGCGCAGGAAAAGGTCCATGTCCAGCGCATTGGAATGGGTGACGAAGGGGCGCGCGGCGGCGCCACCGTGGATGGTCTGCAGCATCGGGGTCTCGACCTCGAGGAAGCCGCGGCGCTCGAGCGCGTTGCGCAGCGCACGGACCACGTTCACGCGGGTACGGGCCATTTCCCTGGCCTCCGGGCGCACGATCAGGTCGACATAGCGCTGACGGACGCGCGACTCCTCGTTCATCTCCTTGTGCGCCACCGGCAGCGGGCGCAGCGACTTGGCCGCCATCGACCAGGAATCGGCCATCACGCTCAATTCGCCGGTACGCGAGGAGATGACCTCGCCGTGCACGAACACGAAGTCACCGAGGTCGACATCGGCCTTCCACGCCGCCAGCGCGTCGGCGCCGACACCGTTGAGGCTGATCATCGCCTGCAGCTTGGTGCCGTCGCCTTCCTGCAGCGTGGCGAAGCACAGCTTGCCGGTATTACGGACGAAAATGACGCGCCCCGCGATACCGGCCTGCAGGCCGGTCTGAGTGTCGGCTTCCAGATCCGGGTAGGCGGCACGGATTTCGGCCAGGGTGTGGGTGCGTGGCACCACCACCGGATAGGCCTCACCACCCTCGGTGAGCAGCCGTTCGCGCTTGTCCCGGCGAATCCGCATCTGCTCGGGAACATCGATGTCCACAGCGGAAGTGGCGGCGCGGCCGGGTGCGGCGGGGTTAGGAGTGCTCACGTTCGACAACATTAGCGGCACCCCGAAATGGATTTACTCCCGCCCACAAAGAACGAGAGGCAAACCCCGGACCACACCGACCATTCCCCCGCGAGATGCAATCAACGTCACATAACTGAAACACACACAGCCCGTGACGACCTCTGATTCGCCTCGTGGACAACCGAACTCGCGGACGTCGACCCCCTACAGCGAAGCCAGCGCGTCGACCTCACGGGCGAAATGCGGGACGCCGACGCCCACGGTCAACAACCCCGCCGACTTCAACGCCTGGTATCCACCGATCACATCGGTGGCCCGGTGCAACCCCAGCTCCTGCAACGCGGCCGCCGCCAAACTCGACGTGTACCCCTCCGAGCAGAAGACGACCCATTCCACGTCGTGATCAACGGCGAGGGACAACCGAGCCGACGAGGTCGGATCCAACCGCCATTCCAGGACATTTCGCTCGATCACCAGCGCGCCGGGCAGCGAACCTTCGCGCACCCGCTGGGCGGCCGGCCGGATGTCGACCAGAATCGCGCCACGCTCGAGCGCGGCGGCCACGTCGTACACATACACCCGGTGCAATCGCGCGCGAGCGTTCTCGAGCATCTGATCAATCGTCAAACGGCTCATCACAGATCACCTTCGGGCTGGTCGGTGAGGACGGTTTTGGTTCGGCGCAACGTTCCGTGGCCGGTCACTTCGTAATACGACATCGCCGACAGCGGCGGGGAATAGGCATGCACGCTCAAGGTGGGATCGAGCGGACCGACGGATTCGGCGGCGGCGGGCGCGCGCACCACGTCGTGCACCCAGCCGATCGGGAACGACGCCTGATCACCCGCGGCGAGCGTGCGCCTGCGTAACTCCGTGCCATTCCAGCGGTATTCCGAAAGGGCGCCACTCAGCACGGTCAGGGCGCCGAGCGAACCGGCGTGATCGTGCAAATCGGTGAATTTGCCCGGCGTCCAGCTGATCAGCCAGACATCGACCTCGTCGTCGTGCGAGAGGCGGGTCGCCCAGCGCTCGTCGGCCGGCCAGATACCGTCGGCGGGCAGGAGGTGGTCGTAGCGACCGGAGAGGACGTCTTCGGCGCCTTCGTCGGTGAGTCGCAGCAGGTCAGCGGGCCGCAACCGGGTCGGCAACGCCGAGGCGATCGCCCGGTCGAGCGGGGGCGTCGCGGAGTACTCGTCGCGCGCGGACGGAAGGGAAAGGACAGAAGAACGCATGAGCGCATCTCCAGGAGGTGAGAAAACGGTCGAGGGAAAACGTCAGCCTCGAACGGTCGAGGCAGATTAGCCTCGACAACACTCCTGGGTGCTCACACGGAAGATCACGAGCGCTAGTTTAGCAGACACTACTTTTTGTTGCGCTCGTAGACATGGCGCAGGCCGGTGAGCGTGAGATGCGGGACGTGCTGGTCGATGGTTTCCGACTCCGGCACGATCAGCGGTGCGCCCGCCCCCGTCGCGACGACGGTGACATCGGTGCCCGCGAACGCGTCGAATTCGTCGCGGATGCGGTCGACCAGCCCGTCGACCAGCCCGGCGAACCCGAAGATCGCGCCGGACTGAATGCATTCCATGCTGTTCTTGCCCACCACCGAACGCGGCCGTGCCAGCTCGACGCGACGCATCGCACTGCGTTCCACCAGCGCCTCGGCCGAGATCTCCACCCCGGGCGCGATCACGCCGCCGAGGAATTCCCCCTTGGCCGAGACCAGGTCGACGCAGATCGCAGTGCCGAAATCGACGACGATCGCGGGCCCGCCGAAACTACGGAACGCGGCAAGGCAGTTGACGATGCGGTCGGCGCCGACTTCCTTCGGGTTGTCGACCAGTAACGGAATGCCTGTTCGCACACCGGGTTCCACCAGCACATGCGGCACATGGGACCAATAGCGCGCCAGCATGGCGCGCAGTTCGCGCAGCACCGGCGGCACGGTCGACAACGCCGAGACACCGGCAATCTGATCGAGATCGTCGCCGACCAGACCGCGCACCTGCATGGCGAACTCGTCCGCGGTGATCAGCGGATTGGTGTGAATCCGCCAGTGCCGCACCAGTGTCGCGTGGTCGCCACTACCGGAGAACAGGCCGAGCTCGATTCCGGTGTTGCGGACGTCGATCGTCAGCAGCATGGTCCTGGGTCCCCCGCCCGGCTCAGACGAACGACAGCGAGCGCGGCGAGGTGAGGCCGGAGCCCTCCGGTGCGTGCGCGGGGTCGCTGCCCAGCTCCACCGGACGGTTGTGGTCGTCGACGAAGACCACCTTCGGGTCGTACTCGCGAACCTCGGCCTCGTCCATCTGACCGTAGGCGATGAGGATGACCAGGTCACCGGGGTGCACGAGGTGGGCGGCGGCACCGTTGATGCCGATCACGCCCGAACCGCGCTCACCGGCGATCACATAGGTCTCGAGGCGGGCGCCGTTGTCGATGTCGACGATGCAGACCTGCTCACCCTCGAGCAGATCGGCGGCGTCGAGCAGATCCTGGTCGACGGTCACCGACCCGACATAGTGCAGGTCGGCATGGGTCACGGTGGCACGGTGGATCTTCGACTTCATCATGGTGCGCAACATCGTCGTCGCCTTTCAGTGCGCCTGCGAGGCAGGGAGGGAGTTCGCGTCGGGATGCCCGTCGATCTGGGCGCCGAGTACTACGGGAGCGTTGTCGATCAGGCGGGTGTCGCCGACTCTGGCGGCGACCAGCAGGCGGGCGTTGCCCGCGGTGGGGGCCGGACCCAGGTTGGCATCGCGCAGTTCGAGATAGTCGACATCGAGGCCGTCCACCGCGTCGAGAACCGAGCGAGCGGTCTGGACAACCGCCTCCGCGCCGAGGCCGGCGGCGTGACGGCCCGCGGCGAGCGCGGCCGACAGCGCCAGCGCCGACTCGCGCTGGGTTGCGTCGAGGAAGCGGTTGCGCGAGGACAGGGCGAGGCCGTCGGGCTCGCGAACCGTCGGATAGGCCACGATCTTCGCGTCCATGTTCAGGTCGCGCACCATCTGCCGGATCAGCGTGAGCTGCTGGTAGTCCTTCTCACCGAAATACGCCTCGGAGGCGTGGGTGATGTTGAGCAGCTTCGCGACGACGGTGAGCATGCCCGCGAAATGCGTCGGCCTGCTGCCGCCTTCGAGCTCGGCGCCGAGTGGACCCGGCTGGACCGTGGTACGCATGCCGTCCGGGTACATATCGGAAACCGTCGGCGCGAAAACCAGATCGACGCCCTCGGTGCGGAGCAGTTCGAGGTCGGCGTCGAGAGTGCGCGGGTAGGCGTCGAGGTCTTCGTTCGCGCCGAACTGCAGCGGGTTGACGAAGATCGAGACGATCACGACCTGGTTGTTGAGCTTGGCCTGACGGATCAACGCGAGGTGCCCCTCGTGCAACGCGCCCATCGTCGGCACGAAACCGACCGTGCGACCGGCGCCGCGCAGGGCCTTGGCGACCGTGTCGAGCACCTCGGGGTTGTGGTGCACGGTGAGCACGCCCGCCTTGAAAGCGCCGGTCGCGCGAGCGCCACCCTGGTGGTGATGCACTTCTCGGGGTTCCATCAGTGGCCTTCCTTGGCGAGGAGCTCCAGCAGTGCCGGATCGGTGTGGGCGAGTTGGGCCGTGCGCAACGAATTGGCTCGGTAGGCCTCGGCCAAGCGGCCGTCGACCTGCTCGAGCGCGGCGAGATGGGCGGCGACGGCGTCGACATCACCGCGGGCGACCGGACCGGTGAGTGCGGCCTGGCCGCGACGCAAGGCGTTGTCGAGTGCGGCCGAGGCGAGCGGGGCGAGCAGCCGTTCGGGAAGGCCGCCGGGCTGATCGTCGACCAGCGGCTGGCCGAGCAGACCGGGGCCGGAGAGGGATTCACGCAGGGCCGCGACGGCGTCGACGATCACCGTGACCAGGTGATTGCTGCCGTGGGCGAGGGCCGCGTGATAGAGCGAACGCTGATCTTCCTCGACGCGAACCGGTTCGCCACCCATCTCGATCACCAGCGCCTGTGCGATGGCGTACCCGACCTCGTCGGCGGCGGTGACGCCGAAACAGGCATTGGCGAGCCGGGCGATGTCCTCGTCGTGGCCGGTGAAGGTCATGGCGGGGTGGATCGCGAGGCCGAGCGCACCCTGCTTCGTCAGCGGTTCGAGAATCGCGACTCCGTTCGCGCCGGAGGTGTGCACGACGATGGTGCCGGGGCGGACCACGTTCGCACCGGCGAGGCCGCGGACCAGCCCGGCCAGTTCGGCGTCGGGCACGGCGAGCAGGAGCAGTTCACTGCGCTGGGCGATCTGTTCGATCGGCAGCACATGGGCTTCGGGCAGCCGGGTACGGGCGCGGTGCACCGAGGCGTCGGAGATCGCGGCGACACCGAAGACCACGTGGCCGGCTCGCTCGAGCGCTACGCCGAGTGCGGAACCCACTCGTCCCGCCGAGACGATTCCCACCGTCAGTCGTGCGGGCGCTGGATCCATTCGTGCGGGCACGGAGTCGCCACTCGTGTTTGCGCCATCAGGGTTGACACTTCTCGAGGTCAACGTTGTCCTCTCGATTTGCGTTCCAGTCCCGCGGTGCGGGTACCAGACGTTCGCTTCGAGAATAGAGGGAGTTACTCGAGGACCGCCACACGCCCCCACCGTGATCTAGCGCTCACCTGGTCCGCCACTCCGCGTATTCAGGCCGGACCCAGGTGCGTGGTGACAGGTGGACGCGGCCGAGGGTTGCCGGTGGGCGAGCCGGCTGTTGTCGGTGTTGCGACCAGCTAGGTACGCGGAGAGGCGGAGCCGGTGGACTCCGATTCGAGGTTGGCCATGATGTCTGCCACCGACAGCCGGGCGGTGCCCTCGGTTTCGGCGCGGCGGCGCCGACGAGAGCTGGTGCCCACCGAGGGGGCCTTCTCGGGGCGGGTGGCCGGGGGCTGGGCGGGCTCCGGGGTGGGCTCGGCCGTCGCTACAGGTGCCGGGACAGGTTCGGCCGCGGCAACCGGTGCCGGAGTCGGTTCGGCCGCCGCCGGGGTGGGCTCGGGGGCAGCGGCCGAGTTGCCGTTGGTGGTGGGCTCGGCCGGCAGGACCGTCTCCGTCACCTGGCGGGTGTTCGGCGAGGACAGGCGCGGCGGCGGCGTCTTTCCCGATGACGTGGTCGGTGCGGCGGGCTGCGCGGGGGCGGTCGACTGCTGGGTTTCGGCGTACTCGTCGAGCTGCACCGCCGAGGTCTCGGCGGTGACCGGATCGTCGTACGGGTCGGCGAAATTGGCCGAAACCGGTTGCATGAAGACAGGTTTCAGTGCGCTGGGCGGTTGCTGCCACGGGCCGAACCAGGCGGCGGTGGCATCCTCGGGGCTAACGTCGAAATCGTGGTCGGGCTCGTCGAAGGCATTGAAGCCACCGGCGGGCAACGCGTCGATCCGCACGGCATCGGCCTGCAGCGCAGGTTGCTCGTCGAGCAGGGCGCCGTCGAAGAGAACCTGCAGATTCTGGCGCAGCAGGGTCAGCTCGGCGCGCAGCGCGGCGATTTCGGAGGAGTCGGCGCCGACTTCGGCGCGCACCCGCGCCTCGACACCCATCTCGTACTCACGGCGCGCGTTGATCTCACGCTCGAGCTGCAACTCGTACACCGTCTGCAGATCGCGCACCTTCGCCTTGTCGACGGCCGCGTCCTTGCGGTAGCGGGTAGCCGCGAGCGCGCCGATCACCGCGGCCCACAGGGCCGCTACCAGGCCGATCCGCACGTATTGGACGTTTTCGCTGAAGATCAGGAAAACACTGGCGGTCAGACCGAGCAGGATGAGGAAACCGACGAAGAATTTTCCCGCGTCGTCCCGCCGTCGTCGGGGCGCCGTGCTGCGGGAGGGTGAAACCATGAGGGCCAGGGTAGCCGGAATCGGCTGGTCGGCCCACCAAAGGCTACGGAGATTCCATTCGCAAGTTGCTATGTAGTAGCGGGGTCGTCGGTCGGGTCCTCGGGTGCCCGGCAGCAATACTCCAGCCACAAAGCCGCAGCAACCAGGGCCGAACCGGCCAGCAGGCCGACCACCGCACCCGGCGAATCCGTAGCGGCGGCGGTGACGGTCCCGCGCTGTGGGAAAACCCACAGCAGGAAACCCAGCCACACACCCGCGGCCAGCGAACCCACCTGCAACGACGCCTTCGCCAGCGCCACACCCCTGGCCACGTTGATCGGATGCATCTGGCCCGATCCGTCGCCGATCTGCTCATCGGCGATCTTGGCCTTGATCGCGAAGCCGAGCGCCGCCTCGATCGCGGCGACCGGCAGCAGCGAGGCGCCCGCGGCCACCGAGATCGACGGGAAGCTGGAATAGGCGAACCGGGTGGCGACCCAGGCGACCGCGGCGGCCACCACCACATTCAGCGCGAGGTCGAGTACCCGGGTGGGTTTCAGCACGAGCCGGCGCTTTCCTCGCATAGCACCAGGTCGGTACGGACCACGCCGTCCCTCTCTGACTGGTCGAGTCCGGCGAGCAGCTCGGCGATCGGGCGCGCGGCCCCGTCGACGACAAGGTGCGCGGACGGTTCGACAGCCAGCCACGGGATGAGGACGAAGGCCCGGTTGTGTGCCTGCGGGTGCGGCAGGATCAGCGTCGGATCGGTGTCGCGGGCGATCGCCGTGCCGGTGCTGTCGGCGCACTGGACCACGTCGACATCGAGGGTGCGCGCACCCCAGCGAACCTCGCGCACGCGGCCCGCTGCCTGCTCGAGCTCCTGACCGAAACGCAGCCAGGCGTAATCGTCGAAGGCCGGATCTTCGGCTGTGACAACAGCATTGAGGTAATCGTCTTGGTCGACGCCACCCCACGGCGCGGTCGTGTAGACCGGCGACACCGCCACGACTCGCTCCCCCAGCGCGTCGAGCACGCTGCGCAGATGCGCGAGCCGATCGCCCAGATTCGAGCCGATCGAGAGCACCGCGCGAGTCATCGGCGCGGCTCCGGGGCCTGCGTGCGATACCGGGTGGCCACCACGCGCACGTCTTCGAAGGTGTGCGGGATCGGCGCCGACGGCTTGTGCACGACCACCTCCACCGCCTCGATCCGCGGGTCGGCCATCACGTCGTCGGCGATCTCGGAGACCACTGTTTCGATCAGATCGCGCGGCGGACCGGTCACGATGCGCACCGCACGCTCGGCGAGCGCGCCGTAGTCGACGGTGTCGGCGAGGTCGTCGGACGCGGCGGCCGCGGCGAAATCGACCCATACCGTCAGATCGACGACGAATTCCTGGCCGTCACGACGCTCGAAATCGAACACTCCGTGCCTGCCGAAAGCACGCAGGCCGCGCAGCTCGATCCGCGACGAGGCGGGCCTGCCCGCGGGCGGCGGCAGCAAGGGCAAGTTCATCGGACAGCTCCTCGGAGGGTGACTCGGACGCCTGCGGCAGTTCGGGTAGCGAGGACGTTCACGGCGTGCGCCCAGCGGCCGATCGAGCGTCGGCTGCTCGACGCCAGGCATCGACGACGGCGATGGCGTCCAGGGAAGCCCGGACATCGTGCACGCGCACGCCCCAGGCGCCATGGGTGGCCGCGAGGGCCGACAGGGTGGCGGTGGCGGTTTCGCGGCCGTCGGGCGGGCGTGGGCCGGCTTCGTCGGCCAGGAGGGCGCCGAGGAAACGCTTGCGTGAGGCGCCGATCAAGATCGGGAAACCGCCTGCCACCAGCTCCGGGAGAGCGGCGAGGAGTTCCCAGTTGTGCTCGGCGTTCTTGGCGAAACCGAGGCCGGGGTCGAGGATCAGCCGGTCCGGGGTGACCCCCGCGGCGACAGCCAGGTCGACCTGGGCGCAGAGTTCGGCGTTCACCTCGGCGACCACGTCGTCGTAGTGATCGGCGGGGCCGGTATGGCGGTAGTCGGCGCCCGCCCGCCAGTGCATGAGGATCCACGGCACGCCCGCTTCGGCGACGACTTTCACCATGTTCGGGTCGGCACGGCCGCCGGAGACGTCGTTCACCACCGAGACGCCCGCCTCCAGCGCGGCCTCGGCGACCTCGGCGCGCATGGTGTCGACACTGGTCGGCACCCCGGCGGCGACCAGTCCGCGGATCACCGGAGCGACCCTGGCGGCCTCGGCGGCCGGGTCGACCCGGTCGGCGCCCGGCCTGGTGGATTCACCACCCACGTCGACGATGTCGGCACCCGCTTCGTACAGCTCCACACCGTGCGCGATCGCGAGTTCGGGATCGAGGTAGCGACCACCGTCGGAGAAAGAATCAGCGGTCACGTTGACCACACCCATGACCACGCAGGAGCGGTGGTCACGGGCGGTCACCAGTGGCTGGCTCATTTGCGCAGGATCAGGTCCAGCGCCTCGGCTCGCGAGGCGGAGTCGGTTTGCAGCTGGCCGCGCACCGCCGAGGTGGTGGTGCTGGCGCCGGGCTTACGGATTCCCCTCATGGCCATGCACAGGTGCTCGGCCTCGACCACCACGATCGCGCCGCGCGGATCCAGTCGGCGCATCACCGCGTCGGCGATCTGGCTGGTCAGCCGCTCCTGCACCTGGGGGCGCTTGGCGTAGAGATCGACCACGCGCGCCAGCTTCGACAGCCCCGTCACCCGGCCGTGCGAGCCGGGGATGTAGCCGACGTGCGCGACGCCGTGGAACGAGACCAGGTGATGCTCACAGGTGGAGAACATCGGGATGTCACGAACCAGCACGAGTTCCTGGTGACCCTCGTCGAAGGTGGTCGCGAGCACCGCGTCGGGCTCGGTGTAGAGCCCGGCGAACATCTCCCGGTAAGCACGCGCCACCCGCGCGGGCGTGTCGAGCAGGCCGGGACGGTCGGGATCCTCACCGACCGCGAGCAGCAGCTCGCGCACCGCGTTCTCGGCGCGCTCCTGATCGAACGGCAAACCGGTCGCCAGCGCCGTCAGCACCGACGGACTGGTCGCACCCAGCTCACCTGCCGGATCGAGTTCCTGCTTGTTGGCCGACAACTTCTCCGCACCTCCGTGATATTTGCGGCTGGCGCCGCGGGTTCTCGGCCCTGTTCTCCGCTCAGTCCAGAGGCGGGCGGGCCGAGAACGAGAGCCGAAAGCCGGCGACCACCCGACATTCGACGGCCGAGCGTGATCCGAGAACCAGTGCCGAATGCCGGTACTTGTTCGGCATTCGACCTCCGAGCGTAGTTGGCCCCCGGTCAGTGGCGGCCGTTCGGCCCTTCCCACTCCTTGTTCTCCGGATCGGCGTCACGCACCGGCGGCTGCGGCTGAGCACCCCACGGCTGGAAACCATCGCTGGCGTGCCGCGGCTGCTGCTGCTCGGGCCTGCCCCAGGCACTGCCCTGGTCCTGCGGCGGTTGGGGCTGCTGCTGCGGCTGTTGCTGCTGCGGCTGCTGCTGCTCCTCGCGCGGCGGCCAACCCGGAGCCGACCAGCCGGCCGGTGCGCCGTAATCGGGCCGCGAACCGTGCGTGCCCGACTGCCGGGGGAACGCCTGGGTCGGCGCGGCGGGCAACGGGTAACCGGCGGCGGGTGGTGCGGGCTGGCCGTAGGGCTGACCCGGGTAGCCGTTGGGCTCCACCGGCGGTGCACCGTTGGGCACCGGCACCGGCGCGGGCTGCACCGGCGGCCACGGCTCGCCGCGCTCGACGGCCAGCTCGCCCGGCGTCTTCACCGGCGGCTTGTCCGACGGGTGCCGGTCACCGAAATCGTTGAACGCGGTGATCCGCGGACGCTTCTCCACACCGGCCAGGATCGTCTCGAGATCCTTGCGGTGCAGCGTCTCGCGCTCGAGCAGCGCGGTGGCCAACGCGTCGAGCTGCTCGCGGTATTCGCTGAGGATCGACCATGCCTCGGTGTGTGCTGCCTCGATGAGGTTGCGCACCTCCTCGTCGATCTCGCGGGCGACCTCGTGCGAGTAGTCGGCCTGCACGCCCATCGAGCGGCCGAGGAACGGGTCGCCCTGCTCCTGGCCGTAGCGCACGGCGCCGAGGCGGGCACTCATGCCGTATTCGGTGACCATCCCGCGGGCGATCTTGGTGGCCTGGTCGATATCGGAGGACGCGCCGGTGGTGGGCTCGTGGAACACCAGTTCCTCGGCGGCGCGGCCACCCATCGCGAAGACCAGCCGGGAGATCATCTCCGAGCGGGTCATCAGGCCCTTGTCGTCCTCGGGCACCGTCATGGCGTGCCCGCCGGTGCGGCCGCGGGCCAGGATGGTGACCTTGTAGACGGGCTCGATATCGGGCATCGCCCACGCCGCCAGGGTGTGGCCGCCCTCGTGGTAGGCGGTGATCTTCTTCTCGTGCTCGCTGATGATGCGGCTCTTGCGGCGCGGTCCACCGATCACGCGGTCGACCGATTCCTCGAGCGATTCGCCGGTGATGACCGAACCGTTCTCGCGGGCGGTGAGCAGCGCGGCCTCGTTGATCACGTTGGCCAGATCGGCGCCGGACATGCCGACGGTGCGCTTGGCCAGACCCTCGAGGTCGGCTTCCTGCGAGATCGGCTTGCCCGCCGAGTGCACCCGCAGGATCGCGCGGCGACCGGCCAGGTCGGGGTTGCCGACCGGGATCTGCCGGTCGAACCGGCCGGGGCGCAGCAGCGCGGGGTCGAGGATGTCGGGCCGGTTGGTGGCCGCGATCAGGATGATGTTGGAGCGATCACCGAAGCCGTCCATCTCGACCAGCAGCTGGTTGAGGGTCTGCTCGCGCTCGTCGTGACCGCCGCCGAGGCCCGCACCGCGCTGGCGGCCGACCGCGTCGATCTCGTCGACGAAGATGATGCACGGGCTGTTCTGCTTGGCCTGCTCGAACAGGTCACGCACGCGGGAGGCGCCGACACCGACGAACATCTCGACGAAGTCCGAACCGGAGATGGTGAAGAACGGCACCCCGGCCTCGCCCGCGACCGCGCGGGCCAGCAGCGTCTTACCGGTTCCCGGCGGCCCGTAGAGCAGCACGCCCTTGGGGATCTTCGCGCCGAGCGCCTGGTAGCGGGCCGGATTCTGGAGGAAGTCCTTGATCTCGTAGAGCTCTTCGACGGCCTCGTCGGCACCGGCCACGTCCTGGAACGTGGTCTTGGGCATGTCCTTGGTCAGCAGTTTGGCCTTGGACTTACCGAAGCCCATCATTCCGCCACGGCCACCGCCCTGCATGCGCGACATCACGAAGATGAACAGGCCGACCAGCAGCACCATCGGCACGATGAACAGCAGCAGCTGCGACAGCCAGCTCTCCTGCTTGACCACGGTGTCGTACGGGGCGCCGGACTTCTGCACGGCGTCGAGGACCTGCGCGGAGTTCTCCCCACCACTGGGGTACTTGGCGACGATCTTGGCGTTGTTGCTCGTGGCTTCGTTGCCGTTGTTCAGTTCGATGCGGAGCTGCTGCTCCTTGTCATCGATCTGCACGTTCTTGACGTTCGCTTTGTCCTCGAGCTGGGCCAGCGCAACGGAAGTGTCGACACTCTCCCAACCGCGCGTGTCATCGCTGAGAAAGCTGAACAGCCAGATCATGAGCATGATGCCCGAGATGATCGCCAAGGTGCGAAACACTGTCTTGCGGTTCATAGAGCGTCGGCCGGACGGCCCAGTCCTTTCCGGTTATTACTCCGGGTGTGCTTGCGAAGCGTCGAGATCGGCGGGTTTCGGATGCGGACATGCCACGTTACCGCGTACGGTCTAGTTCGATACATCGCGCAGTTCGGCTGCTGGTGCAGTTGCACTGGTAAACGGCCGGAGAACGCAAGAGGTTCCCGAACGCTCCGACCGGGTTGTGGCAAGTGGCCACAATCATGTCATGCCCGCCTTATCGTGGGCGACGACACAACTACAGCGCAGGGGGTATAGACATCGTCGAGCTACGAACACCCACAGCGATTCTGCGCCACGGCGGTGGACGGCTCGTCGTCCTCCGGCCGGGTACCGACGGCGAACGTGTTCTCGACGTTCCCATTGCCGACCTGCTCAAGGTGCGCCTCAATCGGCGCGCCGACGAAGCGGTGGTGATCGAGATCTATCTGCGCTATCCCACGGCGGTCCTCACCGGCGTTCCCGCCGACCGCACTCCCCTTCCGGTGCTCATCGCCGAGCACGACGTGCCTGCCGCCCTCGGCATCGTCGACCGGATCAACGACCAGATCATGGTGACCCAGCGCATCGACGTGGCCGCGCCGGATCTCACCCCGCCCGCTCCCGAGTGGGGCAAGTCGGGTCCCACCCGCGCCGATGTCGAGCGCGCCGTGCGCCGGATGGCGCCGCGCAAGGACGCGCGTTCGGCCGTCACCGCGCTGAACCGGTATGTCACGCCTGACGAATACGTCTTGGAAACGGCCATCGCCGTTGCCGCCCCGCCTGCGGGATCGGGCATCGGCCTGCTCGCCGCGACCACTTCCCGCGTGCTGTTCATCTCCATCGGCAGCGGCGAGCGCTATGCCTTCGAATTGGCGGTGGCCGCGATTCTCGGCGCCCGCACCGTCGAAGGCGCGCGCTCGGCGCCCGGCGAGGTGGATACGCGCCACGGCGGATCGGGCATCGATATCAATGACGGCAATCGCACGCTGCATTTCGCGGGCGTGGATCGCGCCGACACCGAACGGGTCACCTGCGCGGTGAATTTCGCCATCCGCAGGCAGGCTGCCGACGGCGCCGCCGGTCCCGCCGACCCCGGTGTCAACCAGCTCTACGCGGAATGGGAATTACTGGTCGAGCGGCATTCGCTCGGCATGGTCGACGACACGCAATTCCAGCGCTACGGCCGCGGTATCCTGCGCAGCCTGTAGTGCCGGTGGCCGGACCGAATGCTCAATTCGGTTCGGCCGCTTCGGTTTCCGCCTTCTGCTCCGGTTCGTTGAGTTCGATCCGCCGCCACGGGCTGGTGGGCCGGGTCCATAGTCGCACCAGTTCCATCCGGCGGTCGACGCCGCCGTTCTTCAGTTCGGCGAGGTCCTCGGTGGCCTGCCAGTAGGTCCAGCCGGTGAGGTAGGCGTCGCCGAACTGGCGCCAGTTGCGGTAGCGGCGCTGCGCGGGCACCAGCGCGCGCATGCAGTATTCCCATGCCACGTCGGCGTCGATGTAGCCCGCGGTGAACGCCATGCGGGCCACCGCGACGACGCGGGCCAGATCCCAGGCGTGGATGTCGTTGGGTAACGGGCGCGAGAGATGATCGGTGAAGCCGATCTTTATGGCCTGGGCCCAGATGTCGTAATCGCGCACCAGCGCCTCGGGATTGTCCATCCCCCGAAACGAACCGACCTGCCGCAGGAACGCGCGCTGCTTGTCGGCCCGCTCACCGAAACGGTCGCGCTCGCTGGCGTTGACCGAGGCCATCACCAGCGGATGCACCAGCGAATACAACGGCGCGTGCATGCCTTCGAGCAACTGTTCCATCGAGGCGCGGGCTTCGGTGCCGTCGGTGATGCCCCAGGCGCCGGTGAGCGTGTCGATGGCGAGTTCGCGGCGGTCGCCGAGCGGGTGTTCACGCTCGGGGCCGAGCAACATCGCGTCGTGGAAGGCGTCCCAGCGGGTGGAGTAGAAGGCGCCGAGGGCGAGCGCGCGCAGTTCGTCGTCGCTCACCCCCGCACCCGACCAGTGATCTTCTTCGCGCTCGTCCAGTTCCGGGTAGGGAAATGTGGTCAGCGCTGGTACTCCCCTGGCAGGCATGCGGCCGAGTCTAGTGCCGTGACCGCGATCACGGGTGGCGTGCGAATCTCACGTGCATCACGAGATTTTCAGATCCCCCTATTCTTCGCCTGTCGTGTCATGCCTCACAGGTCTATGGTTCTGACATGTGTAGAAATATCACCGTCTTGCGTGGTCTGGAGCCTGCCGCCACCGAGCAGGAGATCTACGCTGCCGCCTTGCAATATGTGCGCAAAGTCGGCGGCATCTCCGGCCTGAGTAGCGCCACGAAACCCGCGGTCGACAAGGCTGTCGCGGCCATCGCCGCGGCTACCACGGCACTGCTGGCCGAACTCCCCGATCGCCGGGTCCCGCCGCCCACCGAGCCACCGCTGCGCCGGATCGCGGCGCGCGAGAACGAGGCCAGCGAAGCACCGTAGGAATCAGCTCGATCCAGAACTGCAACGTGTTCTAATTGTCTGAGCAGGCACGCCACTTCCTCTTGGCCGCGCCGCGATAGTCGGTGAACCGAATTCAGCAGACGCACGAGGAGAACGACCGATGAGCGAACTCGACAAAGACGTCGCGGTGATCGAAGTACACAATCCGGCCACGGGCAAACTCGTCGGCACCGTACCGGTCACCACACCGGACGACGTGGCGGCCGCGGTCCGCGAACTGCGCCTCTACCAGCCAGAATGGGAAGCGATCGGGCCGTCCGGGCGCAAGCAGTGGCTGCTGAAGATGCAGGACTGGCTGATCGACAACACCGAGCACCTGGCCGCGGTGCTGCAATCCGAGACCGCCAAGCCGCGCGTCGACGCGATCATCGATCCGGCGTTCGCGGTCGACATTCTCGGCTACTACGCGCGCCGGGCGGGCAAGTTCCTCGCCGACGAGCACCCGTCGCCGCACAGCCCGCTCGCGCGGGTGAAGTCGCTGACTGTGGCCTACCGCCCCTATCCCGTGGTCGGAGTGATCACGCCGTGGAACTTCCCGCTCGCGATGCCCGCGATCGACGTGTTCCCCGCGCTGGCGGCCGGCGCCGCGGTGATCCTCAAGCCGTCGGAGGTGACGCCCCTGTCCGCGGTGGAGCTGGCCCGCGGCTGGGCCGAGATCGGTGCGCCGCCGGTGTTCAAGGTGGTCACCGGCGCGGGCGCGACCGGCGCGGCGGTGGTCGAGAACGCCGATTACATCCAGTTCACCGGTTCCACCGCGACCGGTCGCAAGATCGCGGCCACCTGCGCGGAGCGGATGGTGCCCTACAGCCTCGAGCTCGGCGGCAAGGACCCGGCGATCGTGCTCGCCGACGCGGACCTGGACCGCGCCGCGCACGGCATCGCCTTCGGCGGCATGTTCAACGCCGGGCAGGTGTGCATCTCGGTCGAGCGGGTCTACGTGGAAGCGCCTGCCTACGACGAGTTCGTCACCAAGCTCACCGCCGCGGTCGCCGCCTTGCGTCAGGGCGCCGACGATCGCGAGTCGAAGAACGACGTCGGCGCGCTCGCCAACGAGAATCAGGTGCTGATCGTGCAGCGCCACGTCGACGAGGCGGTGGCGGCGGGCGCCCGGGTGACCACCGGCGGCAAACGCACCGGCGTCGGCACCTTCTTCGAGCCGACTGTGCTCGTGGATGTGGACCATTCGATGTCGTGCGTCGCCGAGGAGACCTTCGGCCCGACGCTGCCGGTGATGAAGGTGGCCGACGAGGCCGAGGCCATCCGGATGGCCAACGACTCGATCTACGGGCTTTCGGCGTCGGTGTGGACCGGCGACAAGGCGCGCGGCGAACGCGTGGCCAGGCAGCTGAACACAGGCGCGGTGAACATCAACGACGTGTTCTCGAACCTGTTCAATCCCGCGATGCCGATGGGCGGCTGGGGCCTGTCCGGCGTCGGCGCACGCTGGGGCGGCGCGTCGGGGCTGCGGAAATACTGTCGCGCGCAGGCGATGACGAAGCCGAAGCTGCCGACCATGGGCAAGGAATTGTTCTGGTACCCCTACGACATGAACAAGCTGGTCGTCGCGGTCGCGGCGATGCGGGCGGCCGGTGCGCGCGGGATGCGCCGAATCGACCTGCCCGCGGTGCTGCGTCTCAAGAAGAGCAAGTAGTCGATTCCGGCTGCGACACCTGTTGGTGCGCAGCCGGATTCACCGCTTCGAAACTTGTTTGTGACTAACATCACTTCGACGAAGTTGCTGGTCACGGTCGCCGTGGTCAGCGGCACCTTTCGGCGCGCACGACAGCGGCGCGGTGCGGCCCACATCGGAGCAGGTGATGTGAACAGCGACGCATTTTCGCTGGTCAGCCGCCCAGATATGACGTCGATCCACTCGGTGGCAGATCGCCACGAACAATAGACAATCCGATGGTGCAGCTCACCATGTCAGGCCATATGCTGTGCGATACCAACCTGGTGACTGTTTTGATCCACTTCCGCGAACTTCCTTGCCCGTTTTGGCTGGATTTTCCCGACCGATTCTGATAGCAAGGTGCTATGGACCCGCATTTGCGCGATCTGCGGTATTTCGTCGCCGTCGCTGAGGAACTGCATTTCACGAACGCCGCCCAGCGGCTGCATATCGCTCAGCCGACGTTGTCACGCCAGATCCGCCAGCTCGAACGCCAGCTCGACGTGGTCCTGTTCGACCGCAACCAGCGCAGTGTCGCCCTCACCGTCGCCGGTAAGGAACTGCTCGAAGGCGCACGCAAGATCCTCGAGCTGTGGGAGGTGACCAACGTGTCCCTCCAGGAAGCAGGCGAGGTGCTGCGCGTCGGAATCCAGTCCGCGCTCGGCCGGGGTCTGCTCAACGACCTCGAGAGCGCGAGCGGTCACCGCCTCGCCCTGCACGCCGCGTCGTGGAACGACCCCTCCAGTGGCCTGGCCGGTCGACAGGCCGACCTGTCGCTGGTCTGGCTGCCGCTGCCCGACCCCAACCGTTATCGCTGGCAGGTGCTGCGCACCGAGCCGCGCTGGGTGCTGCTGCCGGAGTCGCATCCGCTGGCCGAGCAGGACAGCATCGAATTCGCCGATCTGCTCGACGAGCCCTTCGTCGCCCTGCCCACCGAGGCGGGCGCGGTCCGCGACTTCTGGCTCGGCAACGATGCCCGTGGCGGCAAGGCGGCCAAGATCGGCGCCGAGGCGGCCACCCCCGAGGACAAGCTCGAGGCCGTGAGCCTCGGCCTCGGCGTGTGCCTGCTGGCCGAGAACAACGTGCCGATGTACCGCTGGCCCGGGCTCACCGCGCGTCCGGTCGCCGGGCTCACCCCGTGTGAGCTGGCGGTGGCATGGCGGGCCGACGACACGCGCCCGACCATTCTGGAATTCGCCGGTCGCGCCGTCGACGGTGGTTTCTCCGAGCCGACACCGCAGCCGCAGCCGATCGCGGTCTAGTTCGACAGTTCCAGTTGGGCGGCGAGACCGAGCAAGGTGGACTCGCTGCCCGGCGGACCGACCAGCTGCGCGGCCAACGGGGTGTGCGCTTCGGGATGGGTGCCCATCGGTAGTGACGCCGCGGGCCAGCCGAGCAGATTCCACAGTCCGGTGAACGGCGCGTAGCGCGCCGAGGACACGACATTCGCGGCCCACCCGCGCCCGCTCCACTGCCTGGCCTTGGGCGGTGGCGCGGCGAGCGTCGGGGTGATCACCACGTCGAAGTCCTCGAAGAATTCGAGCAGCCTGGCTTCGGTCCGGTCGATCTGGCTGGGGCGGACCAGGCCGAGTCGCCGGATCACCCGGCCGATCGCCAGGTGACGTTTGGTGCGTTGCTGGAGCAGTTCGGGGTTCTCGAGTGTGTCGGCGTCGGCCAGGCCCGCGCTCGGCCAGCGCAGCAGCATCAACAGCGCCGTGTCGCCGTAGGGCAGTTCCACCGGTTGCACCTCGTGCCCGGCCACTGCCGCGCGCGCACCCGCGGTGCGCGCCGCCGCCGTCCAATGCCGATCCATCCGGACCAGACGCGACGGCGGAGCCACGGCCAGTCCGATGCGTAGTCGCTGTGGCTTGCGTAGTTCGGCCAGGTCGGAACGGCCTGCCAGCACCGACAGCGCCAGCGCCGCGTCCGACACCGTGGTCGCGAGGACGCCGTTCTCGGCCAGTCCCGCCCATGAATCGGCGCCGATCTGCGCGGGCACCACGTGTCTACCCGGCTTGATCCCGAAGACCCCGCATGCCGCGGCCGGCACCCGGATCGAGCCGAGACCGTCGTTGCCGTGCGCGATCGGCACGAGTCCGGCGGCCACCGCCGCGGCAGCACCACCCGAGGATCCACCCGTCGACCGGCCGACATCACGCGGATTGCGGGTGACGCACCCCGCGGAGTCGGTACTGGCCCACAAACCGAGCTCGGGCATCGCCGTCAACCCCACAACGATCGCGCCTGCGGCGCGCAGCCTGGCCACGACCGGGTGATCGACGCTCGCCGGTTCGGCGGAGGTGGCCGCCGAACCGGCCCGGGTCGGTTCGCCCGCCACCGCGATGTTCTGTTTCACCGCCACCGGCACACCGGCCAGCGGCAGCTCGTCGAGGTCTTGCCGGGCGGCCAGTTCCCGCGCTTCGGCCCTGGCCCGCTCGGCTCGCACCACCGTGAAGGCGTTGATCTTGCGATTCTCCGAACCGATTCGGGCGAGCGCGTCGGCGGTGACGTCGGCGGGCGTGATGGTGCCCGCACGGACCCGGGCGGCCAGCGCCGCGGCGGGGCCGCCGATGGGGTATTCGTCGGCAGGAGGGCGAGACGAGTCCATCGTCACCTCAGCGTCCGTTACGCCGTCGTCGTCGACGGACTCCCATGCTACCGCTGTGAGGTCTTCGTTCATCTGCGGATTCGCCCCCGTCGCATGGTCGTCGAAATTCGGGTGATCAGCTCTAGAGGCGCAAGTTATCATTTCAAGTACAGCTCTCCGGCGATGGCGGTGGGTGTGGCGGAATGAATTTCGCACCGATCCGCGCGAACTCTTTAGGTCGGTTGATGAGCGATAACACCGGAAGCGGGGAACAACCCGACGCAACGGCCGGTCGGGCCACGAATGTGCGCGTCGACATGGTCGAGGCGTTCGCCGCCGCGTGGGGCGCGGTCGACGAACGCCCGCCCGACATCGCCGAGTTCCTCCCCGACGCGGCCACCCTGCGCGCGCAGGCGCTGCACGAGCTGATCCGGGTCGACCTGCGCCATCGCTGGCTGCACCACGCAGGCACCGGCATCGACCGCAAGCGGCTGGTCAACTACTGCGCCGAGTTCCCCGAACTCGACGTTGCCACGCTGCCCGCCGGGCTGGTGTTCGAGGAATTCGTCATCCGCAGGCACAGCGGCGAACGTGTCGACCCGCGCGAGTGCCTGCGCGAGTACCCGGAGCAGGCGGCCAGTCTGCGCGGCCTGCTCAACACCGAGGAACTCGACCAGAGCACCCACCGGACCGACGATCCCGACGCGACGATGAACCAAACGGCGGACTCGACTCGTAGTACCCAGATGACCCGCCCGCAGCTCGACCTCACCGCGACCGCCACCTCGGCCGCGACGTCGTCGACGGACGCACTCTCGAATCCCGGCGCGTTCGAGCCGCTCGACCGCATCGAGATCGGCCAGCGCATCGGCGATTTCGAGCTGCTCACCGGGCTCGGTTCCGGTGCTTTCGCGCGTGTCTTCCTGGCCAGGCAGACGTCGATGCAGCGTCTGGTCGCGGTGAAGATCTCCGCCGACCGCGGTACCGAGCCGCAGACGCTGGCCCAGCTCGACCACGACTACATCGTGCGCGTGTTCGACCAGCAACTGATGGACACCGACTCGGCGCCCTCGGGGTCGCGGCGCTTGCGCCTGCTCTACATGCAGTTCCTGCCCGGCGGGACCCTGCTCGGTCTGCTGCGCTGGGTCCGCGCGACCCCACCCGCCGAACGCAGCGGCAAACTGCTGCTCGACGCCGTGGACGCCGCCATGGAGGAGAAGGGCGAGATCCGCCCGACCGATTCGAGCGTGCGCGCCGAGATCGCCGCCCTGAGCTGGCCGGAAACGGTGGCCTGGCTGGGCAGGCGGCTGGCCGAGGCGCTCGACTACGCGTCCTCGCACGGTGTGCTGCACCGTGATGTGAAACCGGCGAATGTGCTGCTCACCGCCGAGGGCGTCCCGAAGCTCGCCGACTTCAACATCAGCTTCAGCCGCACCGTCGAGGGCACCAGCCCGGTGGCCTACTTCGGCGGTTCGCTGGCCTACATGTCGCCCGAACAGCTGGAGGCCTGTCACCCCGGCCTCAGCCGCACCGCCGCCGACCTCGACACCCGCAGCGATATCTACTCCCTCGGCGTGGTCCTGTGGGAACTGCTCACCGGTGCGAAGCCGTTCGACGACGACACCGCCGCGGCCGAGGGCCGGGGCGACGAAACCACCCTCGAGGCCATGCTCGAGCGACGGACCGGCGGCGTCGATCCCGCCGCGCTCGACCGGGTTCCGGCGAACTGCCCCGCTGCCCTGCGCCGGGTGCTGCTGACCTGCCTCGACCCGGACAGGTCGGGTCGCTGGGCCGAAGGCGCGGTGCTCGCCAAGCAGTTCGATCTGTGTCTGGACGCCCGGGCCCGCGACCTCGTCGACCCGCCGCCGAACAGCTGGCGGATGGTGTGGCGCAAGTGGCCGCTGCTGGTGATGATCTTGGCGATCGGCATCCCCAACGCCCTCGCCTCCTGGTACAACATCCAGCACAACCAGAATCTGGTGGTGAGTCGGCTCAGCGAGTCGGCCCAGCAATCGTTCGTCGTGATCACGGCGGGCGTGAACGTGGTCTTCTTCCCGCTGGGGGCCGCGGTGCTCATCTACCTCGCCCGTTTCGTGCTCTCCGTGCCGCGCGGCCTTCGCCATGGCCGCCGTTACGACCCACAGATTCTGCGCCGCACCAGACACGACACCTTGCGCATCGGCGACCGGGTGGTGATCGTGGTGTTCTCGCTGTGGGCGATCTCCGGACTCACCTTCCCGATCGCACTGCAATTGGCCGCCGGCGATGTCCCCGGCCACGCCGTGGTCCATTTCCTCGCATCCCTGCTGGTCTGCGGGGCGATCGCCGTCGCCTACCCGTTCTTCCTCGTGACGTTCTACCTGGTCCGCTGCATCTACCCGATCTTCCTTCGCCACGGCGAGATCAGCACCGACGACAGCACCTGGCTGCGCGAGCTGAGCCGCCGCTGCACCTGGTACCTCGCGGTGGCCGCCTCGGTCCCCCTCCTCGCCGTCGCGGGCGTCACCTTCCTCCCGCCCGGTGATATCCCGGCCGTGATCGTCGCCGTCCGGGTGCTCTGCGTCGGCGGCATCGTCGCCTTCATCGGCTCCTACCTGCTCTTCCGCGCGCTCGAAGCCGATCTGAAAGCCCTGGAACGCGTCGTCAGCTGACGATCTGCGGCGCGGATGAACTTCCGTGCGGGTCCGCGCGTATGACCCGTCGTGAGCTCGACTGTCATCACCGAGGCGACCCGCCCCTCGCTCGACCGCACCGCCACCATGCACTCCACCGATCGCCGCGGGCTCGACCGGTTCGAGGTGGGCGACCGCGTCGGCGACTTCGAGCTGCTGACCGAGCTCGGCGTTGGCGCGTTCGCCCGGGTCTTCCTCGCCAGGCAACGGTCGATGCAACGTCTGGTCGCGGTGAAGATCTCCGCCGACAGCGGTACCGAGCCGCAAACCCTGGCCCAGCTCGACCACGACTACATCGTGCGCGTGTTCGATCAGCTCGTCCTCGATCCACCCGGCGACGGGTCGCCTCGGCTGCGCCTGCTGTACATGCAGTTCCTGCCCGGCGGCACCCTGCTCGGCCTGCTGCGCTGGGTCCGCGCGACCCCGCCCGCCGAACGCGACGGTCGGCTCCTGCTCGACGCGATCGACGCGGCGATGACGGAGAAGGGCGAGATCCGGCCGGCGGATTCGAGCGTGCGGCGCGAGATCGCCCACCTCAGCTGGCCCGACACCGTGGCCTGGCTGGGTCGGCGCCTGGCCGCGGCACTGGATCACGCGGCCGATCGGGGTGTGCTGCACCGTGACGTGAAACCGGCGAATGTCCTGCTCACGGCCGAGGGCGTGCCGAAGCTCGCCGATTTCAACATCAGCTTCAGCGAGACCGCCGGGACCAGCCCGCTCTCGTATTTCGGCGGGTCGCTGGCGTACATGTCACCCGAGCAGCTCGAGGCCAGCCATCCCGGCTACGACCGCAGCGCCGCCGACCTCGAAGCACGCTCCGATCTCTTCTCACTGGGTGTGCTGCTGTGGGAACTGCTCACCGGCACCAAGCCGTTCGACGACACCGGCGCCGACGACCCCGACTGCGGCGATCGAACCAGACTCGAAGCGATGCTCTCCGCACGCAGCACGGGCGTCGGTAATTCCGCGCTGCAGCAACTCCCGCCGGACTGTCCGCCCGCACTTCGCCGGGTGCTGCTGCGCTGCCTCGAGCCGGACCGAAACGACCGCTGGCCCGACGGCACCGTCCTCGCCGAACAGTTCGACCTCTGCCTGGACCCGCGCGGCAGAGACCTGGTCGACCCGCCTGCCGGTTCCTACCGAATTCGCTTGCGGCCCTTCATGGTTGCGCTGATGACGCTGGCGATCGCGGTACCCAACGCGCTCGCCGTGAAATACAAGACCTGGCAGAACTCCGGCCTGCTGGTGCAGCGGCTCGAGCCCGCCGCTCGCGAAGCGCTGCACATAGTCTCGGTGGTGACCAACGTGATGGCTTTCGCGCTCGGCGCGGTGATCCTGGTCTATTTGTCCCGCCACGCGATCCTGGTACCACGCGCGTTACGGGCCGGGCGGCGCGTGGGTACCGCGACGTTGGGCCTGGCAAGCAGGCAATCGCTGTACCTGGGTGACCGGGCGGTTGTCGTCGCCGTGTTGTTCTGGGTCACCGCGGCCGCGATCCTGCCCGCCACGGTGAAGGTGAGCACCGGTGAGCTGGAGACGCGCACCACGGTGCAATTTCTGACGTCGAACGCCATCGGTTGCGCCGTGGCGGCGACCTACGCGTTCTTCCTCATCACCTTCTACATGGTCCGCTGCGCCTACCCGGCCTTCCTGCAGCAAGGCCACCGGTTCCACACCGATGCCGCGGCGCTGCGCGGACTCCTGCGGCGCTGCGGCTGGTATCTGGCGGTCGCCGCGTCCATCCCGCTGATCGCGATGGTCGCCATTACCTTGCTGCCCACCGAGGACCTGCTGCCGACCATGGTCTCGCTGCGTGTGGTCTACCTCGGCAGCGTCGTGGCCTTCCTCGGCTCGTACGCGCTGTTCCGCGCGATCGACGCCGATATCCGGGCCTTGATCAGAGTCGTCGATCCCCAACCCCGACCGCCCCGACCTCGAGGAGGGGCCGCCGACGCAGTCGGCGGTTCGCGCCCGTCCCGCCGATCAGGTGCCGTTGCGTAGGCGACGAAGGAGCAAGCAGCGGTACCTGATCGGCGGGACCGCCGGGGGCGCGAACTCGAGCGCGCCAGCGCTCCAAGATTACGAGTACACCGCCGGGTTGAGGGTGCCGATGTAGGGGAGGTCGCGGTAGCGCTCGGCGTAGTCGAGGCCGTAGCCGACGACGAATTCGTTGGGGATGTCGAAGCCCACGTGCGCGACGTCGACGGGGGTGCGCAGCGCGTCGGGCTTGCGGAGCAGGGTGACTACTTCCAGCGAGGCCGGGTTGCGGGTGGACAGGTTGCGCTTGAGCCAGGACAGGGTCAGGCCCGAGTCGATGATGTCCTCGACGATCAGGACGTTACGGCCCGCGATGTCCTTGTCCAGGTCCTTCATGATCCGCACCACGCCCGAGGACGAGGTGGACGAACCGTAGGACGACACGGCCATGAATTCGAGCTGAGTGGGGATCGACAGCGCCCTGGCGAAGTCGGTCATGAAGAAGATCGCGCCCTTGAGGACGCAGATCAGCAGGAGGTCACCTTCGGGGGAATCGGGCGGGTATCGCTTGGCGACGAGCTCGGCCAGTTCCTCGATCTTGGCTTTGATCTCGTCTTCGGTGATCAGCACCGATGCGATGTCGTCTCCGTACACGGAAGTGGGTGTCCCTTCGTGGCATCAAATGCGCGGCTGTGCTCGCACCGCCAGCGTGCCATGTTCGCGCGTCACGACCAACCTGTGGTCCCTCGAGCCGCCCGCCACCGCCACCCCGCCCTGTCCGTGCCAATTACTCACCAGCTCGTCGATCGCCTGTAAATGGGCGTTCATGAGCCCGCTCACGCCCTCGTCCGCAAGCCAGGCGCGCACCGCCCTGCGACGCAACGCGGGCGGGGCAGTGGCCAGGATCTCGATCGACAGCGTGGGTCGATCAGTGTCGTCGCAGCCACCGGAGCCGGATCGATCATCGAGATCGGGACGGCGCGCCATGGCGCCATCGGGACGTGCGCTCGCGCGGTGCGAACGCGCATTCCGCAGCAACTCGGCCGCGTAGACATCGAGCACCGCGCCGTCCGCACGCAACTGCTCGGCCGTACGGACGAGTGCCTGCGCGACCCCACCGCCGAGGACGTCCTCGAGCAGTGGCAGTACTTCGTTGCGCACCCGCACGCGGGTGTACCTGAGGTCGACGTTGTGCGGATCGTCCCACGGTTCGATCCCCAGATCGGTGCACATCCCCACCGTCTGAGCCCGCCGCACACCCAGCAACGGCCGCCCCCACGGCGCATTCCACGCCACCATCCCCTGAATGGACCGCCCGCCCGAGCCGCGCGCCAACCCGAGCAGCACCGTTTCGGCCTGATCATCGAGCGTGTGTCCGAGCAACACCGGCCGCCCGTCCCGTACCGACTCCAACGCCGCGTACCGAGCCGCCCGAGCCGCCGCCTCCACACCCCCCGCACGCCCGACCTCGACGGGCACGACCATCGCCCCCACACACCCGAGCCCCATCGCCTGCTCGACCGCCCGCTCGGCCACCGCCCCTGACCCCTCCTGCAACCGATGGTCGACGACCACCGCGGTCACCGCACCCGCCTCGACAACGGCGGCGGCCACCAAGGCCAGCGAATCCGCCCCGCCGGACAACCCCACAACCACCGGCCCCCGCCCACCGTGCGCGGCCACCCACTCGCGCACACCCCGCCGCACCGCGAGCACCGCCGCTGTCTCCGGCAGGCGCATCGGACGAGGCGATGTCATCGGCCACACCGAACAATCGCCTCGCGATCATCGGACGGCAGCCGCGATTCACGAGCAGGCTGCGCGGCCCTGCTCGGCGGTCGACCGTCCGCGTAAGTCACGTGTGCAGGTTACCGAGACCTATCCCAGCACCCGGCGAATCCACCGTTCCGGATCGTCGACCTCGTCCAGCAACGGCAGCGTGTCGGCGTTCGTCCACACCGTGTTGAATTCCGCGACCCCCACCCGCTCGACCACCGCGTCCACGAACTTCTTGCCCCGTACGTATTGCGCGACCTTCGCGTCCACGCCGAGCAGGGCCCGCAGCAGCCGCTGGATCGGATTGGACGGCTTCTGTCGACGTCGATCGAACGCGGCCCTGATATCGGCGACGGTCGGCACCACAGCGGGCCCGGCGGCGTCCATCACATGATCGGCATGCCCTTCGAGCAGCGTGCCGAGCATCAACAGTCGATCCAGTGCCTCGCGCTGCGGCGGCGCCTGGGCCGCACGCAACAGTCCGACCACCCCTCGACTGTTCGGATCGTCGGTGTTGTCGCCGTTGCGCCGCGACCGCACCTCGCTCAGTAATCGGGTGAGCATCTCGCTCATCGGTTCCTCGCCGACCTCGCTCAAGATGTCCACGTTGGTGCGCATGTACCCGGCCAGCCAGGGCGCCGACGAGAACTGCACCCGGTGTGTCACCTCGTGCAGGCACACCCAGAGCCGGAAGTCGCTCGGATCGACGCCGAGCGCACGCTCGACGCCGAGGATATTGGGCGCGACCAGCAGCAAGGTGCCGTCCTCGCCGGTGAACGGGTCGTACTGCCCGAGAATCGCGGTCGACAGGAACGCCAGCATGGTCCCCGCCTGGACACCCGCGGGTTTCCCGACGAACTTGCCCCCGTCGGCGGATTCGATGCCGGTGAGCACAGCCATCGAATCGGCGGCCGCGGAGATCCACCCCGGCCGGTCGACGATCCGCGCCTCGGGAACCGGCCGGTCGTCGAGCAGCCCACTGACCTCACGCACCGGCAGTTCGGCCAGTATCGAGGCAGACGCCAGCTCGGCGACGACCTGTTCGGCCGTCTGCCGGGACACGCGCGGCCCGGAGGGAGCGAGCACCGCCCCGGTTCGCGCGGCCAGCCGCCAGTCCACAGCTCCGCTGAACCCGGAACTCTTGCGCTCGGTCTTGTCGGTCATAGTCACCCGTTCTCTACGAGCATCCACAGTTGCGCAGGGCACCCGCCACCGCGTCGAGCGCCGGCCTGCTCTGCTCCGGCAATCGGTCGTTCGACATGAGTGCGAAAGTGAGTACCCGCCCGTCGCGGTCGAGTACATATCCGACCAACGCGCTGGCCACGCTCAGAGTTCCGGTCTTGGCGCGCACCCACCCCGCACCCTGCCGGTTCTGTGTGACGAAGCGCGGCGCGAGTGTGCCGGTGCCGCCCGCGACGGGCAGGTAGTCCAGCATCGGCGCGAGAGCCGCTGCGCGCGGGTCGTTTTCGGGCCTGGCCTGTGTTCCGGCCGGTACCAATGCGGCGTTGCCGGTCGGTTCCGCCGCGGTCGCGATGATCGAATCGAGCAGCTTCGGGGTCACCCGGTCGTCGACGGAGAGCCCACTGTTGTCGGCCAGATGCAGTCCGGCGATATCGAATCCGGCCGTCGACAGGGCGGCCGTGGTGGCGGCGACCGCACCGGCGAAGGAGGCGGGCTGGCCCGACGCCACCGCCAGCTCACGTCCGATGGTCTCGGCCAGCACATTGTCGGAGTGAATCATCATGTCGTGCAAGCGAACCCGCAGCGGGGCCGATTCGACCTTCGCGATCTGAGCGCCGGTCTGCGCGGCCGGTCCCACTCGCACCGCGGCGGGATCGATACCCAGCTCGGCGGCGAGCGCTCGCCCGGCGTCCAGCGCGGGATTCGCGGTGCGCGGGGAATAGTCGGCCGAGGGGTCGAACCGGCCACCGTCGAGCATGATCGGCTCGATCGGGGCGATCGACCCTTCCGGGATGTCGATCGGGTCCCAGCCCGAGGCCATGGTCGGCCCCGAGTAGGCGGACGTGTCGACCACGATCGCGTTCGCCTGGCGGCCCGCGGCCCGCACCTGCGCGGCCAGATCCGCGATCCGGGCACCGTCGGTGTAGTAGCCGCCCGCTGCCCGTGTGGTGAGCGTGGGGTCCCCGCCCGCCACCAGCACCAGCTCGCCGGGCGCACCGGCGAGCACCTTGGTGGTCACCCGCTGATCATCGGGCAAGGTCAGCAATGCGGCCGCGACCAGCATGATCTTGGCCGTCGACGACGGGATCATCGCCTTGGCCGGCTCCTGACTCCACAGCACCGTCCCGCTGCCCGGATCGGTCACCTGACCCGCGAACGCACCGAGATCAGGGTTGCCGACCACCGCGGCGAGCGCCGCGGCGATGCCCGCCACCGTGGGCGCGGGCGCGTCCGATCGGGCCGGAGCCACCTCGGGAAACACCTGACCCGTGTCCGGCGGCGGCGCCACGGTGAGTCCGCCGTGGCGGAATTCCGGCGTCCACGGCTGCGCGATCGCCGCGAAACCGCCCGCGATCACCAGTAGCGCGACGACCACTGCCGACAACCAGATCCAGCGGGACCTCCGGCGCCCCTGCACCGGTGATCCCGGATTGCCGCCTGCATCGACCACGACAGTGTCTCCCTCAACGCCGACCGACACGCCTCGACTGCGCGACTACAGCCGCCTGCCGCACCGGTGTACCAGCACACCACACTATCCTCGTTGCGCAACGGTTCCCCAGAACGATCTGGCGATTCGGCACAGACCAGCACTCGAACGAGCAAGGAGATGGCGTGGAGTTCGACGTCACCATCGAGATTCCCAAGGGTTCTCGGAACAAGTACGAGGTCGATCACGAGAGCGGTCGGGTCAAGCTCGACCGGTACCTGTACACCTCCATGGGCTACCCGGCCGACTACGGCTTCATCGAGAACACCCTCGGCGAGGACGGCGACCCGCTCGACGCGCTGGTGCTGCTGCCCGAGTCGGTGTTCCCCGGCGTGATCGTCGAGGCCCGCCCGGTGGGCGTGTACCGCATGACCGACGAGGCCGGTGGCGACGACAAGGTGCTGTGTGTCCCCGCGGGCGACCCGCGCTGGGATCACATCCAGGACCTGGGCGACGTCTCGGAGTTCGAACTGTCGGCGATCAAGCACTTCTTCGAGCGCTACAAGGATCTCGAGCCGGGCAAGTACGTCGAGGGTTCGGAGTGGCTCGGCCGCGCCGAGGCCGAGAAGATCATCGACGAGTCCTTCACTCGGCTGAAGGAATCCGGCCACTGAGCCGATAGACCTACGAAAAACGGGAAGTCCGAAGAGTTTTCGGACTTCCCGTTTCGGTGTCAGTACCAGATGTAGAGATCCCAGCCGTCCCAGCTCTCCGTGCACTCCCAGTAGTACCCGCCGGTGTACGGATCTTCCCCGGCCGCGCGGCACTGATAGAGCTCGTAGTAGGTGCCGTAATACGTTCCGTACGGCGCCGCGGCGGCACTGCCCGCACCGACCGCCGACACCCCGGCGACGGTCGCGACGGCCAGCAGGGCGGCGGCGACGGTGGATTTGATGCGCATATTGATTCTCCTGACGCGGACAACTTCGACTTCTCGAAGTTATTGCGGCGCAGAGGTTTGAACAGCCAACCCTAGGGGTAGGTTCGCTCTCCCCTTGGTCGATTCACCTACCCCACCCCAAGGTTGGTAGCGCAGGCACCACCTTCGATTCGGGTGTGCGCGGCATGGGCACGGCGCCCGCTCGTTCCTAGGCTCGAATCATGCAGCTCAACACCACTTTTTCGAGCAAGTCACTGCGTGCCTTCGCGGCCGGAACCGGCCTGCTCGCACTACTCACCGTCACCGCGTGCGGCCCCGAGAACAGCGCCACGGCGGCGCAACCGGGTCGGCCGGAGATCCGGCAGGCGCTCGAATCGGTGGTGCAGGCCGGATTCCCCGGCGCCCAGGCTGTGATCACCACCGCGGCCGGCGAACAGACCGTCACCGCGGGGGTCGGTGATATCGAGACGGGCGCACCGATTCCCGACGGGGCGTATGTCCGAATCGGCAGCAACACCAAGAGTTTCGTCGCGACCGTGGTCATGCAGTTGGTCGCCGAGGGCAAGGTCGAACTCGATGGTCCCGTCGAGCGGTACCTACCGGGCGTCGTGCAGGGCAGTGGCAACGATGGCAACCGCATCACCGTGCGCCAACTGCTCCAGCACACCAGCGGGCTACCGGACTATCTGGCCGGCGGCGATCCCAGCCTGCGTGCCGACCCCGGCACGCAGCAGATCGAGCCAGACCCGGAAGTCATCCGCCTGCGCCACTTTTCGCCCAGCGAGCTGGTCCGCATCGCGATGACGATGCCGCCGCGGCACGAACCCGGCGCCCGCTCGGTCTACACCAACACCAACTACATCCTGCTCGGCATGCTGATCGAGCAGGTCACCGGCCGTCCCGCCGCCACGGAGATCACCACCAGGATCATCGAGCCACTCGGCTTGCGCGACACCTACTTTCCCGCATCCGGCGACATCGGCCTGCGCACACCACACCCGCGCGGCTATCAGGCAATCGACGGCGCCCGTGTCGATTTCACCGACTTCGATCCCTCATGGGGCGATACCGCGGGTGCGATGATCGCCACCGGCTCGGATCTGAACCGCTTCTTCCTCGCACTGCTGGACGGTAAGTTGCTGCCCGCCGCACAGCTGGAACAGATGCGGCAGACGGTGCAGTTCGACCGAATGCCTTCGGCCGGTTACGGATTAGGCCTGGTCGTGCAGACCACCTCGTGTGGCAAGACGACCGTCGCCCACGGTGGCAGCATCCCCGGTTTCGATACCCGCACCGGTGTCACAGCCGACGGCGTCGCGGTGACCATCACCGTGAACGAGCTGCCGAACAGCAAAGACCAGGCAGAGGTTGTCGAGCGGGCCTTCGACGCCGTGGTCTGCGCCTCATGAAACGCGCGATCCTGGCCGTCGCGGTCGCCGCGACGGCCGCCGGATTGCTCACCGCCACAACGGCATCAGCCGATGTCGACCCGCTCGATCGTTTTCGCCATCAGTCGCTGACCTGGCAGTCCTGCGATGATCAGCGTCTCGATCCGGCGGGCGCCCAGTGCGCGCAGGTGAGGGTACCGGTGGATTACTCGGCGCCACAGGCGGAAACGATGACCGTGGCCATCTCGCGGCTGCCCGCTACGGACCCGGCGAAACGTCGCGGCGTGCTGCTGTCCAATCCGGGAGGCCCCGGCGCTCCCGGTCTCGACTTCATGATCGACGTGCGCGAGGCGATGAGCTCCGACGTCCGTGACCGCTACGACCTGATCGGCATGGATCCGCGCGGCATCGGCCGCTCCACCCCGGTGAACTGCCGCTGGCAGCACGGATTCGGGCTGGAATCCGCCGGTCTCGATGGCGTCGGTTTCGCCGAAAGCGTGGCCCAGCATGCCGAACTCGCCGCGCTGTGCGCGACGAACGAGGGACCTCGGCTGCACCACATCACCACACGCAACACCGCCCGCGATATGGACGTCATCCGTGCCGCCCTCGGCGAGGAACGAATCAGCTACTTCGGCACCTCCTACGGCACCTACCTCGGCGCGGTCTTCGCCCAGCTGTTCCCCGAGCGCAGCGACCGGTTCGTCCTCGACAGTGCCGTCGACCCCGAGCACTACGGATCGGTCGGGATGATCCGTGCCATGGGCCCGGTCAACGAGGCGGCATTCGACCGATGGGCCGATTGGGTGGCCGCCCACGACGGCGAGTTCCGTTTCGGCGCGGACCGTTCCGCGGTCAGGTCGACCGTGCAGACCATGGTCCGCCGCGCGAACGACCGGCCGATCCGGATCGGCGAGTTCACCGTCGACGAACACAGCCTGCCGATGGTGCTCTACCGCGGGCTCGACGACCCACGCAACTATCCGCTGCTGGCACGCCAGATCCGGCAACTCGCCGATGCCGCCGACGGCATCGAGGTGCGGCCCGAACCCGAGCTTGCCGCCTCGCTCGCCTTCATGCTCACCGCGCGGCCACGCGACTACTCACCGGCGTTGGCCGTCCTGTGCGGCGATGTGGAAGTACCGCGCGATCCAGCCTGGTACTGGCGCAATATCGAGGCGAGTCGACCCGATCAACCGCTGTTCGGCGCGTTCGCGAACAACATCCCGCCGTGCGCGTTCTGGGCGCCCCCGGTCGAGCAGCCGACCGTGATCGGCAACGCGGTGCCGAGCCTGATCGTCCAGTCCACCGACGACACCCGCACCCCCCACGCGGGCGCGCGGGTCATGCACCGGGCAATGACGGGGTCACGCCTGGTGACCTTGGAAGATGTCGCGGTGCACTGGATCTACGGCAACTACCCGAACACCTGCGTCGACACGACCGTCAACGCCTATCTCCGCGACGGCACGCTGCCCGACACCGACCCGGTCTGTCAGGACGATCCGGGGCGCGCGTTCAGGTAGGCCAGTACGGCGAGGACCCGGCGGTGGCCCGATTCGTCGGCGGCGAGGCCGAGCTTGGCGAAGATGCTGCGAATGTGTTTGAGCACAGCGCCTTCGGTGACGACCAGGCGTGCCGCGATGGCGGAGTTGTCCTGTCCTTCGGCCATCAGCGCGAGCACTTCGCGTTCGCGGGCGGTCAGCGTGGACAGCGGATCGTCGACCTTGCGGCGCACCAGCAGCTGCGCGATCACTTCCGGGTCCATCGCGGTGCCACCGGCGGCGACGCGGTGCAGGGATTCGAGGAACCGGTCGACCTTGCCGACCCGTTCCTTGAGCAGGTACCCGACGCCACCACCACCGTCACCGAGCAGTTCGGAGGCGTAACTGTCCTCCACATAGGACGACAGCACGAGCACCGGCAGCCCGGGGTGGACGGTCCTGGCACGCACCGCGGCGCGCAGGCCGTCGTCGGTGAAGGTCGGCGGGAGCCGCACATCCACCACCACGGCGTCCGGCCGGTCGGCGGTGACGACGGCGAGGAAATCGTCGGCATTGTCGACGGCGGCCACCACGTCGATCCCGGCCGTCTTCAACAGCAGCACGAGGCCTTCCCGCAGGAGGGCGTCGTCCTCGGCGATCACGACCCGCACGGCAACTCCACCCGCACCACAGTAGGCCCACCGGCGGGGCTGCTCAGCGTCATCTGCCCGTCGAGCGCCTCGGCCCTGCGCCGGATGCCGGCCAGACCTCCCCCGTCGGTCGCGCTCGCTCCACCCACACCGTCGTCGCGGATCTCGACGGTGAGCAGATCGGGCGGCCCACCCAGTTCTATCGACAGTGTGTCGGCACCGGAGTGTTTGGTCGCGTTGGTGATGGCCTCGGCGATCACGAAATAGGCGGCGGCTTCCACCGCCATCGGCCGCCGGGTGATGCCGTTGGATTCGAGCACGCACGGGATCGGACTGCGCGCGGCCAGCGCGGAGACGGCGCTGTTCAGGCCCCGATCCGAGAGCACCGGCGGGTAGACGCTGCGCACCACATCGCGGAGTTCGGACAAGGCCGCCGAAGCCGTGTCCTGCGCGGTCCGCACCATCCGATCGGCGGCCGCGGAATCACGGTCGCGCAATTGCTCGGCCAGTCCGAGTTGCATGATCACCGCCGCGATTCTGGCTTGGGCGCCGTCGTGCAGATCGCGTTCGATGCGGCGCAGTTCGGCACCGTGCGCGTCCAACGCGGCGGCCCTGGTCACGGTCAGCTCGGCGACCCGATCGGCCAGCACGGCGTTCTCGTCCGGCGCGAGCAACTCCCCTGCCACTCGGGCCTGCGCGTTCGCCGCCTCGGGCGCGCGCAGTGCGAGGGCACCGTAGACGATGCCGACCGCCACGCTCACCACGGCGGCGGTCCAAGAATCGATGACGATGCCGCCGCTGGACACCGTGCCGTCGGCCCGCGCACTCCAATAACTCGCGATGGCGAGATGCTGTACCGCGCTCAGCGGCAGTGCCACCGCCAGCGCGGCCAGTGGCAATCCGATGATCGCGTGCAGCACCAGCCAGGCCAGATCACGCCGATTCGCCGGATCGGCGGCCAGCGTCGCGAGCTGATGACGCAGGTCGCCGGTCAACGGCCGGTAGGCGGACACGATCGGCGTGCCGAGCAACCTGCCCGCCCTGCGCCGTTCGAGCCCCAGCAGCGGCCGGATCAACTTGACCGCCTCCGGCAGCGCGGGAATCCCGATCCCGATCAGGCTCGCGGCCGCCACGATCGCCAGCGCGACCACCGCGAACAGCGACGCCACCCCGGTCAGCCCGCCCACCAGCAGATAGCCGACAGCGGCGGGCAGACGACGTAACCGCCGCACTACACCACCGCTGCCGAATCGACTCACCCGATGATCATGCCGGGGGCGCACCCGCTCGGACTCGACCACCCTCGTCCCCGTCGCGCGGGTCCCCGGCTGACGCGGCGGACTGCGCGGCGGTGTCGACCAGCGCACCCACCCCTTCGGCGGCCTTGGCATCGCCGTCGGCTTGGATTCCCCCCGACATCCGCAGCGGAACTTCCTTCCAGAACAGCACCAGCAGCAGGGCGATCAACGCCACCGCGGAGGCGACGAGGAACACCGTCGACATCGAGTCGGCGAAGCCCACCTGGAAGGGCTTGGCGAGTTCGGGGTCGAGCTGCTGGATGATCGAGCTGTCCTGGAGGACCTTGCCCGCGGCCGACGTGTCGTGCGCCAGCAGGCCCTTGGCCAGCGCGGCATCCGCCGGGTTGGTGCTCTGCGCGCCCTCGATCACGGCCTGCTGGTAGGCGGGGTCCGCCGCCGACTGCTGCAATTCGGTGGTGATGTTCGGGGTGAGCAGCGAGAACAGGATCGACAGGAACACCGCGGCGCCGAGGGTGCCGCCGATCTGACGGAAGAACGTCGCCGACGCGGTCGAGACGCCCATGTCCTTGGGCGGCAGCGCGTTCTGCAAGGCCAAGGTCAGCGGCTGCATGAGATTGCCGAGGCCGAAGCCGGTGGCCGCCATGAACAGCATCGCCAGCCACAGCGGGCTGTCGGCGTCGAGCAGGTGCAGCAGGAACAACCCGAGCGTCAGCATGATCGCGCCGATTATCGGGAATGCCCGGTAGCGGCCGGTCTTCGAGATCAGCCGACCCGAGACGATCGAACCGGTCATCAGCCCGAGCACCATCGGCAGCATCTGCAGACCTGCCTCGGTCGGCCCGGCGCCGCGCACCACCTGCAGGTACTGCGGCAGCAGCAGCATGCCGCCGAACATCGCCGCACCGACGACGAAGGAGATCACCACGCCGAGCGCGAACGTCACATTGTCGAAGATCCGCAGCGGGATCAACGCCGCGTCCCCCATGAACTTCTCGACCACGACGAAGCCGGCCAGCCCGATCGCGCCGATCGCGTAACAGATCACCGAAGAGTTACTGCTCCAGCCCCATTCGCGACCCTGTTCGGCCACGATCAGCAGCGGAACCAATCCGACCGCGAGCACGATCGCACCCGCGAAGTCGATGCGGTGGGTGGCGTGCGGCTTGCGCGGCAGGTGCAGCACCCGGGTCACCACCACCAGGGCGAGCAGCCCCAGCGGCACGTTCACCAGGAACACCCAGCGCCAGCCGGTGATGCCGAGAATGGTGTCCTGCCCGGCCAGCAGCCCGCCGAGGACGGGCCCGAGCACACTCGAAATGCCGAACACCGCAAGGAAATAGCCCTGGTAGCGGGCGCGTTCACGGGGTCCGATGATGTCGCCCATGATGGCCAGCGCCAGCGACATGAGTCCGCCCGCGCCCAGACCCTGGAACGCGCGGAACGCGGCCAGCTGATACATCGACGTGGCCAGCGTGCACAGCAGCGAACCGACGATGAACAGACCGATCGCGGCCAGGAAGAACGGCTTGCGGCCGAACATGTCCGAGAGCTTGCCGTAGAGCGGGGTGCTGATCGTCGCGGTGATCAGGTAGGCGGTGGTGGCCCAGGCCTGCAGCGAGTAGCCGTCGAGATCGTCGGCGATGGTGCGGATGGACGTCGACACGATCGTCTGATCGAGCGAGGCCAGCAGCATGCCGAGCATCAGCCCGGACAGGATGGTCAGGATTTGGCGATGGGTGAAGCCTGCCGGTGATTCCACCGGGGCCGCGGTTGTCGTCACGAAACGTTCTCCGTAGTGCTCAGTGCGGGCGGCTGGGCCAGCAGGACCGGGCGGGCCGCGTCGTAGTCCTCGACGAACCGCGTCAGCAGCCCGGCGAAGAGCGCGCGATCGTCGGTGGACCAGTTCTCGGTGACGATGGCGATGGAATTCCGGCGCCGCGCCCGGATCCGGTCGGCGGTCTCGCGCCCGTAGTCGGTGGCCTCCAGCACGGTGGCTCGCCCGTCGTCGGGGTCGGCGGCGCGCACCACCAGGCCACGCTCCACCAGCTGCGCGACCTGCCTGCTCACCGTCGACGCGTCCGAATGCACCGCGTCGGCGAGGGCGCCCGAGCGCATCGGCCCGTCACACACCAACCGGAACAGCACCATGAACCCCGCCGGGTCGATCCCCGAGTGGTCCTTGATCTGGGCCATCGCCCGATCGCGCAGCCGGTGCAGCCGCACGAGCTGGATCGCGATCGCGTCGATCGCGGGCTCACTCTCACTCACACGTTTACCTTTACTTGCATCAATCAATTAGTTGTGTGATGCAAGTATGTAGGCAGAACGGTCGCCGTGGCAACCGTTTGAACTGCCTTTACTCACCCTTGAACTCCGGCGCGCGCTTCTCGAAGACCGCCGCGATCGCCTCGGGCAGGTCCTTCGACGGCAGGAACGCCGCGTTCCACGTCGACACGTAACGCAGGCCGTCGGCGATCGCCGGGCTGGTCCGCTGCTCGAGCACGTCCTTGATGCCCTGCACCACCAGCGGCGGGTTGCCCGCGATCTCGCGCGCCATCGCGTGCGCGGCGGCCAGCACGGCCTCCTGATCGGCGAACACCTCGTTCACCAGGCCCATCCGCTCGGCACGGGCCGCGTCGATGTCCTTGGCGGTGAAGGCCAGCTCCCGCAGATTGCCCTCGCCGATGATGCCGGGCAGGCGCTGCAGCGACCCGATGTCGGCGACGATCGCCACCTTCGCCTCACGCAGGCTGAACTTGGCATCCGCGCTGGCCAGACGAATATCGGCAGCAGCGATCAGGTCGAGACCACCGCCGATGCACCACCCGGACACCGCCGCGATCACCGGCTTGGTGCACTCGGCCAGCGCCGTCACCGAGGCCTGCATCCGGCGGACCTCCTTGAGGAACTCCGTGCGCGGCCCCGCCTTCGCGTCGTCGGCCAGCACCGGAGCCAGCGTGCCCGCAGTCGCGGCCAGGTCGAGACCGAACGAGAAGTGCTTGCCCGCCCCGGTCACCACCACCGCCCGTACCTGCGGATCCGCGTCGAGCTCGGCGAAGACCTCGGGCAGCTCGCGCCAGAAGTCGGGTCCCATCGCATTGCCCTTGCCCGGTCCGATCAACGTGACCTGGGCAACGTTGTCGGCGATCTCGACGGTAAAGGCCTTCCATTCACTCATGCCTTGATTATTGCCACCGCGCCAACATGCCGCCCACCCAGCCCCGCCCCCGCCCCCGACCCTTAGGGAGGGGCCGGACGCGCAGCGGCCGGGTTCGCGGCCGTCCCGTCGATCAGGTGCCGTTGCGTACGCGACGAAGGAGCAAGCAACGGCACCTGAT